>DATAXW010000008.1:0-73355 GCA_036272895.1 Acidobacteriaceae bacterium | reverse complement strand
TACCAGGACGAAGAAAGGCCGCGAGGGTTGGGAGCCTTGCGAAGAACCTCTCCGGTTACTTTTCTGTACCAGGCGGGAACATCGCTCTCCGGGCCGGTCCCGTATGGCGCGATGGCCAGCTGTAATGTCTGGTGGCGCTCGTGGGCGGTTTGCAGCGCCTTGTCGAGCATGCCCCAGTTGTAAACTCCCTGTTCAGGCTCCACAAACCGCCAGTAGACACGGAAATAGGCGATCGAGGTCATCGGATAATCCTTGGTCTCGAGCGTTCCATGGAAAGGCTGATACTTGATTGGGAATCCCTCTGTCCAGTTGGTGCCGACGTTCAGGCTGTCGCCGTTGAAGCGCTGGAACGTGGTGAATCCAATATCCGGATTGACCAGTACGCCGTCGAATGGCTTCGGCTTGACGACGATCGTCCCCATCGGCGATTGCCCGAAGAGCGGTCCAAAGTTACCCATCGAGAGATACCCGGCACAAAGCAGAAGGAAGGACAATTTCAAGCTGCGCATGTAAAGCTCCTGAGCGGCAATTTTCGGTTCAACTCCAGCCTTTCGATCGCTGCTGATTTGCAGCCTGAGGCTGTCGAGGTCACACGGTTACGGTTTGAGACCATGGCGCGGAACCGAAATCAATTACGGTACTACTTCCGCCAAGGAGAACGTCACATCTTCTTTGCCGGAAGCGCTTCCGGCGATTTTGTCGCCGAATGCGCAACATTGTCAAGCCAGTGCTCTTCCATCTCAGTTGAAATGGATGGTTGCACCATGGCGTTCGTTCCCGGAGCGCGGGAAACTGCGATCATCTCTGGTGGAGGTACAGCATGCTATTACGATGACCTGATCTGATTGACAAAGTCGCCGTCGGACCTAATAATGGGAAGCGCTTCCGAAGATGACGCGATACTAGCGCCTTAGCTCGGGGTGTATTTGTAGTCCCCGCACGCTGATGTTCATATCGGCATGGTGGGGTAAGTTAAGCCCTAAGATGTCCGTCGCTGGATGGACCTGATGCACCACAACCGATAAACGTTGCGCGGGGGGCGGCGGGTTACATTGATGATCAAAGCTCGGTTATTCCTTCTGCTAGCCGCTATTGCCGTCCTTTCTGCTGCGCTCTCGGCGCAGATGGTGAACCCGGACATCGATGCAGGGACAGGACCCTTCTCGTATTACAGCCAACCGACAGATGAAATTGGGGTGATGGACGGTCCATCCGGAACTCTGATCTCCCCCGAAGGGTTTTTATATACCGGGTATGGCGAGTTGATGTTCTTTACGGGAAATCCGGCAGTCCCCATTCATCAACGGGTTAAAACGTTGCTGCGCGGCTATCTTCCGGTCATCCAGTATGGGTTTACCCGGGGTGGCGTCCGCTACCAGTTCGAGTGCTTTGCTGCCACCCTCGACGGCAAGCCTTCGGGCACCCAGGTGAACTTCATCAGGGTACAGATTCAGAACACCAAGCAAGAGCCGCGAGTCGCCTGGCTATCCAGCGGAATGCGCTATGAAGGCACGGTTGACAGCAAAAATGGCAGGCCCGACAATCGTTTTCCGAGTCCCGCCGTACCCCAAAGACCCGGGGATTACAGCCAGCCGGGCGTGGTCTTCAACTCGCACTGGGCCTATAGTTCCGGCCGCGACACTATCGACCGCGACGATCAGGTTCTCTACTATTTCCCGGAAACCCCGCAGCACACGGTGAGCTACATGCTGGAGGATGACCCTGATCCATCCGGCATCCTCGCCTCACGCGTGCTTCCCGCCGTACCGACCACTCCGGTGGGAATTGTACGTTACAAGCTTTCCCTCAAACCGGGAGAGCAGGTGAACCTGGACTGGACGATGCCTGTGATTCCGGTTACGGCAGGTTCCCCTCTTGCGGAGCGCATTCAGGGCGCCAGCTTCGATAAATATCTGTCTCGGACCATCGCTTTTTGGGAACAAATTCTTCATCAGGGCATGGACCTCGACGTGCCCGAGGCCAAAGTCAACAATGCCTTCAGGGCGAGTCTCGTCTACGATCTCATTGCACGAAATAAAATCGGCAACGACTATGTGCAGACCGTCAATAACCTTCATTACCATGCTTTTTGGTTGCGCGACGCTTCTTTCATTGCGCGCATGTATGACCTCACCGGCTATCCCGAATACGCGCGGCAGGTGATCAATTTTTTTGCTCAGTGGCAGAAGGCCGATGGTAACTTTCTCTCTCAGGGCGGCCAATTCGACGGAGTGGGCCAGGTCTTGTGGGCTTACGGCCAGCATTATTCCATCACGCGTGACCGTGCATTTGCCGCTGAAGTATTTCCCGCGGTCGAGAGGGCGGTCGCGTGGATTGAACAAGCCCGACAGTCCGATTCGCTGCATCTGCTTCCCGCAACAACGCCCGGTGATAATGAGAGGATCACCGGGCATGTCACTGGCCATAATTTCTGGGCGCTGGACGGTATCCAGAACGCGATTGTCCTGGCTCAGGCGAGTGGCCATGCGCAGCAGGCCGCACAATTTCAGGAGGATTACAACAACTATCACGCTGCCCTGATGACGATCCTCGATCGAGTCACGCGCAGCACGCAGGGTTATATCCCGCCTGGCCTCGACAGCCAGCAGGGACAGGACTGGGGCAACATGCTTTCTATTTATCCCAGCGAGGTACTGTCACCGAACAATCCGATGGTCACGGCCACTCTCAACGCGACACGTGCCAAGTATAAAGAGGGCATTATGACCTATGACAATGGCCATTTCCTGCATGACTACGTCGGCTTCAACAACATGGAAACCGAACTTATTCTGGGGCATCAGCAGTTAGCCGTGCAGGACCTCTATGCGGAGCTGGTCCACACCAGTTCCACGCAGGCCGGATTCGAAACAAACGTCGTTCCGTGGGGCGATCGCGATTTCCACTACAATCTTGCTCCGCATGGATGGTTCGCCGCGCGCCTTCGCATTGCCTTGCGCAACATGTTTATCCGGGAGCAGGGCGACGATCTGCATCTGCTCTCCGCTATCTCTCCGGCGTGGATCCAGCCTGGCCGCGAGATGCTGGTTGATCATGCGCCGACAACTTTCGGCATGGTAGGTCTTTCCATGCGGATCCTGACTTCGTCCCGAGCAGAGCTCACGCTCCACGACCACTTCGTCCATCCTCCCGCGCACATCATTCTCCATTTGCCTTGGTTCATGGAGACGAGCAAAGTTGTTGCCGATGGAGTTTCCCTCCCGGTCAGGAGTGACTCCGTATATCTGCCGCGGAATGTGCGGACGGTGCAAATCGAATGGCGTAAACAAGCCTCGGCGCCCAGCCTTAATTACCAAGCGGCGGTCGCTCAGTACAAAGCGGAGTACGCGGCCCACTACAAGCAATTCTTAAGAACAGGAAACTGAACCGAATAGTTGCCGCCGCCGCATGACCTCGCGGCGCAAGACTCCGGTCGAAAATGAGCGTGACCGTCTGATGAAACTCGAAGAACTGTCGAGCCGGATTCGCGCCCAAATGCACTCGTTAAGGCGATGATGCAAATATCGAAGCTATACTCCCGTATTGTTCTCGCGGCCCTTGCGATCGCATTACTTTACATACCGCTCCGTGCCCAGACTCGCACCGGCACCGTCGCCGGCTCGGTAGCGTCTATGCAAGGTCTTCGTGTGAGCGCGAATCATCGCTTTCTCGTCAAGCAGGATGGTACGCCCTTCTTCTATCTGGCGGACACCGCATGGGAACTATTCCATCGGTTGACCAGACGCGACATCGACTACTACCTGCGCAATCGCGCAGGCAAGGGCTTTACTGTCATCCAGGCCACACTGCTAGCTGAGGACAACGGCCTCTCCGTCAAGAACGCCGAAGGACAGTTGCCCCTGCTCAATTTCGATCCGGCCACGCCAAACGACAAGTACTTCCGCCTTGTGGACTACACGGTCGACAAGGCTGCCGCGGACGGTCTCTACATGGGGCTGCTTCCAACCTGGGGATCGTGGGTGGACGGGATGCCCCACCGTATCTGGGAAGGCCGTAAGGTGTTCAACGCACGCAACGCTTATCTCTACGGCCTGTTTCTGGGTAAACGTTACGCCGCAAAGCCCAACATCATCTGGATACTTGGCGGCGATAGAAGTCCAGTAGGCCATATGGAAATCTGGGACGCTATGGCCAAGGGCCTCAGAGAAGGTGACGGTGGAATGCATCTCATCACCTATCATCCGGGTGGTGGTACCTCATCTTCACAGTTTCTCTCCGAGGCGCCCTGGTTGGATTTCAATATGCTTCAGGTTGGCCACTATCGCTTCGACGGTAACGACGCCGAAGCGGTCCAGCACGATTACGAATCCCAGCCCACGCGTCCGGTCGTCGATGGCGAAACAACCTATGAAGACATGCCCTTGGACACGCTGACCGAGAACCCGCGATTTACAGCTTATGATGTGCGCAAAGCGGCTTACTGGGCAGTATTCGCTGGAGCAATGGGCCACACCTACGGTCACAACAGTGTGTGGCAAATGTACCGAAATGGCGACGTGCCTATCGACGGAGCGAGGATTGAGTGGATCAAAGCACTCGACGCCGAAGGCAGCTTTCAGATGGTTCACTTGCGTGATCTCATGGAGTCGCGGCCATATCTTACCCGCATCCCTGATCAGAGTCTGATTCTTCCCAATGCGCAGGCAGTCGGACGCGACTCCGACCGTGTCCAGATCACGCGTGACGGCACCGTTGGCAAGAACGATGCGACCTATATCTTTGCATATCTTCCCATTCTCAAATTCGTCGACATCAATACAAGTGTCATTCCTTCTTCCACCCTTCGCGCCTGGTGGTACGACCCTCGCACCGGCGCATCCCTTCTGATTGAATCTTTCAAAAATCACGGTGACTTCTCGCCGAAAGGCGATCAGCTTCCCGAAACGGAGGGAGGTCCCGACTGGGTCCTCGTAATCGACGACGCCTCAAAGGGCTACCCTGCGCCTGGCCGCAAACTGATGAGCGAAGATCCGATTACGAAACGGCCCCGCCCCTGAGTAAGATGTTGTGTAATCAAGGTGTCTGCTGCGCGTTCTGCCCGCAGAGAAGATGCAGGCGCAATTGGTCAATAAAGCACGTTTAGGTGTTCGGGGTCCCTCTGGGCCCGTTTGTACACCAGTTGTACACCGCTTGTGAGGAGTACGGATTTCCAATCCCATGCCAGCCTCTTGATTAGCGTTTTTTCTGACCGGCAAGAAACTCGCATTTCCAATCGACAGCGGTGCTGTCCGACTGGCGGATTTGCACCGCTTCAAGGGAGCGACGAAAGGGATTGCGGGCTGAAGTCGTCGCTCGGCTCAAATCGGTCTCCTCGAGGCTAGCCGTCACCGCAAAGGTCTTCGTGAACTTTTGCTGGTCGGAGCGACGTTTGAATCGGCCACACATGACTAAATCCCCATCTTTACAGGGCGGGGGCGCCAGGAAGGATCCGCTTCGCCTTTCCGTTCACTCGAACAGATACTGCGCTGCAGACGAAACCACGGGATTGGAAATCCGCCATACTTGCCGCTGGTCATCGAGGCGATGGCGGAACGCGGGCCGCTTGGCTTACGCTCTCTCGCCGTCGCACATTGTGCCGAGTATGGGGGCGATATTCCGCGTGACCCGGAGGTGCACCTCGAATTGTCGAAGCCGCTTCGATCCCGTCTTCGTCTCATACCCTTCAGGTGGCGCGACGTCGAACGCTCATTGATTTAGTTCTCCGCATCGGCAGAGCAGAAACAGAGTGTCCGCGTGCATCTCGTGCAATCTCCGCCAGTGGACCGACCAGGGAGAACGAGTTTTTGCGCAGGGATTTACCTTTGCTGCTGAATAAGTCCTGTACAACCGAAGCTCGGAATACCCCGAAATCTCCTGAATCGACTCGCGATGTCCTATATGTCACAACAACATACGCAAGACCTGGCCATTTCGTAATCAGCAGGTCAACGGTTCAAGTCCGTTCGTCGGCTCCGGTCTCTTTCTTTCCCGCTCTCTTCCTTCCGCGGTTCTCTCTGATTTTCTTTCCAAGTCTCTCTGAGCTGTTGATCGCTATTGCGGGCGGCGGCAGAGGTGCGGCTGAACCTGGTTTGGTTCCAGATATCCACTGAAATCTGTAAGTTGGCGCAGGTTGCGCTTGATGCGGGAGCGCGGGCGAAGGATACTCTGGGAACAGAGCGGGCTGCACGGGGCGGCCGCTTCCTAACCCGAGAGACGAGCGCCGTGAGCCAGTACCGCCGAGAAGACGTTCTGCGCATCCTTCGCCTCCCGTACCGGCAACTGAATGCCTGGACGCGTGCGGGATTGATCTCCGCCTCAGAACATTACTCCTTCGATGAGCTGGTGCAGTTGCGGAAGCTGCGCGAGCTGGCGGAGACGCGGATTTCGGTGAAGAGCATACGGCGATCGGTGGATGCGATGCAGAAGGTGGCGGGGCTGAGCAATCCGCTGCTGGAGCTGGCGGTGGTTCCGCGGGGGTCGCGGCTGGCGTTTCGGCAGGGTGGGGCGCTGGTGGATCCGATGACGCGGCAGATGGCGTTCGATTTCGAGCTGACCCCGAGCGCGGGGCTGGCGGTGGTGCGCCGGTACAGCGGCGAGGTTTCGCCGGCGGCGGCCGAGGCGCAGGAGATGTTTCTGCGCGCGGTACGGCTGGAGGAGAGTGCGGCGACGCTGGAGGAGGCGAAGACGATCTACGCGGAGATCCTGGAGCGGCAGCCGGAGCATGCGGCGGCGGCGATCAATCTGGGGACGATCCGTTATAACGAGCGCGACTATGAGGGCGCGGAGGCGCTGTACCGGCGGGCGGCGGAGGCGGATCCGGAGTATGCGCTGGCGTTCTTCGATCTTGGAAACGTGCTGGATGAGCTGCAGCGGCTGCCCGAGGCTGTGGCGGCGTATGAGCGGGCGCTCAAGCTGGTTCCGCAGTACGCGGATGCGCATTACAACCTGGCGCTGGCGTATGAGCGACTGGAGGAGCCGCGGCGGGCGCTGCAGCACTGGACGCGCTATGTGCAGCTGGATCCGAGTGGGCCGTGGGCGAGCCATGCGCGCGCGCAGGCCAAGCGGATCCTGGGCGGCGAGCGGCTGGCGATTGTGACGCGGCACGGGCGGACGATGCGGGTGCGGTAAGGGCGCGTGCGCCTTTCCTGAAGATGCCAGAGACTTGTATGCCCGCTAAGGACCGTGCCACTACCTGATGGTGCGGCGGAAGCCGTGTCCTCCAAAGGCTGCGCTGCCGAATTGATGGGAGCCTAGCTAAGCCGGGGTGAGCCGAGTCGTTCCGCTGCCACTGAGGGACAGCATAGAGCGTGTTGGGGTTGCACTGGTACACTCCGGTGCAGCCTTTGACTTGTTCACATGAGGAGCTGACTGATGGCCGCGACGACCACGACCTTTCGCCCGTTTGTCCCTGCCGAAGAGAGCCGCAAAGAGCTGTCGGCGCGGGCGCTGATTCTGGGAGCGATCTTCGGCGTCATTTTCGGCGCGGTGACGGTGTATGTGGGGCTGGAGGCCGGGCTGACGGTTGCGGCGAGCATTCCGATCTCGGTGCTGTCGATCTCGATCCTGCGGGCCTTTGGGCGGGCGACGATCCTTGAGAACAATATCGTTCAGACGACGGGGAATGCGGGGCAGTCGATTGCGTCGGGCGTGATCTTTACGCTGCCGGCGCTGATTTTTTTGGGGTTCGATCTGGAGAGCTTTCGCATCTTTGCGCTGGCGCTGCTGGGCGGATGGCTGGGCGTGCTGTTCATGATTCCGCTGCGGCGGCAGCTGATTGTGGAGGAGCATGGAACGCTGACCTATCCGGAGGGGACGGCATGCGCGGATGTGTTGCAGGCGGGCGAGCGGGGCGGATCGTTTGCGAGCCGGGTGTTTCTGGGGCTGGGGTTGGGTGGGGTGTACGCGCTGTTGCAGAACAGCAATCTGCTGGCGCTGTTTCCAGACACGCCGAACTGGTCGCCGAACTTCGATCCGCACGGGCAGCAGATTATGAAGGGCGCGGCGGTGCGGGCGGATGTGACGTCGGAGTATCTCGGGGTGGGATACATCATCGGGATTCGCGTGGCGGCAATTATGCTGGCGGGCGGCGTCGTGAGCTGGCTGGTGTTTATGCCGGCGATTGTGTTCTTTGGGAAGCATCTGCCGGGGCCAATCTATCCGGGCGTGGTGCCGATCAGCCAGATGACGCCGAGCGACCTGTGGACGACGTATGTGCGGCCCATGGGCGCGGGCGCGGTGGCGGCGAGCGGGTTGATTACGCTGATGCGCACGGCGCCGACGATTGTGAATGCGCTGACGGCGGGGTTCGCGAAGATGGGCGAGAAGACCACGAAGGTGAATGACCGGCTGAGCCGCATTGAGCATGACATGCCGATGAGTGTGGTGGCGGGCGGAAGCGCGCTGCTGGTGCTGATGATCTTTCTGTTTCTGGAGTTCAAGCCGATTCCGGGAGCGCAGGTGGGATGGCTGGCCAACCTGGCGGCGGCGCTGCTGGTGATGATCTTCGGATTCCTGTTTGTGACGGTGAGCTCGCGGATTGTGGGGCTGATCGGATCGAGCGCGAACCCGGTGAGCGGGATGACGATTGCGACGTTAATGGCGACGGCCGCGATCTTTCTGGTGAAGGGGTGGACGACGGCGGCGTTTGGAGCGCTGGCGATTACGGTGGGCGGGATGGTGTGCATTGCGGCGGCGAATGCGGGCGACACGTCGCAGGATTTGAAGACGGGATTTTTGATTGGGGCGACGCCGTGGAAGCAGCAGCTGGCGGTGATGATCGGCGTGGTGGTAAGCGTGTTTGCGATTGGACCGGTGCTGAGCGGGATGAATGTGGCGTTTGAGAGCTTTCATCCCATGGCGCAGCCGACAGCGGTGTCGTTGAGCGCGCTGCCGACGGGGGTGACGGATCAGGGGAACTTCAAACGCGGATCGATTACGTTGACGTCGCATACGCCGGGGCAGCCGGCGAAAGAGCAGATCGGCAATGCGAAGCAGTATGTGGTGCTGAATGCGATTGGGTCGTCGACGCTGGAGGATGGGAAGTATCTTTACAATCCGGCGACGGGGAAGATTGAGATTCAGTGGGTGCAGGGGATTGGATCGGAGCGGGCGGCGGCGCCGCAGGGACGGCTGATGGCGACGGTGATCAATGGCATTTTGAGCCGAAGGCTACCGTGGAGCCTAGTGCTGCTGGGGGTGGCGCTGGTGATCGGGGTGGAGCTACTGGGGGTGCGGTCGCTGACGTTTGCGGTGGGAGCATATCTGTCGATTGGGACGACGCTGGCGATCTTCTGCGGCGGCGTGGTGCGATGGATGGTCGATCGTGCGATGGCGCGGGCGGGAACGGGGCCGTCGACGGAGGCGGAGAGCGAAATCAGCTCGGGGAGTTTGTTTGCGTCGGGGCTGATTGCAGCGGGCGGCATTATGGGGCTGGTGGGCGTGTGCATCAAGCTGTATGAGGACGCGACTCACTCGACAGTGTGGCAGTTCAAGCCGACCAATCCGCTGTACAAGGACTGGGTGAGCGTGGTGGCGTTTGCGGCGCTGGCGTACAGTCTGTATCACTTCGGGCGCAAGCCGATGGATTCGGAGGCGGTGCTGGAAGAGGTGGAGCGGGAAGACAGACAGTAGACAGGAAGACAGCAGACAGTAGAGAGACAGCGAGGGTACTCCCCGCTATCAGATGAACGAGAGTTTTGGAGGCGTGAGATGAAGCGTTGGATTGTGATTATGACGGTGGTGTGCGTCTGTGGATGCTCGTTTGCCAGAGCCGATGAGGTGTCGAGACGCGCGAAGGCAGAGGAGCTGTTCGTCACCATGCACATGGACCAGACCATGGGACAGTTGATGAACGCCGTGATGACGCAGGTGCAACAGATGACACAATCTGTGCCTGGAGCGGACCGGTTCACGCCGGAGCAGAGGAAGGAGGTTGCTGATTTTCAGCAGCGGGTGGCCGACGTGACGGAGAAGAAGCTGGGATGGAAGGCGATGGAGCCGGACTTCATCACCCTTTACGCGAGCACGTATACCGAAGAGGAGCTGGACGGGATTCTTGCCTTCTACAAATCGCCGGTGGGCCAGTCGATGCTCGAGAAGACGCCGGAGCTGATGCAGAAGGGGATGGAGATCGCGCAACAGAGGGTGAAGGAGATCCAGCCGGAGCTGAACCAGATGACGGAAGATTTTATAGAGCAGATGGCAGCGGAGGCGGCGAAGCCTGCGACTGGGTCTACAGCAGCTCCTGCATCGAGCGGGCCGAAGAAATAATTGTGCTTAGAGCTCGCGGATGATGCGCGTGATGAGCGGCCGCACTGGAAGCGGTGGGAATGAGTTCTAGATGGCGGGGACGGGCGGCGATTTGCGCGCGTTGAAGCGCTGGGCGCGGCGGCGGCCCCACAGGATGAGCGGGCGCTCGTAGGTGTGGAACGAGAGCCAACTGAGCGCGACCGTGAGGACGAAGGCAAGAGGTATCGCGCGAAGCTCACGCGGATGTCCGTAGATGTGCTGAAGAACGCGCCGGCACAGATCGAGCAAGAGCAGATGGAAGAGGTAAAAGCCGTAGCTGATGGTGCCGAGAAAGACCATGGGCCAGGAGCCGAGCAGGCGGCTGACGATGCTGCGCGGATGCAGATACACGCTGGCGACGAGGGCGGCGGCGGCGAAGGCGACGAGTGAATAGCCGACTGAGTTGAAGAGGAGCGAATTGCTCCTGAAGGTGAATGGCCGGCAGAAGACGTTCAGGCCGATATAGAGCGCGACGAGAAATGCGGCGAGGGGACGGGAGAGGCGTGCGATGGTGGCGCGCACCGATTGATCTTCGCAGAGAAGCGAGAGCATGCTGCCGGCGAGGAGGCCGTCGAGCTGAAACGGCGTGAGCATGTAGATGAGGTTGCGCTCCGGGAAGTGAAGGTGGGCGAGGGCGCGCACGATCGGCTCACAGACGAGAAGGACGGCGCAGAGGATGAGAAGCTGACGGCGGCGAAGGAAGCGAATGGCGAACGGCCAGAGAAGGTAGAAGTGCTCCTCGACGCTGAGCGACCAGAGCACGCCGAGGCCGCCGCCGATATTGTGGTGCGTGACCTCGACGATGTTGGCCGCGAACAGAGCGTAGAGAGACAGGATGCCGATGGGGGGCGAATAGAGCAGATAACCGAGAATGAGACAGAGGACCAGCGGAGGAAGGATGCGGGTGGCGCGCTTGATGTAGAACGGCGGCCAGAAGGACTGATCGTGGCGCGCGCGACGCAGAATGCCCGTGATGAGGAAGCCGGAGAGGACGAAGAAGAGATGAACGCCCTCCCATCCGTGCCAGGGAAGGATGGTGTGGCTGGAGAAGACGAGGAGAATGGCGACGGCGCGGATGCCATCCAGCGAGCCGATGCGATGCGGCGCCGATGTGGACCTTTGGCCTGAGGGCGGCGGTGGTGGGATAAGGGGTGAGCTCATCGCGGCGCGCCTCGTTAGAGCTCGAGGATGATAGGCATGATGAGGGGGCGGCGGTTGGCGTTCTTCTGGATGAAGCGCTTGAGGTCGCCGCGGATCTTGTCCTTCATGACGCCGTAGTCGCGGCGCTCCTCTTCGCTGGAGAGCTCGAGGGTGCGGGCGACGATGTCGCGGGCGTTGCGGAGCAGGTCGGGGTCATCGGCGGCGAAGCCGCGGGTGGAGATCTCGGGAAGACCCTCGACGAGGCCGGTGCGCTTGTTGATGGCGATGATGGGAAGGAAGATCCCGTCGCCGCCGAGCTGCTTGCGGTCGCGGATGACGGTGTCCTCGACGACGTCGGCGGTGGAGTTGTTGTCGATGCAGATGCGGCCGGTGGTGATTTTGCCGGTCTTTTCGGCGGAGTCGCGGTCGAGGGAGAGGACGTCGCCGTCTTCGAGCAGGAGGACCTTGTCGGGGATGGTGGTGGCCGCTGCGAGCTCGGCGTGGCGCTTGAGGTGGCGATAGTCGCCGTGGATGGGGACGAAGAACTTGGGGCGCACGAGGTTGATCATCATGCGCAGCTCCTCCTGCGAGCCGTGGCCGGAGACGTGGATGAGGCCGTTGGTGCCGTCGTCGTGGACGACGCGGGCGTCGCGGCGCTCGAGGTGGTCGATGACGCGGTAGATGGCCTTCTCGTTGCCGGGGATGATGCGCGACGAGAGGATGACGGTGTCGCCGGCGTCGATTTTGGCGAACTTGTGGTTGTCGACGGCGGCGCGGGAGAGCGAGCTCATGGGTTCGCCCTGGGTGCCGGAGATGAGGATGCAGAGCTCTTCGGGGGAGTAGTCCTTGATCTGGCCGGGATGGATGAGCAGGCCCTGCGGCGGATCGAGGTAGCCGAGGTCCTGGGCGATTTCGGCGCTGGTGTCGATGGAGCGGCCGATGAGCGCGACCTTGCGATTGTGCTTGTGGGCAAGGTCCATCGCGATGCGGATGCGGTGAATCGATGAGGAGAAACAGGAGAAGAAGAGTTTCTTGCGCGCGGCGGCGAAGATGTCGTCGAGGCGCGGGCGGACGGCGCGCTCGCCGGGGGTGAAGCCGGGGCGGTCGACGTTGGTGGAATCCTGCAGCAGACAGAGGATGCCCTGCTTGCCGAGATCGGCGAAGGCCTGGAGGTCGAAGGGATGGCCGTCGGGCGAGGAGAGATCGATCTTGAAGTCGCCGGTGTGGAGGACGATGCCGACGGGGGTGTGGATGGCGAGCGCAACGCAGTCGACGAGGGAGTGCGTGACGCGGATGGGCATGATGGAGAACGGGCCGAGGGTGAAGCGGCGGCCGGGAAGGATTTCGACGAGCTCGGCTTCATCGAGGAGGCGATGCTCGTCGAGCTTGCCTTCGACGTAGGCGAGGGTGAACTCGGTGCCGTAGACGGGGACGTTGAGCTCGGAGAGAATCCACGGGAGGCCGCCGATGTGGTCCTCGTGGCCGTGGGTGAGCACGATGCCGCGGACGTGGGCGCGGTTTTCAACGAGGAAGCTGATGTCCGGGACGACGATGTCGACGCCGAGGAGTTCTTCTTCGGGAAACATGAGGCCGGCGTCGATGACGATGATGTCATCGCCGAAGCGGAGAGCGAGGCAGTTCATGCCGAACTCGCCGAGCCCGCCCAGGGGGATGATTTGCAGCTTGTCTGATGCCATGAAAGTTCAGGGTATCACCGCAGCCGGGAAGAGGTGCGGTCTGTGCGCCTGCGGCTACTGCGGAAGAGGGAGGCGATCTTCGGCCGGCGTCTGCGCGTCTGCCGCGCGGATGCGAGGACCGGCGACGAAGCCGTGAATGGTCTTCCAGACGCCGATGAGGAAGAAGAACCAGCCGGCGCTGCCCGCTCGCTCGGGAGGAAGCAGAAGCGCGGCGATGCAGCAGAGGATACCGACGAAGCCGACGCCGAACTCATCCCATGCGTAGCTGAGAGTGAGAAAGCGTTCGAGCCGGTTGAGGGATAGAACCTGCCGCTGGCGCCAGGCGTTCCAGTAGAGCGCAGAGAGGCAGAAGTAGGTGGCCGCGAAGCCGGTGCCGTAGCCCACCATGAGCTCGCGACCCTGATAGACAGAGGTGAAGACGGAGGGGCCGACGTGGCCGAACATCTGTTGGGTGAGAAGTGTGAAGAGAAACTTCAGGGGATAGACGTAGAAGAGGATGGTGAAGAGAAGGATGGCATTGACGGTGATCGTTCCCGCGTCATGGAGACCATAGCGGCGGAAGAAGCGGAAGTGGGACCACCAGACCATGATGAGGAAGAAGAAACAGATGGCGAAAGGGATGAAGCCGCGCAGGAGGGCGTGCAGCTCGGGGTAGGTGCGGGGAACCTCGAGCGAGACGACAAGCAGGGTGATGGCGAAGCCGAAGACGACGTCGGAGAAACCATCGATGCGGGACATGGCGGCGCCGCGGAGGCGGAAGCCGTCCCTGGCGATGTGGAGGTTGAGCGTGGACATGCTGGCAGCACGCGTACCAAACCGCAGTGCGCGCCGACAGACTTAAACCGCGCGAAGGACGCGGGCGGGGAGCAGGAAGATGGCGGCGATGAGCTCGAAGACGCCGTGCGCAACGATGCCCAGCAGGCGGAAGGGAAGAAGGATGAGCCAGATGAAGGGATAGAGGATGAGCGCGAGGAGCGCGGCGGGCCAGCACAGGACGAGCAGGATGCAGAAGAGCAGAAGTTTCAAGGCGAAGCTCCTTCCTGAGTCATGGTACGACGGAAGGAGGCGGATGGTTCCGTTGGGATGGAGGCTCAGGATTGCGGGAGGACGCGCCTGCGGAAGCAATTGGAGGTGCAGGTGCTGCAGGCGGGGTCATCGTCGAGTGGACGAATGGCGAAGGGTTCGGGGGACTGTGCGCCGCGGAAATCGTGGACGCCGGCGTGCATCTCGACGATGAGATGGTCGGCGGTGAGAGCGATGGTGAGTTCGAGATCGACGCTGGAGCGGAAGCGGAGATCGACGTAGTTCCAGGCGACGGCGGCGTCGCGGCCGGCGGCCATGGCGGAGCCGGGGATGAGACGGGAGTGGCAGTGACGCTCGAGGATCTCGCATCCGGATTGCACGGCGACCTGAAAGACGGCGTTGGAGAGCTGGCAGAGGCCGCCGCCGACGGAGAGAATGAGACTTCCTTCCTGCAGGGCCCGGCCGAGCTGGAAGCCGCGCGAGACGGAGACTTTGCCGACCTGACGCCAGAAGGAGAAGACCTCGCCGGCGGGGATGAAGCAGCCGTCAAGACAGGGCGCGGCGAGACGGAGGTTTTCAACCTTGGCGCGTTGATGCCACTGCTCGGAGGGACGCGGATCGGGGAAGAGTTCGGTTTGAGAGCGCGCAATGGTGAAGGGAAGGGTGCAGCCGTTGCGCTGTTGATGGCGGGGAATGGGGTTGCGAAGATCGGTGACGGTGCGATGGGTGCGCAGGGCCGCGGCCTTCATATTGAAGACGGCAGTGGAGAGGCGGGTTGGGTTGGAGCGCATCATGGGAAGGGAGTTTGAAGGCATTGTGCCATGCCGAGGGAAGAGCTGGCACTCACCCAAAGGTACTTTTGCTGCCGCAGATAACGGCACCTTCCCGGTTACGTTTGGGGTTACGGAAGGAGGGAGGGGCGGCGGTAATCGCGTGGTGTAACCCCGAGATCCGGGCTCGCTTGCACGACACCAAGTCACCGCAGCAGGTCTTCGAGGGCTGTCGAGAGGTCGGTCTTTTCGTCGCGATATTTGACGATGATGGGGGTGTAGAGGGACAGGCCGAGGTCGCGGCCAGCGCCCTTCTGGATGGAGCGGGAGCCGGGGACGACGACGGCGCCGGAGGGGATGATGAGCGGGGTTTCGGGCGTGGCGCGGAGGACGGTGTTGTTGGGCAGGTCGTAGACCGGGGTGCCGCGGGTGAGGATGGTGCCGGCGGCGAGGACGGCGCGGGAGCGGACGATGGTGCCTTCGTAGACTCCGGTGTTGCCGCCGATGAGCGCGTCGTCTTCGATGATGACGGGCGAGGCGTTGATGGGTTCGAGGACGCCGCCGATCTGCGCGGCGGCGGAGAGGTGGACCCGCTTGCCAATCTGGGCGCAGGAGCCGACGAGGGCGTGGGAGTCGATCATGGTGGACTCGTCGACGAAGGCGCCGACGTTGACGTAGGCGGGCGGCATGACGACGACGCCTTTGGCGAGGTAGGCGCCGGAGCGGACGGAGCTTCCGCCCGGGACGATGCGGATGCCCTGTTCAGGGTTGAAGCGACGGGCGGGATAGGTGGATTTGTCGACAAAGCTGAGGATGGAACCGCCTTCGGGGTGCTTGCCGTTCATGGCTTGAAGCGCGCCGAGGCGGAAGCCAAGAAGGATGCCGCGCTTGACCCAGTCGTTGACGCGCCAGGCTTGGCCGGCTTGAGACGGGGGGCTTGTGGTATCGGGCTCGGCGGAGCGGAGGATGCCGGCTTCGAGCGCGTCGCGGAGCTGGTGGAAGGCGGCGAGGGCTTCGGGGTTGCCGACGGCGACGGCGCCGAGCGAGAAGAAATGGTCGATGGAGGATTTGAGGGAGGAGAAGTTCATGCGTAGGACGATTGTAGCGACGCTCGATGTTCTCGCAGGTGAAGACGCGGTACTAGAAGACGCGGAGGTTTTCCGTGGAGGAGTTGTTGAGAAGGCCGAGCTCGCCGAGGATGCGCTCGAGTTTGCGGCGGGTGGGCGCGGCGACGGGCACCATGGGCAGACGGAGCTCTTCGCTGCCGCGGCCGAGGAGGGTCATGACGGCTTTGATCGGCGCCGGGCTGGGCTCAGAGAAGTTGGCCTGAAGCAGCGTGAAGTAGTGGCGGTTGATGCGGCGGGCGGCGATCCAGTTGTCGCTGAGCGCGGAGGCGACCATCTCGGCCATCTGCTGGGGGATGGCGTTGGAGGCGACGGAGACGAGGCCCATGCCGCCGAGAGCGATGGTGGGGAGGGCGAGCGCATCGTCGCCGGAGAGGACGCGGAAGGAGCGGGGGGCCTGGGTGATGAGTTCGGTGATCTGGACGATGTTGCCGCTGGACTCCTTGATGCCGATGATGTTGGGGATCTCGGTGAGGCGGAGGACGGTGGCGGGCTCGAGGTTGGCGCCGGTGCGGCCGGGGATGTTGTAGAGCAGGATGGAGAGATCGACGGATTCGGCGATGGCGCGGAAGTGCCGGTACTGGCCCTCCTGGCCGGGCTTGTTGTAGTAGGGGTTGGCGGTGAGGATGCCGGTGAGGCCGGAGATGTGCGCGAGCAGCTTTGCCTTGCGGACGGCCTCGTGGGTGGAGTTGTGGGTAGCGCCGGCGAAGACGGGGACGCGGCCGTTGGCGGCCTCGACGGTGATCTCGACGACACGGAGCCACTCGTTTTCACTGAGCGTCGCGGCTTCGCCGGTTGTGCCGCAGGGGATGAGCAGGGAGATGCCGTTGGAGATCTGCCAGTGGATGTGCGCGCGGAGGGCGGGCTCGTCGAGCGAGCCGTCGGGGCGAAAGGGAGTAACGAGAGCGGTGCCGCAGCCTTGCAGGTTCATTTCAACGTTGAGTTTAGAGCAGTTCGCCTGAGGCTGTGGAGTCGAAGAGATAAAAGAACGCCGTTTTCCCTGTGAGAAAACGGGACCTACCGTTTCGCTCCCTCGTAGACCTTCTGGAGAGATGCTCTGGCGCGAATGACGAGAGAGGGACTCAGTGGGACGCTGTGGCTTCGCGCACGCGGCGGGGCGGCAGAAGCCAGAGGACGGCGACGAGGGCGACCATGGCGATGGCAAGCAGCGGAGAGTAGAAAGCCGCGGGAACGGCGCCGAGATAGAGCGCGGTGGAGAGGAGTTGTTTCGCGGGGCTGCCGGCGAGAGGGATGCCAGTGCGGCGGCAGATGACGGTGGAGAGGACCATCCAGGAGAAGGCGGGCAAGACGCAGGCAATGGCGTAGAGCGCGACCGAGAAGGAGGTGACACCGCGCTCGCCAACCCAGTTGGTGGCGAAGGGGATGAGCGAGAGGGTGAAGAGAAAGGCGAGATTGGCCCAGAGGATGCCGTGGGAGACCTGCTCGACGTCGTCGACGAGGTAGTGGTGATTGACCCAGTAGATGCCGGTCTGGACGAAGCTGAGCATGTAGACGAGGATGAGCTTCAGATCGGCGCGCAGAGCATCCGCATTGCCGAGCTGACGAGTGGAGGGCACGCGGAGATCGAGCACCATGATGGTGATGATGACGGCGATGACGCCGTCGGAGAAGGCTTCGAGGCGCGAGGAGTTGAGGCGATTGGGCATGGGGTGCTTGCGATGCAGGATATACCGGTCAGCCGGTTTGCGCGGCGGGCGCGGCGGCAGAGACGCAGAGATGGGGTTGTATAGCGGAGACGCAGGATGTGGTGGATGCCAGCTTATGCGGTGAGGCGTTTGCGAAAGAAGAGCGTCGCCTGAGAGTTGGTGTTGAAGCGTTCGCAGGGCTCGTAGCCACGGATGCGATAGAACGAGAGCGCGGCGGAGAACTCTTCGGTGCTGTCGAGGTAGATCCACGCGAGATGATGAGCGCTGGCGAGGGATTCGATGTGGTCCATGAGCTGCGAGGCGAGGCCGCGACCGCGGATCTCGGGAAGGACGAAGAGACGCTTGCACTCGGCGGCGGAGGGAACGGATGGAATGGCGCGGAGCATGACGCAGCCGACGAGAGCGCCGTCGCGCTCCGCGAGGAGGTAGCCGAGGGGTGGTGATTGCTCGATGTAGTGGAGGACGCGTGCGGGTGGGTCGTGCTCCCAGACGTGCCACTCGGTGTAGTAGCGATTGAGGAGAGCGGTGACTGCGGGAAGATCGGCGGGCGCGGCGCGGCGCAGCGTAATGGGCGCCGGGGCCGTGGAACTAGACCCAGTCGCCATCGCGCATGAGGGGATCGGCGGAGCCAGCGGCGGAGAGACCGTCGATGTTCATGGTGGCGTTGCCGATCATCCAGTCCACATGGATGAGGCTCTCGTTGGCGCCGAGTTTGGCGAGCTCTTCGTTGGACATCTTCTCTCCGTTGATGAGGCAGGTGGAGTAGGCCTGGCCGAGCGCGATGTGGCTGGCGGCGTTCTCGTCGAAGAGCGTATTCCAGAAGAGGATGCCGGACTGCGCGATGGGCGAGTTGTGCGGGACGAGGGCGACCTCGCCGAGGCGGCGCGCGCCATCATCGGTGGAGATGAGCTTGCGGATGGCCTCTTCGCCTTTGGTGGCGGTGACCTCGACGATGCGGCCGGCTTCAAAGCGGCAGCGGATGTTTTCGATGAGCGTGCCCTGGTGCGAAAGCGGCTTCGAGGCGGAGACGACGCCGTGCACGCGGTCTTTGTGCGGCGTGGTGAAGCACTCTTCGGTGGGGATGTTGGGCTGGCAGTAGATGCCGTTGCCCGCGGTGGTGCCGCCGCCGGCCCAGCGGTGCTGATCGGCGAGGCCGACGGTAAGATCGGTCGAGCCGTCGGGCGTGAAGAAGCGGAGCGAGTGGAAGCGCCTGGCGTTGAGGAGATCGACGCGGCGCTTGAGGTTTTCGCCGTGCTCCGTCCAGTCGGCGACGGGATCGTTGCCGGTGATGCGCGAGGTTTTGAAGATGGCGTCCCAGAGTTTGCCGAGGGCGAGCTCTTCTGGTTCGCCGGGGAAGACGAGCGCGGCCCAGGCGGGCGTGGCGGCGGCGACGATGGTCCAGTTGATCTCGTGGCGGGTGATGAGCTCCATGGCGGGCTTGTAGGCCTTGGAGGTGGCGACGTTGGCGCGCGAAACCTTCTGCGGGTCCTGGCCGGAGAGCAAAGCCGGATTGGCGCCGGTGATGGCCATGCGGGCGGCTCCAGATTTGTAGGCGTTGGCGATGGCGTCGTAGTACCACTGGGGCGCGTAGTCGAACGTGGAGTCGGGCGCGTGCTGATAGCGGGCGAGGACAATTGCGTCGTCGACGAAGAAGGTGGTGACGTACTTTGCGCCGGCCTTGTAGGCCTGGGCTACGACCCGTCGCGTGAAGGGAAGCGCGTCGGTGGGCGCGGCAAGGACGAGCTCCTGCGCCGGCTCCTGACCGGGGTGAAGGCCGAGGCCGACGCGAATGGCGACTTCGGCGAGGCGGTCGAGCTTTTGATCGAAGGAGAGCGAGGCGAAGGACGATGCGGCGGCGGTGGCGGAGCTCATGGGTTAAGCGTAGGGGCGGGTGCGGGTGAACGCAAGCGAGAACGAGCTAAAGCTTGTCGAAGACCTCGCGGAAGTCGTAGACGCCGGGTTTGGCAGTAGAGAGCCATTCGGCGGCGCGGACCGCTCCCTCGGCAAACGGACGGCGGGAGTGCGATTCGTGCGTGAGGAGGATGCGATCGCCGTTGCCGGTGGCTTCGAGGACGTGGAGGCCGACAGCTTCGCCGTGACGGATGGATTTGATAGGGATGTCTCCCATGTTGCAGGCGCGACGCACAACATCACGAAGCGTAAGGGCGGTGCCGGAGGGTGCATCGAGCTTGGTGAGATGGTGAGTTTCGGAGATGGAGAGATTGTAGTTGTGGCCAGCGAGCTCCTTCGTCATGGTCTCGGCGAGGCGGAGCATAAGCTGGACGCCGATGGAGAAGTTGGTGCCGTAGAGCAAGCTGGCGTTGCGGCGTTTGGTGAGAGCGCTCATGTCGGGAAGACGGTCATACCAGCCGGTGGTGCCGACGACCATCTTTGCGCCATTGGCGAGGCAGGCGCGCATGTTGGGGACGACGGCCTCGGGCGTGGTGAAGTCGATGATGACGTCGAAGCCAGTGACGAAGGGTGGCGTGAGCGCGGCGGCGTCCTTGTTCTCCTTGGCGTCAAGCACGTGGACGCTATGGCCGCGCTCGGCGGCGACGTCCGCGACGAGCTTGCCGGTTTTGCCGTGACCGAGGATGAGAACGCGCATGGGAAGATCCTAAGCGTTGGAGGGGATGGCACGGGCCTCGAGGTCGAAGATATTCGGGTCGGGTGAGGCGAAGAACCTGTGGTGCAGCGAGCGCAGGGCCTCTTCGACGTCCTCTTCATTGATCATGAAGCTCATATTAATTTCGCTGGCGCCCTGCGAGATCATGCGGATGTTGACGTGAGAGACGGCGGCGAAGACCTGCGCGGCAATGCCGCTCTGGCCGCGAATGTCTTCGCCGACAAGGCAGATGAGAGCCTTGTCGCTCTCGTATTTCACGTCGGCGATGCGGCCGAGCTCTTCACAGATGGCGGGCAGGGCTTCGCGCGAGTCGACGGTGACGGAGATGGACACCTCGGAGGTCGAGACCATGTCGATCGCGCATTTGTGCTTGTCGAAGATGTCGAAGACCATCTTGAGGAAGCCGTGCGCGAGCAGCATGCGACTGGCGACGATGTCGATGATGGTGAGCTTCTTTTTGGCCGCGATGGACTTGAAGGGGCTGGCGCAGGGCGGCGGCGTGGCGGTGATGCGTGTGCCTTCGTTGGCAGCGTTGCGGCTGTTGAGCACGAAGACGGGGATGTTTTTCTGCACGGCGGGCAGGATGGTGGCTGGGTGCAGTACCTTGGCGCCGAAGTAGGCGAGCTCGGCGGCCTCTTCAAAGCTGATGATGCGGACGCGGAGGGCGTCGGGGCAGATGCGCGGGTCGGTGGTCATGATGCCGTCGACGTCGGTCCAGATCTCGATGGCGCCGGCGTGGAGGGCGCCGCCGACGAGGGCGGCGGTGTAGTCGGAGCCGCCGCGGCCGAGGGTGGTGGTGATGCCGGGCTCTGATTCCAAGGTTTTGTAAGAGCCGATAAAGCCACCCATGACGGGGATTTTGCTCGCGGTGACGAGCGGAAGGACGTGTTGCTCGAGCGTGCGTTGGATCGCGGGCTCGTCGGGGGTCGCTTTGCCGTAGTGGTCGTTGGTGAGGATGATGTCGCGGGCGTCGATGTGTGCGGAGGACAGGCCGCGTTCGGCGAAGGCGGCGGCGACCATGACGCTGGAGAGCCGTTCGCCGAAGCTAACGATGAGATCAGAGCTGCGGGGGGTGAGCTCGCCGAGGATGGCGATGCCGCGAACGAGCTCTTCGAGGCCGTCGAAGGCGCGCTGGATGTCGAGTTTGAAGGATTCGAGGCGTTGACCGGTTACGAGCTCGGAGGCGACTTGCAGATGGCGCGCGCGGAGGCGAGCGATGATCTCGACGGCGGCTTCACGATCACCGCGGCCGGCGACGGCGGCGGCGGCGCAGGCGAGGAGCTGGTCTGTGACCTTGGCCATGGCAGAGACGATGACGACCGGGCGCAGGCCTTTGCGGACGCGGCCTTCGACGATGCCGGCGGTGCGGAGGATGGCGGCGGCGTCTTCGACGGAAGTGCCACCGAACTTCATGACGACGAGCTTCGGATTCGCAGTGGAGCTACGCTCGGGATGCGGATTTTTTACGCTCATGCGGGCACCGCGCTGTCTTCGAGGGTGGCGGCGCCGATGGGCGGGAAGCGGCTGAAGTCGAATTTGCCGAGGACCGCGAGAATCTCGGCGTTGAGGATGGCAGCGCCGGCGGCCCCGCGGATGGTGTTGTGCGAGAGCAGAGTGAACTTCCAGTCGAAGAGCGAGCAGGGGCGAAGGCGGCCGACGGTGGTGGACATGCCGTGGCCGCGCAGGAGGTCGAGCTTGGGCTGCGGGCGGGTGTCGCCATCGGCATACTCGACCGGATGCAGCGGGGCCGAGGGCAGGTGGCCCTCGTGGCCGGCGCCGATGAGGGGCTGGAAGCTGCGCCAGGCGTCGAGGATCTCCTCGCGCGCGGCGGGCTTGCGCAGCTTGACGCTGACGCACTCAGTGTGGCCCTCGAGCACCGGGACCCGGTTGCACATGGCGGAGACGGTGGTGGCGGCGGGAAGGAAGCCGGTGGCGCTGTCGCCTTCAAAGCGGGCGGCGCCAAGGAGCTTACCGACCTCTTCCTGGAGCTTTTCTTCTTCGTTCTTGATGAAGGGGACGACGTTGCCGAGGATGTCGAGTGAAGTGACGCCGGGGTAGCCTGCGCCGGAGACGGCCTGCATGGTGGAGACGAAGAGCTTTTCGATGCCGAAGCGCTGATGGAGCGGGGCGAGCGGCAATACGAGGCCGATGGCGCAGCAGTTGGGGTTGGTGACGAGGAAGCCGCCGGAGGGCTGAATCCCCTTGGCTCCGCGGCGCGTGGGCTGGGCTTCGAGGACTTCGAGGTGAGCCGCGTTGACCTCGGGGACGACGAGCGGGACGTCAGGGCCCATGCGGAAGGCGGAGCTGTTGGAGATGACGGCGCAGCCGGCGGCGGCGAATTTGGGCTCGAGCTCACGGGCGATGGGAGCGTCGACGGAGGAGAAGATGATGCGTGGGAGCGCCTGGTTTCCGTTTGCCGCAGGCGCAGAGCCTTCCGGCGTGTTGGGCTGGAGGACCATCTCGGCGATGCGCTTGGGGAGCGGCGTGTCGAGACGCCAGGCGCAGGCCTCGGCATAGGGCTTGCCGGCGCTGCGGTCCGAGGCAGCGAGCCAGGTGATGTTGAACCAGGGATGATTGGCGAGCAGCTGGATAAAACGCTGCCCGACAGCGCCCGTTGCGCCCAAAATGCCGACGTTGCGACGTTCCATCTACCAAGTTTATCGCATGCATTGCATGCAGGCATTACATGCGGCAGACGCCTTCGGCGCGACTCATGGGAGATCGTTAGACCTTCGATTTGAGGCTAGCCGTCGACCTCGACGACGCGGCGGCGGCTGTAGAAGCGGGATCCGCCGCCTCCCCAGGCGATGATGAGGGCGATGACGTGGAGCAGGAACCAGATGGTGATGCCCTGGTCGGTGTAGATCCAGAAGAGGATAAGTATGCGGGGGATGAGGACGGCGACGATGATGTCAAGAATGGTGGCGGTGTGAGGGATGAACTGTCCCATGCCGTGCTGCAGCCACGCGACGAGGATGCAAATGCGCGGAAGAAAGAGCGACAGCACGAGAAACCAGAGGGGAATGCCATGGATGGGGAAGGTCAGAGAGAAGTTCATCATCAGCCTTTCAACGACAGTGTGGATTCAGCAATGAAATCAGATGCGGGGCCAACCTGTGCTTACAGCTTTGATTCACTTCGCGGCGAAGGTGAAGTCTGCCTTCGCTGTGGACCGGGGGGAAACGGTGACCTGGAGATCCTGTTCGCCGAGCTTCTCGTGGACGGCGGCCACAGTATAGGTGGCCGGAGGCAGGCCGTGCAGCGTAAATGTGCCGTCGGGGGCGGTGACGGCGAAGAAGGCGTTGGGCGCGACGTTGATGAAGGCCTGCATCCAGGGGTGGTTGTTGCAGCGGACGGGGATCATGAGCTCGGGCGCGTGGAAGGTCTCGGTCTGGGGCTGGCTGCCGGGCATCTCGGAAAGATCGACGGAGTGGTTGGCGGGGTTGGTGGGCAGGGTGTGGACGTTGTGCGAGGTGGGGTCGGAGTTGCGGAACTCCACGTTGCCGCCCTGCTGCACGCCGACGACGTGCGGGATGTAGCGGCAGCCCTTCTGGTCCATGACGACGGGCGGGGCGCCGGCGGAGGCCTGCCAGGGGGCGATGCCGCTCTTGACGTAGATGAAGACGTTGGCGAGATGGCCGCCGGTGACGATGTACTGCTCGGTGTAGTTGGGAGTGGCGCTCATGGCGCAGGCGGGGTCGGCGGACATGTCGATTTGCAGCCTCTGCGGGGTTTTGCCGGTGAAGTGCACGACGCCGGTGATGGTGCCGGCGGTGGCGGGATCGATGACGGGAGCGGACTGCGCGGGCGAGCTGCCGGTGAGCGGCGCGGCGTTGGAGGCGGCGTGGCGATGGCAGCCGGCGAGGAGAAGAGCGGCGGAGAGCGCGAGGAGGCTGGCGGATCGAAGGGTCTTCACGATGTCTTTTGGATGCGCGAGGGGATGTGTCGGTTAGCGACTAATTCCCGAATGGAGTCAATTTAGTGCGACATCTTAGCGCGACACTGCCGCGATGACGGCCTCGGCGAAGGCGTGCGTGCCGGCGGAGCCGCCGACGTCGCGGGTGAGGGTTTTGCCTTCGGCATAGACGTGCTTGAGCGCGGTGTCGATGAGTTTTGCGGTAGAGGTTTCGCCGAGGTGATGGAGCATGAGGACGGCGGATTGGAGGAGGGCGGTGGGATTGGCTTTGTCCTGCCCGGCGATGTCGGGAGCAGAGCCGTGGACGGCCTCGAAGATGGCGGCGTCGTAGCCGATGTTGGCTCCGGGGACGAGGCCGAGGCCACCGACGAAGGCGGAACAGAGATCGGAGAGGATGTCGCCGTAGAGGTTTTCGGTGAGGAGGATGTCGTACTGGTAGGGGTTAAGCACGAGCTGCATGCAGGCGTTGTCGACAATGTGCTCGATGTAGGTGATCTCTGGGAACTCGGCGGCGACGGCCTTGCAACAGCGCAGGAAGAGGCCGTCGGAGAGCTTCATGATGTTGGCCTTGTGGATGGCGTGGACCTTCTTGCGGCCGTGCTTGCGCGCGTATTCGAAGGCGGCGCGGGCGATGCGCAGTGAGCCTTTCTCGGTGATGATCTTGAGCGACTGCGCGATGCCGGGCTGAATCATCACTTCAAGGCCTGAGTAGAGGTCTTCGGTGTTCTCGCGGAAGATGATGAGGTTGATCTTGGGGTAGTTGGTCTTGAGGCCGGGGAGGGATTTCACCGGGCGGAAGTTGGCGTAGAGGTCGAATTTTTTGCGCAGTGTGACGTTGATGGACGAAAAGCCCTGGCCGATGGGTGTGGCGACAGGGCCTTTGAGCGCGACCTTGTTCTCGGCGATGGAGTCGTAGAGGGCCTGCGGGATGTACTCGCCGGTCTTGGCGAAGGCGTCGGCTCCGGCGTCGTGACGGTGCCACTCGAAGCTGCAGCCGGTGGTGAGGCCGGCGGCTTCGAGGATGCTGACGGTGGCAGCGGTGACCTCGGGGCCGATGCCGTCGCCGGGGATGAGCGTGACGCGGTGCGTGCGCGGTGCGGACTTCATTCGTTTCCTTAGGCGGAGTGAATCAAGAGATTTTCAGCGTGCTGGGTGGCGCCTCGGTTTGACGTCTTTGCCGCGGAGCAGGCCCTCGAGCTCTTCCTTGAACTCATTGACGTCCTTGAAGTCGCGATAGACGCTGGCGAAGCGTATGTAGGCGACGGTATCGATCTCTTTGAGGCGGTGCATGATGAGTTCGCCGATGGAGGTGGTGGAGCGCTCGCGCTCGGGCGAGTCGATGACGAAGCTTTCGGCGGAGTCGACGATGGCCTGCATCTGCGCGACGGAGACCTTGCGCTTCTGGCAGGAGTGGAGCAGGCCGCTGAGGACCTTCTGGCGGTCGAATTTCTCGCGGCGGCCGTCCTTCTTGATGACCATGTAGGGGATCTCGTCGAGCCGCTCGTAGGTGGTGAAGCGCTTGGTGCAGCGCTCGCATTCGCGGCGGCGGCGGATGGAGTCGGCGTCCTTGCTCTCGCGGGAGTCGATCACCTTGTCCTGGGTGAAGCCGCAGTACGGACATCTCATCTTGAGTTGATTCTATCAAGCGACAGGCGCTTGTTCCGTGCTGCGGGCGGCGCCGCGCAGCGTGAGGCCGCGAAGGCGCGCGAGGATGAGGCCGGCGGGGATGATGGCAAGGTAGCTGACCAGAACCATGATCGCGCCGCAGGCGGTCGCCGGCTCGAGCGGGACGTTGAAGAAGGCGTGCAGCGCGGCGGCGAGGACGGCGGTCTGGGTGAACCAACCGACGACGGGAAGCTGAAAGACGGAGCCGCCGATGCCGGTCGCCATGAGGAGCATGGTGGCGGGGATGCCGAAGTGGGCGAGCGAGGGTACGCTGCGGAAGGCGCGGGCGCAGAGCAGGTAGGCGAGCGCGATGCCAGCCCACATGATGAGGGACAACGCGGTGGCGGCGGCGAACTCGCCGAAGGTGGCGAGTGTCTGGAAGCCGGAGCGGAGATCGAGCAGCCGGGCCTGGGCGAAGGCGGCAAGTTTTGGCGAGAGCGGATGGAGCAGTTTGCCGGCGAGGGCGGCGACGCGATGGCCGCGCAGGCGCAGAGCGATGGCGAAGACGGCGAGGAGCAGCGTAGCGGCGATGGAGAGGATGCCGGCGCGGGTGAAGGCCTCGTGGTGGGGAAGGCCGCTGGCGCCGAAGGCGAGTGTGGCGGAGAAGAGGATGGCGGCGGCGCCGAGATCAAAGGCGCGCTCGACGGAGTAGACGGCGAGTTGCGTGGTGACGGGCGTGTCGAGCTGGCGGGCGATGATGTACGGACGCGCGAGGTCGGCGACGCGGCCGAAGAGGCCAACGGCGGTGAAGCCGATGGCCTGCGCGGGAAAGACCTGCGTGGCAGAGGCGGGACGAAGGCTCTGGAGCAAGACGGACCAGCGCATCGCGCGCAGCCAGTAGCAGACGTAGATGACGACGATGGCGAGCAGAACGATGGAGATGGAGACGGAGCGGAGCTCGGTCCCGAGGGCGTGCCAGTTGAAGCTCGAACGCTTGTGCCAGAGAAAGAGAACGATGAGAGCGACGAGAAGCGCGGGAAGGAGGGTTTGCAGCAGGCCGGAGGACGATCTCTTCTTTTGCGGGCGAGAGGGTGAGGCTGCGATGTCGGGTGTGGAATCAGGCATCGAGTCAGGCATCGCGGCTCAGTGCGCGGCCGGCGAGCTTTGGGCGAGCTGCGTGTTCTGTTGGTGCGCAAGTTGGAGCTTGCGGCGCTTGAACTCTTTCATGACGCGAGCGACGTAGGCGCGCGTCTCGCGATAGGGAGGGATGCCGTGGTAGCGGTCGACGGCGGCGGGGCCGGCGTTGTAGGCGGCGAGCGCGAGGGCGAGATTGTTGTTGTAGCGGGTAAGCAGGGCGTCGAGATAGGCTGTGCCCCCGTCGATGTTCTGGTCGGGCTGGAAGCTGTCGTGAACGCCGAGCGAGTGAGCAGTCTCGGGCATAAGTTGCATGAGGCCCTGGGCGCCGGTGCGGGAGACGGCGTGGCGGTGGCCATTGCTTTCGGCGTGGACGATGCTGGCGAGCAGGTCGATGTCGATGTCGTGCTGGTCACCGGCGTGGGCGAGCAGGCTGTGGATGTCGGCGCTGGAAGCTGCGGAGGCGGCGCGGGCAGCGGTGGGTGGAGGGTCTGGCAGCGTGACGACAGATTGAATCTCGGCGGCGGGCAGGTCGATGTAATTGGCGGCGTCGCTGGCGTCGAGGAAGAGACGGACGCGGCCGTCGGCGAGCGGTTGCCGGCGCGCGCAGTCGTAGGTGAAGCCGTTGCGCAGGGTGACGTGCTCAAGGGCCCGTGCCGCGGGTGTTACCGCGAGCGCAGTGATGGAGGCGGCAAGCAGGAGACGGCTATGGAACAGACGTCGGAGCACTGCCTATGAGACTACCATCGGGGCCGCGGGGTGAGCGTTTTCCTGTGGGCCGCAGGGCTAACACTTCGTGGTGGTTTCCAGAGGCGGCGCGTTGTCGGCGAGAGCGGTCTCGATGGCTACGGCGACACCGTCGTTGTTGTTGGAGGGAACCAACTGCCAGCGTTGTTCGGAGGCGAGGATTTTCAGGTCGGCGGGGGCGTTGGTCATGAGGGCGGAGCGGCCGGCGACGCGAAACATGGGGACGTCGTTCCAGTTGTCGCCGATGGCGAGGATGTCGGTGGGCGCGATGTTGCGCGTGCGGGCGAGCTCGAGAAGCGCCGAGCCCTTGGAGCAGCCGGCGGGCAGGATGTCGAGGATGCAGAGGTCGCGCTCGGCATACTCGGTGCGGTGGAGGGCGACCTCGATGCCGGGAGTGTCGGCGGATTCGACGTTGGAGACGCGGGGATCGGTGAGCAGATGTACTTCTGCGGCACGCATGCGGTCGAGGGAGCCGCAGAGCATCATCTGGATGGGCGCGCGGGTGGTGAGCGCGTCTTCGATGGGAGAGATGGGCGCGATGTAGGGAGAGTTGATCTCCATCCAGCGGCCGATGCTGGTGTGGAGGTCGTCGAGGTGCTCGCAGACGAGAGCGCCGCGATCATCTTCGCCGTCGGGGCGGACCTTGTCGAAGGTGAGGACGAGGGTGTTGCGGAAGTCGCGGACGTGGGCGCAGAGCCAACGCGCGATGGCGAGGGGCATGTGAGCGCGATGGAGGAGCGTGGAGTCGAGAGTGCGGATGACGGTGCCGTTGGAGCTGATGAGTGCGGAGTGCGCAGGGCGGACGAGCGAGCGGAGGACGCGCATGGCGTAGCAGTGGCGGCGGCCGGTGGCGATGGCGATCTCGATGCCACGGGCTTCGGCGGCATGGAGCGCGGCGAGGTTGCGTTCGCTGACGTGGGCGGTGGAGTTGAGCAGGGTGCCGTCGAGATCGATGGCGATGAGGCGGATGGGCATCTGGTTTCAGGATAGCGGAGTGAGGCGAGGATGTTAGAGAGTCAGGAGGTCAGGGAGTGAGTGAATCGTGAGTCGTGGGGTGGGTAATATCGAAGGATGGCGAGGGGCTAAAGGAATGCTTCTTTTTGATGAGGATGCTGGAGCGGATGCGTGCGAGGCATTGCCGGGAGGGGGTGAGCCGGCGAGCGATGAATGCACGATGATGAATGGCGATGCAGCCGCCTCGGCGGTTCGCGAGCGAAGGCTGAAGGAGATGCCGACGTCGCTGCCGGTGGGCGGGATCATTACGCCGGTGTAGGACGGCAGTCGGAAGTTGCGAGTGTTATTTGGCGAAGCAGGTTTCGTTGCGGGAGCCGTGGGCTCCGAAGGAACGGGCTTCTTTTTCGGTCATGTACTTTCCGTTGGCGGTCTTGCCGTAGTAGCGGTCGCCGGGGCAGTGGTAGACCTTCGAGGTGGTGTTGACCCAGACCATGCCGGGGCCACCCCCCGGTGCGGCTTCGGCGCGGGGCTTGGGCGGCCAGTGTTTGGTGGGCTTGCTGGAGTTGGTGGAGTTGGCGGGCTGCTGCGGCGCAGGCGTGGGGGTCTGGGCCGGGAGGGCGGGTGCGGCGAAGAGGCTGAGCGCGAGGGCGAGCGAGGCGAGACGATGCATGTGCGTGAAGCTCCGGTGCGGAAGGTTCGGGTGAGTCCCGACGGAGGCGATGGTAGCAGCGGCTGCGAGAGGGCGCGATGGAACGGATGGGTTAGAAGGCGATGGACTCGGGGGTGGCCTGGGTGCGGGCGGAGCGGGTGGTGAGGGTGATGGCCGCGGCGAGGATGAGCGCGCCGCCGAGCAGGCCGAGCGAGCCGAGGTGCTCGTGGAGGACGAAGACGCCGAGGAGCGAGCCGATGAGGGGTTCCATGTTGAGCAGGACGCCGGCTTGTGAGGCGGGAACGCGGGTCATGCCGTAGTTCCAGAGCATGGTGGAGCTGGCGGTGCAGAGCAGGCCGCTGGCGGCGAGGGCGAGCCAGACCTTGAGCGAGATGTGGTGGATGGGCGGAAGGCCGTAGAGGAAGGGGACGACGAGGAGGAGCATGACGGTTCCGGCGCAGAGGCCGTAGGCGGTAATGACGATGGGGCTGTGGTGGGCGACGAGGCGCTGGTTGAGCAGGACCCAGAAGAGCGCGATGCAGAGGGAGAAGACGACGAAGAGGTCGCCGCGGAGGGTGGGGCCGTTGGCGGCAGATGTCGCGGCGTGGTGGTCGCCGCCGAGGGCGATGAGCGCGGCGCCGATGGTGGAGACGAAGAGGGCAACCCAGCCGAGGGGATGCAGGCGCTCGTGGGCGTAGAAGGTGGCGCCGACGGCGAGGAGGACGGGCATGGTGCCGACCATGAGCGCGGCGTGCGAGACGGTAGTGAGCGCGAGTCCGTGGAACTGGAAGAGGAACTGGAGCGGAACGCCGAGGAAGGAGGCGAAGAGAAGGATGAGCCAGTCTTTGCGGCTGAGCGCAGGGCGATTGCGGCCGGGGCGATGGGTGAGGACGAAGGGAAGCAGGCCGAGCGAGGCGAAGAGGAAACGGTAGAGGACCATCGCGCCGGAGTTCATCTCGGCGAGTGCGATTTTTCCGAAGAAGAAGCCGCAGCCCCAGAACATGCCGGCGAGGGTGCAGGCGCCGAAGCCGAGGACGCGGTTGCGGGCAGGCGTGGGCAGTGTCTGCGTCATGGGCTACCCCCTCCCCCCTGTTTTTGTACAAAGTCTTCAAAAGAAGCGGCTTAGCTTCGGACTTCCGTGCGATCCAAGGACAATGATGGGCCAATGACGAAGGCCCGGCCGTGGCCGGGCCTTCGTTGATTCGCTGTTAACAGTGTACAAGGCGCGTCAAGCGTTCTCGGTGGTCCGAGGCGGCTACCAGACGCGGCAGTTGGTGGTGGGGTCCATGGGCTGGTCCTTCTTGCAGCCGAAGGCGGGGGCGAAGCCGGGCTGGTTGACGATGGCACCATTGGCGCGGAAGTGATCGGGCGAGTGGGGATCGGTATGCACCCGTTCGCGAATGATGGCCGGGCGTGAGTTCTCGCACCAGTTCTGCGCGAAGGCGATGTAAAAGCGCTGCGGGCCGGTGAAGCCGTCGATCTTTTTGTCGATGTCAATGCCGTCTTTTTTGGCGCGGGCGAGGTAGGCCATGTAGGCGAGCAGCAGGCCGCCGTTGTCGGCGGTGTTTTCGCCCAAGGTGAGCTTGCCGTTCACGTGCAGGTCGTCGACGGCGACGAAGCCGCTGTACTCGTTCGCCAGGCAGCCGGTGCGGGCCTCGAAGTTCTTCTTATCCGCGGGAGTCCACCAGTCGCTGAGGTTGCCTTCGCCGTTGAACTGGCTGCCCTGATCGTCGAAGCCGTGGGTGAGCTCATGGCCGATGACGGCGCCGATGTGGCCGTAGTTGGTGGCGAGGTTGGCGTGGGGATCGTAGAACGCGGGCTGAAGGATGCCGGCGGGGAAGTTGATGTTGTTCTGGGAGGGATCGTAGTAGGCGTTGACGGTGGGAGGCGTCATGTCCCACTCCTGCTTGTCGACGGGCTGGCCGATCTTGTTGAGCTCGCGGTCGTTCTCGAAGGCGTTGGCGCGCTCGAGGTTGCCGAGTGCCTCGGTGGGGGAGATGGTGAGTTTGGAGTAGTCGCGCCACTTGTCCGGATAGCCGATCTTGTCGGTGATGAGGTGGAGCTTTTCCTTGGCCTTGACCTTGGTCTCGGGGCTCATCCAGGTGAGGGAGTCGAGGTCGCGGTCCATGGCGGACTCGATGTCATGCACCATCTGGAGGGTCTTGGCCTTGCTGTCGCCGGCGAAGTACTGATCGACGTAGACCTGGCCGAGGGCCTCGCCGAGCGCGTGATCGACGGCGGAGGAGCAGCGCTTCCAGCGCGGACGCTGCTGGGGCTGTCCGCTGAGGATGCGGCCGTAGAAGGCGAAGTTCTCGTCGTCGATACGCTTGGGCAGATCGGAGGCGAAGGTGGTGAGGACGTGGTACTTCATGTAGGCGCGGAGGGTCTCGATGTCGGCGGCTTTTACGGCGGAGACCATGGCGGGGAAGAAGTCGGGGCTGACGTTGTTGAGTGAGGTGATCTGGGGAGAGTGGATGGCCTCAAGGAACGGGCCGAAGGGGAAGCCGAGGTTGGTTTCGAAGTCGGCGAGCGATTCGGGGTGGTAGACCTTGTGCGGGTCGCGGCGCTCGGTGACGGGCATGGAGCCTTCGGCGAGCCTGGTCTCGAAAGCGAGGATGTTGTTGGCGTCGAGGAGCGCCTGCTGCGGGGTTTCGCCGCTGAGCGTCAGCATTTTGGTGATGTGCTCGACGTACTGCTGGCGGAGCTGCTTGTCCTTGTCGCCGGTGCGGGTGTAGTAGTCGCGCTCGGGCAGGCCAAGGCCGCCCTGATCGACGGCGGCGATCTGTTGGGTGGAGTCTTTGTAATCCTGCATCTCGCCATAGCCGAAGAAGACATCGACGCTGTAGCGCTGCAGCTCGCCGGCGAGATGGGGAAGGCTGGACTTGGTGGCCGTATCGATCTGATCGAAGAGCGGCTGGATGGGAGCGAAATCCTTCTGCTCGATGAGCGCGGTGTTCATGCAGGCGGCGTAGTCGTCGCCGATCTTCTGCTGGTTGGGGGTGTGCTGGTTGGCGGGGACCTCGTACTTGGTGAGGATGCCGTTTAGCTCCTGGGTGTTGACGTTGTAGAGCTGGTAGAACTGATCGACGTCGGGCTGATCGGAGGGGATGGGATGGTTGGCGGCGAAGTTGCCGCAGGCGAACTTGTAGAAGTCGACGCAGGGATCGGCGCTGCGGTCCATCGAGGAGAGATCGAAGGCGGGCGACGGGGTGTAGTGCGTCTGGGGCGGAGCGGCGGGTGCAGCAGCGGTTTGGGCAATGCCGGCCGGCACGAGGACCAGAGCGATTGCGAGCGACAACAGAAGAAGGGAACGCATAAAGGCCGTGTGGGAACACTGGCGAAAGGACATGAAGGTCTCCAGAGAAAGGATTGGCGGATGATGTTGTATACGGGCGCGGGGGCTGCCCGTTCCCCAGACTAGTGCATTTCTCCTGCTGCCGTGACCCTGGAAAGATGGTGGAGGCCGTTTTCTTCGCAGGAAAACGGCCCGAACGGACCCTGCTTCCGGTTACAACCCGCGGAGAGATGCACTAGCCCTCAACGCCCTGTCTGTGCCAGAGTACATGGAGACGGTTTCTATGGTCCGGGCCAGCCACAGGCGAAGTGGGAATGTCCGCCGCGGACGAAGCGGCTGGGTAGGCGTGTGTTGTGCCCTGGTGGCCGCGGCGGGGGCGATGGCGGCCGGCGCGGCGCATGCGGCCGACCATACAGTGAAAGCGGCGTGGGTGACGATTCCGCTGGATTCGCTGGGTGTGCCGGCGATGCCTTCCGAGTTTTTGAGCCATGAGATGTCGATGCTGACGGTGGACTTTGTCGATGACAGCCATCTGCTGGTGACCTTCAGCACGCGCGGGTTGATTCCGAGGCTGCCGGGCGATCCTCCGGACGACGACGACCGGATGGTGGCGGCGGAGCTTGTGGAACTGCCTTCGGCGCACGTGGTGGCGCGCAAGGAGTGGCACTTCCACGATCATGCGCAGTACCTGTGGCGGCTGGGCGAGGGGCGATTCCTGGTGCGGACACGCAATACGCTGTTTGCGATTACGCCGCGGGCGCTGGAGAACTCAGCCGATCCGCTGGTTCCGATCTCGTTTCCGCAGCGGGAGGGAAGGCCGGTGATGGCAATGCTGTCACCGGATGCGTCGCTGGTGATGGTGGAGACGCTGCTGCCGAAGGCGATGGAAGCCGCCCAGGGAAGGGTCGAAATGGCGGATGTGGGCGACGATGAGGTGGATGCGGCGAACGCGGCGCCGAAGGTCGCGATCGACTTTTACCGGCTGTCGGGCGGCGAAGAGCCGGCCGAGGGGCTGACGGTGACGGATGCGGGTATGTACCGGTCACCGGAGTTGGTGGTGCTGCCGATGGATCATGACGGGTATCTGTGGGCGGGGGATCCGAAGCGGGACCAGTGGCCGCTGAGCTTTAGCGGCTACGGGGGAGAGGAGAAGACGGTGGGCACGGTGGACTCGAGCTGCGCGCCGCGCATGCAGATGGTGAGCGGATTTGAGTATGTGGCCTTCGCGTGCCAGGGAACGGCGGACCGGGTGAAGCTGGAGGCGTTCGGCATGGATGGGCACGAGATGTGGGAGGAGGGGTTTGGAGCGATGTTCGGGCCGCCGAGCTTTGCGTACGCGCCGTCGGCGGGGCGGTTTGCGATGAGCCGGATCTCGTCGGCGCTTGGAGAGGGAGCGGAGTGGACGACGATTCCGGACGATGCGTCGCAGGAGGTGCGGGTGTACCAGACAGAGAGCGGCGATCTGCTGCTGCGCGCGCCGTGCTCTCCGGTGATCGGGACGGCGGAGAACTTCGACCTGTCAGAGGATGGACGGTTGGCGGTGGTGGTGAACGGCGGGTCGATTCAGGTGTATCAGTTGCCCGCGCCGAGTGCGCAGGATAGGAAGGACCTGAAGCTGGCGGCGAGCTTTGCTCCGCCCAAGGCGGATGGGCCGGTGAAGCTGACGCGGCTGCTGAAATCGGCGGCGGCAGCGGCGAAGGATGAGGCGGCGGCGGCGGCGGGAACGCAGGGTGCGGCCGCGGGGTCGGGAGCGGCGGCGGTGCAGGGCGCGGGTGCGCCGGTGGCCGGTGCGGCGAGCGGTGGGAGCGGCGCGGCGGCCGGGAGTACGGTGGGTTCCGCGGGTGCGGTGGGCAATGCACCGGCTCAGGCGAAGGGATCGGACAAGGCGGCGGCGGGTGAGGCTGCGCGGAAGCCGCCATCGCTGCTGGAGCCGGGGGAGTCGCCGGAGTTCAAGGGAGCGGCGGGGAGTCAGCCGCAGTGAGGGGTTTGGGCTTCGGAGTTGGAAGTTGGGGTTTGAAGTCGCGAGTTGGGGTTTTGGAGTCGCGAGTTAAATGTTGAAAGGCTGGCGTCGGCCAGCCTTTGATTTTGTGATCTCTTGGAATTTGGGTTTGTGAGGCGAGGTCAGGCGGCCTTCTTGGTGGAGATCGCCTTGAGGCGGGCGTTGAGGCGGCCCTTGTAGCGGCTGGCGGTGTTCTTGTGGAGCACGCCCTTCTGCACGCTCTTGTCGAGGATGGAGACGGTGGAGCGGAAGGCCGCGGTGGCGGACTTGTGGTCGCCGGCGGTGATGGATTCGCGCATGGAGCGGAGGGCGCTGCGGAGCTTGGACTTGTTGGCGCGGTTGACGGCCGTGCGAGTGACGGTCTGGCGGGCGCGCTTCAGGGACGAGACATGATTTGCCATGAAAAACTCTCTTGGTTACCCGGGCTGGCGGGAGATGGGATGCAGGCCGGAGGGCTGCACCCCCGCCGGAGCGGACACAGCGGGCCGCATCCTCTGCAACACCTAAGGATAGCGTGGATGGGGAGGGTGGGTCAATGCGCAGCGGTGAATCAACGAGTCAGCGTGTCAGCGAGTCAGTTGAGCGGGTAATGCGAGGGATTGAGTACCTTTTTCGACACCGAGGTGCTTGACGGAAGGGGGGACCGGAGGTAGTCTCCAGCCAACATCGGCACTGATTTGGGTATTCGTACCATTCCGTTGGGGACGGGGCTTCCACCAAGCCGTAAATGGCCTGGGGATCCCGGAGGGCTTCCACCCCCAAGCCGTAAACGGCCTGGGGACCCCGGAGGGCTTGCGGCAGCAGAACAACGCGGCGGCAGGGCCTGGACTCGCGGCGGCCGGGGCAGCGCGGATGGTCTGTTCCCGCTTCGCATCTGGCGGACTTTCATTACCGCTAACATCCAGCGGTCTTTCTTTACATCTAATCTTAAGCAGTATCAACCGAAGTCCTTTGATGGAGGTCAGGTCCAACCTTGGTGAAAAAATCGCTGCAGCTTACCCCGGGAATCGAGCCGTTGTATGGCACGCGCGACGAGAATCTTCGTCTGATGGAAGATGGGCTGGGAGTTCAGATCGATCTGCGATCGGATTCGATTCAGGTAAGGGGAGAGGCGGAGGATGTGGCCCGGGTGGAGGGCATCTTTGCCGACTTCGAGCACCTGCGGCGAAATGGCGTGCATCCGCACAATGGGGAGCTGAAGGGGCTGCTGAAGATGGTGGTCGCGGACCCGACCGTGGCGCTGCGCTCGCTGGTGGAGAGCGGGAAGCAGCGGGCGGTTGGAGCAAAGAGGGTGGTGCAGCCGCGGTCGCCGAACCAGCGCAAGTATGTGGAGGCGATTGAGGCGCATGACATGGTCTTCGGGCTGGGACCGGCAGGTACGGGAAAGACGTATCTTGCTGTCGCGATGGCCGTGAGTGCGCTGATGGCGAAGAAGGTTTCGCGGATTGTGCTGGTTCGACCGGCGGTGGAGGCGGGCGAACGGCTGGGATTTCTGCCGGGATCTCTGCAGGAGAAGGTGGACCCCTATCTGCGGCCGCTGTATGACGCGCTGTACGATCTGCTGGACCCGGCCAAGGTCGACAAGATGCTGGAGACGAATGTGATCGAGGTGGCTCCGCTGGCATTCATGAGGGGAAGAACGCTTAACGATGCGTTCATCATCATGGACGAGGCGCAGAACACCACGACCGAGCAGATGAAGATGTTCCTGACCCGGCTGGGGAACTCGTCGAAGGCGGTGATTACGGGCGACCTGACGCAGATCGATCTGCCGAATCCGCGCAAGAGCGGGTTGTTTGAGGCGCTCGAGGTGCTGGAGGGCGTGGAGGGGATCCGGTTCTGCCACTTTGAGGACGTGGATGTGGTGCGGCATGCGCTGGTGCAGCGGATTGTGCGTGCGTACGAGAGCTATAAGCGGGAGGAGCAGCTTCCGCTGGCGATGGATGCGGAGCCGATCGCGATGGGAGTCGAGACGACGCGGAAGCAGGCGCCGAAGCCGCAGTAGCCACAATCGCCGGTGAGGATGGACGGATGCCCTGGTACTTTTTCTTGCTCGAATTCTTCGCGGGAGCGTTTCTTGCGAACGGTGTGCCGCATTTTGTGCAGGGGATCAGTGGCGCGCCATTTCAGTCACCGTTTGGAAAGCCGCCGGGAGTTGGCGAGTCGTCGCCGCTGAGTAATGTGCTGTGGGGATTTGGAAACCTTGTGGCGGGAGTGTTGTTGCTGCACTTCTTTCTGCCGTGGGGCCACGAGGCGGCGGCGGGTTGGATCGTCGTGGGGCTGGGAATGCTGGTGATGGCGATTCAACTGGCGACACATTTTGGCAAGGTGCGCGCCGCGAAGGCGTAGGAGGCCGGTGGCGGAGCCCTCGAGGAAGCCGGCGTGAAGCAATAACAAGGAAGGCAGAAAGATGAGCCGCCACTGGTAAGGGTGGCGGCTTTTGCCCTGGTATGGACCAAGGCTCAAAAGCGTTCTTCACGGAGTGCGCGGGGCTACAATTCGGGTGTTCAGCAATTCGGGTGTTCAGCAATTCGGGTGTTCAGCGAAGAGGCCGGAGTCTGCCGGTGGCGGTGACGGAACAGCAGGAGAGGAAGGCTGTGACGATCGAGCGAACCCGATCCGTATCCTCAGTGACACTGCAGGTGCGCGACGGCGATCTGTGCCGCGCCGTGCGGCTGGATCCGCTGCCCTTTCTGATCGGCCGCGACCCTGAGTCGCAGCTTGTCTTCACGCAGACGTTCATCTCCAGGCGGCACGCCGAGATCGTGTGGGAGAACGGCAGCTTTGTGATTCGCGATCTGGGCAGCCGGCACGGCATCTATGTGGACGGCAAGCCGGTCACCGAGCACACGCTTCGAACCGGGGACCGGATCCGGCTGGGGTCTGTGAGCGGACCGGAGCTGCAGTTCGGATCGGACCGTGGTGCGACCCGGTTTGGGGGCTCTTCGAGCGATCTGCTGGAGAAGCTCCATGAGCTGCCCTCCAACAAATCCGAGCTTCAGAAGCTGAACTGGTTTCTGGCGGCGGCGCGCGAACTGAGCAGCGCAGGCGCGGTGGATCGGGTGATGGCCTCGCTGCTGGACGCTACGATTCGCCTGGCGCAGGTAGAACGAGGATTCGTGTTCCTGATGGATGCGGGCGGATCGCTGGAGCTGGCTGCGGGAATGGATGCAGAGGGAGGCGAGCTGGGGGACAGTTCCACGATCTCCCAGACGGTGATACAGAAGGCGATCGCAGGCAAGGAGCAGTTCCTGATTACCGACACGCTGACGGCGGAGGGCGTGGCTGTTCCGGAGAGCATTGTGGCACAGCAGATCCGTACGGTGATCTGCATCCCCTTGCGCCAGCTGCGGGGGCGGGACCGGCGCGACGAGAGCCCGCCGCTGGTCGGCCTGCTGTATCTGGACAGCCATTTTGAGCCTGCGCAGTTCACGAACACAGACCACGAGTTGCTGCGGACGATCGCGCGGGAGGCGTCGGCGCTGGTGGAGAATGCGCAGCTTGCGCTCGTGGAAGAGAGTGCGAGGAAGCAGGCCGAGGAGCTGCAATTCGCCGCACAGATTCAGCAGGCGCTGATGGCCACGCAGATCCCGCAGCCGGAGTTTGCCCGCGTGCAGGCGCACAGCATTGCGTGCAGCGCGGTGGGTGGGGACTTCTACGATGTGCTCCTCAATCGGGACACGCGCGACACGCTGAGCGTGGCGCTGGTGGATGTTTCGGGCAAGGGCGCCTCGGCGGCGATCCTCGCCTCCATCCTGCAGGGCATGCTGTATGTGCAGATGGAGGCGGGAAGGCCGCTGGCGGAGATCGCCGCGTCCATGAATGAGTATCTGTGCAGGAAAGCGGTGGGAAAGTACGCGACGATGGTGCTGGCCAGCCTGCGGCGAGATGGCCATCTGGAGTACATCAACTGCGGGCATGTGCGGCCGCGAGTCGCGGTGGGAGGGGATGTGTTCACGCTGGAGCAGGCGAACTTTCCCGTCGGCCTGATTGCCGGCGCGGGGTTCGAGTCCGCCGCTGTGCAGCTTCAGCCCGGAGCGCGTCTGCTGCTGGTGAGCGATGGAGTGACGGAAGCGGAAAATCCTGACGGAGAATTCTTCGGCGATGAGGGACTTGAGCAGGCGTCACGCTGTGCGGAGCTGGCGGCGATTCTTGAGCTGCTGCGAGACTTCTCCAAGGGGACCCCGGCAAGCGACGATTGCACGCTGGTGCAGCTGCAATTGCTGGCCTAGGACCGTTTCCCGATTTTTCCTGATTCTGGACGCTGTTGAAGGTCCGGGGAGGCCGTTTTCCTTGAGAGCAAACGGCATGAGCGGACTTCGCATCCGGAACACTTCAGGAAAACGGCTCTGGCGTTAGCATGGAATGACATGATCACGCTGGAGGCTCGACGAGGTCAGACCGCGGATGGGGATGCGTGGGCCGCGGCGGGATTGTCGAGAGGCGGGCTGGCGCGGTTTTTGCGCAGTGCGCAGGGGCTGGTGGGGCTGAAGGGCGGGGTGGATGTGCTGCTGGCGGACGATCGCCGGTTGCGCGAGTTGAACAGGGAGTTTCGCGGCAAGGACAAGGCGACGGACGTGCTGAGCTTTCCGGCGGCGGAGGCGTTTGCGGGGCAGCACGCGGGAGACTTGGCAATTTCGTTTGACGCGGCGGCGCGACAGGCGGCGGAGCATGGGCATTCGCTGCGCGATGAGGTGCGGGTGCTGATGCTGCATGGACTCCTGCATCTGAACGGGATGGACCATGAGACGGACCATGGCGAGATGGCAAAGCGGGAGGCAGAGTTGCGCGGGCGATTGCGGCTGCCGCGGGGGTTGATTGCACGGACGGAGGGTACGACATCTCAAAGGGCAAGAAGCGGGTTCCCTACGGGAGTGACAGAAAGAAAGGCAAGAGCAAAGACAACGGCAAACGCAAAGGCAAAGGCAACGGCAAAAACGGGTATGCAAACAGTTTCGAGCTTCGAGTTGCGAGCTGCGAGTAAAGACAGACCGGCGATTGCGAAGAAGAGGGTGATGCGATGAGCGGAGCTTTTAGCGCGGCCATCTTCTGTCTGCTCTGCCTGCTGGCGCTGGCGGCGTATGCGGATGACATCTACATCGCGATGGGGCGGTTTCTTCCGCGTGAAAACACGGAGAATCTGGAGGCGTGGGAGAGGTGGGTTGAGCCGAGGCTGCGGCTGAGCCGGGAGTCGGCTGGCATGTCGGCCTCGGTGCTGCGGCAGATTGCCCTGGGAGCACTGGTGTTTCTGCTGGCGATGCGGCTGCATGGGCGGGTGGGGCGGGGGCCGGCGGAGATTGCGCGCACGGTGTTTGAGCTGCTGCTGGTGCTGGTGTTCTTCGACCGGTTGATTCCACAGCTGCTGGTGACGCGCACCCGCGGGCGGTGGGTTGCGAAGGTTTCGGTGCTGTTCCAGGTGTTGTTTTATGTGGTGCTGCCGGTCACGCTGCTGATCGGGCTGCTGCTTTCGATTGTGGGGCTGGCGGAGCCGGAGGCCGCGGCGCAGGAACATCCGGGTGAGGCGGTGGATGCGCTGCTGGAGGCGGGTGAGGAGGAGGGGATTCTGGAGGAGAGCGACCGCGAGCTGGTGCGGAGCGTGGTGGAGTTCGGCGACATGGTGGTGCGGGAGGTGATGACGCCGCGGCCGGAGATCTTTGCGGTGCGAGGCACGATGCCGCTGGCGGAGTTTGAGCGCAAGATCCGGAAGCAGGGATTTTCGCGCGTGCCGGTGTACCGGGGGTCGCTGGATGAGGTTTTGGGAATCGCGTTTGCGCGCGACCTGCTGGACGTGAAGGATGCGGATGCGGAGCGGCGCACGGTGGGGCAGCTGGCGCGGCCGGCGCTGTTTGTGCCCGAGAGCAAGAAGGTGAATGAGCTGCTGCGCGAGATGCAGCGGCAGAAGCAGCACATGAGCATCGTGATTGATGAGTATGGCAATGTGGCGGGACTGGCGACGATTGAGGACCTGCTGGAGGCGATCGTCGGCGAGATTGAGGACGAGCACGATACGACGGCGGCGGAGGATGCGCCGGTGGCGGAGGAGGGCGGAACGTATCTTGTGCCGGGAAGCTTTGAGGTGAGCCGGTTGCGGGAGTTGTTTGCGGAGCTGGCAGAGCCGGCTGAGACGGCGGCGAGTGAGGCTGCCGAGGCGGAGGATGGTGCGGAGATGGAGACGAGGGAGCAAGAGATTCCGCAGCTGTTGACGGGCTACGAGGCGACCACGCTGGGCGGACTGGTGAGCGAGATCGCGGGACATATTCCGCTGCCAGGTGAGGTGGTGGCGGATGGGCCGCTGCGGATGGAGGTGGTGGCTTCAACCGACAGGCGCGTGGAGCGGGTGCGGGTGGGGCTGGCGGAGATGCGAACGAAAGAGCCGGGAAGTTAGAGTCGGGCGCGCGGTTTCGCGGGGCGCGCAGGTGGGAGAATAACGGGATGGCGCTGCGGTCTGGGTTTGTGTCGATTGTGGGAAGGCCGAATGCGGGCAAGAGCACGCTGCTGAATGCGCTGCTGGGACAGAAGCTGGCGATTGTGACGCATAAGCCGCAGACGACGCGGACGCGGATTCAGGGCGTGCTGGAGCTTCCGCTGCGGAAGAAGACGAAGACAGATGCGGGGCGAGCGGCGGCGCAGGTGGTGCTGGTCGACACGCCGGGTGTGCATAAGCCGGAGACGCAGCTTGACCGGCGCATGATGCAGGAGGTGCATGATGCGCTGGAGTCGCGCGATGTGGTGTTGTTTCTCGTGGATGCGACGCGAAGGCTGCCGGTGAGTGAGAATGCGCGGGATGCGGGCGAGCGGCCAACTGTCGGGCAGCAGCGACGGGCGATGTCGAAGGCGGAGGACGAGTTTGCGCTGCAGATGGTGAAGAAGCTGGATTGTCCGGTGGTGCTGGTGCTGAACAAGGTGGATGCGGTAGCGAAGAGTGAGCTGCTGCCGCTGATTGCGCATTGGACGTCGCTGCACACGTTTGCGGAGGTAATTCCGATCTCGGCCAAGAAGCGGCAGGGGCTGGAGCTGCTGCTGGACAAGGTGGTGGCGTTGTTGCCGGAGGGCCAGCGGTATTTCCCGAGGGACCAAGTAACGGACCAGCCGGAGCGGTTTCTGGCGGCGGAGTTGATTCGGGAGAAGATTCTGATGCTGACGGGCGAGGAGGTTCCATATGCGACGGCGGTGGTGATTGAGCGGTATGAGGAGCCGACGTCGACAAAGAAGATGAAGGGCGGGAGACTTCCTGTCACGAAGATCGCGGCGGCGATCTACTGCGAACGCGCGGGGCAGAAGGCGATTTTGATTGGGCGCGGCGGCGAGATGCTGAAGCGGATTGGAACGGCGGCGCGCAAGGAGATCGAGGGACTGCTGGGAACGCGGGTGTTCTTGGAGCTGTTTGTGAAGGTGCAGGAGGAGTGGAGGGCGTCGCGCGGGTTTGTGGAGGAGCTGGACTGGCGGCGGCAGCTGGAAGAGATTGCGCAGAAGCAGGGCCGCGAACAGGCGCAAAAAGGTGGGCAGGGCGAGTGATGGGGCTGCTGCGGCGAACGCCGGATCTGAAGACGGCGCGGCTGCGGCTGGTGGCGATCACGCCTGCGATGCTGAAGGCGGATGAGGCGGCGGATGGGACGTTGGGGAACATTTTGGGTGCGGAGGTAACGGCGGAGTGGCCGCCGGAGCATTGGGAGCCCCATGTGCATCGCTTCATCGTGAAGCAGTTTGAAGATGAGCCGCAGACGCGAGGATGGCACAGGTATGTGCTGCTGCCGAGGCGCGACGAGGATGGACGGGGCTATGTGCTGATTGGGGCGGTGGGCGCGTTTCCGAAGTTTGAGGGCGATGCGGAGATTGGGTATTCGACGGTGCCGGCGTATCAGAGGTGCGGATATGCGACGGAGGCGGCGAAGGCGCTGGTGGAGTGGCTGCTGCGACAGAAGGGCGTGCGGAGTGTGAGCGCGCAGACGTATCCGCGGCTGCCGGAGTCGATCAAGGTGATGGAGCGGTGCGGGATGACGTTTGTGGGGGTGGGAGATGAGGCGGGGACGGTGAGGTATCGGCGGATGCGGTGAGGTTATTGTTTGCGGTGCTGAGCCGGCGTTGATGAGTGTGTTGGCGATTGCGCACTGATGAGCCGTAGCCGCGCAGACGATCCTCACGTTGCGAGGACGGGGTATCGAGAAGGGGACTAGCGTTCAGTCGAACTCCGCCTTGCCTGTGCTAGGCTTCGACCATCTGTGGCCAATTTCGAAAAAGCGCCGGCAGAGGTTCAGGAGATCCTCTCCAAGCCGATTCAGCAGCTCGGCCTGAAGCTGGAAGGCTCTCCCCTGGAACGCTTCGTGCAGCAACTCTACAAGGAACTGGACGCCAAAGGACTCAAGAGGTTCCGCCCCAAGTGTTATCTCACCGATGAGTGGGGCTGTCCGAACATGGAGCCCGTCATCGGAATCCCATTCTACCTGGCCGATCCGAAACTGCAGCGTCTTGAATCCGAGATGAACGACATTGAAGACACGCGGCAGATCATGATGTACATGCGCCACGAGGCCGGCCACGCTTTCAACTACGCCTACGTGCTGTATAAGACGGAAGAATGGCGCAACCTCTTCGGACCGTTCCGCCGGCCTTACCGGGACGCCTACAAACCGGTTCCGTTCTCGCGCCAGTTCGTGCGGCATATGGAGGGCTGGTACGCGCAAAAGCATCCCGATGAAGATTTCGCTGAGACGTTTGCGGTATGGATGACACCCCGTTCCAACTGGCGGAAGCGGTACAAAGGTTGGGGCGCGATGAAGAAGCTGGTGTACATGGATCGTATGGGCCGCAAGCTCGGCGACGTCGACCCTGTGGTCGCGCACGGCGATACCGATATTACCGTCGACGAAATGGATGTGACGGTGGGCGAGTTCTATCAGCGTGCGCTGGATGAGCAGCTCAGTCCCGGGGAGCTTCCCCTCGATACCGATCTGCGCGACATCTTCAACGTATCGAAGCATCGCAGGAAAAACGTTCGTCCGGCGGTCGATGTTCTTCGGGAGAATCGCAAGGTTCTGATTGACAAGGTGAATTATTGGACCGGCGTGCAACGCCCATTGGTTAAGAAGCTAGTGGAAGCCATCGAAGCAAAGGTCAGCGATCTCAGTCTGCGTGCGGACATGAAATGTGAGAGAGAACATCTAACCGAACTCACTGTATACGCGACCGCGCTGGCAATGAACTACATCGCTCGGGGGAAGTTCATTTTGCCTTGAGTTGGTGATTCTCATCTGCAGGTTGCGGCAGATGTGGGCGATACGGGAAAAGCGCAGAGGCATCATGGCGAACCTGAAAATAACGATATTGCACGATTTCTGGGAAGATGGGCCGCCGGAGCCGGAGCCGGCCCCGGTGAAGGCGCCGCGCGGCAAGAATGGCAAACGCCGGAAGAAGAAAAAAGATCCGTTGCACGACCGCGAAGAGATCTTCGAGTCCCTGACAAAGCTGGGATACGAGCCTTCGTATCACGTCCTCGACGGCAAGAACCAATCGCTGCTTGCGCTGGCAAGGTGTGGTGCGGACCTCGTCTTCAACCTGACAGAGTCCTATGCCGGCCACGACACGATGGACAAGAACATCGCCGCCTACCTGGAGCTGCTGCAGCTTCCTTACACCGGTGGCGGTCCACAGGGTCTCTATCTTGCCCAGGACAAGTCGATCGCAAAAAAAATCTTCGACTTTCACAAGATAAAGACCCCGGACTTTGCGACCTCGTATAAAGGCCTCACCGATCACTCGCACGATATTGAGTTTCCGCTGATCGTGAAGCCTGTCTCCGAAGACGGATCCATTGGCATCGATAATGGATCCGTCGTCGATAGTGTGAAAGAGCTGATGGAGCGCATCCACTACATCCACGAGGAGTTCGACAGTCCAGCGCTCATCGAGGAGTACATCGAGGGGCGCGAGATCTATGCGGCTATTCTTGGAAATGATGACCCCGAGGTGCTTCCGCTTATAGAACTCGATCTCTCCAAACTTCCCAAAGGAACCCCGCGAATCGCCGGCCAGGACGTGAAGTTCGATCACGAGACCGAGGCCTACAAGGTGACAAAATCCGCGCCGGTCGACAACCTCGACGAGGAAACCACGAAAAAACTTCAGGACACCGCGCTCGCCGCCTATCGCGCTCTTAAGCTGCGCGACTATGGCCGCATCGATATGCGCTTGAACAAGAAAGGCGAGGTGTACGTCATCGAAGCGAACCCAAACCCATGGCTCGCGAGCACCGCCGAATTCGCCATGGCAGCCAAGAAGGCCGGCTACTCGTATACGGACACGATACAGAAGATCGTGGAACTGGCCCGCGCGCGGTCCATGTAGTTCGAAGCTGTCGCGAAACACTCTTAGGTAGAGTGAAGCATTTACTCGCCTAAGTGGATGCCGAGGGTTTTCATTTTGCGGTAGAGATGGGAGCGTTCGAGGCCGAGGGCTTCGGCGGCGCGGCTGATGTTGCCGCGGGTGCGGTCTAGTTCTTTGAGGATGTAGTCGCGCTCGTAGGCTTCGCGGGCACCCTGGAGGGTGGAGAACTCTTCGCGGCCGTTGCCACTGCTGCGGCCGGAGGCGATTCCTTCGGTGCGCTGGACGAGCATGGGAAGGTGTTTGGATTCGATGCGCGAGGCGCGGGGATTGAGGATGAGGACGCGCTCGATGACGTTGCGGAGCTCGCGGACGTTGCCGGGCCAGTGGTAGCCCTTGAGCTGGTTGACGGCGCTGTCGGAGATCTCGACGCGGGCGCGGCCATACTCCTGACCGAGTTCGCCGAGGAACTCGCGGGCGAGCAGAGGAATGTCCTCTTTGCGGTCGCGGAGCGGAGGGACGAAAAAAGGAATGACGTTGAGGCGGTAGAAGAGATCTTCGCGGAAGTTGCCGCGGGCGATCTCCTCTTCGAGATCTTTGTTGGTGGCGGCGATGACGCGGACGTCGACGTGGGTGGGGGTGGAGGCACCGACGGGATAGAAGCGCTGCTCGTCTAATGCCCGCAAGACTTTCGCCTGGGTTTTCAGGCTCATGTCGCCGACCTCGTCGAGGAAGAGCGTTCCGCCATCCGCACGTTCAAAGGTGCCGCGCTTTTCGGTGGGCCTATCGGGGCTGCCGGCTCCGTAGGCGGGGCCGGCGCCGTGGCGGTAGCCAAAGAGCTCGGTCTCGATGAAGTCTTCAGGGATGGCGGCGCAGTTGAGCTCGACGAAGACGCGGTCGTGGCGGAGGGATTCGGCGTGGATGGTGCGCGCGATGAGCTCTTTGCCGGTGCCGGATTCGCCGAAGATGAGGACGCGGCCGTTGGTGGGCGCCATGAGCTTGATCTGCTGGCGGAGGGCCTTGATGGAGACGGACTCGCCGGTGACGGTGGCGTGGGCGGCGAGCTGGCGGGCGAACTCCTGGTTGTCGGTGCGGAGCTGGTGGGCCTGGACGGCGTTGCGCAGGGCGAGGAGGGTGCGTTCGAGCGAGAGCGGCTTTTCGAGGACGTCGTAGGCGCCGAGCTTGGTGGCGCGCACGGCGGTTTCGATGGTGCCGTGGCCCGAGATCATGATGATCTCCGGCGCGTTGGGGCGCGGGTTGGCGGCGGGGCCGCGGATTTCGGCGAGGACATCGAGGCCGTCGCCGTCGGGGAGCCAGATGTCGAGCAGAACGGCCTGAAAGTCGGCGTCGCGCAGCAGCGTGCGGGCTTCGGTGGCGGTACCGGCGGTGGTGATGGCGTAGTTCTCTTCGCGAAGAATCGCTTCGAGGGATCCGCGGATGTCGGCTTCGTCGTCGACGATGAGGACGTGGTTCATGGGGAAGGGCAGTCGTTAGTGAGTAGTGAGTAGTGAGTCGTGAAATGAGTTAGGAAGTCAAGGTTAGGCGGGAGTTCGTTCGGGAACCGGGGCTGCGGTGTGTGGTTCGGCGGACTCTACTTCTGATGCGCTGGCGGGGCGGAGCTCAATGATGAAACAGGCGCCTGCGGGGACGTTTTTTTCGGCGCGGATGGTGCCCTGATGCTCCTGGACGATTTTGGCGGCGATGGAGAGGCCGAGGCCGGTGCCGCGCTGCTTGGTGGAGAAGTAGGGGAGGAAGAGACGCTCGCGGAGCTCGTCGGTGAGTCCGGGGCCGGAGTCGGCGACGGTGAGCTCGATGGTGCCGGAGGGAAGCAGGCGGGTGGAGAGGGTGAGCTCGCGGTGGAGGCTGTCCTGCATGGCTTCGGCGGCGTTGTCGATGAGGTTGGAGAGAGCGCGCCGAAGGGCTTCGGGGTCGGCGGCGACGAAGGGGAGATTCGAGGCAAGGTAGCGGCGCACGCGGATGTTGCCGAGGCGGCCGGCGAAGAGCGCAAGTGCGCTTTCGACGATGCTGTTGAGATCGGCGGGGCGAAGGCGCGAGGCGGGGAACTCGGCGAGGGTGGCGAACTGGTCGACGAGGGACCGCATTGTAGTGACCGACGAGGTGATGACCTCGGTGGAGTGGCTGATGATGGCGGGTGAGTTCGAGGGGAGGTCGTGCTCGGCGAGCAGCGAGGAGAGCCGCGCGGCGTGGCGCTGGATGAGTTCGGCGTTGAGCGCGATGGGCGTAAGCGGATTCTTGATCTCGTGGGCGACGCGGCGGGCGACCTCCTTCCAGGCCGATTGTTTTTGGGCGCGAAGGAGTTCGGTGGCGTCCTCAAGGACGAGGACATAGCCGAGATGCTCCCGCCCCAGCGAGTGAACTCGCTGGGGATCCCCGTTCTCATGAGGAGCGGGAGCGGAGCTTTCAAGCAACGCGGCGGTGGCGGAGAGCTGCAGCGGGCCGGAGCCGGACGGCATCTGCATCTCGGCGGAGACGGAGCCCATGCGGTGGGAGCGGCGGAGGAGACGGTCGAGGGAGTCGACGATCTCGGCGGGAAGGACCTCGTCGAGGCGAAGGCCGATGAACTGCTTTTGACCGCCGGGATCGAGCAGCTCGGAGAAGGCGCGGTTGGCGAGGACGATGCGGCGGTCGGGCGAGAGCGTGACGACGCCGTTGGGGATGGTTTCGATGATGGTTTCGAGTTCGGCGCGGCGTTGCTGGAGGGTGGCGTTGACTTCGGTGAGCTGGGTGCTGGAGCGCTCGGCCATGGCGCGAGAGGATTCGAGATCGGCGGCCATGGCGTTGAAGCTGGCGGTGAGCTCGCCGAGCTCCTCGGTGGCGGACTCAGGGACGCGGCGGGCGTAGTCGCCGGCGGCGATGGCTTCCATGGCCTCGGCGAGCGATTCGACGGGACGTGTCACCTGCTTGCTGAGGTGAAGAGCGAGCCAGCAGCAGGCGAAGAGCGCGAGCACGGTCATCAGGAGGAGATAGAGCATGTAGAGGTTGCGAATCTGGCGGCGCTCGCGGAAGAGCGTCCAGTAGGCATCGGCGGCGGTGCGGAGGCGAAGGGTGGTGGAGGAGATGCCGGCGGGGATGGGCAGGCCGACGACGACGAGGCCATCGCGCTGGAACGCGGCGGTCGCGAGGGTGTAGTCCTGGCCGCCCAGCGTGTAGATGGGAGCGCCGCTGTGTTGAGCGGCCTGGAGGATGGATTGTTCGGCGGGGCCGTGGAGGTTGGTTTCGGCGACCGGCGGGTGGAGTCCGGGGCTCTCATCCGTGCTGGTTTCGGGCGGCTGAAGGGTCTTGATCTGGGTGGTGTCGCCCGCGCCTTGGGGCAGGTGCGCGGAGAGCACGGGCTGGCCGTCGCGATAGAGGACGGCGAAACCGCCCTCGAGCGTCAGCTCGTGCTGCTGCAGCCTGCGTGTGGCCGCGGCCAGCCACGCAGGAGAGAGCGGAGCGGCTTTGGATGCGGGAGCGACGAGGGGTGGAAGGGCGATGGCGATGGAGTCGGCCTCAGAGCGCGAGTTGGCTGCGGCGTAGTTGGAGAGCTCGAAGGCCATGCGGTTGGCGTCGTCGCGCATCTGGGTGACGGGCTGAGAGAACCAGCGGTCGACGGCGCGGTTCATCAGCAGATAGCTGAAGGCGAACATGAAGACGAGCGGAACGAGCGAGACGAGCACCGCTCCCCAGAGCATCCGGGTGCGCAGGCGCGTGCCGAGGATGCGGCTGCGCTGGTCGGCGTAGAGCTTGAGAAAGTTGCGGACGAGCAGGACGAGGACAGCGACGAAGAGAAGAAAGGCGAGGGTAGAGAGCGCGATGAAGACCAGCGTCTGGCGCGGGGACGCGGGATTGAGAAAGCTGAGATTGAAGGCATTCAGCGTCGCCAGGGTGACGAAGAGGATGAGCAGGCACACGCCCAGCGTGATGACCAGGGTGCGGCGGCCTGGGGATGTGCCCATGCGAGAGAGTTTACTCGTTCAGGGCTGGTTTTAGGCCGATGTCCGAAGCGTCGCGCAGACGTTCAAGGGACATGCCGACGGCTCAAAGCGGCTCGCGATAACGCCGCATTCTCACCATGACGGCGAACAGCACGACTGCGAAGATCAATCCTGTCCAGAGGCCGACACTGGTGAGATACCTGCCCGGCGTCAACCACGACAGGGGGATGGTTGTCTGGTGGTTGTGCGGGATGTGCGGGTCTGCCGCAAAGGCCGCGGCGAACTGTCCTGAGAATCGGTACTTCAGCAGCTCAACAATGTGCCTGGTGTTGAAAACGATTTTTTCAAACAAGGCAAGCACGATGAACGGAAGCACGGCCCAGAGCAGCGCCGCCCGCCTTGCCCATGAGGAGACCAGCATCAGCCAGGCGTAGACCGGAGCGTACCAGAGCGTGGTGACGATGAGGGTGTACGCCAGCTCCAGCCATATCGTCGGCAGGGGAACCTGAGTCCAGAGCAGATGCAGGCCTGGACCTCCGATGAGCAGTGCAGCGACGCTGCCCAGCAGCAACAGGAGGATATTTGCCGCGATCACGACCATCAGTGTTACCGCCGGCAGCACGATCAGCGGTACGGCCATCTTCGCGGTGACCGTCGTGAGATCCGAGACCGGAAGCGACTTCCAGAAGAAGATGCTGCGGTCGCGCCGTTCTCCATAGAGCGCGTCCAGTGAATAGAAGATGGCCACCAGAACCATGGTGAGGGATATTCCGACGGCCAAGAAGACGAAGGGCGCCGCGATGAGATCGTGGGATCCGCCATCCGACCTCGCCGCCATGGCAAAGAACTCCCTGCCGTGGCGTATCGCGGCGATGATGAAGCCGAGCTCCGAGATAGCGGCCACGGCCAGCGGAGCGATCAGGATGGAGAGATTCTCCCAGAGTTCGCGCCGTATCGACCACAGGAACGGGCGCGTGGGATGCTGCGTCACGGCAGCGCGCTGCTCGATCGCGACACTCATCTCTTCCGCCATATTCAGTGAGCTCATCGCGTGGCCTCCTGTGTGCCGTCCATGGTGGCGACGAACAGCTCCGCGATGCTGGGCGTCCGTACGTCGCCAAATTGCTGAAGCTGATCGAGCGGAGCGCCATCGAAGAGCATGACGCTGCGGCCGAAGACCTGCCGCTCGCGCAGGGGACGAAGGGCGCGGGCCGCGTCGGCGTGGCCGGGTTGTACCATTACCTCGGCGTAGCGCGATTCGATGGCATCCATGGTGGTGTCGAGGACAATGCGGCCGCGCTGGATGAAGATGAGGTCGGTGAGGACGTCCTGGATCTCTTCGACCTGGTGGGTGGTGATGATGATGGTGCGGCTGCCATCGAAGTACTCGTTCAAGAGCGCGTCGTAGAACTGCTTGCGATAAAGGAGGTCGAGGCCGAGGGTGGGCTCGTCGAGAACGAGGAGGCGGGCGTCGATGGCCATGATCAGCGCGAGATGCAGCTGCACGACCATGCCCTTGGAGAGCGCTTTGACGCGCCTGTTCCGCTTGATCGAGGTCCTGGCGAGAAAGCCTTCGGCCCTGGCGCGGTCGAAGCGAGGATGCACGCCGGCGATGTAGTCGAGCGCCTGCGAGACCTTGATCCAGCGCGGGAGAACGGCGACGTCGGCGATGAAGCAGACGTCGCGCATCAGGGCATCGCGATCGTTCCAGGGGTCGCGGCCCAGCACTTTGAGCTCGCCGTCGAACGGGGTGAGGCCGAGCATGGCGTGGAGCGCGGTGCTCTTGCCGGCGCCGTTGGGGCCGATGAGGCCGACGATGCGCCCGTTCTCGATGCGGAGATCGACGCCATCGAGCGCTACCGACTTTTCGTAGGTCTTGCGCAGGCCGCGCGCTTCAATGCAGGTCGTCATCTAGCGCTCCTTCCGTTCGTTGGGTGTGCCGTTTGGGGCAGCGACGAACAGATCGCCGGGCTGGAGGCCGAGCCGCTGCATGGTTGCGGAGACGCGCGGCCACTCTTCTTTGAGGAACCTCTCGCGCTCATCTTTGAGCAGAGCCTGGTGCGCACCCGAGCGAACGAACATTCCCAGGCCGCGGCGCTTTTCGATCAGGTCCTCATTGGCGAGCTCCTGATACCCCTTGAGCACTGTCAGAGGATTGACGCGCAGCTCCGCCGCCACCTGACGCACGGAGGGCAGCGGATCACCTTCCTTCAGCGCACCGTCCAGCATCATCGCCACGACGCGGTCGCGCAGCTGGCGATAGATGGGCTGAGTGGCGTTCCAGGTCGATTCCAAGGCGCAAGCTCCTCCGTAGTGGTGTTATAGTAGACCATAACAGTATATCGCACAAGGGGAATTTTCGTAGAGTTTGCTTTGAGGACAGGAAATGCCAGTCGCCTTTCAGACTGGAGCGCTTGAAGGTCCCGGTGGAGGCGGTTCTCGGAAGGCCTGAATGAAGTGCAGGCACGATTTGTAGCACGGAGGACGCGAGAATTTGCTCTGCGAAGCGTCGCGCGATACTCCAGCCTTTCAAACTGAGATCACGAAAGGTTGGGCTACCCACGGGCTAGGGATTGGGAGGGCCGAAGGTGAGGCGGTCGCGGAGAAGCGTGTGGCCGTCCTGATCCTTTTCAAGAGGGACCTCGAAGGTGGAGTTGACGGCGATGGTGCTGTCGGCGGGAAGGACCATCTCGCCAGGGGTGTAGCCGGTGAGATCGGTTCCGAAGCTGGCGAGCGAGGTGACGGGAGTGAAGTGAAGGTGGACCTGCTGCGTGCCCTCGACGCGGTACGCCGAGAGATCGTAGCCGAAGTAGAGGTGGTGGGTGTGATCGATGATGAGGCGGTGCAGGACGGCGTTGCCGCCGAGGGCACTGACGCTGATGGCAGCGGTGTAGTCGAGGCCACCTTCGCCATGAACGGTTCCATGAAGGGGAAGGCCGTTGAGCGAGGGGATGTCGAAGCTGACGTGCTGGGACATCTCGGACGGAGCTTGATTGGACTGAGCGGTGAGCACGATTGGAAAGAGTGTCAGAACGAGAAGGGAGAGCAGCTTACGTTTCATCGGACCTCCAGCGGTTGCGCTAGAGGAGGGTGTCGATTGCGGCAAAGGCGCGGTTCTGGCCCTCCGCCACTGCGCGGTAGGTTAGATGCCCTTTGTAGGTGTTGACGCCTTCCGCGATGCCACGATCTTCACGGATGGCGGCCTCGGCGCCGCGGCTGGCGAGCTTGAGGACGTAGGGGAAGGTGGCATTCGTGAGGGCGAGGGTGGAGGTGTTGGGCACGGCGGCGGGCATGTTGGTGACACAGTAGTGGACGACGCCGTCGACCTCGTAACTGGGATTGGAGTGGGTGGTGGGCTTGGCGGTCTCGATGCAGCCGCCCTGGTCGATGGCGACGTCGACGATGACGGCGCCCTTCTTCATCTTGCCGACCATGGCGCGGGTGACGATCTTGGGGGCGGCGGCACCGGGGATGAGGACTCCGCCGATGAGGAGATCGGCCTCGCGGGCGGCGCGCTCGATGTTGTAGCTGTTGGAGGCGAGGGTGAAGACGCGGCCGTTGAAGATGTCGTCGAGCTCGCGGAGGCGATTGAGGTTGAGGTCAACGAGTGTGACCTTGGCACCGAGGCCGAGGGCCATCTTGGCGGCGTTGGTGCCGACGATGCCGCCGCCGATGACGCAGACGTTGCCGGGAGGGACGCCGGGGACACCTCCGAGGAGGACGCCGCGGCCGCCGTGCTCCTTTTCGAGGTAGGCCGCGCCAATCTGGACGCTGAGGCGGCCGGCGACCTCGGACATGGGGGTGAGCAGCGGGAGCGCGCCGACGCGGTCTTTCACCGTTTCGTAGGCGATGCCGGTGACGCCTTTGGACAGGAGGATGTCGGTGAGCTCGCGAAGCGGAGCGAGATGGAGGTAGGTGAAGAGGACGAGGCCGGGACGGAAGTGGGCGTACTCCTTCTCGACGGGCTCTTTGACCTTGACGACCATCTCGGCGTTGCGCCAGACGTCGTGGGCGGCGCCGACGATTTCGGCGCCGACGGCCTGGTAGTCGTCATCGGGGAAGGACGAGAGCTGGCCGGCGTTGTGCTCTACGAGCACTTTATGGCCGGCTTCGGTGAGTGCTTTGACGCCGGCGGGGGTGATGCCTACGCGGCTTTCGTGGTCTTTTACTTCCTTCGGCACGCCGATGATCATTCTGGGAACCTCGCCTGTGTATCGTACCGAATGGGGTCGATTTTGCGCGACCGGAGATGGGTTGGGCGCTGCCGGCGAGAGGGTGCCGGATCGGGAACCGCTGAAGGCACGGGGCACGCGCGAGGACGGCTTCGAAGGGTCTGAGGCCGTACAATAACGGGGAGAGTTCAAGGCGCGCAGGTTCTCATTTCATTATGTCCTCAAAAAACTACGCCATGCGTACGTCGCGCGGCAGCAATATGCGGTCGATCTTTTCGCTCTTTTCGAGCGATCTGGCAATCGATCTGGGCACGGCCAACACCCTCGTGTATGCACATGGCAAGGGCATCATCGTCAATGAGCCCTCGATCATTGCGGTGAATCGCATCACGAACGAGGTGGAGGCGGTCGGCAAAGAGGCCAAGGACATGCTGGGGCGCACGCCCGGCAACATCATTGCCATCAAGCCGATGAAGGATGGCGTCATCGCCGACTTCAAGCAGACGGAAAAGATGCTGAACTACTTCATCCAGAAGGCTCATGGCCGGAAGATGATGGTGCATCCGCGCATCGTGATCGGGGTGCCGAGCGAGATTACGCAGGTGGAGAAGCGCGCGGTCATGGACTCGGCGTACCGCGCCAAAGCAAGCGAAGTACATCTTGTAGAGCAGGCGATGGTGGCGGCGATCGGCGCGGGGCTGCCGATTACGGAGCCGGGCGGCAACATGGTCGTCGATATCGGCGGCGGGACGACGGATATCGCGGTGATCTCGCTGGCGGGTATTGTGTATTCGCGCAGTGTGCGCATGGCCGGCAACCAGATGGACGAGGCCGTGATGACGTACCTGAAGCGCAAGTACAACCTGCTGGTGGGCGAGCGCACGGCGGAGCAGATCAAGATGGAGCTGGGGTCGGCGTATCCCCTGGACAAGCCGCTGACGATGGAGATCAAGGGGCGGAACCTGATTGAGGGCGTGCCGAAGACGATCACGATCGAGGACTCGGAGATTCGCGAGGCGCTGGGCGAGTCAATTGCCACGATCATGAATGCGATTCGCGTAGCGCTGGAGCGTACGCCGCCGGAGCTGTCGGCGGACATCTCGGACCGCGGCATTGTGCTGACGGGCGGAGGCGCGCTGATCAAGAATCTCGATAAGCGCATTCGCGAGGAGACGGGGCTGCCGGTCTCAATTGCCGACGATCCGCTGGCCAGCGTGGTGCTGGGTACGGGCAAGATGCTGAGTGACTTCCGGCTGCTGCGGAAGATCTCGATCGATTAGCGGGAAACGTGAGCGAGCCAGCGAGTCAGCGAGTCAGCAAGTCAGGGGGGCTGGTTCTTCGACCTGCCCAAGAGTGCAAGTGGGACCTGGTGAGTCTCGGCGAGGTGATGCTGCGGCTGGATCCGGGCGATGTGCGCGTGGCGACGGCGCGGCGTTTCGATGTGTGGGAGGGTGGCGGCGAATACAACGTGGCGCGTGGACTTCGGCGCTGCTTTGGGCTGAAGACGGCGATTGTGACGGCGCTGGCGGACAATCCGGTGGGGCGGTTGATCGAGGATTTGATGCTGCAGGGCGGCGTGGATCAGTCGCATGTGCTGTGGATGAAATATGACGGCGTGGGACGGACGACTCGGAATGGGTTGAACTTTACAGAGCGGGGGTTTGGTGTGCGGGCGGCGCTGGGCTGCTCGGATCGCGGACATACGGCGGTGAGCCAGTTGAAGCCGGGGCAGATTGACTGGGATGAGATCTTCGGCAAGGAGGGCGCGCGGTGGTTTCACACCGGCGGCATCTTCTGCGCGCTGAGCGAGACGACGCCGGAGGTGGCGCGAGAGGCGATGGCGGCGGCACGCAAACACAGGGCCATCATCAGTTACGACCTGAACTATCGCGATTCGTTGTGGAAGTCGATTGGCGGCAAGGCGAAGGCGACGGAGGTGAATCGCGAACTGGCGAAGTACGTCGATGTGATGATCGGCAATGAAGAGGACTTTACAGCGGCGCTGGGCTTTGAGGTGGAAGGCATGGGCGAGACGCTGGCGGAGTTGGAGAGCGCGAGCTTCCGCAGAATGATTGAGAAGGCCGTTGCGGAGTATCCGAACTTCAAGGCGGTGGGAACGACGCTGCGCCATGCGAAGACGGCGAGCGTGAATGACTGGGGCGCGATCTGCTACTACGGAGGCGTGTTCCATGAGGCGAAGCCACTGCCGGATCTGGAGATCTTCGATCGTGTGGGTGGCGGCGATTCGTTTGCTTCAGGGTTGATCTACGGCTTTTTGAACGAGAAGGGCGCAGAGTGGGCGGTGAACTGCGGATGCGCGCATGGTGCGCTGGCGATGACGACGCCCGGCGATATGACGATGGCGACGTTCGACGAGGTGCAGCGGTTGATGAAGGGCGGCGGCGCTCGCGTGCAGCGATAGGCGCGGCGCGGGAAGGATTGAGAGATGCGTAAGGAAGAGATTGTTGCGAGGCTGCGGGAGATTGGACTGGTTCCGGTGCTGCGCGCGGAGAGCGAGGAGCAGGCGCTGGCGATTGCGTCGGCGATTGCGGACGGGGGCGTGACGGTGCTGGAGATTACGATGACGGTCCCGGGCGCGGTGCGGGTGATGGGACGGCTGACGAAAGAGCGGCCGGACATTCTGATAGGCGCGGGAACGGTGCTGGATGCGGAGACGGCGCGGATCTGCATGCTGGAGGGCGCGCAGTTTGTGGTGAGCCCGGCGCTGAATCTGCAGACGATTGAGATGTGCCACCGCTACTCGATCCCGGTACTGCCGGGCGCGCTGACGCCGACAGAGGTGGTGACGACGTGGCAGGCGGGCGCGGATGTGATCAAGGTTTTTCCGGCGAGCGCGCTGGGCGGAGCGAAGTATCTGAAGAGTTTGAAGGCGCCGCTGCCGCAGGTGGAGATGATTCCGACGGGCGGCGTGTCGCTCGAGACGGCGAAGGAGTTTCTGGAGGCGGGTGCGTTTGCGCTGGGGGTAGGCGCGGATCTTGTCGATACGAAGGCGATTGCGGCGGGACGGCCGGAGAAGATTACGGAGAGCGCAAAGAGATATCTGGAGATCGTGCGCGAGTTTCGGAAGGCATAAGACGGCCGAATTCTTCGTCTAGAAGCCGTGGGCGGCGCGGGTGGTCCAAAGCAGCGGCTGGCGGATGGGGAAGCTGCCGGCGAGGTCTGCGGGAATAGGCTTACTGTCGAGCTTGCGCCAGAGTTCGACGTACTCGGGACGGTCATAGGCGCGGCCGGCGAAGAGCAGGGCGGCGCAGGAGCCGGGCAGCTCGAGGAAATGATCGGCGTCGGAGACGAAGGGCCACTTCGCGGGATCGTTGATGAGCGGATACAGGTAGGCCGCGACAGAGCGCATGCCCGTGCCGTCTTCGAGCTCGAAGTCCCAGAGCGGATCGAAGGGTGAGGCGAGCAACTGGCAGGCGCCGGCGAGCAGATTGAAGTTGAAGAGTGTATTGCGGTAGGGGTTTGCTGTCGCGACCTCCTGCGGGAAGACGCCGGTCTCGCTGATCTGATTGCGCAGGGTGGGGTGACGAAAGCGGCGGCGGCAGTCTTCGAGGCCGGCGTCGTCGCGCAGAGCACGCGCGACCGCTGAACGGATGAGAAGCCACGCCGAGGCGCGATGGTCTTTGGTGTCGCGAGCGATACGGGCATTGCGGTTGCTATCGAGCCACGTGGCAAAGTCGGAGAACCAGCTGTTGAGAGTGGTGAATTCGGCGGGGGTGAGCGCGTTCGAGTCGACGAGGAAGCTGGTGGAGCGGATGAGCTCCGCAAGCGGGGCGAGATCGACGATGCCGGCGGGTGTGCCTGTGTCTGAGCCGTGCGCGCAGCCGGCGAGATTGGCGTTCGGGTTCATCCGTGTGGCGGGCGCGATAAACCAGGCCCGGAGATGCAGGGCGGCGCGTTGCGCGAATTTCGGATCGTGGGTAAGCAAATAGGCGGCAGACAGGCAGGCGATGGTTGTGGAGCACGTGCGAAGAGCAGTGGCGTGCGCGCGAAAGACAGGGACGGAGGTGTGCGGGTCGATGATGCTGCGCTCGGGGGGGATCTCGGAGACAAATTCGTGCGCGTTGCCACGGGGTGCTGAGAGCGCGGTGAGAGGCCTGACTGGCTCGTCCAGTGCGGCTGGCGCTTGGGCGAAAATTCGCGATCGTTCTGCGTTCGCGACGTTGATGAGAGCGGAGGGAGCTTGAGCGCGCACGAGCCGTGCGCCGAGGGTCGCACCTGCGAGGGAGAGAAACGTACGGCGGGTTAATCGCGCGCGCGACATTCGCCGTGAGGGTAGCACGAGGCAGGGACTTGTGACCGACATGGGCCGACAAGGGCGTGGAATTTGTGCGCGGACTCAGCGGAATTGTGCGTCCCTAGTGCAAAAAGCCTATAGATGACGTGCGATACGCAACCTGCGCTCCTGTGCACGGCGTCTATTCGCAGAGAGGTCCCGTGTGACTTCTTGTAGAGGAGCGAGCATGAATACGTCGGACGTGTTGGTGGAGAAGCTGATCGATTGGGGGGTTGACACGATCTTTGGCCTGCCGGGCGACGGAATCAACGGGGTGATGGAGGCGCTGCGGAAGCAGCAGAAGAAGATCCGATTCATTCATGTGCGGCATGAGGAATCAGCCGCGTTTATGGCGTGCGCCTACGCGAAGTTTACGGGACGGCTGGGCGTTTGCCTGGCGACGTCCGGGCCGGGCGGCATTCATCTGCTGAATGGTTTGTATGACGCGAAGATGGACCAGCAGCCGGTGCTCGCGATTACGGGCATGCAGTTCAACGACGTAACCGGAACGTATCAGCAGCAGGATGTGGAGCTCGACAAGTTGTTTATGGATGTTGCCTGCTACAACGAGCGCGTGATGAGCGCGCCGCATATGGAACCGGTGGCGGACCTGGCGATTCGCTCGGCGATTGATAAGCGGCAGGTGGCGCACATCACGATCCCGATTGACATCCAGCTGATGGAGGTCGGCAAGCATGATCGGTCGCAGCGAAATAAGCCGCATCACACGTCAAGCAACTCTGCGATCAGCGGCAATGTCCCGTCTCCCGAGGATGTGAAGGCGGCAGCTGCTGTGATCGGCGAGGGCAAGCGGATTGCGATTCTGGCGGGCCAGGGGGCTCTGCATGCGAGCGATGAGTTGATCCAGCTGGCGGAGCTGCTGGGTGCGCCGATTGTGAAGCCGCTGCTGGGCAAGGGCTGCGTACCGGATGATTCGCCGTACACGACGGGCGGAATTGGATTGCTGGGGACGAAGCCCTCCGAGGACGTGCTGGAGAACTGCGACATGCTGATTATGGTGGGGACTTCGTATCCGTATATCGAATATCTGCCGAAGCCGGGCGAGTGCAAATGTGTGCAGATCGATTCGAATGCACAGCGCATCGGCTTGCGGTATCCGACGGAGGTTGGGCTGGTGGGGGATTCGAAGAAGACGCTCAAGATGTTGCTGCCGTTGTTGAAGCGGAACAGCCATCGCAAGTTTCTGGAGCGCGCGCAGAAGGGGATGAAGGAGTGGCGTGAGATTTTGGAGAAGGAAGGCACCAGCACAGCGATGCCGATGAAGCCGCAGGTGGTGGGGTGGGAGCTTTCAAAGCGCACGAAGGAGAACGCGATTATCGTTTCGGACTCAGGGACGAACACGACGGTGTGGGCGCGTTATATGCAGGCGAAGAAGGGGCAGATGCACTCGTGCTCGGGCAACCTGGCGACGATGGCGTGCGGGATGCCGTATGCGATTGCGGCGCAGATTGCATTCCCGGAACGGCAGGTGATCGCGGTGGTGGGCGACGGCGGGTTCACGATGCTGATGGGCGAGATCATTACTGCCGTGGCCTATAAGCTGCCGATCAAGTTCGTGATCATCAAAAACGACACGCTTGGGCAGATTAAGTGGGAGCAGATGGTCTTCGAGGGGAATCCGGAGTATCAGTGTGAGCTGTTCCCGATCGATTTTGTTGCGCTGGCGAAGGCTGTAGGAGCGAGCGGTGTACGCATCGAGGATCCGAAGAGTGCGGGCGCACAGTTTGATAAGGCGCTGGCGATGCCCGGGCCGGTGATCATTGAGGCGGTTGTCGATCAATATACGGCGATGCTTCCGGCGAAGGTGACGCTCGATCAGGCGGAGAAGTTCTCCGAGGCGCTGCTGCGCGGCGAGCCGCATCGGATTCGCATCGCGCTGACGGCGGCGAGCGATACGGTTCGCCAGGTTGTGTAGCGACAGTTTGCCGGCTGCGGGCGAGATGGCCCCGCGTCTTTTCATATTTCAGTTTTGTGTTTCTCATGAACTTTTCTGAGCCGAAGATTACAAGTACCGAAGCGACCGCGTATACGATTCCGACGGATGCGCCGGAGGCCGATGGTACGTTCGCGTGGGACTCGACGACCTTGATTGTGGTGGAGCTTGCTTGCGACGGCGCAAGGGGCCTGGGCTATACCTACTCCCATATAACAGCGGCTCCGCTGGCTCGTGAGTTGATGAAGAAGCATGTCGAAGGACAGAGCCCATTCGATACCAATGCGCTCTTTTCTGCGATGCGGAAGGCGCAGCGGAACTATGGACGCGATGGGATTGCGGCGACGGCGCTTTCGGCGATTGATATTGCGTTGTGGGATTTGAAGGCGAAGCTGATGGGGAAGCCGCTGTGCTGTGTGCTGGGGCAGATGCGGGATGGCGCGCCGGTTTATGGGTCGGGTGGGTTTACGACCTACTCAGACAAGCAACTGGACAAGCAGCTGGGAGGGTGGGTGAGCGAGGGGATTCCGCGGGTGAAGATGAAAATCGGCACGCATCCGGAGGACGATTTGCGGCGCGTGAAGGCGGCGCGGGAGGCGATTGGCGAGGAGACGGAGCTGTTTGTGGATGCGAACGGAGCGTACTCGCGCAAGCAGGCGTTGCGGTTCGCGGAACAGTTTGCGGCGGAGTGCAACGTGACGTGGTTTGAGGAGCCGGTGAGTTCGGACGATCTGGCAGGGTTGCACCTGTTGCGGAACCGGGCGCCGGCAGGAATGGATATCGCAGCGGGCGAGTATGGATGGACGGCGATGTATCTGCGGAACATGGTCGAGGCGGAGGCTGTGGATGTGATTCAGGCGGATGCGACGCGGTGCGGCGGTGTCACGGGATTTATGGATGCGGTGGCGCTGGCGGATGCCCATCCGCTGCCGATCTCGGCGCACTGTGGACCGTCGGTGCATCTGTACCTGGCGTGCGCGGCGCGTCCGCTGCGGCATGTCGAATACTTTCACGATCACGAGCGTATCGAGAGGATGCTGTTCGATGGATTTCGTTCGCCGAAGGACGGAGTGATGTATCCCGATCTTTCGAGACCGGGGATGGGGTTGTCGTTCAAGCATGAAGATGCGGAGCGCTATCGTGACAACGCCTGAGCCGAAGAGAGGGAGCGGAAGATGACGCTGCCCGACAGCTCGCCGCGTGCGCTGCTGGAGCATCTGCCTGCGCCCTTCCGCGCGCCTTCAGAGTTGGCTCTGAATCATATTCAGCATGGCTGCTTCCAGCGATCGATGTCGCTGCTGGTGGCGGGCAGCAGTCTGGTGAGCGCGCTCGAGGTAGGATACGAACACTATCGAGGAAGCTACTCGAATCCGGTAATGTACACGCCGGTGATTCTTTCGAGCGCGTTGACTGTGGCGGCGGGAGCCGCGGTGTTCAGCCGGCGCGCGGCGACGACGTGGCTGCGCTGGCTGAGTTTTGTGACATTTGCCGATGGCGTGATCGGCTTTGGCTTTCACATTCGCGGCGTGGCGCGCAAGCCGGGCGGCTGGCGGATGCCAGTGACGAATATCGTGATGGGGCCGCCGCTGTTTGCGCCGCTGCTCTTCGGCACGAGCGCCTATCTGGGGGTCATCGCGTCCTATTTGCAGCGTGAGGAAGACTTTCATCGTGCTCGCGACGTGCGCAGCCGCGTGGTCGAATTGAGCGCACCCTTGCGCAAGCCGGACTTTCGCGAGGACATTCGAATCGGCCGCTTCCAGAAGCACTTGTGTAGAGTGGCCGCAGTGTGGACGCTGTGCTCCGGGATGGAGAGCTGGTACTCGCACTACAAGGACAACTTCAAGTACAAGGTGCAGTGGTCACCGATTCTGCTGACGCCGCTGATGCTCGCGGCGACGCTGGGTTCGCTGAAGAGCAGGCGGGTCGCGAATACGCTGCTGCCGATGGCGTCCTCCGTGCTGATGCTGGATGGCGTGGTGGGCACCGGCTATCACGTGCGCGGGATCCTGCGGCGATCCGGTGGCAGCAAGAAGCCGCTCTACAACATTCTTTATGGGCCGCCAATCTTCGCGCCGATGCTGGTTGCGGCGTGCGGTCTGCTGGGCATGCTGGCGTATCTGATGAGGCGGGAGGCGAGATAGCAATGAATAAGACTACGAAAGTGAATCGCGAGCCGCTGGCCGATGCGGCGACGGGTGCGGCGCTGCCGCCGCGAGAACAGCCGGGCTACTATCCGGGGTTCAGCACGCTGAAGCAGAAGCGCTATTGGGATGCGACGACGCGCAAGGTGGTGGAGGAGCGCGTCTCGAAGACCAAGCCGATTCGCTTCTTTACGCCGGAAGAGGCGGCGACGATGGACGCAGTGATGGATCGCATCCTGCCGCAGGAAGACCGCACGGAGGAGCGGCGGATTGCGATTCTGCCGGGCATCGACGAACGGCTGTATGAGAACCGGCTTGACGGGTTTCGATTCGAAGATATGCCGCCGGATCAGGAGGCATATCGGCTCGCAGCCAGGGCGTTTGAGCAGATGGCACAGACGCTGCACAGAAGGCCGTTTCATGAGCTGACGATTACGGAGCAGGAGACGATTCTTCGATCGGTCCATCATGCAAAGCCGCTCGCCGCAGCGGAGGTGTGGAAGCAGATGAATATTGAACGTTTCTGGACGATGTTGGTGAGCGATGTAACGGCGGTGTACTACGCGCATCCGTGGGCGTGGGACGAGATTGGGTTTGGGGGACCGGCGTACCCGCGTGGCTATATGCGGCTGGAGGAGGGTGAGCCTGAGCCGTGGGAGGTGCGGGAGCAGCGGTACGAGTGGCTGGCTCCAGCGGATTCGATCACGGATGTCGAAGAGCCGCACGGAACGGGCCTTGAACACCAGACGCATCCGGGGCAGGGAGCGACGCATTGAGTTTGTTCGAGCACAATACGCCGCTGTTGGGCGAGTTTGGCAAGCCGAAGGATGAGGTTCATCGGCTGGGGCCGATGCAGCAGATCAAGGTGCCGCCGCGCCGGTTTAAAGATAGCGACCTGATCGATTATGCGATCGTGGGCGTGGGAGCGGCAGGCGGTGTGTTGTTGCAGCGGCTGGCACGCGCGGGATTCAAGGTGGTTGGTTTTGAAGCGGGTCCATTCTGGGACACGGAACGTGACTGGGTTTCGGATGAGGCGGGATCGCACAAGCTCTATTGGAACGATCTGCGGATTACGGGCGGAGAACATCCGGTGGCGCTGGGAGCGAACAACAGTGGCAAGGGCGTAGGCGGAGGGTCGGTACACTGGGCGGCGTTTGTGCCGCGCTTTCATCCGTCGGATTTCGAGGTCTACACACGCGACGGCGTAGGCGCAGACTGGCCGATCAGCTACGAGGATATTGAGCCGTACTACGATCTGCTCGAACAGGAGATTCCGGTTGCGGGGCCGGCGTGGTATCCGTGGGGCAAGCCGCATGGGCATCCGTATGCGCCGCATCCGATGGGCGGAGTGGGTGACACGCTGATCAAGGGTTGCACAAAGCTCGGCATTCCGGTGAGCGCGGGAGGGCCGGTCGCGATTCTTTCGGCGTCGCATGGCGATCGTCCGCATTGCATCTATCGCGGATTTTGCATTCAGGGATGCAAGGTGGGGGCGAAGGCGTCGACATTGATAACGCATGTTCCGGATGCGTTGAAGAATGGAGCGGAGATTCGTGACCACTGCATGGTAGCGCGAGTGTCGATGGGAAAAGATGGGCGCACAGACGGAGTTGTTTATTTCGATGCCGAGGGCAAGGAGCACTTTCAGCAGGCGCGTGCGGTGATCGTGTGTGGCTATGCGATCGAGTCGCCGCGGCTGCTGCTGAACTCGGCGTGTCCGGGGCATGAACGTGGATTGGCGAACTCTTCAGGAACGCTGGGCAAGTACCTGATGGTGCAGGCGGGCAATGTGATCCTGGGGCGCTTCGAGCAGCTGGTTCGGATGTACAAGGCGCCGCCAGCGCATGCGCTTACGGAGGAGTTTTATGAGACCGATCCGAAGCGCGACTTCGCGCGTGGATTTGCGGTGCAGACGGTCGGGCCGCTGCCGATTGCCTTTGCCAAACAGATGATGGCTGCGAAAGGCGTGTGGGGGTGGGGGATGCGGCGCGCGATGATGGAGTACAACCACTGGTCGGCGCTGGGGCTGCTGGGCGAGATTCTGCCGTGGGTGGACAATCGCATTGAGCTGGCGGATGGACACGATGGGCGACACGATGCGCGAGACCGTTTTGGTCTTCCGGTTGCACAGGTAACCTTTGGGCTCAAAGAGAATGACAAGAGGATGATCGAGTTCGGCAAGAACAAGGTGATGGAGATCATGAAGGCGGCGGGAGCGGTGGAGGTGGTGCAGGAGTCGCGCTATGCGCACCTGGTAGGCGCGTGTCGTATGAGCAAGACGCCGGATGCGGGCGTTTGCGATAAGTTCGGGCGCACATGGGATGTGCCGAATCTCTTCGTGATGGATGGATCGGTGATGCCGACGCAGGGCTCGGCGAATCCTGGTCTGACGATTCAGGCGCTGGCGGCGCGGACGGCGGACTATCTGATCTCGCAGAATGACCGCATCTTTTCAAGCAGCGAGCGCGACATGACCGAGCCGCCTTGTCGCCGGTCGCTGGCGCCTCCCGGCACGTTTCTGCACGGCATTCCGCATCTGCGCTGAGAAACCTGGTCGATGGGTGTCCACCTTTCGGGGGACGACAGCCGCAGCCAAACTGCTACCCTGAGAGCGTGTTGACTGAGAGCGATCAGCGGTGTCGAAACGCGCCGGCCGGCGTCCGCGAGTTCGTTGCGCCAGGCCGCGTCAATCTGTTAGGGGAGCACACTGACTATACCGGCGGGCTGGTGCTGCCCATGGCGATTCCCTTCACTACGGTCGCCTCGATTGCTCCGGCGAGCGACGGGAGGTACAGCTTCACGAGCGATTCGTTTGAGGAGTCGCGAAGCGTTGCGACCTCGGATCGCATCACGCCTGCCGGAAACTGGAGCGATTATCCGGCGGGAGTGCTGCGCGAGCTGATGGATGCGGGCGTTCAACCGCCGCCGTTTCTGCTGCGCGTGCGGGGAGATGTGCCGCTGGGAGCGGGGTTGAGTTCGTCGGCGTCGGTGGAGGTGGCGAGCGCGGTGGCGATGCTGGCGCATGCGGGAGCGAGGTTGCCGCCGGCGGAGATCGCCGTGCTCTGCCGCCGCGCGGAGAATGAGTTTGTCGGGTCGCCGTGCGGCATCATGGACCAGTTTGTGATTACAACCGCGCGGGCAGGACATGCGCTGCTGCTGGATACGTCGTCGCTGCGCTATGAGCATGTACCGATCAACACTGGAAATTTTGCAGCCTACCGCGTGGTTGTGGTTAATTCCATGGTGAGGCATTCGATCAAGGGCGGAGGGTACGGCGACCGGAGGCGCGAGGTGGAGGTGGGGCAGGCTGTGCTGCGCAGACACTTTCCCGAGGTACGGCAGCTTGGAGACGCGACGCTCGAGCAGCTTGAGGCGTGTGAGGCGGAGATGCCGGAGGAATCGTTTCGGCGTTGCCGGCACATCGTTACGGAGAATGCGCGAGTGCACGCCGCGCGCGAGGCGATGCTTGCGGGGGATGCGCTGCGCATGGGAGAGCTGATGCTGGCTGCGCATGCGAGCGAGCGCGATGACTTCGCCTGCAGCTGCGAGGAGATCGATTTTCTGGTGGAGGCCGCAGCGGCGTCTTCAGGCTGTGCCGGTGCGCGCCTGACCGGTGGAGGCTTCGGCGGCTGCACGGTTAATCTGGTGATGGTGGAGCGCGTGGAGGAGTTCGTTGTGGTGGTGACCAAGGCATACCGGGAGCGGTTTGGAATTATTGCGCAGAGTTATGTGTGCGAGGCGGCGGATGGTGCTGTACGTCGAAATCCGCAGGTGGCCGCTGAGGAGTGCGTGGCGTAATGGACGAGATTTTTCTGCGCTCGCCCCATAGGCGATGGAATCCCCTGAAGCGGGAGTGGGTTCTGGTCTCTCCGCATCGCACGCAGCGGCCGTGGCAGGGGCAGACGGAGGAGATCGCGGCTGCACCGTCGCTGCAGTATGACCCGAGCTGCTATCTCTGTCCCGGAAATGTGCGCGCGAACGGCGAGAGAACGCCGCAGTATACGGAGACCTTCGTCTTTGAGAATGACTTTGCCGCGTTGAAACCCGATGTGGTGGAGGCGAGCTTCGATGCCGGTGGGGTGGGTTTGCTGCGCGCGCAGACGGAGCGGGGGGTGTGCCGGGTTCTGTGCTTCGATCCGCGCCACGATCTCACGCTGACAACGATGGAGTTGGCGGGGATTCGGAGAGTGGTCGAGATGTGGGCTGCGCAGGAGAAGGAGCTGGGTGCGCGCGCGGATATTGGCTACGTGCAGATCTTTGAGAATCGCGGCGCGATGATGGGCGCGAGCAATCCGCATCCGCATGGGCAGATATGGGCGACGGAGCATATTCCGAATGAGCCGGCGTCGGAGCTGACGGCGCAGCGGGAGTACTTCGCGCAATATGGGACGAGCCTGCTTGCGGCGTATCTCCGGGCCGAGTTGCGTGAAGTCGAACGTATCGTCGCGGAGAATGAGAGCTGGGTGGCGCTGGTTCCGTTCTGGGCGGTGTGGCCCTTCGAGTTGCTGCTGCTGCCGCGCGAGGCGGTGGCGCGGGTGAGTGAGATAAGCGAGGCGCAGCGCGCAGGGCTTGCGGAGATTCTGCAGTCTGTGACACGGGCGTACAACCACGTGTTCAATGCGCCCTTTCCGTATTCGATGGGACTGCATCCGGCGCCGAGCGACGGCGAAGAGCATGCGGAGTGGCTGTTGCACGCGCACTTCTATCCGCCGCTGCTGCGTTCGGCGACGGTACGGAAGTTTATGGTGGGCTTTGAACTGCTTGGCTCGCCGCAGCGCGACATTACAGCCGAGGGTGCGGCTGCAACGCTACGGGCGGCGCTCGAGAGATCAGGGGAGCCAACGAAACAATGAATGTTTTGGTGACGGGCGGCGCAGGCTATATCGGCGGGACGGTGGCGACGATTTTGATGCGGGCCGGGCACCGGGTAACGGTGATCGATAACCTGTGCCACAGTCGGCGCGACGCGGTTCCGCCGGGTGCGGAGTTTGTGGAGGCCGACATTGCAGACCGGCCTCGGGTGGAGGGGCTGCTGCGCGAGCTGCGGCCGGATGGGGTGCTGCACTTCGCGGCGCTGATCGAGGCCGGCGAGAGCATGCAGCGGCCGGAGATCTACTTCCGCAACAACACGGCGTCGACGCTGGCGCTGCTGGAGGCGATGCACGCGACGGGTGTCGAGCGGCTGGTGTTTTCGTCTACAGCGGCGGTTTATGGCGAGCCGAGGTCGACACCGATCGAGGAGACGGCGGAGCTCGCGCCGACGAATGCGTATGGCGAGTCGAAGCTGCTGGTGGAGCAGGTGCTGCGCTGGCTCCATAGGATTCACGGCCTGCGCTATGCGTCGCTTCGTTACTTTAATGTGGCGGGGGCGCTGCCGGGGCGGGGGGAGGCGCATGAGCCGGAGACTCATCTGATTCCGTTGGTGCTGGATGTGGCGCTGGGGCGGCGGGGGAGCATCTCGATCTATGGGGACGACTATGCGACGCCGGATGGGACGTGCATTCGCGACTACATTCATGTGGTCGATCTGGCGGATGCGCACATCCTGGCGCTGGATGCGCTGGAGACGCGCGACCGGCTGATCCTGAACCTGGGAAACGGCAGCGGATTTTCGGTGAAAGAGGTGGTGGAGGCGGCGCGGCGGGTGACCGGGCGTCCGATTCCAGTGGAGCTTAAGGCGCGGCGGCCGGGGGACCCGGCCCGGCTGGTGGCGAGCGCGGAGCGGGCGAAGCAGGAGCTTGGCTGGCAGCCGCGGTTCCCGCAGCTGGAGCAGATTCTTGCGAGCGCATGGGAGTGGCATCAGCAGCGGTATCGGCAATAACGGGGATACCCCCTCCCCCCACTTATTGCGCAAAAACTTCAAAGGAAAAGAGTTAGCTTTGGACTTCGTATGCACGATGGTCGAAGGCTCAGCCTTTTCGGGGGCTGGTGCTGCAAATTCTTGATTCTCCTAGATCTTTAGAGCTGCATAAGACAGAAAACCCGGCCTCGGCCGGGTTCGTTGCTTCTGCTTCTATTGTAGCGGGCGTGTCAAGGGGATGGGCTGTGGCGTCCCCCACTCATCGCGCAAACGGCGCGCGATGAATGGGCCGCCCGGGGGCCTGGGGTGGCATGGCAATACGAAGATCGCACACAATTTGAGACATATAGGACTATTTGAGTCCTGATTCGGATACTCTATGGATCTAGGACCGATTCAGTCTTGAATTGATTGGGCCCTGAAGTTTGGCGGTTTCTTTGGAGGCGCTCTCTTGTGGGCGCGAGAGACAGAGCAGGGCGGCGCGTAAGCGCAAGCCGGCCGCAGAGAGCAGGAGACGAAGACGTGATTCTGAGCCTGAGACAGCGGAAGACCCGCAGAGGGTGGGAGACGAGAGCTGGGTGGCGGTGGGGCGCCAAGGTTGCGGCGGTGATGCTGGCCGCGGGCGGGGCGATGGCCGGAGGGAAGAGGCTTGAGGCGCAGGCGGTCTCCGGGCCGGCTGCTTCCTCGGCGTTTGCAGGCGATGAGGCAGCGGCGGAGGGCAGTGCACCGGCGCCGGCCCCCGCGCACCGGTTCGATATTCCGGCGGGGCCGCTGACGGTGGCGCTGGATGCGTACAAGCGAGTGACGGGGCTGCAGGTGGCGGTGCAGATCCCGGCGGACAAGCTGGCGACGTTTCAATCGGCGGGGGTGCAGGGAACGCTCTCCGATCCGGCGGCACTGCGGCAGATTCTCGAGAAGACGGGACTGACGTTTCGCTTTACGGGAGCGGGTCGGGTGGAGATTGGCATCCGGAATACAGAGCAGGTGGACGTGACCGCGGCTGCGGCGACGGCGCTGGCGCTGCAGCAGTTTCCCGAGACGCTGCTGAACACGCCGCAGACGGCGGAGACGGTGCCGCAGTTTGTGATGCAGGATGAGCAGGCGGTCTCGCTGCGGGACACGCTGCGCAATGTGCCGGGCATCAGCATGGCGGCGGGCGAGGGCGGATCGCAGGGAGATTCGCTGACGATCCGCGGGTTCAATGCGCGCAATGACATGTTTCTGGATGGGATTCGGGACTTCGGCAGCTACTACAGGGACGCGTTCGACTTTGAGAACGTGGATGTGCTGGAGGGGCCGGCGGGGGTGGAGTTTGGGCGCGGATCGACGGGCGGGGTGGTGAACCAGGAGACGAAGCAGCCGGAGCTGAACCAGTTTGTGCATGTGGACGGACAGTTTGGGACCGACCTGATGCGGCGGGTGACGGTGGATGTGAATGAGCCGTTGAAGAATTTTGGCGACGGAGCGGCGTTTCGTTTGAATGCCGTCGGGATGGACTCGATGGTGGCGGAGCGCGACATCGCGGAGACGCGGCGGTTCGGGATTGCGCCGGCGATCTCGTTCGGGCTGGATTCGGCGACGAGATACGAGGTGCAGTATCTGCACGAATCAGAGAACTCGACGCCGGACTACGGGCTGCCGTACTTTGGGCCGGGCGTGGCGAAGGTGAACCGGAGCACGTACTACGGGTTTGCAAACAGCAACTACCTGCGCACCGGCCCGGACGTAGTGACGGGCAACGTGGAGCACGACCTTAACGAGCATGCTACGGTGCGGAACGTGCTGCGCTGGGCGAACTATCCGCGCAACGTGGACATTACGGAGCCGCAGATCAACACGGCGGGAACGATCAACTATATGAACGCGGATGGCGGTACGGGTTACGAGAACGCCGACACACAGATCAGCGCGCAATGCGCGATCGCGGCGACGGCTTCGGCCTCGTGCTATCCGCTGGATACGCCGTTGAGCCAGGTTTCAGTGAACCGCAACCAGCTTGCCTCGCGCAGCACGGAGGACATGCTGTGGGACCAGGCGAGCGTGATCGGACGGTTCGACCTGCTGCATGTGGCGAACGACGGATTAATCATTGTTGAGGGTGGACGGGAGCGCTCGGACCCGGACCGGCAGCGGTTCACGATGCCGTATGTGCCGGCGATCCACCCGAATCCGTATGATCCGTTTGCACCGGTGACGGCGACTGACTCGGGGAGGACCTATGTGAGCTCTCAGTCGTTTGGCTTCGGCTTCAACGACACGATGACGTTGCGCCGGTGGCTGATGCTCTCGGGCGGCGTGCGGTGGGACTACTTTAATACGAATGCGCACACCGCGGCGCTGGTCTCGCCAGCGACGAATGCGAACCAGTTGATCCGGCAGGCGACGTACCGAGCGGCGATTGTGGTGAAGCCGCGTCCGGAGGGAAGCCTGTACTTCGACTGGGGAACATCGTTCGATCCCTCGGCGGAGTCACTTTCCTTGAGCGCGAACAATGCGACCGCCCCGCCGGAGGAGAACGAGACCTATGAGCTGGGAGCGAAGTGGGACTACTTGCGCGACCGGCTGAATATTTCGGGCAGCATCTTCCGGACGGAGAAGGACAATGCGCATGAGACGGACCCGAACAGCTCGGCGAATACGCTGACGGTGGGCACATATATTGTGCGCGGCGTGCAGTTGGGAGCGTTGGGACACCTGCCCCAGCATTTCGATCTGGTGGTGGGCTATGCGTTCCTGGATGGATTCCTGGAAAACTCGGCGTTGAATGCATCGCCGTTCAGCGCGGTGAATGCGGCGTTCTATGCGGCGTGGCAGACGGCGCTGAAGACGAATCCAAATGCGGTGATCGATCCGCGCTACAACACGGCGCCGTTCTACATCAACCCGAATGGATTTCCGATCCAGAATGCGCCGAAGAACAGCGCGAATCTGTGGGTGACGCACGGGCTGCTGAAGGGATTTACGGGCGGCGTGGGCGGGAATTATCTGGGCGCGCGGAGGGCGAGCTCGGGCGTGTTGATCGGCGTGTATAACACCGGCACGGCCCTGAATCCGGCGAGTGTGCCGCTGGCGGCGAAGGCGATTCCGGGATACTACGTGCTGAATCTGATGGTGCGGCGGCCGATCAGCGAGCGCATTGATTTTCAGGCGAACATCAACAACATTACGAACAAGTTTTATATCGACGAGCCGCATCCGAACCATCTGGTTCCGGGCGAGGGGCTGAATGCGCAGTTCGGAGTGAGGTACAAGTTCTGAGAGGCAGTCTTTAGTGGTTAGTCGGTAGTCGGTAGTGGCTCGTGGCGAGGGGCGGCTGGGTTTGCTCCTCGCCGCCGACGGTTTGGGGGAGCGATGTTGATTGCGGTACCGGAGGTTTTTTCGAAGGCGGAGGTGCGGGAGCTGCGCGCGCTGCTGGATGGCGCGGAGTGGGTGGATGGGCGCGCGACGGCGGGGCACCAGTCGGCGGAGGTTAAGCAGAACTCGCAGATTCCGGAGGGGCATTCGGTGGCGCAGCAGGTGGGCGAGAGGATCTTGAGGGCGCTGGGATCGAACCAGTTGTTTCGCTCGGCGGCGCTGCCGCTGAAGGTGTTTCCGCCGCTGTTCAACCGCTATACCGGCGGGCAGACGTTCGGGACGCATGTGGACAATGCGATTCGAACCCATGCGGCGAGTGGAGGAAGGATTCGCACCGACCTGAGCTGCACGCTGTTTTTCTCCGAGCCCGAGGAGTATGACGGCGGCGAGCTGGTGGTGGAGGACACGTACGGCGAGAAGAGTGTGAAGCTGCCGGCGGGGGACATGATTCTGTATCCGTCGACGAGTTTGCATCATGTGACCCAGGTGACGAGGGGCGCGCGCGTGTCGAGCTTCTTCTGGCTGCAGAGCATGATCCGGCAGGATGCGCAGCGGACGCTGCTGTTCGATCTGGATACGGCGATCCAGCGGCTGGCGGGCGGAGCGAATGCGGAGGCGACGGAGGTGAAGCAGAGCGTGGTGCAGTTGACGGGGGTGTATCACAACCTGCTGCGGCAGTGGGCGGAGATGTAGATGAGTGGGGTGACGGCAAGGTTCGCGCCCACATCCGAGTGAGCAAGGCTCTCTTCCGTTGTTCTTTCGTGAAGCGGCTTTGGAAGGCGAAGCGGCTGAGGTTCATGAGCGCAATGACGCGTTGACAAAGGGTGGGCGCGCTCATCAACTGTGGGAAGGACGCGGGGAGGCTGAGATCGATAGGGATGGATCGATGAGCGCGCGGTCGCGGCCGGCGTCGCACGCGTGGTGGGAGCGGTGGACGCACTCGGAACACGCGCGCGGGCTGCTGCTGATTGGGCTGTTCAAGCTGAGCAAGGCGGTGCTGTCGGTGGCGCTGGGCGTGGGCGCGCTGAAGCTGATGCATCACGACATCGGGAACGTGGTGCTGCGGGTGAGCGATGCGCTGCGGATCGACCCGGAGAACCACCTGGTGTGGCTGCTGACGTACAAGGCGGATTTGATCGGCAGCCACGAGCTGCGGCGGTTCAGCATCCTGACGTTTGCGTATGCGGTGGTGTGCCTGGTGGAGGGTACGGGGCTGGTGCTGGAGAAGCGCTGGGCGGAGTACTTCACGCTGTTCCTGACGTTGCTGGGGCTGCCGTGGGAGGGATATGAGCTGGCCAGGCACACGACCATGCTGCGGGTGGGGTTGCTGGTGATCAACCTGGCCGTGCTGGCGTATCTGGTGTGGCTGTTGCGCCGGAGGCGGAGGGTTCGTCTGCGCTTGTCGGAGTGAAGGCGGAGGTTGTGCGGGGAGCAGTTTCGCTTTTGCTTCGCTAGTACAATCCCCCATGTGGGTACAAGTGAGGAACTTGCTACGAATCCAATCCGCAAACACAAGATGTAGGGGTGGGCGAGGCGAACCACGCAAGATGCCCTGTTTTCCACATTGTGGAAGGAAAACCGGGGCCGAAATCCCAATTTAGTTCTTTACAGGAGCGACGTCGCGCGGCACGATGAGTGGAGTTGAGTGGTCAAAAGTAGAAAAAAGAGGAAGAGCGGAACGAAAATCCCTGTCTTGAGTGTAAGCGGGAACGACTGATTTGAACTTTTAGAGAGAGGTAGCGGCTGAGGTTCAGGAATGTTTCGGGGCAATCATCCAGCGCGGGTCGACGAGAAGGGCCGGTTGAAGGTCCCGTCGGAGTTCAAGGCCGAGCTGGAGGCCCAGGGACGGGAGTGCTTTATTACGAGCCGGGACGGGCAGCGGGCGGAGATCCACTCGCTGAAGGACTGGGAACAGATTGAGGAGGCGCTGGCGAAGCTTCCGGCCAGCGGACCGAAGAAGAGGCTGCTCGATGCGACGAATTATTACGGGCAGCTGGTGAGGATGGACGAGCAGGGACGGCTGCTGATTCCGCAGCTTCTGCGCGAGGCGGCGAGCCTGGTTGGCGATGTGGCGGTGATGGGGATTGAGAGGAAGTTGGTCGTAGCGAACGATGCACGGCTGCGGGCGGCGATTACGGAGAACCCGGCGACGGACGCGGACATTGAATCGCTGGGCGTGGTTGGTTTGTAAGTGCAAATCCCTCAGTGGGATGCATGAGGCGGATGGATGGAAAGACCGCAGCATGTACCGGTTCTTTTGGAAGAGAGTCTGGAGTACCTCCAGGTAAATGTGGTCAAAACCGGTGGTGTTTTTGTGGATGCGACGCTGGGTTTTGGCGGTCACGCGATGGAGATCGCACGACGGCTCGGATCGACGGGCAGATTGATTGCCTTCGACCGGGACCCGGAGGCGATGGCGAGGGCGAAGGCGAGGCTTGCGGCGTTAGCCGAGGAGCTGGGACCAGAAATGCCGGCAGTCGAGTATGTGAACCGGCCGTTCTCAGAGATCGCGGACGTGGTGGCGCCGGGAACGCTGGATGGTCTGCTTGCGGATTTTGGGGTGAGCAGCATGCAGCTGGATGAGGCGCACAGAGGATTCAGTTTTCGGGCCGAGGGGCCGCTGGACATGCGGATGGATCCGCGCAGCGGGCTGACGGCCGAACAAGTGGTAAATCAGGCGGACGAAGAAGAGCTCGCCAACCTGATTTACGAATTCGGAGAGGAAAGGAGGTCGCGGAGAATCGCCAGAGCTATT
>DATAXW010000007.1:0-116255 GCA_036272895.1 Acidobacteriaceae bacterium | reverse complement strand
CGAAACGCGTTCTTCGGGTTGTGCTTGGACAGCACCTTCGTGATCGCCGCCGTCAACGTCGTCTTGCCATGATCGATATGTCCGATCGTCCCTACGTTCACGTGCGGCTTGCTGCGATCAAATTTTTCCTTCGCCATGACTTCTTCTCCGTCTCCTCTATCCAGCCGGGCGCGTCCCGGCGTTTAAAACTGATCTCTAATAGCTGCGCCTGATCCTAGTAGTACGCATACAGCTTGAAGTGCTTGTCCCGCAGCGGAATCTCGACCTTCTCGAGCGACGCAAGATAAAACTCCCGAATCTGCCCCTGGTCGCCGTCGGTGAGCTTGCCATATTCAACCGCGGTGCCCACGCCCAGCTTGCCCGCCGCCAGCACCGCCTCAAAGTCGCGGATGCGCAGCCCCGCGCGCTCCAGCGAGCGCAGAAACCGCTCCACATTGTGCGGCGCGAACGAGCCTTCAACGGCCGACTTCACCGTGTTGAATATCTGCGGGTCCGCCACCGCCACCGGCGGCCTCTCATACAGTGCGTGGGAACGATCGACCTGGCTCAAATCCATCTGCGGTTCTGACATGCGTCTCCGAAACTATCTCGAGAATCTGGAGCGGGAGACGGGAATCGAACCCGCGACCAACAGCTTGGAAGGCTGTGACTCTACCACTGAGTTACTCCCGCCTGCCCGGCTCTCTGACGATCTCCGTCAAAGAGCGAAAATCTGGAGCTGATGATGGGGCTTGAACCCATGACCTCTCCCTTACCAAGGGAGTGCTCTACCACTGAGCTACATCAGCCTTCCTGCTTGCGCTCCACCGGAGCGCCGCTCTCACTGTACCGCGCCCGCAGCCGCAACAGCACGACCCGCGACGCAAAGAACCCCAACACCACCCAGGTAAAGTACTCGAACTTCCCCGGCTCCATGGTCAGCCAAACCGCCAGCGCCAGCAGTGCAATCACCGCCAGCGAAAGAACCATCCGGCCCGTGCCGCTGGGCTCCATCGTCATCGGAACCTCCGACCACATGCCGTTAATTCTGGTGCACAGGGGAGGATTCGAACCTCCGTAGCGCGTTGCGCGGCAGATTTACAGTCTGCTGCCATTAACCACTCGGCCACCTGTGCCCTGCTCTGCCCGCCCGGCTCTCTCGCTGCTGCGTCCAGCGTACTCACTGCCCGGCGCGACATCTCGCGCGCAAACAGAACGAACGCTGTGGCTGGCGAACTCGAGAGGATGAACCTGACAAGCAGTACAACCAAACTTCATCCTGCACTGCGTCTCAGGCGCTACCTTATAGCGACCTCGCCCTCAAGGACTGGAGCTGGCGAAGGGATTCGAACCCCCGACCGCCTGATTACAAATCAGGAGCTCTACCAGCTGAGCTACGCCAGCCCAATTCGGCCCCGCACCTGGCTCTCGCCCGTTTGGGTGTTAACAGCACAGCGCGCTGCCAGAATGCGCAGCGCTGACTATGACTTTACCATAGGCACACCCCTGCGGAAAGCGCCGCGCGCGGCGCCGAAACGACACCGCGCCGCCCGGTGCTAGCATGGAGCGCATGACGATGTCCGTCTCGTCGCGCCGGCTCTCTCGGCGCTGGGTCGCCTTTCCGGTCCTTCTCGGGCTCATCCTCTTCACCGGTCTGCGTCTCGTCCGCGCTCAGGCCGAACCCTCCCAGGACGGCCCGCTGCAGACCAACACCGACGTCGCCCGCGCCCGCTTCATCGGCAACGACACCATCATCAAGATGGCCAAGGCCGGCCTCGACGACACCATCATCATTCAGACCATCGAAACCCAGCCCGGCCGCTACGACACCTCGCCCGACGACCTCATCGCCCTCAAGAACGCCGGCGTCTCTCAGCGCGTCATCGCCGCCATGCAGGCCCGCAGCGCCGGCCTCGCCATTCACGCCGCCAGCAAGATCAACCCCGCTCCGCTCGCCTCCGGCATCGACGAGATCGGCGTCTACTACCAGGACAAGACCGGCGAGTGGATTCCGCTCAAGACCGAACGCGTCGAGTTCAAGTCCAGCGGATGGCTGAAGAACGCCGCGACCGATGGGCTCGTGAAACAGGACATGAATGGCCATCTCGAAGGGCCGAAGTCGCCTCTGATCCTTCCCACAGGCGTCAACATTCTCATCTACGCGCCCGCCGGCACGCAGGCCGAAGAGTATGACTTTCTTCGCTTCGAGGAACACTCCCACAGCCGCGACTTCCGCGTGAAGACCGGTGGACTCTTCCATTCCCGGACCGGCTCCTACCGCGATGAAGTTGAATTCACGGCGCACAAGATCGCTCCGCAGATGTATGTCTTCACCGTCCCCGCCGACATTCAAAAGGGCGAGTACGGTGTGCTTCCACCGGGCTCTTCCAACGTGCCGGGCATCGCCAACGCCGGCAAGATCTTCACCTTCTCCATCCGTGAATAGCCTGACTCTATCCTCGTGAAGAACTGATGCGAAAACGCACATGGATCTCTCTTCTCATCGCGATCGCCGTGCTGGCGGCGCTCGCCGTCGCGCTCTATCTCCGCGCCAAGGCTCCGCCCGAGGCCGCGCGTCTGCTGCCCGAAAGCGACGCCATCCTCTACATCAATCTCAAGCCCCTGCGCGCCGCCACGCACTTCGATCAAACTCCTATCAAGCGCAGCCCTGACTTCCAGCACTTCATCGACGCGACCGGCATCGTTCCCGAGCGCGACCTCGACGCCGTCGCCTTCGCTCTGCATCGCATGCCCAACCCCCACGGTCCCAACGGCCATCTCGCCTACTCCGAGGTCTTCGTCGGCAGCTTTGACGGCGAGCGCCTCGCAACCTATCTCGCCGGCATCGCCAGCTCCCAGGAGACCTACGCCGGCCACATCATCTACACCATCCCCATCGAAGGCCGCACGCTTCGTGTCACGCAGCTCGGCTATGACATGGTCGCGGCCTCCAACATGCCCACCCCCGAGCAGATCCATTCCATGCTCGACCGCTCCCGCGCCTCCGCGCTCGGCTCGCCCGGCTCCTCTCTCCTCGCCGCGCGCTTCCATGACGTCCCGCTGCTCGCGCAGGCCTGGGGCGTCGGCCACATCGGCCTTCCCTTCGCGCATGATGGCCATCTCAGCGTCCTCGGCCTCCAACTTCCCGTCGCCCCTGACAGCGATCTCGTCGCCAGCCTCCGCTGGAGCACCACCGTCCCGCTCCACGGCGGCGCCGCCGAGCTCCGCATCGAAGAGTTCACCGCTAATGCCGACGACGCCGAGCGCACCGTCTACGCGCTCAACGCGCTGCTCAGCATCATGCGCGGCATCGCCAGCGCCCAGCCTCCGCAGACGCCCGCCGACAAGGCCATGCGCCAGGTCCTCGACTCCGTGACGCTCAATCACCACGACGCTCACGCCGTGCTGCACGCCACCGCCACCCTCGACCAGCTCAAAGCATTGCTCTCCGCTCACGATCCCGCCTCCGCAGAGACGACTCCAGCGAACACTCCCGCGTCCAAGTAACAGGAAGCCATGGGGACACGCCTTCAGCCGCCCCAGGGCCAACCCGCTGACTTGCTGACTTGTTGACTCGCTCACTCGCTCACTCGTTCACTCACTGACCCGCTGACCCACTCCACAAGGAGGCTGCCGATGCCCAGGCTGATCGCCGCTCTTTCCCTCTCTGCTCTCTGTATTCCCTTCGCGCTCACCGCCCCGCTCGCATCCCTGGCCCAGCAGCCCGTCCTCACCGGCCAGGCCGCCTTCACCGACTGGAGCCAGCAGCATCCCGGCGTCCGCCACAAGATCACCCTCGCCGATCTCCCCGCGCCCAACCCCGCCCAATCCGTCAACATGACTCCGCACATCATCGTTCGCCCGCATGACGCCTGGCCCGTCGCGCCTCCCGGCTTCAAGGTCACCCTCTACGCCGGCGGCGACACCACGCCCATGCAGCGCGCCGACGCCAAAAAAGTTATGCAGCGCAGCGGCGGCACCTTCACCGAGCCGCGTCTCCTCCGCACCGCGCCCAACGGCGATCTCTTCGTCGCCGACTCCGGCGCCGGCGAGATCATCGTCCTGCGCGGCGTCCGTCCCGACGGCAAAGCCGCCACGGTCGCCACCTTCGCCTCCGGCCTCGACCACCCCTTCGGCATCGCCTTCTATCCGCTCGGCCCCAACCCCAAATGGGTCTACGTCGGCAACGCCACCACCATCCAGCGCCTTCCCTACAAGTCCGGCGACCTCCACGCCGAAGGCCCCGCCCAGACCATCGTCCCCAACATCCCCGGCTACGCGCAGCTCATGGGCGGCGGCCACTGGACCCGCGACGTCGTCTTCACCCCAAAAACCGCATCCGGCGGGCTACACCTGCTCGTGTCGGTTGGTTCGGGTTCGAACGTCGACAACGCCGACACCCACCCCCGCGAGTTCCACCGCGCCGACATCCTCGAGTACACCCCCGACGGCAAATTCCTCCAGGTCTACGCGCACGGCCTCCGCAACTGCGTCGGCGAGGCCATCAACCCCACCACCGGCCAGCTCTGGTGCTCCGTCAACGAGCGCGACGATCTCGGCAACCACCTCGTCCCCGACTACGTCACCAGCGTCCCCGAGGGCAGCTTCTTCGGCTGGCCCTGGTACTACATGGGAGGCCATGAAGATCCGCGTCTTCCCCAACCCTGCGCCAACGGCACCGGCCCCAACCCGCAGCTCACCAAACCCCTCACACCGGAAGAAGGCGACCACTGCAAGCACGTCGACTTATCTAAACAGGTCCGCACCCCCGACGTCCTCGTCCAGCCGCACATGGCCTCACTCGAGATGACCTTCTACCCCAAGTGGCTTGATCTTCCAAACGAGTTCCCATCTCAATACGCCGGCGACGCCTTCGCCGCCGAGCACGGCTCCTGGAACCGCGATCCCCGCGCCGGCTACGAGGTCATCCTCATCCCCATGCACAACGGCCACGCCACCGGCGAGTACGACGACTTCCTCACCGGCTTCGTCACCAAAACCGGCGAAGTCTGGGGCCGTCCCGTCGGCGTCACCGTCGCCAACGACGGCTCGCTCTTCGTCACCGACGACGGCTCCCGCTCCGTCTGGCGCGTCGTTTACACCGGCAAGTAGATGACAATATCTGGCTTGATCTGACTATCCTCAGGTTACCTAAGATTATCCGCCAAATTACCAAGGAATAGTTGATGCGGAGACTGGCGAATCCTTAGACTGGCTCACATTCCAAAAGGGGATTCCGATGCGCCTACGCTGCCTCCCATGCGCTCTCGCTATAGCGGCCTTCTTCAGTGTGCCAAACCTGGCCGTCGCCTCGACATTCACTGACTCGTTCAACATCGCTGGCAGCGGCATCACCGGCTCTGGAACGCTCACGCTCACCACAACCGGTACGCCGGGCGTGGATGAGATCACCGGAATTACGGGTACCTTCTCTACCAGCAACAACGGCGGCTTTTCGGGGACCATCACCGGTTTGAACCCAGGCTCCTACTCGTCCTCGAACCCGACCGTTAACCCGATCAGCACCTATGACAACCTGTTCTACCCGACCGACGCGACAGCAACATGCGTCGGAACAGTCACGAGTGAACCGCTGGATGATTGTGGGCTGGACTTCGTGGTTAACAATGAATATCAGGTGAACGTCTGGGGCAACGGCGGCGGCACATATGCTCTTTCGGATGCACTTCTGTCCGCGGCAGGTGGGTACATCGACGACAACGCACCAGTGACCTTCACTGCCGCTGCCACGCCCGAGCCCTCGGCCTTCGTCCTGCTCGGCACGGGTCTCTTAGGCATGGCCGGTACTCTTCGCAGGCGCTTCCCAAAACGGTGCTGAGATTGGGTGCCTCCTCATGCCGACGGCCTTATCGTCGGCATGGGTGGGGAAATCCCTAACTCCTAACTCCTGACGTCTCTACCCCGCCTCCAGCATCCGGTTCGACTTCTGCTTCAACTCGCCCGGCAGCCGTTCGATCTTCTCATCGCGCTCCAGCCGCTCAAACTTATCCTCGAGCGCGTCACCGGAAACAGCGCCGTTGCCGAGTTGCCTTGCCGCATAGTTCTTCGCCTCGGCATCTCCGATCCGCGCCTTCATCCGCGTGATCGCACTGCCGCGCGCGACGGATCCTACCGTCACGCCTGTCACCTTCTCCTGCGCCGCCGTCAGCCAGTGAAACCGCTCTAATCTGCACAGAGCCCTACCTACGCGCCCGCCGCCGTTCCACCCAGCTGCGCCATCGTCGTCCGCAGATACTTATGCGGATTCACCGCCGTCCCCCGCACCTGCACCTCGTAGTGCAGATGCGATCCCGTCGCCCGCCCCGAGTGCCCCACATACCCGATCACCTGGCCCTTCACCACCATCTCGCCGACGGTCACGTTATAGCCCGAGAGATGTCCATACAGCGTCACAATCCCGTTGCCGTGATCGATCTCGATCTCGCGTCCATAACCCGTGCCCGGTCCCGCCTTGATCACCCGCCCATCCGCCGGCGCATGGATCGGCGTCCCATCCCGCGCGCCGATATCCAGCCCCTTATGAAACTCGCCCTCGCCGTCGCCGAGGATCGGGTCCGTGCGCTCGCCGAAGCCGCTCGTAATCGGCCCCATGATCGGCCACATGTCCGGCACGTTCGCGCCACTCGCCATCTCCATTCCGTCAAACTCGCTCAACTCGCCGCGCACGCCCAGCGACGCATCCGGATGCAGAGCCGCCATCGCCAGGCCGGCATTCGCCGTATTCTTCAGCGCCAGGTACGTGTCCAGCGACTCCGTGTACCCTTCGTCGTTCGCGGCCGCATCGTTCTTCACCGGGGCCTTCTCCACCGCCAGCGCCGCCGTCTGCTTCACGCGCAGCCCATGGTGCGGCAGCGTCAGCTTGCCCGCCGTCAATCCATAAATCGCCGAGATCTCGCTGGCCAGCGATCCCAGGCTCGCCACCTGCACATCCTTCTCGCGTGTCGTCTTTTCCAGATGCGCATAATCGTTCCGGCTCATCGCCAGCTCATCGCGCAGATGGTTGATCGTCTCCGCCTTCGCCAGCATGCGCGTGTACGACCCCGCCATGCCCGCAAAGGTGAACATGCCCGTCACCGCCGCAGCAACAAAGATATAGACATACCGCATGGGGATCGACACACGTTCAACCGTGCCGTCCTCTCCCTGCGTGACATAGACGATCGAGCGCTTACGCAATGGCTGGGCCTGCCCTTGGGGGTGCCTCGGCGCGCGCAATCGTTCGCACACAGCCTTGGGGGAATGGCGCCTGGACCACACACGCGGCACAGGCAGGGTTCCTGGGCGGATCGCCATCCCCGCTCACACGCTGCGTTCAAACGCGAAGCGCGGAAGCCGTGCCGGACAGGCAATCCTCTCTTGTCTATGTTAACGGCTTTTGTTCCTCACGGCAACGCAGCCCCGCAGGAAATCCGGGGGATGACGCCTGCACCCGACGGGGTATCCTGACCTCCTGAACTCCTGACGTCCCGACCTCTGATGCCGCGCTCCCGCTCATCTTCGACCCGATTCGCTCCTCTCGTTCGTCCAACCGGCGAATTGGCTCTCATCGACTACATCCGCCAGCGCGCGGCCGCCACGCGCCGCGGCTCCTCCGCCGTCCGTCTCGGCATCGGCGATGACGCCGCCATCCTCGCTCCTCCGCGCGGCCACGAGATCGTCGTCACCACCGACATGTCGCTCGAAGCGCGCCACTTCCGTCGCGACGCGCATCCCGCCCGCGCCGTCGGCCATCGCACCCTCGCCCGCGGCCTCAGCGATCTCGCCGCCATGGGCGCGCGTCCGCTCGCCGCCTTTCTCTCTCTCGCCATCCCACGCTCCTTCGCCGCCGATCCCGTCGATTCCCATTGGCTCAACGAATTTCTCGACGGCCTCTTCGCCCTCGCCGCAACCTCCCAGGCTCCCCTCGCCGGCGGCGACACCGCCGAGTCCCCCTCCATCCACGTCCTCGCCGACATCGTCCTCCTCGGCGCCGTTCCCTCCGGCAAAGCTCTTCGCCGCAGCGGCGCCAGCCCCGGCGACCGCCTCTTCCTCACCGGCTCCCTCGGCGGCTCCGCAGCCGAGCTCGCAACCCTCACCGTCTCATCTGTCTCCAGCGAATCTTCGGTCATGCCAAAGTCCCGGGTGCCCCATTCATCCGCAGCTTCATTGCGGATGAGTGGGGTCCACACCAGCGGCGCACACCCGCACCTCTATCCACAGCCGCGTCTCGCCGCCGGCCAGGCGCTGCTTCGCCGCAACCTCGCCACCGCCTGCATCGACATCAGCGACGGCCTCTCCACCGATCTCGCCCACCTCTGCGCCGCCTCCAACGTCGCCGCCGAGATCGATGCCGCCAGCCTGCCTATCCACGCCCTCGCCCGCGCATCCGGCGAACCCTCCGCGCTTCGCTTCGCCCTGCATGGCGGCGAAGACTACGAGCTGCTCTTCACCGCCTCGCCCGGCGTCTCCATCCCGCGCACCCTCGGCGGCGTTCCACTCACCTGCATCGGCAGCATCCTCCGCGCCAGGCGCGACCAGCCCACCATGACACTCATCGAAGCCGGCGGCATCCGCACACCGCTCGAGCCGCACGGCTGGGAGCACCTCCGTTAATCAATGACCGCCTCCGACAATTCGAATAAATCCGCTAAGTCCGCGCCCGCTCCGACCGAAACCTCCGCAACCTTCCCCGCGAACTGGACCGCCGAAATCCTGCGCACGCCGCCGCTCATCGCCCCCGCTCGCCAGGTCACCTGGCCGCAGCGCGTCGCCGGCGAAGAGGACGCGCTCGCCCGCGGCGCTCTGCTCGTCCTCGTCAAACCCGCGTCCGGAGGCGCATTTCTCGCCACCTGCGCGCTCGGCTTCCGCGACCCCTCGCTTCCCTCCGGCATCTGGCCGTGCCCACGCCGCGACGATCTCCTCGCCGTCGCCGGCGGCTACGCCTATCTCGTCGACACCCGCTCCCCCGATCAATGTCTCCACCTCCCGCTGCGTCCCGTCACGCAGGTCCTCCCCGCGCCGCAAGAAAACCTCATCCTGCTCGCCGGCTTCCACACCATCGCCGCCCTCGGCGCCTCCGGCCTCCTCTGGGAGACCGCACGCCTCAGCTGGGAGGGCCTCACCCTCAACGAAATCCGCGACGGCCAACTCCACGGCCTCGGCTGGAACATGCCCACCGACCGCGAGCTCCCCTTCACCGTCGACCTCCGCACCGGCTCCCACACCGGCGGAGGCTTCGAACGAGAGACGAGACAGTAAACAGATAGACAATAGACAGTAGCGCTACCACAGTCTGGAACCGACGCTCTACTGTCTACTGTCTACCCTCTACTGTCTGCTCTATAAAAACTCAACCCCGCCTCTCCCTGCTCCAGCACTCTCGTCCTCTCCAGCACCCCAACCCTCTCCGCCAACGATCTCTTCCGCGCATGCTCCACCACCACCACCGCGCCCTCCGCCAGAATCTCCGCCGCATGCCGCCCCAAAAACTTCAGCGTCGCCTCATACTCCTCCGCCGCCTCATACGGCGGATCGACAAACACCACATCCGCATCCGCCCGCGCCGCCTTCACCATATTCTCGAGCAGCCGCGCCACCCCACGGTCCTCCAGCGCATACCCTCCGCCGATCTTCAGCGCCGAAAGATTCGCGCGAATCGCCGCCACCGCCGGCGCGGCCTTCTCCGCGAACCACACAAACTCCGCCCCGCGGCTGATCGCCTCAATCCCCACCGCACCCGAACCCGCATACAGATCCACAAACCGTGAGCCGCCCACCCGCGCCCCCAACACGTTGAACAGCGTCTCGCGCAGCCGGTCACTCGTCGGCCGCGTCTCCATCCCGCGCGGCGCCCGCAACACCCTCGACCGAAACTCCCCCGCAATCACCCGCATCCCCTGAACCTCTACTGTCTACTGTCTACTGTCTCGCCTCTCTTCTACAATCAACGCTGATGCCCGGCTCCTCACTTCCCTTCGGCAGATACTTCGGCGTCGAGGTGCGCGTGCACCTCTCGTTCATCCTTCTGCTGGCGCTCTCCGTCGGCTACTCCACCATCGCGATGAACAACGCCACCCGCGGCCTCGGCCTCTGGCTCGCGCTCTGCTTCGCCGTACTCGTTCGCGAGGTCGCCCGCTCCATCGCCGCCGTCTACTCCGGTCTCCGCCTCCGCGCGCTCTTTCTTCTTCCCGTCGGCGGCGTCATGGCCTTCGCTCCGCGCGAAGAAGGCACACCCGCACCCAGCACGCGCCTCGTCACCGCCTCCGCGCCCATCGCCAACTTCGGCATGGGCCTGCTCCTCATGGGCTTCTGCTACGCCATCGAACCGCACATCTCGCTCTTCGAGCAGCCCTGGATCGGCTTCGGCCACATCCTGCGCAGCTTCGTCTGGATGCAGATGATCCTCGGCGCCGTCAATCTTCTTCCCGCCGCCGCTCTGCCCACCCGCCAGCTCCTGCGCTCGCGCTCCAACAACCCGCCCACCGCGCGCACTGCCGGCCCCGCCTTCGGCCTCGGCTCCGCGCTGGCCATCGCCGTCGTCCTCGCCGGCTTCGTGCTGATGAACCTCTGGCTCATCATCTTTGGCGGCTTCATGCTCCTCGGCGCGCAGCTCAGCGCCGGCTCGCCGCTCGACACCACCGAAGCCGGCTCCATCCTCGTCAGCGACGTCATGCTCACCGAGTACACCCTCCTCTCCAGCTCCGACACCCTCCGCGGCGCCCTCGAGCGCACCGCCCACAGCCTTCAGGACGTCTTCCCCGTCGTCCGCGGCGAGCGCCTCGTCGGCGCCGTCTCCCGCCAGACCCTCGCCAACCGCCTCCAGGCCGAAGGCGACGGCTACCTGCAGGGCTCCATGACCCGCAACCTCCCGCTCGCCGCGCCCGCCGAAAAACTCGTCGACGCCCTCCGCCGCACCTCCGCGCTCGGCGCCAGCGAGTTCATCCCTGTCGTCGAAGACAACGCCATGCTCGGCATCCTCACCCCGCACAGCCTCTCGCGCTCCGTCCAGCAGGTCCGCCTCACCCGCCCCCCCAAACCCACCCGCCACGAACAATGATTCGTCGATCAGGGTGAACGGACATTTTCTTTTGGAAAGCTCTCGGAACCTTAGAAATTGTCATCCTGAGCGCAGTGAAGGACCCCCGTATTTCGTTCGGATCACCACAAATCTACGGGTCGCCTGCGCCCTGTCCTGAGCGAAGTCGAAGGCTGCCATAATCCAGCCGAGTTTCGTTAAGGGGCACGACATCAGTCGTGCCGTAATCCAGCGAATTTCGAAGGGGCACGACTTCAGTCGTGCCATCAATCGGCCGGTCCAAATTGCGGCTTTAGCCGCTGAGGTACGCTTGGTCATGCCGCAAGGAACATGAAAACTCCATGACCAGCAAAGGCTCTCATTCCACGCCCGACCCTCCCCTCGCCCCCGGCCTCTATCTCGTCGCCACGCCCATCGGCAACCTCGAAGACATCACCCTCCGCGCCCTCCGCGTCCTCCACTCCGCCGACCGCATCGCCTGCGAAGACACCCGCCAGACCGCCAGGCTCCTCCACCACTTCGGGATCTCCACGCCCACCGTCAGCTACCACCTGCACAACGAGGCCGGCCGCGCCGAAGAGCTCCTCCAGTCTCTACAAACAGGCGCCCGCATTGCCCTCGTCTCCGACGCCGGAACCCCCGCCATCGCCGACCCCGGTGCCGAACTCGTCACCAAAGCCCTCGCCGCCAACATCCCCATCTTCCCCATCCCCGGAGCCAACGCCGCCCTCGCCGCGCTCATCGCCGGCGGCCTCTCGACCGAAGCCTTCGCCTTCCACGGCTTCCTTCCCTCGAAGGCCGGCCAGCGCCGGACTATCCTCGAACAGCTGCGCACCGAGCTCTCCGCCGCTCACATCGGCAACTCCGACGCGCCGCCCACCACCCAAATCTTCTACGAGACCCCGCACCGCATCCTCGAAGCCCTCGCCGACATCGCCGCCATCCTCGGCCCCACCCACCGCATCGTCCTCGCCCGTGAGCTCACCAAGCTCCACGAGGAGTTCCTCCGCGGCCCCGTCGCTGCAGTCCTCGCCACCCTCCAGCAACGCCCCGCCATCCGCGGCGAGATCGTCCTTCTCCTCGACGGCCATCTCTCCCCACCAACAGAACGCGCCCCAACCCAAACCACGCTCGCTGCCGAGATCACACGCCTGATGCGCGAAGAAAAACTATCTGAGATGGACGCCGTCAAACGCGCCGCCAAATCCCGCGGCCTCGGCAAAAGCGAAGCCTACCGCGAATGGCAGCGCACCCGCCGCTAGCCTCCGCATCACTGCTCCTGCCAGGTCTCCAGCTTGATGTCGTCGTAGTACACCGAACCCTCGTAGTAGTTATTGTGCGGATCGCCGAACATGAAGAAGTCCGGAACGCCCGCGTCCGCCCCGTGCACCATCCGCACCGGGATGGTCCCCACATACGTCTGCCGTCCGCCCCACCTGAAATCGCCCGAAACCGTCAGCACAAAGTTCTCTTCATTGCGCTCGATGCAGGCCGAGTACCACCTCTTGTCCTTGTACGCGTCCACCGCGCGAATCGCCCCCGAAGGCTGCAGCGCTCCATGCGACCACGACAGAAACGGCCGGCCCGTACTGTCGCTGTCGTGCCCGTTCTTGTCGATGCCGAACATCATGATCGGATGCCGTCCGTCCTTCACCCATCGCTTGCCCTTCCAGATGTTCGTCCACGCCTCTTTGTTGTTGTCGGAGTCGATCGTCACCTTGCGATGGTGATGGATCCAGAGGTTGTTGTGCGGCCTCGGCGTCGCATCCAGAATCGTCAGCCAGTAGAAGCCGTTTTCCAGCGTCGCATCGCCGTGGAACCACGGCTCGGCCGTCTCCCCGCCCGCATAGCCATTGCGTCCTCCCGGCTTGCCGTCTCCAAACGAAGCGTACCCCACCCGCAGACAGACCCTGTACCTCGCCGGCAACGCCGCCGTCGAACGCACAACCAGGCCATCGGTGTGCTTCGGCGACGCAACCCTCAGCACATGGTTCTTCGGATCGGCCGGGTCCGGCACCACCTCAAACAAATCGCTGAACTTCGTCAGATTCGACCGGCTGTACGCCGCCACCGTCAGCCAGCCGTCCTCGCCGAAGGCCTCCTCCGCACGAAACGCCACCGGCGGCGTCACACCGCGCTGCCTGAAATACGCCCCACCGTCGGCGTACTCGTCCGTATCCTGATACGTATCTGGAACCCATGCAGGCGCTCCCGCCTTGAACACCGGACTCCCATCGAAGCTCTCCTCGTGCACGACCTTCCATAATCCATGGCCAGCCCCATGGCCAGCCCCATGGTCCCCGTGCGCGCCGCCACCGGCCGCGGCCCCCTGCGACAGCGCTCCCGTCGTTGCCAGCAACAGCAGCGCGCCCATCGCACATCGCGTCCCAGCGAACGGCATTCGCCCACCTCCGGCCCAGCTACACCGTCTCGCGCCCCTTCAGCCGGTCATAGACATACGTATCGCTCACCGTGCCCATCGCCTCGTTGTACAGCACCAGCGCCCCGGTCGCCTCCTTCAGCTCCTCGCTGAACTTGTGGATCGAGCGCAGGTGCTCCGCCGTCGCCGGCACCTCCAGCCTGCTCGTCTTCAAAAACTTCTGATACCCGCGGTCCACCAGCCGCGAAATCTCCCCACCCAGCACCCATCCCGGCTTCGCCAGGATCCGCACCGGCTCGCCCTTGTCCGGCCCCGGCGCAACCTCCGCGGCGCAGCCATACTTCGAGACGCGCCTCGCCCCCGCCGCGCGGTTTGCACCCTCCGCCGCCGGCGCCACATCAAACCTCTCGCTCCCCAGCATGGAGAGCACCTCGTCGAACGTCCGCTGTTTCACCGTCTTTGCCATCGCAACCCTGCTCGCCGGCGCGCTCCTCGAAACATCCGAGCGCCCGCAGTAAACTCAACTTAGACTCTCGCACATCGCCGCGACCGGTTCAAACCGCCCCACGAACCACTAAGGACTAACGACTAACCACTCACCACTCGCCCCATGATCGCCGCCCCTCCCAACCCGCCGACCACCCTCCTCGGCAGCTCCCTGCTCGACCGCATCGGCAACACCCCACTCATCCGCCTCGACTCCCTCACCGCGCACCTCAGCAACATTCAAATCCTCGGCAAAGCCGAGTGGGCCAACCCCGGCGGCAGTGTCAAAGACCGCGCCGCCTCGGCCATCGTCACCGATGCCATCCACAAAGGCCAGCTCGGCTCCCCTAACAACCCCAACAAATCCCTCCTCGACGCCACCTCCGGCAACACCGGCATCGCCTACGCCATGCTCGGCGCCGCGCTCCACTTCCCCGTCACCCTCTGCGTCCCCTCCAACGTCTCGCCCGAGCGCAAAAAGATCCTCGAAGCCTACGGCGCCACCGTCCTCTGGACCGACCCCGCCGACGGCTCCGACGGCGCCATCCGCCGCGCCCGCGCGCTCATCGCCGAGCACCCCGAAAAATTCTTCTACGCCGACCAGTACGGCAACGACAACAACTGGCGCGCCCACTACGACTCCACCGCCAACGAGATCTGGGACCAGACCTCCGGCCGCATCACCCACTTCGTCTGCGGCCTCGGCACCTCCGGCACCTTCATGGGCGCCACCCGCCGCCTGCGCGAGCTCAACCCGAACATCCGCTGCATCTCCATGCAGCCGGACTCGCCCTTCAACGGCCTCGAAGGCCTCAAGCACATGCCCACCGCGATCGTCCCGCCCATCTACGACCCCACCCTCGCCGACCGCAACCTCGACATGCCCACCGAGCGCGCCTACGCCATGTGCAAGCGCCTCGCCCGCACCCAGGGCCTGCTCCTCGGGGTCAGCGCCGCCGCCGCCGCCGCCGCCTCGCTCGACATCGCCGAAGAAGAGTCCCGCGCCCACCGCGAAGCCGTCATCGTCACCGTCCTCCCCGACTCCGCCGACAAATACCTCTCCGAACGCTTCTGGTCCGAAGACCAGGAAGATCAGACCTCCACAACACCCGTAGAGTCGTCATCCTGAGCGAAGCAGCTCACGCATGTGAGCTGCGAAGTCGAAGGACCCCGAGGGTGCCGGTCGCGCCCATGCCGCCTACACCTTTTCAACCACCAACGCCCGCATCTGGATCATCAACGACCCTATGTCCCTCATCCTCTCCCGCACCCTCTACGACTCCCTCCGCGCCCACGGCGAGCAGACCTACCCCAACGAGTGCTGCGGCATCCTCCTCGGCCGCGCCGCCACCGACGCCATCCGCGTCGCCTCGCTCGTCCGCGCCGGCAACACCCGCACCGACTCCGCGCACAACCGCTACCACATCGCCCCCCAGGAGCTCATCGCCGCCCAGCGCCAGGCCCGCACCCAGGGCCTCGACATCGTCGGCTTCTACCACTCCCACCCCGACCACCCCGCGCAGTGGTCCCAGACCGACTTCGCCGAAGCCCACTGGTTCGGCTGCGCCTACGTCATCACCGCCATCGAAAAGGGCCAAGCCGCCCTCACCCACAGCTTCCTCCTCACCGGCACCGGCGAAGAAGACAAGCGCTTCGATCCGCATCCCATCGCCATCGAATAGCAGAAGTCCGGAAGGAGACAGGATGTTCAAAAAGATCGCCGTTGCCTACGACGAATCCGCTCCCTCGGAGCACGCGCTCGCGACCGCCATCTCGCTGGCCGCCTCGCTCGGCTCCTCGCTGCGTATCGTCACCGTCATTGAGCCGTTGCCCGGCTACGTGAACATGTCTCTCGCCGTCGATCCCACCCTCCCGCAGCAGCTCCTCAACGAACGCCGCGAGCGCCTCAAGCAGGTCCACGAACTCGCCGTAAAGCACGCCTCCGGGGCCAACGTAAAGGCCGAGACGGCTCTCCTCGACGGCCCCGAGGTCGACAGCATCCTCTCCGAGGTCGCAGCCTCCGGCGCCGACCTCCTCGTCATCGGCCTCAGCCAGCATCACGGCTTCGGCGAGTTCACCAGCACTGTGCACAGGATCGGACTCCAGGTCTCCTGCCCCGTCCTCGCGGTCCACTGACCTTGCCTGGCAGCCCACCCCCATCCGCCCCACGCCCCGCTCACCAACTCCCCCGCCTCACCGGCGCCGGCGAAGAAGATAAGCGCTTCGATCCCCACCCCATCGCTGTCAAGTAGCGACTCGACCAGGCTGCCTGCTGGCCCAGACAATCCAGCTCACCACAGGCCGACCTATCGTTCTCGATGCGCTGGGCTAGGCGTTAAATCGCTCGACTAATGCCCATAACCTTCGGCGTCGACGGGGACCTTCCCACGGAACAGCCAGTAGACGACTCCAAAATAGAGCGACGCGAGACTGATCCCAACGCACCACCAGGCGAGACCTACCCGCAAAGTATGAGGGCCGGATATGGCGCGGGCGATGGTCAGGTCGCGGCCCTGCGTGCCGACGGCGGGCAACAGTATGGGGAAGAGCCCGGCAGCGGCGCCGACGAGCATGCTGGAGAGATAGCCGCACGAAGCGAGGAAAGACGGAAGTCGCGAGGGGGTAGCCATCGTCAGTCGCATCACGGCCAGGCTCGCGATGACGGCGAGTGGGACAAGGAAGGCGATGGGATGGCCCTTGTAATTGTTGAGCGAGGCGGGACGTGCGACGACGGTGGCTGGTATGCCGATGGCGGTTAGCGCCACGGTAGCGAGCCAGAGGCGACGCGCAAAGTACATGGCGCTGCGCTCCAGATGATCCCGCGTCTTGAGGGCGAGGTAGAGGGCTCCGTGAAGCGAGAGCGCGGCCAGCGCCAGAACGCCGCCGAGGACGGTATACCAATCGAGAATGCCGGGATTGGCCCCGGTGCGCCAGTTGGTCCAAAGAGGAAGGAAGAAGTAGTTGTCAGGGCCTATCGGAACGCCGCGGATTACGTTACCGAGAGCTGCGCCGAAGAAGATGGCGAGCAGCACGCTCGATAAGGTAAAGAGTCCGTCGAAGAACGAGCGCCAGAGAGGATCGGCGGAGTGGCTGCGCAGCTCTACGCTGACGCCGCGAAGAATGAGCAGCCACAGCACTATCATCAGCGGGAGATAGAAGCCGCTGAAGGCCGAGGCGTAGAGCAGCGGGAAGGCGAAGAAGAGCGTTCCTCCGGCAGCCAGCAGCCACACCTCGTTGCCATCCCACACCGGTCCTATGGACCGCAGGGCCTGGGCGCGTTCGGGCTCGGTGCGCGCGACGAAGAGATAAAGCATGCCGACGCCGAGGTCAAAGCCGTCCAGGACGACGTAAGCGGTAAGCATCAGCACGACGATCCAGAACCAGAGAGCGCTCATCGGGGTTGGCTCCTTACGCCGTGAGAGATTGAGGGTGCGGCGCGCGGTCGGGTGCGTTCGGGCCATGCTGGATGTGGTTGTAGACAAGGATGATCCAGAGCAGCGAGAGCGCCGTATACATCCCCAGGAAGCCGAGCAGCGTGAAGAGGGTATTGCCTGCGTCCACATGGCTCGAGGAGCCGGTCGAGGTGCGAATCAGGCCGTAGACGAGCCAGGGCTGGCGGCCGATCTCGGCCGTCATCCAGCCGGCGGTGGTGGCGATGTAGGGCAGCGGCCAGCTAAGGAGAAGGCACCAGAGAACCCAGCGTGTGGAGTCGAGCTTGCCTCGCCAGAGATAGAAGGCGGCGATGGCCATGAGCACGCCGAACCACGTCCCGAGGCCGACCATGATGTGGTAGCTGTAGAACAACAGCTCCAGCGTGGAGGGCCACTGGCCACGCGGAAAGTGGTCCAGTCCTTCAACCTCGGCGGCGGTGGTGCCGTAGATGAGGAAGCTGAGGACCTTGTTGACGCGCAGCGGGTTGTAGATGGTCTGCGACTCGTAGTCCGGCTGACCCATGAGGATCACGCCCGCGCCCTTTTCCGTGTGGAAGAGGCCTTCCATGGCGGCGATGGCGGTAGGCTGGTTCTTCGCCGTGTACTTGCCGTGCAGATCGCCGGTGGGAAAGACCTGCAGGACGCAGGAGAGGATGCCGGCGATCACGCCGAGCTTGAGAAAGAGCTGTCCGTAGGGACCATCGCGGCGTTGCAGCACGTAGAGCGCCCCCACGGCGGCCATGACAAAGGATGCTGTAACAACGGCAGCACACATGTTGTGCGCGTACTCCAGCCACGCCCAGGGATTTAAGAGCAGTTGGGTGAAGCTGGCGACCTCGTAGACGCCGTTGGGCAAAAGCCTGTAGCCGACCGGGTGCTGCATCCAGGCGTTGGTCACGATGATGAAGAAGCCGGAGATCCATGAGCCGGTGAAGACCAGCACGGCTGAAAGCCAGTGGAGGCGGCGGGAGAGGCGCTTTTCGCCAAAGAGAAAGAGGCCGAGGAAGGCCGACTCGAGGAAGAAGGAGAAGATGCCCTCCATGGCGAGGGGCATGCCGATGACGCCGCCGGTGCGGCGCGAGAACTCGCTCCAGTTCGTGCCGAACTGGAACTCCATGGGAATCCCGGTAACCACGCCGAGCAGAAAATTGATGGCGAAGATCTTGCCCCAGAAGCGCGCGGCGACGTCGTACTTTGCTTGTCTGTCTGGATCCGTGGCGCGGAGCGCGATCGTCTTGAGAACGACGATCAGCAGCGCCAGCCCCATGGTGAGCTGCGGGAAGAGATAGTGGTACGTGATGGTGAAGCCGAATTGAATCCGGTGCAGTGTGAGAGCGTCCAAGCTTTCTCCTGGCGGTCCGAAGAGAAAAGAGGCCGGTACCCTGACGAGTCTCATCCTTCCACGCGGATCGCGAAAGGGTGATCTCTCGAACCAACTGGCCGGCCCGATGGTCACGATCATAACCTGTTCGCCAACTCCACTCGACGCACACGAGCCGCCAGGCGATGGAGCCGGGATCGGTGACGTCATCCCCCATGGCCTCCGGCGATGGCCTACCGCCATGCCGGAGGCTCCACCGGAAGCGTCGCGATATCGCCCGGGCAGCTGCGGTCTGGAACGAGTGAGCGTGAGCCGGAACGCCTCTCCCGCGACCTCCCCTTATCCTCCACCCATCCGAAACGGCATAATAGAAGCATGGAAATCCACATCCCCACCCCGCTGCGCGCCTACACCGACCGGCAGGAGACCGTCTCGGTCGGTGGCGCCACCGTCGCCGAGGGGCTGGAGGCCTTGGTCAAGCAATTTCCCGCCATGCGCCAGCACCTCTTCACCACCGAGGGCAAGCTCCGCTCCTTCGTCAACATCTATGTCAACGAAGACGACGTCCGCTACCTGCCCGCCAAAGAACAGACCCCCGTCGCCCACGCCGACGAGCTCACCATCATCCCCTCCATCGCCGGCGGCTGTCCCTGCTGCCCCCTCGGTTGTTGTCGCTAACGCGAGAACCCACCCCCTGCTCCAAACTCTGTCATCTCGACCGAAGCCCCTGAGCGAAGCCGAAGGGGCGGAGTGGAGAGACCCCTGTATTTCGCCGCGGATCATACCGGTCCCCCATACCGCCGAATCGCTCCCGAACCCCGCCGCATCCATTCCAGAGAGGGCAATCCGCTTGACACGGCTGCTAAAATTACGATGTAGCCCGATGCCGCCCGAAGCGCCGTCGGGCCTTCGTGTCTCGGCATCAAAGCCTTTGCTTTGAAGACTTTGCAGCCACCGCTCTTTGTTATCAAGACTTTAGAGGCCGTCCGCAGCCGAAGTCCAAAGCTATCTTCTTTCTCCTGAAGACTTTGCGAAAAATGGCACGGGGGAGGGGGTACCCTCCCTCCAGACAATCAAGGAACCGGAATGCCAGCCACACTCGACGAACTGAAGACCGAACTCCCCAGGCTTTCGAACCAAGAGATCGCCCGCTACTCCCGCCACCTGATCCTCCCCGAGGTCGGCATGGAGGGCCAGCAAAAACTCAAGGCCGCCAAAGTCCTCTGCGTCGGCACCGGAGGCCTCGGCGCTCCGCTCGCCCTCTACCTCGCCGCCGCCGGGGTCGGCACCCTCGGCCTCATCGACTTCGACGTCGTCGACGAGTCCAACCTGCAGCGCCAGATCATCCACTCCGAAGCCACCGTCGGCATGCTCAAGGTCGACTCCGCCGAGCAGATGATCAAGGGCCTCAACCGCAACACCAACGTGGTCAAGCACAACACCATGCTCACTTCGGCCAACGCCTTGGACATCTTCCGCGACTACGACATCGTCGCCGACGGCACCGACAACTTCCAGACCCGCTACCTGGTCAACGACGCCTGCGTCCTCACCGGCAAGCCCAACGCCTACGGCTCCATCTTCCGCTTCGAGGGCCAGGCCAGCGTCTTCGCCACCGAGGAAGGTCCCTGCTACCGCTGCCTCTACCCCGAACCCCCACCCCCCGGCCTCGTCCCCTCCTGCGCCGAAGGGGGGGTGCTGGGTATCCTCCCCGGCCTCGTCGGCATCATCCAGGCCACCGAGGTCATCAAGTTCATCCTCGGCATCGGCGATCTGCTGGTCGGACGCCTGCTCCTGATCGACGCGCTGGGCATGCACTTCCGCACCCTCAAGCTGCGCAAAAATCCCAACTGCCCCGCCTGCGGCACGCATGAGATCAAAGAGCTCATCGACTACGACCAGTTCTGCGGCATCCCCAAGCCAACAGAAACAGGCCCGCTCGAAGTCTCCTCCTACGGCGCAGTCGCAGCGCTTCCCGAGGTCGACGGCATCCCGCAGCTCTCCGTCGAGCAGCTCAAAGCCGAGATCGACGCCGGCCACAAGCCCTTCATCCTCGACGTCCGCGAGCCGCACGAGTACCAGATCGTTAACCTCGGCGCCCCGCTGATCCCGCTCGGCCAGCTCTCGCAGCGCCTCAACGAAATCCCCGTCAGCAAAGACGAGGAGATCGTCGTCCACTGCAAGACCGGCTCTCGCAGCCAGAACGCCTCGCTCACCCTCAAAGCCGCGGGCTTCACCAACGTAAAAAATCTCGCCGGCGGCATCACCGCCTGGGCCGAAAAAATCGACAAGTCACTACCCAAGTACTAGCCGCAACAAAAACAAAATGCCCTCGGAAACGAGGGCCTTGGCATTTGTCGTTGCCTTTGCTGTTGCTCTTGCCTTTCTGGTTGTCATTCCCGAAGGGAATCTGCGTTCGTACCTTCACCGCTTCAACGCCGGCAACAACGGCCCGATCGTCCCATCATTCGGCGGCGCCTCCAGCCCCAACAGCCGCGCGATAAACGAATACACATCCACGTTGTCGAAGCTCGCGAGCTTCACACCGGCGCGAATATCCGGTCCCTCCGCATAGAAGATCGCCTTCATCTGCGGCATCCTGTGCGGATCGAACCCATGGCTCCCCACCTCCGGCTTATGCTTCGGCGGATGCGCATAGATAGAGTACGGCCCGTTCGGCACGATCACCGGATCGCCCTCCCGCGCCCGCGTGTCGTAGTGCAATGACTTCGGCACATCCGCGCGCCGGTATGCCGTAAACCGCGGATCAGGATGCGCCCGGAACTGCTCATACGCCCGCTCCGCATCCGCTTCCGTCTCCGCATACAGAAGCTTGCCCTCCGTCCTGAAGTGGCTCAGGTCGGCGAACTGGTCCAGGACCACCGGCGTTGGATCGAGCTTGATCATCCCATGGTCGGCCGTCACGATCAGGTCCACCGGCAGCCCCGTCGTCCTCAGCTTGTCACGCAGATCGCCCATCATCTCGTCGACGTGGTGCACCGCCTCACGCTCCTCCGGCGAATCCGGCCCATACTCGTGGCCTGCGGTATCGGTGTTCGGGTAGTAGAGCGTGATGAAGTGCGGCCGCTGCTCCGCCGGCAGCTTCAGCCACGCAATCACCTGGTCAATCCGCGCCACATCACCGACCGATTCGTCATAGTGCAGATAGTACGAGGGCCGCACCCCATCGATCGCCGCCTCCGACCCCGGCCAGAAGAAGCACGCCGACCGCATCCCCTGCTGTTCCGCCAGCACCCACAGCGGTGTCCCCTGGTACCACGTGCCGTCGCTGTTCTCCTTCGAGTTGCTGTACGCGTAGCTCTCCTTCCGCAAAGGATCATAGAATTCCATCGCCACAATGCCGTGGTGCTCCGGCCATAACCCCGTCACCAGCGCGTAGTGATTGGGAAACGTCACCGACGGATACGACGGCAGCATCCCCGTCGGCGTACTCACCCCATCCTTCGCCATCGCCTCCAGGTGCGGCGCCCCATACTCGCGTGCGTAGTCATAACGAAATCCGTCCAGCGAAACCAGCACAACGTAATGCTTGCTCTGCTGCGCAACCAGGTTCGGCGAATTGTCGACGTGGATAACCGGCGTCAAGTCCTGCGCTCGCGCCGCAGTGAAACCGAAGAGAGCAAACGTGACAGCGGCAAGCAATCGGAGCTTCATCATCAAACAACTCCTGAACGTCTGAAGGCACCGAGATTAATCCGTGTCCGGATCGTCGTCCACCAGAATCTCGAGCGCCAGCGGGGGCTCCAACATAAAGTCCATCGAGCTCATCTCCGCCACCGCCTTCTCCAGCGTCGAGCGTAGACACGGCTCGGTCGTCACCACAAACGGCAGATGCTCGCTCGCATGCCCGCGATGCTGCAGGATGGAATCGATATTAATCTGCTGTCGCGCCAGCGCACCGGCAATCGCTGCCACAATCCCCGGCCTGTCGGCCACCACCAGCCGCAGATAATGCGGCGCGTTCACATCGCCGGTCACCGCAACCGTTCGCGCGGGTAATTGCACCGCCGCACTCCCCTGCGCCACTGCAAGCACATCGCTCATCACCGCGACCGCCGTCGGATGGCCGCCCGCGCCGTGCCCGCTGAAGACAACATCCCCACCGAACCGCCCGCTGGTCACGATCATGTTCTGCGTCCCGTGCGACCACGCAATCGGCGATGTCCTCGGCACCAGCATCGGCCCCACGCGTGCCCGCACCATCTCGCCGTCGAGCTGCGCCCGCGATACCTGCCGGATGGTGCAGCCCAACTCTTTGGCATACGGAAAATCCACCGCACCCACATGCTTGATCGTCTGCGCCGGCACATCTTCGGGCCGAATCTCGGCACGCAATGCCAGCCGCGCCAGAATGCACAGCTTCGCCCGCGCATCGAAGCCGTCGACATCCGCCGAGGGATCAGCCTCCGCATAGCCTGCCCGCTGCGCATTCGCCAGCGCCTCTGCATAATTCGTCCCGCTCTCCATCGAGCTCAGGATGAAGTTGCACGTGCCATTCAGAATCCCACTGATGCGCCGCAGTTGGTCGCCGCATAATCCCTGCACCATACCTGGAATCACCGGAACCCCACCCGCCACCGACGCTCCAAACAAAAGCTGCACTCCGGACTCTTCAGCCAATTGCAACAGCGCCGTCCCACGATAGGCGATCAACTGCTTGTTCGCGGTAATCACATGTTTGCCCGACTTCAGCGCAGCGCGCAGCCAACCCTCCACAGGGTCCAGGCCGCCCATCAGCTCCACAACCGCATCAACGTCAGCCGCTTCCAGAACGTCTTCGATGCGCTCCGTCCACACCGCATCCTTCGGAACAAACCTGGCATTTGCATGCGTCCGCTTGCGGTCCACACCGCGATTGAAGACATGCGTAATCCGAATTCCTCTGTTCCCTGAAGCCGCAAGCACCTCTGCAAACGAGCTGCCCACCGTTCCAAAACCCAGCAACCCCACCCGCAACGTTCCCTTTGTCATCATCAATACTCCACCTTGTTCGGGCTCGATTCCCAAGCGGCAAAGCTCTCCCACGCCTGTTCCGCCATCATGCGTTGAATCGGAATCGCCCGTTCATCGAGCGGCTTCTTCACCTCTTCATAGAGGAATGAATCATCGAAGCCGATCTTCGCCGCGTCCATCTTGCTGTTGCCGTAGTAGATCGCACGGCAGCGTGCCCAGTACAGTGCGGCGAGGCACATCGGACAAGGCTCGCAGCTCGTATACACGTCACATCCCTCCAGCAGAAAGCTCCGCAGCGCCTCGCACGCGCTGCGAATCGCAACGATCTCGGCGTGCGCCGTCGGATCGTTCGTTGCCGTCACCTGATTCACGCCCGTCGCGATCGCCACGCCATCCCTGACAACAACAACGCCAAACGGTCCCCCGCCATTCCTGCGAACGTTCTCCGTCGCCAGCACAATCGCCTGCCGCATAAACTCTGGCTGCCCTCGGGTCAATGTCTCAACTGCCTCCGCCTGTGTGCGCGTAAGCCTCGCGGCAAACGTGCATAATCAGCATCATGGTACACGCTCTGCATTCGCGCCGTGTCATCACGCCCGACGGAGAACGCGATGCTGTCGTCATCATCGATGGCGAACGCATCGTCGCTGTCGAGCCGCCGCACGGCTTTGCAGAAAACATCCCACTCGAAGATCTCGGCGATCTCGCACTCTTGCCCGGCCTCGTCGACGCCCACACCCATCTCAATGAACCCGGCCGCACGGAGTGGGAAGGCTTCGCCACCGGAACGCGCGCCGCAGCCGCCGGCGGCTTCACCACCATCGTCGACATGCCGCTGAACTGTCTGCCGGAAACGACGGACGTCAACGCGCTCGAGCTCAAGCGCGAAGCCGCCCGCGGAAAGGCGATGGTCGACTATGCGCTATGGGGCGGCGCGGTCGACGGCAACCAGCATCAGCTCGAGCCGCTCGCCCTCGCCGGCGTCGCAGGCTTCAAATGCTTCCTCATCTATCCCGGCTGCGACGGCTTCACCGAGATCGACCACGCCAACCTCAAGCTCGCCGCGCCGCACATCGCGCGCACAGGATTGCCGCTCCTGGTGCACGCTGAGCTTGCAGGGCCGATTGATCGCGCGGTTGCGCACCTGAACGCGACCGGCGCGGACTGGCGCCGCTACGCAACCTATCTCGCCTCTCGCCCCGACGAAGCCGAACTCGAAGCGATTGCCATGATGCTCGATCTGTGCCGCGAACATCGCTTCTATCTGCACATCGTGCATCTGTCCACGGCAAAAGCCTCGCCGATGATCCGCGCTGCACGGCTCGAAGGCCTTCCCCTGACCGTCGAGACCTGCCCACATTATCTCCACTGCTCCGCCGAAGAGATCGCCGATGGCGCCACTCTCTTCAAATGTGCGCCACCCATCCGCTCCGCACAGAATCGCGAAACTCTCTGGCAGGCGCTTCTCGACGGAACCATCGATCTCATCGCGACCGACCACTCCCCCTGCCCACCGGCACTGAAGCGCCTCGAACCCACCCAACTCGGCGAAGAGACCGGGCGCTTCGACGAGGCCTGGGGGGGGATCCCATCGCTCTCCACCGCACTGTCCGTCTTATGGACCGAATGCTCTCAACGCAACATTCCGCTCACGCAGCTCATGCAATGGACCTCCACCGCGCCCGCAAAGCTCGCCGGCCTCAGCGCGGAGGTCGGCTCCATCAAGCCCGCCATGCATGCGAACCTCGTCGCCTTCGACACAGAAGCGATCTTCACCGTGACCCCCGAATACCTGCACTATCGGCATCCCATCTCGCCCTACATCGGCGAGAGTCTGCGCGGCCTCGTCCGCTCCACCTGGCTACGCGGCGAACGCATCTATCAGCATGCACAGAATGGCGCCGTATTCCTCGGCACTCCACATGGGCGCGAGTACGCGCTATCCTGTTCTCTCACATGAGCCTTCCTCGCAGCTCACTCACTACGAACGACCAACCACTACCTCCATGCCCGCTGCAAACACGATCCTCGAAGACTGGAATGGGCTCGAGCGGGAGACCGCGATGAAGACCATCCTTCCCTGCAACGGATCGCGCGCCTGGGCCATCGGCATGGTGAAGCTGCGCCCGCTTCAAACTCCGCAACAACTCTTCGCCGCCGCCGACAAGGTCTGGCAAGAACTTCCCGAGACAGACTGGCAGCAGGCGTTCGACTCGCACCCACGACTCGGCGAGAGCAAAGCAAACTCCACCACGGCACAAAGTCTGCGATGGAGCGCGGGTGAACAGAGTGCCGCCAAATTGGATGGAGCAACACAAGCCGCGCTCGCCGAAGCAAACCGCGCCTACGAGGCGAAGTTCGGCCGCATCTTTATCCTCTGCGCCACCGGCCGCTCCGCTGCCGAGGTTTTCGCTATCCTCGAGCAGCGTCTCCGTTGCGACGCAGCCACCGAACTCCGCGAGGCCGCCGAGCAGCAACGCCTCATTACCCAGCTTCGTCTGCGCAAGTGGCTTCAACTTCCCACACTCACCTGTGCCGAACTCGCGTCAACGAGCAACAGTGGAGCATAAAACAGCGATGGGACTTTCGACCCACATCCTCGACACAGCGCTCGGCCGCCCGGCCGCCAACGTCACACTTACGCTCTTCCAACAAACGCACGATGGCTGGCAGGAGGTCGGACGCGGAACCACGGACACCGACGGCCGTTGCCGCACACTCCTCGGCGAGCACACACTTGAGGCCGCAACCTACAAGCTGCACTTCGCCGTCGCCGACTACTTCCGCGCGCAAAAGCTCACCAGCCTCTATCCCCACATCGAAATTACCTTCACCGTCGTCGATCCGGCGCAGCACTACCACATCCCGCTGCTGCTCGCCGCCAACGGTTACACCACCTACCGAGGAAGCTGATGCCCGCAACGACTTCCTGCAGACTCGCCAGCAACCGCTACGGCAAATCGCGCGTCCGCCTTATGCGGGTCACGCGCCACGCCTCGCACCATGATCTCGACGAATGGACCGTCGAAGTCCTCCTCACCGGTGACTTCGAGACCGCACACACCCTCGGCGACAACAGCAAGATTCTCCCCACCGACACGATGAAGAACACCGTCTACTTCGTCGCGCGCCAATCCAAGGCCGAGAGTATCGAGGACTACGCCAAAGAGCTCATCGACTTCCTCCTCTCGCGCAATTCGCAGATCGCCAGCGTCCAGGTCTCCATCGAATCGCATCTCTGGAAGCGCCTCACCGTCGACAGCCAGCCCCACCCTCACGCCTTCATGCGCGGCTCCGACGAACGCCAGACCACAACCGTCTCTCGCGCGCAAAACGGGGCATTCTCTATCACCAGCGGCCTCGATGGCCTCAATATCTTCAAGACCGCGCAATCTGCCTTCACCGGCTACATCAAAGACGAGCTCACCACGCTCCCCGAAACCACCGACCGCCTCTTCGGCACCGTCGTCAAAGCCCAATGGCCCTACACCGCCCAGGCCATCGCAAGCGCCGCGGCCTCTGCGGATCAAGCCATCGACTTCAACAAGGTCCGCCGTCATCTGCGCGAGGTCATGCTCTCGACCTTTGCAAAACACGACTCGCTCTCCGTGCAGCAAACCCTCTTCGCCATGGCCGAGGCCGCGCTCGCGCACACCGACATCATCGACGAGGTCTACCTCCTCATGCCTAACAAGCACAATCTCCTCGTCGACATGAGCCGCTTCGGCTGCGACAATCCCAACTACATCTTCGTGCCTACCGACGAACCCCACGGCACCATCGAAGCCACCGTCCGCCGCGCATAGCTCATGACTGAAGGCTCACCCCAATCAACCAGCCGCGCCGCAAAGATCATCGATCGCTGCCGCGAGCTTGCCTGCATCACCGACGTTCCAGGCGGAACCACACGTCTCTTTCTCTCGCCCGCAACCCGCGAGGCTCACACCAAACTTCTCGGCTGGATGCAGCAGGCTCAGCTCGAAACCCGCATCGACGACATCGGCAACGTGCGCGGAATTCGCCGTTCTGCAATTGCAGGTGCACCCACACTGCTTCTCTTCTCGCACATCGACACCGTCCCCAACGCCGGCCCCTTCGACGGCCTCCTCGGCGTCATCCTCAGCCTCGCCGCGATCGAAGAGCTCAACGATCAGCACACGATACTGCCGTTCAACATCGAGCTCATCGCACTCTCTGAAGAAGAAGGCATCCGCTTCACCTTCCCCTTTCTCTCCTCGCTCGCCCTCACCGGGCAACTCGCGCCCGCGCACCTCACCCGCACCGACGCCAATTCAATCACCGTCGCAGAAGCCCTCCGCAACGTCGGCCTCAACCCCGATCGCGTCCCAACCTCTTGCGCGCTTCTCCCCAACACCTTCGCCGCGCTCGAGGTCCACATCGAGCAGGGCCCGGTTCTCGACGAAGCCAACGAATCCATCGCCGTCGTCCGTGGCATCATCGGCCAGTCGCGCCTGTGCTTCGCCTTTGAAGGTCAGGCCAATCACGCTGGCACCACACCCATGCCCCTGCGCCACGACGCCCTTGCAGCCGCCGCGGAATGGATCGTCGCCGTCGAGCGCTGCGCCGCAACCCACTCCCCACTCGTCGCCACTGTCGGCCGTCTCGAGGTCCTGCCCGGCGGCATCAATATTGTCCCTGGCCGCGTCAACGCCACACTCGACCTTCGTCACCCTGACGACAGAGTGCGCCGCGAAGCCGTCGTCATTCTCCAGGCTGCCGCGCAGCAAGCCGCAGCATCCCGCGGCGTCCGCGCCACATCCTCTCTCGAATCCGAGCAAGCCACATTCCCGATGAACGCCGTGCTCACAACACAACTTCAACAAGCCGCGCACCGGGCCGGCCCCGGCGCCCGCGCCCTGTTCTCCGGCGCCGGCCACGATGCCATGATCCTCGCGCCGCACGTCCCAACGGCGATGCTCTTCGTCCGTTCACCGCATGGCCTCAGCCATCACCCCGACGAAACCGTCCGCGAAGCCGACGTCGAAGCCGCTCTCGCCACAACTCTCGAGTTCATCCGCACGCTCACGCTCTGACCTCCTGACTCCACTACAATCATCCCTTATGCATCACCTTGGCCAAACCCGCAGCGCCAACCGCCGCGATCATCTTCTGCTCACGCCGGATTCCTTCATCCGCACACCATTGCCGGGCTTGACAAAAGGCATGGCAATCGTGCACGTCGCACCACAGGCCGGCGCAGCCTTCACCATGATGACCATCGAGCTCGAGCCCGGCGGCACACTCACGCAAGGCCCCACGCAACGCTTTCTTTACGTGCTGGAAGGCGAACTCACGCTCACCGAACCCGGCAAAGTCGAACCGCACGCCATGATGACCGGCGGCTACGCCTATCTGCCCACGGACTACCCGCACACACTCACCGCGCAGACCAGATCGCGCGTCGCCGTCATGGAGAAGCCCTTCCTCCCTCTCGCGCCCGAACATGGCGAAGAACTCGACGAGCCATGGCCGTGGTTCCTCATCGGCCGCGAGCCGGAGGTCGCCTCCACGCCGCTCAACGGTGACGAAGATCTGCAGGTTCGCTCGCTCCTGCCCAACTCCATCGTCTTCGACTTCGCCTGCAACACCATGACCTACGCGCCCGGCGCCGGCCTCTCCCAGGTCGAGATCCATTACATGGAGCACGGCCTGCTCATGCTCGAGGGCGGCGGCATCTACCGCGTCGGCGACCAGTGGTACCCCACCAAGGCCGGCGACTTCATCTGGATGGCTCCCTTCTGCCCGCAGTGGTTCGGAGCCATCGGCAAACAACCCGCAAAATATTTAATCTACAAGGACTTCAACCGCCACACGCTCGGTTAACTCCAGTCCTCTTTGTCATCCTGCGCCGTCGGCAAAGCCGAAGCCCGAAGGACTTGCTTCCTTTTCCTGATAAGAACTCGTATGGACCTCACCATCAACACCGATCGCCTTCTCGCCGAGTTGCAGCACCTCGCGCGCATCACCGACTGCCCACCCACCGAAGACAAGTCTCTTCCCGAGCCCACGCAAGCCGTCACGCGCATCGTCTTCACCCCGCGCGACCTCGAAGCCCGCGCCTGGCTCAAATCGCTCGCCGCAAAAGCAGGCTTCTCCGTCCGCGAAGACGCCGTCGGCAACACCTTCCTTCGCTGGCAAGGCACCGATTCTTCCCTCGGCGTCGTCGGCACCGGCTCGCACACTGACGCCATTCCACACGCCGGCATGTACGACGGCACCGTCGGCGTGCTCGGCGGCCTCGAAGCCTTGCGCACGCTCAAAGAGTCTGGCTTCCAGCCGAAGCGCTCGCTTGAAGTCCTGATGTTCACCAGCGAGGAGCCGACACGCTTCGGCATCGGTTGCATTGGCTCGCGGCTCCTCGGTGGCGTCATCGATCCCGAAGCCGCCGACAGACTTCCCGACCGCCTCCACGAAACCGACCCCAATGCGCCCGGAGGCCTCACGCTTCACCAGGTCCGCGAGGCCGCGGGCTTCCACGGCTCGCTCTCCGGCGTAAAGCTCCCGCCCAACTACTACGACGCCTGGGTCGAGCTGCACATCGAGCAAGGCCCCATCCTTGAGCAACAGAACATCGACCTCGGCATCGTCACCAACATCGCCGCCCCCGCCAGCTTCCGCTACACCGTCGAAGGCTTCGGCGGCCACGCCGGCGCACTGCTCATGCCCAACCGCCGAGACGCTCTCTGCGCTGCCGCTGAGATCATTCTTTCTGTCGAGCGCCATGCTCTCGCCGCCAATACCCGTGCAAAGGCCGAAAGCCACAGCGGCGTCGACACCGTCGCCACCGTTGGCATGCTCACTGTTCATCCCGGCGCGGTGAACTCCGTCCCCTCTCGCGTTCAGCTCACCCTCGACATCCGCGATACTGACGTCGGCCGCCGCAACGCCGTCATGGGAGCCCTGCACGCCGACATTCGCGAGATCGAAGATCGCCGCCACGTCCGCATCATGGAAGAACAGATCAACGCCGACCAGCCCGCGCACTCCGATCCCCGCATCCTCGCCGCGCTCGAAGAAGCCTGCAAAGTCGCCGGCACATCCTTCCGCCGCATGGTCGCGCGCGCCTATCACGACACTAACTTCATCGCTCCCATCGCTCCCGTCGCCATGCTCTTCATCCCCTGCCGCAACGGCGTCTCGCACCGCCCCGACGAGTACGCAAGCCCGGGCGCGATCCGTCTCGGGGTGCACGTGCTGGCTCTCACACTTCGAAAACTCTCCGCCGCATAGCCATCCCGCCGGATACACTAGGATGAACACGCAGCGCTTGCGTCGCCCCCACAGACGCCATGCCGATTCAGTCTCTCAATCCGGCCACCGGGGAACTTCTCCGCAGCTTCGATCCACTCACGCCCGAGGCGATCGAGACCAAGCTCGCGTTCGCCGCGGAAGCCGCCCGCACCTATCCCTCCGAGCCGCTGAGCCAGCGCGGCTTCTGGATGCGCCGTCTCGTGCAGCTTCTCGAAAACGACCTCGAAGACCTCGCCACTACGATGGTCACCGAGATGGGCAAGACCATCACCTCCGCGCGCGCTGAGGTGCGCAAGTGCGCCGCCGCCTGCCAGTACTATGCCGAACGAGGCGAGGCCATCCTCGCGCCCGAGTTCATCGCCACTGAGCACGGTCGCAGCTACGTGCACTGGGAGCCGCTGGGCGTCGTGCTCGCCGTCATGCCCTGGAACTTCCCCCTGTGGCAGGTCTTCCGTTTCCTCGCTCCTGCGCTGATGGCCGGCAACGTCGGCCTGCTGAAACACGCGTCGAACGTGCCCCAGTGCGCGCTCGCCATCGAGGCTCTCGTGCGCCGTGCCGGCTTCCCGCGCGGGGTCTTTCAAACACTCCTCATCGAATCCGGCCAGGTCGAAGCCGTGCTCGCCGACGAGCGCATCGCTGCCGTGACGGTCACCGGTTCAGAGGCAGCGGGCCGCGCCGTCGCCGCCCAGGCAGGCTTTCTCATCAAGAAGACCGTGCTCGAGCTCGGCGGCTCCGATCCCTTCATCGTCATGCCCTCCGCCGACCTCGAGATGACCGTCAGCAATGCTGTCAAGGCACGCTGCATCAACAATGGGCAAAGCTGCATTGCGGCCAAGCGCTTCATCATTCACGAGTCGATCTACCGCATCTTCCAGGAGCGTTTCGTCGAGGCCATGGCCGCGCAACGCGTCGGCGACCCCATGCTCGAGGAGACCGAGATCGGCCCGCTCGCCACACCGCAGATCGCCGATGCGCTGCAGGCGCAGGTCGATGCCGCCATCACCGCCGGCGGTCGTCTGCTCACCGGCGGTCGCCGTCTCACCCGCGACAGCAACTACTTCGCGCCCACCGTCATTGCCGATCTTCCACCCACCGCGCCCGTCGCCCGCGAAGAGACCTTCGGCCCACTCGCATTTCTGTTCCGCGTCAGCTCGCTCGATGACGCCATCGCGCTCGCCAACGACACGCCCTTCGGCCTCGGGGCCAGCTGCTGGACGCAGGAGATGGCTGAGCAGCAGCGGCTCGCCCTCCGTCTCCAAAGCGGCTCCGTCTTCTTCAACACACCCGTCGCCAGCGACCCACGGCTGCCCTTCGGGGGCATCAAGAAGAGTGGCTATGGACGCGAGCTCTCCGCTGCCGGCATGCGCGAGTTCCTCAACGCCAAGACACTCGTCTTCGCCGCCGCAACCCAGATCGCCCTCGTGCCCGAACCCTCGCCCGCCGAATCGAAGAGCGATCAATCCGCCCCAGCCCAGCCGCCGATCGCCGCCAAGGCACACCGCAAACGCGATCGCGGTCCCGTCTCCACCCTCGGTCTCTCTTCCCCACCGGAATAATCATCCGCTCCGCCGATAGCACCACCTCGCTCAGGGTGGCACACAGCTCCCATGTAGGATGTCTTCGTGCGCTCTCTTCGACTTGTCTCGCTCGCCGCCATCGTCCTCCTCGCGCTTCCATCCCTCGCGCAGAGCACCGCATCGCCGAACTCCGCGCCAGCCTACAACCCGCTCGAAACCTTCGCTCCGCTCGCGCTGCCCGATCCCGTCAACGCCTATCGCTCCTCCAACGGCGCACCCGGGCCGCAATACTGGCAAAACCGCGCCGACTACGAGCTCCACGCCGCGATCGATACGCAGAACAAGGTGCTCAGCTGCACCGAAACCATCACCTACACCAACAACTCGCCCGACACGCTCACCTCGCTCTGGCTGCATCTCGAGCAGAACATCTACCGCAAAGATTCACGCGCTGCCGCCTTTGCTCCCGAGTTCCGCCGCCGTCGCGCCATCACCGGCCCCACCCACACCGACGGCTACATCTTCGAATCCGTCGAGCTGGAACCCGTCGGCAAAGCCCACGTCGCTCCCGTCAAAGCGCACACCGTCGTCTCCGACACCCGGCTGCAAATTCAGCTTCCTCAGGAACTCGCGCTGCGTCACGGCGCCCAGCTTCGCATCCACATCCGCTACCACTACACCATCCCCGGGCTTTTCGGCGGACGCACGTCCTGGGGCCACGCCCAGCAGGGCGACATCTACGACATCGCGCAGTGGTACCCGCGCATGTGCGTCTACGATGATCTCCGCGGATGGGACACGCAACCCTATCTCGGCAACGAGTTCTATCTCGAGTACGGCCACTTCGACTACTACATCACCGTTCCCGCCAACATGATCGTCGCCGGCTCCGGCGCGCTCATGAATCCTGATGCGGTCCTCTCCAAGGAAGAGCTCTCGCGCCTCGCTCAAGCGCGTGCCAGCGACAAGACCCTCATGATCCGCACGGCTGATGACGTGAACCGCGCCATCGCGAGCACCACTGCCCAAACGAAGACCTGGCACTTCAGCATGGACTCCACGCGCGACGCCGTCTTCTCCGCGTCGGCCGTCTTCCTCTGGGATGCCGCGCGCATCAACGTTCCCGCCGGCGCCGGCCATCCCGCGCACACCGCGCTTGCCCAAAGCGTCTACCCCATCGAGAGCGCCGGCCCTGACGCCTGGGGCCGCTCCACCGAATACCTCAAGGACGCCGTCCAGCACTTCTCCGCGCGCTGGTACCCCTATCCCTACCCCAACGCCATCAATGCCGCCGGCTTCTCCTCCGGCATGGAGTACCCCGGCATTCTCTTCGATGGCATCAACGACAAAGGCAAGGAACTCTTCTGGGTCACCGCGCACGAGATCGGCCACACATGGTTCCCCATGATCGTCGGCTTCAACGAGCGCCGCAACGCCTGGATGGATGAAGGCTTCAACACCTTCATCGATACCTTCGAGAGCAACGAGTTCGACCATGGCGTCTACGGCCCCAAGCGCGACGCCGAGTTCGCTCCCGACCCCAACCCCGCGCTTACACCCGCCGACCAGATCGTCAAAGTCCTCACCGATCCCAACGCGCCGCCCATCATGACGCGCGCCGACGCCATCCGCGAAACCTACCGCCACCCTGTCACCTACTTCAAGTCCGCCTTCGGCCTCGTTCTGCTGCGCGACGACATCCTCGGCCCCGAGCGCTTCGACTTCGCCTTCCGCAAGTTCATCCGCGACTGGGCCTACAAACACCCCAGCCCCTCCGACTTCTTCCGCGCCATGGCATCCTCAGGCGGTGAAGATCTCGACTACTTCTGGCGCGGATGGTACTTCCACAACTGGCAGCTAGATCTCGCCGTCACCAACACGGCCTACGTCGACAGCAACGACCCCACGAAAGGCTTGCGCGTCACCGTCGAAAATCGCGGCCAGCTCGTCCTTCCCTCCACGCTGCGCGTCGACCTCGCCAACGGCACTCACATCGATGTCGCCGTACCAGCCGAGACCTGGATGCAGAACACCAGCCACACCTTCGTCGTAAACGCACCCGGCCCCGCCCTCTCGGCAACGATCGATCCTGACCACGTCGACCCCGACGTCGACCGCAGTAACAACAGCATCACACTGCCGCACTAAGTTAAAAAAGCAAACGGCCAAGGCCTGTTCGCTGGCCTCAGCCGCCCATGCTCTTACTGCGTCCTTAGAAGCTGAAAGAGGCTTGCAGCAGAATCCGCCGCACTGCGCTCCGCGTCGTAAAGAAGCCGCTCGTCAACTGCGTCGACTGCCCAAACTTCGAAGAGCTCAGCGCTCCCTGCGGAGTCGCGAGATCTTCGTTGCCGAAGAGGTTCTGCACCTGCATGCCGAGCGCGAAGTTATAGTGCTTGCCCGTGTTCGATCCGCCGCCTCCGAAGAGGCCGCCACGCCCCCCGCCGCCGCCATGACCATGATGTTCGCCCGGCCCACCCGGTCCTCCTTGGCCCGCGCCTCGGCCATTGGCAGCGGCCTTCTCCGCCCCAAATCCCCAGGTCTTCGTCAGCCGGAAGTTGAAGGTAAACAACCCCGGCCCCGTGCAGTAGTTGATCGGAACAATTGGCGATCCTATCGGCTGGGATCCTTGCTGCGCAAACGTGCCGCAACCCGATATCGTCTTGATCGTCGTCCCGTTCGCCAGCGCACTGTTCGCCACGTACGGCCGGTCGTTGAAGATGCTGTCGTTGTTATTGTCGAAACCCGTGGTGATGTTATACGGATGCCCGCTCTGGCCCACCATAAACGGGCTTAGCTGAATGTAATGCGGCAGCGATATGGAACCCGCCATAAACACGCGGTTGTGAATGTCGAACGTTGTCCGTCCATAGTCCGCCTTGATATTGAATGGCGTCGTTACGAATCCGCCTGACGTATCGCCGTGCGCGGAGTTCAGGGAGTAATACCCGAACAGCGACACGCGGCTCGCCACCTGCAGCCGCCCATTCACAATCAGTTGGTTCTGGTTGTAACTTCCCTCCGAGAAGAACTGATACTGCGGACCGATCGCCAGATTCGCCGGCCCCTGCGAGGCCACGTCGTAGTTAACATTCTGCGACGCCTGTGCGTGCACGCCCAGCGAGTGCAGGAAGTTCACCGAGATGGTGCCCATCCGCCCCACCTGCTGGTCCGCGCCGATCGCCAACTCCTCGATATACGGCGTGCGCAGATTCTTGGCCGCCGTGTAGGTCGTCTGCGAGCTCGCCGCCGTCCCGCTCAGGCACTGGTTCAGTGTTCCCGTCGTCAGCGGCTGGCCCACCGTCGGCGCGCAGCCACCTGGCACGTCCTGCACCGTGTAGATCGTCTCATTCGTGCCGTTCTCCTGCTCCAGCGTCATAACGTCGGTTTGTGCAAAGCGCTCGTAGAACAGGCCGAATCCGCCGCGCAGCACCGTCTTTGGCGCTCCCTTGCCGCTGAATAGCCCGTAGTTGAACGAGATACGCGGCGCAATGTCGTGGTGGTCACGCAGGTGGTTCTGCGTCTCGTAGCGCCCGCCATAACTGATGGTCAGGTTCTTCCGCGCCTTCCAGTCCGTCTCCGCATACAATCCCAGGTCGAAATACGTATCGCCGATGTCGTGGTTGTTCACGATCGTGTACGAAAACTGGGTCGGCGTTCCGGTGGCATAGCTGTTGTCCGGGCCGCCGTTCGTTGGACAATCGACCAGCAGCGACAGGCAGGAGTACGTGAATGCCCCGTTTGTGTTGTTCTCCGTGTTCTCTGCCTCACGGTCAACGCGCAACCTTCCGCCCATACGGATAAAGTTCTTTTTCAACTGCAGCGACGTGTAGTTCTGCACCTCGAAGTGGTCCTGATGATCGCTGTAGTTCTGCGCCGACGAGCCGCCTGCACCGAAGTTGCCGGAGACGTTGATGCTCGGCGCATTGCTCAGCGCAGTCGTCGTCACGTGCTCACGCTCATACTCGAAGCGCGTCTCGTTGATCAGCGTCGGACTGAAGGTCTGCGTATCGCTCATCTGCAGAATGTTGCTCATCGAGCTTGTGTTGTACGCTGCGTCTGGCAGCGTCAGGTCGCCGATCCCTGCATTCGTCGAATCGTTCTTCACAAACTGGTAGCGCGTGGTCAGTACGTTTTTGTCTCCCAGCGCAAGATCGACCCGCGGGTTGATATCCAGGCGCGTCTGCGGATAGTACGTCGAAACCTGGAACGTCTCAGGGACGCACGCCCCATCGCCCGGATTGCAGAGGGTCGTCGGACTTGCCGACGGCGCAAGAATGGTCGCGTTTGTAAACGAGTCGTCCTGGATCTGGCGGTACGTTCCGCCAAGGTTATAGGAGGCAGATGCCCCCAGCGGCCCGGTCAGGTTCCCAAACATGAACGTGGTGTGATACGGCGGCTGATAGGTCGTCGTCAGCGGATTGCCCGAGTTGAACTGCGACGGATTGCCGTTGATCTGGAAGTTCCCATGCAGCTTGTCGGTGCCCGGCTTCGTAAAGACCTCGATGCGGCCGTAGCCCAGCTTGTCGTACTCGGCCGAGAATGGGTTCTGATTAATGCGAATCTCGCGAATCGATGACTTCGGCGGAAGCTGGCCGCCGGTAAATCCGTCAACGTAAATCTGCCCGCCGTTCGGCCCCGCCGAAGGTCCTGCCAGCGCCGTCAGCTCGCTCTGCAACTCGTCCGGATCGTCCGACAGCGACTCCAGGTCCTTTCCCTGCAGCACCGTCGAGCTCGCATTCGAATCCGGATCCACGCTCAACTGAATGGCGTTCGCCTCTACATTCACCACCTGGTTCGTCTGGCCTATCTTCAGCTTGAAATCCAGCGTCGTGCTCGCTACGGCGGGAACCGTAAGGTTCGTCATCGAATAGGACGCAAACCCCGGCATCGAAACCACAACCGAATACGTCCCCGGCGTAACCGAAATCGCATACGTCCCATCGCTGCCGGACTTCACCGTCAGGGCCGGTCCCTTCGCCGGCGTCAAATGGACCGTCGCGCCCGGAATTAGGTCGCCATCCGGATCGGTGACGATTCCATGCAGCTTCGTTCCCCCGGTCGCAACCTGCGCGGCTCCATGGGCAGCCCCAGTCTGTGCACGGGCTGGGACAGCGGCCGGCGCCTGTCCGCTCGCGACAACTGTGAGCATCGAGCACACCATCCCTGCGATCAACGTCTTTGGCAACAACATCCTCACTCCTCAAATAAGTGCTGCAGATAAAAACAGGTTGGATGGCAGCGGTTCAAATACAGTCGGTCGTGTTTCAGCTCACTCCGCCCCGCGCCACAGTCGCTTCTCATCTCTATCGGCCCGGACCTGCGCCGCCTTCACCCATGCTCGTATCGGGCTCGGTGCCTACACTCCAGGGTGAAAGCGTCATCGACTCGCCGGTCGGCGCAGCCGTCAGAATCGGCTCCACGCCTACCAGCAGCGTCACCGCCGAACTGTGGTCCGAACCGCCCATAGGCGACGTCGCTACGATCATCACCGCGTCTCCCGGCTTCAATCCGGCAAGCGTCTCCGTCGGCAGACGCGACAACATCTGCGACAGATCCATTCCCGCGCGCCGCGTACTGGATATACCCTCCGGCGCGGCCCTGCCCTCGCGTTCAGGCCGTGCCGCTCCGTTCGCTCCCGCTGCGCCTCCATGCATCCGCGCTGCAATCATGCGCGCCGCCATCTCGGGCAGCCTGCGCACATCGCTGTTCGGCGTCACCGCCACCGTCACCACCTTGTGTGTCGCAAGGTCCTTCAGCGTCACCTTTCCCGCCGCCACATCCACCGCAGACAGCAAGCCCGAGTAGTTGTGGAACGAGCCTGTCACAATCTCATCCGCCGTAATCGATGCTCCATCGGCCGAGCGCGCCCCGCGCACGCGAAGCTGATCCCCCGGACGAATCGCGTCAATCGTGCTCGGCCGCGCATCCTGAAAGCGGACCGAATCGCCCGCGTAGCGCCGAATAATGGTCGACGGCGTAAGCGTCGCCGTCACCGTATGCAGCCCGCTCGAGATCGTGACCTTGTTGTTCGCCGCGTCCACCGACTTCACAATGCCGCCGCCGCCGCGCGTCCACGCCGCCTCTTCCGCCTCGTGCTCCTTCGCAATCGCGGTCGATTTCATCAGAATCACGCGCAGCGCGGTCAGGCTTCCCGCACCCTCGCCCTGCGTTCCCGTCACCAGCGCACGGTCGCCCGGCTGCACATCGCTCGCCGCACCCGCCGTCGCCGCGCTCAAATCCTTGCTCCCCGGCGGCACAATCAACACCTTCGCCGCATCCGGCACCGTCACCGCGACATCCTGTCCGGCCGCCGTCGTCAGCACAAAGCTGTTGCCGTTCGCGCTCTTCACCGTCCCGGCTTGGCGCGCCGTTGTCTGCGCGCGCAACACGGTCGCTCCGCTCACGCCCAGCACGATGGCCAGACTCCACTGCAAAAGGTTTTTCATCTCTCTCTTCAGAGAACTCATCCTTGAAATGTGATGGGAGAGGACTCGCTTCTGACCTCCAGTAAATCGGCTTGCTGTCCTCCAGCTGCTCCGTCCCTTTTGCTTGGCCGCGAATAACCTCGCATCGCCGCGCACAGGGCTCTCCTCTTCTAATGAGATACGGTTGTCGCCCCCAAAAGTTTCGGCGGAGGAATTTTTCCTTTGCAAGATCAAATCTCCCGCGCACGGCCGCCCGTACGTAGGCCCACCCCGCCCTCATTCAGCAACCGTTCAGCCCACCGGCTCGCCTACGGCAGCTCCGATTCATCCGCCAGCGGAAGATCCAGGTGCGATGGATACTTCGCCGAATCATAGATCGTCACCCTCTCCGCCTTATACGCCGAGGCCGGCGCCTCCATGATGTTCGGCACCCATGTCTGGGGGTTGCGGTCGTACAGCGGAAACCAGCTCGACTGCACCTCCACCATCATCCGGTGCCCCTCCAGAAACGTGTGGTCCGCTCCGTGCAGACTCCACTTGTACTCCGTCACCTCGCCCGGCTTCACCGGCTCCGGCGCCGTAAAGCTGTCCCGGTAACGCCCGCGCAGAATCTCCTCCGCCACCATCAGCTCATAGCTGTCATCCGGATACACATCGATCAGCTTCACAATCCAGTCGCCGTCGCTTCCCGTCGTCGCCGCATACAGGTCCGTCACAACATCGCCGGTCACGGTCACGTCATGCGTCAACACCGGCGTCTCAAAGTTCGCCAGGTCCTTGCGTCCCGAGACAAACCGCTGGTCCTCCACCAGCCACGTCCTCCACTGCGACCCCTCGCCATACGTCGACTGAATCGGCCTGTGCCGGTACGGAACCGGATTCGCCGGATCGGCCACATAGCTCGCAACTACCGCATCCGCCCCCGTCGGCGCTTGCAAACTCAGTGCTTTTCCCGGCTCCAGGTACAAATCCGCCTCACGAAACCCCTGCTTCGGCGGCCACACGTCATACCGCTCCCACGCGTCCTCACCCGTCCGGAAGCTCGCCGTGTCTTTCAGATCGAACCCCGGCTTGCCCTTCAGGTAATACTCAAAAAACGGCGCCTCGAAGTTCGCGCGGTAGTACGCTCCCGTATTCTGCCCGCCGAACGTAATCCCGCCGTACTTGCTCATCAACTCATTGCCCGGTCCAAACGACCATCCGCCGTGGTTCCACGGCCCCAGCACCATATACACCTTGTGCTCAGGATCGTTCGCCCGCTCATGCTTGCGCAGCGCCGCATACTCCGCCTGCGTCCCCCACATGTCCTCCTGGTCCCAGTAGCCGCCCACCTCCAGCGTCGGCACCTCGGGCGCCTTCAAATGCGGCTCGACCGCCATATCCTGCCAGAACTTCACATAGCTCGGTTGCGTTAGAAATACCTTCGCCGTCGGCAGGTTCGTCATGCCGGCCGCCGCCGCCGCTCCCGCAAAGTTCACATGGTCCAGAAAGAACGTGTACTGGTCCTCCTTCGAGCTCTGCACCGTGTCCGTCTTCTGCGCCTCCAGCTCCTGCACGTAGTCAAAGCCGTACGTCTCGCGAAACGCTCCATTATGAAAGAAGTCATCGCCGACCCATATGTCCGTCATCGGCGCCTGCGGGCTGATCGCCTTCACCGCCGGATGCGCATCGATGCCCGCCATCATCGCCAGAAATCCCGGATAGCTGATCCCCAGCACGCCCACCCTTCCATCATTGTTCGGCACATTCTTCAGCAGCCAGTCGATCGTGTCGCGCGTGTCCGTCGTCTCATCCACATCAGCGCTCGTCCTGTGCGCCACAATTGGCCGGTTCATCACAAACTGCCCGCCCGAGGCGTACCGCCCGCGAATGTCCTGGAAGACAAAGATGTACCCGCTCGTCGCCAGCTCCGGCTTGCTGATCTCTACCATCTCCGGCAGCTCGCGCGCCACACCGTACGGCGTGCGCGTCATCAGGAATGGCAGCGGCGCTCCGCTCGTCTCGCTTCCCTCAGGCCGAAGGATCACCGTATGCAGCGTCACCCCGTCGCGCACCGGAATCATCACCTCCGAACGAATATACTTCGGTCCGTGGTAGTCCTTCAGCAGCTCCGCCAGCCGCTTCGCCCTCGCCTTGTCCTGCGCAGCCGCATTCGGCGTCTCCGCGAAAAGTACCGCACCCTGCACCAGCGTGAGCGCGAGTCCCAGCGCCACCCATCGACCGATACACTTCAACATTCGTCCTCCCTGGCTAGTGGCTAGTAATGAATGATTCATTCCCTCCGAACCACTCCTGACTAACTACTAACCACTACTGACTGCCCTTTCACTGTCCCGTCAGATTCCCCGGGCTCGCCATGCACTGCCAGTTATTCCGCGCATGCGACCCATCGCAGAACGGCCGCCGCTCGCTCATCCCGCAGCGGCACAGGCTCACCGCGGTCTTTCCCTCCAGGTCCCACTCCTTGCCGTCCGCATCCTTCAGGACAATGTGCCCTTCCACCCGCAACGGCCCATTGGGCCGCACTGTAATGTGTACCGCGTCGTCTGCCATAGCTGCTCCTCGATCAGAAACAGAATAACAATTGCCCAGCCGTAAAGGATGATACTTTTCTCTTGACGACAAATGGTCAAGAGGATGTCATCAGCGGCGGTCGTGGCGCTCAAAGAAGCCCTAGCAACAATCTACTGGTACAAGGACGGCTTCAAGAGCTTCGTCACGACGACCATTGGCAAGCAGATAAATTTGGCCCAGTTTGACTGGACGCGACCTAAGAGGCAAGTTGCTTCCGAACTTGTCGATACGCTCACATCGGACGAGCAATGGGTGTCTACACTTACCCGCCTCTCAATGGAGGTGTGCGCCATGACGGATTTCTCGCACCTTGAGCGATTAGACGACGGCAAGAACAAGGCTGATGCCGCTCGCAAAGCAGTGGCAGCGTTACGGAAGCTCCTCTCGACCCATGTAGACATCGAATCCGAAAGGAAGCAACAGCAAGACCGTCAGAAAGGTGCCGAGAGACGCGCCGCAGACGCCGCTTCGTTCGACGGAAGGCTTCGAGCTATAAAGGACGACTTCGCGGCGTTGCTGAAGCAGAAAACGCCACAGTCCCGCGGATACTACCTTGAGAAAATTTTGCGGGACTTGTTTGAACTTTACGACCTTGATCCAAAGGCATCATTCCGAAACACGGGCGAACAGATAGACGGCGCCTTTTGTTTCGAGTCGACGGAATACTTGCTCGAGGCTAAGTGGCAGGAGAAGTGGTCGGATGCTTCCGACCTAGATAGTTTCGCGGCCAAAATCCGACGACACCTGGAGAACACTTTGGGGCTCTTCATCTCGATCAACGGATTTTCACCCGACGGGATAGAGGCGCACGAACGCGGCGGCGTCATCTCGCTGCTGTTGGACGGTCAAGATCTTGCTGCCGTTCTCGAAGGAAGAATACCCTTGCCCGATCTCTTACGACGAAAGAAACAACACGCAGCCCGCAAAGGCGGCGGGTTCCTCCCGGTTTATCAAATACTCGGATAACCATCAGCGTCCAAGCCCAATCATGACCTCATCCACGTAGCACCATCCCCACCCCTCGCCCGGCTCAACCGAACGCATCACTGGATGCTTCGTCGCATGAAAGTGCTTCGTCGCGTGCCTGTTCTTCGACGAGTCACAGCAGCCCACGTTCCCGCACACCAGGCACTCCCGCAGATGCACCCACGTGTCGCCCATCTTCACGCACTCCTCGCATCCCTTCGCATAACTCGCCGAAGTCCCCGGCACCTGTTTCAAGTCCACATGATCAAAGTGATGACAAGCCATCGCAGCCTCCTAGGCGTTACAACCAACGTCTCCTTCAGGCCCCAAGGCACGCCTTCTGCGCCCGAAATAGCTCCCGAATCCCACGCTCCGCGACATCCAGCATCTCATTCAACTGCGCCCGCGAGTACGCTCCACGCTCCGCCGTCGCCTGCGTCTCCACTAGCCCCCCATCCGCAGTCATCACCACATTCATGTCCACCTCGGCCCGCGCGTCCTCTTCATACGCCAGGTCCAGCAGCACCCGCCCGTCCACAATCCCCACACTCGTCGCCGCCACCATCTGCTTCAGCGGCGACTGTTTCAGCGTCCCCGCCGCGACCAGCTTTCCCAGCGCCAGCGCCAGCGCCGCGCATGCGCCCGTAATCGCCGCCGTCCGCGTCCCGCCGTCCGCCTGCAGCACATCGCAGTCCAGGATCACCGTCCGCTCCCCCAGCAGCTTCATATCCACCACTCCGCGCAGCGACCGCCCGATCAGCCGCTGGATCTCATGCGTCCGCCCGCCGATCTTCCCGCGCTCGCTCTCCCGTGGCGTCCTCGTCAGCGTCGCCCGCGGCAGCATCGCATACTCCGCCGTCACCCACCCCCGCCCCGAGTTCCGCATCCACGCCGGCACCCCCTCCTGCACCGTCGCATTACACAACACCCGCGTATACCCCACCTCAATCAGGACCGACCCCTCCGCCATCGCCACAAACCCCGGCATCAGCCGCAGCTCGCGCGCCTCGTCCGCGCCCCGTCCCCCGCTCCGAAACAGCTCTTCCCCATCCGCCATCGGGCCATTCTATAGGCTTCCGTCACGGCAACCCACCGCCCGCAACGTATACACCTGGCATTCCAGAACGAAACAGCCTCACCCATTTCGGTAATCCCGCAGCCGCCACATGTACTTTCTTCGTACCAAAAGCTCTATTGTTCCATTCTGGAATCTGCGATAAGGTTCGCTTGTTCCTTTGGAATGTTGCTTACGAGATCTCTGTGATTGACACGCTTCTCCCACATTGGGCACTCAACCTGACCACAAAGAAAGACACGTAACCGGATTCGCCCTCAACTCGGAGCAACACCCATGCAGGCTCACCCGCAGAGCACTACGGCCGCACGGAGAACACCACTTCCCCTCGCCGCAAAAAGCTCACAACTCCTCCGCGTCCTCGTCATCGATGACGATCCGCCCGTCCGTCACGCCTGCGCTGAGATCGCCCGCAGCCTCGGCTTCCTCACCGACACCGCCGACTCCTTCGCCGCCGGACAGACCGCGCTCACCCGCGGCGCCATCGACATCATCCTCCTCGACCTCAAGCTGCCCGGTGGCAGCGGTCTTCTCCTGCTCGACGAAATTCGCTCCCGCCAGCCCGCGGCCATCGTCATCATCATGACCGCCTTCGCCACGGTGAACTCCGCCGTCGAAGCCATCCGCGTCGGCGCCGGCGACTACCTCACCAAGCCCTTCACCCTCGACGAACTCTCCGCTACCCTCGAGCGTGCCGCCCAGCGCCGCAGCTTCGACACCGAAGCGCGCTGCCTCCGCGACCGCCTCCGCATCGGCCGCGGCATGGGCGAGCTCGTCGGCCATTCCCCTGCGATGGAGAAGCTCTATCGCATCCTCTCCAAGGTTGCCTTCACCACTCATCCGGTGCTCCTCCTCGGCGAATCCGGCACCGGAAAAGAGCTCGTCGCGCGTTGCATCCACCTCAACGGCCCCCACGCCTCCAAGCCCTTCGTTCCCGTAGACTGCGGCGCGCTCGCCCCCACGCTCATCGAAAGCGAGCTCTTCGGCCACGTCAAAGGCGCATTCACCGGAGCCGGCCGCGCTAAAACCGGCCTGCTCGCCTCTGCCCCCGGCGGCACTGTCTTTCTCGACGAGATCGGCGAACTCCCGCTCGATCTCCAGACCAAACTCCTTCGCGCCCTTCAGGAAAAGGAGGTTCGTCCCGTCGGCGCAACCCACACCGTCCCTATCTCCGCGCGCATCCTCGCCGCCACCAACCGCGACCTCGAAGCCATGGTCGAATCCGGCCGCTTCCGCAAAGATCTCTTCTTCCGCCTCAACGTCGTCAAGCTCCGCATCCCCCCTCTGCGCGAGCGCAAGAAAGACATTCCTCTGCTCACCGCGCACATCCTCGAGCGCCTCGGTCACACCAACGGTCACGGCTACGCCTTCGCCGAAGACGCCATGCATCTGCTCATGGACTATGACTGGCCCGGCAACGTGCGCGAGCTCGAACACGCCATCGAGCGCGCCTGCGCCCTCACCAGCGGCCCCATCCTGCACCTCGGCGACTTCCCCACCCAGCTTCAGAACGCCCACGCTCACCGCGAGTGGGGAGGCGATCCCGTCTTCTCCGTCTCGGGCATCTCCGCCGCCGCAGCGTCCCAGTCTGCGACACTCGGTTCGCCCCTGCCCAACCTCGCTGCATCCGCCGCTCCCGCTGATCCTGGCGCGGTTCAACCCATCGCCGAACTCGAGAAACAGGCCATTTTGGCCACCCTCCGCCAGCTCAACGGCGACAAGCTCATGGCCGCCCGTCTGCTCGGCATCGGCAAGACCACCCTCTACCGCAAGCTAAAGGAATATGGCGTTTCGGACGATGAACTCTAGCAGAGGTCTCCGACGCCCATGCACGCACTCCCCATCTCCCCCACCCCAGAATCATCCCCATCCCCCGACCCCCGGAGTCTTACCATGCAGAGTCCCATTCTCCTGATCGCCCCCGGCCCCGCCTCGCTCGTCATCACTGATGCGCTGCGACGCGAGCTCAACCTCCCCGCCGTGCGCACCTCCAACCGCCGTGCCGGCCTCGCCGCTCTTCGCCGCGGCGAATACTCCCTCGTTCTGCTCGACGAGTCTCTTGCTGAAACCAATGCCGCCGCCACCGACGTCCTCGTTCAGAACGCCGGCGACGCTCCCGTGCTTGAGATGAACCTCGCTCAATCCGGCCCCACGCGCATCGTCCGCCAGGTTCGCGCCGCGCTCCACCGACGTGCGCAGGAGCAGACCCGTGCCCGCGCCGCCGCAACGGAATCATTAGAGGGCGAGCTCCGCGCCTCGCTCTCCGGCCTGCTGCTTGAATCCGAGCTCGCCCTCCGCGACGCTCCGCCCGAACAGGCCCCTAAGCTCAAGCAGCTCGTCCGCCTCGCCGGCGATCTTCGCGACCGCCTCCGCGCCTGACTGAAACACAATTCCCCCCAGTATTCCTCGAGACACGCGAGCTCCCTCGCTCGCGCACACACCGCCCTGCACAGCGGTGGCGTCTCCGCTTGTATACAATTTCAAGCGAAGGCCATATTCAACTCTCACACTTACAAAGTCTCGAAGGGAACGATCAATGAAGCTCACAGCAGGAAAACTCGCCGGCCTGAACGCCGTCTCAGATGCCCGCGGAGTCATCGCAGCCGCCGCCATGGATCAGCGCGGATCGCTGCAGAAGTCGCTCGGCCAGGCCCGCGGCGCCACCGCCGACGCCCACGACCTCGAAGTCTTCAAAACCCTCGTCACCGACGTCCTCACCCAGCACGCCTCCGCCATCCTCCTCGACCCCGAGTTCGGCCTCCCCGCCAGCAAGCATCGCCACGGGAAGGGTCTGCTCCTCGCCTACGAGAAGACCGGCTACGACGCCACCGAGCCCGGCCGCCTTCCCGACCTCCTCGACCACTGGAGCGTCAACCGCCTCAAGGAAGCCGGCGCCGACGCCGTCAAGATCCTGCTCTACTACTCGCCCTTCGAGCGCTCCGAGATAAACGACGTGAAGCACGCCTTCATCGAGCGCATCGGCGCCGAGTGCCGCGCCTTCGACATCCCCTTCTTCTGCGAGTTCGTCGGCTATGACGCCGCGGGAGGCGATGAAAAGTCGCTCGAGTACGCTCGCAAGAAGCCCTCCATCGTCGCCGGCTCCATGAAGGAGTTCTCCAAACCCGTCTACGGCATCGACGTCCTCAAAGTCGAGGTCCCCATCGTCATGGAGTTCGTCGAAGGTACCCAGGCCTACAAGGGCTCCCGCGGCTACACCCGCGCCGAAGCCCTCAACCACTTCCGCGAGGCCGCCGCCACCACGGCGCTTCCCTTTATCTATCTCTCCGCCGGCGTCTCCAATCCCGTCTTCATCGAGACCCTCGAGCTCGCCAACGAGTCCGGCACCGACTACAACGGCGTCCTCTGCGGCCGCGCCACCTGGAAGGACGGCATCGCCATCTTCGCCAAGCAGGGCGAGCAGGCCTTCCGCGACTGGCTCAACACCACCGGCGTCGAAAACATCAATAACGTCAACAAGGCCCTCCAGGCCGCGACCCCGTGGAAGAAAAAGATCGAGAACGCCTGATTCAGGCGTCTTATTACACCAGCGCACGAGGCGATCGGTCGGATACGATTGCCTCGTGCGCTTTTCTCTTTCTATCTGCAAATCACGCCGGTACGTCGCCCTCTTTTCGTTCGCGGCCATCCTTTTCGCCGTTGCTGCCGAAGGCCAGCTTGTTGAAGTTTCCGCGCAGAAAACCGTCGCTCAGTCCAACGCCGACGTTCTCCTCGCCGACGTGCAACAGCTCCGCTACGACGATCTCGAAGCCGACATCGCGGACACGCCGGCGGGCTTTGATCACGATCTCTTCGAAGGCATTCTCGCCAACCGCGCCAATCGCCTCGACGAGTCTGTCCGCTTGCTCACGCCCATCGTCGCAACGACAGACATCCCTCGTAAACTCATGGCGCTCGCACTCGGCGCACTCGCCGACGACCAGGTCAAGCTTTTCCACTACGCCGACGCCAGCCGACTTTATGATCGCCTCCTCGGCGACTACGCCAATCAACTCTCCCCCGCATGGCGCAGAGACGACCAGGACGACGACGCCACACTCAAAACCATCCTCAACGCGCCGCCGCAGACGATCGCCTTCAACGGTCCGATCGATCTGCCGACACACACCGACCCGCTCGGCTCCTTCGTCGCGGATCTGACCTTGAACGGGGTCACTCAGGGCTGGATCCTCGACACTGGCGCAAACATCTCGACGATCTCTGAGAGCTTCGCGAAGCGCATCGGCGTTATATTTTCCTCCCGAACGGCAGAAACCCTCGGCGGAACCGGCGCGGAAAATCCGCTGCACCGGCATAATCCCCGAACTCCGTATCGGTGGCGCGACGCTGCACAATGTGGTTGTGCTCATCCTTCCCGATGCCAATCTCACCATCCCAATCAGCAAACACAGGACCTACGTCATCCCGGCGATTCTCGGCTATCCGGTCTTTCAGTCGCTTGGCACCATCCGCTTCACGCACGACCACCACTTCCTCGCCGGTCCTGACCTGCGGACAACCGGCGACTTCTCACGCATCTACATGGACAAGCTCACGCCGCTGCTCGACTGCGGAACCCACGGACGCCAGCGCGTCTTCGCCTTCGACTCCGGCGCCAGTTCGACGCAGCTCTTCGTTGCGTACTACAAGGAGTTCTCCGCAGACTTCGTCAAAGAAAAGAAGGGCAAGAGCAGATCCTACGGCGCTGGCGGCGTTGCGACGAGCAAGGTCTATATTCTCGATAACCTGCAGCTTCAAATCGCCGACCGAACCGCCGCGCTCCATCACGTCCCGGTTCATCCCGAACCGCTTGGCGTCATCGCCGACCGCACCTACGGCAATCTTGGCCGCGGCATCCCGGCACAGTTCGAAAGTATGACGCTCGACTTCACCCATGCGCGTGCTTATCTCGGCACACCGCTCTCCCCGGACGCGCATTAAATCTCTTGCCGCAAATCACCTCCGCTCGTATGCTGGGCGCACCTCTCATGCGTACACGTCTTCTGTCACTGGGCCTCTTCCTCGCCACGCTCTACTTCAAATTGCCCATAACGCCCGCACCCACCAGCAGCGGCTCTCTGCTCTCTGCCTTGATCTTCAGCCCGTGGCTCACCACATCCGCATAGAAGACCCTGCCCGCCTTCGCCGCCTCAATCTGCACATCGTTCAGCTTTAAATTCTTGATCGGCGCCTCCGGCAGCCCCTCGATATCCAACCCCACCTTCGCTCCCATCACCTTCAGTTTGTCGATCTCAATATTCTGGAAGTGTGGCGTCAGCCGCGTCACCGGAGCCGCCGTCGCCGCCACCGCGCCCGCGCGATCGCCGCCATAGTAGTCGGTAATCTGCACCGCCGTCTTCACGTCCTCCATCGTGATGTCCCTGTAGACGAAGTCGCTCAGGTCGCCGCCGCGGTCGCGTCCGCTCTTCAGCCGGATGCCCTGCGTCGTCCCGCGAAACTGCACGCGCTCCACCAGCACATGCTGCACGCCGCCCGCCACCTCGCTGCCCACACTCATGCCATGGCCCTTCAGAAAAACGCAGTCCCTCACCGTGATGTACCGCGACGGTGCATTCGGCCCCGCCGATCCCGGCTCTCCACTCTTGATCGCCACATTGTCATCACCTGTATCGATCGTCACATGATCGATCAGCACGTGGCTGGAGCTGAACGGATCGATGCCATCCGTGTTGTGCCCCGCCGGCTCCGGCGCCAGAATCTTCATATTCCGAAACGTCACATCATCCGAGTAGTACGGCACAATCTGCCACATCGGCGAGTTCTCCACCGTCACATTCTCCATCAGCACATGCTTGCAATGGTCGAACACAATCAGCCGCGGCCGCGTCTGATGCGGATTCACCCACCAACTCTCACCGCGCCCATCAATCACTCCGCCACCGCGAATCGTAATGTCGTCGGCGTTCGTCGCGCTCAGCAGACTCTGCCGCCCCTTCGCACCGAACTGCTCGATCTCCGGATAGTCATCGTGGTTCGTGCTTCCTTCGAGCGTCGTCCCCTCCGCAATCTCCAGCGTGATGTGGCTCTTCAGCACCAGCGGGGCGCTCACGAACGCCGCCGCCCCGGCGAGCCGCACAATCCCTCCACCACTCGCCGTGCAGTCGTCGATCGCCCTCTGAATCGCCGCCGTATCCAACGTGACGCCGTCACCTTTAGCCCCATACTTCTGCACCGTGCAAACCTTTGCACTCTGCGCTGAAGCAACACTCACCGGCAGCAACAGCGCCGCACTCACGAACCAAAGCTTCCTCACGCTCATCCTCGCCCGCGCAACGCGCACTCTCATCATGTCAGAACCCCGCCGGCCGCTCGCCCGCAACGCGGAACGTACGTTCCAGCGCGACCCCCGCATCCGCCAGCGTGCTCTCATCGAACAGCCGCCCGATCAGCGTCACACCATACGGCACCCTTCGCGGCGGATCGAACTTCGGCAGCGGATGCTTCGGGTCCGGAGCCCAGTCGCTCCGCGCCTCGCTCACCTCCACAAACCCCGCCCGCAGCGTCAGCGACGGATGCCCCGTAAAGTTGAAGATCACCAGCTGCTCATCGCGCAGGCTCGGCACCAGTAGCACATTCACCTCCTGCATCACGCGCGCAATCTCGCGCGCCACCTTGCGCCGCAGCCGGTCCGCCTGCACAAAATCCACTGCGCTCAAGAACCGCGACTGCCGGAACGTATTCGGCCATGCATCCGGCGTCTGCATCTTCAACTGATCGACCTCGCCATCCAGCGTCGCCTGCTCAAACGCCGCCGCACTCTCCGCAAACAAAATAATGTTCAGCGAGTCATACGCCCAGTCCGGCAGCGTAATCGGCACCGCCGTCATTCCCAGCGACTTCGCCACCTCCAGCGCATGGCGATCCACATCCGTCGCCGGCGTCTCCTTCATCCACGCCGGAATGTACCCCACCCGCATCCCCGCGACCTTGCCCTTCAGGTTCAGGTCCAGATCCGGCGCGTCCACGCTCGCCGTATCGCTCTCATCAAACCCCGAAATCGCATTCACTACCAGCAGCGTGTCCTCCACACCGCGCGCCATCACTCCCAGCTTGTCGCACGTCCAGCTCAGCGTCATCGCTCCCGTGCGTGGAACGCGCCCATACGTCGGCCGCATCCCCGTCACACCGCATCGCATACTCGGCGAAATAATCGATCCCTGCGTCTCCGACCCAATCGCAAACCCCACCAGCCCCGCCGCCACCGCCGCGCCCGGCCCCGCACTCGATCCCGACGCTCCCTCCTCCAGCAGCCACGGATTCATCGTCTGCCCGCCGAACCACACATCGTTCAACGCCAGCGCGCCCAGGCTCAGCTTCGCCACCAGCACCGCGCCCGCCTCATTCAGCTTCGCCGTCACCGCCGCATCCTTCGCCGGAACCCGGTCGCGAGCAAACTCCGCTCCCCACGTCGTTGGAATCCCCGCCGTATCCAGCAGGTCCTTCGCCCCCCACGGAATCCCATGCAGCGGCCCGCGATACTTCCCTGCAGCAATCTCCTTGTCTGCCGCGCGCGCCTGCGCCAGCGCATGCTCCTCCGTCAGCGTAATCACGCAATTCAGCTTCGGATTGAATCGCTTCAGGCGCTCCATGTAGATCGTCGTCAGCCGCTCCGAAGTAATCTTCTTCAGCGCAATCATCAGCGAGAGCTCGCTCACCGTCGCAAACGCAATGTCCTCATCGCTCGTCGGCAGCGACTCATCGTTCACCACCTTGCTGTTCCACGCCACCGTCGCGCCAGCTGCCGTCTTGCACGCATCCAGCGGCGCCAGCGTCGGATTCCACACCGTCGCCGGCGCATCCTCGTAGCCGATCTCCACCTTCCTCGGCCCGGTCCTGCGCTCATATACCGCTGCCATTGACTCGCGCCAGTTCCCCGCCGCCTCGGCGCGATCCTCCGCCGACATCGTCACCTGCACCAGCTTCTCGGCCTCAACAAACGTCTCTACCGACACCTCCGGCCCCACCGCAGGTCCCGCACCCACAACCGGCGGCGCTCCCGGCGGCGCAGATGCCTGCGGCGTCTCCGCCGTCTGCCCAGAAGCCTCCGCCTCGCCCGCCGCCAGCGCCGCAGCCAACACACTCAGCGATCCCTTCGCAAGAAACTCTCTCCGTGACGATGCCATGCCTCTCCTCCCTCATCCGATCAACCAGACCACCGCACCTTATAGCACCCGCCGCCAACGGCCGTTCCTGTTGTTTTTTACTTTCGACTCAACACTTCCGACTCAAGACTCAATCCCCGCCGAATTCCAATCCCCTTCCACACTAATCCCGGCCGCGGTATACCCTCGAAGCGATGCCCGTCGCCACCCTCACCCTCGAGCTCTCCATCGAGCACGCGCAGTCCCTCAAAGACCGCCGCCAGGCCGTGCGCTCACTCAAAGATAAGCTCCGCCACAGCTTCAACATCTCCGTCGCCGAGCTCGACGAAGCCCTGGTCTGGAATCGCGCAACCCTTGGCGTCGCCGCCATCTCCGCCTCCTCCAGCTATCTCTCCGGCCAGCTGCGCGAGGTCGAAGCCGCCGTCCGCCGCCTCGCCGTCGGCCTCGGCTGCGAGCTCCTCGATGCCTACATCGAAAGTAACGTGCCTTTAGAGTCGGAGTAACCCTGTCGCGTTCTGCCTCACAGGATGCTATTCTGCTCAGTCACCCATGCCTGAACAACGCGCCAGACAATATCATCGCGGCCGGGTCGCGAGCACCTTCACCGAAGAGATCACCGCCATGCTGGAAGGCGAGCTCTCCGATCCCCGCATCGCGCCCTGTTACGTCACCGAGGTCATCCTTGCGCCCGGCGGCAAGAGCTGCCGGGTTTTCGTTGCCGTCCACGGCGACGAGAAAGTTGAGAACGAAACCCTCGCCGGCCTCATGGCCGCGCGCAACTTCATCCGCACAGAAATCCGCGAGCGCATGGCCGTCCGCCACGTCCCTGAGCTCACCTTCGCCATCGATCGCTCCGAAAGGCTCAGCGCTCGCATGGACGAGCTGCTCGGCCGCATCGGCAAGCACCGTGAGAAGATCCAGCGTCACGCCACGGTCGCTCCTACGGAGACCCACAGCTGATGCGTTCCGAGTCCATCGCTCATATTCTTCGCATCCTGCGCGAGAACGATACCTTCCTCGTCACCTCGCACGCTCGCCCTGATGGCGACGCGATCGGCTCTGCGCTCGGCTTCCAGCATCTGCTGGAAGGGCTGGGCAAGAGCGTCACCGTCGCCTTCGCCGACCCCATTCCCTCCATGTATCACTGTCTTCCCGGCGTGCACCGCATCGTCCACCAGATGCCGCAGCATCCGCCGGAGGTCGCCATCGTGCTCGAGTGCGACTCCATCGAGCGCACCGGCTTCGCGCGCATCGACGCCGGCATGATCCTCAACATCGATCATCATCAGAGCGGCCGCACCTTCGGCCACGTCAACTGGATCGACCCCGAAGCCTGTGCCGTCGGCGCCATGGTCTACGATCTCGCCGTCGCCTCCAGCGTCAACATCACGCCGTCGATGGCCAGCTGCCTCTACACCGCCGTCCTCACCGACACCGGCTCCTTCACCTACGCCAGCACCGGCGCCGAAACCTTCGGCCTCGCCGAGCATCTGCTCGAGCGCGGAGCCGACGCCAACGGCATCGCCCAATCCATTTACTTCTCCAACCCCGCCAGCAAGCTGCGCGTCCTCGGCACCGCCCTCACCAACCTTGAGATCGACGACGAGATCGCCTGGACCTTCGTCAGCCGCACCGAGATGGACGCCGCCGGCGCCATCGCCGAAGACTGTGAGGGCATCGTCAACCACCTCATCAGCATCGCCGGCATTCGCGCCGCCGTCTTCCTGCGCGAGCTCCCCGTCGGCGACTGCTTCCGCCTCAACCTGCGCAGCAAAGGCAGCGTCGATGTCGCCGAGGTCGCCGAGCGCTTCGGCGGTGGCGGCCATCGCAACGCCAGCGGCTGTACCGTCGACGGTTCGCTCGCCGAAGTCGTCCCCCGCATGCTCAACGAGCTCCGCTCCGCATGCCGGTCCGGCTGCGCGACTCTGATAGCCTAAGGGACGCTGTGCAGCGTACCGAATGCCGGCGTCATCCACGCCGCCACTTGGGCTGAATCAGAACGTACTGTTGACGGATACCACCCATCCCGTTCCCTCGCCTCGCTTCGGGCTCGACCGCCTGCGCCACTGGCGAGACTACCTTCCCGACGACCTCGGCCAGATGGTGTGGGAGCTCTTCCTCGTCTGTCTCATCTCCGGATACTTTCTCCTCTACGGCCTCGTCCCCTACTTCGGCGGCGACCAGCTCGGTCTCGTCGGCGCCGATGAGCCTCGCTACGCCCAGGTCGCCCGCGAGATGCTCACCATGCACTCGCTCGACTGCCACGAGGCCCACGCCCGCATCACCCCGCACAGCCTTCGCCCCCGCGACATCCACGCCAGCTACGACTGCCTCGTCGGCGGCACCGTCACGCCCATCCTCTACGGCCGCCCCTGGCTTGAGAAACCCGCCCTCTACTACTGGCGCGCCATGGGCTTCTTCAAGGAGTTCGGCGTCTCCGACTGGTCGGCTCGCCTTCCCTCCGCCAGCGCCACCGCCGCGCTCATCATCCTCGCCTTCCTTCATCTCCGGCGATTCCGGCCCGGAGGCCATATCGACGCCGCGCTCATCATGGTCACCATGGCCGGCATGGTGGGCTTTGCCCGTGGTGCGTCTACGGATATGCAGCTCGCCGCGCCCTTATCCATGGGACTACTGGGTTGGTACGCCTGGTATGAGACCGGCAAAAAGTTCTGGCTCTTCGATATCTACTTCTTCGGCGCCGCCGCCGTGCTGGCCAAAGGCCCGGTCGCCATCTTCCTGATGCTCGGCACCATCATGCTCTTCCTCGGCCTGCGCCGCGAGTGGTCCGCGCTTCGCCGCACCATCTGGCTTCCCGGCCTCGGCCTGTTTCTCCTCATGGTGCTTCCCTGGTACATCGAGGTCCAGCGCCGCAACCCCAGCTTCTTCCGCGAGTTCTTCCTCCAGCACAACATCGAGCGCTTCGCCACCGACCGCTACCAGCACTCCCAGCACTGGTTCTTCTACGTGGTCGTCCTCGTCATCGGCCTTCTTCCCTGGACCGCCATCGGCCTCCGCGCGCTCGTCGACGGCATGGCGATCTCCATCGCCGAGTGGAAGGTCCGCCATAAACCGCAGCGCTACCTCGGCCACGTCCGCGCCGGCGACGCCTTCCCCGAGTTCCTCGTCCTCTGGGCGCTGCTTCCCGTCGTCTTCTTCTCCTTCTCCGTCTCCAAGCTCCCCGGCTATATTCTTCCCTCGCTTGCTCCGCTCGCTATCCTCGCCGGAGACTATCTCTTCCGCCTCCGCCGCACGGGCATCTCCCCCTGGCTGCTCTATCTGCACGCCGCGCTCACCGGCCTCATGACCTTCGTCCTTCTGCTCGCTCCCCAGTACATGCGCTACCAGCGCATCGTACCCGCCGCAAAGACCTTCATCTGGGCTGCGGTCCTCGGAGTCCTCGCCGCGCTTCTCATCATCGCCATCGTGCGCTTCTTCGGCGTCAAGCGCCTGCTCGCCGCCACCCTCGTTCCGCTCATCGGTCTGCTCTACTTTCTGCTCGGCATGAACGGCCACCTGCTCGACCTCAACTACTCCTCGCGTCCGCTCGCCCGCGAGATCCGTCAGGTCGCCCCGCCGCCCGAGCTCGTCGCCGTCCACGACGTCCGCCGCGATCTCGTCTACGGCCTCGCCTTCTATCGCGATCAGACCTTGGTCAACTACGCCATCGACGGCGTCCCCGACGAGACCCACATCCTCGTCATCCCCACCAGTGAAGCCCCCGACCTCCCCGAGATTCTGCCCAACCGCACCTGGCAGCAGCTCTTCCTCTACGCTCCCCAGGGTCTGTCCGTGTATAAGGTGTATCCACGCAGCGATTCCGCGCAGCGCGCATCCTGACTCTCAACGCCCATATCCAATATCCAATGACCCATCGCCCCGGTCCGAACTCCAGATGAGCCCTGCCCCCCAGCTCGAGGTGCTCGACCTGCGCCACTTCTCCGCCGCGCAGCTCCAGCCCCTGCTGCTTGAAGAGGCCGACCGCTGGCAGCGCCGCCTCTTCTGGGACTACTCCGGTTCCACCTCAGTTCTGCTCAAGTACCTCGACAGCCGCGTCCTTCCCGGCTTCGTCGCTCTCCGCCGCGGCCGCATCGCCGGCTACGCGTTCGCCGTCTTCGAGGCCGCTAAGGCCGTGCTCGGCGACGTCTACGCCTTCGGCGAAGGCGAAGTCTCCAACAACCCCGTCTGTGAGACCCTCCTCCACCATCTGCTCGAGATGCTGCAGGCCGCACCCGGCGTCGACCGCATCGAGTCCCAGCTCCTCATGTTCCCCGCCGGCGCGCTCGCCGAGCCCTTCGCCGCGCACCGCTTCCACTCCTTCCCGCGCCTCTTCATGGTCACCGCGCTCACTCCCTCATCGCAGCCGCAGCCACAACCCTCACTGCCCTCGGGTATCAACCTCGAAGCCTGGCAGCCCGATCTCTACGACGCAGCCGCCGAGCTCATCCATCGCGCCTACATCGGCCACGTCGACAGCGGAATCAACGATCAGTACCGCAGCATCCATGGCGCCCAGCGCTTCCTCCACAACATCATCCGCTTCCCCGGCTGCGGCATCTTCGACGCCGAAAGCTCCTGGGTCCTGCGCAACTCCCACTCCAGCGAGCTACTCGGCATCATCCTCTGTTCGCGCGTCCGTCAGGACGCCGCACACATCACGCAGCTCTGCATCAACCCCGCCCTGCGCGGCCTCGGCCTCGGTCCCGCCCTGCTCTGTCACTCCATCGCCGGCCTCGCCGCGCACGGCGTCACCAGCCTCTCCCTCACCGTCACCGAATCGAACGCAGACGCCCGCCGCCTCTACGAGCGCCACGGCTTCCATACCCTCCACCGCTTCGAAGCCATGGTCTGGGACCACTCCCTCCCCACACCCTAATCCCGCTGCGCCTTAACTCATGGCTGACAGCTCAGAGCTGAAAACTGAAAGCACGAACCCCTCCCACCTCCACCCTGTCGTCTCGACCGGAGGCGCGGAGCGCCGTAGTGGAGAGACCCTGTATTTCGACGCCCACCGCGCCTTATTCACTATTCACAATTCACTACTCACTGCCTCTTACTCCACGTGATAGTTCGGCGCCTCGCGCGTAATCACCACATCGTGCACATGGCTCTCGCGCAGCCCCGCACCTGAAATGCGGATAAACTTCGCCTTCGTCTGCAGCTCCTCGATCGTCGCGCATCCCAGGTACCCCATCCCCGAGCGCAACCCGCCCACCAGCTGGTACACCATCGCCTCCAGCGGCCCACGGTGCGGCACGCGCCCCTCAATTCCCTCCGGCACAAACTTCGCCAGCCGGTTCCCTCCGTTCTCTCGCGCCGTCAGGTCGCGACGCTCCTCCGGCTGCGCCTCCAGCTCGTCTCTTCCCTGGAAGTACCGCTCGCCCGAACCCTGCGCCATCGCGCTCAAGCTCCCCATCCCGCGATACGCCTTGAAGCTCCTGCCCTGGTACAGAATCGTCTCGCCCGGGCTCTCATCCACGCCGGCAAACAGCGACCCCATCATGCACACGCTCGCGCCCGCCGCAATCGCCTTCGTAATGTCGCCCGAGTACTTGATCCCTCCATCGGCAATCACCGAAATCCCGCGCTCCCGCGCCGCACGCGACGCCTCCGCAATCGCCGTAATCTGCGGCATCCCCGCGCCCGTCACCATCCGCGTCGTGCAGATCGATCCCGGCCCAATCCCCACCTTCACCGCATCCGCGCCCGCCTCAATCAGCGCCGCCGCGCCCTCATACGTCGCCACATTCCCCGCCAGCAGATCGACATCCGGAAACCGCCGCTTGCAATCCCGCACTGCCTCCAGCACCCGCGTCGAGTGCCCATGCGCCGAATCGATCGCCAGCGCATCTACCTTCGCTCGAACCAACTCTGAAGCCCGCTCCAGAAAATCTCCCGTCGCCCCGATCGCCGCCGCAACTCGCAGCCGTCCCTTGGCGTCCTTGCTCGCGCTCGGATACTTCAACTTCTTCTGGATGTCCTTGACCGTAATCAAGCCCTTCAGCTCATACGCATCGTTCACCACCAGCAGCTTCTCCACCCGATGCTGATGCAGAATCTCCTCCGCATCCGCGAGCGTCGTCCCCACCGGCACCGTGATGAGATTCGTCTTCGTCATCACCTCCGCAATCGGAATATCCGTGCGCGAAACAAACCGCAGATCGCGGTTGGTCAGAATCCCCACCAGCTTCCCATTCTTCGTCACCGGCACGCCGGAGATCTTGTACCGCCGCATCACCTCCAGCGCATCGCTGATCGGTCTCTCCGGCTCAATCGTCACCGGGTCCACGATCATCCCGCTCTCCGACCGCTTCACCTTGTCGATCTCGCCCGCCTGCTGCTCGATCGTCAAATTGCGGTGCACCACACCCAGCCCGCCCTGCTGCGCCATCGCAATCGCCAGCCGCGACTCCGTCACTGTGTCCATCGCCGCAGACATCAGCGGCGTATTCAAAGTGATATTGCGGGTCAACCGTGTCTGGGTGCTTACTTGTGTCGGTACAACATCCGAGTACGCGGGTACCAGCAGTACGTCGTCAAACGTCAGGGCTTCGGGAACAGGGTTCGAAATCATGCGGTTCCAAAGATTTTAGTCCACCCTCCCGAAAGTTGTAGAAAGAAGGGGCTTAGTACCGGAGTAATGACCATTCCGGTGCATTGCCGGTCTAACCCGGATGGACGATAACAAGACGCGAACGTCTAAAGACCATAGGGCTGCGCCAACTGGAAGCAGGAAGATGGCGCATCCTGATCAGAAAACCGCCCCGTCGAGCGGTCATCTTGGCGGTCAAAAAGGCGATCGAGAGACTACGAAGGTTTCCTTGAATCAAAGGACTGCGAGGTTTTCTTTGAATTCGGCCCTCCATGCAGTATCCCCGCCGGCCCGGTTCGGCGTTCGTCGTGACGGCTCCGTCGCCCATCTTCCCCTCTCGATGGCCTTCCAGCCCATCGTCGACGTGGCCTGCCGCTCCGTCTTCGCCTACGAGGCCCTCGTCCGCGGCATCGACCAGGAGTCCGCCAACGACGTCCTCGGCCAGATCACCGAGGAGAGCCGCACCGCCTTCGATCAGAGCTGCCGCATCAAGGCCATGATCCTCGCCACCCAGCTCGGCATCGCCGAGCAGGGAGCGCTTCTCTCCGTCAACTTCCTTCCCGGCGCCGTCTACAGCCCCTCGGCCTGCATCCAGCGCACCATCCTCGCCGCCGAATGGACCGGCTTCCCCCTCTCCTCGCTCATGTTCGAGATCTCCGAGATGGAGACCGTCGGCGAGACCACCCGCCTGCAGGAGATCGCCGCCGAGTACCGCAAGCACGGCCTCATCCTCGCCCTCGACGACTTCGGCGCCGGCCACTCCGGCCTCAACCTCCTCGCCGACCTCGACGTCCACATGCTCAAGCTCGATGGCCATCTCGTCCGCGGCATCGACCACACCCCGCGCACCGAAGAGATCGTCCGCGCCACCACCGCCATGTGCCAGCGTCTCGGCGTCCAGGTCGTCGCCGAGTGCGTCGAAACCCGCGGCGAATACGACCTTCTCCGCGATTGCGGCATTCACCTCATGCAGGGCTTCCTCTTCGCCCGGCCCACCTTCGAGGCCCTCCCCGAGATCATCTGGCCCGACGACCGTTCCGGCCGCAGCCCCGTCACCTCCATCAACGGCGCCGCCTCCCCCGAGCGCGCCGTCCGCCACGGCCGCCCCATCAAGCTCCCCTCCGTCGCCTGATCCTGGCGGCCGCCAACTGCTCCCAAACATCTGTCATCTCGACCGAAGGCGCGCAGCGCGAAGTGGAGAGACCCCTGTATTTCGCCCCGGTTCCGCCGAACCCTGCCGCGGTTGAATTCCCTCCGGAAAGCGCCTATCATACGAACAGCAGACGAATCCGTTCTGCCGCAGAGTTGGCCGTGAACGCACCGGCTAGTGGCGGAAGAGATGAGTGGGCGAATAGCCCACTTTTTGTTTGCGCCAAAAGTTTTCCCGACCCGGGCGCCCGCACGCTCCTGGCTCAATCTGAAACACTCCATGGCCCTGCCGCTCGACACAATCCGCGCCACCGCCGACCGCGTCGCCGCCTCGCACGGCCTTGAGGTCGTTGACCTCGAGTTCACCGGCGGCGGCAAGCACCGGGCCCTCCGCATCTTCGTTGAAAAGAACGCGGCGGGCCGGGCCGCCCTCGCGCAACACGCCGAGACCCTGCCCGACGGCGTTCCTGTCGAGCTCCTCTCCGGCGTCACCCACCAGGACTGCGAGCACTTCGCCCGCGACTTCGGCACCGTCCTCGACGTCGAAGACCTCGTTCCCGGCGCCGAATACACCCTCGAGGTCAGCTCCCCGGGGCTCGAGCGCAGGCTCCGCGGCCCCGCCGACTATGAACGCTTCCAAGGCAGCCTCCTGAAACTTCAGACCTTCGCCGCGGTCGCCCCTGCCGGGGAGAGGCCGGAAGCAGCCAACCGCCACTTCACCGGCCGCCTCTCTGCCTTCGATGGCCGGCATCTCACCATCGACCTCGGCGCCGTCAAACAAAAGGGCAAGGCAAAGAAGTCCCTGACCGCCCAGACAGTAACCCTTGACCTCGCCAACATCGAAAAGGCCAACCTGGTACCAGAAATCTGAAAGGAAGAAAGCGGACACGGGATAGTAGCTCGCAGACATCAGCCGCCTTACAGCCTCGAATGTTTGTCCTCTACTGTCTACTGTCTACTCTCTAATCTCTGAAAAAACATGGCAAGTGCTCTATACCAATCCATCGAGATGCTGAGCCGCGAAAAAGGCATCGACGCCGAGATCGTCGTCTCCGCCGTCGAAGACGCCATCGCCCTCGCCACGCGCAAGTTCTACAAGACCCAGGAGACCATGCGCGGCGAGCTCGACCGCGAATCCGGCGAGATCCGCGCTTACGTCTACAAGACCGTCGTCGAAGGCGACGAGCAGGTCGAAGATCCCGAGAACCAGCTCACCCTCGAGCAGGCCCGCGAGCTCGCGCCCGAGGTCGAGGTCGGCGGCGAGCTCCGCTTCTACAAGGACACCTCCCCGCTCGGCCGCATCGCCGCCCAGATGGCCAAGCAGGTCATCTTCCAGAAGGTTCGCGAGGCCGAGCGCGATACCGTCTTCCAGGAGTACGGCAGCCGCACCGGCGAGATCCTTACCGCCACCGTCAAGCGCCTCGAGCCCATGGACGTCATCTTCGACCTCGGCAAAGCCGAGGCCCGCATGCCGCGCCGCGAGCAGTCGCGCCTCGAACAGTTCGCCATCGCCGAGCGCGTCCGCGTTGTCCTTCTCCGTGTCGATCGCGCCGCCAAAGGCCCGCAGGTCATCGTCTCCCGCGCCGCGCCCGCGCTCGTCCAGTCACTCTTCCAATCTGAAGTGCCCGAGATCTACGACAGCACCGTCTCCATCCGCGCCATCGCCCGCGAGGCCGGCGAGCGCACCAAGATCGCCGTCCAGTCGCGTGACAAGGACGTCGATCCCGTCGGCGCCTGCGTCGGCATGAAGGGCATGCGCGTGCAGTCCATCATCCGCGAGCTCCGCGGCGAAAAGATCGACATCATCGAGTACTCCGACGAGGTCACCACCTTCGCCGAAAAGGCGCTGCAGCCCGCCAAGGTCTCGCGCGTCTCCATCGTCGATCTCGGCGAGAAGCAGCTCGAGGTCATCGTCGACGACACGCAACTCTCGCTCGCCATCGGCAAGAAGGGCCAGAACGTCCGCCTCGCCGCCAAGCTCCTCGGCTGGAAGATCGACATCAAGAGCGAGGAGGAGAAGCGCCAGGAGGTCGAGCAGCAGATGCAGGCCATGCAGGGCACGCCCACCACGCCCATCGAGCAGGTCACCGAGCTCGGCGACGGCGTCATGGAGAAGCTCATCGCCGCCGGCATCACTACCGTCGAGCAGCTCGCCGACATGACCGCCGAGGAGCTCGTCGAGGTCCCCGGCATCGGCGACAAGACCGTCGAGAAGATCGCCACCGCCGTCCGTCACTACTTCGGGCAATACGAAGAGGGCGAAGCTCGTCCCGAGCCGCCCACCGGCGACGAGTCCGCACTCGCTCGCGGCGAAGTAGCCGTCGCCGCCGGTGCCGCATCAGATCAGGCGGGAGATGAGGAGCATTCCATGACACTCACACCTGAAGAGATTCTCGCCAACGAGGCTGCTGCCGCCGGCCGCGCCCGCGAGCTCGGCGAGATCTCCACCGAAGACATCGCCGAGGCCGAAGACACTCTCTCCGAGAGCGACGCCAACGACGCGGCGGACGCCCGCGAAGAGGCCATCGAGCTCGACAACGATACCGTCGACACCCTCGTCGATGAGGCCCAGGAGGTCTCCAACGAAGGCATCGATGACGGCATCGACGATCGCCCTCGCGGCTAGGGTAGCAACGCTGTTTGCATTCGTAGCACGGCGGGTGCATCCGCCCGCCGCTGCTCCGCAAATCGCAGGAAAACGCGATTTGGGCTGAAAAATTCAAGCTTTCAGGGGAGGGAGCATTTTCGTGAGGGTGTAACTCGAAGCCGAAATAATCCGGGCCGTTTTCCGGAAAAGAAAACGGCTTCGAATGCCGCCTTCAGGGCCATAAAATCACGAAAAATGCTCTAATTACCCTTGAACCCAACTTTCCCTACGAATGAGGCTGCTATGACCAGCTAAGCGCGCAGTGGATCTAAAAGAGGGCCGCCCGAGCCGAAGCAACAGATCGGCTGACGGTCCAAAAAAAGGATTAGATGAGCAAAGTTCGCATCAACGATCTTGCACGAGAACTGGAGGTCAAGAGCAAGTCCATCCTGGACGCCTTGACGGCGGTGGGCGTCACCGAGAAGAAGACGCACTCGAGTTCCATCGAGGAGAACGAGGCCGAGCAGGTGCGCGCCTATCTCACGCGCGGCTCGCGCCCTGCATCCGCTCCCAGAGCGGCCCAGGAAGCCAAACCCAGCTTCAACCTCTCGCACGTCTCCAAGCCCGGCGACGCCGCGAAGGCCATTCTGGAGCGCAAGCAGGCTGAAGCCGCCGCCCGCTCCGCTCCCCGGCCCACTGTCGCCGCCCCTTCGGCCGCGACTGCAGCCGCCGCCAGGGCCGCAGCCTCGGGCTCCACGGCAGCCCGTCCGGCCGCGGCCACCCTTGCTCCGACAGCCGCCGCTGCAAAACCGGCCGTTCCCGAGCCCCCCGCCTCTGGACTTCCAGTCCCGCGCCGCATCGTCCCCCAGCCGCGTCCCGCCGCTCCGGCGGTCGTCGCCCGTCCCGCCAGCGGCCGCGCGGGAGCTCCGGTAACCGCGAAGCCCGCCGCCGCACCTCCCGCCGTCGCCTCGGTTCCGCCCTCGGCTCCGGTGGTCGTCAAGCCCTCGGCTGTCCCTCCGCCGCCGCCCACGCCCGTGGCCGCCCCGTCGGCTCCAACCCCGGCCGCCGCAGCCCCACCCGCGCCCGAACCCGTCGCGGAAGCTCCTGAAGCCGTCGCTGCTGCCCCCGCACCTCCCCTGCGCCGTGTGGTCATGCCGCAGACCGGCCCGCGTCCTTCCTACATCGCCGCTCCCGGAGCCGCCAGCGCTGCTCGCCGCCCCATCTTCGAGCGCCCGCGCCCGCAGGCCCCCGGTTCCACCGGAGCCCCCGGCAACCGCTCCCCGCTCGCCCCCGGCGCGCGCCGTCCCATGCACCCCACGCGCACCTTCCCGGCCGGCACTCCCGGTGGTCCAGGCGGCCCCGGCGGCCGTCCCGGCTTCCCCGGACGCCCCGGCTTCGGTGCGCGTCCCGGCTTCGGAGGCCGTCCCGGTGGCCCCGGCGGTCTGCTTCCCCCGGCGGAAGCCGCTCCGGCTCCCGGCCGTCCCGCTCGTCCCGCCCCCCGCGGCCGCGGCGGCCAGCGCTACATCAAGGACAAGGAGGTCGCGCTCAAGGGCTACGCTCCGCGCGCGGGCGCTGCGCAGATCCCGCAAGGCGACCAGCCCATCACCCGCACCATCACCGTCACCGAAGGCATCTCCGTGAAGGACCTCGCCGAAAAGCTTGAAGTCCGCGGCAAGGACCTCATCGCCACGCTGCTTCTGCGCGGCGTCATGGTCACCGTCAACCAGTCGCTCGACTCCGAGCTGGTCAAGTCCGTCGCCCGCCAGTTCGGCGCCGACGCCACCATCATCTCCGTTGAAGAGCAGCTTGAGAACGAGGCCATCGAAGGCCTCCTCGAAGACACCACCGGCCTCGTCGAGGTCGTCCGCTCGCCCGTCGTTACCGTCATGGGCCACGTCGATCACGGCAAGACCTCCCTGCTCGACGCCATCCGCTCCACCGAGGTCGCCGCGGGCGAGGCCGGCGGCATCACCCAGCACATCGGCGCCTACAAGGTCCGCATCACCAAGCCCGATTCGCCCGCCTTCGGCCGCGAGATCGTCTTCCTCGACACCCCCGGCCACGAGGCCTTCACCCGCATGCGCGCCCGCGGCGCCAAGATCACCGACATCGTCGTGATCGTGGTCGCCGCCGATGACGGCGTCATGCCCCAGACCGTCGAGGCCATCGACCACGCCCGCGCCGCCAAGGTGCCCATCATCGTTGCCGTCAATAAAATCGACAAGCCCGATGCCCAGCCCGACCGCGTCAAGCAGCAGCTCGCCGACCGCGGCCTGCAGCCCGACGACTGGGGCGGCGACACACCCTTCGTCTCCGTCTCCGCCAAGCAGCGCATCAACCTTGACGGCCTCGAGGAGATGATCTGCCTGCAGGCCGACCTCAAGGAGCAGAAGGCCACGCCCGAGCGTCCCGCCGTCGGCACCGTCATCGAGGCCAAGCTCGACCGCGGCCGCGGCGTCGTCGCCTCCATCCTCGTGCAGAACGGCACGCTCAAGATTGGCGACAGCTACATCGTCGGCAACACCTTCGGCAAGGTCCGCGCCATGTTCAACGATCGCGGTCAGCCCCTCACCGAAGCCGGTCCCTCGACGCCCGTCGAGATCCTCGGCCTCGAGTCCATCCCCGACGCCGGCGACACCTTCCTCGTCATGGCCGACCGCGACCGCGCCAAGGAGATTGCCAAGTACCGCACCCTCAAGGAGCGCGAAGCCCAGCTCGCCAAGAGCTCCCGCATCTCCCTCGAAGGCCTCGCCGAGCAGATCAAGCAGGCCGGCGTCAAAGACCTCAACCTCATCCTCAAGGGCGATGTGCAGGGCTCCGTCGAAGTCCTCGCCGACTCCCTCAGCCGCATGTCCACCGAGAAGGTCCGCGTCCGCGTCCTCCACTCCGGTGTCGGCGCCATCACCGAGTCCGACGTCCTGCTGGCCTCGGCCTCCAACGCCGTCGTCATCGGCTTCAGCGTCCGTCCCGAGCGCAAGGCGCAGGAGCTCGCCGATCAGGAGAAGGTCGAGATCCGTCTCCACTCCATCATCTACGAGCTGCAGGACGAGATCACCAAAGCCATGTTCGGCCTCCTCGAGCCGGTCTACAAGGAGGTCTATCAGGGTCGGGCGGAGGTCCTCAACGTCTTCAAGATCACCAAGGTCGGCCAGATCGCCGGCTGCAGCGTCCGCGACGGCCTCATCAAGCGCGACAACCAGGTCCGCGTCACCCGCGAAGGCGCCGAGGTCTGGAAGGGCAAGATCGCCTCGCTCAAGCGCTTCAAGGATGACGTCTCCGAGGTCCGCACCGGCATGGAGTGCGGCATCGATCTCGCCGGCTTCAAGGACATCCACGTCGGCGACCTCATCGAGGCCTTCACCACCGAGAAGCTCGCCGCCGAACTCGGCCAGAACACCGCCGAGCTCAAGCGCCAGCAGATGGCCGAGCTCAAGGAAGCCAAGGAACGCGAAAAAGAGATCGCCACCGCCGACGCCGCCGCAGCCACCGACGCCTCCACTCCCGTCAGCGTCTAGCCAGCCACCTCAAAGCACGCAAGACCCAAACCAGCACCAAAGGCCGGGACACCCTCCCGGCCCCGCTTTTTTGCCGCTGCTCTTTGCTTTTGCCGCTGCTCTTTGCTTTTTTGGTTGTCATCCTTCGCCGCAGGCGGAGGATCTGCTTCTGCTTCTGCTTTTGCCTTTGCTTTTGCCTTTGCTTTTGCCTTTGCTTTTGCCTTTGCCTTTGCCTTTGCCTTTGCTTTTGCTTTTGCCGTTGTTTTTCCTTCTGTCATTCCGAGCGCAGCGAGGAACCTGCTTTACCGCACCGTGGCTCAGCCCAGCAGCATCTGTCCGCCCAGCGCTCCCTGCACCACCAGCGCCGCCACCAGCACAATCCCCAGAATCAGATACGCCACACTCGGCGGCACATTCCGCTTATAGATCCCGAACCTCCACACCGCCAGCACCACAAAGCACACCGCCAGCCCAATCCCCAGCCACTGGTGCTCGGCAATCAGCTTCGGCGGCAGCATGTCTTTCTCGCCGTGCTTCCACCACAGCCCGCTCAGCACCGTCAGCGGCGTCACCGCAGCCGCATACAACACCATCCACCACGCCGCCGTATGCATCGAAGGCTTGCGCAGCGCGCGCCCCAGCACATCGCTGCCCACCGACGCCGGCACCAGCGCCGCCGTAAAGTTCACCAGAATCGGATGAAGATGGTCCGGCGTAAACGTCGGCAAAGGGATGGCCACGTGCGCGTCCTCCTACTGAACAATAATCTTCCCACGCCTCTTCGTCTGCGGCGAACCCGCCGGGTGGCCCATTCATCCGCAGCTTCATCGCGGAGGAGTGGGGTCGAGCCGCCGTGCTCAAAACCGCAGCAGATAGCTCGCCTTCACAAAGAACTGCCTTCCATCATTCAGATAGATAGGCCCGCGCGGCAGAATCGGCTGCGTCGGATCGCACGTCCCTCCCATGCGCGCGCACAGCGTGTGATTATAGTTCTGCAGGTCGTCGTTCCATCCCACATACACCACGGTCCCCGGATGCGGCAGCCACGTCAGCAGCGCCTGCGTCTGCACCTGCTTGGTCCGCGTCAACGACGTCTCCACCGGGTTCGCCAGCGTCGAGTCGTACTCCACAATCACCCTCGCCGAAAGCGCCCTTGTGAACTGATAGTTCAGCTTCGTTCGAAACGTCTGCGACTCATACACAAACATATTCGTATGCGCGTTGAAATCCCGATCCAGCAGGTACGTGTTGTCCGCCGTCAACTGCCGCAGCGGGTTCACCGACACCAGCGCCTGCAGCGTATTCTGGTTCATCAGAAACGGCGTCTGTCCCGTCGGCGGGTTATAGTTCACATTCCCGCTGCGCAGCCATTGCAGGTTGAAATTCATCTGCGCCCACGGCTGTCCGCGCGCCACCGCGCCCCCGAAGTTCTCCGTAAAGTTCTCGCTCGCCGGCAGCGCATATCCATTCTGCGGCCCCACCGTGTCCGAGTTCTGTCCTCCAATCGGCGCCAGCACAATATTCCGCGGCAGCAGCCAGAACGGATCGAACGTCGAGTAGTGATACACCCGGTTGTGCGCATGGTCGTACGCCAGGTTCTGGTTCGTCTCCAGCCCGTAGCTCTGAATCACGCTGTGCTTCGGATACCACTGATAGGTCGCATGCACATGATCGCTGCGGATATTCGAACTCTGAAAGAACCCCAGCTCGCTCGTGAATCCCGCGCTCACATCCTGATACTCATTGAACATGTTGAACGCGTGCCCGTTGCGCTGCACCTGCACATCGCTGGCCGGCCCCGCGCCATAGCTCGCCGGAAAGATCGACGCCGCGCTGCTCATCTTGGTCGGCTTCGTCGAGCTCTCCACCGTCTGCCCCAGCACCGTCCAGTGGCTGTTCGCCCTCCACGTAAAATCCGCGCCGCCAATCCGGTTCCATCCGCCGCCGAACTCCTCGTCCGTGTACATCAGCCCCACATTCGATCCCTTGCCCAGATCCTCGGACACGCGTCCCACATACGCCTCCGCGCGCTTCTGATACAGCGGATCGCCCGCCGCCACCGTCTCGCCCGGCTCCCGGTCGTCGATCGCCAGCAGCCCCAGATTCAGATGTCCCAGCTTGCCCGTCACCCGTCCGCCATACTCCGGCCGCACAATATTGCGCGTATACAGCAGCGTCATCGGCGTCGAAAAGTAGCTCGCATTCTCCAGGAAGAACGGCCGCAGCTCCGGAAAGTACACCGGGTAGCGCTGGTTCACCGTGAACTGCGGCTGGTCGCTCTCCACATCGCTGAAGTCCGGATTGATCGTCGCGTCGAACACGATCGCATCCTTCCACACCGCCTTGGCCTCGCCGCCCGCCGTCGCCTCTGCGTTTCTCGTACTGAAGTACGGATTGTTCGGGTCCAGCGTCTCCAGCGTGTGTTCGTTCTGCCCCAGCACATATGGATTCAGCTGCACATTATGCGACCCCGTCACGCCCTCCATCTCGGGCAGATGCATCGTTCCCTCCTGGCTCAGCATGCCGCTCACCGCGCTCGACACGCGTGGCCAAAAGTCGTTCTCGCTGTTGCGCGGAAGATTCCGCCAGAACACCACACCCCACGTCGTGCTGTTCGCGGGAAAGCGCAAACTCCGGAACGGAATCGCCAGCAGCGCCATCCATCCCTGCTTGGTAATCTTCCCCTCCGAATCCCACACCTGGTCGTAACTGTAGTCCGCCCCGTTCGTCTCCGTCCACGCCGCGTCCGCCTGCACGCCCGCCGGATTCACCTGGAACTCCACGCCCCGCAGCCGGTCTTGGAACGGATCCAGATTCACGGTCACGTAGTCGTCATTCAAAATGTTTTCCCGCCGCGCCAGGTGCGACCGGATCAACTCCGGATGTTTGTCGAAACACACAAACACGATGTACAGCACCGTATGCGTGCGCCCCAGCCACACCTCCGTTCGCTCCGTGCCCGGAGCTCCATCGGTCGGCGTGTTCTGAATAAATCCGCCCACGTGTCCCAGCCGGTCGCGCAGATCAGGCCTCGGCTCCATCCCCGCAAAGTCCTCCAGCGTCAGCGGCTTGTCGATCACCGGCACCGTCACATCGGAGTTCCCCGGCTGTCCCTGCCTTGGCGGCACCGCCGGCGTCACCGTCGGCTTCCCCTGCTGCTCCGGATTCACCTGCGCTGCCGCAGTGATTCCCGTCAGCCCCAGCACACATCCGGCACCCACCAGCCAGCCACGCAAACACCCACCTCGCTCCAAGCCGCAACTCCCATCGCATCCCTGTGCGCTTAGGAAGATACGCCCTCTCGCCTCACGCGGTTCCCACAGCCGCCTCCGAGATGATACACCCCGCTCTACCCGGGCCCCTGCTCCACCGGCGCCAGATACTTCGCCAGCGGCTCCCGCGCCTCCGGTGACACGATCAGCACCATCCTGTCTCCCTCCTCCAGCAGCGTATCCAGATGCGGCAGCAACAAATGCTCCCGCCGCATGATCGCGACCACCTCAAACTGCGGCTCCTTCACCCGCTCATAGAGCGCGCCCAGCGTCTGTCCCACCATGCCGCCATCCGGCTTCACCAACGCCTCTGTCAGCTCACGCTTCCCCGGCAAATCAAAATGGATCCGCGACCGCAGCAGCCGCAGCAGGTCCAGATGCCCCAGCTTGTCGGCCATCGGCAGCTCGCGCCTTCCCAGCAAATTCAGCGCAATCTGGATGTGCTCCAGATAGTGCGCCGGCGAATCCTGCCGCGTCGGCACCTGCGCCTCATACAGGCTGCGATACTTCAGCCCAGCCGCCAGCCGTCCCTGCAGCAGATAGCCGATCATCACCGCCATGCCCGCCGGCACCAGCAGCCGAAACCCTCCCGCCATCTCCGTCACCATCAGCATCGTCGCAATCGGCACCCGCGCCGACGCGCCAAACACCGCCGCCATCCCCACCACCACAAACACCGCCGCCGGCTGATGCAGCAGAATCGCAAATCCTCCACCCAGCATCGCGCCCACATACAGCGACGGCGCAAACACGCCGCCCGACCCGCCCGAGGAGACCGTCAGCGCGAACGCCGCAACCTTCGCAAACACCAGGATCAGCAGCAGCTTCAGCGCCATCTGCCCGTCGATCGCCAGTTGAATCCATCCATAGCCACCCTGTAACACCTGCGGCAGCCACAGCGCCAGCAGCCCCACTCCCAGCCCGCCCAGCGCCGGCTTCGTCCACAATGGAATCCGCAGCGCCCGGAACCCGTCCCGCACCCGGTAAAACACCACCGGCAGCAGCGTGCCGATCACCCCCGCCGCCAGCCCCAGCACCGCATACGCTCCATAGTCCTTCAGCGTCGGCGTCGGCGTCACCGGAATCTGAAACAGCGGACGAAAGCCCACAAACACTCCATTCACCGCATACGCCACCGCCGAGGAGCACATCGTGTACAGCAACGCTCCCACCTCAAACTCCATGCTCCCGTACAGCACCTCGATCGCAAACACGCCCGTCCCCATCGGCGAGCGGAAGATCGCCGACAGCCCCGCCGCCATCCCCGCCAGCAGCAACAGCCTCCGCTGCGCCTCGCTTCGTTTCGCCATCCGCGCATAAAACGAGCCCAGCGTCGCCGTAATCAGCGCAATCGGCCCCTCGCGTCCCGCCGCTCCGCCGGAGCCGATCGTGATCGCCGAGGCCACCATCTTCAGCGGCGCCACCCGCGGCCGGATCAGGCCCTCCTGGCGGTGGAACGCATTCACCGCCGTATCCGTGCCATGGCCCTCCGCCTCCGGCGCAAAGCTGTACACGAGAATCCCGGACAATAATCCGCCCAGCGTTGTCACCAGCGGAATCAGCCACAGCCCATGCGGCCCAATCATCTGCCCCAGCATGTGGCCCTGATGCATCTCCGGCGCCCGGTACCCCGCGATCCCATGCAGCAGCAGCCGGTCGCCCATCCCCAGCATCCACATAAACAGCCGCGCGCACAGCGCTCCCACCACCCCCAGCACAGCCGCCTCCAGCAGCAGCCTTGGCTCGCCCTCAGCCTTCAACCCCCGCCTCCGCTCTTTGGATAGCCCTCATCCATTCCGCTTTCTCATTTGAAAGGATGCACTTAGCCGCCATCGGAGGTGGCCGAAGCCAAACTTGCCGCCGAACAGTGAGGTCTACAATCAAGCCGATGAACCTCGCTTCAATCCAATCCGCGCTCCGCGATCAGCACCTCGATGGCTGGCTCTTCTATGACCACCACCACCGCGACCCGATCGCCTACCGCATCCTCGGCCTCAACCCCGACTCCTTCGTCTCCCGCCGCTGGTTTTACCTCATCCCCGCCACCGGCGAGCCGCGCAAACTCGTCCACCGCATCGAGGAGAGCAAACTCGATACCCTCCCCGGCTCCAAACGCGAGTACTCCTCCTGGCAGGAGCTCGAGCAGGAACTCGCCTCCATGCTTAAAGGCGTCACGAAGATTGCCATGCAGTACTCGCCGCGCAACGCCATCATGTACGTCTCCATGGTCGACGCCGGCACCGTCGAGCTCGTCCGCTCGCTTGGCAAGGATGTCGCGAGCTCCGCCGATCTCGTCTCTCTCTTCGAAGCCGTCCTCACCGACGAGCAGATCGCCACGCACTATGAAGCCCAGGCCCGCCTCGACCGCGTCCTCACCGCTGGCTGGAAGCACATCCACGACGCCGTCCGCTCCGAGCGCTGGACCAACGAGTTCGAGACCGTCACCTTCCTCAAGCAGGCCATGGAGGACGAAGGCCTCTGGACCGACCACGGCCCCAACGTCTCCGCCGGCGCCAACTCCGCCGACTCGCACTACGAGCCCACCGAGCTCCGCGCCGCGCCCATCTTCCACGGCGACTTCGTCCTCATCGACATCTGGGCCAGGCTCGCCGACCCCGCCGACCCGACCCGCGCCCAACCCGACGCCATCTGGTACGACATCACCTGGACCGGCGTCGTCGGCCGCTCCCCCACCGAGCGCGAGCACCACATCTTCACCACCGTCCGCGACGCCCGCGACGCCGCCATCGCCGCCGTCGAGCAGGCCTATGCAGCCAATCAGCCCATCGCCGGCTGGCAGGCCGATGACGCCGCCCGCGCCGTCATCCGCAACGCCGGCTTCGCCGACTTCTTCACCCACCGCACCGGCCACAACATCGCCATCGAGCTCCACGGCAACGGCGCACACCTCGACAACCTCGAGACCCACGACGAGCGCCTGCTCCTCCCCAACACCTGTTTCTCCGTCGAGCCCGGCATCTACTTCCCCGGCGAGTTCGGCATCCGCAGTGAGGTCAACATGATCACCAAACCCGGCAGAGCGGCAGTCACCGGCCCCCGCCAGACCGAGCTCCTGCGCATCTGACGCGGCACTAGCCGCCCCACCCCCGCTGATACAATCGACCTCAATGCCCACCCCCGCCACACCCCAGGCGCAACCGGTCTCGCAGCGCCTTCCCGGCGAAAAATCGAGCCTTCCCGCCATGGCTCTCCTGCTCGGCTGGCTCATCCCCGGCGCCGGCCATCTTCTTCTCGGCAAATGGATCCGTGCGCTGCTCCTCTTCGCCTCGATCCTCGGCATGTACCTCATCGGTCTCGCGTTACTGGGCCAGATCTACTCCCCCACCACCGGCGACATCCTCGACATCCTCGGCTTTGCCGGCCAGCTCGGCCTTGGCCTGCTCTATGCGCTGGCCCACTGGTTCGGCTGGGGCGCTCCCTCCGCCGTCAACACCCTCGCCGACTACGGCACCAAGTTTCTCGTCGTTGCCGGCCTACTGAACCTCATCGCCGCCGTCGACGCCCACTCCCTGGCCAACGGACGAAAGGCCTCCTAGCCGAAAGGCCTTATCAGATGCTCAGCCACTTCAGCGCCGTTCTTCTCTTCTCGCTCTTCACGTCTATTGTCTTCGGCATCACGCAGCGCGCCGAGCCCAAGATGATGGTCCGCTTCGGCGCCTACTGCTTCGCGCTCTTCGTGGCCAGCGTCATCGTCGCCAGCTGGGTCATGTACGCCATCAAGCACTAGCCCGCTTCCCTACTGCGACAAACTGCTGAACGGCGAGCTCGACGCCGGCGGAGTATTCGTCCCCGGACTTGTCGTCGTGCTGCCCGTTCCATTCGTCGAGTTCGTCGACCCACTCCCCGTGTTCGTACCCAGCCCCGTCGCCGATGACGACGCCATGCCCCCACCCAGAATGTTCGACTTCGCATACATTAGCTCGATCTTCGGATCGTAGATAAACTCCCATGTCTCATATGTCGTCTGCCCGTTCGGGTCCACGATGCTCGGCCCAGTCTTCGCCGGCCCCACCCCCATAATCTGTCCCAACCCGCCCGTGCTGCTGTCCGTGCTGTCCGTGCTCCCCGTGCCCGATCCCGCCGCACTCGTCCCCGTCGCTCCCGTCCCCGAGCTCCCCGTACCAATCGTCGCCCCGCTAAACCCCGCGCCCAGCGGCGACGTACTGCCGATCGTCGTCATCCCTGTCGTCCCCGTCGTCGCTCCGCCAAACCCCGTGCCCAGCGTCGACGCCGTTCCCAGCCCACCCGCGCCCGTCGTATTCAATCCGCCCAGCGGCTGCCCGAAGAAGCCCTTCACCGTCGTCTTGTTCTCGCCCACGTGAATAATGCGCCAGTCATCCTTGCCCGTCAGCGGATCGATATACCGCTTGCGCAAAAATCGCACATTGTTCGTCCCCTCCAGCGCCTCCATCGACGGCGGATACGTATGAAACTTGCGATAGTACAACCGGATCGCCCGCACATACTCCTCCCCGCGATGTTCCGCCTCGACCTCTCTCTGTCGCTCGAGGTCCTTCGCCACCACCGGCGCCGCCACCGCCAGCGCGATCAGCACCAGCGCCACCAGCAGCACCACCAGCACCAGCGTGAAGCCGTCCTCGGCCCCTGCGCTTCGCGCCGCCCTCGCCCGCACTCCGTTCTGTCCTTGCGTTTTCACACTCGTATCCACGCTACTGCGTCTGCCGCGGCAGCATCTGCGTGTTGTTGTTCTCGAGATCCTGCACCTGAATGCTGTTCAGGTTGATCGCCAGAATCTTGTACTTGTGCGCCACAATCTCGCCCGCCGACGCCAGATACACGTTGTCGCCCGAGAGCAGGAACGCCTGCACATTGCTGCCCTGCCGCTTCGCCGTCCCGAAGAATTTCAGGTTGATCGGCGGCGGTGGCGGCGGCCCCGCAGGCACCGGTGGTCCCACCGGCCCCTTCGGCCTCGGCCGCGCCGGGGGCACATACTTCGGAATCGCCGCTGCCGGCACATACGCTGCCGCCGAAAAAATATTCCGTCCGCTGCCCGAGTACACCAGCCGCTCCGTGCGCAGCATCGCCGACTCATCCAGAGTCGGATCCAGACTTGCCGTCGTCTTCGCCAGCCTCACCGCATCCACACCCGGCGCCGCCCCAGCCGGCCCACTTCCCGCACCCAACGTATTTCCCGCACCCGGCGCACCCTGCCGCGCCGCAAGATCACTCGCGCGCACCGGCTCTGTCGCCGCGGCTGGCACATTTGCCGCTGTCGTCGTCACCGTCGCCGGCGCAGCCGGTGCCGGGCTCGATCCGCCGAACAACGCGCTGTACGCATACACGATGCAGCACAGCGCCACCGCTCCCAGCGCGCCGGCCGCGATCGTCTTCTTGCGGCTCTCCGCGCCGGCCTTCATGGCGTCCCTCCACTCGCGTGCGCCGCCCCCGCCGCAGTCAACTGCGCCGCTTCCTCCTCCGCATTCGCAACACGAAGATACGTCGTCAGCCGGATGCGCAGGTTCACCATCCCGTTCTGCTGTCCGGTCAGATTAATGCCATTCACCAGGAAAAACATGCGGTCGCGCTCCAGGCTGTTGATGAACTCCACAATCGGCCGATAGTCTCCCGCCACGCTCGCATCCATCCGAACCTCAGTCAGCGCATACGTTCCACTCAGCACCGGGCTCTGCGCATATTGCACATTCATCAGCCGGACGTTCGCCTTCTGCGTCAGCGCGCCCAGCTCCGCCAGCACCTGCGAGTACGCATACGGCAGCCGCTGCGCGTAAAACGCATCCGCATCCGCCGTCGACTCCGTCAGCTTTGCATCCAGCCCGCGCAGCGGCTTCGCCTGCAGTTGCGCCGTCGTCAGCCGCGCCCGCTGTCCCTCCAGCGCGTCCGCATTATTCGCATGCAGCGACTCCGACACAAACAGCAGGTGCGCCGCGATATACAGCACCACCACCAGCAGCGCCGCCACGCCCGCATAGTGCAGATTCACTGCCGTCAGCAGCGCCCGCGCCCGCGCCGTCAGTCGCGGGCCGCGCCGCAGCAACGACGAGCTGCTCGGAGGCGGCGCCACAGCCGTCGCGCTCATCGCGCACCTCCCTGCACACGCTTGTGCTGCGAGGCAGCTCCGCTCGCCGTCCCGGCACGATGCGGCTTCAGCACCACCCCATACCGCGGATACCTGCCATGCGATGTCGTCGTTCCACTCGTCTCCACACCCGCACCGTCCGCTCGCGCTCCCGCACCCTCCTTCGGATACGGCTCGCCCGGAGGCAGCGGGTTATAGTTCGCCAGAATGTCGAACTGCACGCCCGCCGGTGCTCCCGCAACCGCATTCGACTGCAACCCGCCCGGCCGCTGTATACCCGTCTCGCGCGCCTCGGTCGACTCTCCGCTCAGCCGCGGCTCGAGAAACCGCTGCGAATGCTCCAGATTCCTCACCAGCTGCACCGCCCGGTCGCGCTCGCCCGAGACGCGCAGCCGGATCACCACATCGCCCTCCGCCGTCGGCTGCGGCTCAATCGAGGTCACCTGCACGCCCGCCGGCAGTACCCGCTCCAGATCCATCATCACCGCGGTCCACGAAAAACTCTTGCGCAGAAACAGCTCATTCAGAAAGTGCGCGCGATCCAGCACCGCCGCATTCGCCGGCTGATGCATCCGCGCCACTGAGCGCGTCCGCTCCTGCTGCGCCGCCGTCGTCGCATTCTGCAATCCGCCCATCTGTGCCTTTGCAATATGCAGCCGCTGCTCCAGCACATGCGTCCACACGCCCAGCGCAATCGCCGCAAGCGCAAGCACGGCCATGAGGATGCGCAGCCGCAGAAAGAACGACCGAAGCTCCACAAACGGCCGCGATGCGAGATTGATGGTAATGCGCATCGTCAGCCTCGCAACGCTCCCACCACTCCCGCCAGCGTGCTGCGCGGAACCGAAGCCGAAAGCGCGCCCGGCAGCAGCGCGGATCCATCCACCAGCTCGCGCACCTGCAAGCCATCCGCCTCGCCCACGCCCGTCTCCACCAGAATGCGGCGCAGCCCCTCCGCGCTCAACGGACCGGCGTTATAGATCGTAGAGGGCGCCGTTGACAGTGTGTCCTCAAAATAGGCCGCCGCCACGCTGATCGCCTGCGCAATCTCTTCCGTCAGCAACTCAGTCGCTCCCGCCGCCGCGCCGTTCCCATTCGAATCTTCGCGCAGCGCCACCCGCGCCAGCTCCGGCGCCTGTGCCGCCGTTCCCGGCTCCGTCAGCGTGCCCAGTGAGGTCGGCGCCACCAGAATCGCGTTGTGAATCTCCGCATTCAAATCGGCTTGCAACGTCGGCGAAAGATACGGCGAGTTCCCCAGCTCCGGGTTCTCCGGAAACCGCTGCGCCGCAATCGAAGCCTCCGAAGGCGTCGGCGCTACATTCAAATCTCCGCCCACCGCCGCCGGCTGCAGATCGATGCTGCGGTGCAGCAACAGCACGCCCTCACGCACAATCGCCGTCGTAATTCCCGTATGCGCCGCATTCGCAATCAGCACCGCATCCGATCCCGAAACCGCGGGCAGCGCCGCCAGCGTGCTCGGCAGCACCGCGCCCGGCTCATAGCCCGCCTCGCGCACCGCCGTCTCATACTCCCCCAGAACCTCCCGCGGTATCGCCACCGCCAGCACCCGCACCGCGCCCCTCGTCTGGCTCATCACCTGGTAGCTCACCATCGCATCGTCGGCCTCAAACGGCACCAGCTTCTTCAGCCGGAAACGCACAATCGGCAGCGCCTCGGAAAGCTTGCCCGGCAGCGCATCGAAGTCCAGCAGCAGCACCCGCGCCGCACCATCCGGAATCACCAGCGTCAGCTCCGCCCCGCGCGAGTTCGGCCGCACCCCAATCGACTCCAGCGCGCTCCTGGTCGCGGCAATCACCGCAACCCGGTCCACCAGATTGCCCGGCTTCAGCCCCGGCATCACCGCCCCCTCCGCCAGCATCACCCGCGCCACATCCTCAACCGGCGTCACCGCATCCGCCGCGCGCGCCGCCACCACCCCATCCGGCGAGATCTCGCAGGCCAGGCGCGGGCGGGTTCCAGAAGGCTTTGGAAGCAGGTTCATCAGGGGCTCTCACTAGACTACCTTGCGGAGCTAAGCTGCGGGCAGTGCTATGCGTTGGACGCACCAGCCAAAGAGCCGTTTAGATCCTAACGTCCTGTTTCAATGAACGTTACCTTGTTGATCTCGCGCAGCGTCGTAATCCCGGCGCGGATCCGCTGGAGCGCCGAATCGCGCAGGAAGTTCATTCCCTTCTTGCGCGCCGTCTTGCGGATCTCCGACCCCGGCCGCTTCTCCAGCAGCATCTCGCGAATCTCATCGTCCAGCTCCAGCAGCTCGTGGATCGCCGACCGTCCCCGATACCCCGTTCCCGCGCACTCAATGCATCCCGAGCCCTCGCGGAACCGGAAGCCGCGCCACTCCGCCGGGTCCAGCCCATTGATCTCCAACTCCTCATCGCTGTACGTCACCTCGCGCCCGCAGAACTCGCAGACCGTGCGCACCAGCCGCTGCGCCAGAATGCAGTTCAGCGCCGACACAAAGTTGTACGGCTCCACGCCCATATTCAAAAAGCGCCCCAGCACATCCACCACGTTGTTCGCGTGCACCGTCGTAAACACCAGGTGCCCGGTCAGCGCGGAGTTGATCGCAATCTGCGCCGTCTCTGCATCGCGGATCTCGCCCACCAGGATCTTGTCCGGATCGTGGCGCAGGATCGACCGCAGCCCGCGCGCAAACGTCAACCCCTTCTTCTCATTCACCGGAATCTGCGTAATCCCGCGGATCTGATACTCCACCGGGTCCTCGATGGTGATGATCTTGTCCTCTTCGCTCTTGATCTCGTTCAGCGCCGCATACAGCGTCGTCGTCTTGCCCGATCCCGTCGGCCCCGTCACCAGCACCATCCCGTACGGCTCCTTGATGTACCGCCGAAACCGCCGCAAATCCTCATCGGCAAACCCCACCACATCGAGCGACAGGTTCGTAAACTTCTCACTCATCGATTCTTTATCGAGCACGCGCAGCACCGCATTCTCGCCATGCACCGTGGGCATAATGCTCACGCGAAAGTCGATCAGCCGTCCCTTGTAGCGCACCCGGAAGCGCCCGTCCTGCGGCACGCGCCGCTCCGCAATGTCCAGCTCGCTCATCACCTTGATGCGCGAAAGAATCGTCTGATGATGCTCGCGCGCAATCGGCGCCATCGCCTGCTGCAGCACCCCGTCGATCCGGTACTTCACCAGCAGCGAATCGTCATACGTCTCCAGATGAATATCGCTCGCCCGCCGCTCCAGCGCGGTAAAGATCGTCGTATCCACCAATCGGATAATCGGCGAGATATCATCATCCGCGGCCAGCTTCTCAATCGAGATGTTCTCGTCCGCGCTCTCTTCGCCCGAAAGCACATCGAATGCCAGCCCCTCCGTCGCCTCATCCAGCACGCGCTGCGATTGCTCCGTCTTCTTCAGCAGGTCCGTAATCTGCGTCAGCGTCGCCACCCGCGTCACAATCCGCGTCCCCAGCAGCCCCGCAATCTCATCCAGCACCATCAGCTTCGAGGGGTCCGCCACCGCAATCGCCAGCCGCCCATCGCTCGACTGCTCCAGCGGAACAAAGTTGTACCGGAACATCATGTCCACCGGCACGCTCTTAAATAGCTCATGCTGGATCTTGAAGTCCTTCAGGTTCACAAACTCCGCGTGATATCTCCGCGCCAGCCGCTCCGCGCGCTCCGCCTCCGTCAGCGAATCGTTCGGCAGCGGTGTTGCCACAGGAACTGTTGTCGCCATATCCGTTCAGACTCCTCACTCGCGCAATCGTAAGCTCGCGCAATCGTAATCCTCTCACCCGCCGATATTCCCCAGGCTGAAGATCGGCATATACAGCGCAATCAAAATAATCACCACCACCACTCCCATCACAATCAAAATCACCGGCTCAATCAAACTCATCACCGCCGAAAGCTGTGTCTGCACATCCTCCTCAAAAAACTCCGCCACCGAATTCAGCATCTGCGGCAGTGCGCCCGTCGACTCCCCTACCTCCACCATCTCAATCGACAGCTCCGGAAACACCTTCGTCCGCTCCAGGCTCGTCGCCAGCCCCGTCCCTTCGCGCACGCTCTCCACCGACGTATACACCGCCTTCGAAATCTGCCGCGACTCAATCGATCGCGCCGCCGTCTCCAGACTCGGCACCAGCGGCAGCCCGCCGGTCAGCAGCGTCGCCAGCGTCCGCGAAAACAGCCCCACCTGATACTTCAGCCAGATGCCGCCCAGCCCCGGCGTCCCCACGCGAAGGCGGTCCACAAACAGCGCGCCCGCGTCCGTCTTCGTCCACCGCATAATCAAATAAATCAACCCCGCCAGCACCACCCCGATATACACCCCATAGTGCTGCGCATCCTTTCCCACCGACAACAACAGCAGCGTCAGCCCCGGCAGCTTCGTCCCCAGCTGGTCATACAGCGACGCAAACCGCGGCACCACAAACGTAATCAGAAAGATGAACAGCCCGAACACCATCACCACCAGAAACGACGGATAGATCAGCGACGACCGCAGCTTCTTGCGAAACGTCAGCGACACCCGCTGAAAGTCCAGATACCGCTGCAGCACCTCTTCCAGATTCCCCGAGCGCTCGCCCGCCAGCAGCGTCGTCGTATACACCACCGGAAATCCGCCCTGCGCCTCGAACGCCGTCGAGATCGACTCGCCCGTTCTCACCCGCCCTGCAATGTCCTCCAGCTGCGCGCGAAATGCCGGGTTCTTCTGCCGCTTCGCCAGCAGCTCCAGCGAGCTCAAGATCGGCAACCCCGCGCGGATCAGCGTCAGAAACTGCTGGTTGTATATCAGGAATGGCTCCAGCTTCACCTTGCGCTTCGTCGATCCCGTAAACCCGGCCCGCGGCTTCACCGAGTACACCAGATACCCCGCCTGCGTAAACCGCGCGCGCAGCTCCTCCGCCGTCGCCGCAGCGTGCGTCTGTTCCTGGATGCGGCCGCGTTCGTCGGCCAGGCGGATCGTGTACTCAGTCATAGAAAGACAGTGAAACCTTGGCGACAAAAGACAGTGGACTCTTGCCCATGAAAATCGGAAGCTCTGCCTATGTTAGACGGAGCAGCGCCCCATTCGCTGAAACACGAAGGCCCCACCGCTCAGGTGAGGCCTCGCTGCAACTTTTTCGGGAGCCGGTTTAGGTGCTGAAGCTCGATCCGCAGCCGCACGTCGATTTCACCTGCGGGTTCTCAAACTTGAACCCCGCCGCCTCCAGCGTCTCCACATAATCCACCGTGCACCCGTTCAGGTACATCGCGCTGGTCGCGTCCACAAATACCTTCAGGTCGTCGAACTTCACCACCTTGTCCATCATCCCGGCCTGGTTCTCGAAGCTCATCGAATACTGAAAGCCCGAGCACCCTCCGCCCACCACGCCGATCCGCAGCCCCGCCGGCAGCGGGTCCTGCGTCGCCATAATCTCCTTCACCTTGGTGATCGCGGCGGGGGTCAGTTCAACGGGATTCTTGCGCGGTTCCTCGGGGCCGGTCACGACCTCGGCAACGGGATTGGTGGCAGTAGCCATAGAAACTCTCCTTCACCTCGGGCCGCACGGTGCAAAACTCGCACAGCCAACAACTCTCAGTGTAGCTATCGGTTGGCGGCCCCGCAAGCCTTCCGTTCGCGGCCGTCGCCTGCGCCCTCTGCTCCCTATTGGATGCCGCTCTGCCGTCAGGGTTTCGGCCTTCCTCCACCCCGTCAACACCCGCGGTACGAAAGTATCACCCCGCCGTCTTTTGTCTACCACCAAGGTCTTTGCAAGATACAACCCCGAGCGTAGGATGAAGTCGGACCAGCGTACCCTCCGCGCCCGACGCTCCTCATCGGACCCGCCCGGTACACCGGCCCAGACTCTTCGAAGCTGGGGGACCAACCGTATGAGCACCCTCATGATCCTCGTCGTCCTGTGGGCGGTCGCGGTCATCGCATTTATCGCCATCATGATCTATCGCGCCACGCTTACCCAACACGAAACCGATCAGCTCTTCCTCACCGAAGAGACAACCGTATCCTCGAGCCACAGGGAGCATGACGAAATCGTTGCCCGTGTCAATAAGCTGCGGCCCTACTATCAAGGGCTCGGCGTCGCGGTTGTCCTCATGACGGTCCTTGTTGCCGGAACCTACATCGTCCAGATTCTTCCCAGCCTGCACTAGGAGCATCTCTCCTGAAGGTGTAACTCGGGCAGAAACTGTTCGCGCCGTTTTCCTGCGAAGAAAACGGCCTCCGCAGATCTTTTCCAGAGCCACAGCATCAGGAGAAATGCGTTAACTGTCTCAGCCGCGCACCTTCGGTTGAGCTGCCGCCAGCGTAAGGGCCGCCCTGTACTCCGGGCGGCCCTTTCTCCTTTGCAGCTTGTTTCTCTCTCCTGCAAGTCATTCTGGCGCTGTCCTACACCTTGCGCTGTCTATATAGCGGTCTCCGCCGGCGCCGAGGCTGCCCGGTAGCGACCCAGCTCCTTCACCATCCGGCTCGCTGAACCCAGCGCCTTCAACGCCGTCTCGGCCATCGCCTCGCCCTCATACCGGAACTCCACAAAAAACACATACTCCCACGGCTGCCCCGGCACCGGACGCGACTCGATCTTCGTCAGGTTCACCCCCGCCTCGGCCATCCGCTGCAATGCCTCCACCAGCGTCCCCGGCCTGTGGTCCACGGCAAACGCCGCGCTCAGCTTGTCCGCCGCTTCCTCCTCGAACCGCGCATCGCCGCTGCGCCGGATCAGGTGAAAGCGCGTGTAGTTCTGCGCGTGGTCTTCAATCCCCTCCACCAGCACCGTCGCCCCATACACCTCGGCCGCCAGCCACGGTGCAATCGCCGCCGTGTCCTGCAGCCTCTCTTCGGTCACATGCTTCACGCTTCCCGCCGTATCGTAAAACGGCAGCGCGCGCGCCTGCGGCATCCGCGCCAGAAACTCTCTGCACTGGCTCAGCGCCACCGGATGCGAGAGCACCGTGCGAATCGCCTCCATCCTCACACCCGGTGCCGCCATCAGATTGTGCCGCACCCGCAGCAGGCTCTCGGCGTCGATGCGCACATCGCTCTTCAACAGCAGATCGTAGTGCTCCGCCACCGATCCGTGCAGGCTGTTCTCAATCGGCAGCACCACGGCATCCGCTCGTCCCTCCAGCAGCGCCGCGAACACATCGGCGGAAAGAACGCACGGCACCACCTCCGCGTCGCCCACCATCGCCAGCACGGCCATGTGGCTGTTTGACCCGCGCTCGCCCTGAATTGCAATACGCCTCGCAATGCGACGTGCGGTTCCGCGCGACGCATCTTTTCCCTCTGCGGTTGCTTGCGATCGTCGTCTTTGCGTGCTCAGTGCTAACTCCTCTTACCTAAGAGATATCCGCCGAAAGGACAACCTCAGCATAGCCTTCCGCAACTTACCATAACGACGTTGCGAAGCGCGTCAGCTGCACAAGGCCGTGTCCATTGAAACGGCGAGGAGATAGACCATCATGCTTTGGACCATCACCATTATTCTTGTAATCCTTTGGATCCTGGGCCTCGTGAGCGGATACACCTTGGGAGGGTGGGTTCACATCCTCTTGGTTCTGGCTGTCATCGTTCTCATCTTCAACCTGCTCTCCGGCCGTCGCGGCATCTGACCTGGGCAACTGACTTCCAGCATCTAACTTTCTTCCAGCATCTAACTTTTTAGACCGGCGCAACAGGCGCCAGCATTGAGTCAGCAAGCCATTGGCCCCGGCGGTCCCGCCGGCAAAAGGAGTAATCCATATGAGCACCGCCAGAGAAGATAAAGGCAAGGGCAAGTTCGATGAGGTCGCCGGAAAGATGAAGCAGACCGCCGGCGAAGCAATGAACAACCAGAAGATGGCAAACCGCGGCGCGGCCCAACAGGTCAAAGGCCACGCTGAACAGGCCTTGGGCTCCGTCAAAGCCGCCGCCGAAGACGTGCGCGGACGCAAGCAGGACGAGGCGGAGCAGTCTGCCCACGACATCCGCGAGAAGGTCACCTCCACGGCCCAGAACGTCAAGGAGCACATCGACCACCAGGCCGGCCAGTACCGCGGAAACCACCAGGTCATGTAAGACCTTCCCTTGCCGTATCCTCCGGACGAGGAACGGTAATTCGGAAAAAAGAGGCTCGCTCACTCTGCGAGCCTCTTTCCTTGTCAGCCTGACCCTCATCACCGCGAAGGAGAAGGACCCGCTTTTGCCGGACTAGCAGCGGCCTTTAGGCCGCTGAACAGAACCCCATAAACGAGGGGCTTTAGCCCCGGCCCCCTTGACACGTCCACTACAATAGAACCAGCACCAATAGACCCCGGCCATCCGCCGGGTCTTTTCATTTAACCCGGAGGAGGCAACCTAACCCATTCCATATCAAGACTTTGGCCACAAACCTTTTCGTATCAATAATTTGCATCCTAAGTCCAAGCCTAAGTCTTTTCCTATGAAGACTTTGCGCAATTTCCGGGGGGAGAGGGGGTACCTACCGGCGGTAGAGAACGTCCGCCGCCACGAACACAAAAAACACCACCGAGATCACGCCGTTCAGCATAAAAAACGCTGCGTTCAACCGTCGCAGATCGTTCGGCGCCACAATCGCATGTTCATAGAGCAGCAGCGCCACACACAGCAGCACGCCCACCAGGGCGAGGATCCCCAGACCGAAGACGTGCAGCATCGCGAACAGCAGCACCGCCATCGCCAGGTGCATCGCCCGCGCGATCCAGAACGCCCCGCGCAGGCCAAACGCCTGCGGAACGCTGTGCAGTCCGGTCCGGCGATCGTGCTCACAATCCTGGCAGGCGTAGAGCACATCGAAGCCGCCGACCCACAGCATCACGATCGCGGTCAGCAGCACGATCCGCGGCGCCAGCGACCCCCGCACCGCAATCCAGGCCGCCGCCGGCGCAATCCCCAGGGCCACCCCCAGCACCAGGTGCGACCACCTCGTCAGCCGCTTCATGTAGCTGTAAACAAAGATGATAACCAGCGCAACCGGAGCCAGCTCCAGCGTCAGCCGGTTCAGCATCGCCGCACCCAGCAGAAACACCACCGCGGAGATCACCGTAAACGCGAAGACAAACCCTCGCGAAACCTCTCCCGCGGGCAGCGCCCGCTTCGCCGTTCTCGGATTCTCCGCGTCGATCTCCGCATCCACCAGCCGGTTGAACGCCATCGCCGCCGACCGCGCCCCCACCATGCACACAACGATCCACCCCAGCACTCGCGCGGAAGGCCATCCTCCCGCAGCCAGCACCGCGCCCGTCAGCGCAAACGGGAGCGCGAAGATCGAGTGCTCCCACTTGATCATCTCCAGCGTCACGCGCGTGCTGCGAAGGGCGGCAACCATGCTCTCTGTATGCTATCCGACCCCAGCCCGCAGCTAGCGCTGGTTCTGCCCGGCCACCTGCAGATCGTTGGTTACCGAGAACACCCCCGGCACCCCATTCGCCCGCACTCCCGCCACATCACGGTCGCTCTTGCTGTCGACAACGCCGGTCAGGGTCACATGGCCGTTGATTACAATAATGCGAATTGGTTTTGCCGGATTCAAAGCATAACGATTCAGTTGCGAGAAGCCATAGATGGCGCGCTCCTCCGCACGGCGGATGCGATTGTCCATCGGCGAAACAGGCGCGACCTGAATGTGATCCACCACATCCCGGATTCCCGGCGTATTCTTCACCAGGCTCAATGCCGAGTCCTTGTCCGCCGGCAGCACAACCACCCCACCCACCGTCGCCACGCCATCATGCACCTGCAAAGTTAAACTGTTGAAGGGCAGCGTCCCATAACCCTCACGGTCGTAGGCCAGCTTTTTCGCCAGCTTCTGATAGAGGTCGGCATCGCTGACATTTCCCTGCACGGCTACCTGGACATCGTCGCGCAGGCTCGCCGCCTCGTGCATCTGCTTGATCTTCTTCTCGGCATCTTCCTTATCCGAGTAACGATCGACCTGCCCCGTGAGCGTAACCACTCCGTTCTGCACGTCGACATGAATACCGCTGAAGCGCTTATTGCTGAGCTGTCTCTGAGCATCGGCCTGAATCTGTGCGTCGGTCGCGCCCCGTTGCGCCGGGGAAGCCGACGGAAACAGGAGTGCCGCCATTGCCAGCGTTAGGCCCGCCTCAGTAAACCTGGAAATTCGGATGCCCATTGCAATCCTCCTCAGGTCGTAACATCCAACGACTCGTTGAACAGTTGGATGCAGGAGATGCTTGGTCCGACGCGCTTTAGATGGAGACTTTGGCAGGAGCACAAGCCCCGCCAGCTTAGCGATAGCGCTTCCGAATCTTATAAACGATCGAAAAGACGCCGGATTCATCGCGGGTCGCGACGATCGAGGTGCTGTCGTTGATCTGATATTGAACCTGAATGAGTTGCTCCGCGGACTGGTTGACGTTCGTGGCAAACACCAAAGTCACCTGCTTGGAGAGTGGCTCCTGGACGGTGATGCGCGCCGTCGAGTTTCCCAACGTTCCCACGAATGCCGGATCGATCTTGATCGATCCGGCGCCGAAAAGCTTGCTGACTCGGTTCGAGACCGTTGCATTCAGCGCCCCGCCAAGCAGCGCACTGCTCGTCGGATCCTCGCCAGCCTGCTGCTCCTGCTGCGTATTGATCTGCGCCTCTTCCTGTGTGCGTCCCAGTGCGAGCAAATTGAAGATATCCGCCTCGGTCAACGGAGGCGACGAACGATAGGTCGGCTTCAGATTATTCATGTCGCCATGGATGCCTACCGTGATGTCGTAGTTCTCCACGCGCGTTGAAACATCCAGGTCGATTGTGGGGTCAATCCGCACCGGATTGGTGAAGTAGATTGTGCCGCGATCGAGCTCGTATTTGGTGCCGGCAAAGGTGGCGCTGCCATCCGTGATGCGGATCGTTCCCAGAACGCTGGGCTGCGCTATCGTCCCCCGCAGGGTGAGATCGACCGTCCCTGCTAACTTCGCATAGGAGTTCTGGAAGTCGAGCTGCGGCGCGCTGGTCACATGAACATCCAGTCGAATCTTATTCGTCAGCGAGCCCGGCTCTGGCGGAGTCGGCACACCACCCACGCTCGAGAACGCCGCGAAATCGACGTCGCGCCCGATGCCAAAGCGCGTAACCAGTATGTTCCCGGACAGCAGCATGCCCTGTGGTCCACCCTGCAAACGAAGATTCGCATTCGCCGTCGTGCTCAGGCCATAGAGGCGGACGCGAACCGTATCTGCGTTGGCCGTCAGATCCGCGAAAAGACCTTTGTCATAGGCGATGAAGCCGCCAAGTGTAATCTTCCCGCCTCCCGAAACCGCGGTAACATCGCGCGCCTCAAGCCGATTCTGGTTGAACGCCATCGTGCCGTTTAGATTGCTGAGACCGTTAGGAATTCCATCCATCGCCAGATTGGCGTTGCCGAACTTCACCGTTCCGGTTAGTACTGGCTGCTTCACGCGCCCCCGCACCCCAGCATCGAGCGTGATCCTACCGGAGGTGATGAGATTGGGATCAAAGGTGTGGATAAGCGACAAATTGACATCCCCATTCGCCTTCACGTTGATTTCCCCGCCACTGGGATTCGTATCTCCAAAGAGGCGGACAGAGCCACTCGACTGTAAATCGGTTCCGGGTCCCGTGATATGAAACTCATCGAGCATCGCGACGCCATTCCGTAACGTCGCACGAATTGGTCCCACGGACTCGAGCTTCACTGTCTTAATGCCGACAGTAAAGGTGGTAAGTTCCGCCGTCGCGGATAATAGCTGTGGTTTCGCCAGTGGCCCATTGACAGCAATCGTGCCGGCGATCTGCGAGTTCGCCTGGACACTTCCGGGTGCAAATAACGTAAGGGCATTCGCAACATCCAAACCCGAAAACGTCAGCTGTGCCTCTGTCTCAAACTCGCCGAGCAGCGAAGTCTTTCCTTGTGCGGCAATCTGCGCGCCAATAAGGTTTGAGTGGATCTGGTAACTCATTGTTGAACCCACGCTGTTCGCTGTCAGGTTCAAAGTACCGAGAGACTTGCCATCCATTGCGATGTCGGCCAGTTGAAGCCGGGCCTGCAAATTGGGTTCTCGCACCGACCCGTCCGCATTTACGTTCAGAGAAACCAGCGCGTCGACATCTAGATTCTCGTTCCGCACAAGCTGAAACTTCGAAAGCCTCAGGTCATGTCCCGTGATGTGCGCGGTGATGTGTTTGTCAGCCACATCATAGCTTCCACTTCCATGGATCGCCATGTCATGCGCCTGCACAAGCAGACGCGTCGCATTGATATGTGTACCCTGCGCGATGACATCCACAGCAATTGTCTGATATGGCTCTCCATAGACTTCGCCATTTGTCAGCGTAAGATTGCCCGACCCGCTCAGGCTGCGCAATGTGCCGGTCGCGTGTGCAGTGATGTCCGCCGTTCCCGTCAACTTCACTCGGTCCTGCTGTCCCGCGACCTGCAGTAGATCGGCAACCTGCGCATTTGCAAGCTTCGCAGTCACATTCAGGCCCAGGTCGTCATCCCACACATAAGAAACAACGCCTCGCCGCGAGACGACACGATGCGGGCGAAACGTTCCGGCAAGGTTAAGTACCGCCGTATTTCTCCTGATCGTCGAGGATGCGATCGCAAGACCCGAGTTGGGAGCGTATTCAGCGTCAGCAACGACAGAGTCAACGTGGATATCGGCCTCGCTGCCCAGATGCACGGCAAGGTTGTCGGCCTCAAGATGCCCTTTCACGTCGAGCTCACGTACCGCGCCTTTGGCGGTGCCGACAAAACTTAGCGTTCCGTGGAGATCAACCGGAATCGCCGCGCTTCCGCGCTTTCCGTTGGCCTGGAAACCCAGAGTCTGCAGCGTCTGATCGAACTCACCCAGATCACGCGCCTGAAGATTCACCTGCAGATTCGTCAGTGGATCGCCGCGATTGACACCGAGCACACCGCTAACCGCAAGTACCGTGCCCGGTGTCTGCACGTCGACCTTCTGAATGTTCACTACCTGACTGCGGCCATCGTAGTGCGCGGTGACGGTGCCTGAGACAGGCACATTCGACTTCGCACCCCGGAGTCGCGCACCGGTCGGAGCTAGGTGAAGATTCGCATCAACTTGCACCGAGCTCGAAATATCTGCGGCGGGTCCGCCCCACTCCACCTGCACCGGACCATTGATCGCCGTATCCAGCCCGAGGTCCCCATAGTGTTCCGGCGCGGTAATATCCATGATCGTGCGCAAGGTGATGCCCTTCACCATAACCGTCATATAGGCATGCGCACGCCCGACAGGTGTAATTCTCACCGATTGGATCGGCGGCTTTGCGTTCACCGACTTTGCCGCTGTGTTTGCCGTTTTAGCCGCAGCCACCGTGGTCGCCGATTTCGCAGGAGCACTGGGCGGCACTTCACCCAGCCAGTTCTCAATCTTCAGCTCGCCGTCCACCCGTCCGCCACCTGGCAGAACGCCGGTGAGCGCCGTAAAGAGTAGCTCTGTCGGCGTAACATGAAGTTGCGCGGTTGCATCAACGCCTGCCACGCGAATGTCAGCATTGCGATATGCCGCACGGTACAGCTTGATATTGCCGACCATCAGATATCCGGCAACGCACTCCGGACTCGGTGGAAGCAGCTTTTCGCCAGGTGCAGCCCGACGTCTTTCGAGCCTTTTCCAAAAGTGTGGGTGTTGCTGCGCGACCTTGGGTGTTACCGTGCAGTTGCGTCCCTGCACATCAAGATTAAGTGTCCCGTCCTCCAAGCCATTGATCCCCGCCAGCAATCCGAGCTGTCTCACCGACAAGCTGCCTTTCACAGAAACCTGCCATTGAGGATGCGCGAACTGCTCCACCAATGCCGTGGCACTCAGATGCGAATCGCCTCCAGTCTTGAAGTCAAAGCTTGTGAGCTGCGCCATATTACGGCCAAGTTGGGCCGTCATGCGGAGCTTTGACTGCACCTCCGGTTCGTGAGCCATCTTGGTCCGTAGATCGGCGAGATCCACCGTCATCGCATAGCGATCACTGGCGCGAATGTAGTTGACCTCTGCGTCAAGATCGTTCGCATCCGCGTCAAATGGAATCGCCCGATCATTGACGACCACAAGTCCATCGTTCAACTGCACTAGCTTCGCTTGCAGATCGAGCAGGGTATCCTGCACCGGTTCATTGCTGGTATTCGGATGCTTGGGCACCGGCTGGTTCGTGTCGCCGTTCTTGTCAATGATCAGGTGAAGATGCGGTTGATCGACACCTAGATAATCCACTCCGATGTGAGAGCGCGGGCCGTTTCCGACTGTATGCGAGATGAACGTATTAATGCGAACGTGAACTACGACCTTTGCAATCGAAAGGTACGGCATCTGACCGGGACCTTCCGTTCCATGGATAACAAGATCATCCGCTTCAACGGCAAGGTGCCAAAGACTGAACGAGATGTGTCCAAGCTCGACTCGCCCCCCAGTGGCAGTTTCGAGCACATGCACTACTTCACCGCCGAGGCGGTGCTGAAAATCTGCAGTGGTGGTGTACCAGGAGAGACCCGCGATCAGCACGACAAGAAGAACAAGAATTGAGGCTGCGATCCATCCCAGCACACGCAGCACGCCACTGCCGCGCGCAGACTTGCCGGATTTGGGAGACGACGAAGCGGCTGCTGATGGCTCGCTCATGGTGCCTCCTCGCCTGGATGCAGCACAACAACGCTTCCCTGCGCGCGCAAGCTCTTGAGCCAGTCATTCAACAGACTCGTAACCTGCTCTTGAAGCAGCACCTCCTGGATGTGGCTGGAAATCGTCTCCAGTTTGGGCGGTGCAACGTGTCTGCTTGCGTATTCCGGAAGCATGGTCTTGTCGTAATAATTCTTGATCTCTTCAGGCGTAATGTTGATGCCCATCCGGAAGCGCTCTTCGATGAACTGCAGGATCTCCATCCGCTGCTTCCAGCGCGCGAAGAGAGTGGCTTCCGTAAAACCGCGATCGGCCAGAAAGCGATTCCATCCAGATTTCGTCTCACAGCCGTATTGTTTGCATGCGGGAATCGTCTTGCGTAACTGATTGATCTGCTTAGTAACGTCGGCATCGGAGACCTGCACCTCGGGCTGCAACTTGATCTGCTGCAAAATGAGTTCACGATTGATAAGACGCTCAATCGCTTTATCTCGAGAAAAACCGGCAGACGAATCGCTGTACGGCTCAAAAGCGTTGAAACGTCTCTCCTCATCGACATCGCTGTCAAGGATGAGTTCGCCGTTTACGATCGCGACAACACGATCCAATACAGAAGACGGTCCTTTGGCTGAAGCCTCCGTCTGAGGGTTGGAGATGGAGGTCTTCTCTTGCGCGGATAAACTTGAAGGGCAGCAGACAACAATTGCAAGGAATGCGAGCGCCGCAGTGCCGCTCGCCTGCATCACTCTGTCGAATTTGAGGTCTGCTTCCATCTACTCAGAACGCCTGTCCGATGCTAAAGAAGAAGTTGAAGTGGCCTGCTTGTCCAACGTACGGCGGCCTGCCCGTATAGTCATAGAAGACTGGGTAAACGGGAGGATCGAGGTTGTAACTGAAGTCGAGACGAATCGGTCCGACTGGCGTTTTGTACCGCATGCCCAGTCCCACCGCGTGAGAGTAATAGTTGAAGCTGCACGTGCCTACAAGCGAGGAGTAGAACGTCTCTGGATCTTCGCCCGGGGGAACTGGCGGAGTCTTCACATTCCGGCAGGCACTTTCGTCCGGTTGATGAAAGTACTTAATACTCTTGAACATATCGCCCGGATGCTGAAACACATTCCCCATATCATGAAAAAAGACAAATGAGATACTGTTACCTACGAGCGGCAAGGTGGGCGGAGGTAAGCGCAGCTCAAAGCTATTCACCACGACTGCAGATCCACCCACCGGATATCCCGTAGTGAGATCACGTGGGCCGGCATCGTTGATACCAAAACCGCGATGCGAGCTGGCACCCCCGGCATAGAGGCGCTCAGGTAGCGGAATCGGATTGCAGGTCGCGTTTGTGTTGATCAAGTTCCCTGCGCAGTTCGCCAGGCCGAGTGTTCCGCCACCTACATTGCTATTCGCACCAAAGGTTCTCTCAAACCCGACGCGGGTGTTGCGCGCGAATACATATTTCTTCTTCCCAAAGGTGTAATAAGTAGAATAGGAGGTATCAAGTCGGTTGAAGTTCGTCTGCGAACCGAAATCGGAGTCCGAGACAAATTCCTGAAGTGAGAAGTACTGGCCGCGATTCGCATCGAGAGGGCTTGGGTCACGTGTGTCATGAAAGTAGGTGAGTGCAGGACCCCCCACACGCACCGGTTGCGATAGCTGCGGAATAAGGTTTGGCGAGATCTCCAGACTGTTTGGATCGACCGACACCCGGCGAAACTGGAAGTCATAAATAAACGTATCGGCGATCTTAACCTTCTGTGTCACGCGAAAGTCAGCCTGATCGGTTGAGGATGCGAAGGTCGTAATATTCTGTACATTGGAGTAGCCTCCGGTAACAGCAGCGGTGAGGTTCGGATGATTTAGAAACTGGGGATCGCTGAAGGTAAGGCTGATCACACGTTCCAGCAGGCCGTAGTCCGTATGTAACGTCAGGGATTGCTGTGTACCGCGGAGACTAATACGAGAGACATCCAGCGATACGCGTGGACTCACTCCCGCCTTGCCATTTTGTGCTGCGGTGCCACCCCGATGAGTGCCTGGAATCACTGCCGGCGTTCCGGTCTGCGCCTCAAGACCGAAGCCATAGGTAAGATCCCACCGCTTCGCTTCCGTAACCTGCACGAGAACGTTCTTGATAAGAGCATTGCCCGTCGGGTTCTGCACCGCCGCATTGACTTCGTTGAATAACGCAAGGTTGTAAAGATTTCGTTGCGTCTGCAGCAAAGCCGCCTGATCCAATGGGTCTCCGGCATGAACCAGCAACTGCTTCTGCACAACGGAGGTCTTGGTGTGCGCAAGACCAGAGAGCAGCACGTGATCAACCAACACTTGCTGGCCCTCGGAAACTGCCAATGTCACATCCACGCGCTCATTGTTCTGCGGCTCGACCGTCTGATGAATCTCAACGCGCGCATGGTCGAAGCCATGCGCGAGATAGTAGCTCAACACGGCGTCCCGATCGTTCGAGAGGGTCGTTAGCGAGAACGGCTGGCCGGGCTCTGCACTCAATAAGGCCTTGATCGCCTCTTCCCGGGCGGCGTCTGCCCCCGAGAGATTCACCATACCGAACTTCTGCTGCGGACCTTCCTCAATCTTGTATGTGACATCGATGAGTCCTTCTTTGAGCGGCTGGCCTGAGACAGACTTCTGAATGTCTTTAACAGAAGACGCTACCTTCACCTTAGTGAAGCCGCTGCCCCGATAGAGCGCTTCGATAGCACTACGATCGTTTTCGACAAGCTGGGTGCTGTAGGTACCGCTACGAAGATAAAGATCGGCCTTCTTGACGCGCAGCCGCTCCTCAATTAAGTCGTCGCTGAAGTATTTGTTTCCCTCAATTTTTACGGTGCGAACCTTGTGTCGCTGTCCAGGATCGACTTTGTACTGTACCGTGACATTGTTCGTGTCGCGCCCAAGCAACTTCACCGAATCCGAGGCGTCGAAATAGCCCTTCCGCTGGAGATAATCACGGATGTTGAAGGCGCCTTCATTGACCAAATCTCGATCCACGGCTCCTTCCTCGTAGACGGGTACCAGCAGCTTCTTGCGCTCGCCGGAGATCTTCGTACCCTCAATCACAACATGCACGATCGGTCCCTGATTCGCCTCAAAATCGTAGTCCAGTTGTTGGCGCGGCTTTGCGTAGGTCTGGCTTTGAGAGCTGATCGTTCCTTCCAGGTGTTCCCTCTTCTGGTAATAGCGCCGCACACCCGAGAGCGCATTGCTGGTAGTCTCGCGCGTCACCTTGACCTGGCAGCTGTGGAGAATCATCTTGTTGAGATCCGCAGCAAACCATGAGCAGTCAAGCTTGCCCTTCTTGCGAAACTCGGGAACCATAATTCCCGGGTCTTTACCTTGTAGCTTGACATTTCCGACACGCGCCTGTGGTCCTTGATTGATCGTGAAGGTAATGTTGATCTGGTGGCCGGCATTATCCTGCGTGGTTGCTACTTTGACATCGGCTTGGTAATAGCCGTTCTGTTCAAGGGATTGATGAACTCCCTCGAGCGCAGTCGCTAGCTCCGGCTCGCTGAAAGGCGTCCCGGGATCGAGCTTCGTGGCAAACTGCAGCAAAGAGGCAAGCCGCTCCTGACCCACACCATCGATTGCGACGCGGCCAACATAATAGCGCGGAATACCTGAATAAATAAGCGTCAGGCCGTTGCCCGTTGGCGCGCCGCTGACGCTGATGTCGCGGTAGCGTCCGCTTGCAAAGAGACGCCGAAGATCGGTGCGCACCTTATCTGGATCCAGTGGCTGGCCAGCTTTCTGCGTGAGTTCGGCGAGGAGTGGATTACTCTCCCTGAAAGTCACGCCCTCGAACCGTACCGCTTCCACCATCACGCCACGCTTGTCCCAGATGCCGATCGGGAGCGCCGGCAATGGATTGGTCACCGCCGGAGCAGCGGACCCGGTCTGCTGTCCATCTTGCGCAGGAGGATTTTGGCTTGCCGCCGGCGTTTCCTGCACGGCATTCGGGTTGACGGCGGACTGAGGTTGCGTCGTTTGCCCCGCGGCCTGCGACGGGATTGTGGTTGGACTCTGCGCCAAACTCGCCATATATGCCGCGCCGATAATACTGGCGGTAAGGACACGCATCAGCGATGTCCTATTTAAGAAGGAATGTGCTCGCGTTGGGGAAGAGAGAGTCACAGGCCGGCTCTCGATCTGTTTCGATCGCCTGCTCCGGCCAAACACCTCTGGACCCTCCAGTTCTGTACTCGCCCCCGCCGCGGTCTCGATAGGACGTCGTCGCCAGACCGTTCGAACTCGTCTCCCATCCCTCACGCCAGCCACGACAGGCTCCGCTTCAGAACGCCGTGATTTCTGATAAAGATGCAGAATTTGTCCCCCGCGTTCACCAGCCTACAGGCTGCGCAAGCTCATTGCACTGGCTCGTATACTGACCAAGATGGCACCGCATCTCAACAGGAACCGGGACAGCTCGCAGCGAGGGAACGAAATCCTGGATTCGTCGGAGCCTGAAAACATCTTTGACCGTGGACGCTACTCGCGTCAGATGCTCTTTGAACCCATCGGCGAGGCGGGTCAACGACGTCTCAAGTCTGGGCATGTGGCTATCGTGGGCATCGGTGCAACAGGTGCCGCCACAGCCAGCCTCCTGACACGTGCCGGCGTGGGCCAGGTGACGCTCATTGATCGCGACTTCGTTGAGCCTTCCAATCTTCAGCGCCAGATTCTTTTCGATGAGGACGACGCACGGGAGGCATTGCCAAAAGCCGAGGCCGCGCGGCGCCACCTGATTCGTGTGAATCAGGAGGTACGCCTCAACACGTATGTCGCAGACCTCACTCCATCGAATGCTGCCGCGCTCATTGGGGATGCAGACATCGTGCTTGACTGCACAGATAACTTTGAGACGCGCTATCTGTTAAATGACCTCTGCGTGCGCGAGGGCCGCCCCTGGATCTACGTCGCGGCCGTTCGCGCCTATGCCGCCACCATGAACATCCTTCCACGCACAATGGAACCTCGCTATTCGGCCTTCGAGGCCACCGCCTGCCTGGCTTGTATCTTCCCCTCAAGTCCAACAGGAGACCTGGAGACCTGCGACACAGCGGGCATTCTCTCAACGGCGGTCAACCTTGCCGCGTCCATTCAAGTGACCGAAGCATTGAAATTCCTAACCGGCCAACCCGAACGGATGCGGCGCACGCTGCTCGCCCAGGACCTTTGGACAGGCGAGCGCTCGGAGATCGCGGCATCAAAACCCCGTCCGGACTGCGAGGTCTGCGGGCTGCGCCGGTTCCGGGCGTTGGCGAGTGAGGGAAGGCCTCACATCACGCTCTGCGGTCGCAATTCGGTCCAAATCCACGAGCATGACCGGCCCGTCGACCTGGCGGCGCTGGCCCGCAGGCTCGGACCTCTCGGTGAGGTACGATCAAACGGCTTTTTGCTGCGCTTCCATCTGCCGCCCCACACCCTCACCATCTTCCCTGACGGGCGCGCTCTCGTGCAGGGAACCACCGATATGGCCCGTGCCCGGTCCCTATACGCCAGATATGTTGGTGCTTAGGTTCCTTTTCGCGATTTCAAGACAACCTCCGGGAGAATCACTCAGTCCAACCACTGAAACCTTTCCGAGATTGGTTACGTTACGCTGAGAGCAGGCGAGAGTTGCCGGCATAGCTCGAACGTACCGACCGGGGACCTCTATTCATGGACCTGCAAGGCTTGCAAACGATGCAGACAAAACCGAACGCCGGCTTGTTCAAGCGGAATCCCCCCATTGCCGGCGAAGCCGAGGCTATCGAGCGAGCCAAGAACGGCGATGCTGATGCCTTCTCCAAGCTCTATTCGTTGCACAAGCGGCGTGTGTATACCCTTTGCTTGCGCATGCTCGGCAACGTCTCTGAAGCCGAGGACATGACCCAGGAGGCCTTCCTGCACCTCTTCCGCAAGCTGGGCAGCTTCCGCGGTGAGAGCGCCTTTTCGACATGGCTTCACAGGCTCACAGTCAATCTCGTCCTCATGCACTTGCGCAAGAAGGGGCTACAGCTGGTCTCTCTGGAAGAGACAATCAATCCCTCCGAGGAAGATGCGCCCAAACGCGACTTTGGCTCGCGCGATCCGCAGCTCGCAGGGTCCGTGGATCGAGTGACGCTGGAACGTGCCGTCGCTTCCCTCCCGCCCGGTTACAGGATGGTCTTTGTCCTGCACGATGTGGAAGGCTTCGAGCATAACGAGATTGCGACGATGCTGGAGTGTTCAACCGGTAACAGTAAATCCCAGCTCCATAAGGCCCGCCTCAAGCTCCGTGAGCTGCTGCGGCAGCCCGAGCAGCTTCAGGCACTCGAAGGCTCCAGGGAGGTCGTGCAGTGAACGACCTGCCCAAGCTGGACTTCGATTCTATGACAGCTGCGGAGTTCGAACGTTATCTTCCCGAGCTCTTCGCCAGCAGTGAAGGCGGCAAGGTAAGCGCTGATCCCCGCCTTAAGAACTTTCTTTCCAAAAACCCGGATTGCGCCGCACTGGTGGGCGATCTGGAGACGATCGCTGAAACGGCCAAGAGCCTCTTTGAGCCGGATCAGGAGCCGAGCGACGCAGTGTGGTCGAAGATCGCTACCGAGCTTGAGAAAAAACCTGCTGACTCAGATTCGGGGACTACCGAATAGACGGTTCTCATCTTTGCAACCGATAAAATGGGGCTGATCTCCCGATCAGCCCATGAAACATCCCAAAGCACCTATCGCCGATCCCTTCCCCGAGCCTCGTGACCGGATCGAGCGGCTTGTGCTCACCGGTTTCATGGGTTCAGGCAAGACGACCGTAGGCCGTCTGCTGGCCGCCCAGCTGGGCTGGCGCTTTGTCGATCTCGACGAGGAGATCGAGTCTTTCGCCGGTCGCACGGTAGCAGAGATCTTTGCTGAAGACCGTGAAGACGCCTTCCGCCGGCTGGAGACAACGGCTCTGCAGTCGATGCTTCATGGAGTCGCCCTCGTCGTGGCTTTGGGCGGCGGTGCGGTCCTATCAGCCTCGAACCGGAAGTTGCTCGCCATGTCTAGCGGGACATTGACCGTCTTTCTCAGAGCCTCGAGTTCCACCCTATACGCTCGTTGCCTGCGCCAATCCGCAGACCCGCAGGCCGCGATACGCCCGCTCATGGGGAATTCTGAAGCCTTTGCCGAACGGCTTGCCCGCCGCGAAGATCTCTACAGAGAGGTTGCGGATCTCCTCATTGACACCTCCAATCAGACTCCCGAAGAAAGCGCCGAGAGCGTATTCAGGGCCGTGAGGAGTACCCTCTAGCTTCGGTCCCAGCTATCCGGGGCCGCAGACGTGAGCATCACACGCAGCAGAGACTCTTTGCAGAGATGAGGTAGATTTCTTTTGATCCTGCACCCGTCGAGTGCCCCTGTTGACTTATCACCCGCAGAGGAACAGCGCCGCGTGGTTCGCGGACACATTCTGTTCTTCCTGATGATGGTGGTGATACTCCTGCTGCTCTGGCGGCTCCGTGCCGTGCTGGAGATCGTCTATGTCAGCGCCCTCTTTGCCGTTGTGCTAATGCCCGTCGTGGAGCAGGTGAGAAGGCTTCATATCGGGCGCTGGCAGCCCTCCCGCACCGTAGCCGTGATCGGATTGGTCTGCGCCGTCTTCGCGGCAATGGCTCTCTTCTTCATCTTGGCGTTGCCTCCGGTTGTTCACGACGTCCAGCACTTTGCCGCCGATCTTCCCAAACGCGTTCCCGTCCTTCTGGCCAAGCTGAAACGGCTTCCGATCGCCGATAAACTGGGCATCGATTCGGTCACAGGGAAGATTGAGGGGTTGGCAGCCAGCACGGCATCCTACGTCTTTGCCACGGCCCCAAAGTGGATCCTGCGTGTGATGGACGTCATTACCGCCGGAATCCTCTGCATCTACTTCATGCTCGAAGGCGAATTCGCTTACTTTTATTTTCTCGCCTTTATTCCGATCGGCTACCGGGACCGGTTGGCGCGAACGCTCATCGCCGCTGAAAAACGCATGAGCAAGTGGCTCATCGGCCAAGCCTCACTCATGCTGATCCTCGGAGTCTGCAGTACCATCGTCTTCGGCGCCCTACATGTACGCTACTTCTTTCTGCTTGGCGTACTGATGGGGCTCTTCAACCTTGTGCCTGTCGTCGGTGGCCTGATTACGATTCTGCTCGCCGCCAGCGTCGCCGCTCTGGACTCATGGACCAAGGTGCTCGGCGTCCTGATCTTCTATGCAATCTACGTACAGATCGAGAATGCCTACCTGACCCCGCGCATTATGCGAACCAGCGTCAATCTGATGGGAGTATCGGTCCTCATCGCTCTGCTCGCCGGCGCGGATCTGGCCGGCGTAGTGGGCGCGTTGGTTGCCGTTCCTACTGCCGCTTTGGTAGCAGTGCTGATGGACGAGTATGTCGTGCAAAAAGACGCCGACGCGACCGAGAAGTTGAATCAGGCCGATTCAAGCGCTACATAGAAGCATCAGCCTCTTGCTGTGAATGTCCACGCGGTGACGCTCTGAAACGTCTGATCAGGCCGGAGCTCCGTTGAAGGGAACTCCGGATGATTGGGCGAGTCCGGAAAATGCTGTGTTTCCAGGCAAAATCCGGTCCGGCTCTCATACCTGGAACCTGTACGGCTCATAAACGTGCCGTCGAGAAAGTTACCGCTGTAAAACTGCAGCCCCGGCTCCGTAGTTGCCACATTCAATCTGCGGCCGCTTCCCGGATCGTAGATCTCAGCCGCAGCGCGCAACTCGCCCTCCGCTCCGCGCAGCTTCCAGTTGTGATCGTAGCCCCGCCCCAGTTGGAGTTGTTCATTATCCTCGTTGATGCGTTCCCCGACAGCCGTCGGATGCGCGAAGTCAAATACCGTCCCCGCCACAGTCGCCAATTCGCCCGTCGGAATCAACGTACCATTGATCGGCGTGTACTCATCTGCGTCGATCCTCAGCACGTGATCCAGAATTGTTCCTCTTCCATCTCCCGCAAGATTGAAGTAGGTGTGATTCGTCAGGTTCACCACCGTCGGCTTGTCTGTAGTCGCGCCGTATTCGATCCGAACCACATTGCCATGCAGCGTATACCGAACGTGTACGGTCAGAGTCCCCGGAAACCCCTGATCGCCGTCCGAACTCACCAGTGTGAACTCCACACCGCCGGGAATCCCGCTCGCAGCCCAGTTGTAACGATCGAACCCCTCCTTGCCGCCGTGCAACGCATTTGGACCATCATTGATCGTGATCTGACAAGTCTGTCCACCTACGCTGAAGCGGCCTCCCGCGATGCGATTCGCATACCGCCCGGCAATACAGCCGAAGTACGTCTTCCTGTCCGCCAGGTAGTCCTTCAACTTCGCATGCCCGAGCGCCACATGCCCCATTTTTTCCTCGCGGTCCCTCATCGCCAGCGAGACGACACGCGCCCCAAAACTCATCACCTGCATCTCCACGGCCTCGCTCTTCAGCGTATAAATCTGGACCGGATCACCGTTCGGCATGTTACCAAAGGACGAACGGCTGACTGTGGTTGACGTCGCGGCTATGCGAGAGATGGTCATGCAAAGCAGAATACGCGAAGCAGGTCCATCCGGCGGAACAGCACTCACCGGCCCACAAAATCCTAGCGAGCATGCCTCTATACTCGAAACGGTATGAGCACATCCAAACGACGAAATGGAACTCTCGCTTTTGTGGCATGGCTTGTCCTCGCCCTGTCTTTCCCACGGCTTTCTGCGGCCTCTGAACACTGGGTAGGCACATGGGCAGCCGCCCCTGACGGCGCAACGAACACCCACGATGCTTTCGCTCAAGACACCACCGTTCGAGACATCGTGCACGTTTCCATCGGCGGTTCACGCGTGCGAGTCGCGCTCTCGAACGAGTTCGGCCAGAGCGATCTTTCGATAGGCGCGGCCACCATCGGGCTCGCCGCAACAGATCACTCGGGCAACGCGACCGGCCTCGTGTCGCTCAGCTTCAACGGGCACAAGGCTGTCACCATCCCCGCCGGCGCCCAGGTGATAAGCGATCCGGTGGACCTTACGGTCCAGCCCCTCGGCGATCTCAGCGTAAGCATCTTCCTTCCCGCGCAGACCATCGCCACCGTAACGTGGCATCCGTTGGGTGTCTCCACAAACTTCATTGCAGACGGCGATCAGACCGGGCGGCCTGCGCTCGACTCGGCGCATAAAGTGAGCTCCTGGCTCTTTCTGAAAGGCATCGAGGTCACCGCAGGACCTCACGCTCGCGCCCTCGTCACGCTCGGCGACAGCATCACGGATGGCGCGCACAGCACTCCGGACACAAACAGCCGTTGGCCTGATGTTCTCGCCCGCCGCCTGCAGTCGAACAAGAAGACGGCGAACGTCAGCGTCCTCAACGAGGGAATCAGCGGCAATCGGCTACTCCACGACATCGCTGGGCCGAACGCATTGGCGCGCTTTGACCGCGACGTGCTCAGCCAGGATGGCGTGCGTTATCTGATCGTGCTGGAGGGCATCAACGACATCGGACGCACCGATCAGCCACAACATCCTGGCGATCCCGTGACGACCGACCAGATCCTCACAGCGCTCCAACAGATCATAGCTCGCGCGCATGCGCACGGCATCCTCGTATTCGGAGCTACGCTCACGCCGTTTTTGGGCGCGAAGTACGCTTCCCCGGCCGGCGAAACGATGCGCTCCGCCGAAAACACCTTCATTCGCACCAGCAAGCTCTTTGATGGCGTGATTGACTTCGATCAGACCACCCGCGATCCCTCGAATCCCACGGTCTTCCTTCCCGCCGACGATAGCGGAGACCACCTTCATCCCGGCGACGCAGGATACAAGGCCATGGGCGACGCCATCGATCTGAAGCTCTTCGAGAAGTAGCGCACTCAAACAGCAACGCCCTGCTCCATAAAAGCAGGGCGTCCCATTCCTCTTTGAGCGCTACTTCAGTTCATATCCGGCAAAGAAATATCCGATCTCAAACGCGGCAGTCTCCTCCGCGTCCGATCCGTGAATCGCATTCTCCCCAATCGAGGAGGCAAACTTCTTGCGGATCGTGCCCTGATCGGCCTTCGCGGGGTCGGTTGCGCCCATCAGCTTGCGCAGATCGGCGATCGCATTCTCCCTCTCCAGCACCATCGGAACGATCGTGCCCGAACTCATGAAGGTGGTCAGCTCGTCGAAAAATGGCCGTTGCGCGTGAACGTAATAGAAGCCCTCTGCCTGTCCCTTGGTCAGACCGATCTTCTTGATAGCGAGGATCTTGAAGCCCGCCTTCTCGATCTCCGCGAGAATGGCCCCCGTATATCCTTTGCGGACCGCGTCCGGCTTAATGATGCTGAAGGTGCGTTGTGACACAAAACTCTCCTGTTGCGATGCGATTGCCTGCAAACCATTGGCCCTTCCAGTGTACCTATCCGTGGGTGTTGATGGCCCAAAACGGCCATGCTCGACGGCGCGCCAGGTCAGTAGAATCGGCGGATACTAAACACCGGGCGTGCACTGAACGAACGGACGAGGCGTCTAACCAAGATGCGCCGAACCTCATGGATCTGGGCTGTAGGCTGCGCCGCATGGATCATCGACGGCTGCATCAGCGTCTCCCTGCATGCGACCGCACATGCGGAGTTGGCCTTCCTCGTGGCTGCCTTGTTCGGTGTCGCGTGGCTCTTCTATCGTACCCAGCCACGCTGACTTCTTTATCGCTTCCCCAACACCCGCGCCATCATCTCACCGATCTCGGCGGGCGACTTCACAACATGAATACCGGCCTCGGCCATCGCCTTCATCTTGCTTTCGGCCGTGCCCTCGCCGCCTGAAATAATCGCGCCCGCGTGACCCATGCGTCGTCCCGGAGGCGCCGTCTGTCCGGCGATAAAGCCAACCACCGGCTTCTTCACATGCGCCTTGATAAACTCCGCGGCCTTCTCCTCGTTCGTCCCGCCGATCTCTCCAATCATGATGATCGCTTCCGTCTGCGGATCGTCGTTCAGCAGCTTCAGCGCGTCGATGTGGGTTGTCCCGATGATGGGATCGCCGCCAATACCGATCGCTGTCGACTGGCCGATGCCGCGCGTCGTTAGCTGATATACGGCCTCATAGGTCAGCGTGCCGGAGCGCGAGATGATCCCCACGCTTCCCTCCTTGTGAATGCGGCCCGGCATGATACCCACCTTCGCCTTGCCCGGCGAGATCACGCCCGGACAGTTCGGTCCGATAAGCCGGGACCGCCGTCCATCAGCACCAGCGCGCTTCACCACATCCCACACCTTCACCATGTCCAGCACCGGAATGCCTTCCGTGATGCAGACGATCAGCGGCAAGCCCGCATCGGCGGCTTCGAGAATGCCGTCCGCTGCCGCCGGCGGCGGCACAAAGATCATGGTCACGTTCGCGCCGGTCTCCTTCACTGCCTCCTCAACCGTGTTGAAGACAGGCCAGCCCTCGTGCGTCGTTCGGCCTTTGCCCGGCGTCACGCCCCCGACGACGTTTGTGCCGTACTCCGCACATCCTTTTGCGTGAAAGGTACCTTCGCGGCCAGTGATGCCCTGCACGATGAGGCGAGTGTTCTTGTCTACCAGAACTGCCATTACTTCACTCCCTTCGCCGCTGAGACAACAAGATCCGCTGCCTCTTTCATCGTGGCGCCCACCTGAAATTTGAGACCCGATTCAGCCAGAATCTTTCGTCCTTCTTCGACATTGGTTCCCTCAAGACGCAAGACGATCGGAATCTGCACGTTGAGCTTCTTCGCCGCGGCAACGACCGCCTGCGCCAGCACGTCCACGCGCAGAATGCCACCAAAAATGTTGATGAAGATCGCCTTCACATTCTTGTCGCTGAGCAGGATGCCGAAGGCGTTCTCGATCTGCTCCTGGTTTGCGCCGCCTCCGACATCCAGAAAGTTTGCCGGCGATCCGCCGGCGTACTGGATGATGTCCATCGTCGCCATGGCAAGGCCCGCGCCGTTCACCATGCACGCGATGTTTCCATCCAGCTTGATGTAGTTGAGCGCGTGCTTGGACGCTTCCACCTCCAACGGGTCCTCTTCGCTCAAATCGCGCAGTTCCTTCAGGTCTTTATGGCGAAACAGCGCATTGTCGTCAAAGTTGATCTTGCAGTCGAGCGCCGCGAGTTTCCCGTCCTTCGTCGTAATGAACGGATTGATCTCCATCAGCGAGCTGTCGGTTTCGATAAACGCCTTGTACAGCCCCATCATGAACTTCACCGCCTCGCCCACCTGCGCGGGCTCGAGGCCCAGCTTGAACGCGAGGCGTCGCGCCTGGTACGGCTGCAGGCCCAGGGCGGGGTCGACGTACTCCTTGTAGATCGCATCCGGCGTCTTGTGCGCGACCTCCTCGATCTCCATTCCCCCCGCCTGCGAGGCCATAAAGACCACCTTCGAACTGGCGCGGTCGAGTACCAGGCCGAGATAGAGCTCCCGTGCGATCGCGGAGCCGGCCTCGATGAGCAGCCGCTGCACCCTCTGGCCGTGGGGACCGGTCTGGTGCGTGACCAACTGCATGCCGAGGATGGACTTGGCGTACTCGTCGGCCTGCTCGATGGATTTGGCCAGCTTCACACCGCCGCCCTTGCCGCGGCCACCCGCATGGATCTGCGCCTTGACGACAACAACCGCGTTGCCGGCCGAGAAGAGCTGCTTGGCGGCTGCGTCCGCCTCCTCGATAGTGGTGGCCATCTCGCCGGCGGGAACGGCGACGCCGTACTTCCGCAGGATCTCCTTGGCCTGATACTCGTGGATCTTCATGGGAGAACTCCAGATGCAGCAAAGGATTGCCGCATCGCAACCTTGCCATGGTAGCGAGTGGTGGAAATGCGGAGCAAGCAAGCGGGAGCGATTATCGGTGTTCGCCGTTCTTGGACCGCTGTGCGGCTACTGCCCGAGCCGCTCGACCAGTCGCTTGACGGCGCCCGTGTCGATCGCCTCCGCCGCCGCAGAAATGCCCTCACCAAAACCAGCAACAACACCAGCAACAACCAGCACCGAAGCCGCATTAAGTAGCACGATTTCGCGGCGTGGACCTTTTTCCCCAGCGAATATCTCCCGCAGAATCAATGCGTTCGCCGCCGCATCTCCGCCCGCCAGCACCTCCAGCGGAGCCTCGGTCAAACCCAAGTCAGCAGGCGAAACTACCTCTGTTTTCAGAGAGTTACCACGAACTACCGCGACCTCGCTCGGTCCACTGAGCGCGAACTCATCCAGCCCCCCCTCCCCATGCACCACCAGCGCGTGGGTGGTGTGGAGGAGGGTCAGGGCGTGGGCCACCGGGGGTAGGAGCCGGGGGGCGTAGACGCCCATGACCTGGCGGCGGGCGCCGGCGGGGTTGAGCAGGGGCCCGAGGACGTGCAGGATGGTGCGGACGCCGAGGGCGCGGCGGACGGGCATGACGGCCTTCAGGGCCGGATGGTGCGCGGGGGCCAGGAGGAAGCAGAAGCCGTGGCGGCGCAGGGCGTCGGCGGCGGCTTCTGGAGGGAGCTGGGTGGGAATGCCGAGGGCCTCGAGGACGTCGGCGGAGCCGCAGCGGGAGGTGATGGCACGGTTGCCGTGCTTGGCTACCCTGGCTCCGGCGGCGGCGGCGACCAGCGCGGCGGCGGTGGAGATGTTGAAGGTGCCACTGCCGTCTCCGCCGGTTCCGCAGGTGTCGACGAGGTCGGCGCGCTCGGCTTCGGTGAGCGGGAGCGGGGTGGCGGCGGCGCGGAGGGTCTGGGCGAAGCCGGCGATCTCGGCGGCGGTTTCGCCACGGCCGGCCATGGCGCCGAGCAGGGCGGCGAGCTCGACCTCAGAGGCATCGCCGGCGAGGATGCGCTGCATCAGCGCGGCGGCTTCCTCGAACGACAAGGTGGCGCGCTCCTCGACAATTCGCCGCAGCTCTGCCTGAATGGGCATGAGATTTTGAGGCTAACAGAGAGGAGGTCGTTGAAGAAAAGAAGGGGTATCCCCTCCCCCGGCGATCTTGTGCAAAGTCTTCATAAAATTAGACTTAGGGCCGGACTTCAAATGCAAAGTCTACATACGAAAGGACTTCGCGGCAGAACGGGTGCCAAAGTCTTCATATGAGAAGAGTTAGCTGCGAGCGATTACGCGAAAGCGGAGGTGATTGCATCCTGATTTCGCGAGATCTCTGCTGGTTCTATTGTAGACGGTGTGTCAAGCCACGAGCGGCCTTGAGACCGTCGGGTTCAGCCGTCTGGATTGTTAGTTTCCACTAAGAATTGGCCGAGAGAGCTGGGAGTTCGCGGGTCGAAGTGAGCACAGACCGCTCGCCGAGCCTCGATGCATGAGATCGAGTGGGGCGAGCGGCCGCGCTAGCTAACCATTGCCGAGGCTGAGGCGGCGGGGACGGGCCTGCTGAGGGACGCAGCCACCGGGCGCGTGGGCACCCCGGCGGCGAGGTCTGCCTGCTTCCAGTCGCCAAGGGCGCGGCTGAGCAGGCCAGCGGCGCAGCGCTCGCCGCAGAGTACGGTGACGTTGTCGTCCATTGCGAGATTGGCGTCCCAAGGGATGAACCTTATGTCGTGTGACGTACGGATGGCCAGAATCCAGTGATTGCTGGTCTTCTTCTGGACTCCGCAGACGCAGGTGAATAACGGTGTGGCTGCCATGATGTCGGCTCCTTCGCTGCGTTGCGCAGTTGTGCAACATTAAAGAAGGATGCAAGCGCGGGGCCAAAGGGTGGTGCGGCTAAGCGGTTGCAGATAAGAGATTTATGAGTGTGGGTAACGTTACGCGACCCTGCAAGTGAGGGGAAACTCGAGGGAAAATCCTTTCCCCGGTGTGCAAGGAAGTGCAACTTTCGTGCAATGTTGGCGGTGAGCAGGGTTAGGCTTCGGGCCGGGGCTAAAGTCCCATTTTTTGAGCAGGAGGCGTTCCGCGGGCTGAAGCCCGCTGCCCATCCGAGCGTGCTTTGCGCGTGGGGACCGCTTACGGTCGTCATTGTGCGCACCCAGGTCTCAGAGTCGAGACCTGGGACATCGGGCACCCGGCCGTCTCGCCCTGTTCACTTGAGGCCGGCGATCGAATGTTCAAAGATCGTCATCCTTAGCGAAGGGTGTTGAGCCTGACCGAGCATCGCGAAATACAGGGGTCTCTCCGCTCCGCATCGCGATGAAACTACGATGCTCCGGTCGAGATGACAGAGTTAGAGGCGAGACGATGAGGCCTTCTGTTGCCACACTCAGACGAGCAAGCTCCGGGAGGGGCCGCTGCGGTCAGATGACGGAGTTTTAGGGCTGGAATATGCGATCGAGGCTAGCGGTTGTGGCGGGTGAGGAAGCGGGCGTCGAGGCAGCGGTTGAAGGCGAGATCGACCTCGTCGTACAAGGCCTGATTTTTGGCGCCGGCGGCGGAGAGCTGATTGTAGTTCTCGACCTCTGCGTTGAAGGAAGAGGCCACGGATGCAGGGACGTCTCCTGCCGCCTGCATGCGGGCGCGCTCGGCGGTGATCTGTGCGGAGAGGTCGGCGAGATTGGTTTGCGCGGCGAGGCGAGAGAGGCCGGAGGCCTGCGCGTGAGACATCCTGAGCAGCCGGGCGTGGAGATCGCTGAAGGGATGGGCGTAGGGGCCGGCGGCGAGCCAGGGGTGGACGTAGGGGTTCTGGCCGAGGCGGTCGATCTGCTCGATGTCGCCGTCGATCGCGGCGCCCTTCTGGAAGTCGTCGAGGGTGGCGACGCTGAGCTGCATGAGGCGGGCGTTGAAGTAGGCCCTGGTGACCAGGCCATCGGAGTTGGCGCCGGAGTCGGGGAGATAGGCCTGGAGGTCGTCGGCGAGGGAGCGGAGGGTGGAGAGATCGTATCTGGAACGATCGAGCGCGTAGTCGTTGACGATGGAGAGGCCTTCGCGATGGGAGCCGGCGGGAGTGGCCCTGGCAAGGACGGTGGAGACAAACTGATCGATGAGGCTGTTGACGGTGGCGCGCGGAGAGTGCGTGACGACTCTCGACGGGGAGAGCCAAAGATAGAGGCCGAGAGCGACGGCCAGAGCCGTGAGGAGGGTGATGAACGCGGCGCGGGTTTGAAACCAGTGCGTGGTGGTGGATGGTGAAGATGCAGAGGCGCGTGCGCCGTCAGACTGCGCGGAGACAGGATGCGTGGATGCGTGGGGCGCGGGTAAGGGTTGATTGAAGCCGTGAGTGCGATCGTACCTGGCGCGCTTCCCGGGATCACCGAGGATGGCGTAGGCGTCGATGAGCTGGGCGGTGATGGCGTCGGCGTCGGGGCCGGTGTTGTGGTCGGGGTGGTGCAGGTGCAGGAGGCGCAGATAGGCGGAACGAATGGCGGGTTGATCCGCGGTTTCCGGGAGGCCGAGGACGTCGTAGTGGGTGGGCATGGGGGTGCTGTTATTACTTTATCCGGTGGAGCCGGCGTTTCGCGTGAGTGAAGGTTGTGGCAGTTTCGGCGGCGGTTAAATGCGGGGATCCTTCGCTTCCACCCCAGCGAACAAGTTCGCTGGGGACCCCGGTGCGCTCAGGATGACAGAATGAAAAGAATTTGATGTTGTGGGTACGTTGGCATTTTTATCGCGCGTCATAACGCGCGATACCCCACCCTTCCACCCCACCAGCGACGCTGGCGGGGACCCCGGTCTTTCACGATAAGGCTGTGAAAGGATGGGCCACCCGGGCTGGTGTGGCGCGTGGAGATTATTTGATGAGGGCGATGGCGACGATCTGGCCGGTGACGCGAGGATCGGAGACGTCGGTGTAGACGACGATGGCGTTCATGCCTTCGAGTTGTTTGCAGGGCTCGAGCGCTCCGGGAGGCGTGAAGTTGGCCGCGCGATAGACCACTTTGTATCTGTCGTTGGAGTAGAGCGGGATGTGCTTGCCGGAGCTGTCAACCGTGAGCGCGAGGACGGTGGAGACGCTGCAGACGACGTTGTGCAGGACGCCGCGGACGGTGTGGTGCGGGCCGATGGGAGGGCCGGGAGGATATCCCGAGGGTGTGGGAGCGGCGGTGGTGAGCGTGTCGCCGGTGGTGGAGAGAGCGGCGCGGGTGAGAGCGGCCTGCTGCTGCGCGCGTTCGAGCTGCTGCTGGTAGTTGCGAATCTGCTCGCTGCGCTGGTCGATCGCGACGAGCTGCGCGGTGGTCGTGGCGACGGAGCGGGCGGCGACGAGAACGGCGAGAGCGGAGGGAATCTCCTGACGCGCCATGTGGACCTGCGCGTTGTTGAGACGGAAGTTGAGATTGGTGGGATCGAGCACGATGGCGGTGATACTGAGGCGGAGAGCGTCGTCGAGATTTTTGTGCTGCGAGGCGTAGAGGACGGCGAGCGCGTCGTTGGCGGGAGCGAAGCTGGGATTGAGCTTGAGGGACTGCTCGAGGCTGGCTTCGATCTGGGTTTCGGCTTGGGCGTCGAGGTCAGGGCCGGCGGCGAGGCCGCGCTGATGCGAGAGCACGGCATAGTAATACCAGGCGAGATAGCTGGTGGAGTGCAGCGCGACGGCTTCGCCGTACCACTTGCGTGCGCCGGCGAGGTCGTGGCGGCGGAAGCAGAGCGCGCCCATACTCTCATGCGCGAGGGCGTTCGAGGGGTTGGCGCGGAGGACGGCGTCGAGGAGGGCTTCGGCGTCGGCGGTGCGGTCGTTGTCGAGCAGGACATCGGCGCGGATGGCGTCGGCATCGGGCGTGGCAAGGGGATCGACGCTGAAGGCAGCCTCGTCGACGGCGAAGGTCATGGGCATGACGAAGAGCTTGTAGTCGCCGTGATCGATGTAGTTGTCAAAGCGTGACTGGAAGCTTTTGAGATCGCCGAAGGCGTTGCGGAAGGCGGTGACGGCGTCCTGATGGGCGGCCAGGTTGCGGACGTAATCGGCGAGATGATCGGTGTGGTTGAGACCGTCGCTGACGATGATGAAGTGGGTGAGCGCCCAGGATTCGGCATAGAAGATGGAGCCTTTGTCCTCCTCGTGGTAGTAGGGCGAGCCGCGATCGACGGCGAGCAGAGCGGGCAGAGGAAGAAGCTGATGTTGGCGGAGGAAGAGGAGGTCGTCGGCGCTGGGCTGGCCGTAGCGTACTTGGTGTTCGCCGATGTCGGTGTTCTGGTAGAACTCGGCGAGGCCTTCGTTGAGCCAGAGCGGGAAGTTGGCGTGGCGCGTGATGTAGTGCGTGTACTCGTGGTAGAGGGTGGCATAGGGGTGGTCGCCGTTGGCGTCGAGACGGAGCAGGATGTAGCTGCGATCCTGCGCATGGAGGAAGAGCCCGGCGAGATCGAGCTGATTCTTCGCGAGGTAGGCGGTGGGCTCAAGGGACTGGAAATCGGCCTTGTCTTTGAGCGCGAGCACGATGATGGGTGCGCCGGTGTCGGCGTGGGCGGCGGGGACGAGTTTGGAGAAGACGGCCTGCATGCGCTCGAGCTGGCCGGCGACGTGGCGGAGATCGCGCTGGCTGGAGTCGGTGATGACGGTGAAGTGTGGGGAGTGGAGCTGGAGCCAGTGAGGCGTGGATTCGGCGAGGGCGGAGACGCTGAGGAGCGCGAGAAGACCGAGGCTGAGAAGGCTCGGGCGCATGGTGGACGAAGGGTAGCGCAAGTTGGACGGCGGCGCTATGGGGAATATGAGAGCGTGAGCCGGATTCGTGCCGAGACGAGGTGCGGACTCAGGTTGCGGGGACCTCTTCCTGGGCGGGGAGTTCGAGCTGCCGGCTGCCGTGCTCGTCGAGGTGCGGGGTGAAATGGGCGCGGCAGCGGGCTTCATAGAGGCCGGCGGCGCCGACGACGACGAGCTCCTGCGACTGGCCGAGGCGCTGGGTGTGGATGGCGGACTGGCCGCAGACCATGCAGACGGCGGAGAGCTTGGTGACCCGGTCGGCGAGGGCCATGAGGTTGGGGACGGGGCCGAAGGGCTCGTTGGCGAAGGTGGTGTCGAGGCCGGCGAGCAGGACGCGCTTGCCGCGGGCGACGAGGTCGAGCGCGAGCGGGATGATGTCAGGGGAGAGGAACTGGACCTCGTCGATGCCGATGACCTCGATGGAGTCGAGCTGCGGCGCGAGGATGTCGCGGAGCTCGTCGACGGAGGCGATGGGCACGGCTTCGTGGGTGAGCGAGGAGTGCGAGGCGATGGCGGTGCGATGGTAGCGGAGGTCGATGTCGGGCTTGTAGCAGGCGACGCGCTGGCGGGCGATGCGCGCGCGCTTGAGGCGGCGGATGAGCTCCTCGGACTTGCCGGAGAACATGGGGCCGGTGATGACTTCGAGGACGCCAGGGGTGGTGGGTTGCATGGTGGGGATAGGGTACGACGAGGCGGCGGTGGATTTCTGGGAGAAGCAGACAGTAGAGGGTAGACAGTAGACAGTAAAAAGCTTCGGTGCCTGCTGCCTGAAAAGAGGCGAAGGCGTGGGGAGCGGGAGTATGCTGGCGGTGCTGTTGGTTGTGAGGTCAGGATGGCGGTGAAGTGGCTGGCGGGGTGTGGGTTGGCGATGGTTGTCGCGGTGGGGGTCGGAGTGGTTTTGGTGGAGGCGCAGACGGCGGGGCCGCGTGAGATCAAGGTGAAGCTGGTGGGGTCGCATGGGCAGGCGGCGGGGACGGTGACCTTCAAGCAGGTGAAGAAGGGCGTCAAGATGACGATCAAGCTGGAAAACCTGCCGTTTGGGGAGCATGCGGTGCATATTCATGAGTATCCGGTATGCGATGCGCCGGACTTTCATGGGGCGGGCGGGCACTTCAATCCCGCCGGGAAGCAGCATGGGTATGAGAACCCGATGGGGCATCATAATGGGGATCTGCCCGGGAATGTGATGGTTGACGAGGACCACATGGGCGAGGCGAGCTTTGTGCTGCACGATATTTCGCTGGATCCGGGCGCGCCGGACTCGCTGTTTCTGAAGGGTGGTACAAGTGTCGTGGTGCATCAGCATGCGGACGACGAGAAGACGGATCCGAGCGGCGATGCGGGCAACCGGATTGCGTGCGGGGTGATCAGGAGGCAGACAGCAGAGGGCAGACAGTAGACAGTAAGGAAAGGCGGCACTTGACGACGGGGAGGGCCGCTGGGAAAAGGCGTTTAGCGGGGCGGGTTTAGCTGGATTTGAGGCGAAGGTTGGGGGAACTTTTGGGGCCGGGATTGCGTAAGGAAAGACATGGCGGCGGCGTCCATCCCGGCGTTTCTTGAGCGCGGTGCACCGAGGGTCTGGGGCGCCGGCCTGGCACGGCCTGGAGCTCCGACAAAGAGGCTGCGGCGCGAGGCTGGGGGGGCTTCGCCGATGAAGGAGAGAGCTGTGACGGAGACGCGGCTCGGGCCCGAAGAGCCGGAGTTGCGTTCTGGAACGGACCGCGCCGGAGCTGCCGAGCAGGCGGCTCTGGCGGAGCTCGCGACGCGTTGCCTGGGGGGCGATGCGGAGGCCTGGGAGCAGCTCGCAAAGACGCAGCATCGAAGGATTTATGGGATCTGCTACCGGTTTACCGGGTCGGCGACGGATGCCGAGGACCTGACCCAGGAAGCCTTCCTGAAGATGTATCGGAACCTGGGCAACTTTGACCCGGCGCGAGGTGGATTTACCACCTGGTTAACCACGCTGACGCGCAACCTCCTTGTCGACAACTACCGCCGCAGCCGGATGGACCGGGTGAGCGACTCGCTGGACGAGCCGCTGGGCGGCGAGGATGAAGCAGGGGGTGGAACGACCAAGGTGGAGCGGCTGGTGGACACAAGGCCCGGGCAGGATCATCATGTGGCCGGCCTCGAGCTGCGGGCGCAGATTCAGCAGGCGCTGGCGCAGGTTTCGCCGGAGCTGCGCGAGGCGGTTATCCTTCGTGATCTGGAGGATATGGACTACAAGGAGATTGCAGGGGTTCTGGGGGTTCCGCAGGGAACCGTGAAGAGCAGGATCAGCCGCGGACGGAGTGAGCTGGCGCGGCTGTTGAAGAGTATGGAAGGGAAGGTGATGTAAGCGTGGCGGATCAGAGCCAATTCGAAGAGATGAACCGGAAGAAGACGGCGGAGTGTGAGCTGTGCGAGGCGATGTGCCCGGAGGCAGTGGACGGCACGCTGAGCGTTGCCGAGCGGCGGGTGTTCGAGCGGCATGTGGCCGAGTGCGCCTGGTGCGCGAAGGAGCTGGAAGAGGCGCAGCGCGGAGCGGCATGGCTGGGCATGTTGAAGGGACATACGCCGGAGCCTCCGGCGGCGCTGCTGGCGAAGATTCTGGCAGGGACGACGGGCGCGGAGGTGGCGGCGGATGCTCGAACCCCACTCATGCGCGATACAACTGCGCAGGAATGGGCCACCCGGGTTAGCGGCAAGAGTGCTGCGCCGGCGTGGGCGTTGAGCTCGATGATGCGGAAGATTACCGATGCATTCCGCATTGAGAGCGGGCGCGCGACCTTCCAACCGCGGCTGGCGATGACGGCGGCGATGGCGTTTGTGTCGCTGGCGCTGACGCTGAACCTGACCGGCGTGCGACTGAAGAACCTGCGCGCCTCAAGCTTTACGCCTGCGGCGATACGGAGGACGGTGGCGAATGAGAGCGCGTCGGTCTCGCGGTCGTTTGAGAATATGCGCGTGGTGTATCAGGTGGAGTCGCGGGTGAGCGAGCTGCGCGGGCAGGGGCCGCTGGCGGATCGGCAGATGGACCAGCAGACACCGTTTGTTGGGTCGCAGCCTTCGAACCAGGCGCCTACGGATAGCGGGATCGTGCGAAAGCCGAACCACAAAGGGTTGTGATGTGAAAGGACGGCGTCTGCAGAGGCGGCGAAATTTAGCGGCACGGAGAAGCGGCCGAGAGAGGAGGGTGAGCGATGATCGACGAGACAGCAGGGACGGGCGAACGGAGCGGAGCGCCTGAAGAGAATACGGGAACGACGGATGCGGGCGGACGTGTAGCGTTTTGCCAGGAGTGCGGCCGTGAGCTGACGAGCGCGACGGTGCGGCGAGCGGGTGCGGCGGTATTTTGCGAGCCCTGCCTGGTGGCTCGGCTGGGCGGAGCGGGAGCAAGCGCGGCGCGCACCGCTGCCGGGGCGCCCGGGCAGGGACCGGTGCAGGGAGGATGGACGACGGTGGGCGCGACCGGCGCGCCGTATGGAACGGGCGCGGCGCCGACGGGCGCAGGACCGGGGTATCCGGCTGGACCTGGGGGCGGGCCGGCAACGGTGGAGGCGCCGAATCCGGCGCTGGCCGCGCTGCTGGGGCTGATTCCCGGCGTGGGCGCGATGTACAACGGACAGTATGCGAAGGGCGTGGCGCATCTGGTGATCTTCGCGATTCTGGTTTCGCTCTCGGACAACGTGAACGGCATCTTCGGTCTGTTTGTGGCGGGATGGATTGTCTACCAGTCAGTTGAGGCGTATCACACGGCGAAGGCGCGGCGGGATGGGCTTCCGCTGCCGAATGCGTTTGGGCTGAACGACATTGGCGACCGGATGGGATTTGGAAAGAACTGGCCGGGCAGCGCGGCGAGGCCGGTGACGACGGCGCCTCCGGGTGGATGGAATGCGGGCGCCGGTGCGGCGCAGCAGCCGGCAGGCTCCGCGGGATGGACTGCGGGCCCTACACCGAATTGGGCTGGGTATGTACCGCCGACGCACTTTGGCGCGACGGCGCCGCGGCCGCCTGCAGCGGCAACCGCTGTGCCTCCCGCAGGTACGCCCGCAGGTGCAGAGCCACAGGCTGCGGCGTGGACAGCTCCTCCGCCTCCATCGTATGGGCCGGCTCCATCCTATGGACCGACGTACACAGGCGAGCCATGGCAGGCGGCGGCGGCGAGCCCTGCAGGGAGTGGGGTTGAAGGGCAGCCGGTGAATACGATTCCGGTGCCGGTGCGACGCTTCCCTGCCGGCGCGGTTTGGCTGATTGGGCTGGGAGTGCTGTTCCTGTTGAGCAATCTTCATGCCTCCTGGCGGCTGGGCGGCTCGTGGTTGACGACGATTCTGCTGGCGGCGCTGGCGGCGTGGCTGATCCTCCGGCGCTTGGAGATGCTGCGCGGCATTGCGCGGCTTTCCGGCGAGGAGTATGGGCTGGGCCCGGATGGCGGCCGCAAGCTGGTGTGCCAGATGCGTATGCCGGTGCTGCTGCTGGTGATTGCCGCTCTGTTTGCGCTGCAGGCTGCGGATGTGTGGACGCTGGGACAGACGTGGCCGGTGTTGTTTATTGCGTGGGGAGCGCTGCTGGTGATGGAACGCTCGATGGGCCGGAGCAACTGGTATCCGCCTGCGGGTGTGCCGGCGGCCGCGGCTAACTCAAGTCCGACGGGCTATCAGAGAGCGACGTGGACGGCGAGTGAGAGCGAGACGCGAAAGGATGGGCAGTAGGATGTCGAGCTATCCTCCACCCCCTCCGCCGCCGGGGCCGCGGTACGCACAGAGTGCAGCCTACGATCGCCGCGCATGGAAGATGCAGCGGCGGATGGCGAAGGCGCAGGCACAGGCGATGCGAGCGCAGCTTCGGATGCAGCGGCGCAGCCTGAGGCGCGGATCGATTGTGGGGCCGCTGATCCTGCTGGCGCTGGGTGTGGTCCTGCTGCTGGACCAGACGGGGAGGCTTTCCTGGCCGCAGACGTTGGAGTGGTATGCGCGGTGGTGGCCGGCGGTGTTGATTGTCGCCGGCGTGATCCTGCTGGCGGAGTGGCTGCTGGATCAGCAGCGGAGGGAGGGCCCAGGACAGCCGCGGACGACGCATGTGCTGGGCGCGGGGATGGTGCTTCTGCTGATCCTGCTGGCGTGCGTGGGGTGGTCGGCGCGGTGGACGGAGAGCGGAACAGCGTGGAAGGACCGCTACTTTGGGCATGATCTGGGTGGACTGGATCGAGTGTTTGGCGAATCGCATGAGTCGGATGATGCGGTGAGCGCTTCGTTTCCGCAGGGAGCGACGCTGGTGGTGCATGACCCCTGGGGCGCGGTGACGGTGACGGGCACGAGCGATGACGGCCAGGTGCACGTGAGCGTCCACAAAGAGGTGTATGCGTGGCGCGACAGCGATGCCGAGGCCAGAGAGCAGCAGATGCAGCCGACGTTTTCGACGCAGGGCAGCAACCTGATGCTGGATGTGCGTGGCGTGGAGCAGGGACAGGCGGACCTGACGATTGAGATGCCGCGGACTGGAGCCTTGTCAGTAAGTGCGGACCATGGCGATGTGCATGTGAGCGAGCTGCATGCGCCGGTGACGATTGCAGCGCGGTTTGGCGATCTGGATGTCAGCGGAATCGACGGCTCGGTGATGGCGCATGTGAACAATGACGACTCGAGCATTACAGTGCGCAGCGTGACCGGGCCGTTTACGCTGGCGGGACGGGCCGGAGACATTTCGGTGTCGAACATCAATGGCGCCGTGATGCTGCAGGGCGATTTCTTTGGGGCGACGCATGTGGAGCAGGTCGAGGGCCCGGTGCGGTTCGAGACCAGCCGCACGCGGTTTGCGACGGCACGCGTGGATGGCGAGCTGGATGTGGAGAGCGGCGATCTGCAGGCCAACCAGTTGCTGGGACCGGTGACGCTGACGACGCACGATCGGACGATTGAGCTGGACGATGTGGCGGGGCCGGTGCAGGTGTCGAACCGGAATGGCGCGGTGTCGGTGACGAGCGCGGCGCCGCTGGGGCCGGTGGATATCACCAATCAGCATGGATCGGTGGACCTGGGTGTGCCGGGAAACAGCGGTTTTGTGGTGGATGCGCAGGCGCGGAATGGTGACCTGGAGAATGACTTCGATCTGCAGACGCAGGGTGATGATGATCAGCACTGGCTTTCGGGGACGGTGGGCTCGGGCGGGCCGAAGGTCCGGGTGGTGACGAGCGATGGCGATATCACGATCCGCAAGAGCATCGAGGCGCCGGTGCCGCCGACGCCGCCTGCGCCGCCGAAGATCACGGTGAAGCCGCGTGCGCCGGAGAAGCCGGTGGCCGCTCCGAGGCCGAAGGCTCCGCGGGCGCCGAAGGTGGCACAGCCCTCTACGGCGCCGGGCGCGGCGGCGGCCTCGGCGAAAGCGCCGCGGGTGGCCCCTGCTCCGCAGGCTGCGGGGCCGGCGACTCTGTAGATTGTGGTTTCGGCCCGGTTGCGGATCCTACCGAGCGGGCGTGGACTGGGACGCGTGGACCAGGATGGATGTAGCTGAAAAGTAGAAAAGCCCACCGCGAGGGTGGGCTTTTCTAGTGAATTATGCCGGCGATCACCTAATCTCCCACACACTTACGCGTGCAGTACCATCGGCCCAACGAGGCTTAACTTCCGTGTTCGGGATGGGAACGGGTGGGACCCTCGCGGTAAACTCACCGGCAAATCGAGGCGAAGCCGAAGTCCTTCAGGACGCATGTCCGAAGGATCTGCTTCTCGCCTTTGAATCAAAGAACGCTCGTGGCGCGATCGTTCACAACTGAATAGATTGGGAGGCTTTGATTACTAGTAGAGCCTGATAACTACGAGGCTTGTGTTGAATGTTCTCCAGAACAATGACTAATACATTGCGCAGAGTAAATTCTATGGACAAGCCGAACGGGCGATTAGTACTGGTAAGCTACACGCGTTACCGCGCTTCAACCTCCAGCCTATCAACCAGGTGGTCTTCCTGGGCCCTTATTAACCCTTTTGGGTTGGGAGATCTCATCTCAGAGCGTGCTTCCCGCTTATATGCATTCAGCGGTTATCACAACCGAACTTCGCTACCCAGCCGTGCCCTTGGCAGGACAACTGGAACACAAGAGGTTCGTCCATCCCGGTCCTCTCGTACTAAGGACAGCCCTCTTCAAATCTCCTACGCCCACAGCAGATAGAGACCGAACTGTCTCGCGACGTTCTGAACCCAGCTCACGTACCGCTTTAATAGGCGAACAGCCTAACCCTTGGAACCTTCTACAGCTCCAGGATGCGATGAGCCGACATCGAGGTGCCAAACCATTGCGTCGATATGAACTCTTGGCAATGATCAGCCTGTTATCCCCGGCGTACCTTTTATCCGTTGAGCGATGGCCCTTCCATACAGAACCACCGGATCACTAAGGCCTGCTTTCGCA
>DATAXW010000006.1:0-163082 GCA_036272895.1 Acidobacteriaceae bacterium | reverse complement strand
AGGGGCTGGCTTCGGCGGAGGCAGTGCTCTCGGCCGACGAGCGCGAGCTGGGTGTGTGTCTGGCCGATATCGGCGCGAGCTCGACGGAGCTGGTGGTGTTCTTTGAGGGCTCGGTGGCGCATACGGCGGTGCTGCCGATTGGCGGCGACCACTTTACGAACGATCTTGCGGTCGGGCTGCATGTGAGCGTGGAAGAGGCTGAGCACCTGAAGCGGACGTTTGGCAATTGTGTGGTGACGTCGGTGCCGCAGTTGAACGAGATTGAGGTGGGCGGCGATCTGGCGACGGGCGGCGGCGCGGCGCGGATGGTGCGGCAACGGTTTCTGGCCGAGATTCTGGAACCTCGCGCGCGCGAGCTGCTGATGATGCTGCGCGATAACCTGCGCGCGGGCGGCGTGCTGGAGGCGATGGGCGCGGGCTGCGTGTTTACCGGCGGCGGAGCGCATCTGGCCGGGCTGCTGGACCATGCGGAGAGCTTGTTGCGGGTGCCGGCGCGGATTGGGTATCCGGTGCCGCTGAGCCGGATGCCGGCGGAGCTGGCGCGGCCGGAGTTTGCGACCGCGATTGGGATGCTGCTGTATACGCATCGCACGCAGGTGAGGAAGGCGAGCGAGGAGCAGGGGTTGCGGCAGAAGCTGAAGTCGATCTTTGCGGGGAGTTTTTAGAACCCCACTCATCGCGTGCGCGATGAATGGGGCACCCGATACGCAGTAGTGTGGGCACGCGGCGTGGATTCCGACGGTCTCGAAATACAGGGATCTCTCCGCTGCGGCTTCTCTGCGCGAAGCCTCCGGTCGAGATGACAGAGTTTTGGGGCAGGATGAAGGCCTGCTGACAGCGCGGATTGGCCGTTCGGCAGGTAGAATGAGACGCATGGTTCGTTGCAGGACTGCCTTTGGCGTCTCCCTCTTTCTCTTTCTTTTTGTCTCCATCGCAGCCCGCGCGCAGTTCGGTGTGTATGGCACCGTGACCGGAGAGCGGGTGACGGGATTTATCTGCCAGGATCCGCAGGGGCATTGCGCCGCCAGCAACGGAACCGTCAAGCCGTACGGGGGAACGTTTGGCGGCTACTACGACTTTCGTTCGCTGGGCCCCTTCCGGGTGGGTGTTGACCTTCGAGGCAGTGTCCTGAACTCTAACAAGAGTGCGACTCTCTACGCCTCCAGCACGGATTTGGTGCGTCATTATGCGGCGCTGGGCGGTCTGCGCGCGGAGGCCAGGACGCCGTTTCACTGGCTGCATCCGTATGTGGAGGCGGCGGCCGGACTGGGCCGCAGCAACGCAACTTCGGTGGTGGCGACGCAGTATCAGAACTACACCCAGGTCCAGGGCTTTGTGGGAGCGGATATTACGCTGCTGCCGATGCTCGATTTGCGTGCGATCGAGTTGGGCGCAGGAGAGATGTTCGGGCCGTCGAGCCACAGCATTCAAAGTATTGGGATTGGCGTTGTCTTCCATACAGGCCGCTAGACGCGAGGCCGCTGCAGAAGGCACAGGCACGAATCCAACAAGATACGAGGCGGCACGCTTTCCTCGGGCGTTTGTACGCGCGTCATGCACAATCAGAAAAGGCGACCCCCATCGCCTGAGGAGGCCCACGTATGTCCTACAAGCCTGAGGATGCGATCCGCATCCACTATCACGACGAGGCGCAGAGAGGCGCGCGCATCAAGGTGATTGGCGTGGGCGGCGGAGGCAACAATGCTGTCAACCGCATGATCTCCGCGAAGGTGGAGGGCGTGGAGTTTATCGCCGCGAACACCGACGTGCAGGCGCTGGAGAGTTCGCAGGCGCCGATCAAATTGCAGCTGGGCGTGAAGCTGACCAGCGGGCTGGGAGCGGGCGCGAATCCGGACATTGGGCGGCGCGCGGCGCTGGAGGATTCGGACAAGATTATTGAGGCGCTGGAAGGCGCGGACATGGTGTTTGTGACCGCCGGACTTGGGGGCGGCACGGGCACCGGCGCGGCTCCGGTGATTGCCTCGCTGGCGAGCGAGATGGGCGCGCTGACGGTGGCTGTGGTGACGCGGCCGTTTTCGTTCGAGGGCAAGCGGCGCATGATGCAGGCCGAGCGCGGCATGCAGGAGCTGCTGGAGTCGGTGGATACGCTGATTGTGATTCCGAACGAGAAGCTGCTGGCGGTGGCGCGTGACGCGGGGTTCTTTGAGAGCTTCCGGATTGCGGACGATGTGCTGCGCCAGGGCGTGCAGGGGATCTCTGACATTATTACGATTCCGGGCGTGATCAACCGCGACTTTGCGGATGTGCGCACGACGATGGCGGGGATGGGCTACTCGGTGATGGGGACCGCGGTGCGGAGCGGGCCGGAGCGCGCGAAGGAGGCGGCGCAGGCGGCGATGGCGAGCCCGCTGCTGGAGTCGGGCGCGATCGACGGAGCGAAGGGCATCCTGATCAACATTACGGGATCGAGCGGATTGAAGCTGAATGAGGTGTATGAGGCTTCGACGATTATTCAGAATGCGGCGCATGAGGACGCGAACATCATCTTCGGCGCGGTGCAGGACGAGACGATGGGCGACGACGTGAAGATCACGGTCATCGCTACGGGGTTCCGCGAAGAGATGCCGAAGCGGCGGGAGCGCATGCTTTCGGATGCGACGTTGCCGGCAGCGCGCGCAGAGGCGCCTCCGCCGAGGATTGCGGCGAGACCGCCGGCGGCTCCGGCTGCTCAGATCGCGAACGAGATTGCGGCCTCGGCTGAGCGCGAGCCGGAGGCGAAGAAGGAAGCTCCGGCGCCACGCAAGCGCGAGAAGGTTCAGGAGCCGGCGCCGAAGCCGGAGCCGGTTGCGGCAGCACCGCCGCCGCCACCTCCTCCGCCCGCGCCTGCGCCGGTTGCGGCCCATGTGGATCGGATTGAGGCTGAGCCGGTGCGCGAACCGGTGAAGGAGCCCTCGCGCAGGAAGAGCCCGTTCGATGCGCTGCGGATTACGCCGCCGTCAGAGCCGCATACGGACCGCGCGCGCGGAGCGTATGTTCCGGCGGCGTCGCCGGAGGCGAAGCCGGAGCTGATCCCGGTGCCGGCGTCGGTGTTTGACGATGACTTCTTCCGGCAGCCGAATGGAAACCACCGCGCGGAGAGCGAGACGCCGTCGTGGGAGCAGCAGGCATCGCATGAAGAAGAGCCTGTGGAGCCGAAGGAAGAGACACACTGGCCCGCGGCCAAGGTTCCGAGCTTCGCAGGATATGCGGCGGAGAGCTCTTCCTCGGAGAGCGACGAGCTGGATATTCCGGCGTTTCTGCGGCGCAGCCGCTAGGGCCGAGCCGAAGAACGCAATCGGCCTGGGAAGCGCATTTTGGAGTAACGGTACCGGCGTAATGCGCGCAGTGAAGGAGCCGGGCAACGCGACGGGAAAGATAAGAATCACGCAGAGGCAGGAGCAGACGAAGGTTCATGGGACAGAGACGTATAGGGCTAATTCTTTCGCTGCTGCTGGGTGTGGGCGTGGCCTGCGCTGCGCCGTTGCATCGTGATGTTCCGACCAGCCGTCATCATCGTGCGGTGGGGCATGTGGCGCGGCGTTCGGCGGCGTACCGATCACATGTTTCGCGCGCGGCGCGGGGCTCGCGGCATGTTGTGCTGCGGCGGGTGGTGGTGCATGGGCGAGTGCACTGGTACCGGCGATCGCTGGTGTATCGCCCGGTGGAGCGGTTTACGACGAGCAGCTATGCCGATGACCTGACGGCCGGCGACATTACGACCGGTGAGGATCTGACGGTGCGCGCGGCGGCGGTTGAGGCGCTGGGCGATATGAACGGAACGGTGCTGGCGATCGATCCTTCGAACGGACGCATTCTGACGATGGTGAACCAGAAGCTGGCGCTGAGCGCGGGTGCGGAGCCGTGTTCGACGATTAAGGTGGCGGTGGCGCTGGCGGCGTTGAAGGAAGGTCTGGTGAAGGACGATACACCGGTGAATCTCGGCGGCCATTATTCGGTGGATCTGACGGAGGCGCTGGCGAGGTCGGTGAACCTGTACTTTGAGGTGCTGGGGCGCGCGATGGGCTTTGAGCGCGTGAAACATTATGCCAATGAGTTTGGGCTGGGCGAGCTGGCGGGATACAACATTCCGGGCGAGCAGCTGGGCGTGTATCCGGATGATCCGCTGCCGGACGCGAAGGGCGGCGTGGGGCGGATGTGCTCGTTTGGCGAGAGCATTTCGATGACGCCGCTGCAGCTGGGCGCGCTGGTTTCGGCGATTGCGAACGGAGGGACGCTGTATTACCTGCAGCATCCGACGACGCCGGAAGAGGTTGCCAGCTTTGAGCCGAAGGTGAAGCGGCAGCTGGACATCAAGGACGTGATCCCGGAGATTCTGCCGGGAATGCGCGGAGCGGTTGATTTCTCGAACGGCACGGCGCGTTCGCTGCATGAGAACTTTATGCAGTTTCCGATCTTCGGCAAGACGGGGACGTGCTCGAACGAGGGCACGCGCTATGGGTGGTTTGTCTCCTATGGCGAGGCGCCGACGGGGCCGATTGTGACGGTGATCTTCCTGGAGGGCGGACGGCCGACCTTCGGGCCGAAGGCTGCCGAGCTTACGGGCGAGTTCTACCGCGCGATGTATGAGCGCAACTACTTCGCGCCGAAGCCGGCGGTGACGCAGACGGCGATGACGGCCGGCCGCTAGACGGGCGTCACTAAAAACACCTCAACAAGCAATTCATTCCTTCGTGTCCGGCATCTGTTGGACAATGAGGGAGATGAGAGTCCTGACCGCAGCGCAGATGAGCGAGGTGGACCGCCGTTCGGTGGAGAGCGGCGTTGCGGTGCGCACGCTGATGGAGAACGCGGGGAGCGCGGTGGCGCGCTTCTGCCTGCGGCGGTATGGCGGCGATGGGCCGGTGGTCGTGCTGTGCGGCAAGGGCAACAACGGTGGCGATGGAGCTGTGGCTGCGCGGTTGCTGGCTGAGATTCAGACTCCGGTGAGGCTGGTGCTGCTGGCGTCGCTGGAGGACGCGCGCGGCGATGCTGCGTCCGCGCTGAGCCGTGCAAAGGCGACGCAGGGGCTTGAGTTTGTAGAGGCGAAGGATGAGGCGGCGCTACGCATGGCGCTGAAGGATGCGAAGCTGATTATTGATGCTGTGGTGGGCACAGGGTTCAAGCCGCCTTTGCGCGGATTCGCTGCAGTGGCACGCGATTTAATTGCTGCGATGAAGGCGCCAGTGGTGGCTGTCGATCTGCCGAGTGGGTGGGATGCGGATGCGACGGCGCAAACATCAGCAGACGAGAGCGGGAAGGCGCAGGCGTTTCGCGCGAATGCGGTGGTGACGTTTGTGGCGCCGAAGCTGGCGCACGTCTTTGGGCATCTGACGGCGCCGGATGTGTTTGGGCCGGTGGTCGTGGCGCAGATTGGGACGCCGGCGGGTGCGTTGGAGGAGAGCGGCGATCTGGGGTGGGCGGGCTCTGCGAAGAAGCTGACGGAGCGGCCGCGCGATATCAACGGCAACAAGGGCAAGTTTGGGCATGTGCTGATTGTGGGCGGGAGCGTGGGCAAGGCGGGCGCGCCCGCGATGGCGAGCCTGGCGGCGATGCGCACGGGAGCGGGGCTGACGACGGCGGCGGTGCCGCGCGAGATTTTGCCGACGGTGGCGGCGGTTGCGCCGGAGCTGATGTGCATGCCGCTCGACGCGGGTCCAGGGCCCAGGGCCCAGGGTTCAGGTGAAGCAGGGCTGAGCCTGGATGAGTTGGACGAAGGGGGATTAGAGAGGCTGCTGAAGGGCATCACGGTGGTGGGGATGGGGCCGGGCTTAGGGCAGAGTGGGACGACGCCGGAGTTTGTGCGGACGTTCGTCGAGCGCGTTTCGCTGCCGATGGTGCTGGATGCCGATGCGCTGAATGCGATTGCAGGGCGGACGGAGCTGCTGAAGCGTGCGGCCGCTGCGCGCGATGCGACGGGCCGCGCACGGACGATTGTGCTGACGCCGCATCCGGGAGAGATGGCGCGGCTGGTTGAATCGAGTGTGAAAGAAGTCGAGGCCGACCGGGTGGGGCTGGCGCGGCGGTTTGCGACGGAGCATGGCGTGACGCTGGTGCTGAAGGGATGGCGAACGCTGATTGCGCATCCGGATGGGCGGGTTGCGGTGAATACGACGGGCAATCCGGGGATGGCGAAGGGCGGAAGCGGCGATATTCTTACGGGGATTGTGGCGGCGATGCTGGCGCAGTATCCGGACGATGTCGCGAACGCGGTGGAGGCGGCGGTGTTTTTACATGGACTGGCGGGGGATTTCGCGACGATGGACCAGGAGGATCACACGGTGCTTGCGACGGATACGGTGCGTCATCTGGCGCAGGCGTTTCGCGCGCGCTTGACGGATGAGGACGGCTTGACATGGATTGCGGGGCTTGCGGCTCGCGGACGGAGCGCGGCGAATGCCTGAGTTCACGCGCGAAAAACGGCTGCGAACAAGGAGTGTGAATGGGACGGTGGCGCTCGGCGAGCTGATGACCGAGCTGCTGCGCGCGCCGAAGCTGGTGCTGCTGCGTGGCGATCTGGGCGCGGGCAAGACGACGCTGGTGAAGGGGATTGCGGCGGCGGCGGGCGCGGCCGAGGCCGATGAGGTGACGAGCCCGACCTTTACGCTGGTGCATGAGTACAGCGGGCGCGGGCTGCGGATCTTTCACCTGGATCTTTACCGGCTGGAGAAGGACGAGCAGCTTGAGGCCCTGGGGGTGTGGGAGATGCTGGAGCAGCCGGATGCGCTGGTGCTGGCGGAGTGGGGAGAGCGATTTCCGGCGCTGGTAGAGCGCGCCGATGCCGATGTGCTGATCGAAAACGGCGAGGCGGAGACGGAGCGGCTGTTGCTGGTTCGCTGGCGCGATTAATTTTTGAGGATGAATGAGGCGCACTGAAGACGCAGCGAGCGCCGCGGCGAAGCGTGACTTCGCGGGCGGCGCTCGGTTGAGTTTCGTGCTGATCCTCTGACGTGGTTGGTGCAACGGGCGCATTGCGTGCGCGGCGCAGAGGATGCCGTGCTCGCCCGGTTAGCGTCTTTCTCCTGATGCCGTCGACGTGGAGAAAGGGTGCAATGCCGTTTTCTTTACCGGAAAACGGCGCGAGCTGTTTCTGGCTTCGCTTTGCACCTTCAGGAGAAAGACTCTAGCGTGTTCTCCAGTCGGCGTTGGTGCGTGCACGAATGCCGATGAAGCTGGGAACGAAGATGGTCAGAGCAAAGAAGGTGGTGATGAGAAGGTCGTACATACATGTCTCTCCTTGCGCGCACAGAGGTGCGGCGCGGGGCCCAAAGCTGGGGTTGCAAGTGGTCTCTTCAGCGTGGGCGGTTATGAGATCTTGACTCAGCCGTCGCAGGCGCTGGCAAATTGTGTGGCCCTCGGCGTTGCGCGCTGACCCTGGGGTCGCGCTGGGAACACCGTCTATGTAGTAGCCATACGCATGGGATGGAGGGTTGGTTCCAGCCGATTCACATTTTTCGCACAGATGTTCGTTTATCGACCGCAGAAGTGCTGAAATATAAGGGAATGTTAACAATACGCAGGAAGGGGCGGTTTAGTTCCTGCGTCCGGCGTATCGGTAGACGGCGCAGAGTTCGTCGCCTGTCGATCCATATTCCTTCTGCTGGGCGATCGCGGCGAGGTCGGCGAGGTGGTCTTCGGGGGACATGGGCACGCTTCCGATCCAGAGACGTTTGAAGGCGGGATGGCGGTCGAGAAGCGAGTCGTGCTCGGCGTTGACGTAGAGCAGATCGAAGGGACGCGGGCGGTGGATGAGATCCTGCTCGACGTGGCGGAGGAAGCGGCGCAGCGTGCGGGCTTCGAAGGGGTGGAAGAGGTGCGCGAGGATCGGGGCGGCGGGGAGCGGGTGCGTGGTTGCGTCGCCCAGGTGAAGCGCGATGGGCGCGAGAGCGTTTGCTTGAGCATCTTGTTGCCAGCGGCGGATGTTTGCGGAAGCGATCTCGGCGAGCTGCTGGTTGAGCTCGATGCCTTCGACGCGAAGGAAGGGATGCTGCGAGGCGAGCAGCAGGGCGCGGCCTTTGCCGGCGCCGACGTCGAGGAAGACGGTGTGGTCTATCGCGGGATGAGGGCGGGGCGCGAGGGGACGCAGGCGCTGCAGCCAGAGATCGAGCAGGGAGCGAAGGATGCTGGGAGCGATGCCGTAGTAGGCGGTGAGCTCTTCGGGGCGCGCCTGGGTTCCGCGCGCGATGATGGAGCAGGGCAGCAGACCGGAGGTGTCGGTGCCGTGAAGCTGATCGAACGGATGAATTGCAGGGGGATGAATTGCAGGTTTGCGGCGCGCCATGATCAGACCTGCCGCGGGTTGAGGATGGAAAAGAGGCCGGGAAGCAGTTTGACTTCGCTGCGCGAGAGCTCGGGAATTCCGGCGAGGCGATTTTCTATCTGCGCCTGAAGCTGTGCGTTGTGAAGCTCGTCGCTGCCGGGCGCGCGAAGAACGATGTGAGCGATGAAGCGTGGAGCGAGGCCGCGAACGCCGGCGCCGGGAGCGTCGCGGTCAGGGGACAGCGTGGCGGATTCGACGAGGCCGAGGGAGACGATGTCACGGCGGAGTGCGGGATCGTAGCAGTCTCGAAGGGCGCGCAGAAGATCGGCTTCTGTCATGGGATGTTTGCGAATCGGTGCGGTGCGGTGTGGCGAGACGGTCGTTTAGTGGCCTGCATCGCGATGCAGGCTGACGCAGGAGTTGACGTGCTCGGTGCTGCGCTGCTTCCAGGGATCGTTTGCGGAGGCGTGGACTGCGCTTTGGCGATAGAAGAGCAGCCAGGTCTGGCAGCCGCTGAGGCTGGACCTGTCGACGAGGGAGCTGGAGGAGATCTGTTGCTTGAGATTGTGAAGCGCGGCTTGGAATTGAGCGTCGGGCGCATCGCGGAGGCCGGCGGCCTTATCGTAGGCGGCCCACGCGGGTGATTGTGGGATGGGGCCGACGGGCGTGGGCGCGACGTTCACGGGAACGACGATGCGCTCGCGAGCGCGATGGAGACGGACGAGGTTGTAGACGCCGAGGGCGAGGATGATGGCGATGAGGACGTAATGGCGGGGACGAAGACGCATGAGAGAGACTCCGGCGCGGGTTAGTGGGTGCGCTCGACGAGATATTGCGCGAGAGATTTCAGCGGAGCGGCAGATTCGCCGAAGGGCTCGAGCGCGGCGAAGGCGTCGGCGATGAGCGCGGCGGCGTCGCGGCGTGAGCGCTCGATGCCGAAGACGGCGGGCCACGTGGCTTTTTCGGCCGCTGTATCTTTGCCGGCCGTCTTGCCCAGCTGCGCGGAGGTTTGGGTGACGTCGAGGATGTCGTCGACGATCTGAAAGGCAAGGCCGGCCTTCTGGCCGAAGGTGCGAAGGCGGGCGATGGTGTCTTCCGCGGTGCAGGCGAGCCGCGCAGTGCCGGTATTTGTGGAGAGGCAGTAGCCGAGACCGAGCAGACCGCCGCAGACGATGGAGGCGGTGATGAGCGCGCCGGTCTTGGCGCGATGAATGCGCTCGACGAGCTCGGCGGTGGATGTGTGGCCTTCACTTTCGATGTCCATGACCTGTCCGCCGATCATTCCCGGCGGCAGATCTCCAGGCAGGCCGGAGTCCGGGACGGGGCCGACGCCGGTGCCGATGGCGAGCGAGAACTCGCGCGTGATCTCGACGACGGTGGCGGCGGGGGCGGGGAGCTGCGAGATGGTCTGGAAGGCGAGGGTCTGCAGCGCGTCGCCGGCGAGGATGGCGATGGCCTCGCCATAGGCGACGTGGCAGGTGGGCTTTCCGCGGCGGAGGTCGTCGTTGTCGAGCGCGGGAAGATCGTCGTGAATGAGCGAGTAGGTGTGGACCATCTCGATGGCGGCGCCGAGCTCCGCCGCTCCGGGAGGAAGCTCGTGCGCTACGCAACGCGCGGCTTCCATGGAGAGGATGGGGCGGAGACGCTTGCCGCCGGCGAAGACGGAGTGGCGCATGGCGCGATGAATGGAGTGGGGCTCGACGGTGGAGGCCGGCAGCAGACGCTCGAGGGCGTCGTCGGCGAGAGCGGCGCCGGAGTTCAGAATGGATTGGACGTCAATATTCATGCGGGGATCATGCGGGCGGTCATGCGGTCAGGCTTTGATTGTACGCGAGCGCATGACGAGGATTGCGAGCAGCAAGAGTGCGCATGCGCTGATGAAGTCGCCGAGACGTTGATCCCAGGTGCGATGCCAGCGGATGTCGATCGTGGATGTGCCGGCGGGAAGCGCGACGGCGAGCAGGCCGTCATCGCGCTGGAGATGGTTTGTGATGAGCGCGCCGTTGCGCGTGATTTGCCATGCGGGGTAGTCGCGAAGATTGAGGATGAGCGTTTCAGGCCGAATGAGATTCAGCTGGAGATGATGAGGTGCGACGCCGGAGATGGTCTGCGCGATGGGAGGCGGAACGTCATAGTTGAGGATGGTTGCGGCTGGATTGGGCACCGTGTTGGCGGCGAAGGCGGAGGGATTCGGCGAGAGCCAGAAGGAGGGATCGTCCCAGCGAAGGACATCGTTGTCGGCGGCGGTGGGGGTGTATTCGTCGGTGGGCGGAGCGCCGTGGTGGGTGGCGAAGAGCTGCGCCCGGGCGGAGGGAAGATCGAGTGCCTCACAGAACTGACGAAACTCGGTGATTCCCCAGGCGGCGATGCAGGCGACGAATGCTATCGCGAGAAGAGGGGCGATGAGAGTCCAACGCAGGCTGGACGATTTCACGCGAGAGAGGATGAGTGCAGCGCCGAGCGCGAGGATCGCACCGGCGATAGAGAGAAGACGCCAGGGAAATTGGAGGTATGCAAGCTCGGGGAGATATCTCCAAAGAAGCGCGGAGACCGGTGTGAGAAGAAAGGCGATGGCGGCGGCGAGTACGACGAGGATAAGGAGCGTGGATGCGGGTTGATCCGTGGGGACGCGCGGCTTCGAGGCATCGGCCCTGCGGGTAGTAAGAGCGGCGGAGAGCAGCACGACGAGAAGAGCGGACAGTAAGCCGACGGCGAGCAGGCTGGCGGTGTGAAGGACGGCATCGTGCGGTCTATCGCCGGTGTGGCCGAAGAGGAAGTTGTCCTGATAGCGCACGTTGGGGACGATGGCCATCGCGACCTGGACGAAGCGGCGCTCATAGGCGGCGGGAAGGAGATAGAAGGCGGCGAGCGCGAGCCCGAGTGCGCCACCGGCGGTGAAGCGAGCGAGCAGAGAGACCGCGCGATGATGTCGAGCGGACACGGGTGAGGGCTGCAGCTGCCCGCGTGGGAGAAGAGCAAGCACGATGCGAACCAGTGCGATCGCGAGGAGCATGTAGATGCCGATGACCGCGGCTGGATCGTTGGTGAGCCAGACCAGAGCGAGCGGGATGGCGAGTTTGACGATGGAGGGCGTTCGCTGAAGCGCAGCGAGCAGGAGCAGAGGGAGCCATATTGCCGCGAGGAGTTCGCCGTAGGCGGTGCGCTCGAAGGCGGTGAAGAGCATGTAGGGGTTGGCGAGGTAGATGGCACTCGCGAGCAGTGCTGCCGGTGGCGCAGCATAGGCGCGCGCGAGCTTGTACATCGCGAGGCCGGCACCGAGAAGAGCGAGCCATGTGAACGTGGCGGGCGCCGCGGAAATGGGGAGGGCCACGGTGAGCACGGCGCCGAGCATCCATGAGAGCGGCGGATAGAAGAGAAAGCGCGGCTCGCCTGCGTTCCATGCAGCAGAGCCGGTCCAGGCTGGGTTGAGCGTGCCGTGGCGAAGTTGCGCGGCGGCATCCAGCCAGCTCTGCAGATGGAAGTCGAAGTCATGGCCGCAGGAGCAGCCGTGCAGGATCAGCGGAAGAATTGCAATGAAGGCGAGGAGCGGCACGAAGAGCAGGTACGGCGCGTCTGTATTCCAGAGTGGGTTCCAGCGTGGGCTCCGAAGCATCGTCCTATTGTCACCGAGGATGGTGTTTGCGATGCACGATTGTTGGGTCGCGCGATGAGGAACGAGCCGGTTAGGGCGTGAGCGTGAGCGAGTGCGCCTTTCCGCTGTCGGTGAGAGGGAGGTTGAAGCTTGTTCCGTGCAGCCAGGGGGAGAACTGGTCGAGGTACCAAGCGCTGGCAGGGTTGCCGGATTCGCCGGTAGTGATGTTGGCCAGCGTGGCATCGGGACTGGAGAGATCCGCGGTGAAACGCTCGCTGGGGACGAGGCCGGGGCTGATGGCGTCGATGGTGGTGGTGTCGCCGCCCGCGGGCTGTGGCCCGGTGCCGGTGGCGACACCGAAGAGCCAATGCAGCAGGCGAAAGTCGCCAAAGAGCGGATGGTTCATCTCGACGGTGTGGATGGAGCCGTAGCGCCAGCGGGAGAGATCGCCGGGTGCATGGGCGCTGCGGAGACCGCGCTCGGCGACCAGAGTGAGCAGGTCGTCCCAGTTGGCGACGCCGGGCGGAAGCCAGTTTGCCGGATTGTTTGCGACGAGGCTTTCGAGCGCCGACGTTCGCTCGTCCCAGACGTAGAGTTTCGCGAGCCGTGCGGCTGTGGCGTGCGAGCAGCGGTCGTGCGCGACGATCTGCGGGATGAGCAGGGAGGGCCAGAGTTGTTGGTTGGTGGCGGCGACGATGGCAGCGGCGGACGAGGTGACGTTCATGTTGCCATGCCAGTCGCGGAGAAGATCGGCGGCCTGGCGGAGACGAGCTGTATCGTTGCCGCGAGCGGCGACGGAGGAGTGATCGATGGCGTAGGCGATGCGCTGCGCGAGGAGCAGATCGAAGGCGGAGTGCTGGTCGGTCTGGACGGCGAGCATCGATTGCGGCGTGAGGTCGCTGCGGCCTTCGAGCAGATGATAGATTCGTTCGGCGCGGTAGGGATCGACCCAGTCGAGCGCGAGGGCGTAGGTGTAGTCGTCGGAGGTGACGCGCGCGTTGGCGGTGGCAAGAACGCCGGAGGATGGATCTTCCATGGAGGGCAGCGCGTCGTAGGAGATGTAACTGGACCAGGCTTGATTCGCGTCGAGCGCATCGATGGGAACAGGGGAGATGGGAGAGCCGATGGTGTAGCTTTCGGCAGGCGGCGGTGCGAGTGTGGGCTGATCGGCCGGCGGCGATTGATCGGGCGTGGTGTTTCTGGGTGTGAGACGCGCGCGACGGCGAGAGTGCCGACGCGCGGGCTCGTAGGCGGTGAGCTGCAGAGGCGAATGCGGCGATGCGTTGGGTTCGTGATCGATTTGCGGCGCAATGGGAGGTGGGATGCTGGTTTGCGTCTCGTCATCTTCGTCGGAGTCAGGCTCAGGACCGGGAAGGATGAATTGCGGCACGGTGCGGGGATGCTGGACTGCCGGCCCGCGGATGGGAATGCGGCCGAGCGCGTGATAGCCGATGTGGCCGTCATCGTCGGCATAGACGAGGTTGAGAGAGGGGCCGCCGAATGCAGCGAAGGAGGCGACGAGCGAGGCGCTGTCGGCCGATGCGTCTGTGGCGCGGAAGGAGAAATCGAGGTTCGCCGGGTCGTAGAGTGTCCAGGCGAGCGAGAGCGTGCGGTGCTCGGAGGGAAAGAGCGGCGAGATGATGGGGCTTGTGACCGTGGTTGAGCCGAACGCATGAGAGACGGTTTTGACGTCGAGGGAGACATCGCGGCCGCCGCGCACGATGATGTGTTCGGTGTGATGTTCGACGGGAAGCCATGCGCCGTTGAGCTGCTCGAATTCGGTGGAGGCGCCGGAGCCGCGCAGGTGCTCGATGCGAATGTCCTGCACGTCGGCGCCGAGGTTGGTGAAGCTCCACGCGAGGTGCGGGTTGCGTCCGACGAGAACCCAGGGAACGCCGGGGAGGGTGAACCCTGCGACGTCGAGCGGCGAGGTGGATGGAGAGGATGCGGCGACGTGCAGAACGGCTTCGTACCAGATGTCCGGAAGGCTGAGGCCGAGATGCATGTCATTGGAGACCAGCGGCGCGCCGGAGGCCGAGTGAGCACCGGAGAGCGCCCAGTTGTTGGAGCCCGCGCGGCAGGTATCGCAGCGTGAAGGAGTGAGAGCGGCGGTGATGGCGAGCAGATCGTGCGGCGTCGCTGAGGTTGGAGGCAGATTCGGTGAATTTAATTTGGACTGGGTCGGGTCGAGCGGAATCTGCTCGATGATGTGCGGCCCGGTGAGATCGGTTGGGGGTTGTGTGGGAGGGCGGTCGCGCCAGGAGCCGACGGGGTAGAGCGCGGCAAGCAGCGACGGCGGCAGATGTCGTGACAACGACTCGCGGTCGAGCTTCTGCGGGAAGTCAGTGGAGAGGTCCTGCCACATCACGATGGAGATGAGCAGGGAATCGCGCGGTGACCAGGGCCGCGGCGTGTAGTGGAGGAGATGGAACTCGACCGGAAGGCGATTGCGGTGCGTGGCGATGAAGGCATTGACGCCGCGCGCGTAGGATTCGAGCTCGTGAAGCTGATCGGGCGGCAAAGTTTGTGCGGCGCGATCGGCGGTAGCGCGAAGCTGCAGGTAGCGCTGCCGCTTATCGTGTTCGACCAGACCTGGGCCGAGGATTTCGGCGAGCTCGCCGGCGGCGTGGCGGCGCAGGATGTCCATCTGCCAGAGGCGATCCTGCGCGGTGACGAAGCCCTGGGCGAAGAGCAGGTCGTCGATGTTGGCGGCGTGAATGGAGGGAACGCCCTGCGCGTTGCGGGTGACGGCGACGGGCGCGTGCAGGCCGGCGACATGGAGCGTGCCGTCGATCTGCGGCAGCGCGGCGCGCATGGAGTGGCGCAGCCAGATGGCCGCGAGCACCAGGACGACGCAGGCGACAGCGGCGAGAATAACGATCGCAGTGAACAGCTTTCGTATCCATGAGTGGGGCCGGGAGTGGGGCCGGCGGCGAGTGGACGTGATGGAGGTGCGGCGAGAGGCATCCAATGCGGACTCAGGAATATCGTCTCGGAGCGCGAGTCGTGCGGGGGGAGAGTCAGGCTCGGCCAGAGGATCGCGACGGGTAAGAAGACGCGGCTCGGCTTGGAATTCGGTTGGGGATTCGGCTTGGCTGAGGTCATCATCCCGCATGGGAATCTTGGATGCGCGCGCTTGCGATCCCCTCCGCTGCATCCCTGTTTTCGTCTTCAGAAAAGCTCATGCCCTTAGGCGAGTGTACCGCTGGGCGCTGGAACGGGTTCGGTTTCGGACCACGGAAGATCGGCGGCAACACTCGGACTGCGAGGTAATGTGAAGACGATGACGAGCACGATGAGGAACATCACCGGAAGAACGAAGAGGCTGCCTTCGGGACCGGTGAGGCCGCCGCTTAGAAGAGTCGAACCGGCGGGATGAGAGCCGAGGAGATGTCCTCTGCTGATCGCTCCGCTATCGGCGACGCCGTAGAGGAAGGATTGGGCCCAGTCCCAGGCGGCATGCAGGCCGATGGCCCACCACAGCGATCCGGTACGCCAGAGCGTGAGCGCAAAGAGGAGGCTGGCGAGACCGGCGCAGAGCAGGCCGATGGGCGATTCGCCCGCGTTGGCTTTGTGCACCAGACCGAAGCCAAAGGAGATGAGGACCGCGGCGGTCCAGAAGCCGGCTGCGCCCGCATGGCGGCTGCGCGGCGCGATCCAGCGAAAGAGGCCGGCGAAGCATTGCGTGAGGTTAAATTGCAGATAGCCGCGGAAGAGGAACTCCTCGAAGAAACCTACGCCAAGAAAGGCCACAGCCCACGCCAGGCCGTAGCCGAAGGCATGGAACGGACGCAAGAGAACGCCGGTGAAGACAAGGTGGTGGGTGAGTGAGAGGATCGCGACCAGGATCGACATGAACAGCAGTCCCCACAGGGCGCCTGTGATGAGCCAGCTTATTCTGCGGGGGGTTCGCGCGAGGCCGTAGTGGAAGACGCTGCGATCTTCGATGCGGCTCATGATCCACGTAGCGAAGAAGATGAAACCGAACGCCAGCCATTCTTTGGTCGCGGATTCGAGCAGAGAGAACGGATGCGGGTGCTGCGGGCCGCTGCTTTCCAGAATGATGTACAGCACTCCCGGAGACAGGATCGCAAGATAGATGAGAAGCCGCCAGAACGGACGCAGGCCGTCTTCCCCGACGAAGATGGACTTTCTCTGGGCAGGAGGAAGGTCATATTGAGCGCCGAAGATGGGAGACCTGGGGGGTGGCGCGTTCTTCTTCGGAATGTCTTCGGGCGAGTCCATTTTTTTAATGATACGGCGGCGGGCTGAGAATTGTTCCCTTCGCGGGTTCGGCTATGCTGAAGACTTGGTCCACTGCTCCGGGAGGGACGGATTCGATTGAACTGCCGCGTTTTTTATCATGACAAGTGCTTTGACGGAGCGTGTTCGGCCTCGCTGTTTACGCGGTTCCATCGCGAGTGCGTTGGGACGGTCTCTTCGTTTGAGTATCAGGGGCTGGTGCATCGCGCGGGCGCGTTGTATGACGAGAGCTGGTTCGAGCACGCGGACGAGAATGCGATCGTCGACTTCAAGTACTCGGCGTCGCCGCGCGTGACCTGGTGGTTTGACCATCATCTTTCGGCGTTTTTGACGCCGGAGGATGAGGCGCATTTTCGTGCCGGACAGAGAAATGCTGACGGAACTCCGGGGCCGATGGCGATGCGGCAGTTCTTCGATCCGAACTATACGAGCTGTACGAGCTGGATTGCGCACATTGCGAGCACGAAGTTTGGGATGGATGTGGCGCCGCTCGAAGAGCTGATCCATTGGGCCGATATTGTCGACGGAGCGAAGTATGAGAGCGCGGAGTCGGCGGTGGGGATGGCCGAGCCCGCGATGAAGCTGACGATGGTCATCGAGAGCGCGACGGATTCGGCGCTGGTGCAGCGGATCATTCCCCTGCTGACGGCGATGCCGCTCGAGGATGTTCTCGCGCAGCGGTTCGTGCAGGAACTGCTGGGTCCATTGCTGGAGCGGCATCGTGCGGCGATCGAGCTGATCCGGGAGCGGTCAGTGTGCGAGCGCGGGGTGATTACGTTCGATATCACCGATCATCCGACCGAGGGCTACAACAAGTTCATTCCGTACTTTCTGCATCCGGAGGGAACGTACAACGTGGGTCTCTCCAAGTCGAGCTTTCGGACGAAGGTTTCGGTGGGGACGAATCCGTGGACCAGAAAACCGGTGAGTGAGCTCGCGAATCTGGCGGCGATCTGCGAGCGATATGGCGGCGGAGGGCACGCGCGGGTGGGCGCGATCAGCTTTCCCGTCGAGCGGGAGGACGAGGCGCGTGCGGCGGCAGCGGAGATTGCAGAGGAGCTGCGTTCCCCACTCATCGCGCGATAAAGCTACGCGATGAATGGGCCACCCAGTTGTTTGATTACGGGTGACGCAGCTTGGTGATGTCGTTGAAGATGATGAAGACGGCGAAGACGATCAGGCAGACGAAGGCGACCTGGTAGACGCGTTCTTTGATTTCCTGGTTAAGATCGCGGCGCATGATCGATTCGATGGCGAGGAAGAGAATCATTCCGCCGTCGAGGATCGGGATGGGCAGCAGGTTGAAGATGCCGAGGTTGAGCGAGATCTCGCTCACCAGGACCATCAACGTCCAGAAGCCGAGCTGCACGGCAAGATCAATTTGTTGCGCGATGCCTACCGGCCCGCTGAGCGAACGCACCGAGACGTGGCGCGTGAACATGCCCTTCAGCACGCGCAGGATCAGCGTCGAGTCGTCGATGTTGTCCCTGGTGGACTGCACGATGGCCGCGCCGAGCGAGAGGTGCTGAACGTCAACCGGCGGGGGCTTCGGGCCGAACCCGATACAGTAATCGCCCTCGCCGCAAACCGGAAGCTTTTCCGGAGAGACCCCAACCTGAAAGAGCTGCCCCTTGCGACGAAGAGTCAGGATTGCGGGCGCGCCGCTACGATCCTGCAGATAGGCGAGCAGCGATTGAACGGAGTGCGGCTTCAGGGCATCGATCTGCAGGAGCTGATCGCCTGGTTGCAGCCCGGCACGGGCCGCGGGCGTATTGCCTTCGACGCTCATGACGGTGATGGGCGTCGCCTGCATCTCGGGGATGAGGCCGATCTCCGGCATGCTGTCGGGCGTGAACTCATCGTTGCTGGAGGTGTCGATGCGAAGGCTGGCGGTTTTCGTCTCGCCATTATGGAGGAAGGAGATCGGCAGGCTGCGGTGCAGATTTAGTACGCAGTCTTCGATGATCTGCGTCCAGGTGGGGTTGTGGTCGCGGTTGAACTGGGTGATGACGTCGCCGGCGGAGATGCCGGCCTGTGCGGCGGGAGTGCCGGCGGGAACGTAGTCGACAACGGCAGGGCCGTTGAGGTACTGCGCCACCTCGTGATGGCACATGGCGACGAGGGCGAGCAGAACGAACGACAGCAGGAAATTCGCGACGGGGCCGGCGAGTGCGATGAGAACGCGCTGCCAGCGGGGGTGGGCGTTGAACTCGCCGGGGTCGCCGCTGGGCTCCTCGCCGGGGATGTCGCCGGACATTTTGACGTAGCCGCCGAGCGGGAGCAGCGAGAGGCGGTAGTCGGTTTCGCCGCGCTGCCAGCCGAAGAGCCGCGGGCCGAAGCCTACGGAGAAGGTCTCGACGCGCACGCCGCATAGCTTGGCGACGGCAAAGTGGCCGAACTCATGCACCAGCACCATGATGCCAAGCACGACGCCGAACTCAATCAGGACAAGAAGAAGATGCATACGAAGGCTAAAGATACCTCAGGAGTGTTTTGCTAAAAGGACCTCAAGGACGCTTACGGCGCGATGATTTGGGGCGTCAGCTCCTGGCGATCACCTGCTCTGCCAGCGCGCGCGCGGCGCGGTCCAGCGCAAGCACCTCAGGGATGGATGCGGGCGAGGCCGCTGACGTGAGCGAGAGCACTGCCTCGATTGTACTGGGGATGCCGGGAAAGGGCAGCTTGCCACTGAGGAACGCGGCCACCGCAACCTCATCGGCGGCGTTGAGCGCAATGCAGTGCGCCTGCGACGCGGCGGCGGCCTCATAGGCGAGGCGCAGGCAGGGAAAGCGTTCGAGATCAGGCGTTTGGAAGTCGAGCTCTTTGAGCGCGGTCATGTCGAAGGTGAGGTCGCTCGCGATGCGTTCGGGCCACGACATAGCGTAGAGAATCGGTAGACGCATGTCGGTGACGGAGATCTGCGCGAGGATCGAGCCGTCAATGTACTCGACGAGAGAGTGGATCGTCGACTGCGGATGGATGGTGACGCGGACACGCTCGGGCGGCAGATTGAAGAGGCGGCAGGCTTCGATGATCTCAAGGCCTTTGTTGAGCATGGTCGCGGAGTCGATGGTGATGCGCTGGCCCATGATCCAGGTGGGGTGCTTGAGGGCCTGGGCCGGCGTGATGGCGGCGAAGTCGGCGCGCGGGGTGTTGCGGAAGGGGCCGCCGGAGGCGGTGAGCCAGATCTGCTTGACCTCGTTGGGCGCGCCGCCGCGCAGGCATTGATGGATGGCGTTGTGCTCGGAGTCGATGGGCAGAAGGTTGACGCCGCGCTCGCGGGCGGCGGCGAGGAGGAGATCGCCGGCGGCGACGAGGCACTCCTTGTTGGCGAGGCCGACGCGCTTTCCCGCAAGTACTGCCGCATACGTCGCCTCTAATCCGGCGACGCCGACGATGGCGGAGACGACGAAGTCAGCCTCGGGAAGCGTGGCCACGCGGACGGTTCCGGCGATGCCGTGGACGACTTCTGTGCTGGTGACGCCCGCGGCCTTGAGGCGAGTGCGGAGCTGGTCGGCGAGCGGCTCGGTGCTGAGGGAGACGAGCTGCGGACGCCAGCGCTGGCACTGGGCTACAGTCGCCTCCAGATTCGTGCCGGATGCGAGAGCGATGGGCTGGAAGCGGTCGGGATGGGACTCGCAGAGGCTGAGGGTGGACTGACCGATGGAACCGGTCGAGCCGAGGATGGCGATCTTCTTCACTGGGCTATTTTCGCAGCTTAGGTGCGCTTTGCACGGTCCTCGAGCACGGCGAGGCGCTCGCGGACTTCGATGAGCACGCCGAGCTTATCTGAGAGTGCCTGGAGAGCCTGCGTCTGTTTCTCATCGCGAATCCGCATTTCAGTTCGAAGGGCCTCGAATCCGGAGGTCATTTCGTTGCGAAGGGAATCCTGGGTGGACTTCATCTCGTTGCGAAGGGATTCTTGGCTTGATCTTATCTCGGTGCGGAACGAGTCAAATTCGCTGCGCGTTGCGTCGAACTGGATTTTTGTCTCATTCCGATGTGAATCGACTGTGACCTTTAGAGCCTTTAGCTCCGGAACAAGGAGGTCCTGCACAACGTCGCGGAGAGACTCAACGGTATTCTTCGCTTTGATTGCGGTGATAGCCATAACTTGAGGATACCTGAAGAGCTAAAAACTTCCGAGGGCGAAGAACTCGCGCAGGACGAGGACGAACCAGAGGACCGGGGCGGCGAGCAGGAGGGCGTCGATGCGGTCGAGGATGCCGCCGTGGCCGGGCAGCAGGGTGCCGGAGTCCTTTACGTTGGCGCCGCGCTTGAGGGCGGACTCAAGCAGGTCGCCGAACTGGGCGGCGGCGTTGAGCAGGATGGCGAGCAGCATCCATTGCCACCAGGGCGTGGTGGTGTGCAGGCGGGTGAAGCTGGAGCCGGAGGCGCTGAGCCAGTCGCCGTAGAAGATGAGGCCGAGGCCGATGAGGACCGAGGCGACGATGGAGGCGATCGCTCCGGCCCAGGTCTTGTTGGGCGAGAGCTGGGGCGCGAGCTTGCGGCGGCCGAAGCGCTTGCCGATGTAGAGTGCGGCGATGTCGCCGGACCAGACGCAGAGGAAGAGGAAGAGGACGAGGACGGTTCCGTCACCTTCGGGGCGGTTCCAGATGAGCGGGATGAGTGTCAGTGGAAAGGCGATGTAGATGAGCAGAAGAAGGCCCGCGGCGGTCTCCGGAAGCACACGCGGAAGCGGGGCGCGAAGGGCATTCCAACTGAAGAGGAAGAGCGTGGCGAAGACGACGGCGGTGATGGTGTCCTGCGGGCGCAGGAAAGTTGCGGCGAAAAAAAGTGCGATGGCGGCGAGCGTCCACCACAGGGGAATGGGGTTCGAACCAGCGGCGGAGAGCTGGCGGAACTCGAGCGCAGCGAGCGCGGCGACGATTCCGGCGAAGAGGGTCACCATCCAGAGCTTGCCGAGCAGGATGAGCGCGGCGACCAGAGCGATAAGCAGGATGGCGGTGAGGATGCGCTTCATTCGTTCTGAAGAGGATACAGCGGAGGCGTGTGGCCCTCCTCCGTTGTTTAATCTAAAGTCTTCAGAAAATTGGACTTAGAGGCGGACATCAGGTTGCCGGCCTTCGGCCCGGGCCTCTCTGGTAAAGTGCCTGGATTCAGTAGTTAAGGTGAAATTTTGGCATTGGCAGCTCGCAGGCCTCTCTTCTTCCTGAGTGGGGCAGGAGTCCAGAGTCGATATCCGCTAAAGGTGACCACGGCGGACGGCTGCACTCCGAATAAGGGAGATTCCGAGAGGCTCACCTTGAGGTAGTCCGGCTCGTTCAACTGGGCTGGCGTTGCCACAATGGGGTACAAGGAGGTCACGATGCGCCGCACCGGGCAGAGATATCTCACGCCGCCGACGTCTATGGAAGCGTATTCAATCACGTTGCGCATCTCGCTGATGGGTTTCTCTGGATCTGGATGCCGAAAGGGAAAGAGATCTGCATAGATACCCGGTGTTCGCGCGATCTCCACCAGGCGCAGAATCGATCCGTCCGACGGGTTGACGACAATCTCCCCGTAAATATGCGAGACTGTCGACTGTCGCTTCATCATTCCGTTGTACAAATTCGAGTTGTCGTACCACGTTCTCGGCTCGGTTCGCTCATAGCGAAATGCCGCCAGAGGTCCATGTGGTCCCTGCTCCCAATGGCTCCAGACCATTTTGCCTGCGGAGACAACCGCCGGCAGCGGCGCCAACACAGTGCCGAACACTCCCGCGAGTCCCAGGCTTGCATTCCCGAGTTCGAAGGCTTCGCCTTTCTCGTCGGCCAGCGTGTACTCCTGGCCATCGCGATAGAAGACCTCCGTGCTGGATGTTCCCAAGTATTTGAGTCTTGAGTAGTAGAGATACTCCCACGGCCAGAGCAACTCGCCGGCTCGTGGCTCATTCCACGAGTTTTCATCCAGTTCGACGGGCAGGTCCCTGTTTAATCCGACAGGCAGGTCCCCGTAGAAGACGAGCGATTCATGGTCCAACAGATTCACCGTTGCCGGTCCGCCGTAATAGACGGCACGCTGTGTCGCCATCAGACCCGGCACGCCGGGGACGACGTTCTGCAGATAATTCGCGAGCCGGGCCAGTATGACGCCCTGGGCGGCGGGGTCGGGAACGACTCTCGATGGAATCTCGACTGGCGGAGGATCGAGATAGGCCGACTCGGCGGCCAGTCCCTGGAGCGTCTCGCGGGAGTTGGGACCGGGCAGGCTCCTTAGCAGGAGGGCGAGCGTGCTGTCGCTCAGGCGCTCCGTCAACCGGATGTTGTCAATCCGCGTGACGAGCTTCTTGTCCGTTACTCCGTGAGCGGTGGCGAGCACCTGTTGCAACTGCGCTACAGTCATCATCTGGAGGACGAGCGGCTTTCTCTTGGCGAACGCCGGAGCGACAATTCCTGCCAATAGAGCACAGACAATGAGTCTTCGCATCTCTTCTCCTCTCGCGGCGCGCTATCGCATTATTTTTGCTGTGGGGAAAGAGCTTGACAGCTGTCTCGGGGCCGAAGGGGTGGCAACCCATGTCTCAAGGATCGAGACGTGGGTTGCCGTGCCTGGTCAACGATGGGCTACAGTGTGCGAGCTAACCTCCCGCGCACATGCTCAGAGGAATATTGTTGGCCTTGCAGAAGGCATCCTGGCTCGCCTTGGCGTCGTTGATGCTGTGGCGGTAGGCTAGATAGCCCCCGACACCCGCGGCGATGGGAAGCGCTATAAACAGGCCAAGCAGGAGGCCGCGATGATTGGGCGGATATTGCGTCAGAGCAGCCTGCTCCTGGGCCGAGACCGGCTGCTGCGCCAGCGCCTTGAGCCGCGTAATCAGCCCCTCTTCGGAGATATCCATCCAGTGTGCGTAGGTCTTTTTCCCCGTGATGTAAATGGGGGCGGTCACCGTCCACAGCGCGATGCCGGTCTTTGCATCCAGAACCACGACGCGAAACGAAGGCGTGCGGTTATAGACATCGGTACCCGGCGTGATGTTCGTGCCGTTGCGCGGATCGATCTCGTCGAGCTGGAAGATCAGGTCGGCTGCCTGCGGGCTGCTGACGAGCTGGTAGTAGCCCCACTGCGCGAGGCGCGCGTGGATGTCGTTGTAGAGCTGGTTGGGGTCGAGGCCGAGGCGCGGCGTGATGCCGACGTTGGTCAGCAGGACGGTATGGGCGGAGGCGATCAGGGCCGGCACCGGGCCGCCGGGGACCTGCGGCGCAGGTGGATGGTTCACTCCGCCGAGCCCAACAGGAACTGAGCTGCTGGATTGAGCCGCCGCCGCGGCAGCCTGCTGTGCCTGCTGGGCAGCCTGCTGGGCAGCCTGCTGGTTGGCCTCCTGGTTGGCCTGCATGGCCTGTTGAGCGGCCTGCTGGCTGGCTTGCGCCGCCTGCTGGCTGGTTTGCGCCGCCTGTTGTGCAGCCTGCGTTGCTTGCTGTGCAGCCTGCATGGATGGGTCCTGCGCCGTGGACGACTGCGCGATTGCCGTCTGCGTGAACAACAGTACGGCGATGAGTCCGCTGACGATAGCGGCGTGGAAGCACTGCATCAAGTTTTTCATGGCACCCTCTCTGGAGGTGATCCTGCGCTTGAGCAACCAGAATGCTTTGCGTGGCGCAAACAGGCGCACGGACGGCAGACATTCTGGAAGGGAAGGGGAGGTGCCGGGAGCTAGATGCGGAGGGCGAACGGACGGCGCTGCGGGGCAACGTATACCGTCCAGCGCGTGACGGCGATCTGGCCGGCGCTGGGCAGCACGAAAAGGCCGGCGGCCTGCGCCTGGGTGAAGCCGAATGAGCCGCCGAAGAAGTGAGCGCTGTCTACGAGACGTCCGGGCCTGACGGTTTGCCTGCGTATCGGAGGCAGCTTCTTTTCCGGATCGGGCTGGGCGACGGCAACCTTGTCCGGGCACGGCGGACGGACCGGGACAATCGGCCGTGTATTTGCACGCACCGTATGCGCGAACAACCCCACCAGGATCAGCAGCGCGATGCGGAACAACGGGGAGCGTCTTACGGCACGCATGAAAGAGGCCTCAGGCAGTCTGATAAGAACATCTTATTGATTGCCTGAAGGCAATAACGCTGAGCATGCGAAAAAGACTCGCGCGCGAAAAGAAAAATTTGGTGACGTTACTTTGGTTTGGGCGCGTTGCCTGTCCAAGCCTTCGGGTGGCTCTTGCTGCAACAAGGTGGGTTGGTTGCACGGTCAGCGCGCGATTGTCGGATACCAAGTGAAGGTTTCGTCCTTGTCGAGATTACTCGGTCGGAGTGTCCCTCCTTCGAGAGCCTTGTCCGCTCCGGGTTTGAGTGTGAAGCTTCGATCATCCTTCGAGGGCAAAGCTGGATGAGGGGTCAGGGTGTCATGATCGAGGACATAGACCACGTGGCCGGAGGCGGGAACCGCAATCTTGTATTTGCGATCGATGGGTTGCAGTGCGATGACGGCGATGTCTATGGCTTCACCGTCGCCGCTGATGCCCGATTGAATGCCGCCGTGAATGTCGCCGTGGAGATGCAGATTGTTTAGTTCCGTCCATGTCTGCTGACTGAAGAACTCGGACGGCTTCCAATCGACCTCGCTTGAAGAAGGGGTGATCCGAATGACCGAGAGGTTGACGGGCGGAATCGGCTTGCGTGGGAGAAACGGTCTGAGCAGATAACAGACGCCGCCTCCGCAGCAGAGGACTACAGCGCCGATCCGGAGCGGCAGAGAAAGCGGGTGTTCTCGCGGGATATGCCATGCAGGCAGGAGAAGGGCTCCCCAGAGAAGACCACAGCCTGCGGCGAGGTAGACCGCGATAGGCGCGATTGCGATCATCCAACCGACGCCGGCCATGAGCAGCCCGGCGGAGAGAAACGCAGTGAGGCCACCGAGGATGCGCACGAGCCAGCGCGGCAGGGAGCAAAACTCATAGATTGCCGCGAGCACGGTGTGGGCGGCCGCGTAAAGTAACGTCGGCGAACCAAGCAATAAGGCGAACGATAGATAGAAGCTGACCTCTGCTGTTCCGGGCAGATGCGGATGTTGCCAGCCGGGGCCAGGGCGATCACTGTAGGGCAGATAGCCGACGCAGTCGATGAGAAAAAACAGGAGAACCGGGATCAGATCCGACGCGAGAACGTAGCTGGCGAAGACGCAGAGCGCGCGAACCCATCGCCGGGTGGGCTTGAATCTTCTGAGGGCCGGCATCCGGTTCATGCTAACCGAGTTTGTGGCTTGAGGTGTTGGTGATCTTGAGGCGTTAGGCTGCACAGGTTCTCTGGCTCTATGCGAGGGTAGCGATGAATATTGTCCCCCCCACATTCGCGTCGGCTCGGAGGAAGGCAAGTCAGTCGTTTCGGCTCTGCCTTCACTCCGGCCTGCGGCAGCAAGGAAGGGCGCGCTACGCGCTGCGCTGAGAGACCCGAGGCTAAAGCCTCGGGGTACCTGAAAACCTTTCGTGCGGCGATGCACGGATAGGCGATGCGCGGACAAAGAGGGGTTCGGTCAGGTGGAGTAATGCGAATGCGTCAGGAGACGACGGTGCACTTGGCGAGGAAGGCGGGATCGATCTCGACGCCGAAGCCGGGGCCGGTGGGGACGCGGATGACGCCGTTCGCGTCACTGCGCAGCGTGGAGGTGGCGCAGTGGTAGGGGAGGACGTTGTTGAACTCCTTGAACTCGTGGAACGGGCCGGAGTTGGGGATGGAAGAGACGAAGTGCATCATGTAGACGTAGCCGAGGCCGGTGGAGGAGATGTGCGGGATGCACTGTTTGCCCAAGGCCGCGGCCATGCGCGCGACCTGCATGCAGCGCACCATGCCGCCGAAGTAGAACATGTCCTGCTGCACGATGGAGAGGCCGCCGTTGGCGATGAGCCAGCGGAAGTTGTGCGTGGAGGGTTCCTGCTCGCCACCGGCGATGGGGATCTCAAGCGCGTCGGAGACCTGCTTGGTCTCTTCGTACCAGTCGAAGGGCACGGGCTCCTCAAAGAACGCATACTTGTACTGCTGCATGAGACGGCCGATGGGAATGGCTTCGGCTGGCGTGTAGGAGCCGTTGGCGTCGGCGGAGATGATCATGTCGGGGCCAAAGGTTTCGCGGACCAATGGAATTAATTTCTGGCTGCGGCCGGCGGGAGTTTCAGGGTGGGACATGCGGCCGCCGAGCTTGAACTTGATGGCTTTGGCATGGGAGATGGCGACGTCACGCTTGAGGTGTTCGATGGTCTCTTCAGCGGAGATGCCGCGCTCGCCGTTGGCCTGGTAGACGGAGATGGCGGGGTTGTAGATCTTGTCGCTGAGGAGGAGGCCGATGGAGCGGTTGGCCATCCTGCCGAACATGTCGAGGAGCGCGAACTCGAGGGTGGCGATGGGCACCCAGATGGCGAGGCCGGTGGCTTTGTAGTTGTTCTGGTAGACGGTGGAGGCGGGGATGAGCTGCTCGAGGTCGCGCGCGTCTTTGCCGAGGAAGAAGGGCGCGATGCGTTTGGTGAAGATGGGATAGAGGACCTCCATCTGCTGGGAGTTGGAGACGGAGATGCCTTCGTGGCCGTCTTTGGAGCGGACGCGGCAGATGTACTGCTTGTCGCGGGTGAGGAGCTCGACGGACTGGATGATGACGGGATCTTTGAAGAGCTCGCGCTTGAAGACGGGCTGCTGGAGGATGGCGTCGAGCTGGGCGTAGCGCTCCTGAAGCGTGCCGGGGAGGCCGTGGCGCGGCGCGTTGAGGAACTGGCCGAGCGCCGTCGCGGGAGATGCTGCAGCGGCGGCGCTGCCGGTGAGAGCGGTGGCGAGGAAGCGGCGGCGGTCCATATTTTTTGCTACCTGCGGAGATTTTCCCTGCTATTTGGCGGGGGCGAGCGAGACGGCGGGCTTGCCCATGAGGCGTGCGGCGATGTGTCCACCGAGGGCATCGGTGATGCTGCCATTGCCGGGACTGGTGTTGGAGAGGACGACGATGGCGAAGTCGTTGGTGGGGTTGAAGGCGGCGAAGGCGCTGTAGCCGCCGGTGCCTCCGTTGTGCCAGAAGGTGTCGGAAGAATCGATGTGGAACCAGTTGAGGGCGATGTGCATGCCCTGGCCGACCTCGGCGTGGATGACGTGGGTCGCCGCGATGGCCGCGGAGAGGGTCTTGCCGTCGGGCGTGGCGAGATCGGCGGCGGGAAGGTGGTCGGGGTGGAGCTGGGCTTCGAGGAAGGTGAGCATGTCGGCGGCGGTGGAGCGGATGGCCCCGGCGCCGGCGAGCGCGTCGAGGTCCCAGGCGTGGGCTGGGTGGTGCTCGGCGTCGTAGCCCTGGATGAAGCGCGATTCGAGTGCGGGCGGGATGGCGATGACGGTGTCGGTCATGTGCAGCGGGCCGGTGACCTCGTCATGAAGAAGCGTGGGGTAGGAGACGCCGGCGCGGTTGGAGAGCGCCTGACCGAGCAGTCCGACGCCGAGGTTGCTGTAGAGGAACGGCGCGTTCGGCGGGAGGGCGACGCCGTGTTTGGCGATGAAGGCGTAGAGGAGCTTGGGGTCGTAGTCGGCGTAGGGGTTGGCGGGGTTGGCGGGCGCGAAGTTGTTGGGCATGCGCGGAAGGCCGGAGTGCTGGTCGCTGAGATCGAGCAGCGTGATCTCCGGGCCGCTGGGCTTGGTGACGGTGCCGGGCGGGAGCAGATTGCGCACCGGCTCGGTGAGAACAGCTTTGTTCTGGGCGACCATCTGGGCGAGGATGGTCGCGGTGAAGGTCTTGGTAATGGAGCCGATCTCGAAGAGGGAGTCGTCGTGCGCGGTGCCGTAGCTGAAGATGCGGCGGACGCCGTGCTGGTAGACGCCGATGGTGACGCCGCCGTGGGTAGCGGGAGCAAGCGCGCCGTGATCGAGCGCGGCCGCGAGGTCTTTGTCGAGGACGGGCTTAAGCTGATCGACGCTGACGGCGGGGATGGCCGGATCGGGGGGCAGAGGTAATGGGACGGCCGAGGCGAGGGCGGTGGCCTGGCGCGTGAGAGCCAATGGCAGACTGCCGGGGCCCTGGCTCCAGGAGCCGGAGAGCGAGTCGCCGGTGAGCGTGGCGGAGAATTTGCCGTTGATGGCGGGGACTTCGATGGCGATGGGATTGGTGGCGGAGGTGACGGTGCAGGGGATGCCCATGGCTCCCTGATCGATGGAGTCGCCGCTGCAGGTCCACTTGCCGGTTGCATCCTGATGGAGATGGAACTGGACGCGCAGGGCTGGGCCGGGGGTATGCAGCGTGCCCAGCCAGATGCCGTCGAGCGGCGAAGGAGTTTGCGCTGTTTGGGAGAAGAGCGGCACGGCTATCAGCAGAGCGGCCGGAATCAGGAGAAGTTTCATCGTGTGGAGAAGGATAACGCGATCAGCATTTCCATGCGATCTCAGCAGGTGAGTGGGAGCGTGGCTGCCGCCGGGGCTTCGGGGCGGCTGGTTGGCTTTCTTTCTGCCGGGCAACGCGGAGGATTTGCGGGAGCGCCGCGCGGCGGCGGAGGCGAGAGCCTTGTCGACGACGGCGCGGACGGCGAAGGTGAGGAAGTCGTCGGCGGAGAGGCGCGGGTGATGTTGAACGCCGAGAGGACGGGCGGAGCGGCGTGGATGGGACGGTTCCGCGAGGACCCCGGATTCATGACAGGCTTGCACTACCATCCGCACACCGATGAGCAGGTCTATGTCCTGGAGGGAACGCTGTCGGTGTACACGGACGGAGCGTGGCACGAGCTCGAGGCCGGAACGCTGGGACTGCTGCCGAAGGGCAAGCCGCATGCGCAGGGGAACCGGAGCGACAAGCCGGTGCATCTTCTGGGTTCGGGCCAGCCGGCGGCCTTTGCGGAACAGTTTCCTGCGGTGGACGCGCTGATGAAGCGGATGCAGCCGGGGACCCCGGAGTTTATGGCGGAGTTTAAAAAGATCATGCAGCGGTGCGGCACTGTGCCGCTGGGACCGGCGCCGGCGTAGGCGTGCGGCTCAACGAGAGCCCTTGCACCCTGTCTCGCTGAGCGAGCCGAACGTGGGACACCCGGTCTTTGGTGGTTCGCCCTGCATTGACCTGAAATACAGGGGTCTCTCCGCTGCGGCGCTTTCGCGCCTCCGGTCGAGATGACACCGATTTGTGTGTGCGGAGGTACTAGCGGCGGGTGAGCACGTTGGGTGGGTGGAGTTCGTTGGCGATCTCGTTTTCCAGCTCGGAGACGGGCTGAAGCGTCTCGATCTTTTCGTCGGAGTGTTCGCTGAGTCCACCGAAGCGGCGGTCGCGGTGCTGGTAGTCCGCGATGGCTTCGAGGAGATGGATGCCGCGGAAGTCAGGCCAGAGACGGTCGGTGATGAAGATCTCCGCATAGGCGATCTGCCAGAGGAGGAAGTTGGAGATGCGCTGCTCGCCGGAGGTGCGGATGAGCAGGTCGGGGTCGGGCATGCCGGCGGTGTAGAGCGCGTTGGAGAGGGTGGACTCGTCGAGCGAGTCGAGCGCGCCGGCGCCCAACAGATCTTCGACAGCACAGCCGCGGGTGTGGGCCTCGGTGGTGAGATCGGTGAGGATGCGGCGCACGGCGTCGGTGATCTCGGAGCGTGAGCCGTAGTTGAGCGCGAGGGTGAGGGTGGTGCCGGTGTTTTTGGCGGTCTCGGCTTCGGCCCAGTGCATGGTGTCCTGGACTTCGGAAGGCAGTTCATGGGTGCGGCCGATGTAGGCCATGCGGATGTTGTTGTCGTTCATGCGCTCGACGTTGGAGACGAGATAGCTCTTGAGCAGCTTCATCAGAAAGGAGACTTCCGATTTAGGCCGGCGCAGATTGTTTTCGAGCGAGAAGGCGTAGAGCGTGATCCAGGGAAGGTCGATGCGCGAGGCGGTCTCGACGACGAACTGCACGGATTCGGCGCCCTGCTGGTGGCCGAGGAAGCGCTTGAGGGCGCGCTTGCCGGCCCAGCGGCCGTTGCCGTCCATGATGATGGCGACGTGCTGGGGGATGCGGGTGGGATCGAGCGTGGCGTAGACGGCGCGCTCCTCGGGGGAGAGCTCGTGCGGCCGAGGGGAGTTTTGATAGACGCGGCTGGAGAGCGGATGGGCCACGGAGTGCTCGCTGGAATGAGGATAGACGTTTGAGCAGGGATAGGGAAGATGGGAAAGAAGACAGTAGAGGGTAGACAGTAGACAGTAAAGAAAAACAGTAAAAACGGAGAGGCGTCGCTGCGCTGCCCTCGCGTGGTGCGGGCTGGCGTGCGACGCCTTGGGAGTCAGGAGGTGGTGCGGTGTGCCGATGGGCCTCGACACGGTTGCGATGCGCGGTCAGGCCAGTTTGCGGGCGCGGCCCTGCGCGAGCTCGCGGACGTGGTTGAGGAAGATCGACTTCTGCGTCGAGGTGAGGTGCGAGGTAAACTTCGCGATCTCGGCGAGGAAGGGATCGGTCATCAGCACGGCGGTCTCGTCTTTGTGGCGCGTGGGCGCGTCGCGGAGCAGGGCGGAGATATCGACCTGGAGGGCGCGGGCGAGGCGATCGAGCGAGGACAGGGTGGGCATGGCCTTGCCGTTCTCGATCTTGGAGATGTAAGTGCGCGGGACGTTCATGCGCGTGGCGAGCTGGCGCTGGGAGAGATTGCGGACGTGGCGGAGGTCGCGCACGGCGGAGGCAACCTGAATGCCTTCGGCCTGGGCGTGGGCGGGCTCCGCCGAAATGGCGATGGGCTCGACCTTGGGTTGTTCGGGCAGAAGCGACTTCTTGCACTTGCGGCAGATGTCGTTGGCGGTGCGAAACTGCATCAGCTTGCAGTGCTCGCAGCGAAGGACCTCGCGGTCCGTGGCGGCGACCACCTGGGGTTGGGGCGTGGGAACGGCGACGGGCGCCATTGCAGTGGCCATGTTGTGGTATTGCGGGCGGCTGCCAGAGCGGGGCACCGCAGCGCGTCACGTCCGATAAGGAGGCGAGCGATGTGCCTACTCTGACACCCGGTGCCGGAAGAGTCAAGAGGGAAGACCGGCGATTCACGGAAGAAAGTGGTAGGAAGGCGGCAAGAGAACCAAAGTGGTAAACAGGAGAGGCAGCGGATAGTGATTCGTTGGAAGTCGGAAGTGATGAGCGTGAAGACAGTAGACAGTAGAGAGATAGACAGTAAAGAGAGCGGAGGGAAGTGGTATTGGGAGCGAGGTCGATGAGCGGAGAGTTTGGGGCGGAGAAGGCAGAGGCGTTGCTGCGGGAGTGGACGGCGAGTGAGTCGCTGGTGAAGCACGGGCTGGCGGTGGCGGCGTGCACGGAGAGCTATGGGCGGCGCGAGGCCGAGCGGCTGGGGCTGAGCGGCGAGGAGGCGGCGCGGTTCGTGGAGCGGTACAGGTGCGCGGGGCTGCTGCACGACTTCGACTACGAGCGGCATCCGACGCCGGCGGAGCATCCGTTTGTGGGTGTCGCCTATCTGCGCGAGCAGGGGTGGTCCGAGGAGATGCTGCACGCGATCCTGGCGCATGCGGATTATTCCGGCGTGACGCCGGAGACGCATCTGGATTGTGCGTTGTTTGCCTGCGATGAGCTGGCGGGGTTTCTGACGGCGTGTGCGCTGGTGAAGCCTTCGAAGAAGATCGCGGAGGTGGAGGTGGCGGGCGTGAAGAAGAAGATGAAGGACAAGGCCTTTGCGCGGGCGGTGAAGCGCGAGGACATCACGCGCGGCGCGGAGCTGCTGGGGATTCCGCTCGAGGAGCATACCGGGAACTGCGTGGCGGCGATGCAGGCGCGGGCGGAGGAGCTGGGGTTGTAGCGGCCTGTGCTGTGCGATGAAGCGAGATTGTGGGGTGGATGGTTCGTACATCGTTGCGGACGACGAATTGGCTCTGGGATGGTCAGGAATCTGAGGCGAAACCGGCGGCGCCTTCCGGCAAGAGGCGTAAACTACGGCCATGCCGCTGACGCTCGAAGCTGTCGAATTTCCGATCACCATACGTCCAGCTCATCCGGTGAGCGACGAGGAACTTCTGCGCTTCGGGGCGGCGAATAAAGGGCTGCGCTTTGAACGGGAGAAGACAGGAGAGCTGGTAATCATGACACCTACCGGCAACCGCACCGGCATGAAAAACATGCACATCTCTCGGGCGCTCGGCAATTGGACCGATGAAGACGGAAGAGGCTATGCATTCGATTCGAGCACCGGCTTTAGCCTGCCTGACGGTTCCATGCGCAGTCCTGATGCGGCGTGGGTCCAGCGCAGCCGGTGGGACGGTCTGACGGAGGAGCAACAGGACGGCTTTTCGCCGGTCTGCCCGGAGTTTGTCATCGAACTGCGTTCGCGTTCGGACAACCTTGACGATCTCCGCGCGAAGATGGGTGATTGGATTGCCAACGGCGCAGAGCTCGCGTGGCTCGTCGATCCGGAGCGCAAGGCGGTGGAGGTGTATCGGCCGGGGCGCGCGCCGGAGATTCAGGAAGGCCATAGTGCGGTATACGGCGAGGGGCCGGTGGGTGGGTTTGTGCTGGAGCTGGCACGCATCTGGAGCTAATGGACATGCCTTTCTTGGGAGTCGTGCTTTTGCTGGCCCTAGGCTCCAGTGGGTTCGCGCAGACACGAACATCGTCCTCGAAGGTGTCTGCGGCACCGGCGCCGATCACGCAGCCAGTGCAGCCGGCGAAGCCTCCGATTACGCCTCCGGCGGTTCTGCATACCGTCGATCCGGAATATCCGTCGGAAGCTCGCAGGAAGAAAATCTCCGGAGACGTTTGGATTGGCATGACCGTCGGAACGGACGGTGTTCCATCGGACATCCACGTACTGCAATCGGCGGGGCATGGGCTGGATGAAGAAGCGGTCAAGGCGGTTCAACAGTACAAGTTCCGTCCGGCCATGCAGGCGGGAGTGCCTGTCGCAGTTACAGTGAAGGTCCACGTGCAATTCAAGATCCGTAGGTCATTCTGGTAGAAGTCTTGACCGGGCGCCGCATTTCCTTCATACTTAAAAGGTCGTCTGTGCCTCTTGCGCAGACCATAGTCGAGACCACGCCCATGCGGAAGAGTGCATGTCCCTGATGGCGCCAGCCAGAGCGGGGAACCGGGGTGGGAGACGAAGGAAGTGTTCAAACAGATATGGCTCGTAAAGTTTCCAAGAATACTGCCAAGGCGCGCGCCCTTGTGGAGAAGCGGCCGTATGCGATCGGCGATGCGATTCCGCTGCTGCAGAAGGCGAAGTTCGCCAAGTTCGACGAGACCGTCGACCTGACGCTGCGGCTGGGCGTGGATACGCGCCATGCCGACCAGATGGTGCGCGGAACGGTGATTCTGCCGCATGGTTTGGGTGGTAAGTCGAAGGTGGTTGCTGTCATCGCCTCGGGCGACAAGGTGCGCGAGGCCGAGGCTGCCGGAGCGGAGTTCGCCGGCGGCGAGGAGCTGGTCGAGAAGATCCAGAAGGAGAACTGGACCGCGTTTGACGCGCTGATTGCGACGCCGGACATGATGCGTTCGGTCGGACGCCTGGGCAAGGTGCTGGGGCCGCGCGGCTTGATGCCGAACCCGAAGACGGGAACGGTGACCACGGATGTGGCCGGGGCGATCAAGGAGATCAAGGCCGGTAAGGTTGAGTTTCGCGCCGACAAGACGGCGCTGGTGCATGTTCCGGTCGGCAAGCTGAGCTTCAGCCCTGACAAGCTGGAGGCGAATGCGATGGTCGTGGTTTCGGCTGTAGTGAAGGCCAAGCCCTCGGCGGCCAAGGGAAGGTACATCAAGCGAATCGTGCTGAGCTCGACGATGGGCCCGGGCATTGAGCTGCAGCCGGAGACGGCGGAGATCGCGGTCAAGGTTTAAGACTGGGGCGTAGACGCAGGGCGCGAGCGATTCGCGCGAAGAATTTTTGAGCCGGTCCGCTATAAAGAAATCAGTCGATCGACTGAGCATCCAAGGGCGGCTGGCAGCTGGAAGGCAAGGGTTTTTCTCATGGCACTGAGCAAGTCAAAGAAGAACGAGAAGGTGAAGCAGCTTGCGAGCGAGCTGGAGCACTCGACCTCGGCCATCATCGGCACCTTCAAGGGGCTGAACGCGGCCAAGGACTTCGATCTGCGCAAGACGATCCGCGCGGCGGGCGGGCGCTATCACGTCGTCAAGAACAAGCTGGCGGCGAAGTCGGCGGAGGGAACGAAGGTGGAGGCGGCGCTGAAGGGGCTGAAGGGCGTGAGCTCGGTGGCCTACACCTCGGGCGACCCGGTGGCGCTGGCCAAGGCGCTCTCCAACTGGGTGAAGGACAACGCGGAGTTCACCTTCAAGCTGGGCATCGTCGACGGCAAGGTAATCAACGTTACGGAGATCGAGTCGCTGGCCAGGCTGCCGGGCAAGGAAGAGCTGTTCTCGAAGCTGCTGTTCCTGATCAACTCTCCGGCACAGCGGCTGGCGACGGTGATCAACGCCACCGGACGCAATCTGGCGGTCGTGGTGAATCAGGCGGTCGAGCAGAATAAGCTACAGGGTGGTCCCGGAGAGGCTCCGAAGGAGGAGGCTGCGGCGCCGGCGAAGGCCGAGACGGCTCCCGCACCCGAAGCCCCTGCCGCGGAAGCGGCTGCGACCGAGGCGGCAGCTCATGTCGAGGAGTCCGCAGCCGGCGAGCAACCCAGCGGAGCGGCACAGCCGGAGAACGCGACGGCTTCGCAGGGCGGAGAAGCAGCCTCGACGGAGCCCGCGGAGGGATAGAAAGACCACGGAGCGTTTTGCTCTGCGGAGACAAGTTTCGCCGCAGCTTGTTCAGGGGCGCTGGTCTGGGCGCAACGGAAACCTGAACCAAGCGGCGGCAACCTGAGGCGAGTGCCTTGGGAAGTGCAATCAGCAGGACCGCGGAACAGGCGGAGAGATCGGGACCGCGAAGAGCGGAGAAACTAAGTTTTGGCAGTACTGGAGAACAAAATGGCGGACATTCAGAAGTTGGAAGATCAGATCGTAAGCCTCACCCTGCTCGAGGCTTCGGAGTTGGTGAAGAAGCTCGAGGAGCGTCTGGGCGTCTCGGCGGCTGCGGCCACCGTGGCGGCGGCTCCTGCAGCGGGCGGCCCTGCGGCCCCGGCAGCCGAGGAGAAGACCGAGTTCACCGTCATCCTTAAGGATGCGGGCGCGAACAAGATCAACACCATCAAGGCAGTACGCGAGGTCACCTCGCTTGGTCTCAAGGAGGCCAAGGACCTGGTTGACGGAGCGCCCAAGCCCTTGAAGGAGAACGTCTCGAAGGAAGATGCAGCCGCCGTCGCCAAGAAGTTTGAGGGCGTGGCAACGGTCGAGATCAAGTAGCTTTTCCCGGCCTCAGACCCTTCTTCAGGGCCTGAGGCTGCGGGAGTTACGGGATGTCCCGGGGGTTTTACCCAGGCATTCTGGATCCGGTTGGCGGAAGGTCAGGCGCGGGTGGGGTTCGCCCTGCGACACGCTTTGGCCCCCTACTTGCACGCCGAGGCAGTTTTACGGTATCCTTACCAATGGGCGAGGACCGTGGCTGTCTCGGTGTGCAGTCGTCTTCAGGCGAGTAGCCTGAGCGGTCCGAAGGCAAGACATTTTCGACGGGTAGAAGACAAAAACCAGAAGGCTTATCTCCACGGCTTTTGCGACGTGAACGTACGAAGACTTTAGCGATTTTTCTGTAGCAATATCCGGTTCATCCTGCGGATTGGGACGCAGGCTAGGGAGCCGGCCATCCTGTGGTTCGAGCGGCGGGTCCGCAGGGTGAAACGTCTGACCAGCGGCAAACTCTTGAGGCCTTGCGGCGGGCTTTCAAAGGGCGGCGACTATCCAGCGTTTCAAGGTACAACCAGAAATCAGAATCTCTCTGGCGCTCTCCGGGCATACAGGCCCGCAGGGCGCTTTGCGCGTCTTCAGCAAACCCTAGCCGCCGGCCATCGGCGCGTCACTTGCGCCTTTGTAGCAGCTTCCCTTGTGGAAGCGAAGAACAAGTTTGGACCCCGCAGAGTGCTTCGCGGGGAGCAGCACACCGCGCCTTGGGCGTGGCCGTAACGAGGAACGGCCGCACCCGAACGGGCGCACACGAAGTCCAAGCAGAAGGACCGCACAGCAGCGATTCTTCTCCCTTTCGGAAGCTGCTTGACACCCGCATTCGATGCGTGTCGAGAGCTTTCGGGAGGCCTCGAGCCAAGCAGCACGCCCCGTAGCGGGGTTCAGTAACAGGAGAGCTCATGTCCGATTCGACCAACCAGAACGAACTGCGCGCGGTTCGTACGCGTCTCGACTTTTCGAAGATTCCCACCAGCATTCAGATTCCAAACCTCATTGAGGTGCAGCGCCGCAGCTATGAGCGCTTCCTCCAGATGGACAAGCTGCCCCAGGAGCGCGAGGACAACGGGCTGCAGTCCGTGTTTACCTCGGTGTTTCCGATCACCGACTTCCGCAACGTCTCGGAGCTGGAGTTCGTGGACTACACGATCGGCAACTGGGAGTGCAAGTGCGGCTACCTGAAGGGCCTGAACCACCTGCGCACCGCGTGTTCGAACTGCGGGCACATGGTCATCACCGATCCGTTCCATCCCGGCGATGTGCTCTGCAAATTCTGCGGAACCTATAACAAGAACATGCCGGACTTCTGCACCAAGTGCGGCGACCCCGTGGGGCTGCAGCTGAAGTACGACCAGGGCGAGTGCGAAGAGCGCGGCATGACGTACTCCGCGCCGCTGAAGGTCACGATCCGCCTGAAGATCTACGACAAGGACCCGGAGACGGGCGTGAAGAGCCTGCGCGACATGAAGGAGCAGGAGGTCTTCTTCGGCGACATTCCGCTGATGAGCGCCAACGGCACCTTCATCGTGAACGGGACGGAGCGCGTCATCGTCTCGCAGCTGCACCGCTCGCCCGGCGTCTTCTTTGAGACGGCGAACAACCGCACGTACTTCCTGGGCAAGATCATTCCGTACCGCGGCTCGTGGGTGGAGTTCGAGTACGACCAGAAGAGCACGCTGTATGTGCGCATCGACCGCAAGCGGAAGTTCCTCGGCACCATCTTCCTTCGCGCGCTGGGCCTGCGCACGGACGAGGAGATCCTGAAGACCTTTTACACGGTCGACACGATCAAGGTAAAGGACGGCAAGCTGCAGTGGGTGGTCTCGGCGGAGGACAAACCGACGCATCTGGTCGGCACGCGTTCGACCGCGGCGATCCACGGCGGCAAGGGCTCGCATGAGGAGATCGTGGCCTCGGGCAAGAAGATCGGCGCGTCGGCGCTCAAGCACATTCGGGCTGCCGGCATTTCCAGCATCGAGGTCGAGGCCTCGGAGTTCGAGGGCGCGATGACGGCCGCGGAGGTCGTCGATCTCACCACCGGCGAGCTGCTGTACGAGGCCAACCAGGAGCTCTCCGCGGACAAGCTGCACAAGATTCTGCAGTCAGGCGTGACCTCGATCGAGGTGTTCTTCCCGGAGCGCGACGATGTGGGCAACATCATCTCCAACACGCTGCGGCGCGACTCGGTGCGCAAGCCCGAGGAGGCGTTGATCGAGATCTACCGCAAGCTGCGCCCGGGCGATCCGCCGACGCTCGACACCGCGACCGCGCTCTTCGAGGGCATGTTCTTCGATCCGCGCAAGTACGACTTCTCGCGCGTGGGCCGGCTGAAGTTCAACATCAAGCTGTATGAGAACCAGGACGCCAGCGGGCTTGACAAGCGCACGCTGACGCCCGAGGACTTCTACGGGACGATCCGTTACCTGCTGAAGCTGCGCAAGAACATCGGGCTGGTGGACGACATCGACCACCTTGGCAACCGCCGCGTGCGCGCGGTGGGCGAGCTGATGGAGAACCAGTTCCGCATCGGCCTGGTGCGCATGGAGCGGGCTATTAAAGAAAAGATGAGCGTGTATCAGGAGATGTCGACGGCGATGCCGCACGACCTGATCAACGCCAAGCCGGTGATGGCCGCGATCCGCGAGTTCTTCGGCTCGTCGCAGCTCTCGCAGTTCATGGACCAGACGAATCCGCTCTCGGAGATCACGCACAAGCGGCGTCTCTCCGCGCTTGGGCCGGGCGGTTTGTCGCGTGAGCGCGCGGGCTTCGAGGTGCGCGACGTGCACCCGACGCACTACGGCCGCATCTGCCCGATTGAGACGCCGGAAGGACCGAACATCGGTCTCATCTCGTCGCTCTCCTGCTTCGCGCGCATCAACGAGTACGGCTTCATCGAGAGCCCGTACCGCCGCGTGAAGGATGGGCGTGTGCTGGACTACGTGGCCGTCTCCAATGCCGGCGAGAGCGGCATGCGCCAGGGCGATACGCTGGAGATCAGCGAGGCGCAGAAGCTGAACCGGCAGCTGAAGAAGGACGGCAAGCGCACGGTCGACTTTGAGCCGTACAGCTTCTACCTCTCCGCGTGGGAGGAGGACCGTCACACCATCGCGCAGGCGAACATCGACCTGAACGAGAGTGGCGCGATCGTCGAAGACCTGGTCAATGCGCGGAAGCAGGGCAACTTCGTCCTGGTGCCGAAGGGTGAGGTCGATTACATCGACGTCTCGCCGAAGCAACTTGTGTCGGTTGCGGCCTCGCTGGTTCCGTTCCTGGAGCACGACGACGCGAACCGCGCGCTGATGGGCGCGAACATGCAGCGGCAGTCGGTTCCTCTGCTGGTCTCTGAGGCTCCGTTCGTCGGCACCGGCATGGAGGGCGTCACCGCGCGCGACTCCGGTGCGGTCATCCTCGCCAAGCGCAACGGTATCGTGGACTCGGTCGACTCCGAGCGCATCATCGTGCGCGTCGAAGGCGAGCACCATCCCACGCAGCTCTCGCGCGAGGTCGGCTCGGACATCTATCAGCTGACGAAGTTCAAGCGCTCCAACCAGAACACCTGCATCAACCAGAAGCCGATCGTCCGCAAGGGCGACCGCGTGCTGAAGGGGCAGGTGATCGCGGACGGACCGTGCACGGAGCAGGGCGAGCTTGGGCTCGGCCGCAACGTGTTGGTGGCGTTCACGCCGTGGCGCGGCTACAACTTCGAGGACGCGATCCTCATCTCCGAGAAGCTGGTGAAGGACGACTACTATACGTCGATCCACATCGAGGAGTTCGAGATTGAGGCGCGCGACACGAAGCTGGGACCGGAGGAGATCACGCGTGATATTCCGAACGTCTCGGAGCATGCGCTGCGCGACCTCGACGAGAGCGGCATCATCCGCATCGGCGCGAAGATCGGGCACAACGACATCCTCGTCGGAAAGGTGACGCCGAAGGGCGAGACCCAGCTGACGCCGGAAGAGAAGCTGCTGCGCGCGATCTTCGGAGAGAAGGCCGGCGACGTGCGCGACGCCTCGCTGACGTGCCCTCCGGGTATCGAAGGCACGGTGGTCGATGTGCGCATCTTCAGCCGCAAGGGCCAGGAGAAGGACCAGCGGGCTTTACAAATTGAGCAGGAGATGATCGAGAAGCTGGAGCGCAACCTCGCCGATGAGATTCGCATTCTCACCGACGAGCGGCTCAAGCGGCTCGAAGGCATCCTGGGCGCGAAGGAGGTCCTCGCGGACCTTCACGACGAGCGCACCAACAAGAAGCTGCTCTCCAAGGGCGACGTTCTTACCCGCGACATCATCGAGCTGATCTCGACGAAGAATCTGAAGCGTATCCGCTACGCCGACAAGGACCCGCGGGTGAACGAGCAGATCGACGAGATCGAGGAGATGACCTCGCGGCAGATCGACGTGCTGCGCAAGATCACCAACGAGAAGATCAGCAAGATGTCGAAGGGCGATGAGCTCTCGCCCGGCGTCATCAAGATGGTGAAGGTCTACATCGCGATGAAGCGCAAGCTTTCGGTCGGCGACAAGATGGCCGGACGCCACGGCAACAAGGGCGTCATCTCGCGCATTCTGCCGGAAGAGGACATGCCGTATCTTCCCGATGGAACGCCGGTGGAGATCGTTCTGAATCCGCTGGGCGTGCCTTCGCGTATGAACGTCGGCCAGATTCTCGAGACGCATCTGGGCTGGGCCGCGCACAGCCTCGGCAAGAAGGTTGCCGAGCTCGCTGCCAACAACCAGAAGGCGAACGAGGTCCGCGCGATCTTCAAGGACACGTTCAAGAACACGGCGGCGCTCAACCAGCTTCTGGCGCTGGACGACGAGCAGACGCTGCGCGTCGCCAAAGGCATGAAGCGCGGCATCTGGTTCGGCACGGCGGTCTTTGACGGCGCGCGCGAGACCGAGATCAAGGCGCTGCTCGCGGCCGCCGGGCTGCCGAGCTCCGGCAAGAGCATGGTGATCGACGGCATGACGGGTGAGCAGTTCGAGCAGCCGGTGACGGTCGGTTACATCTACATGCTCAAGCTGTCGCACCTGGTCGACGACAAGATCCACGCGCGGTCGATCGGGCCGTACTCGCTGATCACGCAGCAGCCGCTGGGTGGAAAGGCGCAGTTCGGCGGACAGCGCTTCGGCGAGATGGAGGTCTGGGCGCTCGAAGCGTATGGCGCCGCCTACATCCTGCAGGAGCTGCTCACTGCCAAGTCCGATGATGTGTATGGCCGCACGAAGATCTACGAGGCCATCGTCAAGGGCGAGGCGGCCATCGAGCCGGGCGTGCCTGAGTCGTTCAACGTGCTGATTCGCGAGCTGCAGTCGCTCTGCCTCGACGTCGAGCTGGTGAAGGCCGCTCCTCACGACGAAGGCATCCCTGCACTTCCGGAGCTGGCCGTCGCCGATTAGCTACTCCGCTTGCAGCCTGTCTTCCTCTGAGCTTGTGTAACGGCAGGAGAGAGGCAGGCGGCGAGCGATGACCAAAGATTTGGTGGCTGTCAGACGATCGCAGCCACAAGTTAGAAGCAGCAGTACAGCAGCGAAGCTCGCAACAGGCTCTCAGGCAAGCAAGAGAGAGCGAAACAAAAAGTTGGCATCGAGCTAAGCACTGCAACGGAGAGAAAAATATGTTCCGCTCCAGCCCGTTCGAACTTGCCGGTCCCATCACCGACTTCGACTCCATCAAGATTCAGCTCGCCAGCCCCGAGAAGATCCGCTCGTGGTCGCACGGCGAGGTCACCAAGCCCGAGACCATCAACTACCGCACCTTCAAGCCGGAGCGCGATGGGCTGTTCTGCGCGCGCATCTTCGGCCCCATCACCGACTGGGAGTGCCTGTGCGGCAAGTACAAGCGCATGAAGCACCGCGGCGTGATCTGCGACAAGTGCGGCGTCGAAGTGACGCTCTCCAAGGTGCGCCGCGAGCGGCTCGGCCACATCGAGCTCGCGTCGCCGTGCTCGCATGTGTGGTTCTTCAAGGGCCTGCCGTCGCGCATCGGCCACCTGCTCGACATCTCGCTGCGCGAGCTCGAGGCTGTGCTGTACTTCGAGTCGTACGTCGTCGTCGATCCGGGCGACGCTCCGGTGAAGGAGCGCGAGGTCATCAAGGACGAGAACCGCTTCCGCGAGCTTGACCAGCAGTACCGCCCCACAGGCTTCAAGGCCATGATGGGCGCGGAGGCGATCAAGGAGCTGCTGAAGCGCGTCGAGATCAATGAGCTCGCGATCGAACTGCGCGAGCGCATGAAGACCGAGACGTCGCTGCAGAAGAAGCTCAAGTATTCGAAGCGCCTGAAGGTCGTCGAGGCCTTTCGCAAGTCGGACAACAAGCCGCAGTGGATGATTCTCGACGTGCTTCCGGTTATTCCGCCAGAGCTTCGTCCGCTGGTGCCGCTGGACGGCGGCCGCTTCGCGACCTCGGACCTGAACGATCTCTATCGCCGCGTGATCAACCGCAACAACCGCCTCAAGAAGCTCATGGACCTGCATGCGCCTGAGGTCATCGTGCGCAATGAAAAGCGCATGCTGCAGGAGGCCGTCGACGCGCTGTTCGACAACGGCCGCCGCGGCCGCGTCCTGCGCGGAGCCAACAACCGTCCGCTGAAGTCGCTCTCCGACACGCTGAAGGGCAAGCAGGGCCGCTTCCGCCAGAACCTGCTCGGCAAGCGCGTGGACTACTCCGGGCGTTCGGTCATCGTCGTTGGGCCGGAGCTGAAGCTGCATCAGTGCGGCCTGCCCAAGAAGATGGCGCTGGAGCTGTTCAAGCCCTTCATCTATCACCGTCTGGAGCAGACCGGCCACTGCACCACCATCAAGCAAGCAAAAGAGATGGTGGAGCTGCAGGAGCCGATCGTGTGGGACATCCTCGAGGAGGTCATCAAGGACCACCCCGTGCTGCTGAACCGCGCGCCGACGCTGCATCGCCTGGGCATTCAGGCGTTTGAGCCGGTGCTCGTCGAAGGCAAGGCCATCAAGATTCATCCGCTGGTCTGCACCGCCTTCAACGCGGACTTCGACGGTGACCAGATGGCGGTGCACATTCCGCTCTCGCCTGAGGCGCAGATCGAGGCCTCAGTCCTCATGCTCGCCTCGCACAACATCCTCTCGCCGGCGTCAGGCCAGCCGATCACCGTTCCCACGCAGGACATGGTGCTCGGTCTCTACTACCTGACCAAGGCGAAGGTGGGGGCGCGCGGTGAGGGCCGTGCCTTCGCGAACATCGAAGAGGTGCTGATGGCGCTGGAGGCCAAGCAGGTGGAGACGCTGACGCCGATCCGCCTGCGCTACACCGGCCAGGTGCTTGACATGACCACCGCCTACGACGATCAGGACATCACGCACACCGAGCCGGTCGAGTTCAACAAGCAGTACATCAACACGACCGTCGGCCGCGCGATCCTGAACGACGCGCTGCCCGAGGGCATTCCGTTCATCAACGGCCTGCTGAAGAAGAAGGGCATCGGGCAGCTGGTGAACTACTGCTACCTGAACCTCGGTCTCGAGGTGACGGTGAAGGCGCTCGACCGCATCAAGGAGCTCGGCTTCCAGTACGCCACGCGCTCGGGCCTCTCGGTCGGCTTCGACGACATGGTCATCCCGGAGTCGAAGTACACGGTCGTGGCCGACGCCGAACGGCAGGTCATCACCATGCAGCAGCAGTACCTGGAAGGCTCCATCACCAACCAGGAGCGCCAGAACAAGGTCACGCAGCTGTGGTCCGCCGTCACCGACCGCGTCGCCGACGAGATGTTCAACAACATGAAGAAGGCGGACAAGGAAGGAGCCATGAATCCGATCTACATCATGGCCGACTCCGGCGCCCGCGGATCGAAGCAGCAGATTCGCCAACTCTCCGGAATGCGCGGTCTGATGGCCAAGCCGTCGGGCGAGATCATCGAGTCGCCCATCAAGGCCAACTTCCGCGAGGGCCTCACCGTGCTCGAGTACTTCATCTCGACCCACGGCGCCCGCAAGGGACTGGCCGATACGGCGCTCAAGACCGCTGACTCGGGCTACCTCACCCGCCGTCTCGTCGACGTCGCGCAGGACGTGATCATCTCCGAGCACGACTGCGGCACGGTTGAGGGCATCTACGTGACGCCGATCATCGAGGCCGGCGACATCATTGAGCCGCTGAGGGACCGCATCATCGGCCGCGTGTCTTTGGAAAAATTAAAGGACTTCGAAGGCAAGGTCATCGTCGACATCAATGAAGAGATCGACGAAGACAAGGCCTCCGCGGTTCAGGCTGCGGGCATCGAGCGCGTCAAGATTCGCTCGGTCCTCACCTGCGAGTCCAAGCGCGGTTGCTGCATCCTCTGCTACGGCCGCAACCTCGGGTCTGGAAAAATGGTCGAGATGGGCGAGGCCGTCGGCGTCATCGCGGCGCAGTCCATCGGCGAGCCCGGAACGCAGCTCACCATGCGCACCTTCCACGTCGGCGGCACTGCCTCGCGCGTGGCCGACGCCTCGCACCTCGAGGCGAAGAACCCCGGCAAGGCGCACTTCATCAACCTGGTCACCGTGCGTTCGAAGGAAGGCGGCCTGGTGGTGATGAACCGCTCCGGCTCGCTCGCCATCATCGACGAAAAGGGCCGCGAGAAGGAGCGCTACGCGATCGTCTACGGCGCGAAGCTGAAGGTGGAGGACGGACAGGCGGTCAAGCTCGGCGACACGCTCGGCGAGTGGGACCCCTACACCTTCTCCATCCTCACCGAGATCGCGGGCACCGTGCAGTTCAAGGACCTGCAGGAGGGCCTCACGGTCAACGAAGAGATCGACGAGGTCACCGGCCTCTCGCGTCTGGTCGTCTCCGAGTCCTCCGATGAGAAGCGCCAGCCGGCGATCCTCATCAAGTCGAACAAGGCGCAGGCGCAACCGACCAAGCGCTACCTCATGCCGTCGCGCGCCTACCTGATGGTGCAGGATGGCGATGAGGTGCACCCGGGCGACATCCTCGCGAAGATCCCGCGCGAGACCACCCGCACCAAGGACATCACCGGCGGCCTGCCGCGCGTGGTCGAGCTCTTCGAGGCGCGCAAGCCCCGCGATCCGGCGATCATCTCCAAGATCGACGGCACGGTCCGCTTCGGCGACGTGACCAAAGGCCAGCGCAAGGTCTACGTCACCGCCGACAACGGGCAGGAGGAGGAGTACAGCGTTCCGCGCGGCGTCTACGTCAACGTGCAGGAAGGCGAGCGCCTCCGCGCCGGCGACGCGCTCATCGATGGCCCGCGCAACCCGCACGACATCCTTGAGGTGCTCGGCGAGCGCGAGCTGCAGATGTATCTCGTCAATGAGATCCAGGAGGTCTACCGTCTGCAGGGCGTGTCCATCTCGGACAAGCACATCGAGACGATCGTCCGCCAGATGCTGCGCTGGGTGAAGGTCGAGGAGGTTGGCGACACCAACTTCCTGCTCGAGCAGCAGATCGATCGCTTCCGCTTCAACGCCGAGAACCAGCGCGTACTGATGGAGGGTGGCCGTCCGGCCATCGGCCGTCCGCTGCTGCTGGGCATCACCAAAGCGTCGCTTTCCACCGACAGCTTCATCTCGGCGGCGAGCTTCCAGGAGACCACCCGCGTGCTTACCGAGGCCTCGATCAACGGCTCGATCGACGCGCTGCGCGGCCTCAAGGAGAACGTCATCGTCGGCCGCCTCATCCCCGCCGGCACCGGCATGGACTACTACCGCAACGTCCAGCTCTCTCCGGAGCTCGAAGAGGCGGCGGCGCAGATCCAGGCCGAGGTCATGGAAGCGCACGAGGCCGAAGAGCGCGAGCTCGAAGCCATGCGCATGGAAGGCGAACAGGAAGAGCTCGGCGCAGAGACCGTCTGACCTTCGCGGTCGGCGGGCCGCGCTTCGCGCAAAAGACAACAAAGGGCGGACTCGAAAGAGTCCGCCCTTTGGCTTGTCTCTCCAAGATTATGCTGCCCAGTAGCGTTTGTAGCGACCCTCCTGTGAACTCAGGATTTGAAATCCCTTCTCGGTCGGGAGACGCGATAGTTGTGCCCTTATGGTTAGAAGCATACCGTTCGGGTCACGAGCGGGGAAAGACTTCTTTAGGAAGGTTAAGATCTCATCGACAGTTTTCGGAGAATTCTCTGCCTTCGCTTGCTCAAGTACTTTCACGATGCTGTCAATGATCCCGACCTGACCCTCCGAAATTGAGTCATCGACCAAGTCGTCCTGTTGTCCAGACTTCATCGGCCGACGGGGTAGTTCAAGTTGCCAGCGAACCATATCCCCAAGTATGGGAATAATGTCGTTGTGCTTTGAGCCAAACCGCATTACACCAGCGACTTCGTCATATTTACCAGTGTCACGGTTCGCGCCATCTTCACTTGAAGGTAGATATGCTGCTAGCCCCTCGATACGTACACGTACACGCTCCGGTTCCGAGAACTCATAGTATCGCCACATTGGATTCGTATGTTTAAAGTCAATTTTTGATATGCCCGCCAGAAGCCTTTCAAGATGATCCGGATTTTGCTGTCTGCCGAAGGCAAAATCAAATGCGAGTTTCGCGAGCGCCTTCAATACGACGGGCTGTGCCGCTACGGTTTTTACTTTTGCGCCGACTTCTCCAAACGACTCAATCGTATTTATCTGGCGCCAGAATTCGATCGCGACATCTTGCCTGTTGGAGACCTCTGCGGGCTGCGCTCCTTTAACATTCGTCTTGTTTAGGAACAAGATTGCGTTGACTGCGATCAGATCCTTACGGCTGACTTTTCCCTCGTCGTCCTTCCAGTCGACTTTGTCCGTATCCGTTACGTTCGGCTTGAAGAAGTCTGAATCCACAAGTTCTCGCTTTATGAAAAGGTTGACCGGATTGGACATGTCAAAGTCGAAAGCGAGACTCGCGTCGACTTTCTTCCCGAGGTTGTTTAGATCATGAAAAAGTTGACGCTCTTCATCCGCATCGAGACCAAGGTGAATTTCGACCGCAATTGAAGCCGAAGTGCGAACAGCGCCGAAAATTTCAAGCCAAACCTGGAGTTCTGCGCGGCCCATCTCCTCATTGTGTGCCGCCGGATAGACCTTCGGGCGTTTGGGAAATCGGTGCTTGGCTTGAATATGCTGGAAGAATTCGAGCAACATGCCCATCGCATATCGGCGGTGTTGACCATCTACTACCCAAAGAACGTCACGGTCAGACAAATAAACACGCACGGCATCTTGGGGCCGTTCGGCACGTAGATTAGTTCCTCCCTTTTCGCACGTGCGAATATTGGCCACGATCGGCTGCAACGACAAATATGGTTGTGACCCGAGGTTCTTTTGGATATTCGCCAATTCCGAAGGTGCGTTTTGCCCATAACTTGAAACCGTAGTCTTCACTAGGCCCTTAAGGATGTAGGTCGCTAGCTTTGTAGCGTGTACCGGGTCGAGCTTTCGCTGTGCAATTTCCATTCCCTCGTAATCCTTATTCTCGGCAAGGCCGCGCTCATTCGCGACCTCAGATTTCTGAAGAAAGTCTAAGAACGGCATATTGACAATGAGGCTATGGTTTCCGAGGTTGTATCCGTTTAAGACGATCACTGGTTTTGCCGACGAATCGCCTGCGACCATGAGATCCCCGAGACTCTGGGGTATTGCGGTAGTTGATTCAGCTATAATATTCATATCGAGCATGCCTTTCGCTGGTTGGATTGGCTGACCGTAACGGCTATGCAGCGCTAACTGCATAGCCGTCTCGTTTTCACGGCCAACTGTTGATGTAGCTTATCATCCAGGAGAGAAAAGTAAACACTCCTGGAGCATTTATTTTATAATCCAGGATGGAGCGACGGTTTTGGAAACATGCCGCGTCTGTGCGCAGGGGATACGCCTCACTTCGAGGTCTCAGGGTGCATGGTCGGAATATGGAACCAATGACAGCGGATGTAAAGTACCTCTATGCGCGAGATCACCTTCGACGTGACGCAGGAGCAGGACGGCGGCTACACAGAGAGGCCGTCGGCGAGAGCATCTTCACCCAGGCGGACACGTGGGAAGAGTTGCGCACCAATGCGCAGGAGGCCGTCGAAGCCTTCTTCGACCAGCCCAGGCCTGACCATATCCGCCTTCATCTTGTGCGCGATGAAGTGCCCGCGATTGCATGAAGCTTCCTCGCGACCTTAGTGGCAATCGCCTCGCCGACCATCTGATCCGCCCTGGGGCTACACCAAAGTGAACCAGGTTGGCAGCCATATCATTCTGCAGACAGCCGAGCCAGCCAAAACCGAGCGCAGGCCCCTGTGAGCTCTACTCCTTTATTGTGAAGACTTTGCATAAGTAAGCCCCTGAGAACCACCCCTAAGTACAATGTTTTGAAGTTTTTGCGCAAGAACAGGGGGAGGGGAGGGGGTAGTCGCACGCGCCCACCGCACGCCAAAAACGAAAGCGCCAGAGACCGAAGTCTCTGGCGCTTTCATCATTGACAATCTCGCAGTGTAGGCGGATCTTGCGTCTCCGGCTTTCCGGTGGCCAACTCTCCCGACTTGCATCGGGCATTGCGTCCTCCGTCGCTGCCTGCGGTTGAGTCCCGGCTTGCGCCAAGCGCTATATCCTCAGGCTCTTCCGGTGGCCAGCCTTCCTGACTTGCGCCAGGTGCTGCGTCCTCCGGCCCGTCCGGTCTCCATGCCTCCCAACTTGCGTTGGGTCTTCTGGGTTCCGGCTTCCTTTGGCCAACTTTCCCGACTCTCATCGGGCGTTGCGTCCTAAGGCGTTTTGCCTTCGACCGACTTCCGGCCTTCGTCTTCCATGAAACTCCAGTGATGCCAGCGGCCGAACCTCCGACTTGCGTCGGCTATCGTGTCCTTGGCGGTACCGGCGATTCGCTTCCGACTTACTGCTCGTTCATCAGCTGAAGAGACATTAGGGGTGCCACCCCTGTGCACGCAAGTGCAAAACCTGTGATTTATGTGGATCGCTGCCTACCGCGAGCGCCGCGCTTTGCCTTCGCGTTTGCGCGTAGCGGCGGCCTTGCGAGCTGAGGCGCTGCGCTCCGCGCTGGTCCGCTTCCTTGCGGCGCCTTTTGCCTGACGTGAGAGCGCGCGGTGGGAGGCAGCGGAGCGGGGCTCGCGCTTCATCGCCTTCTCACGAGCGCGGCCGCGTTTGCTGTGGCCTTCTTCACCGGTGACCGGATTTGTCTCGCCACGAGCGGTGTCCTGCGCGGCCTTGTGCCGAGTCTCGGCGCTGGTGGTCTCCGCCGAGGGCTGCTTGAGGGGGACGCCTGCGCGGCGGGCCTTGCTCAGACCGATGGCGATGGCTTGCTTGCTGGAGCTGGCGCCGTGTTTGCCCTCGCGAATGTGATCCATCTCTTCGCGCACGAACTCGCCGGCGGCGGTTGAAGGCGACTTGCCTTCGCGCAAGTCGCGTTTTGCTGCATCCATGGTGACTTTTTCAGGCATAAGACCCTCCTGTCTCTGTTTGGATGCCGTTGCGGACAGAGAGGTAACAGGGGGGCGGGTCGGCGGGGTTTGTGGAGCTTAGTCGATGTCGAAGCTCACTCCCTGAGCGAGCGGGAGATCGGTTCCGTAGTTGATGGTATTGGTGGCGCGGCGCATGTACTGCTTCCAGGCGTCGGAGCCGGATTCGCGTCCTCCGCCGGTCTCTTTCTCACCGCCGAAGGCGCCGCCGATCTCGGCGCCGGAGGTTCCGATGTTTACGTTGACGATGCCGCAGTCGGATCCGGTGGCGGAGAGGAAGCGTTCGGTTTCGCGAACGTTAAGCGTGAAGATGGACGAGGAGAGGCCCTGTGAGACCGCGTTGTGGAGGCTGATCGCCTCATCAAGATCGCGATACTTAAGCACATAGAGGATGGGAGCGAAGGTCTCGCGCTGGACGATGTCTGTCTGCTCGGCGATCTCGACCAGCGCGGGACGAACGTAGAAGGCATTGTCGGAGGCTCCGGCGATCCGGACGCGCTCGCCTCCGGTAATGGTTGCGCCTGCGTGGCGGGCCTCATCGAGTGCGCGCTGCATGGCATCGAAGGCGGGTTGATCGATAAGCGGGCCGACAAGCGTACCGGAATCGCGCGGATCGCCGATGGCGACGGACGCATAGACTCGCTTGAGGCGTGTGACGAGGCTGTCGTAGATGTCTTCGTGCACGATGAGGCGGCGCAATGTTGTGCAGCGCTGGCCGGCGGTTCCCATAGCGGCGAAGGCGACGGCGCGCAGGGTGATGTCGAGGTCGGCGCTGGGGCAGACGATGGCCCCGTTGTTGCCGCCAAGCTCGAGGATCGCGCGAGCGAAGCGGACGGCGAGTCGCGGGGCAACGGCGCGTCCCATGGCGGTGGATCCTGTGGCAGAGACGAGCGGAACGTGCGGGCTGTCGACGAGCAACTGACCGAGGTGGGCGTCGCCGAGGAGGAGCGAGGAGAGACCGTGAGGCGCATCGCCGAATCTGGCTGTCGCCTTCTCGAAGAGTGCCTGAGTGGCGAGTGCGGTGAGTGGCGTCTTCTCAGACGGCTTCCAAACGACGGTGTTGCCGCAGACCAGGGCCAGAGCGGCGTTCCACGACCATACGGCGACCGGAAAGTTGAACGCGGAGATGATGCCGACGACGCCGAGCGGGTGCCACGTCTCCATCATGCGGTGGTTGGGCCGCTCCGAGGCGATGGTGAGGCCGGCGAGCTGGCGTGAGAGACCGGCGGCGAAGGTGCAGATGTCGATCATCTCTTGCACTTCGCCGCAGCCTTCGGAGAGGATCTTTCCGGTTTCGAGAGTGACGAGGCGGCCGAGGGGTTGCAGATGTGCGCGCAGCTCTTCGCCGAGCAAGCGAATGAGCTCACCGCGGCGAGGCGCGGGTACACTACGCCACTGCCGGAAGGCAGCTTCGGCAGTGTGGAGCGAGCTCTCGGCGGCGGCGGGGGTGGTCTCTGCGACGTGTGCGATGACCTCGCCGCTGATGGGTGAATAAACCGCGAGAGCTCCGCCGGTGTATGCGGAAGAGGGCACGCCCAAGCGGGACAGAAGATCGCGCACCTCAGGTTCGAGGCTGGCGATGGATGTGCTGCGCTGTTTCTCTGTAGCGCTAGGAGCCACTGGTGGAGGCCGCCTTTCCCTGGCTTGCAGTCATCTTGAAGATGGCCTGCGCGTTGGAGCTGTCGAAGCTGAGATCGAGTTTCGTTTTGCCGTCGTCGGCGAGCATGGGAAGCCGCGTGATGAACTCGTAGAACGAGCCGGGGACTTCGCGTTCGATCCATTTGCCATCCTTGTCGCGGAAGCGGCGCTGGACGCGCGCGGCGAGGAAAGCTGTTTGACGGACGCGGCCGGACTGCGACTTCTCGACTGTCTCTTTCATTGGCCTGCCGAGCGATTTTTGGCGAGCGGCCAGAGCGTCGACGTCGGGGACGCGGTCGGTTGCGTGATTGAATGCGTTGCCTTCGGTGGAGATCCACGCCATCTCTGGCGATTCGCAGAGCAGGGCGTCGTAGTCTGCGAGCGCCTCCTCGTCATGCTGACGACTAAAGACCTGGACGAGCACGGGAAGGAGTTTGAGGGCCTTTTCGATGGGAAGAGAGCGCTGGTGATCGAGCTGGAAAAGCAGGGCCTTTGCTTCAGGCGTGAGCGGATCGCGCGAGGTGGAGGTGACGCGAGAGACGGCTGCCTGAAACTCTTCGGAGAACCGCTCCGGGTGCAGCTCGCTGATGAAGAACTGCGCGAGCTCTTCGGGGTGTTCAGCCTGCGCGTGGGAGCGGCCGGTCATCTTCAGGCGCTCGAGCGGGTAGGTGCCGTTGAGCGTGTAGCCGAGCGGGCGAAGAATGCGCGTGATCGCTTCTTCGCCGGCGGGAAGCTCTCCCATGCCGCTGAGCGCGACGGTGCGGACGGCGCCGTGATCGTGCATCACTTTGCGGCCTTCGCGAAGACAGTCTTCTGCGTAGGCCTTTGCGTCCGGAACGCGGTTGAGCAGGTCTTCGAAGAGCATCATGTTCAGCGCCTGCGCGATACCGGCGCGGGAAATGTGGTCGCCGGTCTCGTCGAGGAGGGCCAGCGGCATCACAAGCACCTGGAAGAGACGCTCTGCGCGCTTCGCGCCGATGACCTGTTCGAGAGTTTTCTGGAGGACGGAATCTTTGCCGGGCATCGTTCTTCTCCTTCTAATGAAAGTCGGCTAATGAATATCGGTGAGTCCTTCCGTTAGCGGGCTGCCAGTTCAATGCACTCTTCGAGGAGGTCGAGCGCTATATCGGCCTCCTGTGGTTTGACGATCAAGGGAGGGCAAAGTCGAATGGTGTTTTCGCCGCAGCCCAACAGCAGGAGGCCGCGCTCGAAGGCCATGTTGACGATGCGGTCGCGCAGGGCGCCGGCAGGCCGGGGATATTGCCCGTCCTCGTGGGGCTCGACGATCTCTACGCCGATCATGAGACCGCGCCCGCGCACATCGCCGACGATGGGATATTTTGCAACCCACGAGGTGAGACGCTCGAGGGCCGCAGATCCGACGCGGGCGGCATTGGGCATGGCTTCGCGCTCGATGATGTCCATCGTGGCAAGCGCGGCGGCGAGGCAGAGCGGATTGCCACTGAAGGTGCTGCCATGCGAGCCCGGCACCCAGTCCATGATCTCGGCCCTGGTCATGCAGATGCCGATCGGCATGCCGGAGGCAATGCCTTTCGCGATGCAGACGATGTCGGGCTGAACGCCGGTGTGTTCGATGGCCCACCACTTGCCGGTTCGACCAGCGCCGGACTGGATCTCATCGGCGACCAGGAGAATGCCGTGGCGATCGCAGATGCGGCGGAGCTCGCGGAGAAAGCTATCCGGCGGAACGATGTATCCGCCTTCGCCCTGGATGGGTTCGACGAAGATTGCGGCGACCTCTTCGGGCGGAAGCGTTGTCTTGAAGAGCTTTTCTTCAATGAAGCGCGCGCAGGCGATGCCGAGGGCGTCTTCGGCTTGTTGGCCGCGGATGTTTTCGCGGAAGGCATACGGATAGGGAACGTGGGTGACGCCGGGAACGAAGGGAGCGAAGCGGCGCTTCTGCTGCGTTTTGGATCCGGTGAGAGAGAGCGCGCCCATGGTGCGGCCGTGAAAGCTGCCGAAGAAACTAATAATGTTTTGACGGCCAGTGTGGTAGCGCGCGAGCTTCAGCGCGCATTCGATGGCCTCGGCGCCGGAGTTGCCGAAGTAGAAGCGGTGCGGGCCCGGCATGGGTGCGACCGCAGAGAGACGCGAGGCGAGTCGCGGCATCAGGTCATAGTAGAAATCTGTTCCGGACAGGTGAATCAGTTTTGCAGCCTGATCCTGAATCGCCTTCACGACCTCCGGGTGAGAGTGGCCGGTGGAGTTGACGGCGATGCCGGCGGTAAAGTCGAGAAACTCATTGCCGTCGACATCCTCGATGCGACAACCGTAGCCTCGCTCGACGACGAGTGGATAGCTTCGTGTGTAGCTGGGGGACATCAGCTTTTCATCTGCATCGACAATGATCTTTGCGCGCGGGCCAGGGATGGAACCAGTAAGTTTCGGGCCGAGACGAGCGTGCGTCTCGGCGCTGGCAACACGCATGGACTCCTGTGTAAGGACACTCATGAGGAACTCTCCTTTGAAGTCAGCGGTAGATGTGCGGTCGCGTTCTCACAGAAGAGAGTGCGATGCAATGGGCAGCAGAGAGGCTCCGCGATGTGCGGAGGCGCTGCGATTCCTCCTTGAAGGAGGCGGCTGAGGCTTTGACGGAGGTTAGTCGCCGGAGAAAAGATTAGGCCGGATGCTGCTGGGGACAGCGCACGCGCGCACGGAGCGTGGCGCCCGGGGATTGCTCCCGTTCCTCAGGAGAGAGATTGTCGGAAGATGAGCCATCGACATACGCGGTACTCCTGTTGGCTGGGATTATAGTCCCGGAGCTGCGATGTTTGGCAAACGTGTCTTGTAGGGCATCTACCACGTTCGGGGCACGCGCGTGGCCGCGAATTGATTCAAGAGAACTTACTCTTCGAGGTCCTCGCCAGCAGGGCGCTTTGCTCCTGCAGCGATCTTCTCCGCGATGGCGGTGGGAACGAAATCATAGTGGTCCATCTCCATGCGGAAGCTGGCGCGACCCTGCGTCATCGACGTGAGCGTTGTGCCGTAGGTGAGCATCTCCGACAAAGGGACTTCGGCGTGAACGACGGTTCCAGAACCGGCGCTTTCCATGCCCTGCACGCGGCCGCGGCGGCTGTTGAGATCACCCATGATGGCGCCGGCGAACTCGTCGGGCGCTTCGATCTCGACGCGCATGACGGGCTCAAGAAGCGCGGGCTTTGCCTGTTCCATGCAGGCGCGGAAGGCGAGCCTGCCGGCGAGCTTGAATGCGAGCTCGCTGGAGTCGACATCGTGATAGCTGCCATCGAAGACGGTGGCGCGGAAGTCGACGACGGGATATCCGGCGAGATAACCGCGAACGGCACACTCTTGAATGCCTTTCTCGACGGCGGGGACGTACTGACGGGGAATGGCACCACCGAAGATGTCGTTGAGGAACTCGAAACCGCTGCCGCGCGGAAGCGGCTCGACGCGAATCTTGCAATCGGCGAACTGGCCGTGTCCTCCGGTCTGCTTCTTGTGTCTGCCGTGACCGGTGGCGTGGGCGCGAATGGTTTCGCGATAGGGGACCTTTGGCGATTTGAGGGTGACCTCAGTGTGGAATCTGCGTCGGAGCTTCGAAACGACGGTTTCGATGTGAAGCTGTCCGGCGCCGGCGAGCAGGAACTCGCTGGTTTGCGGATCTCGATAGAAGCGGAGCAGGAGATCTTCTTCCATGAGCTTGTGCAGCGCGGGTGCGAGCTTGTCCTCGTCGGCGCGAGACTTGGGCTCGATTGCGTAGGTCATCGCGGGTTCGGCAACAGGCACAGGTTCGATGAGCACCTCTTGGCCTTTCACTCCGAGGGTGTCGCCCGACTGCGTGACGCGAAGCTTCGCGACGGCGCCGAGATCGCCGGCGTGAAGCTCCCCGACCTCGATCAGCTTTCGTCCCTGTGCGATGGCGAGATGAGATAGCCTCTCACTTTCGCCGCGCGAGTAGTTCTCTAATGCTGCGTCGTTTTTGAGAGAGCCGCTGATGATTTTAAAAAAAGAGATTCGACCGGCAAAGGGATCGACGAGGGTCTTGTAGACGTAGAGCGTTGTTGGCTCTGTGTCGCGCGCGCTGCGCATTACCATCTCCTGGGAATCCGCGCCGGAGCCATTTCCGGAGCGGCGGGTGAGCCCACGCGTCGCGATGGCGGGACGCTCCGCCGACGAGGGAGCATAGGTCTTGACGAAGTCGAGCAGATGGTCCGTTCCGATGTTGCGGAGACCGCTGGCGTACACGACGGGGAAGATCCTGTCTTCGCGGATGGCTTCATGCAGAGCACTCACGAGATGCTCCTGCGGAATGGTGCCCACGGCGAAGAACTCCTCCATCAGCTCGTCCTTGCCTTCGGCGACGAGCTCGATCAATGCTTCGTGAGCTGCTTTTGCATCGCTTTCGAAGGGCTGCGGAATGGGACCGGCGGTGCCGCGCCCGTCGCCGCTTGCAGAATAGGAGAACGCCTCCATGGTGACGAGGTCGATGACGCCGTGGAATCCCTGCTCATCGATGATTGGAAGCTGGATCGGCACGACTTGCCTGCCCCAGCGTGCGCGCAGAGCCTCGACCAGCTCTGTTGCGCGGTCCGCGGAGTGGGCCTTGGGATGATCGAGCTGATTGATGACGATGATGCGGGGAAGGCCGACTTCGGTGGCGAAGTTCCACACTTTGTCGGTGCCGGATTCGATGCCGGTCTGGGAGTTGATGACGACGGCCGCGGTCTCGGCAGGAAGCATCGCAGAACGGGCCTCGTGAAGGAACATGTGAAAGCCCGGCGTGTCGATAAGGTTGATCTTAATGCCACTCCATTCGGCAAAGGCGGTCGAGTTCGCCATCGTCATACGGCGCGCGAGTTCTTCCTCGTCATAGGCCGCTGCGTCGTCCGCCATTCTGGCTGTCTTCAGGATGGCGGAGATCAAGGCTGTCTTTCCACTCTGCGCGTGCCCGACCAGCGCAATGTTCCGAAGCTCACTTCCAGCGTAGACCTTCATCCGGATCTCCTTCGCGTCGTGATGGCGTTGCGTGCTGCCGTTGTCTCGGCAAGCCGGAGTGTTCATTGGGGCAGTACGCGCCCGTTTCTTGAGGCTGACATTTTAGAACGCAATGCGACGAACCGTGCTGCCTTCGGTTTCTTTGGGCTTGGCGGGCGCCGAAGAACGAGGAATTGTCGACGGGGTTTCAGCCTCATCGTGCTCCCAAATCTACACCCGGAGGGGCGGTTTGGGAGGCTTGGCGACGGCGGACGGTGGCCGTCCAGGAGTGGGGCTTTTGTTGCGGGGAGGGGCTCACGGAACGGCCTGGCAGTCGTCTCTTGAGGAGAATGCTCGAAGGGGCGGCCGATGTCGCCCCGTAAGCGGATTCCTGATTTCCGGACTCCGGCAGATTCTTGCCGGGCTGCCGGGCGATGAAATGGCGGAGGGAGAGGGATTCGAACCCCCGTTGCCCGTTAAGGCAAAGCGGTTTTCAAGACCGCCTGTTTCAACCACTCACACATCCCTCCGCGGAGGCACGCGGGCTAAGCGAGCTGCATTAAGGGTAGCAGCAAATCGGCGCACGGCCTGGATACGGCGGGCGGCGGCCCTTGAGGCTGTGGCGATCGGACGCTGAGGCGGAGCAAACCGTCGCTCTACGAAGCTCACCCTTTTCAGAGGACAGTTCATTACACTAGCTCAGACTTTTGAGGAGGCAGGGGTGCTCAAGGCTATCGGCGTCATCCTCGTTCTGGCGGTGATTGTTCTGCTGGTGATTGCTGCAACTGAGCCGGCGACCTTTCATGTTGAACGCTCGACGACGATCGCGGCCACGCCGGCGAAGATCAATCCGTTGCTGGATGACCTTCATAACTGGCAGAAGTGGTCGCCGTGGGCAAACCTGGACCCGACGATGCGGCAGAGCTACTCGGGAGCAGTGGAGGGTCGTGGCGCCGTGTACGAGTGGGAGGGCAACCGGAAGGTCGGCAAGGGGCGGATGGAGATTCTGGCTGCGGAGCCAACCGAGACCTCGATCAAGCTGAACTTTTTTAGTCCGATGTCGAGCCAGAGCACAAGCAATTTCATCTTGCAGCCGCAGGGAACGGGGACGCGCGTTACCTGGACGATGGACGGCTCCAATACCTATGCGAGCAAGCTGATGAGCGTCTTTGTTTCGATGGACAGCATGGTCGGCAAGGACTTTGAGCATGGCTTAAGCAACCTGAAAACGGCTGCCGAACGATAGGCGTTCATCCACTCGATTTTGGCTGTGAGATGTTCGAGCGAAGGCCGCCGAACTGCGCGGAGATATGTTGTCGTGAGGCGATATCATCGCAAGCTGCGCGGTAACAGTACAAATGTAATAACACTCCGAACCAAAGATGTCCCATGAACGTTGTAGACCTTGTTAGCCTCCAACTCGCAACCCATTCAGGAGGTGTGCAAAATGAAGTATCTCGGGCTAACTGTACTTTCTATTTCTCTTTTCGCTGTGGGGACGGCGCTGGCCGATCCTATTCCTTATCCGAGTTCAGGCACTGTTCCATCGCAAATCTCGATGGTGGCCGCGTCCACCGGTGTGGTGACCGGGTATTTTTATAGCGCGAGCGCCGCGGATTACGATCAGGTCGCGCTGTTCGATGTGACGACGAACACGATGTCTGTCTGGGAGCTGCCCAACCAGACGACTTCGCAGGGTACCTCTACGGAGTTTTCTCCGGTGGCGGTCACGGCCGGTGACACGCTGGTCTTTGAGCTCTGGAACAGCACTCTCAATGAGGGCTTCGCGACGGATGCCGCTTACAGCTCAGACGGAGTCAATCATGGCTATGTCACGAGCTTTGGAGGCGGCAGCGGAATTCCTGCGGGCCTGTATGTGGGCTTTGAGGACCTTCCCATTTCGGGCAGCGATCTCGATTACAACGATGAAGCGATCGTTGTGACGAACGTAGCCACGACACCCGAGCCGGGTTCGCTCGCGCTGCTGGGGACGGGGCTGTTCGGCATAATGGCCGGACTGCGGCGCAAGCTGCTGGGCTAAACAGCCGCTCTTTGGCGGTCCGAGATGCGTGAGCATTCTCGTACTTTTAGGCTCGAGCTCAGGCTCGGGCCTTTTCTTGTCCGTGAGATTTGTGAGTGTGCCCGCTTAGCCGAGATGGATGCTCGGTCGCGTTGGCAAGGTGAAATGAAAGGTAGAGCCTTCGCCGAGGGTACTGGAAGCCCAGATGTGGCCACCGTGCTGCTGCACGATGCTGCGGCAGATGGCCAGGCCGAGGCCGGTGCCTCCCATGGCGCGGGAGTCCGAGGCGTCCACCTGCTTGAAGCGGTCGAAGATCTGCTGCAGTTTGTCTGTGGGGATGCCGCGGCCCTGGTCCTGCACCTCGATCAGCGCCTCATCGGATGTGACGTAGCTGGCCGTGAGCCGAATCTCGCTGGGAATCGTGGTCGCCTGGGGAGAGAACTTGATCGCGTTCGAGATGAGATTGCTCAGCGTTTGGAGAATGCGGTCAGGATCGACCCAGACCATGACATTGTTTGGCTCGAGGGTGAAGCGGATGTTTGCGCGCGTCGCGGACGCCTGCTGCAAAGTGGTGGCGCGGTGGAAGAGATCGTCGGCCGAGGTCTGTGTGAAGTGAAGCTCGGCCTTACCAGAGCCGATGCGCTCGAGGTCGAGAATATCGTTTACGAGGCGAACGAGGCGGTCGGTATTGCCGATCGCGATCTCCATCATCTGACGCATCTTCTCCGGGCGTGCGTTGAGCGCACCGCCGGAGACGAGGCCAAGCGCTGCACGCAGTGAGGTGAGGGGGGTGCGAAGCTCATGCGAGACGGTAGAGATGAACTCGTCTTTCATGCGGTCGAGGGCGTTGCGCTCGCTGATGTCGGTAAACGCGACGACGACGCCGACGGCACGACCTTGTTCGGCCTCGCTTGCCGCAGTTGCACTGGATGCAGATATGGAGCTCTCCTGGGCGTCGGCAGCGGTCTGATCTCCTTCCGAGTTTTGGCCGGGCCACACCAATTGCCGGCGTTTGCCCGGTTCGACGATCTCCGCATTTGCCGTCGCTTCGATCTGAGGACGTGCGACGTACTCGACCGGAAAGCTTGTGCCATCCTTGCGCCAGAAGAGTTCGTTCGCCACGCGCACTGTGGAAAGATGCCTGAGGCTGCCCTGAATCGGGCAATCTTCCTTCGGATACGGCGTGCCGTCGGGGCGCGTGTGGTGGATGAGCTCGTGGATGTTGCGTCCGATAAGCTCCTCAGGCTTGTAGCCGAGCATCTGCGCGGCGGCGGGATTCACAATGGTGACGCGGCCTTCGAGGTCGATGCCGTAGATGCCATCGCCGACGGACTCGAGCACAGAGTTGCTTTGACGCATCAGGCTGCGAAGCTGCTCTTCGGCGTGGATCTGATCGGTGATGTCGACGCCAAAGCCGAGAACGTAGCGCTCGGCGCCAAGAGGAGCGACGACGCGGTTGCGGTATGCGAAGGCACGCTCGTCTCCTTTGGCATGGCGGAGATGGAGCAGGCCTTGAGCCTCGCCGGTGTTGCGGAGTTCTTCGAAGTAGTGGTCCAGCAGGTTCTGGCGCTCAGGCTGCGTGAACTCCTGCAGCTTGTGCCCGACGACTTCTTTGACGCTGTAACCGAGGGCCGCTGCGCCATGCTCATTGATGGAGAGGATGAGACCCTCCATATTGTGCGTGCAGACGAGGCCGAGAGATCCTTCGACGATCTGGCGATACTTTGCTTCGCTTTCGCGGATGGTGGTTTCAGCAACGCGCTGTACCGTGACGTCGATGCCGGTGGTGATGACAAAGGCGACCTGGTTATTGGAGTCGAGCATCGCCGTCGCAGACCACGAGATGCGGCGGCGCACGCCGTCGGAGGAGAGCCAATAGTTTTCGTAGCTGGTTGGAAACTGGCCGGAGCGGATGCGCTGGAAGTTCTCGACGTATCCCTGCACCTCTTCCTTGGGGATCAGGCGCTCCCAGGGAAACTTGCCGATGAGATCGGAGGATTGATAGCCGGAGATGATCTCGCAGGCGCGGTTGAAGCGGACGATGCGTCCGGCGGTGTCGTAGACCACGACGAGAGCGCCGACGGTGTCGAGCACCGCAGAGACGAAGTTGCGCTCGACGACGAGGGCGGATTCGACACGCTGGCGCGCGCGGGAGGAGTGACCGATCTCACGGGAGCGGCGAGCGAGCTCAAGCCGGGTGGTGACGAGATGACTCAGCGATTCAAGCGACTGAAGTTGCGCGCTGGTTAATTTGCGCGCCGAAGCGTCGAGCACAATGAGGCAGCCGATGGCGACGGAGTCGGGGGCGAGTACGGGGGCACCGGCATAGAAGCGGTAGCGGCGGTCGCCGAGGGGGATGCCGCCGGGGGAGAACTCGGGGTCGCGGCGGGCGTCGGGAATCTGGTAGAGACCCTCGCCGTTGACGGTGGTCTCGCAGGGAAGGGATTGGCGCGGGGCGGAGGTGAGGTCGATTCCGTACCGCCCGATGAGGAGTACCTGTTCGCGTTCGAGGATGGTGACGGCGCCAAGGGGAGCGTTACACACCTGGGCCGCAAGCCGGGCGATGTCGTCCAGTGCGGGGTCGTGTGGCGCCTCGGCGAGATCGTAGTTGCTCAGGGCCTGCAGACGAGACAGTTCCAGATCCGAATTGAGAGAACTCAGTTCGATCATGCTTCATGTTGAGGATACGGAGAGCGAGAGGGGAAGAGCGTCCCACTTTCGAGCCAAGGTGCGAACGATGGTCGCCTGAAACCCTGCACATCGGTGCGTATCTTGTGGATATTTGCTCAGGGATGTGACGTACTGCAACACGAAGCGGATGCGGGTGCATCGTTTGCGCTCGCGTCGAGCGCGACCTTCCAGGAGCCATTTATTTTTTTCCAAAAGGTGATGTAGCGGCCGGAGGTGGCGGTGGGGTGGGCGTGGGGGTCTCGGGGGTCGACGGAGTGGGCTTCGTAGTGGCCCCAGGTGAAACCGGTGTCGCCGGAGGGACCGAGCTGAGCGCCTTCGGCGTACCAGGTGAGCTGGTAGGTCCTGGGGTCCCAGGTGGCGTGAGCGGCGATGGCGTCGCGGCCGCGGATGGGAGGCTGGCCGTTGCTGAGGGTGACGCCATCGTCGGCGAACCAGGAGGCGAAGGCCTTGCCGCCGCCCTTCTCGACGGCCTTCTCGAAGTCGCCTTCGAGGCGGACGAGCTGGAGCTCGGCGGGGGAGAGGGTGGGGATCGGCAGCGGGACCAGGTGGTGCTGATCGATGATTTGGGCCGGCGGCGCGATTTGGGCCGGGGGCGCTGTCTGGGCCGGGGGCTGGGTGGCGACCTGGGCGTGGACACCAAGGGAGAGGCCGAGCAGGAGAACGGCTGCAAGGCTCAGAATGGGACGGTGCATAGCAGCAGTTTACGTCGGCTTTGTTGGGTTGGGCTGCGGCAGTTGAGGTGGCTGCTGAGCGGTTTGATTTGAGTCTGAGGTGGTACCCCCCCTCCCCCCCTGTTTTTGTGCAAAGTCTTCAGAGGAAAGAGCTTAGCTTTGGACTTCAGATGCAGGCCATTTGCAAAGTATTGAGAGCAAATGGTTTGCCTTGTGGCCGTTGTGCAAAGTCTTGAGGGGAAAGGGTTTGTGTTCTCCTTTTCGGGTTTAAAGTCAAAAGCCCGGCGGGTGGCCGGGCGGTGATTGCTGTGGTTCTATTGTACGGCGGGTGTCAAGGGGTCGGCGGTCATGGTTCTGTTGAGGAAGGCAGTTCAGTCGCTTCGTCCTTCGGGACTTCGCTCCGGCCTGCCACCCCAGCCAGCAAGCTGGCCGGGGACCCCGGTTCTGCGGCAGCAAGGAGCCCACCTTAGCGACGATGAAGCCGTCGCGAAGATGGGGTACCCGACTATTGTCTTCGGCGGCGGCGGGCTCGGGGTGTGGCCGGAAGGAGTGGAGCGGTGAGTTGTTCGTACAGGGTGAAGAGGTATTCGACACGGGCCTGGTCGTCCGGGAAGGGCTCGGGGCGGTAGCAGCGGTCGACGGCGCGGTCGAGGGCTTGATGTGCTTTGAGGAGTTCGGGCGGCATGAGGAGCGGATCGTAGAGAGCCGCAAGCGTGGACTCAGGATAAAGAGCTCGAGCGTTGAGCACCGCTTGAGCTAGCTGCTCGACTTTAGATTGTTCAGACTCCGGTACGTCTTGGGGCCACGGATAGTTGTTGTATACGAGGGTGTTGGAATAACGGAACCGCGACTCGAGACGCCCCGCGACTCGTTTCACCCATGCCATGTGCATGACTGAGGTGAGGACGCCGAAGTGGAAAAGTGTGGCGTCGGGGATGAACTTCATCAGGTTACTGCAAATGACAGTTGGCGGGAGAAATGCCAGCGGGATGTACGTCCTTCTCTCCGACGATACTTCCGGTACGGCAACGTAGTTCGTCGCTGGTTGCCGAATTTCACCGAATAGAGATGGGATGTTCGCGAGTTCCTTTGTAGTGGGTCTTCTGCTCTCGATTCTGTGCTGCCGGACACCTTCTATGCGCTGCATCACCATTGGCAGCGATTGCAAATCGGCTGGTTTCGCTCCGACAAGCCAAAGGCAATAGCGCTCACCTCCGTTCAGGAATTCCTCAGCGCCAAGAAATTGACGTAGATATGGGGCGGTGTCCGGCTCGTTAGCCAACAATTGATCGCGTTCATCTGCGGTCAGCAGTAGATTTCCTCCGTCGTTGGGCATATTGCCGAAGATGATTTCGGGGACGGCGGAGATAGGAGACGATCTTTTGAGGAGAGTTGTATTTCCTGCTGCCACCAGATACGGACTAATGTTTTGCGCGCTAACGGACGTTAGGTGGTCGCTATCATCCGCCTCGATGAATATTTGTTTCTCGCGACGCGGGTGTTGACTGAAGCCGGCGATCACGACGTGGACGTGAGCTCTGCCGCTGGCTTCGCTTGTCCACGCGAACGTCTGATAGGCAAAATTAATAGCTAACTGGAATTTTGAGAAGAGATGGTTCCAAAGAATCCCGGGCTGTTCGCCTTGTGTAATTGAATTTGTAGAAACAAACGCCGCCTCAATGGCGGTGTTGTTGATGTATTGAGCAGCCTTGATATACCACGCGGTCACATAGTCGAGCACGCCAGCTCCCGCGATTCCTCCAGCTTCCCGGATTACGCGAGTCATGTCGTTCTTTTGCTCGCCGCTCATCAATGATTTGCCCACGAACGGGGGGTTGCCGAGGACATAGGAGCATTCTGTTACGGGAAGCAAGTTGTTCCAGTCCATAAGGAGAGCGTTGGCGACATGAATATGCGGACTGTTGCGAAGCGGAAGGCGCAGACAGGGTTGGCTGAAGGCCTCATGGATGCGCATGTTGCCCTGATGATCAACGAGCCAGAGGGCGACTTCGGCGATGCGGGCGGGCCACTCTTCTATCTCGATGCCATAGAACTGGTTGACGTCGAGCGACGACAGGCGGGCGACTTCATCGAGCGTGAGCGATTGCTGGGTGCCGTGCTGCTCAATAAGGATGTCGAGCTCGAGTTGGCGAAGCTCGCGGTAGGCGATGACGAGAAAGTTGCCGCAGCCGCAGGCGGGATCAAGAAGGCGCAGACGCGCGAGGCGACCACGGAGCTCGTCGAGACGGGCGGCACGACGGGTGGAACGGTCGGCTTTGGCGGCTTCGAACTCGGCGCGGAGACTGTCGAGGAAGAGCGGTTTGATGACTTTGAGGATGTCGCGCTCGGAGGTATAGTGGGCGCCGATGTGACGTCGCTCCTTGTCGGTCATGACCTCCTGAAAGAGAGCGCCGAAGATGGCGGGTGAGATGCGCGACCAATCGAAGCGGGAGCAGCGAAGGAGGGCTTCGCGCATGGGCATGTTGAACTCGGCGAAGCCGATGTGCTCGGAGAAGAGCTGACCATTGACGTAGGGGAATTCGGCGAGAGCTTCGTCGAGGTTTGTCTGGCGGTTTTCAGTGGGTGTGTTGAGGACGTGGAAGAGCTGTGCGATGCGCGCGCCGAGGTCGGAGCCGTCGCGCTGCGTGCGGTTCTCAATGTAGAGGCGGAAGGCGTCGGGTTCGAAGATGCCGGTGTCTTCGGCGAAGAGGCAGAAGAGGATGCGGACGAGGAAGCGCTCGAGGTCGTGACCGATGTAGCCCCCGGCTTTGAGCTTGTCATGCAGGTCCGCCATGAGAGCGACCGCTTTGAGGTTGGCGGGGTCCTGCGGGGCGAACTTGTGGACGGTATAGCCGGGGATGAAGGCGAAGTCGGTTACATGGTCCCGAAGCTCGGCGAGCGAGAACTCGGGAAATTTGTGGAAGCGGAGATCGGAGAAGAGCGGAAGGCCGAGTTGGTCTTCGGGTTCGAGGTCGTAGAGAGCGAAGCGGCGGAAGTCGCAGAGGAGAACGTAGCGGGGAATCTCGTCGTGGCGGCCGGTTTCGGCGAGGTTCTGGATGTAGCCGAAGGCCTGACTCTGCGCTGCTTCGAGGGAGGCCCCGAGGGATTTGTGCTCGATGATGATTTTGCCAGGCCAGAGGAGGTCTATAAAACCAGTGGACCCAGTGCGGCGTTTGACAGGCGACTCAAAGGTGGCGACGACGCGGCGGGAGATGCCGAAGATGTTGAAGAAGTCATTCCAAAAGGTCTGCTTGTCGGCAGCTTCGCTGGAGGCGGAGGCCCATTCGCGTGAAAAGAGTAGAGCGCGGTGCTTGATTTCATTCCAGGCGATGTTTGGCATTCGAGAGCAATGGTACGACGGGTGAGATCGATGTCGGTTATCAGCGTTGGTGCTGGTCCGAAGGAAGGCAATTCAGTCGCTGCGGCTGCACCTGCGCTCCGGCCTGCGGCAGCAAGGAAGCGCGCGTTGTGCGGCTTGTGAGACCCAAGCAGACCCCACGCTAAAGCGTGGGGCTACCAGCCTTGGGGTACCCAGAAGCCGGAGCCATGCGGAGACGTCGTACCCAGAAGCCGGAGGCAATGCGGAGACGTCGTCCTTCGGACTCGCTCTGATCTCCGCCGCAGCAAACGAGGGTCGCGGGGAACCCGGGCGCTTCGACTGCGCTCAGGGCAGAGCGGAAGGCGCCTTCGGCGCGGGTTTTACGGCATCCTTCGGCTGCGCTCAGGACAGGCTTTGAAGCCGTGCTCTTAACCAGACGTAGGTTCAATCGATTGCAATGGCGAATCCGAGGTCTGATTACCCCACTCATCGCTCTGCCACCCCAGCGCGCAAAAACGGCTCGCCCGGGGCCCTGGTGCGCCGCGATGAATGGGCCACCCGGGCTCTTCAACCCACCCATCCGCGATGAGGCCGCGTAGGGATGGGGCACCTGGCACCCGACGTTTGTGGTTGCTCCAAAGAAAGCAGGTTCCTCGCTGCGCTCGGAATGACAACCAGAAAGGCAAAGGCAAAGGCAGGTCCTTCCCCTTCGCGCTGCTCAGGGTCAGGATGACAAGTTTGAGGGCGCGAGGTGGGGAGCGATTATGGGCTACCAGCAGGCGGGGTTGTCGGCGGCGGCGTTGGTGGCGGATTGGGTGGTGGAGGGGCGGCCGAGGGGAGGTTGTTGCGCGGGGCAGGGTGAGGTTGCGGCGGGGGCTTGGAAGGAGGCGGCGGAGCCAGAGGTGGTTTCTGCAGGCGGGAGCATGTTGAGGGAGCGCAGCCAGATAGTGGCGGTCTGGGTCCAGTGCTCTTCGGGTGAGCCGACGGGATGGAGGCCGAAGCCGTGGCCGCCGGTGGCGTAGATGTGGAGCTCGGTGGGGATGCCGGCGTCTTTGAGGGCGCGGAAGTAGACCAGTGAGTTTTCGACGTGGACGGGATCGTCTTCTGCCTGAAGCAGGAAAGTTGGCGGCGTGCCGGGACGCGGAGTGAGCGTCGGGGTGAGCGATTGCATGGTGCTGTCGGCGTTGAGGTAGCCGGGGTAGATGATGAGGGCGAAGTCGGGGTGGGCGCCGATGGCGGCGTCGACCTGGGAGGCGGCGGGTGTGGATTCGACGTGGGCGTCGTCCCAGTGGGTGCTGAGGGCGACAGCGAGATGGGCGCCGGCGGAGAAGCCGATGACGCCGATCTTGTGCGGGTTGATGTGCCAGGCGGCGGCGTGGGCGCGGGCGAGGCGCATGGCCTGCTGGGCGTCTTCGAGGTCGGCGGGGTTGTCGGGATAGCGGCCCTGCTCGGGGACGCGGTATTTGACGAGCAGGCAGGTGACGCCGATGGAGTTGAGCCAGCGGCAGGTGTCGAGGCCTTCGCCGTCCCAGGCGAGACGGACGTAGCCGCCGCCGGGGAAGACGAGCGCGGCGGCGTGGCGGTGCATCGAACTGTCAGGCGGCGAGAAGACGGACAGCGTCGGCACAGTGACGTTGGTGAGGCGGGCGGAGCGATGGCCGCTGATGAGGCGATCGGTGGGCCTGGTGACGTCGGTTTCGGGCGCGGAGGTCTGCGGGGGTTCGGGCGTGCCGTGAGGCCAGAGCGGAAGGACGGTCTGGGCGTGAAGACTGATTGTGGCGAGGAGTGGAAGCGACAGGAATGCAAGTGAAAGCGACAGAACGTGAGCAAGAGCCTGGCGTTTCATGCGAGACATGCTAACGCAAGTTGGGACGGCGCGCTTGGTACACTGGAAAGTCGGCTGGATTGTGCTGGGATGCCGGCCGGAAATGCGAGACGAGTCGCAGTATGAGTGAGTATCTGAGCAGGATCAGGTCGCCCAAAGATGTGAAGCGGCTGGGGCTGGTGGAGCTGGAACGGCTGGCGGAGGAGATTCGGGACCGCCTGATCACCAGCGTGGCGAAGACGGGTGGGCACATCGGGCCGAATTTGGGCGTGGTCGAGCTGACCATCGCGATGCACTATGTGTTCGACACGCCGCGGGACAGCTTTGTCTTCGACGTGAGCCACCAGAGCTATGTGCACAAGCTGCTGACCGGACGCGAGCAGCAGTTTCATACGATACGGCAGCCGGGCGGGCTGAACGGCTTTATGCTGCGGACGGAAAGTGAGCATGACTGTTATGGGGCCGGTCATGCGGGGACGGCGCTGAGCGCGGCGCTGGGTATGGCGGTGGCGCGCGATATCGCAGGCGGGAGCGAGCATATTGTGGCGCTGGCCGGGGATGCGGCGTTTACGAACGGCATCAGCTTTGAGGCGCTGAACAATGTGGCGGCGCAGACCAAGCGGCTGATTATTGTGCTGAACGACAACGAGTGGTCGATTGACAAGAACGTCGGCGCGATCGCGGAGTACTTCCACAAGATTGCGACGAATGCGACGTTCGTGAACCTGCACGACCGGGCGACGGGGTTGATTGGGAAGCTGGGCGGACGGGCGGCATCGCACATTGTGCACAAGGCCGAGGAGGCGGCGAAGGGCATTGTGGGGCGCGGCATGATCTTTGAGGAGTTTGGGCTGAGCTACTACGGCCCTGTCGATGGGCATAATCTGCCGCTGCTGATTGAGAGCTTCAAGTTCTTGAAGAAGCAGAACAAGCCGGTGGTGCTGCATGTGTTGACGCAGAAAGGGCGCGGATTTCAGCCGGCGCTGGAGAAGCAGAAGAAGTTTCATGGGCTTGGCCCGTACGATCCTGCGACCGGAGAGACGAAGCCGGCGGCGCAGAAGACGTACTCCGAGGTGTTTGCGGAGAGTCTGACGAAGCTGGCGAGCCGCGACGAGCGGGTGGTGGCGATTACCGCGGCGATGCCGAATGGGACGGCGCTCGATCTGTTCCGGCCGCATCATCCGAAGCGGTACTTCGATGTGGGGATTGCGGAGGAGCATGCGGTGCTGTTTGCGGCGGGGATGGCGACGAAGGGGTTCCGTCCGTTCTGCGCGATCTATTCGACCTTCCTGCAGCGAGCGTTCGATCAGGTGGTGCATGATGTGTCGCTGCAAAATTTGCCGGTGGTGTTCTGCATGGACCGCGGCGGGCTGAGCGGAGACGATGGGCCGACGCATCATGGGTTGTTCGACATCAGCTATCTGCGCGGGGTTCCGAACCTGATCCACATGGACCCGAAGAACGAGGACGAGCTCCAGGACATGATGTACACGGCGTTGCTGCACGAGGGGCCGAGCGCGATCCGGTATCCGCGCGGGACGGGACCGGGCGCGGCGGTAAAGGACGAGCCGCAGGCCTTAGAGATCGGCAAGGCAGAGGTGTTGCGCGACGGATCGGATATTGCGGTGTTTTCGCTGGGCGCGATGCTGCCGGAGGCGGAGCGGCTGGCTGGCATGCTGCGCGCGGAGGGGTATAGCGTGGCGGTGATCAATGCGCGGTTTGCCAAGCCGGTGGACCATGCGGCGATTGCGCGTTTTGGCCGGCGGTGCGAGCTGCTGGTGACGATGGAGGACCATGTGCTGGCGGGAGGGTTCGGGTCGGCGGTGCTGGAGAGTTTGAGCGAGCAGGAGATCGATGTGCCGGTGGTGCGGGTAGGCTGGCCGGACCAGTTTATCGAGCACGGCAAGGTGGAGGCGCTGCGGGAGAAGTATGGGCTGACGGCGGAGGCGGCGCTGGAGCGCGTTCGTCCGCACCTTCGCCACGCCGCGATCGCGTGAGCCGCGCTCATCGTTCAACCCAGCGCTCAGGTATCAGTGCGGCTTGAAGGTCTTGCCGGTTTCAATCAGCGTCTTCAGCCGCGAGAGGATGCGCGGCCAGCCATCCGCACTGGAGGCATAACTGCTGTCGTCCTGGTCCCACTGATCGTGCGTTACTGAGATCTTCGTCGCCTCGGTCTCCGCCGTGAGCTCTACCGTCACGCGCGAAAACTTTTCGGAAGGGCCGATGGCAAAGGTATATTGCAATAACTTCGGCGGCTCAGACTTGATTACCTCACCATGAACGTAGGTAATGCGCTTGCCGTCAGGTCCGGGGCCGGTCCAGTTCATTGGACCGCCGGGCTTCAGATCGGCCTCCAGCTCAGCGCCCATAAAGAGGATGCGGTTCGATTCCTGAGAGACAAAGCCGTCCCAGACCTTCTGGGGCGGCGCGGCGATGTAAAAGACGAAGTGCAGCGGAGTCTGTTCAGCCATCACGTCTCCTTCCGAGTGTTGCGAGTGTAGGGTCTCCTAGCTCTTCAGAGCAGCGTTCACCAGAGCCTTTGCCTCTTCCTGAATCTGTGCGAGGTGGTCGGGGCCTTTGAAGCTTTCGGCGTAGATCTTGTAGACGTCTTCGGTGCCGGAGGGGCGGGCGGCGAACCAGCCCTCGTCCGTCGTAACCTTCAACCCGCCTATAGCCGCGTGGTTGCCGGGAGCTTCAGTGAGGATGGCGGTGATGGGATCGCCGGCGAGCTGCGTGGCGGAGACCTGTGTGGGCGAGAGCTTCGCGAGTTTCGCTTTGTCCTCGCGAGAGCAGGCGGCGTCGATGCGCTGGTAGACGGGCGCGCCGTATTTTTTGGTGAGCTCGATGTAGAGCTGGCCGGGATCTTTGCCGGTGATGGCGGTCATTTCCGCAGCCAACAGCCCGCAGATGAGGCCGTCCTTGTCGGTCGACCAGACGCTGCCGTCGCGGCGGAGGAAGCTGGCGCCGGCGGACTCTTCGCCGACGAAGCCGAGAGAGCCATCCAGCAGCCCGTCGACGAACCACTTGAAGCCTACGGGAACTTCGAGCATCGGGCGGTTGAGACCCTTCGCAACGCGGTCGATGATCGAGGAGGAGACGAGGGTCTTGCCGATGCCGACGCGCTCGGACCATTCGGGGCGATGGGTGAAGAGGTATTGAATGCAGACGGCGAGGAAGTGGTTGGGGTTGAGCAGGCCGGAGGAGCGGGTGACGATGCCGTGGCGGTCGTGATCGGTGTCGCAGGCCCAGGCGACGTCGAACTTGTCTTTGTTTGCGATCATCGAGGCCATGGCGAAGGGTGAGCTGCAGTCCATGCGGATGCGCGAGTCCCAGTCGAGGGTCATGAAGCGGAAGGTGGGATCGACGTAGGGGTTGAGGATTTGGAGCGGCAATTTATATTGCTCGGCGATGCGGGGCCAGTAGTGGACGCCGGCGCCGCCGAGGGGATCGACGGCGAGCTTGAGGCCGCTGGAGCGGATGGCGTCAAGGTTGAGGATGGAGGGGAGATCGTCGACGTAGGAGGAGATGAAGTCGAAGCGGCGGGTGGTGGGGGCGACGAGGGCGCGCGAGTAGGCGAGGCGTTTGACGCCCTGGAGTTTGGCGGCAATCAACTCATTCGCGCGGTTCTCGATCCATTGGGTGGCGGTGGTGTCGGCGGGACCGCCGGAGGGAGGGTTGTACTTGAAGCCGCCGTCTTCGGGAGGGTTGTGCGAGGGCGTGATGACGATGCCATCACTCTGCGGCTTGCCCTCGTTTGCTGAATTATGAAAGAGGATAGCGTGGGAGAGGGCGGGAGTGGGGGTGTAGCCAAGGTCTTTATCGATGAAGACTTCGACGTCGTTGGCGGCGAGGACCTCGAGGGCGGTGGTGAAGGCGGGCTCGGAGAGCGCGTGGGTGTCCTGGGCGAGAAAGAGCGGGCCGGTGGTCTTTTCGGCGGCGCGGAACTCGCAGATGGCCTGGGTGATGGCGAGGATGTGCGCGTAGTTGAAGCTGGTGGAGAGCGACGATCCGCGATGGCCGCTGGTGCCGAAACTGACGCGCTGGGCGGGGTTGGCCGGATCGGGATGGAGCGCGTAGAAGGCGGTGACGAGGCGCGGGATGTTGGCGAGGCGGTCGGGCGAGGCGTGGTGGCCGGGAGTGTTCAGTTGGGGGTTGTGCTGCGGATCAGGAACCGGAGGGGCGGGCATGGGGAGAAGGATAGTCGAGCGGAGGGCGGATTGACATGGGGCGCTCCCCTGCGCAGGTAGTGGCTCGACACGAGATGGGGATTGCGGAGGACCGGATGGGGATTGCGGAGGGGGCGATCTGAGGCTAGAAACGGGGAAGGTTAGAGCAGTCTTAGCCTCGCCGTGCCTTGCTGGCCGCCGGCGACGTGCATCGTTGAGCTTCGATCGTTGTTCAGGGGGCTGAAGAGTTGGGCAGGCAACACCCCAGGGGTGTCTGGTTGCGGCGTGCGCTCAGCGCACTGGCGATGGTGTGCGCGTGGGGCGGAACGTGGGGCGTGGCGTGGGGCGTGCAAGCGACGCTGGTGGCGGATGCGCATGTTTCGAGCGCGCAGCCGGATGTGAACTCCGGCACGTTGAGCAACCTGAATGTGGGCGGCGGGTATACGACGCTGGTGCAGTTTGACCTGGGCGTGCTGCCCGTGGGCACGACGGCGGCGCAGATCACCCGCGCGACGCTGCGGCTGTATTGCAATCTGGCGACGACGCCCGGGACGGTGAGCGTGGAGCCGGTGAACGCGGCGTGGGGCGAGTACAGCGTGACCTATGACACGATGCCGGCGCTGGGCGCGGCGATTGGATCTGTGCAGGTGCCGGGGGCGGGCGAGTTTGTGACCGTGGATGTGACAGCCGCGGTGCAGGGGTGGGTGAGCTCGGCGGGGACGAACAATGGGCTGGCGCTGGTTGCGGATGCGGCGGTGGTGCAGTTCGACAGCAAAGAGAATGATGAGAGCGCGCATGCGCCGGAGCTGGAGATTGCGCTGGCGGCGGGTGGGACGGGAACGGTGGGGCCTGCGGGACCTGCGGGGCCTGCGGGTGCGGTGGGGCCGCAGGGGTTGATGGGGCTGCAGGGGCCGGCGGGAGCTGCCGGTGCGACTGGACCGGCGGGCGCTGCGGGTGCGACTGGACCTGCGGGGGCCGCGGGGGCGTCGGGTGCGGGAGCCTTTGTGTATCAGGGGACGTATGGCTCGACGAGGAACTATGCGCTGGGCGATGTGGTGAGCTTCGGTGGGTCGAGTTATATCTCGCTGGAGGATGCGAATCACGGGAATTCGCCGTCGTCGTCGCCGACGGCGTGGGGGGCGCTGGCGCTGGGGGCGGCGGGAGTGCAAGGGCCGACAGGGCCGGCGGGACCGGTTGGGCCGCAGGGGCCGGCGGGGTTGGGTGCGCAGGGGCCGGCTGGGCCGGTTGGGGCAGCGGGGCCGGTGGGACCTGCTGGATCGCCGGGGCTGGTGTATCAGGGGACGTATCAATCGACGCAGAACTATGGGGTGGGCGATGTGGTGCTGTTCGCGGGCGGGAGCTGGGTTTCGTTGGCGGCGGAAAACCATGGGCAGACGCCGGGAGTGAGCCCATCGGCGTGGGGGATGCTGACGTCTGAGGGGCCGCAAGGGCCAGCGGGGCCGCAGGGAGCGGCGGGGGCTACAGGGGTTGTGGGACCGATGGGGCCGACGGGGCCGCCGGGCGAAAAGGGCGATCAGGGGGCGCAGGGAACGCCGGGGCAGGGGGGGGCGCAGGGGTTGACGGGGCCGACTGGGCCGGAAGGGCCGGCGGGGCCGGTGGGGCCGCAGGGATCTGCTGGGCCTCAAGGACTTAGCTGGCAGGGGAGCTATGACGCCAGCCACAATTATGGGTCAAACGATGCGGTGATGTGGATGGGTTCTGGGTGGATTTCGCTGGTTGGGAACAACCATGGGAATGCGCCGGACCAGTCGCCGGGGGAGTGGTCGATGCTGGCGTCGGCGGGAGCGGCTGGACCGGCGGGACCGGTGGGAGCGCAAGGGCCGGCGGGGACGACAGGAGCGACGGGAGCGCAGGGAGAGACGGGATCGGCGGGACCGGCTGGACCGACGGGGCCGGCGGGGCAGGGATTGGTGTTCGCGGGGCCGTTTGCGAGCGCGACGAGCTATGGGGTGGGCGATGTGGTGAGCTATGGCGGGTCGAGCTACATCTCGATGGTGGCGGGGAACCATGGGCAGACGCCGGATGTTTCGCCTTCGGCGTGGATGCTGCTGGCGGCGCAGGGAGCGGCGGGAGCGGCTGGGCCGACGGGCGCTGCAGGAGCGCCGGGAGCGCAGGGATTGCAGGGATCGCAAGGGGCCCCGGGAGAGCAGGGACCGGCGGGGCCGACGGGAGCGGCGGGAGCGGCGGGGATCGACTTTCGCGGAGCGTGGGCGGCGGCGACGAACTATGCGGTGAATGATGCGGTGACGTTCGGCGGATCGACGTATCTGGCGCAGGCGGCGGGGAGCAATCAGCAGCCGGACGAGTTTCCGCAGGCGTGGGCGGTGCTGGCGCAGGCGGGAGGAACAGGACCGGCAGGACCGACGGGAGCGACGGCGACGGTTGCGGTGGGGACGGTGACGACGCTGGCAGCGGGATCGCAGGCGACGGTGACGAACACGGGGACGGCGGATGCGGCGGTGCTGAACTTCGGGATTCCGCAGGGAGCGACGGGATCGGGCGGAGGCAGCGGAGCGGGAGGAAGCAGCTTTGCGGCGATGTATCACCCGGTGAGCTATGCGAATACGTTCTATGCGCTGAACTCGCCGAATGCGGCGACGAACGAGACGGATGCGGTGCTGGCGTGGGTTCCGGCGGGGTGCACGGCGACGCGGCTGGATGTGCACTCGAGCCAGAGCGGGGCGGTGACGGTGACGCTGCGGAATGGGACGTCGGGGAGCTCGATGAGCGCGACGGCGCTGGAGTGTACGCCCTCGACGAGTGGGAGCTGCCCGGCGACGGGATCGGTGACGATTCCGGCGGGGAGCTTTGTCGATCTCGAGATCAGCGGGGCGTCAGGGACGGTGGCGGGGGTGTGGACGTCGCTGACGTGCCAGTGAGGCGGGCTGGCTACCTCATGCAGATCCCACTCATCGCGCGAGAGGGCCGCGCGATGAATGGGCCACCCGATATGCAGTGATCCGGGTGAAGCAGGTCCTTCGGCTGCGCCTCAGGATGACAACCAGAAAAACAAGTGCAAAGGCAGAAGCAGATCCTCCCGCTGCGCGGAAGGATGACAACTGAAAGGCAAGGGCAAAAGCAGGTCCTTCCCCTTCGCGATGCTCAGGGTCAGGATGACAACCAGAAAAACAAGGGCAAAGGCAGAAGCAGGTCCTCCCGCTGCGCGGAAGGATGACAACCAGGAGAGGTTGTGGTCAGGATGACAAGCAGAGGAGTTGTTGCACTCAGGAAGACAGGGTTGGCTTGTCAGCTGTGAGCTGTGAGCTGTCAGCTGTGAGCTGTGAGCTGTGAGCTGTCAGCTGTGAGCTGTCAGCTGCGAGCTGTGAGCTGTCAGCTGTGAGGAGCGAGGAGCCAGGAACTAAGGAGCCAGGAATTAAGAAGCTGTGAGTTGAGGCGAGTGGATCAGAGGGGGAGAGAGGCGCGGAGCGAGGCGACGAGCTGGCAGAGGGTGATGGCGTCGATGGCGCCTTTGGCTTCGAGGACCTGTTCGAGGTCGCGGGCGAGCTCGGTGCCGCGGGGATAGCCGAACATGCCGAGGGAGCCGGCGAGTTTGTGCGCGGTCTCCGCCGCGGAGGCGCGGGCCGCGGGAGAGAGGGAGCCGTGCACGGCGTCGTTGGAGGCGCGATCGAGTTCCTCGAGGCGTTCGCAGATGAGCGGAACGCTGCGCTCCCAGAGAGCGGCGATGAGCTGGCGAGCGACCTCGCCCGGATTGCCGGTGGAGGCGCTCATCGAGTTGAACCTTCGGAGTCAGCCATCGTCGCGCCAGCCTAAAGCATTGGCCATCTGCTCGGCGAGCGTGAGCGGGTCGAACGGCTTGAAGAGAACACCGGCGACGCCGAGACCGGCGAAGCGGCGCTGATCGACGCCCTGCACCTTGGCAGTGAGCAGAAGAACAGGAATGTGTGCGATGTCGGGAGAGCGCTGCATCTCGCGAAAGGTGGTGGGACCATCCATCGCGGGCATCATGACATCCATGAGGATGGCATCGGGACGTTCGGCTTGCGCGGTGCGAATGCCATCGGCGCCGGAGGCGGCGGTGAGAACCTGCCATCCGGCGACGGATTCAAGAGACAGGGCCGCGACTTCGCGGATGTCGTCCTCGTCATCGATGATGAGAATGCGGCGCATGGTCCAGCTGGAGATTGCTGGCCTATTTTACGCTGAGGCGGTAACAGGTGTGGGTGTATGAAGATGACGCACCATGGCGAGGACCAGATCTTCGACGTCCCGGGGCTCGACACGGGCCTTGGTGAGGAACTGGGTGGGGCCGAGGCGGAGGCGGGACATCTCGGACTCGGAGACCTCGCGGCCGGAGTAGACGACCAGCGGGAGGGTGCGCAGACGGGGCTGGCGGCGCAGCCAGTCGACCAGGGCGAAGCCTGAGCCGTCGGGCAGGGTGAGGTCAAGGATGAGGAGGTCCGGCGGGTCCTTCCGGCAGACCTCCTCGGCTTCGGCCATCGATGCGGCATGCTCGATGCTCATGCCAAGAGGGGTTTCGGCGTTCTGGAAGCTAGAGAGGACGACGGTGGCAAGGTCTTCGTCGTCTTCGACGAGAAGGATGCGGCCGGGGCCGCTGCCGGGATGGAGGACACGGCCGAGCTCGGCGAGGAGAAGGCTTTCGTTGAAGGGCTTCTGCACCCAGCCCTGCGCGGTGGCGACGAGGTGGGGGATCTCCGGCGACTTCGAGGAGGGCGAGAGCACGCTGAGGATGACGACGGGAATCTGCGCGGTGAGGGGATTTTTCTTGAGGCGCTCGATGGTCTCCCATCCAGACATGCCGGGCATGTAGAGATCGAGGAGGATGGCTTCGACGGGCTGGCGCTCGGCGACGTGGAGCGCGGCTTCGCCGCTGGCGGTTTCGATGACCTGATAGCCGTTGCGGCGGAGGTGTTCGCCGACGATCTGGCGGACGATGGCGTCGTCATCGACGACCAGGATGGCGCACTCGGGCGGCTCGGGCGCGGCGGAGGTCTGCTCGGAGGCGAGATGGCGCGGGAGGCGCATGATGACGGTGGTTCCCGGCCGGCCTTTGCCGGAGGCTTCGTTGCGCTCCGCCCAGATGGTGCCGCCGTGCTGGGTGACGATGCTGCGGCAGATGGCGAGGCCGAGGCCGGTGCCGCCCTTCTGGCGGGCGTCGTTGGATTCGACCTGGCCGAAGCGATCGAAGATGGTCTCGAGCTTGTCGGGCGGGACGCCGCGGCCGGAGTCCTCGACCTGAAGGATGAGGTTGCTTCCGTCCGAGCCGGTGAGGACGCGGACGGAGGAGCCGACGGGCGAGAACTTGATGGCGTTGGAGAGCAGGTTGGTGAGCACCTGCTGGATGCGGTCGGGGTCGCCGTCGAAGGTGATGGATGTGCCGGCGGGTTCGGGGATGGCCTCGAGGGTGACGGCGGCGTTGTGCGCCATGGAGCTCATGGTCTCGATGGACTGGGAGACGAGCTCGCGCAGGGAGCAGCGGCGGATCTGGAGGGGGGCGCGGCCGGATTCCATGCGCTCGAGATCGAGGATGTCATTAATGAGGCGGACGAGGCGGTCGGTGTTGGTGCTGGCGATGCGAAGCAGATTAGCGGCCTTGTCATCGACCTTGCCGAGGACGCCGGAGGAGAGCAGGCCGAGCGCTCCGCGGATGCTGGTGAGCGGGGTGCGCAACTCGTGCGAGACGGTGGAGATGAACTCGTCCTTGAGGTCGTCGAGCTGCTTGCGCTGCTGGAGGGCGGTCTGATGGAGGGAGCTTTCGCGCATGGCGCGGGCGAGCTCGGCGGTGAGGCGGGTGTTGCGTCTGCGGGCGCGGGTCAGCTTCACCAGAGCGATCGAGAGAGCGATCGCCAGGACCACGCACAGATCGAACATGAACATGGACATCAATGACTTAGGCCCGAGGTCAATCGTATCGCAGCCGATGCAACAATCGTTGTACCTATGAAGGTACGAAGGTCACCGCGCGGGTACGACTAATGGGTAAGGGAGGGTGTACGGATCGACAACACCGCGGCGCGCGCCTGTTCGGCGGCGAGTTTGCGATCTTCATAGGCGGCGGGTGAAAAGGCGATCGGCGCGGCGAAGCGGAGCTCGGCGTGGAAGGCGTGGAGGCCGAGGAAGTTCCAGAGGTGGGCGAGAAGGGTTTGCGGGCCCCAGGCGACGTCGTTGCGAACGGATTTGCCGCGGGCGAGATCGATGGGCGAGAGGGTGTAGGTGAGAAAGCCGGGCGTGATGGGAGCGCCGGCTTCGAGGGCCTGCGCGATGAGGCCGCTGCGGAAGGGCATGACCGGTTCGTCACCGATGCCGGTGGTGCCTTCAGGAAAGAAGACGACGGGGAGTTGGTCGCGGAAGCCTTTGGCCATGCCTTCGGCGGCCTTCTCCGCGCTGCCGCCGGCGCCGCGCGTGACGTAGACGGTGCCGGCCATCATGCTGATCCAGCCGATGATGGGGAGCTTGCGGGTTTCGATGGCGGAGACGAAGACGCAGGGACGCGTGGCGGCGTGGATGAGGATATCGAGATAGCTGATGTGGTTGGCGATGACCGCGCCCTGCATAGGAACGTGGCCGGCGGTGGAGCAGGTGACGCTGACCGCGTGGAGCACGGCGCGACAGAGGCCGGTGAGCCAGGCGGCGCGCTGCGGGCGCGTGCGCGGACGCGTGAGGATCAGCTTCGCGAGATGGAAGGCGATGGCGGAGAGGACCTTGAGGGCTCGCCAGAGCTTGTGCAGGACGATCACGCGGACGGGACCTCAGCTATTCGGTGCCGTGGTACTGCTGCACGGGATCGGCGCTGTGGACCCATGCTGAATAGATGAGGTTGCGGAGCTCGATGGCGCCGGCGGCGAGGCGCTCGTCGGTGAAGGAGCGGGCTTCGGGCGTGCCGGCGCCGGTGAAGCCGCCCTGCTTGTCGAGCTGATAGACGCGCGGGACGAAGGAGTTGGTGTGGTGGAGGAAGTCGAGATACTGGCCCCACTCGTCGTTGATCTGCTGTGGCGGCGCGGCGGCGACGAGCGGAGCGACGTCATCGCGCTTGATGTTGGCGGAGACGAAGACGGACTCGAACTCGGAGTGGATGTGGTGCTCGGTGGTGTAGCCGTTGGGATTGGGGCCGACCCAGCCGTTGTACTGGATGGTGACGTGGAGCGGCTGGGAGCCGTCGCCGACGTAGTGGCCGAGCCAGGCGGCGTTGTAGAGGATGGCGGTCTCGATGGGCGCGAGGTCGTCGTTGGCGGCGGAGAGCTGGCGGTACTCGCGGAAGTCGACCTTGAGCTTCTGCCAGATCTCTTCGACCTCCCAGGGCTGCATGCCGACGGACTCGGGGGTGAGTTTGAGATCGGGGTGCGCGGGTTGCGCGGCGGCGAGGGCGCGGATGAAGTCGTAGCGGCGGCGGGGAAGCATCTTGCCGTCGGGGCCGCAGTCGGGCGTGGAGGCGGTGCAGGGGACCTCGGCGAGTATGGCGTACTCCATGTTGATGAAGTGGTCGGGGGCCTGCTCGGCGACGAGCTCGGGCTCGGCCTGCCGGTCGCGCCAGCGGTCGGGCTCGGGGCCGAGGTAGCGCATGACGTCGAGCGCGTTGGGGTTGCGGAGGAAGGCGGGGACCTCGTGGGGGAGATATTCGGCGCCGAGATAGTTGATCATCATGTGGCCGTCGCGGCCCCAGGCGTGTGCGGGGGTGGAGGCGAGAAACGGAAGCAGCGTGGAGGCGAGGGCGAGGCGCATGAAGATGCGGGGCAGTATGCGGGTGGACGGCATTCGAGGAGTATACGTTGGTGGTTTGCGAATGCGCATGAATCGCTGGGCTGCGCGGGGTTGGATGTGTCGGTTAGGATCGGAGACGATGCGAGCGACGAGACGAAGCTTTCTGGCGATGAGTGGAGCGTTGGCGGCGAATGCGAGCGCGGAGCGCATGGCGTTCGGCAAGAGCACGGCGAAGTATGCGAAGGCGGCGAATCCTCCGGGGCGCGTGGCGACCAGCGCGGAGCGGCAGCTGGCGAAGGGGCCGTTTGAGCCGACCTGGGAGTCGCTGCGCAGCCAGTACAAGCCGCCGGATTGGTTTCGCGATGCGAAGTTCGGGATCTGGGCGCACTGGACGGCGCAGTGCGTTCCGGAGCAGGGCGACTGGTATGCGCGGAAGATGTACATCCAGGGCGATCCGATGAATGCGTATCACGTGAAGACGTATGGGCATCCGTCGAAGGTGGGGTTCAAGGACATCGACGCGATGTGGACGGCGGATGTGTGGCGACCGGAGTACCTGCTGGACCTGTATGTGAAGGCAGGCGCGAAGTACTTTATGACGCTGGCCAACCACCACGACAACTTCGACAACTTCCGCTCGCGGTATCACGGATGGAATTCGACGCGGATTGGGCCGCATAGAGACATTGTGGGCACGTGGCGAAAGCTGGTGCGCGAACGCGGGCTGCGGCTTTCGGTGAGCAATCACTCGGCGCATGCGTGGCACTGGTTTCAGACGTCGTATGGGTACGATCCGGTGGGGCCGATGGCGGGCGTGCGGTACGACGCGTATCAGTTAATGAAGAACGGCGTGGCGGCGGGTAAAGGAACGGCGTGGGCGGGGCTCGACCCGCAGGAGCTGTATGTGGGGCCGAGCTTCGTGCTGCCGGACGGAATCACGACCGAGGCCGCGGCGCTGGCGTGGCACAACGAGAATGACCGCAAGTGGTACGAGACGCCGCCGCCGGCGCATCCGGAGTTTACGAATACGTGGTTCCTGCGCTGCCGTGACCTGCTGGATACATATGAGCCGGACATGATTTATTTCGACGACAACGAGCTTCCGCTGGGACAGACGGGGCTGGATATTACGGCGCATTATTACAACTCAAACCTGGCGCGGAATGGAAAGCTGGAAGCGGTGGTGACGGGAAAGAACATCCGGCCGGAGTACAAGGGAGCGATTGTGCTGGATCTGGAGCGCGGGAGGGCGGACCAGATTCTGGATGAGCCATGGCAGGTGGACACATGCCTGGGCGACTGGCACTACAAGCGCGAGATCTTTGAGAAGCATGAGTACAAGACGCCGACGATGGTGATCCATATGCTGCTGGATGCGGTGTCGAAGAATGGGAACCTGTGTTTGAATGTGCCGCTGCGCGGAAATGGGACGATCGACACCGATGAGCTGGCGATTGTGGAGGGGATCGGCGCGTGGATGCAGCAGAATGCGGAGGGTATCCATGGATCGCGGCCATATACGGTGTTCGGCGAAGGACCGCCGCAGCCGGTGACGACGGGCGGCTTCAATGAGAACAAAGGGCGGCCGTACACGGCTGAGGATGTGCGGTTCACCACGAAGGGTGGGCGGCTGTATGCCTATGCGCTGGGATGGCCGAGCGATGGAAGGCTGCGGATTGCGACGCTGAACGCGAAGAGCTCGATGAAGGCGGCGCGTGTGGAGATGGTGGGATCGGATGCGGCGCTGACGTTTGAGCAGACGGAGGAGGCGCTGGTAGTAACGCTGCCGGAGGCGCGACGGAATGAGATTGCGGTGGGGGTAAGGATCTCGGCGGAGGGGGCTGCGTTGAGTTCTTCATGAAGCAGCTGTGGCGGGTGGGTTGTGCTGCGAGTTTCGAGTTGCGAGTTTCGAGTTAGAGACGATGCGGTTCCGCAGAGTTGCGCGATGTGGGCAGCGCGGACATGTTCGAACGTACCTCAGGGGCTGAAGCCCTTTTCTATGCACGATGTCTTATGGCACGGCTGAAGCCGTGCCCCTTCGAGTTAAGTGATCGAGGGACGGAATACAGGGGTCTCTCCACTCCGCGAGACGATAAGACCGTCTCGCTGCGGTCGAGATGACAGAGTTTGGTAGCAGACGATAAGCCCGTCTCGCCGCGGTCGAGATGACAGAGTTTCTAATACTTACCCGGCAGCGGATGCTGATTGGATCAGACCAGGACGGGCTGGCGTTCGCGGACGGGGGAGTTGAAGACGCGGCGGTAGCGGGCGATCTCGTCGGCGGGGCCGGTGGACTTGTTGGGGTTGTCGGAGAGTTTGACGGTGGGGATGCCGTCGACGCTGGTGAGTTTGCAGACGATGGAGATGGGATCGAAGCTGTCCTCGCCGCGCGGGTGGCAGCCGCGGAAGTCGTTGGTGAGGAGCGTGCCCCAGCCGGCGGCGAAGCGGATGCGGTTGGAGAAGTACTCGTGCAGCCCGATGATGATGTTGGCGTCGAGGGCGTCGGAGGCGATGAGGCGCTTTTTGTGCGGGTCCTGTCCGCGGCGGAGGAGCCAGGCGATGTACTCATCGCCGGCTTCGAAGGGATCTTTGGAGTCGGCGCGCTCGCCGGTCCATTTCGCGGCCCAGTCGGGAGCGCCTTCGAGGAACTGGGTGGTGCCGAAGGTGTCGGGGAGCATGATGAGGAGCTCGCCACCGTAGCTCTGCTGCCAGAGCTCGAGGACTTTGTATTGCGAGATGCGGAGATCTTCATCGGAGCCGCGTGAGGCGATGGCGGCCATGGCCATGGGCAGTTCGTGCGCGTTGGTGCCGATGGCTTCGAGGTTGTGCTTGTAGGCGATCGCGGTGTTCGACGTGCCGGTGAAGCGGGCTTCTCTATTGGCTGAGGGACCATCATCGTTGAGAACGGTGGAGAGCGCCTCGACGCAGTACTCCTGCCAGAGGAAGCTGTGGCGGCGGCGGGTGCCGAAGTCGGAGAGGCGAAGGCCTTCGACGCGGCTGAGCTTTTCGATCTTGTCCCAGAGGCGGGTCTTGGCGCGGGCGTAGAGGACGTCGAGCTCGAGTTCGCTGAGCTCGGCGAGGGCGGCGCGAGTCTTCATCTCGCTGACGATGGCGAGGGAGTAGACCTCCCACATGGTGATCTCGGTCCAGAGGCCGGAGAAGCGGAGGATGAGCTGGCCGTTTTCTTCCGCGATCTGGTAGTCGGAGAGGCGGAAGCCGTGCTCGAGCCAGTCGAGGAAGGCAGGCTCGAAGATCTGGCGGACGCCGTAGAAGGTGTTGCCGGCGAGCCAGACGAGCTCGGATTTTTGGAAGCGCAGCTTGCGGACGTGGTCTATCTGATCGCGGAGGGCTTCGGCGGAGAGGCGGCCGGCGAGCCGCACGTGGACGGTGCGGTTTTGGATCTCGCTGGTGGCGTGGACGCGGGGGAAGTTCTTCCAGATGAACTGGAGCATGAGGAACTTGTAGAAGTCCGTGTCGAGCAGCGAGCGGACGATGGGGTCGAGCTTCCAGTTGTGGTTGTGCGCGCGTTCGGCGAAGTTGACGTTCATTCGATTTCCAGCCTACTTGAGTTCGCGGCCGCTTCTATGAGGGACGCGGAGGAGTGAATCTATGTCGCAAAATTTTTGACAAGGGGGCTTGACATGACAAGCGAGCTTGACGTAAAGTCTACTTGTCATTGAGAGATTGTTCAGGAGGCAACACGTGTTCTGCAAGGGGAGTTCGACGGCATACCAGCGGTATCAGCGGGATGTGCTGCGGTTTATAGCGGTGTATGTGGTGGTGCTGTTCAGCGCGTCGCGGGCGATGCGGCACGCTAGGGCGGAGCATTTCTATGTGTACTTCTGGTCGGTGCTGCCGGCGCTGCCGATTATCGGCGTGATTCTGCGGATGGCGCGGTACCTGCGCGACGAGAAGGATGAGTATCAGCGGCTGGTGGTGATGCGGTCGATCCTGGTGGGGACGGCGGCGCTGCTGGCGGCGCTGGTGGTGAATGACTTTCTGCGGGCGTTTGCGGGAGCGCAGGCGCTGCCGGCGTTTTCGACGTTCGTCTTGTTTTGCGTGGCGATGGGGATTGCGCATTTTGTGCAGTGGCTGCGCAACCGGGGAAGCGATGACGAACCGGCTGCGTGAGCTGCGCGGGGAGCGCGGATGGTCGCAGGAGACGCTGGCGACGAAGCTGGAGGTCTCGCGGCAGAGCGTGAACGCGATTGAGACGGGGAGGTATGACCCGTCGCTGCCGCTGGCGTTCCGGATTGCGCGGCTGTTCGGGCTGCGGATTGAGGAGATCTTTAGCGAGACCGCATGACGCTGGTGATGCGGAGGAAAGCAGGAGGCGTGACAGATGTCATGAAGCTTTGGTGATGCGGCGCACTGCGTTTGGGCTGTGGAGAGGCAGAGGCTGAGGTTGTGAACAAGTATGCGAAAGGAAGTGTGGCGATGAAGATTTTTCGGATTTTGGGGACGTTGGCGTTGGTGCTGGCAGGGATCGCGCTGTTGTGGGCTCCGGCGCATGCCCAGGCGAATGCGGCGAAGGCGTTTACGCCGACGCGGTTCACGGTGGTGGATGAGGGAACAGTGGGCAAGCCGGATGTTGTGCTGATTCCGGGGCTGACGAGTTCGCGCGAGGTGTGGGCGGGTGAGGCGGCGAAGCTGGCGCCGAACTATCGACTGCACCTGGTGCAGATCGACGGCTTTGCGGGGCAGCCGGCGGGGCCGAATGCGACCGGACCGCTGCTGCAGCCGATTGTGACGGAGCTGCATGAGTATATTGCGGCGAGCGGGATGAGGCCGGTGGTGATGGGGCACTCGCTGGGCGGGCTGCTGACGCTGATGCTGGCGGACAAGTATCCAGCGGATGTGCGCAAGATGGTGATTGTGGATTCGTTGCCGTTTTACGGGATGCTGTTTGGGCCGACGGCGACGGTGGAGGCGATTCAGCCGCAGGCGGCGAAGATCCGCGATGGGCTGATCGCGGCGACGCCGGACGAGCGCAAGGCGGGAGCGCAGAAGGCGGCAGAGTCGCTGGCGACTGATCCGGCGGGACGAAAGCTGGTGGAGAAGAACTCGGAGGACAGTGATGCTTCGGTGTTTGCGCGGGCGATGTATGAGGACCTGCAGACGGACCTGCGCGGCGACGTGGCGGGCATCAAGACGCCGACGCTGATGTTGTATCCGTACGATCCGGCGTTTGGGCAGGATGCGAGCCGCGTGGATGCGCTGTATCAGGGGGCGTACAAGCCGATGCCGGATGCGAAGGTAGAGCGGATCGATGCGTCAAGGCACTTCATCATGCTGGACCAGCCGGAGAAGTTCGATGCGGCGGTGGAGGCGTTTTTGAGGTGATCCTAAGCTCAGCACGAGTGAGGCAGCACGAGTGGGATCGATGGCCAATAAAAAAGGGGGGCGCTCGCGCGCCCCATTCGTACAGTACTGCTGGGAGAAAATGGTTTGAGTGCAGCGGGAATCAGGCGAGGAACTTACGGCGAAGCGCGCCGGCGGTTCCCAGCAGGCCGGTGGCGAGCAGGAGAAGGCTGCCGGGTTCCGGGGTGGCGGTGGTGATCGTAATGTTGTCGAGCACCGAACCGACGTTGTCGTTCCCGCTGAGGTCGATGAACTGAAGCTGTGTGGGACCGCCGGTGACCGTTATCGCAGCGTTGGTGACGACACCCGAGGTGAGGTCGCCGCTGTCCAGCGTGAAGGTCTGGTCATAGGAGCCGAAGAGGACCTCGGTCTCGGTCGTGGAACCGCGCTGTGAGCCGATAAGGTCAAAGCTGAGGTAGTAGGTTCCGGGCGCCAGGTTCAGCGAAGTGGTGAGGTCGAGGTTGCCGGACGAGTCTCCGCCCGTGCCGCTCATATCGACGCAGTTGCCTGATTCCGGGCCGGAGCAGAGATAGGCAAAGCTCTGGGCGTTGGCATCGCCGTTGGAGCCAACAACATCTACATTTGTTCCACCGATCGCGCTGAACTGACCCGCGGTGGTCAAATCGAATTGCCCATAGGTCGAATTGAAGTTCTCGGAGAAGACGGTGTCGGCGTGCATCGCGCCCGTCAGAAGCAGCATGGCCGGGGCGCATAACAGAAGGCCCAATTTGAATCCAAAAGTTTTCTTCACAGCACACCTCACATATTAGATGGCCCACTGTCCCTGCCAGAAGAAGTGCGCCGCCGGTCGCGCTACATTGGCGCCCCAACCTAAGAGTTGGTGAGAGACCGGCACAGGATGGATAGCATGATGGAGGAGCGCGAAACCAGAAAATAATGGTAACGAAACCAAAGACCGGGCAATGATTACTCAGGTGACGAGAAAGTGTTTGGCCAAAAGCTGCAAGGCTTTGCATGATGGGACGGGGCTTTCGATCGGGTGGAGGGGTAGAGCGGGTGTGAGAAGAGGATAAATTTGGCGATGTGGCGCGCGCCGGCGGGGGTGCGGCCTCGCTGCAGGCCAGCGGGGGAAACACGATAAAATGAGGTGACATGGCTACGAAAAAAGAGCTTCTCAACAAGCAGATTCAGCACATCGACATCACCCAGCACAACGTTGTGCCGCTGGTGGAGGCGATGGCTTCGATGGCGTACAGCTCGCGGGACCTGGCGCGGGCGGCGACGATCTATGACATGATGCTGCGCGATACGGAGTGCGGCGTGATTCTGTGCCTGGCGGGGTCGCTGATCTCGGCGGGGTTGCAGAAGGTGATCGTCGACCTGGTGCGCAACAACATGGTCGATGCGATTGTGTCGACGGGCGCGAATATTGTTGACCAGGACTTTTTTGAGGCGCTGGGATTCCGGCACTACATCGCGGGCGATGAGTACAAGTACGGCGCGGGCGATGCCGAGCTGCGCGAGCTGATGATCGACCGCATCTATGACACGTTCATCGATGAGGAAGAGTTGCGCATCTGCGATGAGACGACGGAGAAGATTATCAACGGGTTGAAGCCGGGAGCATACTCGTCGCGCGAGCTGATCCGCGAGATGGGGCGGTATCTGAAGGAGAACGGCCGCACGCCGGAGGCCGGGAACAACGACTCGATTGTGCTGGCGTGCTTTGAGAAGAATGTGCCGATTTTCTGCCCAGCGTTTTCGGATTGCTCGTTTGGGTTTGGGATTGTGGCGCACCAGCATGCACGGCAGGGCAAGCCGCATGTGTCGATCGATTCGGGCAAGGACTTTTATGAGCTGACGCAGGTCAAGATTCAGAACCCGACGACAGGGCTGCTGATGATCGGCGGCGGCGTGCCGAAGAACTTTGCGCAGGACATCGTGGTCGCGGCGGATGTGCTGGGCGTCGAGGCGTCGATGCACAAGTACGCGATCCAGATTACGGTCGCGGATGTGCGCGATGGCGCGCTGAGCGGCTCGACGCTGAAGGAGGCCAGCTCGTGGGGCAAGGTCGATCTGACCTATGAGCAGATGGTGTACGCCGAGGCGACGATTGCGTTGCCGCTGATCGCGGGGTATGCGTTCCACAAGAAGGCGGCAGCAGCGCGCAAGGGCAAGGCGTTTGCGGAGAAGCTGGATCTCGTTACTGCGTAACGAGAAGACAGTAGAGTGTAGACAGTAGACAGTAGAGCGGCGGAGCTGAGGCTCCGCCGTTTTGCGTCACCCCACACTCCTGGTACGCGCACAAAATGCGGGGTCGTTCGCCTATGGCTCAGGATGACGGCGATAAAAGATCAGTGGAGGAGTCCGCGTTCGCGGAGTTCGCGGAAGATTTGCTGGAGGGACCAGTCGAGGGCGTCGGTGCCGCGGACGGTGATGGTGGCGCGGATTTGAGAGGGGATGACGTAGAGGTCGGCCATGGGTTTGACGGCGGCGTGGTACTGCTCGCGCACGGAGGCTTCGGTGCGGCCGCGCTCGCGGATGTCGCGGTGGATGCGGCGGGTGAGGCAGAGCTCGTCGGGTGCGTCGACGTAGACGGAGAGGTCGTACGCCTCGCAGAGCTCGGGCCAGTGGAGGGCCATGATGCCTTCGACGACGATGAAGCGCGTGGGCTCGATGCGGTCGAAGGCGTTGGGGACGCGGGTGTGGGTCTTGAAGTCGTAGATGGGGCGGGCTATTGAGTTCCCTTGTTTGAGGGTGCGGAGGTGCTGGATGAAGAGGGCTGATTCCAATGAATCGGGGTGGTCGAAGTTCTGCTTGTGGCGGGAGTCGAGCGGGAACTCGGAGAGGTCGCGGTAATAAAGGTCGAGCGGGAAGAGCGTGGCGGAGAGCTGCGTTGCGAGCTCGCGCGCGAGGGTGGTTTTGCCGGAGCCGGAACAGCCTGCGATGCCGATGAGGATTGGGCGTTCGGGGAGGGTGAGCTGTTGCGGTTGGCTCATGGCTGGTTGCGATGGGCTCATGGCTGTTCGGGAAGGGGCACGAGATTCAGTGTAGCGACTGGGTCCAGAGGTTGGTGGCTCAGGGAGGAAAGCAGGTTCCTCGCTGGCGCTCGGAATGACAGAAAGAAGAGCAAAGGCAAAGGCTCACGCGCGCTACCCGCTTTAGCGCGCGATGGAACTACGCGCGAAGAGGGGCCACCCGGATTTATGGCTGCGTGATGGCGGCGGCGAGCTGGGGGATGAGGGCTTTGACGAGGGCGGTGAACTGGGCTTCGACGCGGCGGCCGGTTTCCATGACCTCTTCGTGATGGATGACTTGAGCGTCGGTCTGGTCAGAGCCACGCGTGACGCCCGCCGCCATGTTGGTGACAAGGGAGAGGCCGAGGACTTCGAGGCCCATGTGGCGGGCGATGATGACCTCGTGCACGGTGGACATGCCGACGAGATCGGCGCCGAGGGTGCGGAAGGCGCGGATCTCGGCGGGGGTTTCGTAGCTGGGGCCGAGGACGGCGAGGTAGACGCCATCGGGGAGCGTGATGTTTTGCTTTTCGGCTTCGGCGTGGGCGATGGCGCGCAGTCGCGGCGAGTAGGCGTTGGTCATGTCGAAGAAGCGGAGGCCGGCGCCGGGACGCGTGGCGAAGCGGGGATCGTTGGGACCGAGCGCGGGGTTGTGGCCGGTGAGGTTGATGTGATCGGAGATGCAGACGAGGCCGCCCTGCGGGTAGGAGTTGTTGATGCCGCCGGCGGCGTTGGTGACAAGGAGAGCTCTGCAGCCGAGGAGGCCGAGGACGCGCGTGGGGAAGGTGACCTCGGACATGGAGTAGCCCTCATAGGCGTGGACGCGACCCTGCATGACGGCGACGGAGACACCGCCGATTTTGCCGAGGACGAGTTTGCCTTCGTGGCCTTCGACGGTAGAGCGCGGGAAGTTGGGGATCTCGGAGTAGGGGATGGTTGTGGCGTTTTCGACCTGCGAGGCGAAGCCGCCGAGGCCGGAGCCGAGGATGATGCCCAGCGTGGGTTTGAGATCGGTCTTGAGGAAGATGTGCGTGAGCGCCTGGGCGACGCGGGTGTGGAGGTCGAGGGACTTCTGCGGGGCAGATTGCTGAGATTGCGGAGGTTGCTGCGGGGCGGTTTGCTGTGGCTCGGTCATCGGCGATCCTAGATGGTCTTGCGGATGGAGTGTGGTGCGATGCAAGTTTAGCGAATCCGCGTGGCGGTTCGCGCATCTAGTCGTCAGATGCGAGAGCAGGAGGATTTGCGATGAAGCTGACGGGGAACACGATCTTTATTACTGGCGGCGGATCGGGGATTGGGCGCGGACTGGCGGAGGCGCTGCACGCGCTGGGGAATCAGGTGATTATCTCGGGGCGGCGCAAGGAGGTGCTGGCGGAGACGACCGCCGCGAACCCGGGGATGCAGTCGGTGGAGCTGAATATCGACGACCCAAAGAGCATTGAGGCTGTGACGAAGAAGCTGGTGGCGGAGTCTCCGAAGCTGAATGTGTTGATCAACAACGCCGGGATCATGAAGCCGGATGGCGTCGAGGGTGTGGTGGACGATGCGGTGGTGAGCTCGATTGTGACGACGAATCTTCTGGGGCCGATCCGGATGACCTCGGCGCTGATTGAGCATTTGAAAGAGCAGCCGGAGGCGGCGGTGGCGTATGTGACCTCGGGGCTGGCGTTTACGCCGCTGGCGATTACGGCGACGTACAACGCGACCAAGGCGGCGATTCATTCGTATGTGCTGTCGCAGCGCTACCTGCTGAAGGGGACGAGCGTGACGGTGCTGGAGATTGCGCCGCCGTATGTGCAGACGGAGCTGATGGGCGCGCAGCAGGCGAGCGATCCGCGGGCGATGCCGCTGAAGGACTACATCGACGAGACGATGGCGTTGCTGGGCACGGACGCGGAGGAGATCCTGGTGGAGAAGGTGAAGCCGCTGCGCAATAATGTGGGACCCAATGAGGCGGCGTTCGTGACGCAGTTGAACGACATGATGAAGTTCGAAGCCCACTGAGACTAAGAGGGCGGCGAGACGACGATAACGGCGTGCGAGCTAATGCGGCTTGCGCGCCGATTTCTTTTTGGCAGAGTTGGCGTTCTTCGCGACGCGCAGACGATAGGCGGTCTGCAGCGCGTCGTGCAGTGTGTCTTTGTCGGCGGCGGCGAGGATGATGTGAGTGTGGCCCATGCGGCCAAAGCCGCCGGGGATGGCGAGGAAGATGTCCGGTGCGTCGGCGACGAGACCAGCCTGCACTTCGGGCGTGAGCACGAGGTTGCCGTAGCCCTGCGCGACGCTGGCGAGACCGGCGAAGCGGCGGCCGCCGACAGTGAAGGCGGGCTGGCCGGCATGCTCGTGCTCGGCGACGCCGGGGAATGAGCGGGCGATGCGGCAGAAGTCAGCGGCGGTGCTCATACTGTTTCGAGAACCGGCTTGGCACGTTTGCCCGAGATCGTGGTGATGAGGGCGGTCGCTGCGAGATCGGCTGTGACGTTCGTGCTGGTGTTGAAGATGTCGGGGATGGTGAAGACGGCGATGAGCAGAGAGATGGCCTCGATCGGTGTGCCCAGCGCGAGGAAGACGGGGCCGTAGGCTGCAAAGAGGAGCGCTTGTCCGGGTACGCCAACGATCCCGAAGTTGATGAGGATGCCGAGGCCGCAGGCCACAATGATCCTCTGTACAGAAGGATGAACGCCGAAGAGCGCGGCGCCGATGAGGCCGGCAGAGATGGATGCGGCCACGTTGCCGAAGCGAAAGAGCGAGACGGTAAGAGGCATGATGGACCGGACGATCGGCGCCGGCACGCCGAGCTCATCGCCGGCGAGAATGAGCGGAGGAAGACATGCCATGGAGGATTGCGTGCTGGCTGCCAGAGTTAAAGGCGCAATCAGCGCGCGGAGAAAACGCGGAACTCCGAAGCCGCTGCCGACGCCGATGATTCCGGCGCACAGGAGAGCCATGATGAGCACCGCCGTCAGCTCCAGCATGTATTGCACGACGCCGCGGGCAACCGCGGTTCCTGCGCTGGCCGTAGCGTTGAGCGCCAGACAAAAGACGCCCGCAGGAGCCCACCAGAGGACCCATTCGACGATGACCAGCATGGCCGCGGCGATGGCCTGAAAGAAGCTGGTCAGGAGAGTGCGCCAGCGATCATCAAGCCGGGTAATGGCGGCGCCGAAGATCGCGGCGAAGACGATGAGCGGACTCATCGCGGTTTCGGCCGCGGCCTGGACCGGATTGGACGGGATGAGCGCGACGATCTGACCAAGCAGCGAGGGCGGGTTCGCCGCAACAGGTGCGGCAGCGAATGAGAGCGAACTGGCCGGGATGGCAGCGATGGGCCAGAGGTGCAGCAGGACGATGGCCGCGAAGGCACCAATGCAACAACCGAGCACGAGAAGAATGGCGAAGATGCTGAACGTGGTAGCGACGAAGCGTCCGCTTCCCCTCATGGCGGCGATCGATGCGGCGCCGTTGGTCATAAGGCAGAAGATCAGAGGGACGAGCGTCATCAGCAGAGCGTTCAGCCAGATGGAGCCAAGCTGCCCTGCGATAGAACCGGCGGAGTGTGCGTAGGAGGTCCGGTGGAGGACCATGCCGGCGACGAAGCCGAGAACCAGCGCAGCGACGATCCACCAGGTGCGGTTTGCGGAACGGCGGCGAGCGGAAGGAGGTTCAGCTTCCGCGAATGCGGCGTCGGTATGGGGCGGCAGAGGCATTCGCTGGAACCTCGCGGAGATGCGGCAGGGCCCTTTACTTGAGCAGCATGCTGACGATACTCGCACTCATCAGGTTTGCCATGGTGCCGGCCAGCATAGCACGGACGCCGAGGCGGGCGAGATCGTTGCGGCGGTGAGGGATGAGGGCGCCGATTCCGCCGATCTGCATGCCGATGGAGCCGACGTTGGCGAAGCCGCAGAGCGCGAAGGTGGCGATGGAGAAGGTGCGCGGCGAGAGCACTCCCTTCTGCAGACCGAGCTGGGTGTAGGCGACGAACTCATTGAGCACGGCGCGGGTGCCGAGCAGGTTGCCGATGGCCCTGGCTTCATGCCAGGGGATGCCGATCATCCAGGCGACGGGCGCGCCGACGGCGCCGAGCACGATGTTCAGCGAAGACGGAAATGCGATGGCGAGCCGGCCGATGTGATGCACGCCAATCATGTTGTGAATGCCGAGCATGATGGCGTTGGCGAGGCCGACGAGCGCGAGGAAGCTGATGAGCATGATGGCGACGTTCCAGGCGAGGCTGCCGCCGTCGATGGTGCCGCGCGTGATGGCGCCGACGAAGTTTTCGTCTTTATGCTCGTCTTCGGATTTGAGGACGACGGTGCCCATGGTCTCGGGAACCTCGGTCTCAGGCACCAGCATCTTGGCGAGGAGGATGGTGCCGGGGGCGGTCATGATGACGGCGGAGAGGAGATCCTGCGCGTTGATGCCGAAGCTGATGTAGGCGGCCATGATGCCGCCGGAGACGTGCGCCATACCCGAGGTCATGATGGTCATGAGCTCGGATTGCGTAGCCTTGTCGAGGAAGGGGCGGATGGTGAGCGGGGCTTCGGTCTGGCCCATGAAGATGCTGGCGGCGACGTTGGTGGATTCGGCGCCGGAGGTGCCCATGGTGCGCTGCATCACCCAGGCGACGACCTTGATGATCTGCTGCATGAGGCCGATGTGATACAGCACCGCGAAGAAGGCGGAGACGAAGATGATGGTGGGAAGGACGGCGAAGGCGAAGGTGGCGAGTGCGTCGCCGGGCGTGCCGAGGCGGCCGAAGACCATGGTGGAGCCGTCGGCGGAGTGCGAGAGCATGGAGGTGACAAAGCCCGCGGCTCCGTGGAGGATCTTCTGGCCGAAGCTCCACTTGATGACCAGGAAGGCGAAGACGATCTGAAGGCTGAGACCCCACGCGACGGTACGCCAGCGGATGGAGCGGCGGCTGGTGGAGAACGTGTAGGCAAGTACGAGAAGAACGAAGAGTCCAATGAGTCCGGTGAATCTGCCCAACGCGTGCGCTCCTGTGTGGCGTAGAGAAGGTGCCAGTGTAACGGGTTATGAGGAAACAGGGCTAGTTTGGCGAGGGTGGGACGGTTGGAGGGCTGTGGACGAACGAGGATGACGGCGGAAGCTGGGGCAGCCAAAATCGAGGCGTAAGAGTGTATACTAAAAGAGATCGACGAATCCGATCTGGTTTTTCTGCTTGTTCTGGCTGTACTGCTCGACTCGCGAACAATCCAAATTGCGTTCAGCGGTACATCGTGTCAAAAGGAACAAGTGAAATGGAACAGGGAACAGTGAAGTGGTTTAACGACGCCAAGGGTTTCGGCTTTTTGAGCCGCGCTACGGGCGATGATGTTTTCGTGCATCACAGCGCCATCCAGAGCAATGGCTTTCGGTCGTTGCAGGAAGGCCAGCAGGTCGAGTTCAATGTGGTCAAGGGCCCGAAGGGCTGGCAGGCTGAGAACGTTCGCGCGATTTAACGCGATCTAACGCGATCTAATGAGATCACGCGCGATCCAAGCGGCGTGTAAGTGAACCGGAAGGGCGGTCGATCGATCGCCCTTTTCGCTTCTTCGGCGAAGGTTGCCGGGACATGCTCTTGAGCGCTATGGGGACGCCTTTCCTCATCGAAACCGAGGTGCCCGGAGGGTTCATGGCAGCCGTTGTTGCAGACAGGTATCACCTGAAGTCCATTCATGAAGAGATCGATCTCTTCGATCGCAAGCTGGCGCACCTGATGAACTTTGAGAAGTTTGATTCGGACGCAGAGCGCGAGCTTGCGGCACGGAAGATGGCAGTGAAGCGCGAGACGCTGGTGAAGACGGCGCTTCGCCTGGCGGCCGAGGGAGTGGAGTTTAAGCAGAATGAGCTTCCGCGCTCGCTGCGGCCGAAGGATGTTCCGGCGGCGGTGGCGGCGGTTCCGGAGGAGCCGAAGGTGGAGAGTGCAGTGGGGCAGCTGAGCCGCGGCGCGCGCCGACACAGCACGCCGTATACCGGTACGTCGCTGGACTGGCAGGCGAGCGTTCGCGAGTACATGCAGAAGAAGAACAAAGAGTAGCGCACGGGATGGATGGATCCGTCGCGGGCAGGATTGCTTTCGCCTGATTGTTTGGGCCGCTTAGGGCTGACGGACGATCTCCCGGATTAATGGCGCCGTGGTTGGCGGCGCATCTTCGATGGAAAGAGTTGCCTCCAACATCTGATACGGCTCGTCTAGCAGCTTCTCGTCTTCGCTGAAGAGCGTGAAGAGGGGCTGGCCTTGTTCAAGCCTATCGCCGAGTTTGGCGTGCGATTCGATGCCGGCGTGGGCGCTGACGGGATCGCCGGGTTTGGCGCGCCCGGCGCCGAGGCGTTGCACCGCCCAGCCCACCTGCTTGCAGTCCATATTGGCGAGGTATCCGGCGCGCGAGGCTTTGAGCACGCGAGAGGCGCGCGGTTTGTGGAAGGCGGAGGGGTTGTCGAAGATGGATGCGTCGCCATGCTGTGCGCGGACGATCCTGAGCCACGCCTGGTAGGCTGCGCCGCTGCGCAGGATGTCGTCGGCGAGTTGTGCGCCGGCTTCGGGCGAGGCGGATTTGCCGCTGAGGAAGAGCATCCAGCCGGAGAGCGCGTTGGAGAGCTCGATGAGGTCGGCGGACATTCTTGCAATTTCGGGGGGATGGCGCGTGCCCTTCATGATGTCGATGCACTCCCAGACTTCGATCCAGTTGCCGCTGAAGCGGCCGAGGGGCTGGTCCATGGAGGTGAGCAGGGCGACGGTGCGGGTGCCGGCGAGCTCGCCGGTGGAGACCATGAGCTCGGCGAGGAACTTTGACTGCTCGTAGGTGGGCATGAAGGCGCCGGAGCCGACTTTGACGTCGAGGACGAGGCCGCGCAGGTCTTCGGCGAGCTTCTTCGACATGATGCTGGCGGTGATGAGGAAGGGCGACTCGACGGTGCCGGTGTGGTCGCGCATGGCGTAGAGGATGCGGTCGGCGGGGACGAGGCGTGGCGTCTGGCCGACGAGCGCGGCGTGGCACTCGCGCAGGACCTCGGCCATGCGAGGAAGCGAGAGCTGGGTGTCGAAGCCGGGGATGGTTTCGAGCTTGTCTAGAGTTCCGCCCGTATGACCCAGGCTGCGCCCGCTGATCATGGGTACGGAGATGCTGGGATTGTTTTCCAGACCTGCGGCGGCGAGGATGGGGGCGATAAGCAGGGAGCTTTTGTCGCCGACGCCGCCGGTGGAGTGCTTGTCGACTGTGAAGGTCGAGAGCGCGGAGGCATCGAAGGTTTCGCCGGAGAAGCGCATGGCGGCGGTGAGATCGGCGAGCTCGCGGCGGGAGAGGCCGCGCTGATAGACGGCCATGAGGAAGCTGCCGATCTGGGCGTCGGAGATCTCGTCGTTGGAGGATTGTGCGGGCTGGCCGCGTTGTGCGGCGGCTTTCTGTTCGCCGCTGCGAACGACGCTGTGGATGAAGTGCTGGATCTCTTCGGTGGAGAGCTCGTGGCCGTCGCGTTTGCGGAGGATTAGATCGATGGGATGAAAGACAGACTCGGCCATATTCCTTTGATCTTGTTTTTTGCTGTGGCGGTTCACTGCGATTCGAGGAACTGCATGCGGAAGGCGTGGGGCAGAAGCGCGCCGAGGGTGGTGGTTTCGGGTGTGCCGTTCTCGCCGGGATAGAGGATGAGCGTGTTGTCGTCGCCGAACTCGCTGAGGGTTTGACGGCAGGCGCCGCAGGGCGTGGAGGCGGAGTGGTTGAGGTTGGCGACGGCGACGGCGCGGAGGCGAATGTTGGGGCCGCGCTCGGAGACGGCGCGGGCGATGGCAGCCTGCTCGGCGCAGCTGGTGAGGCGGTAGGAGCAGTTTTCGACATTGCAGCCGGTGACGATGGAGCCGTCGTTGAGCAGAAGCGCGGCGCCGACGCGGAAATGGCTGTAGGGCGAGTAGGAGTGCTCGGCTGCCGCGGTGGCGAGCTGGCGGAGTTGAGATTGTTCTGCGGCGGAGAGCGTGTTGGCAGAGGCGTGAGACGACATGATGAGTTGTTTAGGGTAGAACGTTGGTGTACTGAAGGCAAGTTGCGAGACGTAGACGTGGCGCGCTGCGCGAGGTGAAGAGTTGGGCGCGGCGGGCGCGATTGCATCCAAGCAGCAGCAGAGTGTGTGGGCAGCGGCCTGCACGAAGTGGAGCGAGATTCTTTGCCAAGAGGCGCAGACAAGAGAGTGCTGAAAGGAACGCAGGGAATGCGTGCGGTAGCTGTGCGGAGTGATCCGGCTGAGAACGATGTTCTCGGGCTGTTTCATCCGGTGACGGCGGCGTGGTTTCGCGCGGTCTTTGAAGACGTGACGGCACCGCAGCGCGAGGGGTGGCCGGCGATTGCGCGCGGGGATTCGACGCTGATCCTTGCGCCTACCGGTACGGGAAAGACGCTGGCGGCGTTTCTGTGGTGCCTGGACCGGCTGATGCTGCGGGAGCCCGCAATGACTCCGGGATGTCGCGTGCTTTACGTCTCGCCGCTGAAGGCGCTGGCGGTGGATGTGGAGCGGAATTTGCGCACGCCGCTGGCGGGCATCGCGAACATGGCTGAGCGCGAGGGCGTGGCGGTGCATCTGCCGGAGATCAGCGTGCGCACGGGAGATACGAGTCCGCGCGAGCGCGCGCGGTTCAAGCGGCATCCGGGCGAGATTCTGATTACGACGCCGGAGTCGTTATATCTGATGCTGACCTCTGGTGCGGATGAGGCACTGCGGTCGATTGAGACGGTCATCGTCGACGAGATTCATGCGCTGGTGCCGACCAAGCGTGGAGCGCATCTGGCGCTTTCACTGGCACGGTTGCAGGTGCTGGTGGAACGGCCGGTGCAGCGGATTGGATTGAGCGCGACGCAGCGGCCGCTCGAAGAGGTGGCGCGATTCTTGGGGGGAGCGGAGGGAGCGAACAGGTCCGCGAGTAAAGTCGTCGCCGCCCGAAGCAGAAAGCAGGTCCTTCGCTCCGCTCAGGATGACAATTCATTGGTGGCTGGAGAAGAGGCGAATCCACAGCCGGCGTTGGAGGCGTACACGGATGCGCTGGAGACGGAAGCGCAGACCGATGCGCGTGAGGCGACCGGGCCGCGATTTCGGCCGGTGACGATTGTGAATGCGGGGGCGAGAAAGCTGCTGGAGCTGCGAGTAGAGGTTCCGGTGGAGGATATGGCGAAGCTGGGCGCGGTGGAAGAGTTGCCGAGCGGGCCGGCGGCGCAGGGGCCGAAGCGGACAAGTATCTGGCAGTCGATTCATCCGCGGCTGCTGGAGATCATTCGCGGACGAACGTCGACGCTGCTGTTTGTGAATGCGCGGCGGGTGGCGGAGCGACTGGCCGGTGCGCTGAATGAGCTGGCGGGCGAGCCGATTGCGCGCGCGCATCATGGATCGCTGGCGGCGGCGCAGCGCACAGAGATTGAAGAGATGCTGAAGGAGGGGCGCATACGCGCGCTGGTGTGCACGTCGTCGCTGGAGCTGGGGATTGATATGGGCGCGGTGGATCTGGTGATCCAAATTGAGGCGCCACCGAGTGTGGCGAGCGGGATGCAGCGGATTGGGCGTGCGGGACATCAGGTGGGCGCACCGTCGAATGGGATTATTTTCCCGAAGTATCGGGCGGATTTGATTGCATGCGCGGCGGTGACGCAGGCGATGCACGAGGGGCAGGTGGAATCGACGCGGTTTCTGCGCAATCCGCTGGATGTGCTGGCTCAGCAGATGGTGGCGATTGTGGCGCATCCGCCGCTGAGGCCAGGGGCCACGGCCCAAGGCCCAGGGTCCAGAAGACGGCAGGGTGATCTGGCGCAGGATGAAGACGAAGCGGTGGGGATCAGTTATGAGGAGTTGTTGAACGTGGTGCAGAGCGCGGCGCCGTTTGCGGGGTTGAGTGCAGGTGCGTTCGATGGCGTGCTGGATATGTTGGCGGGGCGGTATCCGTCGGATGAGTTTGCGGAGCTTCGACCGCGGGTGACGTGGGACCGGCAGCGCAACTGGATTACGCCGCGGCAGGGGGTGCAGCGGATTGCGATTTTGAACGGTGGCACGATTCCGGATCGCGGGCTGTATGGGGTGTTTCTGAGCGGGGCACAGACGAAGCCGGTACGGGTGGGCGAGTTGGATGAGGAGATGGTGTTTGAGGCACGGACGGGAGAGACGTTTGTGCTGGGCGCGTCGACGTGGCGGATTGATGAAATTACGCAGGATCGCGTGCTGGTGAGCCCGGCGCCGGGGGAGCCGGGGAAGATGCCGTTCTGGCATGGCGACCGGGCGGGACGGCCGATTGAGTTTGGACGGCGGATCGGCGGGCTGGTGCGCGAGCTGCGGGAGCTTCCGCGCGGGGCGGCGATTGCGAGGCTGACGCGCGAGCATGATCTGGACGAGCAGGCGGCGGAGAATGTGTTGCGGTATCTGGCGGACCAGGAGCTGGCGACGCAAGAGGTGCCGGACGATCGCACGATTGTGATTGAGCGGGTGCGGGATGAGCTGGGCGACTGGCGTGTGTGTTGCCTGACTCCGTTTGGAAGCCGCGTGCATGCGCCGTGGGCGATGGCTGCGAGCGCGAAGCTGAAGGACGCGGGGCTGGATGTGGAGACGATGTGGACGGAGGACGGCTTTGTGCTGCGCTTTCCGGAGACGGATGCGCCGCCGGATGTGGAGGGATTGCTGCTGGAGCCTGCAGAGGCGGCGGAGCTGGTGCTGCGGCAGCTTGGATCGACGGCGCTGTTTGCGGCGAAGTTTCGTGAGGCGGCGTCGCGTGCGTTGCTGTTGCCGAGGCGAAGGGCGGATGGCCGCACGCCATTGTGGCAGCAACGCAAGCGTGCGTATGACCTGTTGAGCGTGGCGGCGCGCTATGCAAGCTTTCCGATCCTGCTGGAGGCGTATCGCGAGTGCCTGCGGGACGTGTTCGATATGCCGGCGCTGGCAGAGACGCTGCGTGCGATCGGAAGCCGAGCGATTCGGGTGCACGTTGCGGATTCGCGGACGCCGTCGCCGTTTGCGGGCGCGCTGCTGTTTGGGTATGTGGCGAACTACATCTACGACGGCGATGCGCCGCTGGCGGAGCGCAGAGCGCAGGCGCTTTCGATCGACCAGGACCAGTTGCGGGAGCTGCTGGGCGATGCGGACCTGCGCGAGCTGCTGGATGTGGGCGCGATTGAAGAGACGGAGGAGCAGCTGCAGGCGCTGGCGGAGGGGTACAAGGCCCGGGGCAAGAAGTCAGCCGCGGGCGCCACTCCAGCCGCAGGCGCTGACGCGGTGCATGATCTGCTGCTGCGGCTGGGAGATTTGACGCGCGAGGAGATTGCGCGAAGGAGCGAGGCTGTCGATCTCGATGCGGTGCTGGCGCGGCTGCTGCGGGCGCGGAGGGTGCTGGAGGTTCGCATTGCGGGTGAGAAGAGGTTGATTGCTATTGAAGATGCGGGGCGCGTGCGCGATGCGCTGGGAGTTCCGCTGCCGCCGGGGCTGCCGGTGGCGTTTCTGGAGGCGGCGCCGGATGCGGTGGTGGATGTGGCGCGGCGCTATGCGCGGACGCATGGGCCGTTTACGACGGTGGAGATTGCGCGGAGGTATGCGCTGCCGCAGGCGAGGGTCGAGGCGGTGCTGGAGCGGTTGGCAGGGATGGGGCGCGTGGTGGAGGGAGGGTTTCGTCCGGGAGGGTTGAACCGCGAGTGGGTGGATGCGGAGGTGTTGCGGACGATTCGGAGGAGATCGCTGGCGAAGCTGCGCAAAGAGGTGGAACCGGTGGAGCAGCGCACGCTGGCGAGATTGTTTACGCGCTGGCAGGGCGTGGTGCAGCCGCGGCGGGGACTGGATGCGCTGCTGGATGTGGTGGAGAGTTTGCAGGGAGCGACGCTGCCGGCGTCGCTGCTGGAGACGGAGATTCTTCCGGCGCGGATTCGGGGGTATTCGCCGGCGGACCTGGACACGCTGGTGGCCGCGGGCGAGGTGGTGTGGATGGGGATGGAGCCGCTGGGAGAGCGTGATGGGCGCGTGGGGCTGTATCTGGCGGAGAAGCTGGCGGTGTTGTGGCCGCCGGATCGAATCTTTGGAGTCGACGACAAGGCGCGATCTGTTGAGGCGGGTGAGCTGTTGAGCGAGCGCGAGCGGTCGATTGTGGAGTATCTGCGGCGGAATGGAGCGTCGTTCTTTCAGCTGCTGCACGAGGGCACGGGCGGAGGGTATCCGGGCGAGACGATTGAGGCGCTGTGGGCGCTGGTGTGGCGCGGGCTGGTGACGAACGACGCGCTGCACGCGTTGAGGGCGTACTGCGCGCGGCCGTGCTCTGCGCGCAGCACGAAGGCGACGCGGCGCGTGCACAGTCAGCAGGGATTTCGCAGCCGGAGAACGACGCCGCCCACGGCGCAGGGTCGATGGAGTTTGAATCAGGCGGCATTTGGCGAGGAGCGCGCGACGGCGGCGCAACAGACGCTGTGGAGTCACGCGGTGGCGCAGCAGTTGCTGGCGCGATATGGGATCGTGTTTCGCGAGACGGCGCATGCGGAGAGTCTGCCGGGCGGATTTTCGGCTATCTACGAAGTGTTGAAGGCGCTTGAGGAGAGTGGTCGGGTGCGGCGCGGATATTTTGCGGCGGATTTGGGTGCGACGCAGTTTGCGCTGCCGGCGGCGGTGGATCTGCTGCGGACGTTGCGCGCTCCGGTACAGAACGATACGCATGAGGTGGTGATGCTGGCGGCGACGGATCCGGCGAATCCGTATGGAGCGCTGCTGCGCTGGCCGGCGGTGGCGGAGGACGGTGCGGCGAGCGGGAGTTTGGCGCGCAGTGTGGGAGCGCGCGTGGTGCTGGTGGATGGCGCGCTGACGGCGTATCTGCGGCGTGGGAACCCGAATATGCAAATACTGTTGCCCGAGGAGGAGCCGGCGCGTTCGCAGGTGGCGCGGGCGCTGGCGGAGTTTCTAGCCGGGTATGTGCAGCGGGAGGAGAACCCGGAGGGACGCGGGCGAACGAGCATGCTGATTGCGCAGGTGAATGGGGTACCGGTAGCGGAACACGCCATGGCACGGTTCCTGCTGGATGCGGGATTTCAGGCGGCGCCGGTGGGATTTAATGTGAGACGAGGATTGCCGAGCTTGCCGAGACGCGCGGAGGAGGCGCGACCGGATGCCTGAGGGCGACACCATCTATCGAACGGCGCGGGCGCTCGGTAAGGCGCTCGCGGGAAGGGTGGTGACGGGATTTGAGACGGCGCTGGCGAAGCTGGCGCGACTGAATGACGATGCTCCGCTGGTGGGGCGTGTGGTGGAGAAGGTGGAGGCGCGCGGGAAGTGGTGCCTGATCTTCTTTTCGGGCGATCTGATTCTCGTGACGCACATGCTGATGTCGGGGTCGTGGCATCTGTACAGGACGGGAGAGAGATGGCAACTGCCTCGCCGCGCGATGCGGGTGGCGATTACATGCGGCGAGATGCAGGCGGTTGGGTTCAACGTTCCTGTTGCGGAGTTTCATACCGCGCGATCTTTGATACGGTCGGGCTCGCGTAGCGGGCAGGTGCCGAGGCTGGGGATGGATGTGCTGGGAGCGGATTACAGCGTGGAGGCCGGTGCGCGTGCTCTCAAGGAGTATGGAGCGGCGCACCCGGAGGCGGAGGTTGCGGAGGTGTTGCTGAATCAGCGAGTGATTGCGGGGCTGGGGAATGTGTACAAGAGCGAGGTGGCGTTTGCGGCGGACGTGCATCCGTTTCGGAAGATGAGCACGATGACGGAGCGCGAGATGGAGCGGATGGCCGAGGCAGCGCAGCGATTTCTGCGGGCGAATGTTATGGAGGGAACAGAGGCGCAGATGGTGACATACTCCGGCGGCCGGCGGACGACGCACGATGTGGACCGGAACAACAGGTTATGGGTGTATGGGCGGCGAGGCGAGGAGTGCCGGCGGTGCGGAGCGGCGATCGAAATGCGCAGGCAGGGAACCGGAGCGCGGGTGACGTACTGGTGCCCGAGCTGTCAGCCGTGGGTACCGGCAGAAGAACAGAGCAATGACGCTCCGCGGGGGGGCAGGAGAAGGTTGGCCGGAGTGAGACGGAAGACGAGCTGCTAGCGCGCTACTGCGGGAGCGGTTGCTGCTGCGGTTGTGGCTGTTGCTGCTGGTCTTTGTTTTTGCCGAGACCGAACATCTTCTGGAGGAAGTTGCGGTGCTTGGTCTGGTCGTCCTGATTGTCGGCGCCGGAGTTGAAGAGTTTGTTGGCCAGGGTCTGGGAGTCTTCGCCCATCTGGGAACAGGTGCCCTGCGGAGCGGTTCCGACGAGGAAGGCGACGTTGAAGGAGTCGCTGGGGCAGGTGTCGTCGGCGGTGAGATCGGTGGCGCGGTCGATACGGAGGATTTGAACGCCGTCGGGGGCGGGGCCGAGGGGTTTCATATCGGAGTATTGCGGGAGTTTGATGGCGCGGTTCATGAACTCAGCCCAGATGGGCGCGGCGGCGTCGGCGCCCTGCAGAGGATGCGTGAGGTCGTGGGAGATGTCGGTGTAGTCGTCGTTGCCGACCCAGATGATGCACAGCAGATTCGAGGAGTAGCCGGCGAACCAGACGTCGTGCGATGTTCCGGTTTTGCCCGCGGCGGGAGCGGTGAAGCCGTATTTGCGGGCGGCGGAGCCGGTGCCGTAGGTCATCACGTTTTCGAGCAGGGATTGAGTGAGATAGGCCACTCGGGGGTCAAGGATCTGTTTGGCCTCGGGAGCGAAGTCGGCGAGGATGTCTCCGTTGGGATTGCGCACGCTGGCGAGCAGCCAGGGCTTGAGATGCACGCCTCCGTTGGCGAAGACGGTGTAAGCGCCGGCCATGTCCAGCGGCGTGGCGTTGTAGGTGCCGATGGCGACCGAGGGAGTGCCACGGGCGTTGACGATGCCCGCCGAGCGGGCGAGGGCGGCAACATTGTCGAAGCCGACCATCTGAGCGAGGTTGATGGTCGCGATGTTGAGCGAGTGTTCAATGGCCTCGACCGCGGTGATCATTCCGGGATACTCGCCTCTGACAAAGTTGCCCGGAGTATATGGCTTGCCGTCGAACATGAAGGTGGTGGGATCGTCGTTGAGGCGAGTGAGCGCGGTGAAGACGCTGCTGCCGTCGAGGTCAGTGCCGTCCAGCGAGGTGTTATAGGCGGCGGCATAGACGAAGGGCTTGAAGATGGAGCCGGTGGGGCGCTCGGCCAGAGCGTGATCCAACTGCGAGACACCGTAGTTGCGGCCGCCGACAAGCGCGAGGACCTGACCGGTGTGCGGATCAAGCGCGATGAGAGCGACTTGCGGATAGGCGATCTCGCCTGAACCCTTGCGGTGAAACTTGCGGATGAGCTCGTCGACGTGCTTCATGCCGGCGTCGACGGCCTCGGAGGCCGCGGCCTGGAGCTGCGGATCAAGCGATGTGTAGATGCGCAAGGAGCCGGAGTGGGCGAGGTCGCTGTCGCCGAGGCGCTGGACGATCTGGTCGTGGACGAGATCGATGAAGTAGGGAGCTTCGCTGGCGTCTACGTTGGGCGGAGCGAGCTTGAGTGGCTCGGCTTTGGCGCGCTCAGCTTCGGAGGCGGAGATGGCGCCGGTTTCGACCATGGCATCGAGGACGAGGTTGCGGCGCGTCATGGCGCGAGAGGGATGGCGATAAGGATTGAGCCAGTTGGGACTGTTAATGATGCCGGCGATCAGGGCGGTCTGGGCGAGATCGAGCTGGCGAAGATCCTTGCCGAAGTAGGCTTGTGAGGCCTCGCCGATGCCCTGGATGGCGAAGGAGCCGCGCTGACCGATGTTGACCTCGTTGGCGTACATCTCAAAGATCTGCTGTTTGGTGAAGCGTGATTCGAGTTGAAGCGCGATCATCGCTTCGGCGATCTTGCGGGAGATGGTCTTTTGCGGCGTGAGGAAGAAGCCGCGCGCGAGCTGCTGGGTGAGCGTGGATCCGCCGCATTCGCGGCGGCGGGCGACGAGATCCTGAACGACGCACTCCATGGTGCGGCCGTAGTTGATGCCGCCGTGCTCAAAGAAACGGCGATCTTCAATGGCGAGGACGGCCTGCACCATGCGCGGAGGAATCTGGTTGTAGGTGACCATGAGCCGCTTGGTACGGCCCTTGTCCTCAGAGAGGGCGGTGATGAGCTCCGGCTCGAGCTTGTAGGCGGCGAGCGCAGCGCCATTTTCGGCGGTGATGGTCTGGATCTGGCCGTTGCTGGAGACGATGGTAGCGCCATCGGCGGCGAGGTAGCTTTCCGGGCCGGGCTTGACCTGGACCGTCTCGCCTTCAAGACGGTAGGTGCCCATCTGCGGATTGCTGTTGTAGCCGGCGCGGCGCAGCGAGGCAGCGATGTTCTCGGCGGTGAGCTGCTGGTCGGGGCGGACCTCCTCGGGCGCGGCGTAGATCTGCGCGACCGAGGCCAAGAGCGGGCCGTGCGCGAGGCGAGCGCTGACCAGGCCCTCATACTCGTGGTAGAAGTACGCGAAGACGGAGCCGCCGATGATGGCGACGATCAGCACCAGCAGGAGGGCGATGCGGAGGAGCTTGAAGAGCAGCGAGTGTTGCTGCTGCTGGGAGCGGTCGAGCTTTACTTTTACGGGCATCAGGTTCCGGGTCCAACTGAGGGGCTCAGCTGGAGGGTATTAGTGTTTGGACGCTGTGAGAAGGCCCTGGATGTGTGCGGTCAGTGACTCAATGGTGACATCCTGCGAGGTGTGCAGGATGCGGTCGACGACCTCAACCTTGCCCTCGGCGAGCTTCTTGCCGATGTTAATGCGATAGGGGACGCCGATCAGTTCGGCGTCCTTGAACTTGACGCCCGCGCGCTCGTCGCGGTCGTCGAGAAGGACGTCGACGCCGGCGCGGTCGAGTTCGGCGGCGAGGCGTTCGCCGGCGGCAGCGAGATCGGCTTCGCGGACGTTGGTGACCGTGATGACGACCTCGTAGGGAGCGATGGAGGGCGGGAGGGCGTACTGGTCGGCTGAAGTAGCTGAGGGTTCGGCGTCGGGGAAGTGCGCTTTGTATTTCGCCGCGGAGCTTTCGATGGCGGCGGTGAGGATGCGCTCGATGCCGATGCCGTAGCAGCCCATGACGGGCATGACCTCCTTGCCGTTGGCGTCGAGGACGCGCGCGCGCATGCTCTCGGTGTACTTGCAGCCGAGCTTGAAGATGTGGCCGACTTCGACGGCTTTGCCGAGACGGAGCGGCTGTCCGCCGATGGGGTCGAGCTCCCCCTCGTTGATGTTGCGGATGTCGGCGAGGACCGTCCAGGTGAAATCGCGGCCGGGCGTGACGTTGCGGTAGTGGTAGTCGAGTTTATTGGCGCCGGCGACTAGGTTCTTCCGGTTTTCGAGGCCCGGGTCGAGGATGACGATGGTGCGCAGGCCTTCGGTGGGGTCGTCACGGAGGACGCCCTTGAGTTTGTCGAGAGCTTTGCCAGACTTGAGGCCGTTGAGCGAGCCTTCGGTCATGATCTGGCCGATGCCGACGGGGCCGAGGTATCCGGCCGGACCGCCGATGTGCAGTTCGAGCTCTTCGGGTTGCATTGGGCGGAGATCGGTTGTGCCCGCGATGGCATTGAGTTTGGTCTCGTTGACCTGATGGTCGCCGCGCAGGAAGGCGACGACCGGGCGCAGTGGCTCGTCGGGCTTCTGGCCGGAGCCGGTGCCCATGAACGCGACGCACTTGATGTCCTGCGAGGCCTCGATGCCGAAGAACTCGGTAACGTCGGCGATGGAGGCCTTGCCGGGTGTGGAGACGAGCTCGGGTTGGTCGCTGGTGGGGGCGAGGTCTTCGACGGGAGCAAGCTTGCTGGTTGCCTTTTCGAGGTTGGCGGCGTAGCCGGAGGCGGAGCTGGCGATGAGGTCTTCGCCGGCTTCGGTGTAGACCATGAACTCCTGCGAGCCGGAGCCGCCCATGGCGCCGGAGTCGGCTTCGACGGCGACGAAGTCGAGGCCGCAGCGGGTGAAGATGGCGCGGTAGGCTTTGTCGTGCTTGTTATAGCTCTCGTCAAGGCCGGCAGCGTTGAGGTCGAAGGAGTAGGAGTCCTTCATGAGGAACTGGCGCACGCGCAGGAGACCGGCCCGGGGGCGGGGCTCGTCGCGGAACTTGGTCTGGATCTGATACCAGATCTGGGGGAGCTGCTTGTAGCTGCGCAGCTCGTTGCGGGCGATGGAGGTGATGACCTCTTCGTGGGTCATGGCGAGGACGAGCTCGGCGCCTTTGCGGTCCTTGAGGTGGAAGAGATTCTGGCCCATGACGGCTTCGCGGCCGGACTCCTGCCAGAGCTCGGCGGGGTTGAGGGCGGGGAGGAGGAACTCCTGGCCGATCTTGTCCATCTCGTCGCGGACTATGGCGATGATCTTGTTGAGGGCGCGCTGGCCGAGCGGAAGGTAACTGTAGATGCCGGCGCCGAGCTGGCGAATGTAGCCGGCGCGGAGCAGGAGCTTGTGACTGGCGACCTCGGCGTCAGCGGGAGCCTCGCGCAGGGTGGGGATGAAGAGCTTCGACCAACGATGCATGCTGGTTCGATTGTATCGAAGCAGGTGTGATGAGTTGGTTTAGCGGCTGGGCTTTGCGGCGGGCGAATCGGCTGAGGAAGGGGACGGAACTGCCCAGAGATCATGGGTATGCAGGACGCCAACAACTGGCGTGGAAGGGGTGCCGTCCCGGGTAACGACGAGTGAGGTGATGCGATGGCGCTCCATGATCTCGAGGGCTTCGGGAGCGAGCGGTGAGGGCGCGATGGTGCGGGGGGAGGGGTTCATGACCTCGGCGGCGGTCTTGTGGAAGGCGTCGGACCCGTCGCGCTCGAGCAGGCGGCGGAGGTCGCCGTCGGAGAGGACGCCGAGGAGGCGGCCGTCCTGCTGCACGGTGGTGATGCCGAGACGCTTGGCGCTCATCTCGTGGACGATCTGCGGGAGGGCGGCGGTGGGGGGGACGACGGGGATGGCGTCGCCGGTGTGCATGAGCTGATGGACGGGCATGAGGCGGCGGCCGAGGTGGCCGCCGGGATGGAGCTCGGCGAAGTCGTGGGGGCGGAAGCCGAGGCGGCGGCTGAGGTCGATGGCGAGGGCGTCGCCGAGCGCGAGCATGACGGTGGTGGAGGCGGTGGGCGCGAGCTGGTGGTGGCAGGCCTCGCGATCGACGCTGACGTCGAGGACGTGGGCGCTGGCGCGAGCGAGTGTGGAACTGGCGCAGCTACAGAGACTAACCAGCGTGACGCCGAGACGCGGAAGCGCAGGAAGTAGGCGGAGGAGCTCCTCGGTCTCGCCGGAGTAGGAGAGCGCGAGCAGAACGTCGCCCTTCTGCACCATGCCGAGGTCGCCGTGGAGCGCTTCGCTGGGGTGCAGGAAGCAGGCGGGCGTTCCCGTGGAGAGCATGGTGGCGGCGATCTTGCGGGCGATGAGGCCGCTCTTGCCGATGCCGGTGAGCACGATGCGATGGCCGTTGCGTGCTGTGTCTGCCAGTAACTTCGCGACCTGCTCGAACGTCTGACGGGCAGGGCCGTCGAGGCGCGTGGCGAGCTCGGTGAGCGCGGCGGCTTCGATGCGCACGAGCTCGGCTGGGCTTGCAGCGGCAGATGGTTGTGAGTGCTGGCTCATGCTCGCAGGCTGTGGGTCATGCTAGCAGAGCGGTAGACTTGAGAGAGCATGCGGAGCGGACTCCGCGCACGAGGGAGCGAACGTGGGACGTCGATTGGCAGTATTGGCGGCGATGGTTGTGGTGATTGCGCTGCTGTTCTGGGCGGGGGTGCATAATCTGCGGCAGCGGCGGCAGATGGCGCTGGGACATCGGGTGACACTGATTCCGGCGGCGCCGGCGAGCGATGATTCCGCGCCCGATGCGGAGGGGGCGAACCTGATCGGCAAGACGGCGCCTGCGTTTACGCTGAAGGACCTGAGCGGAAAGAAGGTGTCGCTGGCGGACTTCAAGGGACATCCGGTGGTGGTGAACTTCTGGGCGACGTGGTGCGGTCCGTGCAAGCTGGAGATGCCGTGGTTCCAGGAGTTCTCGGCCAAGTACCAGCCGAAGGGGCTGGAGGTGCTGGGGCTGTCGCAGGATGATGGAGCGTCGGCCGAGGATATCGCAACGGCGGCGAAGCATATCGGCGTGAGCTATCCAATCCTGATGCCGGATGAGAATGTGGCGAAGGAGTATGGCGGCGTGGATTATCTGCCGGAGACGTTCTACATCGACAGCGCGGGCAAGGTTGTCCAGGTGACCGCGGGCGCGCCGAGCAAGGACCAGATGCAGGCGCTGATCGAGAAGACCATTGCCGCGGGTGGAGCGTGAGAAGCAGGGAACAGCACTGGTTGTGGGTTGTGTGCGTTGTGGCCGGATTGACTACGGTCGCAGCTGCGCAGATTCAGTTGAGTGGGTTGAGTGCGGCGGCGCAGGCCAAGCGGCAGCATGTGGAGCTGCTGACGGATTCGGTGCAGGTGACGGCGGGCAAAGCGCAGGATGTGGAGCTGAGCTTCCGGGTTGAGCCTGGATTTCATATTAATTCGCATACGCCGAAGGATGAGCTGCTGATTCCGACGGTGCTGAAGGTGGATGCGGGGCAGCGCATCCGGAACGTGAGCGAGAGCTATCCGAATGGGACGTCGTACCGGCTTCCGATCGGCGATGGCGAGACCCTGGATGTGTATCAGGGCGAGTTCCGCGTGCGCGTGCACCTGGTGGCGGCGCGGGGCGACTCGACTATGACGGGCGCGCTGCGCTATCAGGCCTGCGATAGCGCGTCGTGCTTTCCGCCGCGAACGCTGCCGGTGCAGATTGCTGTGAGCGGACGGTAGTACCCCCCTCCCCCGGCAAATGTGTGCAAAGTCTTCATAAATAAAGGCTTAGCTTTGGACTTCTATTCGCGTGTCTGTGCAAATTCTTGAAAACAGGCGAGTTGTGCGGCATCTACAACGCAAAGTCTTCATACGGCAAGGGTTAGGGTGAAAAGACGAAGACCCGGCGCGGGCCGGGTCCAGGGAATGCTTCTGTGTCTATTGTAGCGGGCGTGTCAAGGGGTTCGGCCTACGGTTCGTGCTGCGAGAGGGAGAGGGTGTTGCCGTCCGGGTCTTTGAACCAGGCGACCTTGGCGCCGCTGGGTGAGTGCCAGACGGCATGCTCGTCCTGCTCGAAGAAGCCGTAGCGGAGGAAGCCGATGCCTTTGGTCTTAAGCTCTTTTATGCTGGCGACGATGTCGTCGACCTGCCAGCCGAAGATGGTGAAGGGGGCGGGGGTGAAGTCCGGCGTGTTGACAACGCGGAGCATGAGTCCCGGTGCGGGGCCGGCGCGGAAGACGATGGCGAAGGGATCCTCGCTCTCGAATTTCAGGCCGAGGGTCTGTTGGTAGAAGGCGCGTGCTGCCTTTGGATCTTTGGTGGGAATGAAGGCGACGGGTGCGTTGGTGGCGAGGGTCATGGGGAAACCTCGGTCCCTGGGGCAGTGCCCCAGGTTGGTATAGGTCGCGCCTTTGGCGCTGGGTATTCTTCTGCGTGTTTTGACTTGGGGCGGCGCCCCAAGCTGGTATAGGGCCGCGCCTTTGGCGCTTGGGACGGCGCGAACGCTGCGGTCCCTGCCGATGATAAAGCCGTAATCCATGAATCGGCGTTCGGCATCAGCGAAACCACGTCTCAAGATCGAAGTGTGGGGCGCTCCGGTTAATCCCATACGTAGCGTTCGTCATATTCGATCCCGTAGGTGGCGAGTAATCCGCGGAGTTCGTCCTGAAAGGTGTCGTTGCGGTGGTGCCTGTCCTGATCATCGATGTAGGCAATGAGGGCTTCGAGGTCACGAACCGCAATGGAGAAGACTCCATAACCACGTTGCCAGGCGAAGTGGGGAGATCTGGATTTGAGCCATTTTGAGGAAGTCGTCTTGAGCTCTTCAACGAGATCCGCGATCGTGACCGTTCGAGAGAGACGAATGGCGAGGTGGACGTGGTCGGGCATGCCGCCGATACGGTAACACTCACAACCGGCGTTCCGGGAGATGGTGGCGAGGTAAGGGTAGAGTTCCTCAGTGATCTGTTGCGTGAGGCAGGGGACGCGATTTTTGGTGGAGAAGACCAGATGGACGATAACCAGAGATAAAGATTGCGGCATGGGCTCTTCGCGCGTGCGCCCAGAGCGATGCCCCAAGCTGGTATAGGATCGCGCCGTTGGCGCTTGGGTGGTGGTCGTTGATGGGGCTCAGAGTCAGGATGACAATTGCAAGAGCTACGCAGACAGCAAAAGCAGCGTGCTATTTGCGCTGGGTGGCTAGCTTCTTTTGGGTGTCGAGGAAGCGGCGGAGGCGGTCGAGGGAGCGGGCTTTGCCGAAGACGAGCATGCTTTCCACCAGTGGAGGCGATTGCACACTGCCGGTGAGAATCGCGCGCAGGAGCATGAAGTTTTCTTTGACCGACCATTGCTTCGTTTCGCCGAGTTTTTTTATCTCGGACTCGATGGTCTCCTTGTCCCAGGCGGCGGCTTCGAGGGTGGTGAGCTGATCGGCGGCGAAGGCGAGCGTATCTTCGGGCGTGCGCTTTTTGGGGAGCCAGACGGATTCGGGTGGGAGGACGTTGTCCTTGAAGAAGAAGTCGGCCATGTCGCCGAAGCCGCCGAGGGTTTCGATGCGCGTCTGCACGAGCGGCGCGATGGCCTGGAGGTAGGCGTCAGAGAAGACGGTGGAGCGCATGGCGGCGAAGAAGTCTTCGGGGCTGAGCCTGCGAAGGTATTCGCCGTTCATCCAGCGAAGCTTGACGAGATCGAAGACGGGGCCGCCGAGCGAGATGCGGGAGAAGTCGAAGCGGGCGAGCATGTCGGCGAGGGTGAAGAGGTCGCCCTCTTTGGTGTCGATGCCTCTGCTGATGATTTCTTGTTCTGTTGGTTGGGCCATGCCGCCGCCCATCAGGCCGAGGAAGTTGAGCAGCGCCTGAGGGAGAAAGCCGGCGTCGCGGTAGTAGATGAGCGAGACGGGGTTCTTGCGCTTGGAGATCTTGGATTTGTCGGCGTTGCGGAGCAGCGGCATGTGCCAGAAGCGCGGGAGCTCCCAGCCGAAGGCTTTGTAGAGCAGGACGTGTTTGGGCGTGGAGGAGATCCACTCCTCGGCGCGGATGACGTCGGTGATCTGCATGAGGTGGTCGTCGACGACGTTGGCGAGGTGGTAGGTGGGGAAGCCGTCGGACTTGAGGAGGACCTGGTCGTCGACGTTGAAGTGGTCGAAGGTGATGTCGCCGCGGAGCTCGTCGTGAAATGTTGTGGAGCCTTCGAGTGGGACCTTGAGGCGGACGGTGAAGGGCTTGGCTGGGCTGCCATCTTTGGGGCTAAGGTTGGCGTCGATTTCGGATTGGGAGAGATTGCGCGAGGGGCCGCTGTACTTGGGCGGTTGTTTGGCGGCGAGCTGCTGCTTGCGCTGCTCTTCGAGCTCTTCGGGGGTCTCGAAGGCGCGGTAGGCGTGGCCGGAGGCGAGGAGTTTTTCGGCGTACTCGCGGTAGATTTGTGTTCGTTCGCTTTGGCGGTAGGGGCCGAAGGGGCCGCCGACGTCGGGGCCTTCGTTCCAGGTGAGGCCGAGCCAGCGGAGGGCGTCGAAGATCATCTGCTCGGAGGTGGGGACGAAGCGGGTGCGGTCGGTGTCTTCGATGCGGAGAACGAATTGGCCGCCGCGCTGGGCGGCAAAGAGGAAGTTGAGCAGGCCGATGTAGGCGGTGCCGACGTGGGGGTCGCCAGTGGGGGAGGGGGCGACGCGGACGCGGACGGGGCGAGAGGATTCTGCGGGTGATGCGGCGGAGGACGGCTCAGGCGACAAAGTCATGGGAACAAGCCCATGGTACTAGAGCGATCTCCGCCGCTATCTGGCTGCTAAAGAGTTGGCGGCGGTGCGGGCGGATAGCCGGGCGGCGGTGGAGGATACGGTGGCGGATAGTTGGGCGGAAGCGCGCCGTAGAGGGGTGGGGCGGGGACGACGTTCCAGCGCCCGAAGGCGAGGATGCAGAGGACGATGAGCCTGCCGATGCCGGGAATGAGGAGGAGAAGCGCGAGCGGGCCAGCCAGACCGGCCTTGGTGAAGATGCGCCAGTAGAGAAAGATGAAGAAGATGACGAATACCAAAATGAGCAGGAGCGCGAAGATCCACACGCCCGCGATCAGACCCATGATGTGCTGCTGCTGGTACTGATCCATGAATGCCTCCTAGGATTGCAGACACTGTACCGGAGAAATGGGTTCGACCCAACAGTTTTCTTTGTGGAGAACCGCGTCCATCAGGTGAGGTCGTCGGGGTCGAAGGCGGGGCGCTTGCGGCCGAGGGCGCTCATGTCGTGGGCGTCGTCGAGCAGGGTGCTGACGACGCCGTTGATCTCCTCCTCGTTGGGGGCTTCGGCGGAGACGGCGAGGAGCTTGTCTTCGTTGGGGAGCTCGATGGATTCGAGCAGGACGACGACGTGGCAGACGGCGGTGGCGTCCTGGGCGAGGCCTTCGGGAGTCTTGCCCTTGATGCTGACGCGCTTGATGTCGAGGGAGAGGAGATCGGCGACGCGCTCGCGGAGATCGGCGGCGATGGGCACGATCTTTGGTTTGTGCATGACGAGGACGCAGTCGAGATTCACAATTTTGTAGCCGGCGAGCGCGACCTCTTCGAGGGCGGTCTTGAGGAAGATGGTGGAGTCGGCATTCTTCCACTTGGGGTCGGTGGGGGGGAAGAAGGTGCCGATGTCGCCGGCGGCGACGGCGCCGAGCAGGGCGTCGGTGATGGCGTGGAGGAGGAGATCGCCGTCGGAGTGACCGGCGAGGCCTTCGGGGTGGTCGAGTTTGAGGCCGCCGAGGATCAGCGGGACGCCGGGTTGGAAGGCGTGCGAGTCAAAGCCGAGTCCGACGCGCAGGGACATGCAGTTCATCGTACTTGAAGTTGGGGTGGGTACCCCTCCCCTCGTCGCTTTTTGCGCAAAGTCTTCCAACAAGGGAGGTTAGGCTTGGACTTCAAGCGCGCTTCGTATCCAAAAGCGAAGGCCAGGCGGGGGCCGGGCCAGAGGGCGCGGTTCCTTTTATTTTAGAGGGTGTGTCAAGAGGCCGGCGAGGCGCTGAAGCGCATGCCAACAGTTCTCACTTGCTCTACGGCGCGGGCGGGGCCCGGCCTTTCACGATGTGGCCGTGAAAGGATGGGCCACCCGGAGAGGTGGTGAGTCAGCCAGCGAAGGGGAATCAGCCAGCCAAATAGAACTCGGCGATTTCGAGGTCGCCGGGTTGGGTGACCTTGAGGTTGCGGGAGGTGCCGGGGACGACGTAGACGGGGACGTTGGCGCGTTCGAGGAGTGAGGCCTCGTCGGTGCCGAGGAAGCCGTCGGAGATGGCTTCGGCGAAGGCGCGGCGGAGGAGCGGGACGAGTGCGCCTTGCGGGGTCTGGGCGTGGACGATGAGCTCGCGGGGGATGGTGGCGGTGATGAGGGCGCCGTCGGCGGTGCGCTCGACCTGCTTGATGGTGTCGACGGCGGGGGTGGCGACGATGGCGGCGCCGTGTTTTTCGATGGCGGCGATGGTGCGCTCGACGGTCTGGGGGTCGATGAGCGGGCGGACGGCGTCGTGGACGAGGACGATGTCGCTCTCGTTGGTGGAGGGAAGCGCGGCGAGGGCGTTGGCGACGGAGTCCTGGCGCGAGTCGCCGCCGCAGACGACGTGGACGCGATCTTGCAGCTTGTGTTCGGCGAGCAGAGCGGAGACGCGGGGATGTTCGGTCTCGCGGACGGCGACGTAGATTCCGGTGACGCCGGGGACGGCGAGGAAGGCGCGCAGCGAGTGGATCAGGATGGGCACGCCACGGAGCTCGAGGAATTGCTTAGGTGCGCCGCTTGCGCCTGCAGGGGCAGTGGAGGCCATGCGGGTGCCGATGCCGGCGGCGGGGAGGATGACGAAGACAGACATGGGAGATGGAGTATACCGCGAAGGAATAGAGGTTGGGGATTACGGGGTGGGGTCCGGGGATGGGATCGTGGGCCGATTTGGAGGTTGGGGAGTTCGAGAGGATGATTAGAACGTAAGGATCAGGAGGAGGCTCCATGAAGCTCCGAATCGCGATGTGGGCGAGTGCGGGCGCGTTGGTTGTGGTCTGCTTGAGGCTCTACCTGGCGGCGATATTCCCAAGTTCGCTGGATGCAGACCGGCCTGTCCTGGATCTTGTCTACCTGACTTGCCCGATTGCACTTCTTCGCCATCACGCGGTTAGTTTTTATCAGGTCCTTTTTGCGAATGCGGCTACGTATGCGTTCGTGGGCGCGGTCGTGGAAACCGTGAGGCGGCAGCACACAGTCCACAAATTCCGCATGATTTCAAACTGACCCGTGATCAGGCGGCCGGAGCATCATCTCGGTGGTGGAGGTGAAGCCGTATTTTTCGTAGATGGGGCGGCCGAAGCGCGAGGCGTGCAGAGTGATGACGCGCGGGCCGCGGCTGCGGCAGTCGGCGAGTGCGGCTTCGAGCACCTGTCTGGCGTAGCCGCGGCCGCGGGCTTCGGGAACGGTGTAGAAGTTGAGCAGATAGGCGCGGAGCGGCTCGGGATCGGACCAGTGCGGCGGGAAGTCCATGAGGAAGATGCCGCCGGCGGCGAGGACCTGGCCGGCCTCTTCGAGGAAGATGCCGATGTAGCTGCCGTCGATGAGATGGTTGCGGACCCAGGGAAGAAAGGTTGCGTCCATCTCGCAGAGACGCTGCTCGGTGGTGAAGTTGTTGTCGGCAAACATGAGGTGGCGGTGCCGGGCGATGAGCGCGGCGTCATCCGGTGTGGCGCGGCGAAGGGTGGGCATGTTCGATGGTAGCAAGCGGGCAGAGGCGCGACGCGGATTTGCCTGTCCGCTGCGCGGAGTTGCTTGACAGATTTGGGAGGGGACGGGCTATGCTCAGGGCTGGGTCCGGTGCTCACGGCTATATCCGGCGCTCAGGGCTGTGTCCGGTTGCTCAGGACTGTGTCCGGGCCGGATGATCGGACGCGTGCGCGACCTGCGCCACTCCGGAGCTCTGCGAATCCATGTCAGCCGCACGATCTGATACGCCGGTGGAGTTTACGGCGAACGCTCCGGAGAAGTCGAACGTGCGGTGGTTTGTCTGTCTGCTGCTGTTCCTGGCGACGACGATCAACTACATGGACCGGTCGGTGCTGTCGCTGATCGAGCCGCTGCTGCACGTGCCGTTCATGGGATGGGTGCCGGGCGTCAGCTTCAAGTATCAGACCGCATACAACCTGAACTACGGGCACATTGTTGAGTGCTTCCAGTATGCGTATGCGGTGGGTTTTCTGGTGGCCGCGCCGTTCATTGACCGGCTGGGAACGAAGATTGGGTACGCGATTGCGATCGGCGTGTGGGCGCTGGCTTCGCTGAGCCACGCGCTGGTGGGATCGGTGCTGGGGTTCTGCATTGCGCGCATCTTCCTGGGGCTGGGCGAGAGCGGAAACTTTCCGGCGGCGATCAAGGCGACGAGCGAGTGGTTTCCGAGCGAGGAGCGGGCGCTTTCGGTGGGGCTGTTCAACTCGGGCGCGAATGCGGCGTTCTTTATTGTGCCGGCGCTGGTGCCGCTGGTGACGCTGCGGTTTGGATGGCGGGCGGCGTTTATTTGCACGAGCTCGATGGGGCTGTTGTGGCTGATCGTCTGGCTGATCTTTCCGTACAACCGGCTGCGGCGCGGGCTGACGACGACGCAGGCGAAGCTGCAGCGCGTGGTGCCGGATGTAAGAGGGTGGGCGCTGTATAAGATTTTGCTGCGGACGCGCGGGCTGTATGCGTTCGCGATTGCGAAGGGGCTGACGGATCCGATCTGGTGGTTTTACCTGTTCTATCTGCCGAAGTTTTTGGACGACAACTACGGGCTGGGCGTGGCGCAGATCTATTGGCCGATTGTGGTGGTGTATGCGGTGTCGTCGGTGGGGTCGTTCCTGGGTGGGTGGCTGTCGGGCATGCGCATGAAGCGCGGCCACACGGTAAACAGCGGACGGAAGTTTGCCATGTTCGTGATGGCGGTGTGCGTGGTTCCACTGCTGCTGGTGCCGCATATGCACGTGCTGTTTCCGCATAATGCGTGGCCGGCGATTGGGCTGTTCTCGCTGGCGGCGGCGGCGCACCAGGGGTGGTCGGCGAATTTGTTTACGACGCCGACGGACATGTTTCCTTCGACGTCGGTGTCGACGGTGGTGGGGATTGGAGGCGCGGTGGGATCGATTGGAGGAGCGCTGTTCACGATCCTGGTGTCGCACCTGCTTTCGCTGCATCCACTGGTGATCTTCGTGCTGGCGGCGTTTGCGTACCTGCTGGCGCTGGGGATCTTTCAACTGCTGGTGCCGCGGCTGGGCGCGCCGAGCGAGCCGGAGATTCCACTGAGCACGACGTAGCGGGCGCGTTCATTCCAGCCTGTAAACTGGCTGGAGATGTCTGCTGAAGAGAAGAAGTTCTACGTCACCACACCGATTTACTACGTGAACGCGCGGCCGCACATAGGCCATGCGTATACGACGATTGTGGCGGATGTGCTGGCGCGGCGGCATCGGCTGCTGGGCGAGGACACGTTTTTTCTTACCGGGACGGATGAGCACGGGCAGAAGATCGAGCGCTCAGCGGCGGCGGCGGGGGTGGCGCCGCAGCAGTTTGCGGATGAGGTGTCGGGGGAGTTTCGCAGGCTGTGGGACCGGATGGGGCTGAGTTACGACCGCTACATTCGTACGACGGACGAGTGCCACAAGCGCGGCGTGCAGAGGCTGTTTACGGAGTTGTACGAGCGGGGATTTATCTATCTGAGCACGTATACGGGATCGTACTGCGTGAGCGATGAGGCGTTTGTGGATGCACCGGCGGGGACACCATGTCCGGAGTGCGGACGAACGCTCGAGACGGTGACGGAGGAGAACTTTTTTTTCAAGCTGAGCGAGTTTCAGCAGCCGCTGATTGAGTTGATCGAGAGTGGCGGGCTGGCGATTACGCCGGAGTCGCGGAAGAACGAGGTGCTGAGTTTTGTGCGCGGCGGGTTGAAGGACCTGTCGATCTCGCGGTCGAGCTTTACGTGGGGGATTCCGGTTCCGGAAGAGGTGCAGCGGAAGGCAGGCGCGACGCGGAGCCACGTGATCTATGTGTGGCTGGATGCGCTGGCTAACTACATGACGGCGATTGGGTATGGGACTGACAACGCGGGAGCGGACGCGGAGTTTGCGCGCTACTGGCCGGCGGATCTGCACCTGGTGGGCAAGGAGATCATCCGGTTTCACTGCGTGTACTGGCCGGCTTTTCTGCTGGCGGCGGGGCTGCGGCTGCCGAAGGCGATTACGGCGCATGGATGGCTGCTGTTCGACAACGCGAAGATGTCGAAGAGCAAGGGAAATATTGTGCGGACGGAGACGATTCTGGAGGCGTTCGGCGAGCACGTGTATGGGACGCAGTTTCCGGAGAGCACGAAGCGCGAGCGCGATCTGTTTGCCGCGGATGTGCTGCGATATTTTTTGCTGCGTGAGATTCCGTTTGGGCAGGATGGGAGCTTCAGCTTCGAGGCGATGGTCACGCGGTATAACGCGGATCTGGCGAATGGGTATGGGAATCTGGTGAGCCGGACGCTGGCGATGATTCATCAGAGCTTCGAGGGCGCGGTACCGCATGCATATGATCAATCTGTTTTCAGGGCAGATACATCTGTTTCCGTCCGCAGGCTAGCAGAGGACGAAGTGAGGTTTTTTTCGCCAGATGGAACCGGATGGAATTTCCAGTTGAATCAGGAGTTCGACCGCTTGAGCTTCAACGAAGTTCTGTTTGGAGTTGCAAGCGGAGTTGCGCACGTTGATCTTTTCCTAGCCTCCACACGGCCGTGGATTCTGGCAAGGAATAGGGAGTTGGGCGATCTCTGTATCACGCTTTACGTTGCCGCCGAAGCTATACGGATTTTGACGGCATCTCTTTACCCAGTCCTTCCTTTTGCGACTGCACAGGTTTGGGCGCAGTTAGGTCTGAAGGATATTGAAGAGGCTGCGAAGAAGGGTGAGCTGAATAATCTGAAGTGGGGTGGGTTGAAGGCGGGGACGAAGCTGGGAACGTTGGCACCGATTTTTCCGAGGGCACCGAAGGAGTTGGTTGACATTATGGCTGAACTTGAAGACAAGAATGCAATGACGACGCAGGGTTCGCAGCCCGCAGGTGAAGAGCAGGCACAACCGCAGCTCGAACCCAACCCGCCTGCCGGAGCGCCGGCGTTGGTGCCTCCGACAGAGGAGACGGTGAAGTCTGCGCAGATTAACATCGAGGACTTTGCCAAGGTGGAGCTGCGGGTGGCGCAGATTGTGGTGGCGGAACGGATTCCGAAGGCGGACAAGCTGCTACGGCTGGAGGTCGACCTGGGGTATGAGCGGCGGCAGATTCTTTCGGGGATTGCGGAGTGGTATCAGCCGGAGGAGCTGGTGGGGCGGCGGATTGTGGTGGTGACGAATTTGGCGCCGCGGAAGATGCGGGGGCTGGAGTCGCATGGGATGCTGCTGGCGGCGAGCGAGGGTGAGGGCGGCAAGCCGGTGCTCGCGACGTTTGGTGAGGAGATTGCGCTGGGGGCGAGGCTGAAGTAGCGGCGGTAGATGTGATCCCAGCGGAGATGCAGGTCCTTCGACTGCGCAGCCCACGCGTTGCGTGTGCTGCTGCGCTCAGGATGACAATCAGAAGAGCAACGGCAAGAACAAAAGCAAATGCGGGGGTCCTTCGCTGCGCTCAGGATGACAACTAGAAAGCAAAAGCAAAAGCAAGAGCAACGACAAGAGCAAATGCGGGGGTCCTTCGCTGCGCTCAGGATGACAATCAGAAAAGCGAAAGCAGATCCTCCGCCCGTTCGACTCGCCTGCGGCTCGCTCAGGGCGAAGGATGACAATCCCAATTTGGATGGCGGGCTACATCTGGCCGTGGCTGACGGAGACGACGAAGTAGAGGGCGGGGGTGGCGCCGACGTTCTTCATGCCGTGGAGCTGGTTGGAGGCGGTGTAGACGATGTCGCCGGGGCCGCAGGGCTCGGGCTTGCCGTTGTCGTAGAAGACGAGCGAGCCTTCGCGGATGAGGACGAACTCGGTGTTGCGGTGGCGGTGGGGAGGGTGCGGCATCTGGCCGGCGGGGAGCATGGTCTCGTGGAGCTCGACGAACTCGCCGGTGGGGAGGGTGCCGTGCATGACCTGGCGTCCCCAGCCGCCGTTGGGGAAGTGGCGGACGGGCATCTGGTCGAAGTGGAAGACGCGGGAGTGCGCCATGTCGGTGGTGTCGGCCGCGGGTGCGTGGGAATCCGGCGCCGGCGCGGCGGGCTTCTGTGGCGAGAGAGGCTGGGCTTCCGCGAGCAGGCCGCCGAGGGTGGCGAAGGCGCTGGCGGCGATCAGGACGTCGCGGCGATTCATGGATGGCATGGGGGCGCTCACTTTCAGGGATGGGGCTGGTTGGTGTCGCCGCCGATGGCGAGGACGAAGTAGGCGGCGGGGCCGTCGCCGATGTTGCGTACGGAGTGCAGGGTGCCTTTGGCGACAAGGAGGACATCGCCGGTGGAGGCGCGCTCGGTGAGGCCGTCGTGGTGGAACTCGAGCGTGCCGGAGCGGACGCAGATGAGCTCGGTGTGGTCGATGCGGTGCGCGGGGTTGGGCGGGGTTCCGGCGGCCTGGATGGATTCGTGCAGGGCGACCTGCTCGCCGGTGGGGAGCTGGCCGTGGAGGACGTCGCGGCTTTCGCTGCCGTTGGGATTTTTGCGCGCGGGCAGCGTGTTGAAGTGGAAGACGCGCGACGATTGCATGGCGGCAGGCATGGAAGCCATCGTAACGCGGGTGAGGGGAGGAGTGTCTCAGGTTGAAGTGAGATTCCCTCAGGGGCTGAAGCCCCCTTTCCGATTTGACGCATGGATGGCACGGCTGAAGCCGTGCCCCTTCAAGGCTCGCAAAACAGCGACACAAGGGGATCTGGTTGAAGTTTGCGGGAGGATCGCGCATCGTATACAGAGCATGTGGGTGGATTCGCACTGTCATCTGGAGAGCTACGAGGACCTGCCGCAGGTGCTGGAGAGAGCGCGCGCGGCGCGGGTGGAGACGCTGCTCGCGATCGGGATTGGCGAGGGGCCGGAGGAGATGCACAAGGCGCTGGAGCTGGCGCGGGAGCATCCGCAGATTTTTGCGAGCGCGGGGATTCATCCGCAGGAGGCGCACCGGGCCGATGCGGAGGCGCTGAGGAAGCTGGAGGAGCTGGCGCGCGATCCGCGGTGCATTGCGGTGGGCGAGATTGGGTTGGACTACTACCACGTCGGGAATCCGGAGATTGCGGTGCAGCAGGCGGCGTTTGTGGCGCAGATGCGGATTGCGGCGGAGGCACGGAAGCCGATTACGATTCACTGCCGGACTTCCGAGCAAGCAATACCGGCCGCGAAGGCGAAGTTCGGCGCGGCGGATGCTTGGGAGGACCTGCTGATGTTGATTGGCGAGCATTGGACGCCGACGGGGCTGGCGGGGATTATGCATTGCTTCTCCGGGAATGAGGAGCAGGCAGAGCGGTCACTGGCCGCGGGATTTTATCTGTCGTTTGCGGGCAATGTGACCTATGCGAAGTCGACGGTGATCCAGGAGGTCGCGCGGACGGCTCCGGCGGAGCGAATTCTGGTGGAGACGGATGCGCCGTTTCTGGCTCCGGGGACGCTGCGCGGGCAGCGAAACGAGCCGGCGCACGTGGCGCTGACGGGCGAGTTTGTGGCGCAGTTGCGCGGGGTTCCGGCGGCGGAGTTTGCGGCGCGGACGACGGCGAACTTTTATGCGCTGTTTCCATCGGCGCGGGCGACGTGATACTACTCGCGGAAGAGATGCACTTTTGAGGGAATGAGTATGGCAGCCGATCAGAGCTTTGATGTAGTGAGCAAGGTGGACGTGCAGGAGGTCAAGAATGCGATTGACCAGGCGAGCAAGGAGCTGCACGCGCGGTTCGATCTGAAGAACTCGAAGTCGTCGATTGCGCTGGAAGGCACGGATACGGTGCAGCTGGCGAGCCAGGATGAGTACACGCTGAAGGCGGTGATCGACATTCTGCAACAGAAGATGGTGAAGCGGAGTGTGCCGCTGAAGAACCTGGAGTACGAGAAGGTGGAGTCGGCGGCGGGCTCGAGCGTGCGGCAGAAGATCAAGCTGAAGCAGGGGATCGCGTCCGAGGTGGCGAAGAAGATTGTGGCGACGATCAAGGACTCGAAGAAGAAGGCGCAGGCGAGCATTCAGGGCGACATGGTGCGGGTGAGCTCGAAGGACCGCGATACGCTGCAGGAGATTATGGCGATGCTGCGCGCGAAGGATATGGGCGTCGATCTGCAGTTCACGAACTTTCGTTCGAATTAGAGACAACCCAGCGCGCGTGGGATGAAACAGAGGATGTACGGGTCTTCGAGCGGGCGTGAGCGGCTTCGAGCGGGCGTGAACGGCTTGCAGCGGCTTGGCACCTGCTACTCTGATACAGCGTGAGTCCTCTTTCCATCGCGACAGCTACCGAGGTCTTCGATCTGCTGCGCGACGATCTGGCGGCGGTCGAAGAGGAGTTTGCGCGGCAGTCGGGGTCGCCGGTGCGGGTGGTGACGGAGATTGCGTCGTACCTGATTACGGGCGGGGGGAAGCGAATTCGTCCGCTGCTGTTGCTGCTGGCGGCGCGGTCGCTGGGATGCGAGACGGATTCGCGCATACGGCTGGGCGCGGTGGTGGAGATGCTGCACACGGCGACGCTGGTGCACGATGACATCATCGACGAGGCGGACACGCGGCGGGGAAGGCCGTCTTCGAACACGACGTGGGGGAATGCGAAGTGCGTGCTGGCGGGCGACTGGCTGTACATGCAGTCGTTCCAGACGGCGCTGGCGGAGCGGAACTTCCGGACTCTGGATTTGCTGATCTCGCTGACGCAGCAGATGGTGGAGGGCGAGCTGCTGCAGATGGAGAAGCTCGGCCACCTGATCAACGAGGAAGAGTATTTCGACCTGATCTATCGCAAGACCGCGTGTTTGTTTCGTGTGTCGATGCAGCTGGGTGCGGTGCTGGCGGCGCCGGTGGCGGATGCGGGCGAGGCGCCGTTTGAAGAGGCGCTGGGCGAGTATGGGCGGAACCTGGGGCTGGCGTTTCAGATCGTGGATGATGTGCTGGACCTGACGGCGGATGAGGACCGGCTGGGCAAGCCGGCGGCGTCGGATCTGCGCGAGGGCAAGGCGACGCTGGCGGTGATTCATGCGCTCGAGCGGGGCACGGGAGCGGACCGCGAGGCGATTCGCACGGTGCTGGCGGAGCGGCGGTTTGCGAGCGTGACGCACGCGGAGATTCTGGAGATCCTGCACCGGCATGAGTCGCTGGCATATGCGATGGATACGGCGTGCGCGTATGCGGAGGCGGCGCGGCAGTCGATTGCGGAGCTGCCGGAGGGCGAGTACAAGCGGGCGCTGCTGTGGGTGCCGGGGTTTGTGACCAGCCGGGACCGCTAGAGCGCTGCTTCTGAATCTTTAGCGAGAGCCTGAGAGCTATTCCTCTTCGGAGTCTTCTTCCGATTCATTCTGTTCTTCGTCTTCGCCTTCTTCGACGGCGAGGGCGAGGTCTTCGACGCGCGCGGGGCCTTTGCGGTCGGGGTCGAGGAGGACCTGGATGCGGCTTTCGGCGGCGGAGAGCTGAGTCTTGCAGGCGTTGGAGAGCTGGACGCCGCGCTCGAAGAGAGTGATGCTCTGCTCGAGGGTGAGGTCGCCGCGTTCGAGCTGATCGACGATGCGTTCGAGCTCGGCGAGTTGTTCTTCAAAAGAAGGCATCAGGCGGGGCCCTCCTCACGAAGACCGAGGACCTCGGCGGCGGCGGCGAAGTTGCCGAAGGGAGCGCTGACCTGCACGCCCTGGACGGCGCCGCGGACCTCGGCGAGCATCTCCTGCGCGATGGCGAGGCCTTCGGCGAGCGCGGTCTGTTTGTTGGGAGCGGCGGCCATGCGGGCGAGGATGGAGTCAGGCATGGAGACGCGCAGGTCGTTCTTCATGAACTCGGCGTTGCGCAGGCTGGTGAGCGGCCAGATGCCGGCGATGACGGGAATGCGGAAGCTTTCGATGCGGCGAAGGAAGTCTTCGAGCAGGCGCTGATCGAAGACGGGCTGGGTGATGCCGAATTCGGCGCCGGCTTCGACCTTGGCGGCGAAGCGGCGGACCTCGTGCTCGAGGTCGGGGACGCCGGGGTTGGCGGCGCAGGAGATGGTGAAGCCGGCGGAACCGCCGATGGCGTTGCGGCCGATGTCGAGGCCGTGATTGAGGCCGCGCACGATGCGGACGAGGCCGATGGCATCGACGTCGAAGACCGCGGTGGCGTCGGGGTAGTTGCCCATCTTGGGCGGGTCGCCGGTGAGGCAGAGGATGTTTTTGATGCCGATGGAGGCGGCGCCGAGCAGATCGCTCTGGATGCTGAGGATGTTGCGGTCGCGGCAGGTGTAGTGGAGGACGGTCTCGATGCCGACCTTCTGCTGAATCTGCACGCAGAGGCTTTGCGCGCTCATGCGGGCGGAGGCGCGCGGCGAATCGGGGACGTTGATGGCGTGGACGCCGCGGTTGGCGAGCAGAGCGGCGCCGGCGAGCTCTTTGGAGCAGTCGAAGCCCTTGGGCGGGACGATCTCGACGAGGTGCACGAACTCGCCCGAGGCGATGCGGCGACCGATCTCGGAGCGGGCGGCGAGCGGCTGGGGCTCGACCGCGAGAGCTCCGAGCTCGGAGGGTGGAGCGGCGACGGAGGCGTGCGCGATGGAGGCTTCGCCGTGATCCTGGGCCTGCATGGCGCGGATCTGGGAGCGCATGGCGCGGATGTGCGCGGGCGTGGTGCCGCAGCAGCCGCCGACCCAGGAGGCGCCGGCGCGGAGGAACTTGAGGGCGAAGCGCGCCATGTATTCGGGCGAGGTGAGATAGATGTTGCGGCCTTCGACGTTGCGCGGAACGCCGGCGTTGGGCATGGCGACGAGCGGGAGCGAGGTTTCGGGGCGCATGCGCTCGATGACGGTGAGGACGGTGGCGGGGCCGACGCTGCAGTTGCAACCGATGGCGTTGGCGCCGGCTTCGGTGAGGCGGCGCGCGGCGAGTTCGGGAGAGCTGCCGTCGAGGCAGTTGGCCTCCTCGTCGGCGGTCATGAGAACGACGACGGGAAGCTGGGGGGCGGCTTCACGGGCGGCGGCGATGGCCTGCTCGGCCTCATCGAGCGACATCATGGTTTCAAGGATGAGGAGGTCGACGCCGCCATCGGCGAGGGCGGCGATCTGCTCGGCGAAGGTGGCGCGGGCGGTGGCGGCGCTGAGGGTGCCGAAGGGCTCGAGCTGGACGCCCAGAGAGCCGACGGCGCCGGCGACGAAGGCCTCGGCGCCGTGCTTTTCGCGGTTGGCGGCGACGCATTGGCGGGCGATGGCGGCGGCGGCGAGGTTGAAGTCGCGGACCTTGTCGCGGAGGCCGAAGTGTTCGAGACGAAAGGCGTTAGCGCCGAAGGTGTTGGTCTCGATGAGCTCGGCGCCGGCGAGGAGATATTGCTCGTGGACGGCGCGGACGGTCTCGGGCTGGGTGACATTGAGCTCGTCGAAGCAGCGGTTGATGAAGACACCACCGCTGTAGAGCATGGTGCCCATGGCACCATCGCATAAGACCGGCTGGCCGGCGAAGAGCTTAGCTACATGCTTCTCTATGGCTCCAGAATGCGTATCTACGGCTTCAGAGGCTGCGGAGGCTGCGGACATCGATCTCCCTGAGCTGATTCCCTGCGATGGGGCGTTGATTCCATCGTATACCGCAGAAGGAAGCCGGAGGAACGGCGCGGACGGCGGCGCGGGAGCGAAGAGAGGGCCGCGCTTTGCTATACTTTGGGCTGGCGAGCGCAGCATCCATGCGGTGCGGAGGGTCGCCGGGAGCCGTTCACGTTGAAGAATCACAGGTTCGCAGCCCAGCTATTCGCGGGCATTTTTCTGGCCGCCTTTACGCTGACGTTGACTGCGTGCTACCAGATTTACCATGTGCCGGAGTACAACTTCGCCGGCCGCCCCATCCCGCCGAGCCAGATGCTGGAGCGTGTGCTCGCCACGTACACGAACGGCGGAAGCACGGGCGGGGCGGAGATTCTGGACGGCCTGCGCGACCTGCGCAGCAACGTTCAGGATACGAAGCCGGTTTTCATCATCGCGGGGCTGAGCGCGTCGAACCCGACAACGATCCTGAACTTCCCGGAGGAGACGACGGGGTACGTGCTGTCGCAGAGCGGCGGCTCGCTGGCCGTCGTGAACTACAGCACGGAGGCGAGCAGCGGAGCCGCTGCGGGGACTACTTCGTTTCCGCCAAGCCCATCGTCGGTGGCGGCGGCGCCCGATGGGGCGGTCTTTGTGTCGGCATCCGAGGCGACGGGTCAGATCTACGTCGACGCGGGTGGAGGGGTGTTTGCGCTGAATCTGCCGAACGTTGACCGGGTTGCGGTGAACCAGGGCGTGACGGCGATTCTGGCCATGGTGCGGAACTCAAATAGTCTGTATCGCGTCATCCAGCTGCCGGCAAGCGGCGCTCCGGTGGTGCCGCCGGGCGCGGTGGACTGCGAGCCTCTGCTGCTGCCTGTGTTCTGCGTGGTGCCGGTGCCGGGAACCTACGACCGGCCGACGAACGCAAGCTGGTCGACGGACGGCAACAGCGTGTACGTGCTGAACTGCGGGCCGGAGTGCGGCGGGACGACGGCGGGCGTGACGGTGCTGCAGGAGGGTGCGCTGGAGATCGACAACATTCCTACGGTGAATCCGCTGGACCCCGCGGCGCCTTCGCCACTGGCGAACATCGGCGTGCCGAACCCGATCCCGATTCCGGGCGGAGCGACGGTGAGCTTATCGAACGGGTCGACGCTGTATGTGGCGGGGCAGTCGCTGTATAGCCTGAACTCGAGCGGCGTCCTGGGCTCGACGCCGCGCACGGACGGGCTGTTTACGGGATATCTGACGGCGATCAATCTGAGCAACTACACAGCGTCGCAGCCGCTTTCGATCTCCGATGGGACGCATACGAAGCTGCTGTTTGCGGATGACAACACGCTGTGGGCTGGATCGCAGCATTGCGCCAATGGCGAGCGGGCGGCGATTGCCGCGCAGGAGCTGGCGGCGAGCGGAACGACGGATCAGGCGGGGAACTATAACTGCCTGACGATGGTGACGCTGGGCTCGACGCCGACGGCGCAGATCATTCCGGCGGTGACGCAGAGCAGCGACCCATCGTCGGCGGTGACCGTGAGCTACCCGAACACGAATCAGAACCTCTACTACTATGGCGACCTGACGGGCATCTGCTGGGTGCAGAACATGCACAAGGTATTTACGGCGTATGGCGGACAGATTCACGCGTTCTATACGGGGGGCACGATCACCCACCAGAGTGACCCAGCGGTGGGGACGACGCCGGCGGCGGGCTCGGAGCTGAACAACGCCAACTTTACGATCCAGGGCACGGTGAATGACGTGGCCTACATGGATGCGCTGACGAACAGCGCGAACTGATATCGTCATGCACGCCCCGAGGCACTGTGAGGGAGAGGAAGCGCGGACGATGGTGGATGTGCTGGCGATTGCGGCGCATCGCGACGATGTGGAGCAGACCTGCGGAGGAACGCTGCTGGTCGAGCAGGCGCTGGGCCGGCGCACGGGCATCCTGGACCTGACACGCGGAGAGGCGGGAACGCGCGGGACGGCGGAGGAGCGCGAGCGTGAGGCGGCGGAGGCGGCGCGGATTCTTCGCGTGAGCCATCGCGAGGCGCTGGACCTGCCCGATGGCAATGTGGAGAACACGCACGAGAACCGGCTGAAGATTGCAGCGGTGCTACGGCGGCTGCGGCCGCGGGTGGTGATTCTTCCGTACTGGCAGGGAAGGCATCCGGACCACTACACGACCTCGACGCTGGGCTATGAGGCGTGCTTTGTTGCGGGGCTGAAGAAGCTGGAGCTCGGGGCGGAGCATGGAGCGCCGCACCGGCCGTACAAGATTCTGTATGCGTCACTGTACGCGGACGTGCGGCCAAGCTTTGTTGTCGACATTACGGAGCATGTGGAGACGCGGCTGGAGGCGCTGCTGGCGTACCGCTCGCAGTATGGTGAGCAGAGCGCGGGCAGCGGGCTATTTGTGCCCGAGGGGGATATTCGCGAGCGCACCTTCGCGACCGCGCGTCATTTCGGATTGCTGGCGGGGGTTCGGTATGCGGAGCCGTTTGTGCAGCGCGAGGTGGGGCTCGCGAGCGATTTGATGATGCTGCCGGTGCAGAGCGTTTAGTCAACCGAAAGCATCTGGCGATTCTGGAGGGTGCGAACCTGATTGCGACGCGCCGGCAGGGCCGCGAGAAGCTGCATTACCTGAATCCGGTGCCGATCCATGAGATCGCCGAGCGGTGGATCAACAAGTATGAGCGCAGGCGCCTTGAGGCGCTTGCGGGGTTGTTGCGGCTCTGTGGGCAGGGGTGAGGCCGGTCGCGATACTCTGGGTGGCATGAGACGAAGCTGCTGGTGTGTGCTGCTGCTGTTGATGGGGATGGGTGTGGGGGCGGCGCGACCGCAGACGTCGGCGCAGAGCTCGAATACGACGCCGGGTTCAGCGGCGGCGGCGCGGCGGGCGCGGCATCTGGATGAGCTGAAGCCACCGACGAAGGACGACCTTCTTCGCGGAGGGTATGGGCCGTATCGGGCGAACAATGATCTGCTCTCCTACGCGCTGGAGCTGCGCGTCGATCCGGTGGCGGAGACGATCAAGGGATCGAACACGATCCGCTTCCGCATGCTCGCGGATGGGACGAGGATTCAGCTGGAGCTGACGCCGGCGCTGCACATCGACAGCCTGACGTTCAAGGGCAAGCCGCTGCGCTATACACGGGCAGACGGGACACGTGCAGACGGGACGCGTGCAGACGGGACGCGCGAGGACGATACGCGGACGCTGTGGATCGATTTTCCTGAGATGCTGCGCAAGGGCAAGGCGTATGACGTGGTGTTCGCGTACTCGGGGCATCCGGTGACGCAGGGGCGGTTTGGGTGCTTCTCATTCGACAAGGACAAGGAGGGCAAGCCGTGGATTACGACGGCGTGCGAGGGCGAAGGCGCGAGCGTGTGGTGGCCGAACAAGGACCAGTGGCGCGATGAGCCGCAGGATGGCATGGAGATCGACGTGGCGGTGCCGGACGGGCTGATGGATGTGTCGAATGGGCGCTTTGAGGGGACGAAGAACCTCGGCGATGGGTACACGGAGTGGCGCTGGCATGTGCACTATCCGATCAACAACTACGATGTCGCGCTGAATATCGGGGAGTATCAGCACTGGTCGGGGCTGCATGTGAACAAGGAGACGGGACAGAAGACGACGCTGGATTTTTATGCGCTGCCCGAGGATTTGGACAAAGCGAAGCGGCAGTTTGAGCAGGTGCCGACGATGCTGGATGCGTATGAGCACTATCTGGGCGAGTATCCGTTCGACAAGGACGGATACAAGCTGGTTGAGGTGCCGTATGCGGGGATGGAGCACCAGACGGCGGTGGCGTATGGGAACCACTTCGAGAATGGATACTACGGGCGCGACTGGACGGGCGTCGGCATCAGCATGAAGTTTGACTTCATCATCATTCATGAGAGCGGGCATGAGTGGTTCGGCAATGCGATTACGGCGGCGGACCGCTCGGATATGTGGATTCACGAGGGGTGGACGACGTATCTGGAGACGCTGTATGTGGAGTATCGGTGGGGGAAGGCGGATGCGATCAAGTATGTGAATGGGCTGAAGCCGAAGGTGCGCAATGAGCGGCCCATTATTCCTCCGCGGGGGACGAATGCAGAGCCTCCGGAGGACCAGTACTTCAAGGGAGCGCTGATGCTGAATACGCTGCGCAGCGTGATTGGCGACGATGCGAAGTGGTTCGCCGACGTGCACGATTTTTATCAGCACTTCCAGTATCAGAACATCATGACCGAGGATGTGGTCGCGTGGTGGAATGAGCGCACGGGGATGGACCTGACGCCGTTCTTCAACGAGTATCTGCGGCATGCGTCGATCCCGGTGCTGGAGATTGCCGAGACGCCAGGAAGCCATACGGTGAGCTACCGGTGGAAGGCCGATGAGCCGGGGTTTGCGATGCCGATCAGAGTGGGCGATCCGCAGCACTGGATGGTGGTGACGCCGGTGGAGGGCGAGTGGAAGCAGATGACGTGGAATGGAACGCTGAATGACTTCCAGGTGGCGACCGATCTTTATTACGTAAACGTAGACAAGACTGAGGCGGTGCATTGAGGGACGCAGCGATTCGAGGGATGGCGTTGCTGGCTTTGTGCGCCGGCGTGGGTGGTTGCGGATATCACCAGGTGGGCGCGGCGGTGCATGTGCCAGCGAGCGTGCGCACGGTTGCGGTTCCGATCTTCCAGTCGAAGGTGCAGGCGTACAACACGGAGGTCGCGTTTACGGAGGCGATCGTTCGGGAGCTGAATACGCGCACGAAGTATCGGGTGCTGACGAATGTGAACGGGAATGTGGAGCCGACGGCGCAGGAGGCGGACGCGACGCTGCGCGGGACGATCCTGACGCAGGCGGTGACGCCGCTGACCTATGATGCGGCCAGCGGACAGACGTCCAGTTATCTGGTGACGATTACGGCGAGCGTGGAGCTGGTGGGGCACGATGGCGCGGTGCTCTATCGCAATAATGCGTTTGCGTGGCGGGAGCAGTATCAGTCGACGCAGGACCTCTCCGGGTTTGTGCAGGAGGACAGCGCGGCGGTGCGGCGGATGGCGCATGATTTTGCGGAGGCGATGGTGAGCGACATGCTGGAGTCGTTCCGATGAGCGGGGAAGCGAGCTCGTCTATGACTGCCGGCCTGCGCAGCTTCGCGGGTGTGGACCGGTTTGTCGCGGAGATTGGGGGAGACGCGCGACGGCCGGGATATGTGCTGTTGGGCGATGATGCGTTTTTGCTGGGGCGCGCGCGTGAGGGAGTGTTGCGTGCGCTGGCGCCGAGCGATCTGCGGGAGTTCTGCCTGCACGATCTTGATCTGGGGGAGACTTCGATCTTTGAGGCGCTGGATCTAGCGCAGACTCCATCGCTGATGACGCCGTTTCAGGTGCTGTTTCTGCGCAATGTGAAGACGTTGTACGGGCGCGGGCAGAAGAAGGAGGAGTTTGCGGCGATTGACGAGTATTTTCGGCGGCCGAATCCGCAGGCGTTGCTGCTGTTTGTGGCGGACCACCTGCGATTGCCGCAGGACCTGCGCACGATGGAGATGCAGGACAAGGAGCGGGCGGAGAGGATCCGGGAGACGCTGGGCGATGTATGCGGGGTGGTGGAACTGCAGCGTGTGAGCGAGGACGATGCGGTGCAATGGGCGATGCGCGAGGCCGAGGCGCGAGGCGTGCGGCTGAGCGAGGATGCAGCGCGGGAGCTGGTCGATGCGCTGGGGGCGGAGATGCTGACGCTGGCGAGCGAGATAGAGAAGCTGACACTTCACGCGCAGGCGCAGGGTGCTGAACGAATTGAGCTGAGCGATGTGGAGATGATGGTCTCGGCGGCGAAGCAGCGGAGCCTGTACGAGCTGACGGATGCGATCAGCCTGAAGGATGCGCCGCGGGCGGTGGCGCTGCTCGAGGGGCTGCTGAATGCGAGCGAGAATGGGGAGGATGCGGCGATCGGCCATGTGTTCATGCTGGCAAAGACGTTTCGGCAGATGCTGGTGCTGAACGAGAAGCAGGTGAAGGACCAGCGCGCGATCTGGCAGGCGCTGTGGCCGGGATTTCGGGTAGCACCGTTTGCAGCGGATGCGCTGATCGCGCAGGCGCGGCGCTATCGCGATCGCGGCGAGCTGACGCGCGCAGTGCAGCTGATCGCAAAGGCGGATGCGGAGTTGCGGTCGTCACCCGCGGACAAACGGTTGGTGCTGGAGCGGCTGGTGCTTCGATTGGCGAGCCGTCACGCCACGGGCCTGCACGCCCCCATGGGCGCATAAGAGAGTTATTCCCGTGAAGTTGGGCGCTTGTCTCCCATCGGAATGTTGGCCCCTGCCTGCGAAGGTATCGTCGTCGGATCGGCGAGCCGTCGAGGATCAGGCAGCGGCACGGAGAGTCCGGTCGCTCTCACAAACGCGGCAGGATCGCCACGCAACTTCACCGTGATCTGATGCGCGCCCTTCTGCATCTTCTGCGGCCGCGGAAACTCGACGATATAGCGGCCGCGCAGCAGCGCGACAAACTTGCGCAAACGGGCCGTGATCGTCTCCGCAGAGGCGCTGATCAGCATGCCACCGGTGTCCTCACAGATCAGCTCGAACCGGCTGGAAGCGGGCAGGATAAACGGCGCAGGGCCCTGGAGCTCGTCGACTTTTTCCTCCTCCACCAGCTCAAAGATCGCGACCGCGTCATGGTCAGCAAACTCGCGCAGGCCTTCCTCATCCATGCGACCGCCGGGGTCGCTCCCGTCCGTGACCGCAAGGAGGACGCGCCTGCCCGTCTCTCGACCCAGATGCTCGGCCACCACCGCCAACCCTTCGCGCAGATGCACGGGATGCTCACACGTCCGCAACGCGGGCGACTGCAATGCGTTTTCTACTGTAGTGTGCAGGCGCTCCGCGTCGGGTGGAATTGCATCGGCGGACATTAGCAGATTGCAGCCCAGCGCATAGATCGAAATGCGGTCCTGCGGCTGAAGCGATCCCGAGGCGTCGGCGAGTGCCTTGGCAAAGCCGTTCACGAGGGACGGCTCGGTGTTTTTTACATCCAGGACGATCGCCAGATCGATCGGATCATCGCCCTCGCGCCTTACATTCCTGGGAGAAAAGAACTCTCCACCGTCCAGACTGACCTGCAGGCGCCGTCCATCAATCCCCGCGAGCGGCTCGCGATCTGAATTCAGCACCAGGACCGGAAACTGCATCAGGTTGGCATATGCGTGAAGCGTAAACGGCGCGGCGGTCTGCGCTCCGCAGCCGGGCCCAAAACCAACCAGCCAGGCCGCCATCAGTCCTGCGCTCGAGGCCCGATGGAGCATGAAGACAGCCCGCGCTCTCGGCATGGAGACGGTCATCGCAGCAGTATCGCAGATAGCCTCGCCTCAAAAGCGGTTACAATCCCGGAGGTGAATTCATACGGAGAATCAACATTGACGAACATCCGGTCGATTATGCAGATGACAGCAGTGACCATCGTTTTCGCGGCAGTGGCCGCGGTCGCCGGCGCACAGACGCAGACATCAGGCACAACAGCCGCACCGCAGCCGACGCGGCAGCAGCAGCGCCGGCAGATGGACGAGTTCTACCGGACGCACTACACCAAGCACGAGTACCGCATAGCAATGCGCGATGGGGCGAAGTTGTACACGGTGGTGTACACGCCGATCGAAGGGCAGTTCAAGGATGCCGGGCCGTATCCGTTTCTGATGTCGCGTACGCCGTATAGCTGCGGCAACTACGGAAACAAGGTGGTTGAACCGCATGTGACGAGCAATCAGATATTGATCCACGACGGCTACATCCTGGTGTGCCAGGACGTGCGCGGGCGATGGGAGAGCGAGGGGACGTGGTTCGAGATGACGCCCGCGAAGGACGGGAAGGGCGTCGATGAGTCGACCGATATGTATGACACGGTGGACTGGCTGCTGAAGAATGTGCCGCACAACAACGGCAAGGTGGGCATTCTGGGCATCAGCTATCCGGGTTTTTACACGGCGGCGAGTATTGAGGACGGACATCCGGCGATCAAAGCGGCGAGCCCGCAGGCGCCGATCATCGACCTGTGGATGGGCGACGATTCATACCACGGCGGAGCGTTTATGCTGGATGCGAACCACGCGTTCTATGCGCCGTTCTTTGCGCCGCAGAAGAATCCGCTGACGGAGGAGCCGAAGAGCAAGTTCGAGTTTCCGACCAAGGACATGTATGCGTACTACCTGAAGATGGGAACGCTGGCGAATCTGGACTCGCCGGCGGGCGGGACAAATCCGTACTTTCACGATCAGGTGATCCATACGACGTATGACGACTACTGGCAGATTCGTAACCTGGCGCCGCATATGCGCGGGGTGAAGGCGGCGGTGCTGGATGTGGGCGGATTGTTTGACGCGGAGGACCTGGCGGGACCGGTGAAGGTCTTTCATGCGATCGACAAGCTAAGCCCGGATGCGCCAGAGAATACGCTGGTGGAAGGACCATGGGTGCACGGTGGATGGTCGCGCGGGACGGGCGCGCAGCTGGGCGATATCAAGTTCGGCGATGAGCCGTCGGAGTTTTATCGCGAGAATATCGAGGCGCCGTTCTTCGCCCACTGGCTGAAGGATGCGGCGTGGACGCCACTGCCGAAGGCGTACACATTCGAGACGGGAACGGATGTGTGGAAGAAGTACGACGCGTGGCCGCCGAAGAATGCGGAGGAGAAGACGCTCTACCTGGAGTCGAGTGGCGGGCTTGGATGGAAGGCGCCGACAGCGGCGGAGAGCAAGGACGAGTATGTGAGCGATCCGGCGCACCCGGTGCCGTTTGTTCCCTATATTACGGGGCCGGATGTTCCGCAGCGGTACATGGATGAGGACCAGCGGTTTGCGACGCACCGCGGCGATGTGCTGGTGTATGAGACGGAGCCGCTGACCGAGGATGTGACGGTGGTGGGACCGATCAAGCCGATGCTGAAGATTGCGTCGACGGGCACGGACTCGGATTTTGTGGTGAAGCTGATCGATGTGTATCCGGAGGACTACAAGTCGCCGGATGCGGACCATGAGGGCAAGCATGTGACGGGAACGCCGCCGGTGTTTCTGGAGGGGTACGAGATGCTGGTCCGCGGCGAGCCGTTCCGCGCGAAGTTTCGCAATTCATGGGAGCATCCGGAGCCGCTGGTGCCGGGGAAGGTCACGAATGTTGACTTCACGATGCAGGACATCAACCATACGTTTCTGAAGGGGCACAGAATTATGGTGCAGATTCAGAGCTCGTGGTTCCCGCTGGTGGACCGGAACCCGCAGGTGTTTGAGGATATTGCAAAGGCGAAGCCGGAAGATTTTCAGAAGGCGACGGAGACGGTGTTTCACCAGGCGGATGCGGCGAGCGCGATTGAGTTGCTCGTCATGCCGCAGGCGCACTAGGGGCGGCAGGGAGGATCGGTGGTGACGGGCACGGCGGCAGAGCGGCTTTATTATGACTCGGCGCAGCTCGAGTTTACGGCGCGGGTTACGGACATCCGGCACGTTTCGACGGAGAAGGATGAGACCGCGGAGAATGCGCAGCTGTGGCAGGTGGCGCTGGACCGCACGGCGTTTTATCCGGAGGGCGGAGGGCAGCCGTGGGACACCGGCGTGCTGATCGCCGTGGCGCGCAGCGGAGCGCAGCTTGAGGTGGCGGTGGAGCGGGTGGAAGAGGATGAGGCCGGCGAGGTGTGGCACTTTGTGCGCAAGCCGCTGGTGGAGGGGACGGAGGTTGCAGGCAGGATCGATTTCGATCGCCGCACGGACCATGAGCAGCAGCACTCGGGCCAGCATCTGCTGTCGGCGATCTTTTTGCGCGAGCTGGGTGCGAGGACGGTGTCGTTTCATCTGGGGGCTTTGCAGTCTGGATTAGGAAGCTCGACGATTGACCTGGCGCTGCGCGAGGGGATGGAGCGGATAAGCGATGCGGAGCTGCGGCATGTGGAGGAGCGGGCAAATCGCGTGATCTATGAGAACCGGCCGCTGACCTCGCATTGGGTGGAGCGCACGCTGGCCGAGCAGATGCTGGCGCGCGGCGACCTGCGCAGGTTGCCGGAGCGCGAGGGGCCGCTGCGCATTGTGCAGATGCAGGGGATCGAGTTCAATGCGTGCGGCGGAACGCATGTGGCGAGCACGGGGGCGATTGGGTCGATCTCGCTGCGCAAAGTAGAGAAGGTTCGGCAGGGATGGCGAGTGGAGTTTGTGTGCGGGCTGCGTGCGGTGCGGGCTGGGCGGCGAGATTTTGAGGTGCTGAGCGGAGTGGCCCGGACGCTGAGTGTGGGCGCGGCGGACGTGCCTGTGCGCGTGGAGAAGCTTCTTGAGGAGCGCAAGGCGAGCGCGAAGGAGATCAAGAGGCTTTCGCAGGAGCTGGCGAAGGGAACCCCGCAGAAGTAAGCGATCGTTCGCTGAGCCCCCGTGTGGGAGCCGGCATCATGCGCACAGATTCGCCGGTCAGAGAATCACAGGTTCGGGCGATAAGCTGGAACCGTGCCTCTCTATTGCGATGTTGCGCTGCCGGTGCCGGTGGACCGGAGTTTTACCTATGAGCTTGGAGAGCTTGGGGCGGAGATCGGCGCGCGGGTGCTGGTTCCGTTCGGTGGGCAACGGCTGCTGGGCGTGGTGGTGGCGACGCATGATGAGCGGCCGGCGGCTGAGGTTGAGATAAAGCGCGTAGAGCGTGTGCTGGACGAGGCGGCGCTGCTTTCTCCGGAGCTGATGGAGCTGGGCAGGTGGATCGCGCAGTACTACTGCGCTCCGCTGGGCGAGGTGCTGCGCGGGATGTTGCCGCTGGCGGCTGAGGTGCGGCGGCAGTGGGTGTATCGGATTGCAGAGCAGGGACGGCGCGTGCTGTATGAGGGCGCGGCGAAGGGATCGTCACGGCGGTCGCGATTAAGTGTGGAGGAGCAGAACCGCGAGTATGCGGTGCTGAACTATCTGGAGAGCGGTGAGGCGGCGAAGACGAGTGCGCTGCGTGGAGCGACGGGAGCGAACAAGGCGCTGCTGGATGCGATGGCGAAGAAGCGCTGGCTGGTGCGTGAGCCGGTTGCCGAGATTCGGGATGCGCGGCGGGTGGAGATGGTTGCGGTGATGGTGGAGCGGCAAGTCAGCGAGTCGGCGAGTCAGCCAGTCGGCGAGGCGGCGGACGGCGAACCCACGTCTCAGAAGCGAGACGTGGGGCACCCAGATCCCGGCGGGTCAAGGCGGCTGCCGAGGTTGAATGAGAATCAGCTGGCGGTGATGGCGGAGCTGGCGGGGTGTGGTGGAAGAGAGCGGGTGCGCGAGTTGCGTGGACGGCTGGCGCGGCGAGGGATTCCGGAGTCGACGCTGAACACGCTGGTGAAGCGTGGGCTGGTGCGGCTGGAGGAGACGGCGCAGGAGTTTCACGTTACGGGGCTGGATGGCGGGGGCAAGCGGTTTGCGCATGAGCACACATTGAATGAGGCGCAGACGGAGGCGCTGGGGACGATTGTGGCGGCGATCGAGAAGGGCGGGTTCCGGCCGAACCTGCTGTACGGAGTGACGGGGTCAGGGAAGACGGCGGTGTATGTGGCGGCGATGCAGAGGGTGCTCGCGACGGGGAAGAGCGCGCTGTTGCTGGTGCCGGAGATTGGGCTGACGCCGGCCACGGCGGCGCAGATGGTGGCGGCGTTTGGGGGCGAGGTTGCGCTGTTGCACTCGCAACTGACGCCGGATGAGCGGGCGGAACAGTGGCACAGGATACGGCGAGGCGAGGCGCGTGTGGTGGTGGGGACGAGATCGGCGGTGTTTGCGCCGATGCCGGCGCTGGGATTGATCCTGGTGGATGAGGAGCATGATGCGAGCTACAAGCAGGAGGAGACGCCTCGGTATCATGCGCGGGATGTGGCGGTGATGCGCGCGAAGCTGCTGGGGTGCACGGTGGTGCTGGGGTCGGCGACGCCGTCGCTGGAGAGCTGGAACAATGCGGAGCGCGGACGGTACGCGAGGGTGGAGATGCTGGAACGCGTCGAGGCGCGGCCGCTGCCGGTGGTGGAGATGATCGACATGCGCGCGGAGTTTCGCGAGACCAGGCAGGAGCAGATCTTTGCGCGGCAGTTGATCGAGGAGACAAAGGCGACGCTGGAGCGCGGCGAGCAGGTGATTATTCTGCTCAACCGGCGCGGGTACAGCTTCGTGGTGATGTGCAGGAGCTGCGGAGAGAAGATTGAGTGCGAGAACTGCGCGATCTCACTGACGTATCACAAGGCGGGCGATGAGCGGGAGCTGAGTGGAACGGCGCGGGTGGGGCAGCGGCTGGAGTGTCATTACTGCGGCTTTCGGCGGGGGGTTCCGTCGCACTGCCCGAAGTGCGGGAGCGAACATCTTTTTTATCTGGGCGCGGGATCGCAGCAGGGCGAAGAGCGGCTGCAGGAGCTGTTTCCGGGCGCGCGGATCGGCCGGATGGACCGCGATACGGTGCGCACGCGTGGGGACATGGAGCGGCTGCTGCAGAGGCTGCATTCGGGAGAGATCAACCTGCTGGTGGGAACGCAGATGATTGCCAAGGGGCATGACATTCATGGGATTACGCTGGTGGGCGTGGTGGGCGCGGACTTTGCCCTGGGGCTGCCGGACTTTCGCGCCGCGGAGCGGGTCTTTCAACTGCTGACGCAGGTGAGCGGACGGGCGGGACGGGGCGACAGGCCGGGGCGCGTGCTGGTGCAGACGTATCAGCCGGAGCATTACGTAAACAAGTTTGCGCGGGAGCATGATTACACCGGCTTCGCGGCGCGGGAGATGTACTTTCGGCGGGCGATGCGGTATCCGCCGTTCGCGGCACTGGCGAATGTGCTGGTGCAGAGCGAGGATCTGACAGAAGTGCTGGATTGGAGCGCGCAGATAGGAAGATGGTTCGGCGCGAATCGCCCGGAGGCGGTGCGGGTGTTAGGGCCGGCACCGGCGCCGATCCCGCGCATCAAGCGAATCTATCGCTATCACCTGCTGCTGAAATCGGAGCGCCGCGATGCATTGGGAGCGGTGCTGCGAGCGATGCTGGGGTTTGTGGACGCGAGCGGGATTCCGCGGCGCGCGGTGACAGTGGATGTGGACGCACTTCACCTGATGTAGGCGTGTTGAGGGATCGAACGGTGTGAAGGGCTTCAGCCGAGGAGATGCAGCTCTTTGCCTGGCTTGAAGCGGACGGCGCTGCCGGGAGAGATGCTTACTTCGGCTCCGGTGCGCGGATTGCGGCCGACGCCGGTCTTGCGCGGCTTGACGGTGAAGACGCCAAATCCCCGCAGTTCAATGCGGTCCGACTGGGCGAGGGCATTCTTCATGCCTTCAAACACCGCATCCACGGCCGCCTCGGCCTTGGTGCGGGGCAGCCCGGTACGCTCAACGATTCGCTGGACGAGGTCCTGCTTGATCATTTGTCGCCTTTCCCTTTCCGTTCGCTCTCGCGGCCGCTCTGCCGGGCAGCAAAAGATACGTATGCCTGCCCTGATGCTAGGGAGGGTGATTTCTGTTGTCAAACAGTACACAGGAGTTTGGGGTAGGCTCGAAGGTACAGCGATATCTGGGGAGGGGCGGGTGTTGGGGGCGAAGGTGTGCCCAGGCCCGAAGAAGAGGATGGCGATCAAGAGCGATAAATGGATCCGGAAGCAGGCGGTGGAGCACCGGATGATCGAGCCTTTCAGCGAGAAGCAGGTGCGGGAGGGCGTGATCTCGTATGGGCTGTCGTCCTACGGGTACGATCTGAGGGTCTCGAACGAGTTCAAGATCTTTACCAACGTGAACAGCGCGATTATTGACCCGAAGGCCTTCGACGAGCGGTCGTTTGTGTCGGTAGAGGCCCAGAGCGTTATCATTCCACCCAACTCGTTCGCGCTGGCCCGGTCGATCGAGTATTTCCGCATTCCCCGGGATGTGCTGACAATCTGCGTTGGGAAGAGCACGTACGCGCGCTGCGGGATTATCGTAAACGTGACGCCGTTCGAGCCGGAGTGGGAGGGATTTGTGACCCTGGAGATCTCGAATACCACTCCGCTGCCGGCGCGCGTCTATGCGAATGAGGGATTGTGCCAGATTCTTTTCTTCCAAAGCGATGAGGCCTGTGAGGTAAGCTATGGCGATCGCAATGGGAAGTACCAGCGGCAACAGGGAATCGTTCTGCCGAAGTTGTAAGGTCGCTGTGAGGCCGGCCCCCAACGCCTGAGAACGAAGAAGGCAAGTTGTTATGAGCACGGCAGAAGGACCATCGCGGATCGGCGTAGTAGCCTCGGACCCGCTGCGCCTTATGGGGATGGAGGCAATTCTCGCGGAGATGGAAGGGCTGACGGCCGTTCCGCTGGAGCTGGAGAAGGTGGGCTCGGCGGGAGACCTGGCCGTGCTGATGCTGGAGGCGCGGTCGAGCGATGGCGCCACGCAGGAGATCGTAAGCCGGCTGCGGCGGGACCGGCCACATCTGCGGATCATCGTCATCGGCGAAGGGCTTGATCCGGAGGTGGTCGAGGCCGTGATTGGCGCGGGCGCCAAGGGCTATCTGGCGGAGACAGCGAGCGAATCGGAGATCCGGATGGCGCTGGAGGTGGTGCTGGACGGGTCAGTGTGGGCGCCGCGCAAGGTGCTGGCGAAGCTGCTGGAGACGGGCGGGACGGCGGCCTCGGTGGCTCCGGGGGCGGAGCGGATGGTGCAGCGCATGACGGCCCGCGAGCTGGAGGTGCTGGAACTGCTGATGGACGGGCGCTCCAACCGGGCGATCGCGGAGGCGCTGGGGATCGACGAGGCGACGGTAAAGGCCCACCTGGGGCGGATGCTGCGCAAGACGGGCGCTCACAATCGCGTGGAGCTGACGCTGCGGGCTATTGAGGAACGAACCGGGCAGCAGTAGCAGGGTTGGGGTGGGCGGCCCAGCTCTCTTTTGGGATCGACAGGCAGAGGTCTACATCCCTCGGTACTCTTGCGGGGGCTGTCGCGTGCTGCGACAGTAGGTGGCAGTACAGACCTGGGAGAAGAGGGTTGCGAGCGGCCGAAAGGCACACTCGCAACCCATTTTTTTGGCAACCTCAACGGATATTGTGGTCATCTGATGCAATTGGAAGAGCTTAGGGTCACGCGGAAGTATAACCAGAAGGTTGAAAGGTGATGCAATGAAGAAGGTTTTTGGAATTTTGTGCGGAATTACCCTGCTGGCCGGACTTGTACCTGCCCGGGCAGCGGACATGAGCAAGATGAACGACCGGCTGAACAACGCCGCGGATGTGCTCCAAGAGATTATGCATACGCCGGACCGGGGGATTCCGCAGTCGATCCTGGCGGGCGCCTCGTGTGTACTTGTCGTGCCGCACTACAAGAAGGGGGCCTTTATCATCGGCGGGGACTATGGCCAAGGTGTCGCGACTTGCCGCACCGGGCATGGATGGAGCGCCCCGGTGTTCATCAAGCTCACGGGGGGCAGCTTCGGCTGGCAGATCGGCGGACAGTCCACTGACCTTGTTCTCGTGGCGATGAACCACCATGGGATGCAGGATCTGATTAGGGACAACTTCAAGCTGGGTGGCGATGCGGCTGCCTCGGCCGGCCCGGTTGGCCGCAATGCGCAGGCGGGAACCGACTGGAAGCTGGGAGCGGAGTTCCTGACATATTCCCGCAGCAAGGGCCTGTTTGCAGGACTCGATCTTACCGGCACGGCGGTGAACCAGAACCACGACGACATGCGCGCCGAGTATCAGTCGGACATCCCGTTCGAGCGGGTGCTGGATGGCGCTGTGCCTGTTCCTCCGAACGCGCAGCACTTTGTGCGGACGGTAGCGCGGTACTTTGTGGTTTCGCGAGTGAACCAGTAAACAGTTTGCGCAGGCCATCTGGTCTGCGTTCTTCGAGAGGGATGGCTTCGGCCATCCCTTTTTCCTTTGCCGGCTTTTCTTTGTCCGCGAGAGGTTTTCCTGTAGACGCAAGCATTTGCGTACACTTGAGAGCGTTGACGCCAGCGACCCCAAGCCAGCCGGTGACGCGTGCCTCCGCCCGCGAATGGCTGGAGTACGCGGGGCTTCGGCTGCTGGTGTTTGTTTTGGGGCTCCCGCCACGGGCAATGGCGCGGGCCGCTGGAGCGGGGATCGGGTGGGCGGCATGGGGGCTGTTGCCGCGGCTGCGCCGGGTGGGTATGCGGAACCTTGAGGTGGCGTTTCCGGAGCGGCCGGCAGCGGAGCGCGAGCGGATTCTGCGAGCGCTCTATCGGTTGCTGGGCTGGCAGATGGCCGAGTTCTGCCGCATGGGAAGGGCGACGCGCGCGGATGCAGAGAAGCTCTTTCGTTACGAGGGCCTGGAGCATTATTTTGCGGCACGCGCCAAGGGACGGGGCGTTCTGGTGCTGACGGGCCATCTGGGTGCGTGGGAGCTTTCGAGCTTTTATCACTCGCTGATGGGCTATCCGATGGGGATGGTGATACGGCGGCTGGATAATCCGCTGGTGGACGCGTTTGTGAATCGCATCCGCTGCCTGCATGGCAATCGGGTGCTGCATAAAGACGACTTTGCGCGCGGGTTGCTGCAGGCGATGCACCGCAGCGAGACAGTGGGTATTCTGATGGACACGAACATGACGCCGCCGCAGGGAGTCTTCGTTCCGTTCTTCGGAGTGCCGGCGTGCACCGCTTTGGGGCTGGCTCGCGTGGCGCAGCATTCGCAGGCGGCGGTGCTGCCGGGCTTCATGTTGTGGGAGCCGACGGAGAGACGGTACGTGCTGCACTTTGGCCCGGAGCTGGAGCTGGTTCGCAGCGGTGATGCGCAGAGCGACGCGATAGCCAACACGGCTTTGTTTACGGCGACGATCGAGTTGTTTGTGCGAAGGTATCCGGAGCAGTGGTTGTGGGTCCATCGGCGCTGGAAGACACGACCTGCGGGAGAGGAGAGCCTGTATTAATGAGCATCAAGACCCTGACCGGGCGCGAGCTGGCCGCCATCGTCGGCGCGCGTGAACAGCCTGCGGCCCTTCTTCATCGTGTCTCCGCTCTCGACGACGCCGCGCCCGATACCGTCGTCTTCGCTCAGGACGACACAACGCTCCACCGCGCCCTCGAATCCCAGGCTGGCGCCATCCTTGCCCGCCCTGGTGGGCTCACCTCCGACGATCCCCGCGTCCTCTGGGTTTCCGATCCCCGCTACGCCATGGCCCTGGTGGGCAAGGCCTTCGCCGCGAAATCCGATCAACTGCTGCTCCATCCCCAGGCCAGCATCCACCCCTCCGCTACCGTCGGGTTGCGCACCCGAGTGGGAGCCGGCTCGGTAATCGAAGCCGGCGCCATCGTCGGTGAAGATTGCGTTGTCTCCAGCAACGCCACGATCTGCGGAGGTGTTCGTCTTGGGAATCGCGTCATCGTCCAGGCGGGCGCCGTACTGGGCGCCACCGGCTTCGGCTACGCCCGCGACCCCGTCACCGGCGAGCACCTGCTCTTCCCCCAACAAGGCAGCCTGGTTGTCGAAGACGATGTCGAGATTGGCGCGAACACGACCATCGATCGCGGGGCTTTGGGGGAGACGCGGATCGGGAAGGGCACGAAGATCGACAACCTGGTCCACATCGGACATAACTGCCGCATTGGACGCAATGTGATCATCGCGGCGCAGGTGGGGCTGTCGGGCTCGTGCGTTATCGAAGACGATGTGACGATCGCGGGGCAGGTGGGCCTGGGCGATCACGTGCATATCGGGCCGGGGGTGATCCTGGGTGGGCAGGCTGGCGTCTATCCAGGCAAGGAGGTAAGGGGACCGGGGGAGATCTTTGCGGGCACGCCCGCGGAGCCTCGTACGCACTACTTGCGGTCGCTGGCGCGGCTGCGGCGTCTTAAGTAGACAAGAGCCGAAGGTTTCGCTTCAGAAAGTTGGCGAGCCGGGCACTCGCTCTCAGTTTTCGTGGTGGGCAAAGTTGTTATGGCTATCGTCGTCGTTGGCGGACATACACGGAACATCGGCAAGACCAGCGTTGTCGCCGGCTTGATCGCGGCGCTGCCGGGGCTGCGCTGGACGGCGATGAAGATTACGCAGTTTGGGCATGGGGTGTGCTCCGCGAATGGCGAGCCTTGCGACTGCGAGACGGCGGATCACACGATTGCGATCAGCGAGGAGCGCGACCGAAGCAGCGGCACGGATACGTCGCGATTTCTGGCCGCGGGTGCGGAGCGGGTGTTGTGGGTGCGAACCCGGCAAGGGCAGCTCGGCGAGGCTATGCCGCGGGTGCGGCGCGTGATGAAGGAGGCGGAGAACGCGATCGTCGAATCGAACAGCATCCTGCGGTTTCTGCAGCCGGATCTGTCGCTGAGTGTGCTGGATCCGTCGATCGCGGACTTCAAGCCGAGCGCTCTGAGGTATCTTGATCGCGTCGATGCGCTGATTGTGCCGCAGGATGCGGAGATGGAGGGAGGCTGGGAGGGCGTCAGCTCGAAGCTGCTGGCCAGCAAGCAGCGGTTTTTCATGGCGCCGCCGGTGTACTGCAGCGAGGAGCTGGTGCGTTTCGTCGCGGCGAGGCTGGGGGCGGAGGTGAGTCGCTGAAGGTTGCAATCGAGGAAACAACAAAGGCAGCCGAGTTGCGGCTGCCTTTGTTGCGCTTACGGTATGTGAATGCTAAGCGGTGGTCGTTTGGCCTTCGTTGTAGCCGGGCTTGCGACCGGCTTCGGGCTTGAGCACCTTCTGGGTGTCGTCGGGGTCGGCCGCGGCCAGAGGCGAGCGTGCGGGCGGAAGCTCTTTGCCCTGGATGAGCAACTCGATCTCCGCTGCGTCGAGCGTCTCGCGTTCGAGCAGGGCAATCGCCATGCGATGCATGACATCGTGGTTCTCATCGAGAATCTGGTGGGCCGACTTGTAACCTTCATCGACGAACCGCTTCACCAGGCGATCGATCTCCTTGGCAGTCTCGTCCGAGTAGTCGCGGGACTGGGCGATCTCGCGTCCGAGGAAGATCTGCTCTTCCTTTTTGCCGTAGGTGAGCGGGCCGAGGTCGCTCATGCCGTACTCGCAGACCATCTTGCGGGCGAGCTCGGTGGCACGGACGATGTCGTTGCCGGCGCCGGTGGTCATGCGGTTCATAAAGATCTCCTCGGCACAGCGGCCACCCATGAGAATGGCGAGCTGGGTTTCGAGGTAGTCCTTGGTGACGGTGTGCTTGTCCTCTTCGGGCAGGTGCATGGTCACGCCGAGAGCCATACCGCGCGGAATGATCGTTACCTTGTGCAGCGGATCGGAGTGCTTGCGCTTGGCGGCGACGAGCACATGGCCGGCCTCGTGATAGGCGGTGTCGCGCTTGTCGTCCTCGCTCAGGAGCATGGACTTGCGCTCGGCACCCATGAGCACCTTGTCCTTGGCGACCTCGAAGTCGTACATGTGGACGGACTTGCGATTGAGGCGCGCGGCGGTAAGGGCAGCTTCATTGACCATGTTGGCGAGGTCGGCGCCGGAGAAGCCCGGTGTGCCGCGGGCGAGAATCTGAAGGTTGACGTCCTCGGAGAGCGGCACCTTCTTGGAGTGCACGCGCAGGACCTCCTCGCGGCCGCGAATGTCGGGGCGGTCGACGATGACGCGGCGATCGAAGCGACCTGGCCGCAGTAGCGCGGGGTCGAGCACGTCAGGGCGGTTGGTCGCGGCGATCAGAATGACGCCGTCGTTGGACTCGAAGCCGTCCATCTCGACCAGCAGCTGATTCAGGGTCTGTTCGCGCTCGTCGTGTCCGCCGCCGAGGCCTGCGCCACGGTGGCGGCCGACAGCGTCGATCTCGTCGATGAAGATGATGCAAGGAGCGTTCTTTTTGCCCTGCTCAAACAGGTCGCGCACGCGCGACGCACCCACGCCGACGAACATCTCGACGAAGTCCGAGCCGGAGATGGAGAAGAACGGGACGTTCGCCTCGCCGGCGACAGCGCGCGCCAGCAGGGTCTTGCCGGTGCCCGGAGGGCCGACCATCAGGACGCCCTTGGGGATGCGGCCGCCGAGGCGCTGGAACTTCTGGGCCTCGCGCAGGAATTCGATGATCTCTTTGAGCTCTTCCTTGGCCTCGTCGACGCCGGCGACGTCCTTGAAGGTTATTTTCTTCTGCTGCATGGAGAGCAGGCGGGCGCGGTTCTTGCCGAAGCTGAGGGCCTTGTTTCCGCCGGACTGCATCTGCCGCATCATGAAGAGGAACAGCGCAAGGATGACGACGATCGGAGCGATCTGGAAGAGGACATTGAGCCAGAGGGTGCCGTTTTGGTCCTTGACGGTGACATCCACGCCGTGATCGTGCAGGTCTTTGTAGAGATCGGGGTAGTTCTGCGGAATGGTGGTATGGAAGAGGGTCTTGCCGTCCTTGTACTTGCCGGTAACCTCGGACCCGTTGACCGTCACCTCAGAGATCTTGTACGCCGCGGTGTCGTTCTCGAGATCGGTCAGGCTGATGGCCTTGTCGTGCGCGGGGTTCATGTTGGTGACGACGTAGCGCCATCCCACCAGGAGACAACCCACCGTGAGGACCCAAATCAGGAGATGCTTGATGGTCGAATTCAATCCGCTTCCTCGTTTCCTGCTATGCCGAACCGCCGTGGCCGCCGGTTTCTTCCCAAAACACCGGGCTGCTCCGTGTTACAAACCCTTGCTACAAAACCACTCAGTTCTTAGACGGCAATAACGGCCAGAGGGTGCAAATCAACCGCCGTTCGGACGACTACCGGATGCACAGGAGCGCTGTCTCCTGATTTTACTCCGGGCCGGGCTCCTCCCCTCCAGTTTTTCCGTCGGGTTGCCTTGCAACGAAAGGCGCAGGGGAGAGGGAGAGCTGGAGCTCCCGGGCGGTGCGTTGGGCGCGCAGGCCGTGGCTGAGCTCGAGGCGGATTCCAGGGCGATCGGCGATGGGGGGGAGGGAGCGTGCAAGGCCCCCCAATCCAAGCAATTTAGCGGTCTCGGCGGCGGAGAGCCGACATCCGAGCGAACGGGCGGCCGCCCGCAGGAGCCGCCGCTGCAGGGCCGGAGCGAGAGGCCGGAGACGTTCGATTTCCACGGCGCAGGAGCGGTCGCCCGTAACGGTACCAACGGCACGTCCGCCACCGCGCACGGGGCGGCCGGGCAGCAGAATCTGGGGCAGCAGGCGCGCGACTTCGGACTGCCAGAAGGCCTCCTCGTCGCGGGCGATCTCTGCGAGCCGGGCGAGCGCGGTGTCGATCCCGGGATTGAAGCTGCGGAGCGTGGGCATGAGCTCATGCCGGATGCGGTTGCGGGTGAGCGTGAGATCGCGGTTGGTTGCGTCCTCGCGCCAGTCCTGCCTGCATTCGCGGAGAAAGGCCTCAACTTCGGCGCGGCGGACGTCAAGCAGGGGCCGGACGATGCGCCCTTGATGTGGTTGGGGCGGCTGATCATGGTTCGCCGGGGCGCGGTGGCCGGGGAGCGTGATGACGGTAGCAATTCCGCCGATTCCTTCGGTCCAGGCGCCACGGAGGAGTTTCATGACGACAGTCTCGGCCTGGTCGTCGAGGGTGTGCGCGGTGGCGACCATATTTGCGCGGCCGGATGTCAGGAGGCGGCGAAAGAGGTTGTAGCGCAGCGCGCGCGCGGCCTCCTCCACGCCTTCGCGCTCGCGGGCCTGACGTGCGGGGACATCCACGCGCTCCACGGTCAGGGGGACGCCGAGGGCAGCGCACAGGGAACGCACAAAGGCTTCGTCGGCATCGGCTTCGGCACCGCGCAGGTTGTGGTGGACGTGAAGGGCGCTCAGCACCACGCCGAGCGGGGCTTTGGCGGCGTTGGCCTGAACCAGGGAAAGCAATAACGCGACGGAGTCTGCCCCACCGGAGATGGCGACCGAGACGCGGTCGCCGGCGGAGAACAGATCTCGCTGGAGACGCAACGGGGCGCGGACGGCTCGGAACTCCGAAGCACCTCGTCGCCGGTCTGCTTGCGGGTGCTGTTTGGGAATCTCTGTTTCCGGAGGGGTCATCACAGGCATGCTAAGAGAAGTAGGGACATAGGAAGAAGAAGAGCATCAGCATGATCGTCATCAGGTCCATGTAGATGCAGAGGATGACGCCGGCGTGATAGAAGCTCCAACGGCGCTGGATGCAGCGCAGGGTATCTGCGAATCCGAACACCGCGATGAGGAGCGGGAATATGAGCAGCGGAGCACGCTGAATGTGGGGGTAGTGCGAGAGCGGGATCGCGAGGACGAGGCTGCCGAGCACGAGCGCACTGGCCCGCAGGAGAGAATGCAGCCGAAGGTTGAAGACGATCGAAGTCACGGGCCGATCCTGAGTGGCTGAGCAGTCCTGGGAACCGGAGAGCCCTGTCGAGATGTACGCGATCGAAGTCGCCGCCTATACGGTCCTCGAAAGTTTACTGCTTTGGGAGGGAGCGTGGCGACTTTGCGACGGAGCGCTGTGAGGGTGGGTGTGCTCAGGATTTCGCGGCCAGCTGGCGGATGGAGGTTTCGAAGGGGGCGCGGAGAATGCCGCGTTCGGTGATGATTGCCGAGATGTACTTCGCGGGCGTCACGTCGAAGGCGGGGTTTTGTATGGCGACACCATTGGGGGTGAGCTGTTTGCCGTTGGAGTGCGTGACCTCGCGGGGGTCGCGCTGCTCGATGGGGATGAGGTCGCCGGAGGCGGTGTTGGAATCGATGGTGTTGAACGGAGCGGCGACGTAGAAGGGGATGCCGTGCTCTTTGGCCAGGATGGCGACGGAGTAGGTGCCGATCTTGTTGGCGGTGTCGCCGTTGGCGGCGATGCGGTCGGCGCCGACGATGACGGCCTGGATGCGGCCCTGGCCCATGAAGTAGCCGGCCATGTTGTCGCAGATGAGCGTGGTGGGGATGTTGTCTTTGACGAGCTCCCAAGCGGTGAGACGCGTGCCCTGGTTGAAGGGGCGAGTCTCGTCGGCGAAGACATCGATCTTCTTGCCGGCTTCGACGGCAGCGCGGATGACACCGAGAGCGGAGCCGAAGCCGCAGGCCGCGAGCGCGCCGGCGTTGCAGTGGGTGAGCACGGTGCCTTGTTGTGGAAGCAGATCCGCGCCGAAGGCTCCGAGCTTGCGGAGGTTGGCGATGTCTTCGTCGTAGAGGCGCTGCGCGAGAGTGACAGCCTGTCTTTTTATCTCGGGGATGGGCGTGTTGTGTTGGGCGAGCTGGGTGTAGAGGTCGCGGACCTGGGCGATGCCCCAGAAGAGGTTGACAGCGGTCGGTCGCGTCTTCGCGAGGGTGTCGCAGATGACCGCGACTTCCTGGTTGAGGGCATCGATGGTCGTGGCGTGGGAGCGTTCGATGCCAAGGGCGACCCCCATGGCGCCGGAGACGCCGATGGCCATGGCGCCGCGGACGATCATGTCCTTAATGGCGCGAGCGACCTCTTTGTAGTCCTTGGCGAGGACGTAGGTCTCTTCGTGGGGAAGCCTGGTTTGATCAAGAAAATTGACGCCTTCCGGCGTCCATTGAAGCGTGGGAATCATCGTGTCTTTCAGTGTAACGAAGCAGTGTAACGAGGAGCTATTCGCCGGGAAGGATGAGGCGCGAGCGTTTCGAGGCAATGCTGAGCGTTGTTTCTATTCGGATGAGGCGGGCTTCATGGTCGCGGACATCATCCGAAAGGGTCTTCGTCTCCCTTGAGAGCCGATCCAGATCTTCGCTGACGAGGATGATCTTTTTAAGTACCGAAAAGATATCGCCTGCTGTGCTCATCTCTTGCTCGATCTCATCTCTTCGATTTTGGCGAGGTTCTGCTGCACATGATTGCGGGTGGATCGAATGTTTGCCAGCATCTTGTCGAGGGTGGCATTCATCTCCCCGATGGTTTTGCTGTCGATCTCCGGAACGGGTTCGGCATAGGCAGCGAGAGAACGGCGCACGATCTCCGCAGAGGAGACGCGCTCTTTCCGTGCGAGCCTTTCGAGCCGCTTCTTTTCCTGGGGCTGGAGGAGAACCACCACTCGTTCGGTACTGCGCTGTTGTGCAGGAACTGCCATGTCAAGATGCTAGCACATGTACATGACATATACATGTACATCTAGTGCAGCAGCTTCTCCATGTGGCGGAAGCCGCCGGTGCCGGCGAAGACAACCGCAAAGACGGTGAGGTTATAGATGGCGTGCATTAAGGTTGAGCAGGCTACAGAGTGGGTGCGGATGCGCACGATGGAGAGCACGAGGCTGACGCCGTAGAGGATGCCAAGCCCTCCCCAGGCGTAGTCGAGTTGCGCGCCGTGCAGAAGAGCGAAGGGCGCGCTGGAGAAGATGGTCGCGAAGACGAGCGCGGCGCGGCTGTGCATGGTCGAGTTCTGCCAGCGCTGGAAGCCGGCGGGGGTTCGTTCCAGCGCCAGCCAGTCGTATGCGGTGGCGAGGGCGGGCAGAAGGAAGCCGCGGAAGGCGATCTCCTCGGCCAGCGGCGCGAGCAGCACGCCCAGTATGGTCATGAGCCAGGCGCCGGCGGTGGATTGAAGCACGGCGGTCACGGGCGAGTTCTTGGGCTCGGGAACGAAGTGGGTGGCAAACTGCGCGAGGGCGCTCATCGCAATGGCAATGGGCACGATCCAGAACCAGCGGCGGTGAGCGGCGAGGACGTTCCACTGAATGCCATGGAGGAAGGAGCGGCCCCAGAGTCGCGGGAAGAGCCACCAAGAGATCGCGAGCGTGAGGGCGTAGGAGAGAGCTTCGGCCAGAAGCGCGAGGATGGGATGCATGCGCGCGGCTTCTTCGGTGTGAATGTGCGCGGCGGCAAAGACGATCGCTCCGCAGAGGTTGAGCATCAGCCAGGCGATGGAAAAGAAGAGAAGAGCGTGGCCGAGGTGAGGAATGCGTCTGGCCGGGCCGTGGTCCTGTGCGGGGTCGGTGTCGTGCTGAATGTCCAGCGCCTTGGGGGCCTGCACTTCGGATGTGGACAGAGGACTCATGATGTTTCGAATGAATGAACCGGCGTGAAGTCTTCAGCGTACCGAAAGCAGCTCGCGCCGTGCGCCGGTCTGCGTCCTGCCATTGGTTGCGGCGGCGCTTTGTCTTCCATTTCCTTTCGCGGCGGATGGTGAGCGGTCATTCTCCGCGGGTTTCTTCTTCGAGGCTATTGGAACGCCTGTTTTCTTCTCCGGCAGGGCGCGCCTGCTCTTTACGGGCTTCTTTGGGAGCTCAGGCAACTCGGTCGGCAATATGGCAGCGTTCGCAGACGAAGCGGCTGCGCCCTCATAGTAGCGCGCGAGGAAGCGTCCGGTGTGGGATTGTGGGTTGCGGGCGACGGCTTCGGGGCTCCCCTGGGCGACGATGCGGCCGCCGCCTTCGCCGCCCTCGGGGCCGAGGTCAATGAGGAAGTCGGCATTGCGGATGATGTCGAGGTTGTGCTCGATGATGATGACGGTGTTGCCGAGGTCGGTGAGGCGGTGCAGGACCTCGAGGAGTCGGCGCACGTCGTCGAAGTGGAGGCCGGTGGTGGGCTCGTCGAGCAGGTAGAGGGTCTTGCCGGTCTGGCGCTTGGAGAGCTCTTTGGCGAGTTTCATGCGCTGGGCCTCGCCGCCGGAGAGTGTGGTGGCGGACTGGCCGAGATGCACATAGCCGAGGCCGACGTCGACGAGGGTTTGCAGCTTCTGATTGACGGCGGGGATGTCTTTGAGGACGGGAACGGCGTCCTCGATGGGCAGATCGAGGATGTCGGCGATGGAGTAGCCGTTGAATTTAACACTCAGCGTCTCCTGGTTGTAGCGGCGGCCGTTGCAGACCTCGCAGAGGACGTAGACGTCAGGCAGGAAGTTCATCTCGATGCGGCGCTGGCCTTCGCCCTGGCAGGCCTCGCAGCGACCGCCCTGCACGTTGAAGCTGAAGCGGCCGGGCTTGTAGCCGCGCTCGCGCGACTCGGGCAGCATCGCGAAGAGGTCGCGGATGGCGGTGAAGACGCCGGTGTAGGTGGCGGGGTTGGAGCGCGGGGTACGGCCGATGGGTGACTGATCGATCTGAATAACTTTGTCGAGTTGGTCGGCGCCGTGGATGGCTTTGTGCTCACCGGGCTCTTCGCGCGAGCCGTAGAGCTCTTTAGCGAGCGCTCGGTAGAGGATGTCATTGATGAGTGTGGATTTGCCGGAGCCGCTGACGCCGGTGACAACGGTCATCGCGCCGAGCGGAAGATGCGCGGTGATGTTCTGGAGGTTGTGGGCGCGAGCGTCTTCGACGGAGAGCCAGCGGCCGCTGAGCGGACGCGGCATCTGGTTTGGCGTGGGCCGCGTGACGATGTCGATCTCGCCGGCGAGGTACTTGCCGGTGATGGAGGCAGGGTTGGCCATGATCTCGGCGGGCGTTCCGGCGGCGATGAGATAGCCGCCGTTCTTGCCCGCGCCGGGGCCGAGATCGAGGACGAAGTCGGCCTGACGGATGGTGTCTTCGTCGTGCTCGACGACGAGGACGGTGTTGCCGAGATCACGGAGATTTTCGAGCGCGGCGAGAAGGCGGCGGTTGTCGCGCTGGTGAAGGCCGATGGATGGCTCATCGAGGACGTAGAGAACGCCGCGGAGCCGGCTGCCAATTTGAGTTGCGAGGCGGATGCGTTGGCCTTCACCGCCGGAGAGTGTGGCGGCGGAGCGGTCCAGAGAGAGATAGCCGAGGCCGACGGCGTTGAGGAACTCGAGGCGTTCGATGATCTCGCGTTGGAGGCGGTCGGCGATGAGGCGGTCGCGTCCGGTGAAGTGCATCGAGCGTGCGCCGAGCAGAGCGCGTTCGAGGGAGAGCGCGGTGAACTCGGCGATGGAGACGGAGCGGCGTGCGTCGGAGGAGGTGAGCGGCTCGGTCTCGTGCTTGGGTGAGGGCGGGTGTTCGGCTGCATCCGCGATGGGGATGGTGACGGCGAGCGATTCGGGACGCAGGCGGCGGCCGTGGCAGCGTGGGCACTCGGTTGCGGACATGTACTGCATCATGTACTCGCGGTAGCCCTCGGATCTGGTCTCTTCGAGCGTGTCGCGCAGCCAGGGGATGATGCCGTGGAAGCCGGTGCGCGCGGCCTCGGGGCGCGGAGGGCCGTAGAGCAGGAGCTCCTGGTCAGCCTTGCTGAGGTCTTGAAATGGCTTCTTGAGATTGACTTTGTATCGATCGGCGGCGAGGCGGATGAGGCGCAGCAGATATTGCGAGGCGGAGCCGGGGCCCATGGCGCCGTCGAGAAGCGGTTTGGACCAGTCGGCGATGGTCTTTGCGGGATCGAAGTCGTAGATGCAGCCGAGGCCGTGGCACTCGGGGCAGGCGCCGTAGGCGGAGTTGAAGCTGAAGCTGCGCGGCTCGAGCTTGGGGACGTTGATGCCGCAGTCGGGGCAGGCCATCGAGGAGCTGAAGAGGGTCTCGTTGTAGTCGCGGCCGGGAGCCTGAAGGCCGATGAGGACGAGGCCGTTGGCGAGCTGGAGCGCGGTGGTGACGGCGGCGGCGAGGCGGCGCGTGTCAAGCGGGGGACGGCCATTGGAATTGGGTTCGCCGGGGATGGGCTTGAGGATGATGCGATCGACGATGGCTTCGACGGTGTGGTTCTTGCGCTTTTCGAGACGCATGCCTTCGTCAATCTCGGTGATCTCGCCGTCGATGCGGACGCGGTAGCCTTTTTTGTCGAGAGCTTCGAGCTCTTCGCGAAACTCGCCCTTGCGGCCGCGGACGATGGGAGCGAGGACGGTGATGCGTTCGCCGGGAGATTCGGTCTGATTGCGTTCGACGATTTGAGCGACGATCTGATCGGCGCTCTGGCGCGAGATGGGGCGATGGCAGTTGGGGCAGTGCGGCTGACCGACGGAGGCCCAGAGCAGGCGGAGATAGTCGTAGATCTCGGTGATGGTGCCGACGGTGGAGCGCGGGGAACGCGAGGTGGTCTTTTGTTCGATGGAGATGGCAGGCGACAGACCTTCGATGGAGTCGACGTCAGGGCGCTCCATCTGATCGAGGAACTGACGGGCGTAAGCAGAGAGCGTTTCGACGTAGCGGCGCTGGCCCTCGGCGTAGATGGTGTCGAAGGCGAGCGAGCTTTTGCCGGAGCCGGAGAGCCCGGTGACGACGGTCAGCGTGTTGCGCGGGATGGATACCGAGATGTCGCGCAGATTGTGCTGGCGGGCACCGCGAACATGGATGTGGGTGAGGCTCATAGATGCGCGTGGCAGCCGATATCGGCCAAGCCTTTAGGATACAGGCTCGCGTGGGGGCGCCCAAGCGTGCAGGTGTTCGGTGGATGCGTGCGCCGTTGTGCGCGATCGTCGAGGGTGAACACGAAAGGCCTAACTCGCTTGGGGGATCGCGTTCGCTGGTCAGGGAATCGCTATTGACACTAGTGGGTGTTAGTTTTCCAGAGACATGGCGGACCTTAGGCTCCAAACTTGTTTGGGGCCGATTCGTCAAATGCGTAAGGGATGCTACAGGCGCCGCGGCTAAGTGCTTTGCGGTGAACGGGCTGGAAGGATGGGGCGGTGATTATCTCGGCGATGTTGGTTTGTTCGGTCCTGGCTTCATTGGCACTGGGCGTTCTTGGGGCCTACGCTGTTTGCCTTGGGTTCTTTAGAATCATGAAGATGCAAGTTGGATCGTATCGCCCGCAGGGGCTGGAGACGAAGCCGGCGGAGGCCGGATCGAAGGTCTGACCAGGCAAAAGTGGTCAAAAATTGTGGTTACGGTTGTGGTGGGGATGTGGACGACGGTGGGTTCGTCGCCGGCGGCTGTGTGGTGGGGGAAGACGGCTGCTGTTTTTGCTGCTGAAGCTGAAGCAGTTCCTGGTAGATCTGTTGAGGGGTCTTGTATCCGGCAGGCGTCGGCACGGTGGTGGTCGAGGTGGGGCTGGGTGTGGTGGTGGTCCGTACGCTGGGATTGTTATCGGGGGGTGTGAATCCGGTGTAGCCGGCGCTGGTGCTGCCAGCGGGCGGCGGGTTGGGCGCATCGACGATGCCGCTGACCGGCGGTGCGGTGGAGGGTGTGGGCAGCGTGTCGGTGGGAACGGAGTTCACCGTGGGAATCGTGGAGGCGGTGGGCGAGACGTTGCCGGGGTTGCCGTTGACGTTGTTCAGGGGCTGCGGCATGACGGGTGGAAGGGATGGCGTCGGGGAGGCGCCGGCCGCGGTGGATGGGTTTTGAACGATGGATGGGATGGCGCGCTGCGGTGTCACGGCGTTGGGATGCATGATGGCAGGCTGGCCGGGCAGGGGGAGCTCAGGCTCGCTTTCGGTGGCGTCGTAGCTGGGAGAGCTGGGGCTGGGCGGGGATGAGCCGCCGGTCTGGGGGCTGAGAAAGAGTTCGGCGGGGCCTTCGGTGGAAGTCTCCTTGAGGAGCATGTTGGTGCGGGTGCCGTCGAGGAGCGTCTGGAGGACGGTGGCGGGCTGGGCGGGGCCGTAGTTGCCGAAGATGCGCTGCTCGGGGACGCCGCCGACGATCTTCATGCCGGTTTCGCGGGAGATGTCGCGGAGGATCTGGTTGAGGCTGGAGTTGTCGGCGCGGACCTGGAGCAGGCCGCCGGCGTAGGTGACGCGCGCCTTGTGGTGCTGGGCTCGGTTTCCGCCGGTGGGCATGCCGGCGATGGGTGCGGGCAGGCTGCTGGGGTTGGCGAGCGAGGTGGGCGGGGTGGCGGGAAGCGATTGCGCGGCGGCGGGCACGATCAGGAGGACGGCGAGCGGGATGAGGATCGTGCGGTGCATCGTGAGGGTGGGACGTGTGCAGAGCACGGGTGGGTAGCCTCTGAGGGAAGGATATCTGCAAGACGGACAGCGGACCTTCGGCTGCGCGATGCGAGGGGGTCAGGATGACAAGTTCTCTGCGGCCCGGAGTTCTGTGACTGTGACGGCATTCTGGCGGCTGTTTTGCACAATACAGGGGTCTCTCCACTCCGCGCTGCGCGCTGCGGTCGAGATGACAGAGATTTATCGGTGACAAAACCGTTGCGTCCGGGCTCCGCTGGACGCGGGGACGGCTGCTTCGTATGCTGAGGCTGCGGAGCACGGTGGATGCGGCCGGGGGGTCCTGTTTGAAGAATGAATCGAGCGTCGTGAGTTTTGTGAGGCATAGAGCGGCGGTGTGGGTCGTGCTGGCCGCAGGCGTGCTGGGTGCGGCGGCGCGGGCGCAGACGTGTACGACGCAGGCGGCGATGGGGGCCGGGATGCGGCAGGCGCTGGCTGGTTCGGCGCTGGCGCTGGCGAGTGCGATCAAGGGGAACGATGCGGCGCGGGTGGAATCGATGGCAGACCATGACCTGGCGGCGAACTTCGACGCGACGGCGTACATCGTGCACACCAATGCGGCCAAGATTGCGAACGATACGCTGCAGGTGACGCAGGTGTATGAGCTGGACGCGAGCGCGCGCAAGACGGGCGATACGACCGAGGCGGGCGAGGTGGATTTTGCCTGCCCGTTGCGGGGAACGACGGATGAGGTGGATTTTGCGATCTCGGGGCTGCCGCCGGGGGTGTATGGCTTTGTGATGGTGGAGGCGGCGGGCGATCGTCCGTGGCTGCTCTCGTTTCTGCTGGAGCAGCAGGGGAGCGGATGGAAGATGGCGGGGATCTATCCGCATGCGCGGACGGCGGCAGGGCATGACGGGCTGTGGTACTGGACGACGGCGCGGGCGGCGGCGAAGGCCGGGCACAAATGGCTGGCGTGGGTGCTGTATGACGAGGCGGACCAGCTTCTGCGGCCGGCGAACTTTGCCACCAGCACGCATCTGGATGAGCTGCGCGCGGAGCGGCATACGAATGCACCGAGCGAGCTGAGCGATGGCGTGAGCGAGGCGACGCCGCTGGTGATCCAGGGGAGGGCCGGCGCGGAGTTTCACGTCATCGACCTGGGAAGCGCAGGGACGGATGACGGCAAGGGGATGGATCTGATCCTGCACTACAAGGCCGAGACGCTGACGGATCCGGCGGCGGAGACGGCGCGGAATGCGGCGGCGGCCGGGGCTCTGCTGGCGGCGCATCCGGAGCTGCGCGAGGATTTTACGGGGATCAGCGTGTTTGCGGAGACGGAGGGGCGGCCGCCGTTTGCGACGGAGTTGGGGATGGGTGAGGTGAAGTAGTAGGGGTGGTCCGGACGCGCCTGCGGCGCGGCGGGGATGGTTCGAGGTGGAAAAGGGTTCGGCGGTTGTGCGGGAACGCACAGCATCGGGGTCCTTCGACTGCGGTTGGCGCGGGGGCGCCAACCTTCGCTCATGATGACGGGGCGAGTTGGCAGGGTAAAGGCATAAACAGGTCTTCCCGCTGCGCGGAGGGATGGCAGGGCTGGGCTTTCGCGTTGGGAGAAAGTCCCGTATTCTTTGCGCTGTCGAAGTGGACGGGGTTTGGGGGACCGCTCGCGGAGGGGATGGGGCGGCGACTATGCTGAAGAATAGAAGTTTTGGGGGACCAAGGGATGCCGACGACACCTAAATCGCTGACAGAGGCGATTCGCGACCGGCGCGCCACGCCGAGCTTCGATGGCGAGCCGATTCCGCCCAGCGATCTGCGGCAGATTGTTGAGGCCGGGCTGAGCGCTCCCAGCGGGTACAACATGCAGCCGTGGCGGTTTGTTGTGGTGCAGCACCCGGAGCAGCGCAAGCGGCTGCGCGCGGCGAGCTATAACCAGGCGAAGGTGGAGGAGGCTTCGGCGGTGATTGTGGCCTGCGGCGACCGCGATGGGTGGCGCCGGGACCTGGACGAGATGCTGCGGATGGGACGCGCGGGCGGGATGCCGGAGAGCTATGCGGCGCAGGCAGCGACGAGCGTTTCCGCCTACCTTTCGAACTTTACCCACGACCAGATGACGGCGTGGCTGAACAAGCACGTGATGATCGCGTTTACGTCGATGATGCTGATGGCGGAGGTGCTGGGGTATGACACGGCGCCGATGGAGGGCTTTGAGCAGGACCGGGTGTGCGAGACGCTGCGGCTGCCGATGAGCTACTGGGTGGTGGCGCTGCTGGGGATCGGGCACTTGAAGGGACCGGACAAGTTCAACGGGGGGCGGTTCGATATGTCGCATACGGTGTTTGGCGAGGAGTATGGGAAGCCGTTGCGGTGAGGGGGAGTCGGGAGTGAATAGTGAGTAGTGAATAAAGCAAAGGCGGAAGCAGATCCCCTGCGGGGATGACAGAAAGAAAAGCAAGGGCGAAAGCAGGTCCTTCGCGCTGCTCAGGATGACAATCTCAGGAAGAGATGTTTTTGCGGGCGCGGGTGGGTCGCGTGGGAGACGTTGCGCCTGTAGAGTGAATCTGTAGAGATACGCGAGGAGTAGGCGCCGAAGAATGAGAACATTGGGCCGGCTGATCCTGATTTTGATTGCGCTGGGAGTGATCCTGGCCGTTGTGTTTTATGTGCGCCCGGTATGGACGATGAAGCGGGTGACCTCGGTGGGGCTGTTCCTTTCGCGGGTGCAGAGCAATTACGTGCTGACGCCGGAGGGCCGCGTGCACTACTACGAGGCTGAGCCGCGGATTACGGGCGGCGGCGTTCCACTGGTGCTGGTGCATGGGCTGGGCGCGAGCTCTGAGGGATGGGCGCCGATGCTGAAGCGGCTGAAACGCGCGGGGTTCCATGTGTATGCGCCGGATCTGCTGGGCTATGGGCGGTCGCCGAAGCCGCAGAACGGGGACTACTCGATCGGCGGCGAGGAGAAGTTTGTGTATGACTTCATCCAGTCGATCGGGCTGCAGAAGACGGATGTGGGCGGATGGTCGATGGGAGGGTGGATTACGTTGAAGCTGGCGCTGGACCATCCGGAGGTTGTGGACCGGGTGGTGGTGTATGACAGCGCGGGGCTGCGGTTCGTGGTTCCGGCTGGGCCGTCGCTGTTTCACCCGCAGACGACGGCGGATGTGCAGCGGATGTTCTCGCTGATGGATCCCGACGACCGCCCGATGCCGGAGTATGTGCGGCGCGGGATCCTGCGGGCGATGCAAGCGCAGCAGTCGACGGTGGACCGGAATGTGAGCGCGATGGAGACGGGGCGGGACCTGCTGGATGGGCAGCTTTCGTCGCTGAAGGAGCCGCTGCTGATTGTGTGGGGAGCGGACGATGGGCTGGTTCCGCTTTCAGTGGGCGAGCAGATGCATGCGATGGTGGCGGGATCGGAGCTGGATATCTTGAAGGGCTGCGGACATCTGGCGCCGGCGCGGTGCTCGGGGCGGGCGGCGCAGGCGACCGCGGACTTTCTGAAGGCGGCGACGCCGCCCGCGGGGAGCGTGCGGACGCTGCAGAATATGCACTGAGGCGGGATGGACGGAGGTTAGTGCCCGGTCCGGCATTGCGAAATACAGGGGTCCTTCGGCTGCGCGTCACGATGAAGCTGTGACGCTTCGCTCAGGATGACAGCGCTCAGGGGGTGGGGTTGGCGCCCCAGGCGTAGGCTCCGGGCTGGGGAAGGCCGATGTGCTTGAGGACACGGTGGACGAAGTTGCGGGCGATGTCGTCGAGGGAGTGGGGCGCGTTGTAGAAGGTGGGGATGACAGGGAAGACGGTGGCGCCGGCTTCGGTGACGGCGGCCATGTTGCGGATATGAATGAGGTTGAGTGGGGTCTCGCGGACGCAGAGGACGAGCCGGCGGCGTTCCTTGAGGCAGACGTCGGCGGCGCGCTCGACGAGGTTGGAGGCGAGGCCGTGGGCGATGCCGGCGAGCGTGCCCATGGAGCAGGGGAGGACGATCATGGCGTCGACGGGGAAGGAGCCGCTGGCGATGGGCGCGCCGATGTCCTCGTGGGCGTATTGGACGATTTTGAGGGACGGGTGGCCGATGGCCTTTTCTATGAAGGAGTTACGGGCGGAGAGGCCGGTCTCTTCAGCGAGGACGCGGAGGGCGCTGGGGGAGACGACGAGGTGAATCTGGCGGACGCGCGCGTCGGTTTCGAGGGCGCGGAGCATCTGATGGGCAAGGATGGAGCCGCTGGCACCGGTGACCGCCAGGGTGAGTGTTTGCGGGTGGGGATCGGCAACGGTGTTCATCCGCCGCCTATTATCGCTCCCGCAGTGAGGTTCGTGGACTATTTACACAGATTTGCGAGCGACATTTGCCTCGGAACCGCGGTCTATTGAGTTTATGCGGGCTCTTTCGCCGAACCGGTAATGGCAGCGACGGCTGCTGCCGATGGAGTGTATGTGAGCGTTGAGTTTCGAAGGATGAGAGGCGTGGTTGGGGTGCTGGTCGCCCGGGCGGCGCTGGGAATCGCTGTGGCATGTCTGCTGGGGGGGATGGCTGCGCCCGCGCGGGCGTCGATGGCGCTGCTGCTGGAGCAGCCGTATGGTGGACTGGGGCATGTGAACCCGACCGGGCATTCGGCGATCTATCTGAGCCAGGTGTGTGCGGCGACGCCGCTGGAGCTGCGGCCGTGTGAGCCGGGCGAGCTGGGGGTGGTGATCAGCCGCTATGACGGGATCGGCCACTATGACTGGCTGGCGATTCCGCTGCTGCCGTATCTGTATGCGGTGGATTCGCCGGCGGAGATTCCGCAGACGGTGGACAAGGCGAAGGAGGACCGGCTGCGGGATGCGTACCGGCGCAGGTATCTGGAGAGCATTGCTCCGGACGCGGCGGATGGAAAGGCGCCGGACGGGAACTGGTATGAGCTGGTGGGGTCAGCGTACGACCGGACGACCTATGGCTTCAGCGTGACGACGACGCCGGAGCAGGATGCGGAATTAATTGCGATCTTCAACGACCGCAGGAATGTGGAGCGCTACAACGGGGCGTTCCGGAACTGCGCGGACTTTGCGCGGGTGACGATCAACCGGCTGTATCCGCATGCGGTGCGGAGAAACTTTATTGCGGACTTCGGGCTGACGACGCCGAAGTCGGTGGCGCGCGCTCTGACGCACTATGCGAGGAAGCATCCGCAGATGGGACTGCAGGTGTTTGTGATTCCGCAGGTGGAGGGGTCGCTGCCGCGATCGCATGCGGCGGAGGGGGTTACGGAGGGGTTGATCAAGCGGTACAGCATACCGCTGGTGGTGCTGTCTCCGGTAGCGACGGCGATTGTGTTTGTGGCGTATATGGGGCATGGGCGGTTCGACCTGCCGCGTGACCCGCTGGTGCTGGACCTGCGCGATCCGGCGACGGACACCGAGCTGCTGGAGACGGCGGAGTCGCCGCCGGCCCAGTACGAGTCGCCAGAGGCGCCTGAAGCGCCGGCGGTGGAGCGGATTCCGCTGACGGCGCCCCTTCCGGCACCGGCAGCGGCACCGCCGCTATCGCAGCCGGACGATTCGGGGCCGGGGCTGTTTAATCCGTCGGCATCGAGCGAGCTGACGGGACCGCTGACCGCGAAATAGGCATCCTCCTCTCGAACGAAACCGCCATCTTATGTTCAGATAGTGCTGAGATGGAGTATCGCGAACAGCCTTTGGGAAAGAACGTCCGCTTTCTTCTGCCTTCGCTGAAGCTGAAGGAGCCGTGCGCCGGCGGGGGCACGATCGAAGAGTCGGTGCACCACTACCTGGTGGAGAACTTTGGCGGGTATACGGTGGGTTCGGCTACGGTCTCCGGGTATTGGCGCGAGGAGGATGGAACCCACTCCTACGGCGAGCACCGGGAGTTTACCGTGGCGCTGCCGAATGACCGCGGACTGGATGAGCTGAAGCGATTTCTGGGACAGACGGCGCGGCGGTTGTGCGAGTCGTGTTTGTATGTGGAGGTCGCGGGATGCGCTGTGCTGCTGTACAGCGAGTCCGAGGACGAGGTGGAGGACGAGATGAGCCTGGCGCGGGTGAATGGGCACGGGGCGAGCTAGAGCGGCTGGAGCGTTGGCTGTCTCGCTGATCCGGACGAAATGCGGGGGTCCTTCGCTTCGCTCAGGATGACAGATCGAAAATTTGAAGAACTACTCAGGCGGCTTGAGTGTCTTCGGCGAAGACGCGGTCGAAGATGGCGTCGACGTTTTTGAGCTGGCGCTGGAATTCGAAGACGCGGGCGAGTTGTTCTTTGGAAAGGCGCGCGGTGATCTCGGAGTCGGCGTGCACGAGCTCGCGGAAGTTGCGGTCGTTGCTCCAGGCGTCCATGGCGTGGCGCTGCACGAGGCGATAGGCGTCTTCGCGGCTCATTCCGGCGGAGGCGAGCTCGAGCAGCAACTGGCCGGAGTAGACGAGGCCATGAGTGAGCTCGAGGTTGCGGAGCATGCGCTCGGGGTAGACGAGCAGGCGCTCGACGAGGCCGGCGGTTTTGTCGAGCAGGTAATCGGCGAGGGTGGTGGAGTCGGGAAGGACGACGCGCTCGGCGGAGGAGTGCGAGATGTCGCGCTCGTGCCAGAGGGCGACGTCCTCGAGGCCGACCTGAGCGTTGGCGCGCACGACGCGAGCGAGGCCGGAGATCTGCTCGGCGGTGATGGGGTTGCGCTTGTGCGGCATGGCGCTGGAGCCTTTTTGTCCGGCGGAGAAGAACTCTTCGGCCTCGCGGACCTCAGTGCGCTGCAGATGGCGGACCTCGGTGGCGATCTTGTCCAGCGTGGAGCAGAGGACGGCGAGAGCGCAGAGATAGGCGGCGTGGCGATCGCGCTGCAGCACTTGCGTGGCGACGGCGGCGGGACGGAGACCGAGTTCGCGAAGGATGGCTTGCTCGTGTGCGGGCTCGAGATGGCCGAAGGTGCCGACGGCGCCGGAGAGCTTGCCGACGCGGAGATCTTCGGCGGCGGCGTCGAAGCGGCGCAGGTTCCTGCCCATCTCGGAGTACCAGAGCAGAAGCTTGAGGCCGAAGGTGGTGGGCTCGGCGTGAACGCCGTGGGTGCGGCCGATGGAGGGGGTGTGTTTGAACTCAATTGAACGCTTGCGCAAAACGTCGCGAAGACGGACAATGCCTGAACGAATCAAAGCGGAAGCCTGGGCGATGGCCAGGGCCTGCGCCGTATCGACAACGTCGGTGGAGGTTAAGCCGTAGTGCAGCCAGCGCGCCTCGGGGCCGACGGACTCGGCGACGGCGGTGGTAAAGGCCAGCACGTCGTGCTTTAGTTCGGCTTCGAGCTCGTGAATGCGGTCGACGGAGAAACGGGCGCGGGCACGAAGCGCGGCGGCGGCATCAGAGGGAACGATGCCGCCGCGCGCGAGGGTCTCGGTTGCGGTGAGTTCGACATGCAGCCAGTTGTCGTAGCGGCTGCGCTCGGACCAGACCGAGGCCATCTCGGGGCGGGTGTAGCGGGCGATCATCGGGTCTCCGTGGGCCGGTAGAGGGATGAGTGAAGAGGGCTGCCGTGGCAGGTCCGTGGATTGAGCGCGAGGGTAATCGGTTCGCGGAATTCCATGGTGGGGCTGTTTCCAGTGTATCCGCAGGGGCATCAAAGGGCCGAGGTGGAGCATCGCGTCAATAGAAATGGAGAGACACATGCAAGAACAGGTGACTCGTAAGCGGGAGATTCGGGGGCTGAAGGAGTTGGCGGACTTCCGCTTTCACCTTCGGCAGTTTCTGAGCTTCAGTGAGATTGCCTCGGAGCGTTATGGGGTGCAGGCGCAGCAGTACCAGCTGCTGCAGGTGATCGCGGCGGTGCCACCGGGGCAGCCGGCGTCGGTGAGTTATCTGGCCGAGCGGATGGTGCTGCGGCATAACAGCACGGTGGAGCTGGTGGACCGGGCGGAGCGGGCGGGGCTGGTGGAACGGCACAGCGACGAGCGCGATCTGCGGCGGTCGCTGATTGCGCTGACGCCGCGGGGCGAAGAGGTGCTGCGGCACCTGGTCGCGGAACATCTTGCCGAGCTGGCGAAGCACGGAGAGGAGCTGGTACATGCGCTGCGAGGGGTGAATGCGGCGGGAGGGGCGGCAACGCAGGAGGCCGACGCCTGACGGACTGGGTGGATCTTTGGGGTGAGGGCGGAGTGGGAGCGGTGCGGGCGGCGGCTCGGCTAGATTTCGCTGACGCCGAAGAGCGCGGCCATCTCGTCGTGGAGAAATCCGTGGCCCGGTTTGTAGGGCTGGATCCAGGTGCCATCGAGAACGAACTGCGGGATGGCGCGCTTGCCGGTGCGCGCGATGACCTCGTCGGCTGCGCCGGGAGTGCGCTCGATGTCGATCTCCTGATAGGGGATGGAATGTCTGGTGAGGAAGCGCTTGGCCTCGCGACAGTCGCGGCACCAGTTGGCTGAGTAGAGGAGAAGCTGCATAGCTCTATTTTTGCCTAATTGTCATTTAAATGTCTCTGCTGCTGCGCGAACGTTCGCGTTATTGCTCGTGGTAGTTGCGGATGAGGCCGCCGTCGATGAAGTAGGTGGAGCCGGTGACGTAGGCGGCTTCGTCGGAGGCGAGCCAGGCGACGAGGCCGGCGACTTCCTGAGCGGTGCCCATGCGGCCGAGCGGGATGTTGCGGAGGAGAGGGTCGAGCTTGGATTTGTCTTCGAGCAGGGCATTGTTGATGGGCGTGACGATGGCGCCGGGCGCGACGTTGTTGACGGTGATGCCGAGCGGGCCGAGGGAGACGGAGAGGTTGCGCATGAGCATGCGCAGGCCGCCCTTGGAGGCGCTGTAGCTGGCGAAGTGCGGGAAGACCATATCCTCGTGCACGGAGGAGATGTTGATGATGCGGCCGGGCTTTTTGGCGTCGCGGAGCTTGCGGACGAAGGCCTGGGTGAGAAAGAACGCGCCTTTGAGGTTGACGTCGAGGACGAGGTCGTAGTCCTCTTCGGTGACGTCCCAGAAGTCGGCGCCTTTTTCGACGCCGGCGTTGTTGATGAGGATGTCGCAGGAGCCGAGCTGTGACCAGGCCTGCTGGATGAGGTTGTTGGTGTCGGCGATTTTGGTGACGTCGGCCATGATGGTGATGAAGCGCGCCTGCGGGTCGGCGGACTTGACCATGTTCTCTGTGTCCTGCGCGCCCTGATCGCGGCTGCGGTAGTCGATGACGATGGCGGCGCCTTCAGAGGCGAGGCGCACGGCGATGGCCTGGCCGATGCCAGAGGAGGAGCCGGTGACGACGGCGACTTTGCCTGCGAAACGTCCGGGCATGGTTACTTCGCTTTCTTTGAGGGCTTGCGTGAGGATTTTTTGGCGGATTTCTTTGACCGCGAAGAGCTGTTGTCTTCTTTTTCGCGGAGGAGGTCTTTGGCGTGCTCGAGGGTGAGCTTGCGGGAGGCGGAGAGGTTCTTGCCGGCGCGGTTCTCGTAGAAGCTGAGCATCTGCATGCCCTGTCCGGGGCCTTTGGGTGAGACGGATTTTCTTGCGAGGTTTTCAGCGATGGTCTGCGCAGACTTTTTGAAGAGGCCAGGGCCGGGCTTGGTGGAGTCGGTTGTGACCTTTGCGGACCAGCGCTTCGAGGGTGGGGTGGTGGAGCGTTTGCCGGATTTGGTGGGGTAGGTTTTCTTTGCGGATGATTTTCTGGTTGAGGATTTTTTCGTTGAGGACTTCTTTGTGGCTTTGCGGGTTGCCATGGGCGTGGATTGCCTCCGTCAGGAGGTGTGATGCGGGTTAGGGTGTGGGCGTGTTGGCTCGGCGGCGACGGAAGAAGTCCGTGAGCAGGGCACCGCATTCGTCGGCGAGGACGCCTTCGACGACTTCGACGCGGTGGTTGAGCGAGGGGTGGTTGAGGACACTAAGGACGGAGCCGCAGGCGCCGGCTTTGGGGTCGCGCGCGGCGTAGAGCAGGCGGGCGATGCGCGCGTGAAGGATGGCGCCGGCGCACATGGAGCAGGGTTCGAGCGTGCAGACGAGCGTGCAGCCGGTGAGGCGGTAGTTTTTGAGGTGAAGCGCGGCGGCGCGAAGGGCGACGATCTCGCAGTGGGCGGTGGGATCGGAGTCGGCGATGGCGCGGTTGCGGCCGCGGCCGATGATGGTGGCGCCATCGGGAGCGACGACGAGGGCGCCGACGGGAACTTCGCCGGAGGCTTCGGCGGCGCGGGCTTCGTCGAGAGCGACGCGCATGAGGGCTTCCATGCTGAGTGGGCTCACGCGGTCGCTGCGGCGGAAGGCGTCGGGCTTCATGCGGGCTCCTGCTGGGTGAGGCAGTGGAGCGCGCCGAGGCCCCAGATGAGGTCGGTGCAGTGAATGCCGGTGACGGTGCGGTCGGGGAAGCAGGACGCGAGGGTGTTGAGGGCGATGCGGTCGTTGGGGTCGTTGAAAGTGGGGACGAGGACGAACGAGTTGGCGATGTAGAAGTTGGCGTAGCTGGCGGGCAGGCGCTGGCCTTCGAAGAGGACCGGCGCGGGCATGGGGAGGGTGCGGATCTCGAAGGGCTCGGGCTTTGAATTCCCAGAGCGGAGGTTGCGGGCGGCGTGGAGGCGCTCGAGGTTTTCGGCGAGCGGGAGGTGGTTTTCGTCGGCGGTGTTCTCTTCAACGACGGTGAGGATGGTGTTGGGGCCGACGAAGCGGGTGATGTCGTCGACGTGGCCATGGGTATCGTCGCCGGCGCAGCCGCGGTTAAGCCAGAGGACCTGCTCGATGCCGAGATATTGCGCGAAGGCTTGTTCGAGCTGCTCTTTGGTGATGCCGGGGTTGCGCTGCTGGACCTCGGAGAGCAGGCACTCTTCGGTGGTGAGCAGGATGCCGGAACCATTTGTATCGATGCTTCCGCCTTCGAGGACGAGGCGGTGCGAGCCGATGATGGGTTCAACGCTGGGCATGTTGTAGAGCTGGGCGACGCGTTCGGGG
>DATAXW010000005.1:0-97937 GCA_036272895.1 Acidobacteriaceae bacterium | reverse complement strand
GATCGGGTGTCGAACGGGCAGGTGCTTTGCATCGTCGAGGCGATGAAGCTGATGAACGAGATTGAGAGCGATGCGGCCGGCGAGATTGTGAAGGTGTCTGTGAGGACAGGCCAGCCGGTGGAGTATGGGCAGGCGCTGTTTGCGATCAGGTAAGGCAGTGAATAGTGAGTAGTGAATAGTGAATAAGGCGAAGGCGCTGCAAACGTTGGTCGCCGGTGCTTATAAACACAGATTCCCTTCGGGAATGACAAAAACAAACACAAGAGCGAAAGCAGGTTCTTCCCCTTCGCGATGCTCAGGGTCAGAATGACAACCAGAAAAGCAAGAGCAAGGACAGAAGCAGATTCCCTGCGGGAATGACAACCAGAAAAGCAAGGGCAACAGCAAAAGCGACGGCGAAAGCAAGGACGAAGGCACTGCATGTTTCGTAAGGTATTGATTGCCAATCGAGGAGAGATTGCGCTGCGGGTGATCTCGGCGTGCAAGGAGATGGGCATTCGCACGGTGGCGGTGTATTCGGAGGCGGACCGGAACAGTCTGCATGTGAAGTTTGCGGATGAGGCGATCTGCATTGGGCCGCCACCGTCGAAGGACAGCTATCTGAATGTGCCGGCGGTGATTTCGGCGGCGGAGGTTGCGGGCGCGGATGCGGTGCATCCGGGGTATGGCCTCTTGAGCGAGAATGCGAACTTCGCGGAGGTGTGCCGGGCGTCGAATATCAAGTTCATCGGGCCGCCGCCGGAGGTGACGCGGATGATGGGCGAGAAGTCCACCGCGCGGCAGACGATGAAGCATGCGAAGGTGCCGATTTTGCCGGGATCAGACGGCGTTCTGGATGGCGAGGATGCGGCGCAGAGGTGCGCGGAGGTTATTCGCTATCCGGTGATTCTGAAGGCGGTGGCCGGCGGCGGGGGGCGCGGGATGCGGATTTGCCGGACGAAGGAGGAGCTGCCGGCGCTGTACCAGCAGGCCTCGACCGAGGCGGCGAATGCGTTTGGCAATGGCGCGCTGTACATGGAGAAGTTTATTGAGCGGCCGCGGCATATCGAGTTCCAGGTGCTGGCGGATGAGCACGGGAGTGTGATGAGCCTGGGTGAGCGCGAGTGCTCGATTCAGCGGCGGCACCAGAAGCTGATTGAAGAGGCGCCGAGTTTGCAGGTGACGCCGAAGCTGCGCGAGAAGCTGGGCAAGACGATCGAGAGGTCGCTCAAGGAGATCGGCTACTGGAATGCGGGGACGATCGAGTTCCTGATGGATGAAGACGGCGAGATTTATTTCATCGAGATGAATACGCGCATCCAGGTGGAGCACTGCGTGACGGAGATGGTGACGGGGGTGGATCTGGTGAAGGCGCAGCTGCGGATTGCGGCGGGCGAGAGGCTGCACGCGATCGTGCCGCAGGTGCCGCCGATTCGCGGGCATGCGATCGAGTGCCGGATCAATGCGGAGCACCCGGAGAAGTTCACGCCCAGCCCAGGGAAGATTACGGTATACAACGTTCCGGGCGGCAATGGAGTGCGCGTGGACACGGCGCAGTATGCGGAGGGGGTGGTGCCGCAGTACTACGACTCGCTGATTGCGAAGCTGATCTGCCACGGCAAGGACCGCGAAGAGGCGATGAACAAGATGCAGCGGGCGCTGAGCCAGTTCATCGTGGAGGGGATTCAGACGTCGATTCCGCTGCACGAAAAGATCTTTGCGGATGAGGAGTTCCGGCGCGGGGAGTTCGATACGAAGTTTATGGAGCGGTTTCTGGAACGGCAGAAGGCAGAGAATCAGGGGTGAGGGATTAGAGGTAGAAGGCAGCAGGCCCGGCTTCGGCTGGGCTTTTGCTTTTGGGGCGCGGCGTCAGTCGCCGGTGCGGTTGTGGACGATGAGGCGATCGACGGTGAGCTCGCCGACGTGAAGCCTGTCGACTTTACCGAGTTTGAGCTTGAGGCGGCCGATGGCGAGCTTGCCGACGGCGAGGGTACCGATGGCGACGGCACCGGCGGCGATGGCTCCGACAGCGAGGGCGCCGACGGCCAGGGCGCCGGCTGCTGTGCCGGCTTTGACGAGAGAGGATGGGCGTGGGCGGAGTCTCATAGCGGGATTTTAGCCGGTGGGGCGGCGTACTGGCGCGAACGCCGGGATAGCCTTGAGGGATGATAGAGCGGTTTCCGAAGCTGTATGCGATTGTGGACCGGGCGACGCTGGAGGCGCGCGGTGTGACGGTGGGTGAGTTTGTGCGGGAGCTGCGCGAGGCGGGCGTGCGGCTGGTGCAATATCGGGACAAGGTGGGAAGCCCGCAGGAGATTTTGAGAGCGTGCGCGGAGATTCGGGAGGTATTTGCGGGGGTGGGGGCGACGCTGATTCTGAATGACCGCGCGGATCTGGCGGTGCTGGCGGGGTGGGATGGGGTGCATGTGGGGCAGGGGGATTTGCCGGTGGAAGCGGTGAGGAGGGTGGTGGGCGATTATGCCGGTGCAGGGGAAAGCAGGTTCCTCGGTTCCCTCGGAATGACAGAAAGAAAGGGAAGTGCAAATGCGGGGGTCCTTCCCCTTCACGTTGCTCAGGGTCAGGATGACATGCGGAAGAGGTGGGTGGTGGGGGTGTCGACGCATAACAAACAGCAGGTCCTTCCCCTTCGCGATGCTCAGGGTCAGGATGACAAATTCTCCTGGGTGGATTATGTGGCGGTGGGGCCGGTGTTTGGGACGGCGTCGAAGGCGGATGCGGAGCCGGTGATCGGGTTGGAGGGGGTGAGGCGGATGCGGGCGCTGACGGCGAAGCCGATGATCGCGATCGGGGGGATTACTCTGACAAATGCTGCGAGTGTGGTGGAGGCGGGAGCGGATGCGGTGGCGGTGATTGGGGGGATGTTTGTGGAAGGGAGACGGGTGGGCGAGGTGGCCAGAGACTTTCTGCGGATTTTGGGGTAGGGTTTGGGGCAGTGAGTCGTGAAAGCTCAATGATCCCAGAGGCATCGCCAAAAGCAGATCCTCCCGCTTCGCGGAAGGATGACAATTCAATTAAAGCTGGAACAGATCACACGCCGCAGTTTGTGCGGGGGATGGGGCTGTTTTCGGCGACGGCGATTGTGATGGGCTCGATGATCGGGTCGGGCATCTTTATTGTGCCGGCGGAGATGAGCCGGACGCTGGGCTCGCCGGCGCTGTTGATTGCGGCTTGGCTGGTGACGGCGGTGATGACGCTGATCGGCGCGCTGAGCTACGGCGAGCTGGCGGCGATGATGCCGAAGGCCGGCGGGCAGTATGTGTATCTGCGCGAGTCGCTGGGGCCGTTGTGGGGATTCTTGTATGGGTGGACGCTGTTCCTCGTGATCCAGACGGGGACGATTGCGGCGGTGGGCGTGGCGTTTGGGAAGTTTCTGGGCGTGTTCTTTCCGAGCGTGAGCGGGAGCCACTGGCTGTGGCACATTGCGCATGTGCCGGCGATTCCGGTGGGGCCGATGGTGCTGGGCAACATGGACATCGGGCTGAATACGGCGAACCTGGCGGCGATTGCGATTGTGACGCTGCTGACGCTGACGAATACGCGCGGGGTGAAGCTGGGCGCGGCGGTGCAGAATGTGTTTACGAGCGCGAAGGTGCTGGCGCTGCTGGGGATTGTGGCGGTGGGGCTGGTGGCGCGGAATGCGACGGCGATCGCCGCGAATTTTGGGAGAGCCTGGCACGAGTTTTTTGCGAATGCGGGATGGCATAGCGTGCATGCGGTGCAGGTGGGCGTGGGCGGGCCAATTGCGTTTGTGGGCGTGCTGACGGTAGTGGCGGTGGTGCAGGTGGGGTCGCTGTTCTCGAGCGATGCGTGGAACAACGTGACGTTTACGGCGGGCGAGATTCAGAATCCGCGACGGAACCTGCCGCTGTCGCTGGCGATTGGAACGGGCACGGTGCTGCTGCTGTATATCGCGTGCAACTTTGTGTATCTGAGTGTGCTGCCGATGATGGGTATTGCGAATGCGCCGCAGGACCGGGTGGCGACGGCGGTGATGCAGGTTGCATTTGCTGGAGTCGGCGCGAAGCTGATGGCGGCGGCGATTCTGGTGAGTACGTTTGGGTGCGTGAACGGGATGCTGCTGGCGGGGGCGCGGGTGTATTACGCGATGAGCCGCGACGGGTTGTTCTTCAAGAGCACCGGCAAGCTGAGCGAGAAGACAAAGACGCCGGTGAATTCGCTGTGGCTGCAGTGGGCGTGGACGTGTTTGCTGTGCCTGAGTGGGAGTTATGGGCAGCTGCTGGACTATGTGATCTTTGCGGTGCTGGTGTTTTATGTGCTGACGATTCTGGGGTTATTTGTGCTGCGGAGGACGAGGCCGGAGGCGGAGCGGCCGTACCGGGCGTTCGGGTATCCGGTACTGCCCGGGTTGTACATCGTCATGGCGGTGTGGATTTGTGTTGTACTGTTGCGATATAAGCCTCAGTATACGTGGCCAGGATTGCTTCTGGTGTTGCTGGGAGTGCCTGTGTATCTTGTGTGGACGCGGCGCGCAGGGCGCGAGGCGTAGGACTGGGAACGGAGCTGGGAACAGCTTTGTGGAGGCGAAAGGTTTTATGGCAAAGCTGTTGGCAGTGAAGCCGCTGAAGGCGTTGTTGCACGAGGCGGAGGGTGAGGGATCGGGCGGACTGAGGCGCGCCCTGGGGCCGGTGAACCTGATCACGCTGGGAATCGGCGCCATCATCGGCGCGGGTATCTTCGTGCTGACGGGAACGGCGGCCGCGCAGTTTGCCGGACCGGCGATTGTGCTCTCGTTCGTGGTGGCGGGCATCGGCTGCGTCTTTGCGGGTCTGTGCTATGCGGAGTTCGCGTCGGTGATCCCGATCGCGGGATCGGCGTACACGTATGGCTATGCGACGCTGGGCGAGCTGGTGGCGTGGATCATCGGATGGGCACTGTGCCTGGAGTATGCCTTCGGGGCGGCGACGGTGGCGGTCGGCTGGAGCGGGTACGTGAGCAGCCTGCTGGGATATTTCGGCATTCATATGCCGTTTAATCCGACGCCTTCAGTCAGCATGACGCTGTTTGGGCATCTATTCGCAGCCAAGGTGGACATCTTCGCGCTGTGCGCGATCATCGTGGTGACGATTGTGCTGGTTGTGGGCGTAAAAGAGTCGGCGAACTTCAACAGCGCGGCGGTGATGATCAAGGTGTCGGTGGTGTTGTTCTTCATCGGCATCGCCACGATCTTCGCTTCTGGCCACTGGTCGCACATGACGGCGAACTGGCACCCGTTTATTCCGAAGAACCTGGGGCACTTCGGGCAATACGGATGGTCGGGCATTATGCGCGGGGCGAGCGTGGTCTTCTTTGCGTATATCGGGTTCGACGCGGTGTCGACGGCGGCGCAGGAGGCGAAGAATCCGCAGAAGGACATGCCCTTCGGCATCCTCGGCTCGCTGATTATCTGCACCGTTCTTTACATCATCGTCGCCGGGCTGCTGACCGGCCTTAAGCCCTACGCGACGCTGAATACGGCGGCTCCGGTGGCCGACGGCGCGGCGGCGATTGGGGCGACATGGGGCGTGTGCCTGATCGACCTGGGCGCGATTGCCGGGCTGGCTTCGGTGATGCTGGTGATGATCCTCGGCCAGACGCGCGTGCTGTACACGATGTCGCGCGACGGCCTGCTGCCGAAGTGGGTGGGCGAGATCCACCCGCGCTTCCGCACACCGTGGCTGGTGACGATTGCGGTGGGCGTGCTGGTGGCGTTTCTGGCGGCGTTCTTCAACATCTCCTTTTTGGGCGAGCTGGTGAGCCTGGGAACGCTGCTGGCGTTCACCATCGTCTGCGTGGGGGTGTGGGTGATGCGCAGGCGGCAGCCGGAGCTGCACCGGCCGTTCCGCACGCCGTGGGTGCCGTTGGTGCCCATCATGGGCATCCTTATCTCGCTGTCGCTGATGGTGTCGTCGGACACGCCGGCGAAGATCGGCTTTTTCAGCTGGCTGATCATCGGCCTGGTGATTTACTTCGGGTACTCGACGCGGCACAGCAAGGTGCAGCATGCGCAGCGGGAGACGACGGCAGCGGATTAGCGGCAAAAAGCAGGTCCTTCCCCTTGCTCTTCGTTGCACTCGGAATCAGGGTCAGGATGACAATTCTTGAGATAAAGAGCCCGGCGATGGCCGGGCTTTTTCGTGTGTGCGTGATGTGAGGTCAGTCTTGCGATAAGGGCTTTGCGGTCTCAGGCTTTGCGGCCTCAGGATGAGCGTGCCCGGTGGCGTGCTCGTGCTCACGAGTGTGCGCGTGCGCGGGCGGGAGAGCGGGCATGGCGAAGGTGGCGGAGTCGACGGGGTTGGGGTCGTCGCGGAGTTTGAGGAAGAGTGTGCCGGCGGCGGCGGGATGCGGGACGGAGATCGTGGTGCCCGTGTAGCCGTCGGGAACGGGGGATGGGCTGCCGAAGGCGGGGTCAGAGGAGATGGCGTCGATGAGGAAGAGGTCCGTGCCGGAGAGGCTGCAGGCCAGCGTCGAGTCGGCGGGGCACTGGAGGGTGGTGAGCTCGGGAAGGCGAACGAGGGTGCCGAGCGGAAGCCAGTCGCTGGAGGCTTCGTCTTCGACGGCGGTGTCTGCGCCGGGGCCGGGCCCGGTCTCTTTGTCGTGCTTGCGGGCGGAGGCGGGAAAGATGGCGCGCAGATGCAGGGCGCCGAAGGCGCTGGGACCGAAGACGCGCAGAGGGTCGAGCGAGGCGACGATGGTGTGGGGGTCCTGAAGGACGAGGCCGCCGGAGGGCGCGAGAGTGAGGACGGCACGGAGGGTGCCGTCGAGGGTTTCGATCTCGACGCGGCCGTTGCGAGGGAAGGATTCGGTGGACTTGAGGGTGAAGGTGAGCGGCGCGGAGAGCGGGAGGTCGTCGGCGCTGGTGAGGGTGATGATGGGGATGCCGGGGAGCTCGGAGCGCTTGCTGAGCAGCGTGACGACCGGACGCGGGGCGGAGACGGTGACGGGGACGGTGAGGGAGCGGCCGTCGCGGAGCTGGACGCGGGCGGTGAGTTGATCGCCGACTTTGGTGGGCGGAGCGGGGGCGTCGCTGGGAAGCGCGAGGCGGAGTGTATTGGAGGGTTCAGGAGTGTCGGCGGGGTCGCTGTTGGGGGTTGCGGGCCGGGGCTTGAAGGTGAGATCGCCGAGGGAGACCTTGTCGACTTCGTTGAGGCGCTCGCCGGTGGCGAGGAGGGTGCGGTCGGCGGCGTGGATCTCGACGGACTGGATGTGCGGGGGTTCGGAGAAGGTGCGGGTGGAGAGCTCGTCTGCCCTGGGCTGGCTGTATTGCTGGATCTCGATGTGGAGGTCGCCGGGGGTGATGTCCTTGTCGAGCGGGAGGGTGATAGCGAGGAGGTTGGGCTGGTCGGCGGTGGGCGCGGGCTTGAAGGCGATCTTGAGATCGTTGCCGGAGCCGCGGGGCTGGGCGGTGATGGTATGGACGCAGGCGGAGCCGGTGGAGGTGATGAGAAGCTGCGCGGTGTGGCCGGCGATCAGTTTGCCGGTGGGCGCGTCGTCGGTGGAGGCGATCTGCCAGTTGGAGCCGGGGAGCTGCTGGAGCGGAACGGTGGGGCCTACGAAGGAGTCGAAGCCCCACTGACCCTGGATGGTTCCGGTGAGGCGGATGGGCTCGGGCTGGGGCTTGGGGGGCGGAGCGGGCCTGGCGGGCCTGGATTCGCCGGGGTGATCGAGGGCGGCGGGCGCGAGTTCGTCATGGAGGGGGACGTGGTGCTCGGGCTCGCGCTGAAGGACGAGGCCGCCCTGGTAGGCGTCGGCGATGAGAGGGATGTCGGGCTCAGGCGGAGCGCCGGGAGGGACGTTGAGGTGCAGGACGAGGTCGTGGGCGAGCGCGGTGGAGAAGACGAGTGGAGCTCCTTCGATGGGAAGGACGACGGTGGGCTTGATCATGCAGGCGACGTCGGAGGGGTCGGCGGGACGCAGCGGCGGTGTGGGTGAGGGTTGCACGGAGGGAAGGCCGATGACAAGAACGGACTTCGGATTGTGGAAGGAGGGCGGCGTGTTGAGACGCAGGTTCATGGCGTCGCCCTGCGGGAAGGCGATGGCGGGGATGTACTGGTACTGCGCGGTGTGGAGGTTGCCCATGAGGCGGACGAGATCGACGACGGCGCCGACGTAGGCGGAGTAGAGGCCGCCGCCGGCGAGCTGGGTGTAGCTGGCGGCGTTGATGAGGTCAGAGCCGGGGCCGTTGGAGAGCGCAGAGACGATGGAGTTGCTGTGGCCGTCGTCGAGCAGGGATTGAGAGCCGGTCTGGGTGAGGCAGGTGAACTGCATGTCGACGGGCTGCTTGAAGCAGTTTTCGTTGGGCTTGAGCGCGAGGGTGCGGGCGAGCAGATCGGAGTGCTTCTGGAGCGCGGCCGGGTCGGAGGGCGGAGCGCGGCGGATGTCGGCGAGGTACTTCTCGATGCGGGACTGCTCGAAGCCGGCCTCGGCGAGATCCTGCGAGGCGCGGACGAAGACGCCGGGACGGCCACGGACGGCGGATTTCAGCGTGGAGAAGTCGCCGCCGGTCTCGGGCGCGAGAAAGAGGACGGCCTGCTGGGCCTCTTTGGGGACGGTGACGAAGACGCCTTCTTCGCGGACGTGCCGGTCCCAGGTCTCGATGCGGGTGAACCAGTCGTCGGGCGGGGGGTTGGTGGTGCCACGGAGAAAGACGCAGATGAGGAGGTAGTGGACGGACTGGGTGGAGGGAAGGTCGGGGTGCAACCAGAGACGGTCACCGGGCTGGAGGTTGGGGACCTCCGAGATAGGGAGGGTGACCCCGGCGCGGGTGACGCGGACATTGATGCGCGGGCCGACGAGGTCGAAGCGCGCGTCGACGGCGGCGCAGGGACGAACGGCGAAGGCTGTGAGGAGGAATAACAGGGACAGACGGACGAGCCGCCGCGCGCGATAGGCCATGCTTTAAGTTTAGACGCGCGGAGGCAAGCGAGGGTGGGGCGGCGCATCCTTCTGGCAACCTCTTGAAGACGTTGCCTGTTGCGCGCGCGAGTGCAAGCGGGGTAACCGCGAGGCTACCTCGGCGGTATTGGTCTGGCGTTTGCGGAGGGTTCATAAGGCGTTTGCGCGAAGTGCTCCAGGATTGAGGCATAAACAGGAGCACAGTCGGGAGGACGGATATGCGAAGGCGGACGCGGCGCAAGCCTGTGTCGCAGGTGTCGAGCCAGTGGCGGGACGGCGGGATGGCGGAGCGGTATGCGACGGGGGTGTCGCTGCACAGCCACACGAGTTGTTCGGAGGAGAGCCTGCAGTTTGTCCACAAGTTTCTGGGCATGTTGCCGTTTGCGGGACGGGTGATGCGGCGGTATGAGCGGGAGTGCGAACGCGAGCATGGGTTGAGGCTGGACTTTGTGCGCGGTTTCTGGCGGCCGCCTCTGCTGCCGAAGATGGCCTATGACCTGGAGGCGGGGCAGATTCGGTCGATGGGGGCGGAGCCGCTGGTTTCGATTACAGACCATGACACGATCGAGGCGCCGATGTTGCTGCGGACGGTGCCGAGCGCGCGGCATATTCCGGTTTCGGTGGAGTGGACGGCGCTGTTTGGCGACACCGAATTTCATCTGGGCATCCATAACCTGCCGAGCGCGGAGGGGTGGATGTGGATGCGGCGGTTTGAGGCGTACACGAGAGCCGCCAGGGAGGTGCGATGTCAGGGTGCGGGTGATCTGGCGGAGATGCGGTGTGCGAGCGCGATCGCAGAGTGCGATGCGCGTCTTATGTCGATGCTGCGGGAGCTTGATGAGATTCCGGGAGTGCTGGTGGTCTTCAACCATCCTGTGTGGGATTTGCATGAGGTTGGGGAGGCGGTGCACCGGCGCGAGGTGTTGCGGTTTCTCGGCGGGGCCGGGGAGGTCATTCATGCTCTGGAGCTAAATGGCCTGCGGCACGCGAGGGAGAACCGTGAGGTGATGCGGTTGGGCGCTGAGACGGGACATCTGCTGATCTCGGGCGGCGACCGGCACGGGCTGGAGGCGAACGCCAACATCAATCTCACCTCGGCGGGAAGCTTTGGCGAGTTTGTGGAGGAGATCCGCGTGGAGCGGCGCAGCCACATCCTGTTTCTGGACCAGTATGCGAAGCCGTGGGAGGGCAGAATTTTGCAGTCGACGCTGAATGCGGTGACGGACTTCCCGGAGTTTATTGAGGGATGGCGCCGGTGGGATGAGCGAGCGTTTCATCCGGATGCGTGTGGACAGATGCGTCCGCTGCGCGAACTCTGGGCGAACGGATCGGCGCCGTGGCCGCTGCGGATGGCGATTGAGCTGGTGCGGCTGGGGCGCAACGAGAGATTTACGCGGACGTTCAGCCGGGTGGTGGGCCGCGACAGCGCGATGCCGCTGGAGATGGAGCTTCCCTGGTAGCGGAATTCAGGTGAGGTTTCGATGCGTAGCGGGTTGGTTTAGCTCTCGAACTGCTCGCGGATGTCGATGTGCCCGCGAGTGAAGGGACGCTTGAAGAAGATCGTCCAGAAGTAGTTCAACGAATAACGAAAGGCGATGGTGAGCATGCCCTCGTGTTTGAGGCGGCGGGCTGAGGAGAACATCTTCAGGTCGAAGGTGAAATCGACCGGGCCGACCTCATGCAGGCGGCGCGCGATGTCGGTGTCCTCGCCGTAGAAGGAGATCGACAGGTTGAAGCCACCGATGTCTTCGAGCGCGGCGCGGCTGACGACGAAGTTGCCCCCCTGCACCATGGATCCGACGCGGAGGAGATAGCGGTTGGTGACATAGGTGAGCCAGGCGGCGAGATAGAAGACGTGCACGAGACGCCGCTGGCGCGAAGAGAGGTCGTAGTAGACCAGCGGACCGGAGAGCGCGGCGAGGCCGGGCTTCTCGCGGAAGGTGCGCAGGACGAGATCGATCCAGCCGGGGGTGAGGCGGGAGTCGGCGTCGACGTTGGCGATGAGGTCTCCGCTGCTGACGTTGAAGCCCGCCTGACGAGCAAAGGGCAGGCCTTTGCGGGGCTCGTCGACGAGGTGAACGCCTGGATAACGGAGCGCGACCTCGCGGGTGCGGTCTGTGCTGGCATTATTGACGACGATGATCTCGATGAGATGTTCGAGGCCACGCGACTGGGCGAGGATGGAGTCGATGCAGTCGCCGAGCCATGCCTCCTCGTTGAATGCGGGGATGACGAAGCTGAGCATCATGCGTCCACGGTAGCGAAGGTTTGTATTAATCCGCTGAACCGGGGTGAGGAGTATACGGTTTGGCACCCTTGCACTTTAATCGCATTGAGGCCCTGACCGCTGTAGAGGCTGGCGGGGCGAGGACTCAGGAGAGCGATGGCTCAGGCATAGTGTGAGGTCTTGGCTCCGCCGCTGATGCCGGCGGCGCGGCTGCTGGGGGCGTCGCTTTCGACGGAGCCGTCGCGGATGGAGATGACGCGATGGGCGAACTGGGCAATGTCGGGCTCGTGGGTGACGAGGACGATGGTGTTGCCCTCCTGGTGCAGCTTGTCGAGCAGGCCCATGATCTCGACGGAGGTCTTGGAGTCGAGGTTGCCGGTGGGTTCGTCGGCGAGGATGATCGAGGGGTGGTTTACCAAGGCGCGGGCTATAGCCACGCGCTGGCGCTGGCCGCCGGAGAGCTCGTTGGGCTTGTGCATCATGCGGGTGGCGAGGCCGACCTGCTCGAGGACCTCTTTGGCGCGGGCGATGCGCTCGGCGGAGGGGGTGCCGTTGTAGATGAGCGGGAGCTCGACGTTGTGCAGGGAGGTGGCGCGGGCGAGCAGGTTGAAGGTCTGGAAGACGAAGCCGATCTCCTTGTTGCGGATGCGGGCGAGCTCGTCGTCGTTGAGCTCGGAGACGTCGTGGCCGTTGAGCCAGTACTGGCCCTGCGAGGCCGTATCGAGGCAGCCGATGAGGTTCATCAGCGTGGACTTGCCGGAGCCGGAGGGGCCCATGATGGCGACGTACTCGTTGTGGCGGATGCGGATGTCGACGCCGCGGAGCGCATGGACCTGCTGGTCGCCCATCTCATAGGTCTTCCAGAGATTGTGGGTGACGATGACGTCGCCGGGGCGCGGACCGCCGGCGTTGTTGCCGGTGGTTGCGTGCACCTGTTCGGGCGTGAGCGTTGGAGTATCGAAGGCCATCGTATCTCCTGAGAAGCGAAAGGCAGATTCCCTGCGGGAACGACAAAAAGAAAAAAGGCAAGGACAGAAGCGTAACGGTTAGCTGCTGGTATCCGGCGCCAGGGTCAGCGAGTTGTCGACTTTGACGGCAGTGCCGCTCTTGAGGGTGCGAAGCGTCTTGTATCGGCCGGTGACGATCTCGTCGCCGGGTTTAAGGCCGCTGAGGACCTCGATGTCGGTGGCGCCGATGACTCCGGTGCTGACAGGAACGAAGCGCACACGAACGGCGCCGTGGTCATGAACGAGGACGAAGACGCCCTGGGTGTCACTGGCGCGGGTAGCTGCGGAGGCGGTGTTGGAGCTCTCTTTGCCGTGGTTGCGGAAGAGAGTCTCCTCGGCGGTTGCGTCGCGCTCGACGAGGGACTGGATGGGCACGGTGAGGACGTCGGGCTTGTGGGCGGTGGTGATCCTGGCGTTACAGGAGAGGCCGGGACGCAGATCGATTGCGGTTTGGGGGTCGAGGGTGACGACGACTTTGAAGTCCTTGGCCTCTTCGGTGCCGGTGGTGGACTGCGAGGTGGCGACGCCCGTGGTGCGGAGCAGAGCCTGATCGCCGACCTCGGTGACGTGGCCCTTGAGGATTTGGCCGGGGAAGGCATCGACGCTCACGTCGGCGGGCTGGCCCATCTGGATGTTGACGATGTCGGTCTCGTCGACCTTGACCTCGGCGGTGATGATGCTCATATCGGCGAGGGTCATGAGCGTGGATCCCTCGGCGTTCTGGATGCCGACGACGACGGTCTCATTCTCGTGGACGGGAATGTTGGTTACAAGGCCATCGAAGGGAGCGCGGCTTTCGGTGAGGCCGAGCTGGTAGTCGTTGCCGTGAAGCGTGGCGACGGCCTGCGTGACCTGGCTGCGGGCGGCCGCGGTCTGGGCTTTGGCCTGGGCGAGCGCGGCTACCCGCTGCGCGAGGGTAGCGACGTCGATATCGTAGGCGGCCTTCTTGGCGTCGTAGTCCTGCTTGGCGACGAGCTGGTCCTTGTAGAGCTGGTTGTAGCGCTCGATGTCGAAACGCTTCTGCTCGAGGTCAGCTTTGGCCTCCTGCACCGCGGCCTCGGCGGTCTTTTCAGCGGCCACGTAGGAATCAACCGTGGTTCGCTGCGAGTTGATGGTGGCCTCCTGCGCCTGGACCTGCGAGGCGGGCTGCTCGCTCTCGACGGTGGCGACGAGCTGGCCCTTCTTCACGTGGTCGCCCTCTTTGACGTAGAGGTGCGTGATGCGGCCGAAGGCGGTGGCGCCCAGGTTGACCTCAGTAAGCGGCTTGATCTGACCGGTGCCGCTGACGGTGGCGGTGAGATCCTGGCGCACGGCTTTGGCCGTGGTGACGGCGGTAACGCTATTGCGGCTGTGAACAATGGAACCAGCGACGATGACGATCAGGACGACAGCGCCAAGGACGACCAACAGAATTTTTTTCGTGCTCATACGGCTTTCTCCCGGAGGATGGGCTCCGGGCAAAAACGGGTTCCCGGCGGGGACGATAAACTCCAGGTTGCAGTGCAAGGTACGCAAGGCAAGAGCCCACAGTTCCAGGCCTCTATCGCGGGGCAGCGACCGGCGTCCTCTTTGCAATTCCCCTGAGTGTCTATCATACCAGCGCGGCGGGCGCGGCGGCTTGTCTGGAAGCGCAAAGGGAACGTAAAATAGGGGACGTCTTCAGACCAGGAGTTCGGCCCATGCGACTGTGCGTTTTGCTCACCGGAATTACCGCTCTGGCACTGACCGGCGGGGGCGTGGCCGGGCATGCCCAGGCGGCGGGCGATGGGGGCTCGGCGCAGGCGGTGCAGAACGGCGGGGTGGTGCAGACGAAGCCGACGGCGGAGAAGCCGGACCCGCTGAAGCGGCGGCTGACCGACCGACAGGAGCGCGACCGGACCAAGGCGGCCAAGGAAGAGCTGAAGGGGACCTACAAGACCTGGCTGAATGAGGACGTGCGCTGGATCATCACCGATGAAGAGACCAAGGCGTTCAAGAGCCTGACCAACGACGAGGAGCGCGACCAGTTCATCGAGCAGTTCTGGCAGCGGCGGAATCCGAATCCGGACTCACCGGACAATGAGTATCGCGACGAGCACTATGCGCGCATCGCCTATGCAAACGAGCACTTCGCGGCGGGCAAGCCGGGATGGATGACCGATCGCGGACACATCTACATCGAATATGGCAAGCCGGACTCGATCGACTCGCATCCTTCGGGCGGAGAGTATGAGCGGCCGATGGATGAGGGCGGCGGAAGCACGTCGACGTTCCCGTTCGAGGTGTGGCACTACCGGTACCTTGCGGGGATCGGCGACAACATCGACATTGAGTTTGTGGATACGTGCATGTGCGGCGACTACCATGCAACGATCGACCGCTCGGAGAAGGACGCGCTGCAGCACACGCCGGGCGCGGGCCTGACGATGTACGAGCAGATGGGACTGGCGAAGAAGGCGGACCGCTTCGACGGAGGCGGGCTGGAGCAGCTGGGCAAGGGGCCGATGGCGGCACAGGAGCAGAGCAAGGAGTTCGACCGGCTGGAGCAGTATGCGAAGCTGTTCGCTCCGCCGCCGGTGAAGTATGCGGACCTGGATGAGTTTCTGAGCTCGGCGAAGGTGCTGAACGGACCGCCGTTCCTGTTCGATGTGCGCACCGACTACGTGAAGCTGACCAACGACACGGTGATGGTGCCGATCACGCTGCAGATTCGCAACGGCGACATTACGTACAAGTCGCAGGATGGCGACTCGACGGGCGTGGTCAACATCATGGGACGGGTGAGCACGATCACGGACCACATTGTGCAGACCTTTGAGGACACGGTGAAGGTGGAGACGCCGACCGACCTGCTGGCGCGCGAGAAGAACAACCAGTCGGTGTACTGGAAGGCGCTTCCGCTGCCGCCGGGACGGTACAAGGTGGAGATCGCGATCAAGGACATGAACAATCCAGAGCACGTGGGGACGTGGAAGCGGAGCGTGGATGTTCCGCAGTATGATGATGACCGCCTGTCGCACTCGTCGTTGATTCTGGCCGACCAGATGGAGCGGGTGCCCTCGAAGGATGTGGGCGCAGGGAACTTTGTAATCGGCAATACAAAGATCCGGCCGCGGGTACCGGCGACGGTCACGACGCCGGTGACATTTCATCAGGGGCAGAACCTGAACTTCTGGATGCAGGTGTATAACCTGGGAATTGGACAGAACAAGCGAAACGACGCGACGATTGAGTATCAGGTTCTGGATCTGGCGACGAACAAGCAGATCCTCGATGCGCAGGAGACGGCAGCGAAGCTGAATCCGAACGCTGACCAGCTGACGCTGGAGAAGACGATGCCGCTGGCGAGCCTGGCTCCCGGACGGTATCAGGTGTTAATTAAGGTGAACGACGGCGTTTCGAAGCAGCAGATCGCGGAGAGCGCACCTTTTATCGTCGAGCAATAGCTGTGAGGGCCGGACAGGTCTGTCCGGTTCGTCAGATCAGGAGCAGGGTCGCGCGGGACAGCATGGCGACGATCCGCTCGGGTTGACCTCCCGGGAAGAGAGAACAACCGCCTGGGAGTTTGAGGAGAGGCCTTCGACGCGCGTAAGGAGTCCCAGGGCGCGGTGAGACAAGCGGTAGCAGGTCTGGTGCTGACGGTGCTTGCGCTCGGTTGTGCAGGGCGCGGCTTTGCTGCGTCCTCCGACGCAGCCGTTACGGGTGTCGTCCGCGACCGGCAGGGCATACCGCAGATGGGCGCGCTGATCGAGCTGCTGGCGGCGGATGCGGGCACGGTGGCCTCGACGTTCACCGACGATCACGGACGATACATTATTCCCGCGGTGGTTCCGGGGCGGTACCAGATTCGCGCCTCGGCGGCGTTTCTTGTGCCGGTGACGCGGACGAACCTGCGGCTGCAGGCGGGCGCGCAGGCGATCATCAACCTGACCATGAGCACGCTGTTCGAGGCGGCGAACTGGCTGCCGGCAGAGAGCCGGCGACCGGACGAGCCGGCGGACGACTGGAAGTGGACGCTGCGCTCGACGGCGAACCGTCCGCTGCTGCGGCTGGTGGATCCGAGCGATGGGAGGTCGGTTTCAACGAGTGCAGCGGACCGGCGGCGCGCGATCTCGCAGGGGCGGGTGACGCTGACGAACGGCGATGGAGGGTTTGCCGACGGCGGTCTGCATCAGGTGCTGATGATCGACCGGTCGCTGGAGGATGGCGACGGCGCGGTGCTGCGCGCGGATCTGGGCGACCAGAATACGAATGGGGTGGAGGGCGCCTCGGCCGATGTGAGCGTGGGCTATGAGCGGCGAACGCCGTTTGGAAGCACGCGGATGGTTTCGGAGATGGCGGAGCATCCGGAGATTGCGGCGGCGGCGGGCGTGAACGGATTCAGCGTGCTGCGGCTGGCAAGCACGGAGGAGATGTCGCTGGGCGATGCGGTGGTGATCGATGCGGGGACGCTGATGGCGGCGGAGCGACTGGCGGCGACGCGGTTCAGCGCGGAGCCTTATGTGCGCGTGTCGATGCGGCCGGGCGACAACACGCTGGTGGTCTACCGGTATGCGAGCGGACGGGAGCTGCAGAGCTCGGAGGACCTGGACAGATTGAAGCCGGTGGATCCGATGCTGGCGGATGCGCAGGGACGGCCGCTGAGCGACCGGGGCATGCACCATGAGGTTTCGGTGAGCCAGAAGATGGGCAGCCGCGTGATGACGGTGGCGCTGTACATGGACCGGCTGAACGATGAGTCGATTGGCGGCAGCGGCGCGATGGACCTCAAGGCAGAACAGGGGCTGGCGCTGGTGGCTGATCCGACGACAGAGACGTTCCGGCTGGCGACGGGGCCGTATGGTGCCCGGGGTTTGAGCGTGGCGATGATGCAGACGCTGACGCCGGCGCTGACCGCCTCGGTGGAGTACGACCTGGGAACGGCGATGGAGCGCGCGGGCGGAATCGATGCGAGCGATCTGCAGACGCTGGCGGCCGCTGCGGCGGAGCTGCATGCGGAGCGGGCGCAGGCGGTGACGATGGTGCTGACGGGCAAGCTGCTGCGCTCCGGCACGGCGGTACGCGCGGAGTATCGCTGGCAGCCGCAGGACAGCCTGACGCAGGTGAATGCCTATAACGCGACACCGAACGAGGCATATCTGAGCTTCTACCTGCGGCAACGGCTGGCGTGCGGGCGGTTGCTGCCGAATGGGCTGGATGCGGTGGTGGAGGCGACAAATTTGCTCGAAGAGGGATATCAGCCGGTGCTGGCGCCGGACGGTCATACGCTGTATCTGGCGCAGGTGCCGCGAGCGATTCAGGGTGGGCTGGCGTTCAACTTTTAGACTGCCGATTCCGATTGCCGATGAGGAACTCGCGGCGCGGCGGCTGGCGCCGGATCGGGCTGCGCGGTCGTTGCGGGGTTTGGGTGCGCGATTGTGGCGGGATCGGGCTGCGCGCGGCGGAGCGGGCTTTCGCGCCCAACATGCAGTGAGGTGCGGAGCGGCGTGTACCATGAGGCGGAGAGTTTGAGCGGGAGTGGATGAGGTATGGTGAAGACCCACCGCAGATATCAGGAGATCGCCGGGCGGATCTCGCGGTACATCGCGGAGAAAGACCTGCAGCCGGGCGCGCGGCTGCCGGGTGAGATCGATCTGGCGAAGGTGTGCGGAGTGAGCCGGCCGACGATCCGCGAGGCGATGATTGCGCTGGAGATTGCGGGCGAGCTGGAGATTCGCAGCGGATCGGGAGCGTATGTGCGCGAGGCGGTGAATCCGATGTCGCTGGTGCTGGATTCGGGGCCAGGGCCGTTTGAGCTGCTGCGGGCGCGGCTGCTGATTGAGGGTGAGACGGCGGCGGATGCGGCGCTGTGCGCTTCGGCGAGCGACCTGAACAAGATTGAGAAGACGCTCGAGCAGATGCGGCGAATGGTGCAGGGAAAGATCAATGCGCAGGTGACGGACCGGCAGTTTCACGTGGCCATTGGAGAGGCCGCGAAGAATACCGTGCTGGCGAGCATCATCAATGGGCTGTGGGCGGGAATGTTTGCGCCGATGTATCACCGGCTGAGCGTGCGCGCGGGGCTGGACCAGCATCAGGCGGCCGCGCTTGAAGATCACGAGGCGATCTTCAAGGCGATTGCGGCGCGCGACCCGAATGAAGCAAGGCGGGCAATGCGACGGCATCTGCAGCATGTGGAAGAACACCTCACGAGCGATGAGGCAGACGAGCCGCGAACGCCGTCGAATGGGAAGACCGCGCAGACGAGGCGCGGATCGCGGGGTTCGGGTAACGGAGCGGCGCCGCGACAGACGGTGTGAGCCTCGCGGCGGATGTGCGGGTGGGTGTGGACGAGGTGCGGTTGCGAGAGTACAGACGCGGCGATCTGGATGCCATCTTTGCGCTGGATGTGGTGTGCTTCGAGCCGCCGTTCCGGTTTACGCGCGAGGCGATGCGGCGGTTCGCGGAGGCGAAGAGCGCGCTGACGGTGATTGCGGAGTCGGGCGAGGAGATTGCGGGGTTCTCGATTGCGCAGGTGGAGCGGGTAGGGGGCGCGCGCGCAGCGTATGTGGTGACGCTGGATGTGGCGCCGGAGTGGCGGCGACGTGGGCTGGCGCAGCGCATGATGCGACAGATCGAGGAGCAGGCGCGCGCGGCGCAGTGCGTGGAGATGGCGCTGCATGTGTCGGTGGAGAATGAGAGCGCGGTGCGGTTTTATGAGCGCGCGGGATATGAGCGGACGCAGGTGGTGCGGGATTTTTATGGCCGCGGACGGGATGCGCTTGTGTACTTCAAGATGCTGGTGCAGTCATCCGTTGCACCCGCTGCGGAGTGAGTGTACGAGGGATGGTCTTCATTGTCCGAGGCGGGTGGACGGGTTTTCAGTATTTGAAGTGATAGCGGAACTCGGCATAGAGCTGGCGCGGGTCGTTGTAGTGGAAGCCGCCGAAGGTGAGGCTGTTGTCGAGCAGGACGCGGGTGTTACCGACGTTGGTTGCGTTGAGCGAGACGGTGTAGCGCTCACCGAAGTCTTTTCCGAGGGAGAGATCGGCGGTGGTGTGGGAGGGAAGGTAGTCGCCGGTGTAGGGCGAGGGTGAGTCGGTGTCTCCGTTGGAGAAGCCGGAGCCGTAGTAGATGTTGAAGGAGCCGTAGATGCGGTGAGGAAGGTTGCCGTCAAAGCCGAGGTTGAGGGTGTTGCGCTGATCGTGATCGAGCGCGGAATAGCCGGGCTCGACGTAACAGGGATCGCCGGGATTTTCTGAGGGACCGAGGCAGGTGAGGCCTCCGGTGATGCCGCCGATCTGCTGGGCGAGCTGATTGGAATACGAGAGATGGGCCTGACCGTAGCGCCAGAAGTGCGGCGAGCGCAGAGTGAGCTCCCAGGCTTGAATGCGGGCGCCCTCGACGGTGATGGGGATGAAGATGCTGGACTCGCCGATGTTGTTGTGGTCGAGAAAGTTTTGGGCGCGGGTCTGGAAGGTGTCGGCGTCGAGCAGCCAGCCGCGGAAGGGAATCTGGACGCCGAACTGGTGCTCTTCGTCGCGCTCGCCTTTGAGCGGGACGTAGGTGTCCTGATTGGTTTGCGCGAAGGTGAGAGCGGCACCGGTGATGCTGGTAAGCGGCGGGGGTTGATAGAAGTGGCCGTAGAAGGCGCGAAAGACCCAGTTGAGGCGGGGGATTCTGACGGCCGCGCCGAGGCGCGGATAGATGGCGTCCTCGGTGATCGCTCCGGAGAAGTGGCTCTGGCGTTCGCCGGCGGAGAGGGTGAGCCATGAGGTGGGCTGGTACTTGTCTTCGAGGAAGGTCTCTTCGACACCGGCGAGAAGGATGGGGTTGACGGTAAACGGCGGGTAGCTGCCGTCAGTGAAGACGGCGCCGAAGAGATCGTTCTCGTGCTGGGCGTAGCCGTAGACGCCCGCGGAGAGAGAGTTGCGGGCGATGGTGGTGGAGATGGAGCCCTGCAGGCCGGCGTAGAGGCCGGTTTGATCGGCGGAGGTGGCGTTGGGATAGTCGCCGGGGCTGGGCTGGTAGTTGGCGCGGTTGAAGTGAACGAAGGGCGAGAGCTGCGAGATAGTGGACGCGTTGAAGGTGTGAAGCCAGGTGAGCGCGGCGTAGCTGTCGGTTTCGTGTTCGCCATCGTTGAGCCGGCTGGAGTTGTAGAAGGAGCTCTCCCAATCGCTGGAGTTGGGATCTTTGGGGATTTGATAGAAGTCGGTGCGGAGCTGGCCGATGAGGCGAAGCTGGTTGACAGAGTCGTGATTGTAGATGATGGAGCCGAAGCCGCCGTATCCGTTCTCCGCGTTGTGGATGGGTTGCGAGGTGGCGGGCTGGAGGCCGTAGCCGCTGCGGTTGCCGTTGAGGCTGGCGAACCAGGCGAACTTTTCAGAGTGGTTGCCCAGAGAGAGCTGGTCGTCGGTCTGGAAGAAGCTGCCGGCGGTGAGGACGAGCTCGCCATCGCGATTGCGCTCGAAGCCGGTGCGGGGCACGACATTGAACATGCCGTAGGTTCGGTCGCCGAGGTCGGCGTTGTAGCTGCCGCGGTCGACTTCGAGGGTGTCGATGTCTTTGGGATCGATCTGCGGGCCGATGTTGCTGGCAATGTTGGTGTTGGGGATGAGCACGCCATCGATGAGCCAGCTGAGCTGGTGGCCGCCGCGCATGTGCAGCATGTCGTGGGTGACGTACGCGCCGGGCACGAAGTCGGTGATCATGGCGAGCGAGTTGGTGCGATCGGCGCCGGGGGTGCGGGCGATGTCGATGCGATCGATCTGGGTTTCGGGCGTGACGGAGCCGACGTTGGCTGCGTCCTGGCCGGCTTCGACGTTGACCGACTGCACGACGGGCGCGAGGGAGAGCATGAAGTGGCGGATGAGCGTGGCGTCGCTGGTGACGGTGAGGGTCTGATGAAACGTGGCGAAGCCTGGCTGGCTGACGGCGATGGTGTAGTCGCCGAGGGGGACGTTGGCGAGGGTGAACTCGCCATCGCGATTGGAGACGGCGGAGAAGATGAGATCGGAGTGGCCTGCGTGCAGCACGATGCGCGCGCCGGCGATGGGGCGATGCTGGGGATCGTGAACGATGCCGCGGAGCAGGCCGAAGATGGTCGCGTGGACGGCGCACGCGACAACCAGAAACGCTATGAGACAGAGAAGGGATCGTTTGCGCATGGAGTCCTGGCGCCGCACGTGACGCGATTGGATGCAGAAGGGCAGCAGCGCACAAGGCTCGCGCTTTGGCGAGATGCAGGGCTGCTGAGGGATGCGCTAGAGGCGTTGTGTGGGAGGACCGCGCTTGTAGAGAGAGCGCTCACGCGCGACACGGCGATGCGTTGTGGCGCGGGCTGCCGGGGTGAGAGCGGAGGCGAAGGCGGCCGTCGAAGAGGCGGCTTGAAGAAGCAGCGGGTGCGCGCCGACGACAGGGGCGATGGAGTTCTGCGGATAGAACGGGCAGACTGCGACGGCCTGCGGACCGGAATGAGCGCGGCTGCGCATGTCCATCAGCAGGGCGCAGTGGTGCTTGCCGTGGCGGCGGCAGCAGATGGGAAGCCCGGCATCGGGGTCCTGGGCGAGAGCAAACGCCGGCGCGACGATCGGAAGACCGATGGCTGCGAGCAGGACGAGGCTGAGAAGGCGACGCATGAGTTCCGGCCGGATGGGCACAGTTTACGCGTGAGCAAAGTGAAGAACAAACGAAGTGAGCCGAAAATCGGCTGAATTGCTATTCTCCGTGCGACACTCGAAGCGCGCAGGATGCGTCGAATGAGAGGATGAGGCCTGCGGGCTGGTTTAGGGTAAGAGAGAGAAAGTGAGGACCACCCCCATGGTCGTCCGAGCTGTGGTTGTAGCGATCTGCGCCGGGTTGGCGTCACTCGAGGCAGCGGGCCAAGCTACGGCGATCCACGGACGCAATGGCGTGACCCTGGGCGCTCCGCCGGTGGCCGCGGTGAAGCCAGTGACCGAGACGGTCGGCGGACAGACACTGACGGACTCTTACCGGTGGCTGGAGGATCGGAACTCACCCGAGACGAGTGCGTTTCTTCGCGAGGAGATGACGTACACGAATGGCTACTATGCGCAGCTTGAGCCGCTGCGAGCGCGGATCGTTGCGCGGTTGGCGCAGCTTGAGCGCGTGGAAGAGAGTGGAGTGCCCGAGGAGCGTGAGGGCGCGCTGTTCTTTACGCGGAGGCCGGCAGACGAGAACCAGGCTTCGATCTTTATGCGTCCGGCGCCGTTTATCGTGAAGGGCGGAGCGTGGGTGCATCCGGGCGATGTGCGGCTGATCGATGCGCGCCCGCTGAGCGCGGATGCGAATGCTTCGGTGCACATTGCGGCGATTTCGAAGAAAGGCGATCTGCTGGTCTACGGGATCCGGCATGGCGGCGCAGACGAGGAGACGGTGCGTGTGTTCAATGTGCCCAAGCGGATGCAGACGGGAGATGATCTTCCGCTGGCCCGCTATGCGGGGTTTGGGCTGACGCTGGATGGAAGGACGCTGTTCTATGCGAAGGTGCTGGAGGATGGGAGCGAGGCGGTCTTTCAGCACACGATGGGGACGCCGGTCGAGAAGGACACGGAGATCTTCGGTGGAACGTACAAGGACGAGACGCTGGGGCCGCTGGATCTTGTCGGCTGTGAGGTGAGCGACAACGGGCACTGGCTGATTGTGGAGGTGAGCCATGGCGTTCCGGCGACGCGCGAAGACATTCTGGTGAAGGACCTGCGCAAACCGGACGCGAAGTTTGAGCCGCTGGTGTACGGCGTGGATGCGCGGTTCGCGCTGCATATGAGCGGCGACCACATGTTTGTGAAGACGGACTATAACGCGCCGAACGGGCGTGTGCTCGAGGGGAAGCTTGGCGATCCTTCGACGAAGAGCTGGCGGGTGGTGATTCCGGAGGGGACGAGTGCGATCGATGAGGTGTCGATCGCGGACGGTGAGATCTTTGTGGCGCGGCTGGCGGATGTGAAGACGCAGACGACGATCTACTCACTGCATGGACGAAGGATTGGCGAGATCAGATATCCGGGGATTGGGACGGGGAGCGTGGTATCGGGGTACGGGAGATCGGACATCGGGTACTACACCTTCTCGTCGTTCACGATTCCAGAGACGATCTACCAGTACAACGTGGCGACGCATGAGAGCTCGGTGTGGTTCCGGCCCGAGGTGCCGTTCGATTCGAGCCAGTATGAGGTGCGGCAGGTCTTTTACACGTCCAAGGATGGAACGCGCGTGCCGATGTTTATTGCGGGACGCAAGGGGCTGGCGATGGATGGGACGGCGTCGCTGCTGATGACGGGATACGGAGGGTTCGATATCTCCATGACTCCGGGGTTCAATCCGGAGTATGCGTGGTGGATGGAGCAGGGCGGATTCTTTGCGCTGCCGAATCTGCGCGGAGGCGGCGAGTACGGCGAGAAGTGGCATGAGGCGGGGATGTTCGAGCATAAACAGAATGTCTTCGACGACTGGTTTGCAGCGGCGCAGTATCTGCTTGCGAACCACTACACGACGCCGCAACGGTTCGCGATTACGGGACGGTCAAACGGTGGGCTGCTGATGGGCGCGTCGATGACGCAGAGGCCGGATCTGTTTGGAGCGATTGTATGCGGGTATCCGCTGCTGGATATGAGCCGGTACCAGAAGTTTCTGGTGGGGCGGTGGTGGACGACGGAGTATGGATCGGCGGAGAAGCCGGATCAGGCGGCGTACATCCTGAAGTATTCGCCGTACCAGAACATCCGGCAGGGAGTGAAGTATCCGGCGATTCTGTTTGTCTCGGGCGACAGCGATACGCGTGTGGACCCGCTGCATGCGCGCAAGATGGCGGCGGCGATGCAGGCGACGGTGATGGCCGAGCCGGAGGACGAGCGGCGGCCGGTGCTGCTGCACTACGACACGCACGCCGGGCATAGCGCGGGCGTGAGCCTGCAGCAGAAGATTCGCGATACTGCGGATGAGCTGACGTTTCTGTGGAATGAGACGGGCGGGAAGTAAGGCGCCTCAGCGATTGGTTTTTAGCAGTGTGAGGCGGGCTTCGTAGCGGCGGTTGAAGCGGATGATGGTGGCCCACTCGCCGTCGCGGCTGGCGTGCCAGACGATCTGGCCGTGGAGCATGGCGGCGATCTCGGCAGGCGTCATCTCATGGCCGGTGAAGGCGCGAGCGCGCGGGCTATCCGGGTGCGCGAGCAGATAGCGGTGCAGGCTGGGCGCGATGTAGTGGGTGGTGAAGACGATGGCGGTGTCGAAGTCTTCAGGGTGCTGCGCGGCCTTCTGGATCTCGTCCAGGGAGAAGTCTTCGATGGGATCGACGTTGATGCGGTGCGGGGTGTAGCCCAGATCGGGATTGTAGAGATCGCTGGAGACGGGCCAGGCGGTGAGCACGGTGGCGTTGGGGTAGTGCTGGTTGATGAAGTCGATGGCCTGCTGGTGGACGACGATCATGTCGCGGTAGACGAGGGTGTCTTCGGGAGCGAAGGCGGTGGGCGGGTTGATCCAAAGGCCGCTGAGAAAGACCGCGAAGGTGGCGAGGGTCAGCCAGAGGAGATAGCGCGTGCGCTCGCGCCAGACATCGACGCAGAGTAGAAGGATGATGGGGTAGACGGGCAGAAGATAGCGCGTGAGCAGAGCGCCGCCGAGCACGGAGAAGGCGATCCAGTTGGCGACGATGAGGACGATGCAGGCGGTGCGGGTGGCGAAGGTGAGCGGACGGGCTTCACCGCGAGGGCGCCGCGGCAGAAGCAGGCACGCGAAGGCGAGCAGGATGGGTAACCAGATGTTGCGCTGCCAGAAGAGATGGACGAAGCGGTAGCGCAGCGCCAGGAGAATGTGGCCGGCGTTGAGGTTTGCGGTGGCGTTGTACTTGAGGTAGACGGGGTTGCCGAAGGTGAAGCCGGTGACGTGGTGATGATAGACATACCAGCCGATGAGCGGAAGGAACGGGATGGCCAGCGCGATGATCCAGCCGAGATGATTGCGGCGCAGCACGGGGGAGCATCGATCGCGGAGGAGGCGAGACGCTTCAAGAAGAAGCAGGGCGGCGGGAAAGATGATGGCGGTCTCTTTGGAGAGCGCGGCGAGGGTGAAGAACGCGGCGACGTCGAGCTTTTGCTGGGGATGCGTGGCAAGGGCGGCCGCGATGTGCGCGGTGCGAGTGGAGGGCAGATAGACGGCGAGCGCGCAAAGGGTGAAGGCGGCGGCGAAGATGTCGGCCTGGGCGAGCGTGCTTTGCGCAAACCAGATGGGATAGACGGCGGTGAGGAGAGTGAGCGCGACGGCGGCGGAGCTGGAGAGGAGACGTTGGGTGAGGCGGAAGATCGCGGTGAGGCCAAGGGCGGCGACCGCGCAGACGAAGAGGCGGGTGGCGAGGATGTGGTAGCCGACGATGTGCCAGAGCGTTCCAAGCAGGACGTTTGGCAGCGGCGGATGCGCGTTGGTGAACTGCGGGATAAGCCAGCCGTGGTGGTAGAAGTCGAGCGCGGCGGGGATGTAGTAGCCGCCTTCGTCCCAGTAGTAGGGAAGACGAAGGAGCGCAAGGTGCGCCAGTGCGACGGCGGCGAAGAGCAGCAGCCAGAGCAGCCACGAGGGGAGCGCGGCGAGGCGGTCGGCAAATGTGGGCGCGGTAGATCTCTCGGTCGTGGGCACGGTGGCAGTCTAGTGGACGGGACCGTTGGGAGGGACGATGAAGCGCGGGCCGGTAACCTGGGAGGGCTCGAGCGCGATGGGACCGAAGGTCTTTTCGTAGTGGGCGAGGTTGACGCCGAGGACGTTGTGCAGCGCCTTGGCCTGCTGCGGGCTGAGGTAGATGCCCTGGAAGTTTTCGATGTTAACCTCGTCGGGCGCCTGGTGGTCGAGCGTGCCGAAGACGAGCAGGAAGTCCCAGACGGAGAGCCGGACCTGGACGCTGTTGGCGTAGGAGTCGCGGTAGTCGGAGGTTCGTTTGAGGTTGATGCGGGGATTTTCGGGCGAGACGGGCTGGCTCATGGAGGCGTCCTGATCCGACTGATGCGGTCTGGTTGGTGCGGGAGAGGGGACTTGAACCCCTACGCCTTACGGCACAGGCTTCTAAGACCTGCGTGTCTGCCATTTCACCACTCCCGCGTGGTTGCGGCGCGTTGGCAGCGCCGTTTTCCCAGCGTACCGGGAGAGCGCGGTAGTGGCAATGGCTGGGCGGGAGCTCAGTAACGGGCCACGGAGACGTTGTTGAGAAAGAGGACTGTTCGCGTGTGGGCATGGCGGAAAGTGATGAGCCGAAGAGATTTTGCGCGATTTGAGCACAGGTGCGCCCGGCAGGCCGGTTGGAGGCGTCTCAAGGAACAGGGCTGGAAGAGCGGCCCGGAACAGGGCGAGGGGCTGGAGCGTAGCAGTGCCAGCGGGTTTTTGCTGTTGCGACCGGGGGCAGGGGTAGTGCATCCTATTCATGAAACTTGATAAGGGAACACTAAAGATGGCGAATGAATTTGTAAGTGTGATCCGTCCGAGGAGTGAGGCGAGCGGGGGTTCGGGCGGCGATGGAAACTCGTATCCTGTTCTCCCGGTTAGGGATACTGTGCTGTTCCCGCATGCGGTGCTGCCGCTGACGGTGGGGCGCGAGAGCTCGATCCAGCTCATCCAGTCGCTGGGCGAGGAGAAGACCATCCTGGTGGTGGCGCAGCGGGATGCCCGGCAGGATATCCCCCAGGGCAGCGATCTGCATCCGGTGGGGACGCTGGCGACGGTGCACAAAGTAGTCAAGATGCCGAACCAGAGCCTGTTTGTATTTACCGAAGGCACGGAGCGGGCGAGGCTGACGAAGTTTACCCAGACGCAGCCGTTTTTGACGGCGGAGTTCGAGACGATCGAGGAGAAGCTGCCCGAGGAGGGGCCGGAGACGGAGGCACTGCAGCGGAATGTAGTGAGCCAGTTTCAGGAGATCGTGAGCTCTTCGCCGACGTTGTCGGACGATCTGCAGACGATTGCGATCAACATCGAGGAGCCGGCGCGGCTGGCGGATTTTATTGCGTCAAGCCTGCCGTTTCTAACGACGGCGGAGCGGCAGGATCTGCTGGAGACGCCGGAGGTGCGGGCACGGCTGGAGAAGCTGAACAGCCATCTGGCGAAGGAGATCGAGGTTCAGCAGCTGCGCAACAAGATTCAGAGCGAGGTGCAGGACTCGGTGCAGCAATCGCAGCGGGACTACTACCTGCGCGAGCAGATGAAGGCGATCCAGAAGGAGCTGGGCGATCAGGACGAGACGCAGAAGGATGTTGCCGATCTGAAGGAGAAGATTGAAGCGGCGGGCATGACCGAGGAGGTTAAGAAGGATGCGCTGAAGGAGCTGGGGCGGCTGAGCCGGATGAATCCGGCGGCGGCGGACTACTCGCTGACACGGAATTATGTGGAGTGGCTGGCGGTGCTGCCGTGGTCGAAAGGCTCGGCGGGAGAGGTGGACATCAAGAAGGCGCAGGAGGTGCTGGACGCCGACCACTATGGGCTAAAGAAGGTGAAGGACCGCATTCTCGACTATCTGAGCGTGCGGCGACTGAAGCCGGATATGAAGGGGCCGATCCTGTGCTTTGTTGGGCCTCCGGGTGTGGGAAAAACTTCGCTGGGGCGCAGCATTGCGCGCGCGCTGGGGCGGAAGTTTTCTCGGATCTCGCTGGGCGGAATGCACGATGAGGCAGAGATCCGCGGACATCGGCGCACATATATTGGAGCGCTGCCGGGACAGATCATTCAGCACTTGAAGCGCGTTGAGGTGAATGATCCGGTGTTCATGCTGGACGAGATCGACAAGCTGGGCAGGGACTTTCGCGGCGATCCATCGTCGGCGTTGCTGGAGACGCTGGACCCGGAACAGAACAACACGTTCCGCGACAACTATCTCGATCAGCCGTTCGATCTGAGCCATGTGCTGTTCATCTGCACGGCGAACCAACTGGATACGATTCCGGCGCCGCTGCTGGACCGCATGGAGATCATCGAGCTGACCGGCTACACCGAGGAGGAGAAGGTCAACATTGCGGAGAAGTATTTGATCCCGCGGCAGATTAAGGAGAACGGCATCTCGGAGGGAACGATTGAGTTTCCGACGGAGAGCGTGGCGCTGATTGCGCGGCATTACACGCGCGAGGCTGGCGTGCGCAGGCTGGAGCAGCTGATCGGCACGGTATGCCGCAAGACGGCGCGGCGTGTGGCGGAGGGTGCGCTGAATGTGGATGCGGGCGAGAAGCTGGTGGTGACGCCGGAGGTGGTGCATGAGTTCCTTGGCGGCATCAAGGTGCGCGTGGACACAGAGATTGCGGAGCGTACAAAACGGCCGGGCGTTGCGGTTGGGCTGGCGTGGACGCCGGCGGGCGGCGACGTGCTCTTTATTGAAGCGAACAAGATGAAGGGTAAGGGCAACTTCTCGATCACGGGGCAGATTGGCGATGTGATGAAGGAGTCGATGCAGGCGGCGCTGACGTGGGTGCGGTCGAATGCGAAGCCCCTGGGACTGGATGAGGATGTGCTGAAGGACATTGACATCCACATTCACGTGCCGGCGGGCGCGATTCCAAAAGATGGGCCGAGCGCGGGGGTGACGATGGCCACGGCGCTGGTGAGCCTGCTGACGGACAGGCCAGTGAAGCCGCTGCTGGCAATGACCGGAGAGATTACGCTGAGCGGCAATGTGCTTCCGGTCGGCGGCATCAAGGAGAAGTTCCTGGCGGCGAAGAGGGCAGGGGTTCGCGATGTGATCCTGCCGATCGATGTGAAGACGAACGTCGAGGAAGATCTGGCTCCGGACCAGATCGACAATGTGACGATCCACTATGCCTCGCGGATTGAGGATGTGCTGAGTGTGGCGCTGCCACACTCGGAGGTTGAGGCGGTACGCGATGAAGAGGTGCGCGAAGAGGTGCTTGCGGCGGCGGAGTGACTGAACCGGAGAGCAGGATGAGGCGGTCTGAGTCGTTCAGGCCGCCTTTGTTTTTCGAGGGTGCGCCATGATGACGATTGGACATTCGACACTCAGCATGGTGGCCTTTCTGCGGGCGCTGAAGGACAATGACGTCGAGTTGCTGGTGGATGTGCGGCGATTTCCCGGGTCGCGAAGGCACCCGCACTTCGGCCAGGAGGCGCTATTCGCATCATTGCGCGAAGCGGGCCTTGTGGGCGTGTGGCGGGAAGGATTGGGCGGCCGACGGACGGCGCGCAAGGACAGCATCAACACGGGATGGCGCGAGAGCAGCTTTCGCGGATACGCCGACTACATGCAGACCGAGGCGTTCCGCGAGGAGATTGACTGGCTGACGGCGCAGACGAAGAGGACGGTCGTGATGTGTGCGGAGGCGGTGCCGTGGAGGTGCCATCGCTCGCTGATTGCGGATGCGGTGATCGCGCGCGGAGTGGAGGTCGAGGACATCATGGTTTCGGCCGATGGGACGAGCAAACGCAAGCCGCACCGGTTGACTCCGTTTGCGCAGGTGGAGGGGACGCGCGTGTTTTATCCGGCGGAGACGGCGGAGCTGTTCGCGAGCACACGGGCCGAAGAGCAGCGATGAGCTGCGTGCATCTGTGCGCGGCGGGTATGCTCTGGGTATGGGCGGGGATGGTCCGAGTATTCTCAAAGGGTGGACGAGAAGGTTGGGGCAGGGGAGCGACTGTTACTGATCGACACCTGTGGCGAGGCGGCGGGTGTGGCGCTCTGCCGCGAGTCCGATGTTCTGCGCGTGGAGGAGTTCGCGGAGCGGGCGGCTTCGGTGGGCATCGTTGGAGCGGTGCGACGGCTGTTGAGCGCGGAGGGCTGGGCGCTCGCACAGCTTGACGGCATCGGTGTGGTGAACGGGCCGGGATCGTTTACCGGTGTGCGTGTGGGACTGGCTGCGGCGAAGGGGTTGTGCGAAGCAGCGTCGCTGCCGCTGGCTGCGGTCTCGCGGCTGGCGGTGCTGGCGAGGGCAGCGAGAGTTGATGCCGGCTTTGCAGTATTGAGCGCGGGCCGCGATGAGTTGTATGTGCGAGATTTGGCGACGGGCGGTGAGTGGATGTGCGGTGTGGATGAGTTTTCTGCATTGGCGGGGGGCGTGCAGGTTGTCGCGGCGGAGTCGCGAGTTGCAGAGCGCCTGGCGGAGATGAAGCCGCTGCTGCATTCGTTACGTGTGAGCGATGCGCTCGAACTTGTGCGACGGAGTCTGCGGGAGGACGGCTGCGATGTAGCCGTGATCGATGCGAATTATGTTCGCGGCGAGAGTCAGATTTATCGCAAGAACGCGGGGGTATCGAAGAGCGGCGCAGGTGTGGATTGAGCGAGAAGACGAATGTACGTCCCGCGCGGCGAGAGGATTTGGAGGCGATTCTTGCGCTGCAAGGATGCTCTTCGGAGGCTCCGCAGTGGAGTGAGGCGATCTGGCGAGATTTGCAGCAGAGCGGCGCGATGACGGCGCCGGCGCGCGGGGTATTCGTGGCCGAGAGCCGCGGCCAAGTGGCGGGTTTCGTCGTTGCACGGAGTGTTGACGGTCTGGCGGAGCTGGAGAGCATTGTTGTTGATCAGGCAGAACGGCGGAGGGGCATTGGGCGGGCACTTTGTGAGCGGGTGATCGCGTGGGCGAGGGAACAGGCTGCGTTGATGGTTGAACTGGAGGTGCGTGCAGGGAATGATCGGGCGCGATCGTTCTATCGTTCACTGGGTTTCGAGGAGCAGGGAACTCGGCGCAACTACTACCGCGCACCGGTGGAGGACGCCGTGGTGATGACTCTGCCGCTACATGCCTGAGAGGGATGTTGAGCGGAGAAGGTGTGATTCTGCGGCCTGTCCGGCATAGGTATAGGCGCGGGTATAATCGATTGGCTATGGTGCGTGACGGACTTTTTTATGGGCTGGCGCTGGTGGTGGTGGCGGCCATTGTCTGGTTCGCGACGCACATACTCGCGCTGACCATCATCCCGCTGATCGTGGCAGCGTTTTTCCTATGGTTCTTTCGCGATCCGAACCGCCGTATTCCGGACGGCGAAGGCATCATCGTCTCCCCTGCCGATGGAAAGGTAGAGGAGGCGGACTGGATTGAGACGACCGCGGGCAGCCGGGTACGCGTGGCGATCTTTCTGAATGTCTTCGACGTTCATGTGAATCGCGTGCCGTGCGAGGGCGTGGTCACGCTGCTGGAGTATCGCGAAGGGCAGTTTCTGAATGCACTGAAGCCCGAGTCTGCGGTGCACAATGAGCAGACACTGGTGACGATTGATGCGGGAGCGTATAGCGTCAGCTTTAAACAGATTGCGGGGTTGCTGGCGCGGCGCATCGTGTGCATGCTCGAGGCAGGACAGCGGGTGGAACGCGGACAGCGCATGGGCATGATCAAGTTTGGATCGCGGGTGGATGTGTTGCTGCCCGCGGCGGTGGAGCTGCGGGTGAAGGCGGGCGATCGCGTGAAGGGCGGCAGCTCGGTGCTTGGCGTTGTGCCGGCGCCAGGACACAGGGACGGGCTCGGATGATGGCCCCGCAGGGGCAGATGAGGCCGGTGCGGCACGGGATGTACATCCTGCCGTCGCTCTTTACCGCGGGCACGATCGCGGCAGGATACTATGCGGTGCTGCAGAGCATTCGTGGCATGGTGATGGGGGATGCGCGATTCTTTGATCATGCGGCGCTGGCGATCGTCTTCGCGGTCGTCTTCGATGGGCTGGATGGGCGGATTGCGCGGCTGACGAATACGTCGAGTGCGTTTGGCAGAGAGCTGGATTCCCTGGCGGACGTGATTACGTTCGGCGTGGCGCCCAGCCTGCTGGCGTATCTGTGGGGGGTGCGGCAGGTGGTGCCGTCGGGATATCCGGTGATTGAGGGCCGGGTGCATCACTTCGGCGCGGTCATCTGCTTTCTGTTCCTGATCTGCGGAGCGTGCCGGCTCGCGCGCTTCAACATCAGCATCGATCCGCAGCCGCGAAATCCGGGAAGGCCAGGACGGAAGTACTTCGTGGGCATGCCCATCCCCGCGGGTGCGGGAGTGATTGCGGCGGTGGTGCACTTCGAGGGCGGATCGCCGATCCATAATCTGTGGCTTTCGGTGGTGTGGATTGCGCTGGTGGCGTTCACCGGATATCTGATGGTGAGCGGCTGGCGTTTCTGGAGCGGCAAGGAGATCGACCTGGGTTCACGCAAGCCGGGACGTCTGCTGGTGCTGGTGACGGTGCTGGTGGCGATTATCTATGAGTGGTCGCAGTATGCGCTGATTGTGCTGGCGATGGCGTATCTGGTTTCGGGCGTGACGGCGCGGCTGGCGTACTCGTGGACGCGACGCAGAGGACGGCACGCGACCGGCGCTGCCTGACGAGAGAACCGAGGAGACCATGGCAAAGATTTCGCGCGGCATGATTGTGGGCGCGTCTACGCTGCTGGGAAAGGAACTGGCTGAGGAGTTGAGCGGAGCGCAGCCGGCGTGGGAGTTGAGCCTGGCAGGAGCTGGCGAGGAGAGCGGGCAGCTTGTCGCGGCGGGCGATGAGGCTGCGGTGATTCAGCCCCTCGAACCTGGTGTATTCGCTGGCCAGGATGTGGCGTTTTTCGCTGAGAACGCAGCGACGACGCGCGCGCACTGGCTAGAGGCGCGGAGAGCGAACGCGGGCGTAGTGGACCTGACGGCGGTGCTTGAAGGTGAGGCTGGAGCGGCGGTGCGTGCGCCGTGGGTGAGCGGTGGGGCGGCACCGGATATGACAACAGCGATTGTTGTCCCCGCGCACCCTGCGGCGGTGATGCTGGGTGTGGTTGGATCGAGGCTGCGCGCGGCGTTCGGGCCGGTCCGGCTGGCTGCGACGGTCCTGGAGCCTGCGTCGCAGCAGGGAAGCCGCGGGCTCGCTGAGATGCACCGGCAGACGGTGAGCCTGCTTGGATTTCATGCCCTCCCGCAGGAGGTCTACGACGCGCAGGTCGCGTTCAATCTCCGTGTCAGCGTGGGCAGCGCGGCGAAGCTGGATATGGGCAAGATCGTGGCGGCGATTCGCCGGCATCTGACAGCGATTGCGGGTGAGGAGATCTCGGCGTCCACTGCGATGCAGTTGGTGCAGGCTCCGGTCTTCAACGGCTACACGATGTCGGTATATGTCGAACTGCCGGAGAAAGCTGCTGCGGCTGCAGTGCGCGAGGCGCTGCAGGGCGGCGTGGTGGATGTTGTGGACCGCGGTGACGAGTCGCCAAATAATCAGATTGCAAGCGGGAACGAGGGGATTCAACTGATGCTGCGCGAGGAGACGGCGCATGCAAACGCCAGCCGCGGGTATTGGCTTTGGATGGCAGCGGATAATTTAAAGCTCGCTGCGAGGAATGCGGTGGCCTGTGCTGCGGAGATGGCTGCGCTTCGCCCGGTGGGAGATGCGCAGTAGCCGAGAGCGATTGCGGTAGACTCAGAGGTACGCCGGGATGGCGGAACTGGCAGACGCAGCGGACTCAAAATCCGCCGAGGGCAACCTCGTGGGGGTTCGACCCCCCCTCCCGGCACCATAGAGTCAATTATTTAAAGTCTTCAGGCGAAAGACAGCTTGCGACCGTTGCTCTCGCTGTGCCCGATTCTGTGCCACTTCGGGCAGGTTCCCCGCGCTCAGCGGTTTCCACCGTTACTTATACGAGCGCGAGGCCGCCTAGGTTTCCAGCCGGCTGTGTCCGGTCTCGTCACGATGCTTCTTAAGGTACTGCATGAACGGCGTGCCTCCGGTCCCGACGGCATGCGGGTTTTTGGGGTCCGTCTGCGCCTGGTGGAAGATGTACCTCGCCGCATACTCCAAGTGTAAGGAGCGAAACTTCTCCAGGCCTTCAGTACAAGCGTTGTAGGCAGATGTGAGTGATGACCTTGCGGAGCGCTCGACGAAGACGCGCACCGGGGTCCGAAGTTCGAGAGCCTGGATGAACGCGCGATGCTCTGGTGGCATATAGGTGCGCATCTCCTGGAGGTAAAGACTAAGAACATCCTCCTGGTGGGTGACGCCGAGCATGGCATCGAGCGCAGGCACGATTGAGCTCTGGGCCCCGGTTTCGCCGCGGAACTGTTGGGGCTGTCCTCCGTACACGGTGACACCCTCGTAAATCAGCCCGTCTGGAAGGTCGGGATGATTTTTCCAGCCATGAATATATGGACGCACGCGGTGATAGTAGATGTACGGATCACAATGCTCCGGCATGCGCAACATTGTGGTCTGGATCGAGCGCAACGAGGATTCCACCTGCTCGAGAAGAACTTCGAGAGCCTCCGCTTGCCCCCTTTCAGCCGCATCGAGGCATGCATGCAGGACGGCCATGGCCGATGCGGCTTTGCGCTCGATATCAACATGAATGAGGATGAACCACTCCTCGTCGATGCCGCCAAGGAAGTTCTGGATGAGGCCAATGTTGCCGCATTCAATCTCACGCGTGGGATCAAGCCGGAAGTAGTTGTGAAGGGCGTAGCTCGAGTAACTCAGCACGGGTGGCCTGCCGAGTCTCTCAGCAATCTCGTGCCAGGGAACAGCGAGTCGTTCAGGTAGAACGGTTGCGGGGCGAGACCCTCCCCAGACGTAAGCATGTCCGAGATAGCTCAGCAGAACCATCGCTCGTTCCAATTCGCGATGGTCGTGAATCTCGTTCAGAGGAAATGGAGGAAGATCAACGATCGAGCGGTGAAGATGATCCGAGACCAGGAGCTTCGGTAGCTGCTGGGCGGCATCCTCCCAGGCTTTGAAGGGCCCAGGCAACTGTCTTAGTGGGTCTTGGGCAGGAAGAAATCCTCGATCAGGGTTGACTTTGGCTTCGACAAACGACTGTGACATTCATGACGTTCCTTATCCCGCTTGGCGGCCGAACCAAATTGCATAAGACGCGGTCCGACTCTTGGGTAACGTCGCAGGACTCTTTGTAACAAGGCCGTCCAATTCACTCTGCGGCGACCTTGACTGCTCCGATGTCCTAACGCCGAAAGATTACAGTCACAGACCCGGAACTGTCACGTCGGCTTCTACGGTGGCTTTTCCGTTCGTTGGCCCTACTGCAACGTGCCGGAGTTCAGGACGAGTGCGACGGCGGCGCGCAGACGAGCTGAGCTTCCATCGTAGGCAGGGCGCAGCACGGCGCTCGAGTGAAGCGAGTTTCTGCGCATCTCCTCTTCGATCATGGGGCCGAAGCGATACCAGGCGGTCGTGAGATCACCGACGATGACGATCTCTTGCGGGGCGAGGGCAGTTGCAATCATGCGCAGGCCGCGTCCAAGGTTGATCGACATTCTTTCGAGCGCAGCGATGGCGGTGGCATCGCCTGCATGAGCAAGTGAAAGAAGATTGCCGAAGGCCATGCCATTCGATGAGCCGCCAGAGGCTGCGTAGTGGCGGAGCGCGGCGCGATTGGACGCGAGCGTCTCCCAGCAGCCGTGATTGCCGCAGCCGCAGAGCGGGCCCTCGGGCTCCAACTGAACGTGGCCGAACTCGCCGGCCATGCCGTTGTCGCCGCGGAGCAGACGACCGTTGGCGAGGATGCCGGTGCCGATGCCTTCGGAGACGTTGACCACGACGAGGTCGTGTGCGCCATCGCTCTCACCGAACCAGACTTCAGCGAGCGCGCAGGCGTTGGCTACGTTGTCCATCTCCACGCGCAGTCCCGTCGCTTTGGCGATGCGGCGCCGGATATCGCGAATAGGGAAATGTAGGTTGGGAGCGAAGATTGGCTGCTCGAGAAGGGGATCGGTGCGGCCAGGCAGGCAGACGCCAATGCCGTCGAAGGATTTCTGCTTGTGCTCGGCAATCACGCGCTTGATGGCAGTGACGATTGCGGAGACGGTGCGCGAGCTCTCTGGAATGTCGACCAGCTTCTGCGCGAGAATCTTTCCTCCCAGATCGGAGACGGCGAGGGTGACCTGTTCGGGATGAATGTCGAGCGCGAGGACGGCGCGCTGTGAGTTGAGCTGCAGAAAGGTGGGGCGGCGGCCGCGTGGGAGCCTGCCCATCGGCCCTTCCACCACAAGCCGATCCGCGATCAGGTCTTCGATGATGAGAGACACGGTGCTGCGCTGCAGACCGGAGACGCGCGCGAGATCGGCGCGCGAGATGGGCTGCTGTTTGCGCACAAGATTAAGGATGAGATTGCGGTTGATCTCGCGTGGCGTGCGGTTCGATGCGCTCTGCCGTTCTGTCGGAAGATACTGTCGCATAGTTGCGGATTCTGGCCGTGCTTTTACCAGGGGCCGGTTGCTGTCGCGCGCTTCAATGGGGAAGCGGAATTAGTCTACAGCATGAGCAAAGTCGGACCTTCGCAAAAAACGAATTCTTTCGGAAAATTAGAGAGCAATAGCACTTCTGAAGAGGCTGATTCGCCGCTCATGGGTTGCAAATGAGCCAGTTTGTTCGGTCTAACAATTTAGTCCCGGGAGGAGCCAAGCCATTCTTGCCCGTAGTTTCGGCTTTCGCGGCCGGTGGCCTTCCGAAGGCATGCTCCCTAGGTGGAATTGCTATTCCAGCGCAGTGCGCTATTCTAGAAGACGTGAGAGCGCTGGTTCATCTGATCTGCCGCAAGGGTGTGCGTCACGCAGTCGGGGTGACCGTCTGTGCTCTCCTGCTGTTTTTCGCGGTTGGGACGAAACTGGCTTGGTATCATCCGCAGGAGCAGGCGGCCAGATCGATTGCCGCAACGAAGGTCTGTGACGTTACCAAGTGCGTTCCTTCGGGCGCAGAACATATCAACATTGCGCCGCAATCGGTTGCCCTGGTTGTACTGGTATTGAGCTTTGTCACTGTCGTCGCCGTCTCCGCGGAGCGCCACATGGAAGTTGTGTTCGTCCCGCCGCGTCCCGGGCTCTCTCCGTTTGCAGTTCGGCCTCCTCCCGCTTGCTAGATCGTCGCGTTCAAATTATCCGCGCGTAGCGCAGCCCGTGCCTGTCCAGGCACAGTTCGCATGTCAGCAAAGCGAGTCCTGTATATGAGCAAGTCTCTTGTCTTGATGACAAGGATGTTCAAGGGCGTTGTTCCCTTGTCCCTCTGTGTTCTTTCCATTGGATGTCACTCCGGCGGTCAGAGAGCCGACTCGCCACAGACGCCGATCGCGCCGGTGGCGGTCGCCTCGCGCGGTGAGCTGGCGAACACGCTGCAGGTCGCCGGGGAGTTTCTTCCGTATCAGGAAGTGGAGCTGCATGCGAAGGTCGCGGGATACATTCGCCGGATCAATGTAGATATCGGCGACCATGTCAGGACAGGCGAGGTGTTGGCCACCCTCGATATTCCTGAGCTCCGGGCGCAGGTGCAGGGCGCCTCGGCGGGCGTTCGGCAGACGCAGGAGCAGATCACACGCGCAAAGAGCGAGGTGCTTCGCGCCCAGGCCGACTATGAGGATCTGCACGCGGAGGCGCAGCGCTTGCAGCAGGCATCGCAGGCGCAGCCCGGGCTCATTGCGGAGCAGGAGCTCGATGATGCGCTCGCAAAGGACAGGTCGGCGGCAGCGCAGGTGGATGCGGCGAAGTCGGCGTTGTCAGCGACAGAGCAACAGCTTGGGGTTTCGAAGGCCGACGAACAACAGTACACATCACTCGCGGATTATTCACGTATCACGGCGCCGTTCAAGGGAGTGGTGACGTGGCGGTATGCGGATACGGGCGCGCTGATTCAGGCCGGGACGTCGAACGCATCGTCGATGCCGGTTGTGAAGCTGGCGGAGGTCGATGTGCTGCGGTTGCGGCTGCCGGTGCCTGAATCGCTGGCGCCGTTCGTGCACGTCGGCGACACTGCGCAGATTGACGTGCAGGCGATCCATAAGACATTTTCCGGAACGGTGACGCGCGATACAGCGTCGCTTGACCCCTCGACGCGGACGATGCAGGTGGAGATCGACGTGCCGAATCCCAAGGATGAGCTGGATCCCGGAATGTATGCGCAGGTGACGCTGAATATTCGGCGGGCCGGCGATGTGCTCATGGTTCCGATTGAGGCTGTGGACCAAAGTGGAGCACAACCGTTTGTGCTGCTGGTCGACAGGTCGAACCATGTGGAGAAGCGGGCAGTGCAGACAGGTATCTCGACGGCCAACAGGGTGGAGATCCTGAGCGGATTGCAGAGCGGCGATAGGGTGATCGCTGCGAATCTGTCTTCGTTTCAATCCGGAGAGCTGGTGCAGCCCAAGCTCGACACGATGGCGACCTTCAATGCAACGGAGGCGCAGTAGATGTCAGGCTTCTCCCTCCGCTACCCCTTCTTCATCCTTATGGTCTGTATGATCATCGCCGTCGTCGGCGTGGTCACCGTCGCGAGGATGCCTGTCGATCTGTTCCCCAACATCAACATTCCTGTGGTGGTGGTGGCCACGTTTTACAACGGCATGCCGCCGGAGCAGATTGAGGCGCACATCACGAATCCGTTCGAGCGCTTTTTTACACTGGGCAGCGGCATCGATCACATCGAGTCACGCTCGCTGCCCGGCGTCTCGCTGATCCGTGTCTACTTCCAACCCGGAACTAATCCCGACTCTGCCGTGAACACCATCTCAAACCTGGCGATGGCGCAGTTGCGGCGCATGCCGCCGGGGACGCTGCCGCCGGTGGTGCTCAAGTTCGATGCCTCCAGCCTGCCAGTGTGCCTGGTGACGTTGAAGGGGCGCGGCCTCAATGAGACGCAGCTGCATGACCTGGGCCAGTACGCTGTCCGGGAGCAGATCGCGAATGTTCCGGGCGCGTCCATTCCTCCGCCGTTCGGCGGCAAGTATCGCCAGATCCAGGTCTACGTGGACCCCGTGAAGCTAGAGGCGCACGAACTTAGCCCCATGGATGTGGTGCGCTCGATAAACCATGCGAATGACATCCTGCCTTCGGGCGATGTGCGCATTGGACCGCTCGACTACAACATCTACACAAACTCGCAATTTCCCACGGCCGCACAGATCAACGACCTTCCGTTGCGCACGGTCGGCAACGGCCAACTGCTTGTCTCGGATATTGGGCACGCCGAGGATGCCTCGGCCATTCAGACCAACATTGTGCGCGTGGACGGCCAGCACTCCGTCTATCTCCCCATTCTGAAGCAGGGCGGCGGCTCCAACACCATTGCCGTCGTCAACGGGATTCGCGGTGCGCTGAAGCATCTGCTGGATGTGCCGAAGTCGCTCATCGCCACCGTCGTCTTCGATCAGTCGGTCTTCGTTAAGACCGCGATCCGCAATCTGGGCCGCGAGGGTGGCATCGGCCTTGTCCTCACCGGGGTGATGATTCTGATCTTTCTCGGCAGCATGCGCGCAACCGTCGCGGTGATGCTGTCGATTCCGCTCTCCGCGCTGGCTGCGTTTCTCGTGCTGAATCTCATGGGTGGGACGATCAATTCCATGGTGTTGGGCGGCCTGGCGCTGGCCTTTTCGCGGCTAATCGATAACTCGGTCGTGGTGCTGGAGAATATCTTCCGCCACATGGAGATGGGAAAGTCCGCGGAAGAGGCTGCAGAGATAGGAGCCCGTGAGGTGGAGTTGCCGGTACTGGCTGCAACATTCACCACGGCCATCGTCTTCTTTCCGGTTGTCTTCCTCTACGGCGTCAGCCGCTTTCTCTTCACGGCACTGGCTCTTTCTGTCGTGCTCTCTCTCTTTGCGTCGTTCTTTGTCGCATTCACTGTGGTTCCTTTGTTCTGCGCGAAGTTCATCAAGAATGCGCATAATGAAGCGGGACATCGTCCAGGCGGCAATCCGTTTCAGCGCTTCATTCGCTGGTTTAATCGCAGCTACGACCGATCTTTGATGCATTACGACCGCACGGTGGGCAAGACGCTGCTGCGCCCGGTCGCAACGACGCTTGGCGTCCTGGGCATCTTCCTCTTTTCATTTGCGCTCTATCCGCTGCTTGGCCTTTCGTTCTTTCCCCGGACCGATCCGGGCCAGTTCGTCATCAGTGTGAAGGCGCCCAGCGGGACCCGCATTCAACTCACCGACAAGTATGTCGCTCGCGTCGAACAGGACATTCGCGAGGTCGTGCCGCCCCGTGACCTCAATATGATTGTTTCTAACATCGGCACTGCGCCCGGCTTCTCGGCGATCTACTCCAGCAACTCGGGCCAGCACACGGCGTTTGTGCAGGTAAGTCTGAAGGAGGGTCATCACAAGAGCAGCTTCGCGTATATGGCGGCGGTGCGGTCGAAGCTGCGCGATGATCTTCCCGAGCTGAGCACCTACTTCCAGACAGGCGGTCTCGTCGATGCCGTGGTGAATCTCGGCTTGCCTGCACCGATTGACATTCAGGTGGGGGGAAGTAATCTCAACGAGGCCGCCGCCGTGGCGAAGACACTTTCAGATAAGATCCGCAAGCTGCCCGGGGTGGGCGACGTCCTTACACCGCAGGACATGGACTATCCGGGTCTGCGCATAGACGTAAATCGCGAGATGGCCGGGCGGCTGGGCCTTACGTCGCAAGAGGTGGTAGACAATGTCATTACCTCGCTCAACTCCAACAGCATGATCGCGCCCAGCTACTGGGACGATCCCAAGAGCGGCAACAGCTATGTTCTTGCTGTGCAGTATCCGGAACAGCAGGTGCAGTCTCTCAGCGATCTGGAGCAGATTCCGCTGCACGCGGCCGACGGGAAGGGCGTGACGACCCTCGGTTCTGTCACCAAAATAACGCCGATCAATACGCCTACCGAAGTAGACCACTACCAACTACGGCGCGTGATCGACATCTATGTTTCGCCGGCGGGCAAGGACCTTGGCGCGCTCGCCACGCGCGTGCAAAAGGTGATTGCCCAGACGAAGGTGCCCCCAAATCTCACCGTCGCGGTGCGAGGATCGGTCCAAGGGATGAAGAGGTCGTTTATCAGTTTCGGCCTCGGACTCATTCTCTCCATCATCCTGGTGTACCTGATCCTGATGGCGCAGTTCTCCTCATTCATTGATCCGCTGATCATTTTGCTTGCAGTTCCTCCCGGCATTACGGGTGTGATTCTCTTTCTCTGGATCACGGGAACAACGTTGAATGTGATGTCCCTGATGGGGGTCATCATGATGACCGGAATCGTGGTCTCGAATTCGATTCTGATTGTAGAGTTCACACGCGCGCTGCGAAACGAAGGCATGGCGATACGCGAGGCCGTTGCGATGGCATGCCGTGTGCGTCTGCGGCCGGTACTGATGACATCGCTTGCAACGATTATCGGCATGGTGCCGATGGCGCTGGCGCTCGAAGCGGGCAGCGAACAGTATGCTCCGCTGGCGCGCGCCATCATCGGTGGGCTGACGGTCTCGGTGATCGTGACGGTCTTCGTTGTCCCCGCGGCGTACCTGTGGGTGCATCGCAAGGAAGAGCAGGAGCCGCCGGCGACTGCTCCGGTGGAGGCCGCATGATGCGAACTCTTTCCCTGCTTGGATTCACGCTGATCGCCGCGCTGACTGTGCAGGCGCAGACGTCTACGCCGGTTACGACCAACAACGGAACGCCACCTGCCCCACCGAATGCACCGCTGCCGGCGGCTCCGACAGTGCCGGTCGTTCCACTGGCTCCGGGCATCAGCGCGCCCAGCACCCAGACGCCGGCGACTGCGCCAGCGCAGATCCGGCAGCTACCCAACAGTCTTACGGCGCCGGTCATTCCGGCCAACGCGCCAACGCTGACGATCACGCAGGCTGAGCAGACCGCGCTCGCGCACAATCCGCGGGTCAGCATCGCTCGCCTGCTTGCACTGGCGGAGGGCCAGGTGACTCGCGAGCGGCGCGCGGCCGAACTTCCGACGATCGGCGGAGTGGTTACGGCGGTGGGCGCCGACAATGGCAGCCGGATCACAGCGGGGGCGCTGAACAATCCAGCGCTTTATCAGCGCGCGGCTGCCGGCGTCACCCTCAACCAACTCATCACGGACTTTGGACGCACGCGCAATCTTGTCACCTCCGCCCATCTGAACGCGGAGGCGGCGCAGAGTACGCTGACGGCGACGCGTGACGACATCGTGTTCGCCACGGATGATGCCTTCTATCGCGCGCTTGGAGCGCAGGCGCTGATCCAGGTCGCAACCCAGACGGTCAACGCGCGACAGGCGACGGCCAATCAGGTAGGAGCGCTGGCAAGGGCTCGACTGCGTTCAACGCTCGATGTGAGCTTTGCGAATGCCGCGCTGGCGCAGGCACAGCTTTTGCTGCTTGACGCTCGCAATGAGAGCGCGAGTGCGCAGGCGGATCTGGCGGCGTTGCTTGGCGACGATTCGGGAACGATCGATCGGCTCGTGGATCAGACTCCCGCAGCCCCTGCACCCGCTCCTTTAGATGCGGCACCGCTTGTGAAGCAGGCGTTTGCGCAGCGGCCGGACCTCGCCAGCCTTCAGCAGCAGGCCGACGCAGCACATCATTTCGCGACCGCCGAGCGCGATCTCTCGATGCCCACCGTTACCGCACTGGGAGCGACGGGCGATGCTCCCTGGCGAGCGAGCGAGATTCCGAACGGGCCGTATGGAGCCGTGGGCCTGAACGTGAGTATTCCTCTCTTCAATGGGTTTCTGTTTTCGGCGAGGGAGCAGGAGGCAAAGCTTCGAGCCGGCGCCGCGGATGCGCAGGTGCAGCAACTCCGGGACACGATCACGCGCGATGTGACGACCACCGTTCTGCAGGCTCAAGATAACTTCAATCGCATCGCTGTCGCGCAGCAATTGGTCGATCAGGCAAACTCGGCGCTTTCTCTGGCGCAGACACGCTACCGGCTCGGGTTGTCGTCGATTGTGGAGCTTAGTCAGGCTCAGCTGCTTCAGACGCAGGCGGAGATTGAGCTGACGAATGCGCGCTATGCCTATCAGGGGTCGCTCAGCGCGATTCGCTACCAGACCGGGCAGTAGGCGCGGAGCCACGTAGACTGAAAGCATGGCGCCGCTTCTCACTGCGCAGTCCATTTCGAAACGCTTCGGCGCTGCGCCTTTGTTTGAGAACGTGTCGTTTGCGGTGAACGAAGGAGACCGCATTGGGCTGATCGGACCCAACGGAGCAGGCAAGTCGACGCTGTTGGCGTTGCTCGCCGGAGAGCAGGAGCCGGACAGCGGCGAGATTGCGCTGCGCAAGCGGGCGAGAGTGAGCTATGTTCGGCAGGAATCACGATTCGCGCCGGGCATGACGGTGCGCGGAGTGATGGAAGCGGCCATGGAGCGCGCCGCGGTTCCGCAAGAAGAGCGAGAGCAGCGTCTGCGCGAGACGCTCGGACGCGCGGGCTTCACGGATGAAGACAAGACGGATGCTGCCGGGTTTGCATCGGCGGCTGCGGACCTCAGTGGAGGTTGGCGCAAGCGGCTCGCTCTGGTCGAGGCCGTGGTCTTGCGGCCCGATGTTCTGCTGCTGGATGAGCCTACAAATCACCTCGACATCGACGGAATCGAATGGCTGGAGGAGACGCTGCGCGCGCCGAACTTTGCACTGGTTGTGGTGACCCACGACAGGTACTTTCTGGAAGATGTTGCGAGCGACGTGATGGAGCTGAACCGGGTGTACAGCGAGGGCCTCTTCCGGGTGCGTGGAAGCTACTCGAAGTTTTTGGAGATGAGAGAGTCCTACCGGGAGTCGCAGGAACGCGCGCAGGAGGGGTTGCGCAATCGTGTTCGCACGGAAGTCGAGTGGCTTCGCCGGGGGCCGAAGGCGCGTGCGACCAAAGCCAAGGCGCGGATTGACAATGCGCAGGCGTTGATCGGGAGGCTCGCCGACATGGACGCGCGGCTGCAGACATCGACAGCGGAGCTGAGCTTCGACGCTACAGAGCGCCAGACCAAGCGGCTGCTTGAGATGGAGAAGGTGACGATTGCGATCGGCGGCCGGGAGATTGTGCACGACCTAAGCTTCGTGTTGGTCAATGGGACGAAGCTTGGCGTGGTGGGCCCGAACGGCTCCGGAAAGACCACGCTCCTTCGCGCGATGACCGGAGAGCTGCCCGTGAAATCGGGCCGCGTTCGGCGCGCGCATGCCTTGCGCATCGTGTATTTCAGTCAGCAGCGCGAGCTCGACCCAGCACTTACCCTTCGGCGTACACTTGCCGCGGATTCGGATTCGGTCGTGTATCAGGGGCGGGTGATGCACATTGCGGGGTATGCAGCAAAGTTTCTGTTCACAGGAGATCAACTGAACCAGCCGGTGGAGCGGTTGAGCGGCGGAGAACGGGCGCGCGTGCTGCTGGCCCGGCTGATGCTCCAGCCGGCGGATGTGCTGATACTCGATGAGCCGACCAACGATCTTGACATTCCCACGCTGGAGATCCTCGAAGAGGCGTTGCGCGGTTTTGCGGGAGCACTGGTGCTGGTGACGCATGACCGCTACCTGCTCGATCGGGTTACGGACTCGGTGCTCGGGCTGGATGGGCGCGGACGCGCTGCCTTGTTTGCAAGTTACGGGCAATGGGAGGAGTGGCGCGCCAGCACTGCGGAGGAGGAGCGAGATGCACGGCCAACGCGAATCGGCGATGCCTCCGGCGCAGTTGCAACGGCGGCTTCTCGCAAGAAGCTCTCCTACATGGAGCAGCGCGAGTATGACGGAATAGAGGCCCAGATTCATGCGGCGGACGACCGCGTGGAACGTGCGCGGGCGCGTGTAGAGGATCCTGCGGTTGCAGTCGACGCAGAGGCCTTGACGACTGTACTGGCGGAGCTGGAGATAGCACAGGAAGAGCATGACCGGTTGCTGCAACGGTGGTTGGAGTTGAGCGAGAAGACCGGTTGATCGGGTGATCGAGAGATGCGCTTGACGAGAGATCGCATCTCAACGGTTATGACTCCTGCCGCTTCGAGCGTGAGACGCCGGCCGAGGGCAACCACTTCTTCCTTTGCGGATTTCATTTCGCCGATGCTGTGCGAGACCGTCCGGAGTCTGCCGCGCGGACCGGAGTGGATCTTCGAGATCAAGTTTGATGGCTTTCGCATCATCGCGTCGCAGCCAAAGGAGGGCGGCGTCGTGCTGTGGTCGCGCAATCAGAACAGCCTGAATCGCAAGTTCTTCTATATAGCGGATGCATTGAGCTTTCTGCCCGCCGACACGGTGCTCGATGGAGAACTTGTTGCGCTGGATGAGCAGGAAAGGCCGCAGTTCAGTCTGCTGCAGAGCTTTCGCAGCGCCGCCGACCGGGTGCGGTATGTGGCCTTCGACATCCTTCGACTGCGCGGGCGCAGCCTTTTGCAGCTTCCGTTGATGGAGCGTAAGAGGATCCTCAAACGAGAGGTGGAGGGCAGAGCGCCGCAGGTGCTCATCAGTGAGTTCAGCGAGGGCAGTGCCGCCGCGATGCTGCGGCAGGTGCGTGAGCGCAGACTGGAAGGCCTGATCGGGAAGCGCAAGGAGGGCGTATACGAGCCCGGTGAACGAAGCGGCGCCTGGGTGAAGCACCGTATCAATCAGGGGCAGGAGTTTGTGGCCGGAGGTTATATCCCCGGGACGCACGGTATCGAGGCGTTGCTCGTCGGCTTCTATCGCGGCAAGGACTTACTTTATGTTGTGAGCCTTCGCGCGGGATTTACGGCGGAGAGCCGCGAGAAGATCTTCACGCGCATTCGAAAGCTCGTGACTCCGGCGTGTCCGTTTGCGAATCTTCCGCAGGAGAATAGCCGCTCGCGCTGGGGTGGCGAGGGGATGACGTCGGAGAAGATGAAGAGGTGCGTTTGGGCGAAGCCGGGGCTGGTGGTGCAGGTGGAGTTCGTCGAATGGACGGGCGATACGCACCTGCGGCACGCGAGGTTCGCGGGGATTCGCGAGGACAAGAAGGCGAAGGATGTAGTCAAAGAGAGCTAAGATCGCAGGGGTTTTATTTGCTCCGAACGATCTCGCCATTTTTCATGACGAATTCAACGCGCGTTACGGAGGAGATGTCGGTGAGCGGGTCGCCGGGGACGGCGATGATGTCGGCGAAGAAGCCGGGCTTCAGCTGACCGATGTCGTTGGACCACTCGAACAATTTTGCGCCGTTGATGAGGGCGGAGCGGAGGACGTCGGCAGGGGGCATCCCGTACTTTGCCATGAGCACGTACTCGCGGGCTTGCGTGCCATGAGGAAACGGGCCGACGTCGGAGCCGACGACGAAGGGGACGCCGGCGGCCATCTGCACCTTGAACTGCGCGGCATGATACGCGAGCATGTCGCGCTCGCGCTGGGCTACTGCAGGGTTGGGCGCGTGGTCGGCGAAGTACTCGAAGACGGTGAAGGTGGGCACGGCATAGATCTGCTTGTCGTGCATCAGCTTCATGGTCGCGGGCGAGAGGTTGAGCGCGTGGTCGATGGAGGCGACGCCGGCCTCTGCGGCGTAGAGGGCGCCGGGTTCGCCGGTGCAGTGGACGCCAACGAAGCTGCCGGTGCGGTGGGCCTCGGTAACGGCGGCGGCGAGCTGGGCTTCGGTGAACTGGAAGGGCGTGGTGAAGACGCCGTTCTCGAGGCGGTCGCGGCCGGTCTGGTAGATCTTGGTGAAGTCGGCGCCTTCCTTGCGCTGCTCGCGCATGGTGGCGACGATCTGGTCGGCGGTGTTGGCGTAGTCGGCGTTGGAGAGCACGTGCTGCGCGGGGTTGAAGCCGATGGCATCCTCGTGGCCGCCGAGGATATCGATGGCGTTGCAGGAGACGCGCATACGGGGGCCGGGGATGAGGCCGGAGTTGATGGCATTGCGGACGGCGACGTCGGCGCATTTGGCGCCCTCGGTGCCCATGTCGCGCTCGGCGGTGAAGCCGGCCATGAGATCGGCCCTGGCGTTGGCGGCGGCCTGCAGGGTGCGCTGTGGGACGGACTCTTCGACGGTCTGCAGGCCCTCGTTGCCGGGGTGAAGGAAGAGATGGGTGTGGGCGTCGATGAGGCCGGGCATCAGCGTGGTATCGCCGAGGTCGATGACGGTCGCGTTTGCCGGGTGGGTGACGTGTTCGCCGACCTCCGCGATCTTGTTGCCGGTCACCAGGACCTCGCCGGGCGAGATGAGCTGGCCGGCGGCGACATCGAGCAGGTGCGCGGCGTGCAGGACGATTGTTTTTTCGGGCTGCGGGACCTGGGCGGGGAGGGTGAGGGGAAGCAGGGCGAGCGCGGCGAGAAGCTGAATCTTCATGGCGGGAGAAGGATACTGCATGGGATCCCCCCTCCCCCTGCTTTTTGCACAAAGTCTTCAGAGGATGAGACTTAGGTCCGGACTTGATGTGCACACGATCCGAAAGTCCTGATTTTTGCGAGGGTTAGATCGCAAAGTATTCAGGGCATGAAGTTTAGAAGGAGCAGGAAAAGGAAAACCCGGCGCTGGGCCGGGTGAAGATGTTCCTGTCTTTATTATATCTGCGGAGTCAAGAGTGGCTGTGGAAACGTGATAAGGTTGGGCGAGCTTCTGGGCCGACCCAACGCACGCGCAATACATTTCCGATGTGAGAGTGGCACTCAGATGGCGGCGATACCACAGACAACTGTAGGGGACGATTACGTCCTGAAGACGGGGGGCAGCGGGGCAGAGAGACTGCGCCTGCTGGACAAGGTTTATGGCGCTTCGACGCGGCGCATGCTGCTGGAGGCGGGATTGAAGCCGGGCATGCGCGTGCTGGATATGGCGTGCGGCGTGGGCACGGTGACGTGCTGGATCGCGGGACAGGTGGGTGAGACCGGCTCGGTGGTGGCGGCGGATGTAAGCCCGGACCAGCTCGCGGTGGCGCGGGCGACGTGGGCGTCGTGCGAGGGGCTGCCGGCGGTGGAGTTCATCGAGGCCAGTGTGTACGACACGGGGCTGCCTGCGGAGAGCTTCGACCTGGTGCACACGCGGCTGCTGCTGTGCCATCTCAACCGGCCGCAGGATGCGGTTCGGGAGTTCTACCGGCTGCTGAAGCCGGGTGGCGTGTTTGTGTGCAGCGATCTGTATTTGTCGGGCACGTTCAGTATGCCGCCGTCGCGTTCGTGGACGCGTTCGATCGAAGTTGCGCATGCTCTGGGCAGGAGCATCGGGGTGGATTATGACTCCGGCCTGAAGCTGCAGCTACGAATGATGGAGGCGGGTTTCGAGAGGCCGGAGGTCAGCTTCGATACGCCGGTTTACATGCGCGGAGCAGAGAAGCGGTTGTGGGAGCTGACCTTCGCGGAGGCTGGGCCGGCGATGGAGCGCGCGGGCGTCGCCACGGTGAGCGAGGTGGAGGAGCTGGCCGCCCAGATGAAGGTGGAAGCTGAGGATGAAACGACGCTGATGGTGCAGTATCCGCTGCTGTGTGCGTGGGCGGTGAAGTAGGGATGCCCCCGAGGGGCTAAAGCCCGTTTTTGCTCCTATGCCCATTGAGAGACCCGAGGCTAAAGCCTCGGGCTACCTAGAAGCGGGTCAGCGGCCTGAAGGCCGCTGCTCATCCGGAGGAACAGAAGTAAAGTCCGGAGGAACAGAAGCAGAGCAAATTATTTGGGGGACCACTGCTCGTCGGCGGAGGGGCCGTAGAGGCCGGGGACGGCGATGTCGTTGAGGCGGAGGTAGACGCCGAGCTGGGCGACGTGGTGGATCATGTGGTCGAAGAACATGGAGCGGAAGGCCAGGGCGCGGGGGCCGTTGAAGATGGTCTGCTCGCCCCAGGTGAACTTCCAGTTGGCGGCGAGGTGCTCGTCGGAGGCGGCGACGAGCACGGCGCGGCATTTGGCGGCGGAATCGTCAAGCTGCTGGAGGGCGTTGGCGGTGGTGGTGAAGACGAGTGAGGCGTGCGGGCGCTTGGGCGCGGCGAGGTCCATGCCGTCGTCTTCGAGCAGGTAGTAGCCGAAGAGCGGGATGGTGGCGCAGTGCATGGCGAGGCGGCCGAAGGGCATCGACTTGGTGTGCGGCACCCAGTCGCCCTTGTCGTCGGGGATGCGCTCGAGGGTGCGGCGGTTGTTGGCGATCTCGTTGTCGAAGTCGAGAAGGAGGATTTCAGCGATGGTCATGGGTGCCTCGTGATGGATTTGTTTGTCTCACCCGCATCATGGTGTGCGGGAGGCGAAATGCGGGGTTCCTTCGCTTCGCTCGAGATGACAGGGTTGTGGTGAGCCGATCCTAGATGCCGGTGATGTTGAAGCCGCAGTCGACGAAGGTGATCTCGCCGGTGATGCCGCTGGCGAGTTTGCTCGAAAGGAAGAGGGCGGCGTTGGCTACCTCGGACTGCTCGATGTTGCGATGCAGCGGGGCGCGGTGGGTGACCGTATCAAGGATGGTGTTGAAGTCGCCGATGCCGCGAGCGGCGAGGGTGGAGATGGGACCGGCGGAGACGGCGTTGACGCGGATGTGTCTGGGGCCGAGCTCGGCGGCGAGGTAGCGGACGGTGGCTTCAAGTGCCGCTTTACAGACTCCCATGATGTTGTAGTTGGGAAAGACCTCCTCCGAGCCGTAGTAGGTGAGCGTGAGCAGCGAGCTGCCCTCCGCCATGAGCGGGACGGCGGCGCGGGCGAGGGCGATGAGCGAGTAGACGCTGATGTCGTTGGCGACGGCGAAGTCCTGGCGGGTGGTGTCGAGGACGGGGTTCTTGATGTTGGGCGCGAAGCCGATGGAGTGGACGACGGTGTGGAGGACGGGGAAGGCCTCGCGGATCTGCGCGAAGGCAGTGTCGATCTCCTCGTCGCGCGAGACGTCGCACTGGACGAGGCGGCCGCGGCCGGATTGCCCGAGCGATTCGAGCAGTTCTTCCGAGCTTTTTTTTAGCCGCTCGCTCTGGTAGCCGAGCACGAGGGTGGCGCCGGCGTTGGCGAGTGCCTCGGCGATGGAGTAGGCGATGCTGCGCTTGTTGGCGACACCGAAGACGACGGCGACCTGACCCTTCATGTCGATCATTTTGTTGCGCGCTCCCTGATGGACCCGGACGGAGCTAAGGATAGCAGTTTTAGGAATGAGACCGTTATGGAACGGTGGGCCAGGGTGTGGCGTTGGCGTAGTCGCTGGACATGACGCTCTCGATGAGGTCGATGCTGGGCTGGTCGGTGACGTACATGCCGAGCTCGCGGTTCTGGGTCATGGAGGCGTTGGAGTAGTTGATGGAGCCCATGTAAACCTGCTGGGTGGAGAGACCGTAGTCGGCGACGACGGCCTTGGCATGGATGTAGAAGCCGGTGGTGGTGTCGGCGACGGTGTGGACGCCGCAGCCGGCGTTGGTGAGGGTGGTGAAGTTGGGCTCGTAGTCGCTCTCATCGACCATGGCGAGGTTGACCTTGACGCCGCTCTGGCAGGCGGTGGTGAGCGCGCTGATGATGTAGCTGGCACTGGAGGCGAGCTCCTCGTTTTCGATGAGCAGCGTCGACTTGGCGTTCTGGATGATGCTGAGCATGTCGGCCTTGGCGGTGGTGGGGGACCAGATGAGATCGTCGCCGGAGCCGGGCTGGTAGGAAAAGTCGCTGGGGCCGCTGTTGCCGGCGGCGTAGTCCTGGTTGAAGGTGGCCTCTATGGCGGCGACGTCGGCGGGATCGTTTTCGACCATCGCGAAGTCGCGGGTGGTGGAGTAGTACTGCGACTGCAGATTGAGGGACATGATGACGGTGGTGGTTCCATCAACGGTCATGGTCTTCTGGTGGGTGTTGGTGAAGGCTGGATTGGAGGCGGCGGCCGAGCAGTGAGAGCCGGAGCTGTTGAGGGTGTTGAAGGTGCTCTTATTGCCGCTGCTCGAGAGCTCGCCCTGGTCCATGATGACGCGGACGGTGACACCGCGGGCGCAGGCGGCGGTGAGCCAGCCGGTGAAGCTGGAGTCTTCGAGCTCGTACATGGTCATGTCGATGGACTTCTGCGCGTTCTGAATTAAAGCCTGCATGGCGGGCAGGAAGGCGGAGCCGGAGCCGGTGCCGGGATCGGGCAGGACGTACATGTGGTAGGACACTGTGGAGCCGCCGCCGCTGGTACCGGCGCCGCTGAGGGAGATGGTCTCGGGCGACTCAGTCGCGTTGCTGGTGATGGTGACGGTCGCGGGAAGGCTGGTGGCGACGGACTGCGGCTTGAAGGTGATGGTGAGGGAGCAGTTGAAGGAGGCCGGGAGTGAGGAGCCGCAGGGGTCCGAGAGCGTGTAGTCGGTGGTGTCGCTGAGGGTGATGGCGGAGATGCTGACGGCGAGGCCGCCGATGTTGGAGAGGGTGACGGTCTGCGCAGCGCTGGTCTGGCCGACGTTGACGCTGTTGAAGGCGAGCGAGGAGGCGGACAAGCTGAGGTCTTTGGAGGCTGGCGGAGTTGTGGTCGAGTTACTGCTGCCGCTGCAGCCTGCGATCAGGAAAAGAGGAGCGAGAGCCGAAAGAGCGAGACGGAGACGTGACATGGGATGTCCTTGGGGGCCGAGATATTCAACTTCGGAAGCGTTGGATGCACGCGAGCGGCAGCGCGTGGGCGGTGTGCGAGGGATGGGTGCTGGCGCCGCCTCAGCCGTGGACAAGCCAGTCGAACTGCGCGTCGGTGAGCGGAACCACGGAGAGACGGAACTGCCGGAAGAGAAGCGAGTCTTTGAATACAGGCGCGTCACGCATCTCGGCGAGTGTCTTTTCGCGCTTGAGGCGCGGGCCGGCCTTGAGGCGGACGAGGGGTGTCCTGCCGTCGGCGTCGAGCTTGACGGAGACGACTTTCGTTGTACCGACGGCAGCCTTGCCGACGTTGGAGTGATAGAAGATGCACTGCTCGCCGGGCTTCATGTTGCGGAGATTGATGAGCGCTTGCGGATTCTTGATGCCGTCCCAGGTGGTCTCGCCGTCGCGCAGGAGGTCGTCGAAGGAGTAGGCAGTGGGTTCGGATTTGAGGAGATAGTGCATGGGGAGACAGTAGAGATTAGACAGTAGACAGTAAAGAGGAGTCTAGAGCCGTTTGCTGATACCGGGCGCTGCTCAACGTCTGTGAAGGCCGTTTTCCTTGAGAGAAAACGGCATGAGCGGTCTTCACTTTCTGAAGACCTTCAGGAAAACGGCTCTAGCCGCCGAGGTCGAGGAGATGCACGGCGGGGATGGGTTGGCCGAGAAAGAGGCTGCCGAGACGCTGAAACTTTTCGACGGAGTCGGTGGCGAAGCACTCGAAGGTGGGAATCGGTGGTGGTTGGTTGGGGAGCGTGTCGACTGCGAGCTGTTCGGCGACGGCGGATGCGGTTGCCTGCGCGGAGTCGATGACGATGGCGGATGACCCGAGGTTGCGCAGGGTGCGCTCGATGGCCGAGGCGATGAGCGGATAGTGCGTGCAGCCAAGCAGGACGGCGCGCGGCGAGCAGTTGGCGAGCGCCTCACGCAGATAGATGTCGAGGACCTTGCGGGTGACCGGATGATCGGTCCAGCCCTCTTCGACGAGCGGGACGAGAAGGGGGCAGGCCTCTTCGGTGGCGTTGAGGCCGAGCGCGGCGCAGGTGTGTTGGTAGGCGTGCGACTGCACGGTGGCGGCGGTGGCAAGAACGAGGATTTCTGCCTCGGGCGTGCTTGCGGAGGGCTGATTGGTGGGAGATTGCATGGCGGCTGCGGCGGCGCGGGCTCCGGGCTCGATGACGCCGACGACGGGAACGCGGACGGCAGAGCGGATCTCCTGGAGCGCGAGCGCGGTTGCGGTGTTGCAGGCGATGACGAGAAGATCGGCGCCGCGCTGCTCGAGGAAGCGGGCGCTTTCGACCGCGTAGCGTGCGACGGTGGCGGCGGACTTGGCGCCGTAGGGAAGACGCGCGGTGTCGCCGACATAGATGAAGTGCGCGCTGGGGACGGTCTGGAGCAGCGCGGAAAGGACGGTGAGGCCGCCGAAGCCGGAGTCGAAGACGCCGAGAACCGGAGTGCGCGAGCTCATCGCAGGTCCGTCTGCGCGCCGGGCGTGGTGGTATCGCGGGAGGGGTAGGTGCGGAGGAGGTCGGCGTGGCCGGCGAGGGTCTCGCGCGACTGGCCGTCGACGAGGAAACGGACCTGCTCGATCTGCGGAAGGTTGGCGTGGAGGGTGCCGATCATGGAGAGCAGGGTGAGGGTTTCGACCTCGACGCCGGAGGGAGGCTGGTTGACGAAGCTGCCGCGGAGATCGATGACGGCGAGCTCGCCGCCGGGGGTGTGCGGCTGGACCGCGTTGGGGTCGTTGGGATTGCTGGAAGCGACGAGGGTGGTGGCGCTATGGCCGTCGGCGGTCTGGGCTCCCTCGGTGACGGCGTGGCCGACGACGGGCAGCGGAAGAAGAAAGACCTCATTGACGGGGACGACAGGCTGGAGCGGATGCGGGGAGCCGGGCAGCGCGTACTCGGCGATGAGGTGATCGAGCAGAGCGCGGGCGCGCGCGGTGGAGTCGGTGGGCAGCGCGATCTGGCGTGTGGCGGCGGTGACGGTGCCGTTGGCGTCGTTGACGAGATCGAGTGTGACGGGCTCGGCGTCGGTGTAGGGCGCGTCGATGGGCATGGAGTCTGCCAGCCGTTCGACGCGGCCGCGACGCCTCTCATGGTGCGCGAAGAGCATGATGCCCGCGGCCACGATGCAGGCGACGAGGACCCAGAAGACGACGCGGCGGGCGAAGATGCTCATGGCTGACTCTTCGCGGTTGCGTTTGGCTCGCCGGGAGCGAGATGCGGCGGGGGTTGCGCGGTGTTCTTCCAGAAGACGAGCGCGCCGGCGACGGCTTCGGCGACGCGTTGCTGGTAGCCGTCGTCGTTGATGCTGTCAGGGTCGTCGGTGTGGGGCGCGAGCTCGAGCACGAGAGCGGGACAGGTGAGGGAGTCGAGCGGGCGCACGGAGGCGGCTCCGTTGACGACAGGAATGCGGGAGCGTGTGAGCGCCTCCACAAGACGTGCGGCGAGATGTTGGCTCTGCGGCACCCATGCGGCCTGCGCGGTGAGCCACGGGCCTGCGGCGGTCTCGCCCGAGGACGGCGCGAGCTCGGAGGTGTAGAGATGGACGCCGCTGCCGGCGGCGGTGGCGTGAAGCAGCAGACAGGCGCCGGCGCGCTCGTGGTTGGCAATGCCGGCGCGGTCGTCGAGGGTGAGCGGAGCGAACGGCGGAGCCTTTTCGTTGGCGTCATCATTGTCGCGCGTCATCACCACGTTGAAGCCGCGGGCGGTGAGCAGAGAGCGCAGGTGGAAGGCCAGCGCGAGCGTGACATTTTTTTCGACTGTGCTGTCGCTGATGCGCGAGCCGTTGTCGGCGCCGCCGTGTGCCGGATCGATGACGATGGTGGTGCGGTTGAAGGGCGGCGCGGGAAGAAGCGCGAGGTAGTTGCGCGGTTTGGCGGGTGCTGCGGGCTGGGCCGCGGGCTGGGCTACGGGAAAGGACTGGGGTTCCGGAGTTTGCCGGGTCGCGGGCGCTGGAGAAGTGGATGCGGTCTGCCCGCGCGCGAGCCCCGGAGCGAGGGCGGTCAGCAGGAGCGTGCCGAGGACTGCTGTCTGTGGTGCAAACATCAATGCGGGTGGCCTTTGTCTCGCGGATCAGAGCGCTGTCGGCTCGATTGTAACGGGTATGATGCTCGGTTTGCGCCGACGGAGCCGCGGAAGGGTAGACTGGACGCGCATGCGAGTCTTCGGCATCGATTGCGGGACCGAGTTTACGGGCTACGGGGTGGTGGAGGTCGACACCTCGGCACGCACGCCGCGGCTGCGCCCACTGTGCGCGGGGGCGGTGAGACTGAATCGTAAGGACCGTGCGCCGGCACGGCTGGCGATGGTGTATGCGGAGCTGACGGCGCTGCTGGAGATGTGGCAGCCGGAGGTTGTCGCGATTGAAGAGGTCTTCTTCGCGGCGAACGCAAAGAGCGCGCTGAAGCTGGGGCAGGTGCGCGGCGTAGCGATGCTGGCGGCGGCCAACTGCGGGCTGCCGGTTGCCGAGTATGCGCCGCTCTCGATCAAAAGCGCTGTTGTTGGCTATGGGCTGGCAGCGAAGGAGCAGGTGCAGTTTATGGTGGCGCGGCTGCTGGATCTGGACGCGGCACCGGAGCCCGCGGATGCGGCGGACGCTCTGGCGATTGCGATCTGCCACATCCACCATGCGCAGACCGCGGAGGCGTTGCGGCGGTGAAGCGCGGGGCGTCGTTTCGTCGGGCGTGCGGCGCCACGATGCTGCTGTTCGCGGCGTTTACGGTGGCGGCGTTCGCGTACGAGACGCCGCACCAGCACGGGAGCCCGGTAACATTTTCCGTGAAGCCGAACGATACCGCGGCCCACGCGTGGAGTGTGAAGCTGGATGCGAGCGGTGCAGGAACGTACACCGAAGCGAGCGAGACGGATTCGGCGCCGCGGCCGGTGACGGTGAGTGCGGCGACGATGGCGCGACTGCATCGCGGCGAGCGTGCGGTGAAGAGCGACCGCTGCGGAACCAAGTTAAAGAATGTGGTGAAGACGGGAGAGAAGACGATCCGGTATGAGCTGCCGGGTGGCGCGGCGGAGTGCACGTTCGATTACGCGGACGATAACGGGCTGATGGACACGGCGACCGCGTTTCAGCAGATTGCGGCGACGATGCAGGAGGGGGAGCGGCTGGAGCATGAGCATCGGTATGACCGGCTGGCGCTGGACGCGGAGATGGAGACACTGGTGAACGCGGCCCACGGCGGAACGATGATTGAGCTTGAAAACATTGCGCCGGTGCTGCAGTCGCTTGTGGCGGATGAACATGTGATCGACCGCGTGCGGCGCGAGGCGGCGCGGCTGCTTCAGGACGCGGGCTTCGCGGTTCCGGTGCGGGACGCGGATGTGAGCGCGCGATAGAGCGAGGCCATGTCGTCGAGCGAGACGGCCTCGGCGCGAATCTGCTGAGGAAGAGATGCGGGCCATGCAGTGTGAATCTGAGCAGGCTGGAAGCCGGCGGTGCGCAAGTTGTTCTGGAGCGTCTTGCGCTTCTGCGCGAAGCCCGCGCGCAGAAAGCTGTTGAAGCCGGCGGGGTCGACGCGGAGCTCGTCGAAGCGCGGAGCGAAGTCGAGACGCACGACGCTGGAGTAGACCTCGGGCGGTGGGGAGAATGCACTCGGCGGCAGGGTGAAGAGAGTGGTTGCGCTTGCGTGCATCTGGGTGGCGGCGGAGAGCGCGCCGTAGTCGCGGGTGCCGGGATGGGCGGTGACGCGATCGGCGACCTCTCGTTGCATCATCAGCACGGCGCGATGAAGAGTGCCGGCGCGAGCGGCGGCGAAGAGATGCAGGAGGATGTCCGAGGTGATGTAGTAGGGAAGATTGCCGATGACGTCGAGTGTCTCTTGACCTGGCGGTTTCAGCGCGGCGAGATCGGTCTTCAGGATGTCGGCGTGGTGGATGGTGACGTGGGCGTCGTTGCGGAAGCGAAAGCTTAGCTCGCGCGCGAGGGCGGGGTCGAACTCGATGCAGTGCAGGTGGCGGCAGCGCTGGGCGAGGATGTCTGTGATGGCGCCGTGGCCGGGGCCGATCTCGACGACAGTGCGCTCGCGTGTATCTCCGAGGGCGTCGGCGATGCGCAGACAGGCGGCCTCGTCGATGAGGAAGTTTTGTCCGAGCTTGGGCTTCTTCGAGGGCATGTGGTCAGGCGTTCTGCGCGGCGCGCTGATGGCGGCGCATCCATAGATAGATGGGCACGCCGCAGAGAATGACGAGTGCGCCGATCGAGGAGTTGCGCGGCTCCGACGCGAAGCTGAAGATGACCAGCGCCAGTGCGGCTAGGATGAAAAGCGCGGGTGTGATGGGGTAGCCGTTGACGCTGTAGGGGCGCTGTGCGGCGGGCTCGCGATGACGGAAGACGAAGACGGTGGAGGCGGTGAGCGCGTAGAACATCCACTCCGAGAAGATGGCGAGTGAGAAGAGCGCCTGGAATTTGCCGATGGCGAGCAGAAGAAGCGAGCTGAGCACGGCCTGCAGCACCAGGCTCGTCCAGGGTGTGTGGAAGCGCGGATGCACAGCGGCGAGTGAGCGCGGAAAGAGGCGGTCGCTGGCGGCGGCGAAGGGGACACGCGCCCCGGAGAGCGAGCTGCCGATGAAGGTTGCGCAGATGCTCACGGCCATTCCGATGGTGACGAGGGCGGCGCCGGGGCTGCCGGCGATGGCGCGGAGTGCGTCGGTTGCGGGGCGGTCGGTGGCGGCGATCGCGGCGGCGGGAAGCACGTACTGGATGGCTGTCTCCATGAGCATGTAGAGAGCGCCGACGATGGCGACACCGCCGATGAGCGCGAGCGGGAGCGAACGCTGCGGGTTGCGGACCTCGCCGGCCATCTGCGAGACGTCGGACCAGCCGTCGTAGGCCCAGAGCGCGGCGACGAGCGCGGTCATGAAGCCGGCGATGCCTCCGCGGGCGCCGAGATAGGTTGTGGCGAGATTGTGCAGCGCGCCGTGCTGCAGGCTGGCGAAGCAGACGGCGGCGATGGCGACGATGAGGACGATCTTGAGCCAGGTGAGCGCGGTTTGCACGTTGGCCGACTCGCGCGTGCTGACGATGTTGAGGCCGGTGATGATCCAGGTGGCGAGGATGGCGGCGAGCTGCTCCCAGAGTAGATGGCCGAAGGCGATGCGGTTGAGGAAATCGAATGCGGCGAAGTTGGCGAGCACACGCATGAGGCCGGCGGCGATAGTGGCGATGGAGGCGGGTTTGGCGACGATGGTCCAGGTCCAGGTGTAGAGGAAGGCGATGAGGTCGCCGTAGGCCTCGCGCAGGAAGGCGTATTCGCCGCCGACGCGCGGGCGCATGGCGGCGATCTCCGCGTAGCTCATCGCGCCGAAGAGCGAGAGCAGGCCGCCGACGATCCAGACGGCGTAGACGACGGTGACGCGGCCGGTGGCGGCCATCATCTCGCGCGGGACGAGAAAGATTCCGGAGCCGATGATGATGCCGACGACGATCGACATCGCGTGCTTCGCGGTGAGGACGCGCGGCAGATCGGCGGAGGCTTGCGGGCTGGCGGGCACTTGCTGCGAGGGTAGCAGAGCGCCGGGCTAGAAGTAGAAGCGCTCGTCGGCCCAGTTGAAGAGAGCGGAGGGACGACGGTTGCGCAGGAGGTAGATGTTCCCGCGCTCGAAGGGCATGGCGTAGGGGTTGTTCCGCACACCGACGATGGTGACGGATTCGTACTTGCGGGCGAGCTCTTGCGGAGTGTCGTCGACGACGGCGATGACGAGGTTCGGATCGCAGCCGTGCGTTCCCCAGGACCAGTAGCTGTTCTGACCACTGAGAGCGGGAGCTAGGTGAAGATGGTCGCGGCGGTTGAAGAAGTCGATCGCTCCGGCTTCGCCGTAGTTGCCGCCGAAGATGCAGACGCGCTGCTGGTCCGCGGGTGTAAGCGAGTTGAAGGTCCTGGTTACGATGTCGACCTCCTGACGCCAGCCGAAGCGGTCGGCGTAGAACTGCGGGAGGGGACCGGTACGGAAGGTCTCGGTGTTGTCATGCGGAAGATGGAGTGCCTCCGTGTAATGCACCCACGTTGCGGGGCGAAGTACGGGCGAGGCCATGGGAAGGACGATGAGGGTGGTGAGGATGAGAACGCTCTCGAAGATGGGGAAGGCGTATATGCGATTGCGGGCCACGGCTCGCCTTGCGGCGAAGCGGCGCTCCCAGGCGATGGCGCCGGCGGCGAAGAGGAACCCGTAGATGGGTGCGAGATAGTAATCCTTCGCGTGCAGGAAGAACATGAGGACAAAGAAGGCCAGATACGTGATGCCGAGCCAGCGTCCGCGAGGGATGGAGCGTGCGCGTAGAAGCGAGATGAGGCCGGTAATCCAGAGCAGCGCATTGACCGGGTGCATCTGCGAGACCTGCGCGAGGAAGAACTGCAGCGGACCGAGGGCGACGTTCTTGTGACGGACTTTGCCGTTATGGAAGAACTCAAGGGTGGGCCAGTGGTTGTGAATCTGCCAGTGAAGATAGGGAAGCGTGATGAGGATGAGAAGAACGATGCCAAGCGCGGCCCAGCGGGTGAAGAGGATGCGGCGCTGAGACGTCAGCAGAAGGCCTATGCCTGCAGCCACGAGGAAGAAGGCCATCGAGGGTTTGTTGAGCAGGCCGATGCCGGCGGAGAGACCGAAGAGGATCCACCAAAGCTGCTGGGACGCGCCGTTCACGATCAGCACAAGGGCAAGCGCGCAGAACATCCAGAAGACGGGCTCCCAGGAGTTCATGGAGAGAAAGCCGTCGATGCCGATGTAGACGGGCACGACGAGGACGCCGATCATGGCGAGGGCCTGCGCGGGGCGGTGTCCACCGAGCGCCCAGGTGAGCAGGCCGGTGAGGAAGACGGTGAGGGCTCCGGCGAGCGCGGAGAGCACGCGGATGCCGAAGATGGAGCTGCCGAAGAGGATCTCGCCCAGCCGGGCTTGAAGCGCGACGATGGGGCCGTGATCGACAAAGCCCCAGGCAAGGTGATGGCCGCAGGCGACGTAGTAGAACTCGTCGCGGAAGTAGCCGTAGCCGATGTGTGTGGTCCAGAGCGTGAGCGCGAACTGGAGCAGGAGTTTGATGGCCGCGAAGAGCAGTGCGAGACGAAGGGCGGCGCGCAGTATGTGGTCGGCAGGACGAACTACGGTCGGAGCAGTCATAGGGGTCAGAGGGAAGGTACGGCCATCGGACAGGAAGAGTTCCTCGAAGGTGAGGCTGTAGGGTAACTAAGAAAGTTTTGCAAGAAATTTCTTGACATAAGAATCCGCCCCTTTTAGCTAACGATCTGTAGTGGATCTTGCGGTCCGACACCTGGTTCCGCCTGTTCGAAGTACTTTCGTATCTTTTCGGCGGTGGATTTGTTGACGACGGCGGTGAGGGCGTCGGGGTTCTTCTCGGCGGCTTGTTTGAGGGCGCGGACGCTGCCGAAGTGGGCCAGGAGCCGTTGGCGAGTGGTGGGACCGACGCCGGGGATCTCGTCGAGCTCGCTGACGCGGTCGCGCATCTCGCGGCGCTTGCGATGGTAGGTGACGGCGAAGCGATGGCTCTCGTCGCGGATCTTCTGGATTAGATGAAGAACAGGAGACCGGCGGTCGAGGACGACGGGTTCGTCCTCCTGGCCATGGACGTAGATAATCTCTTCGCGCTTGGCGATGGAGGCCAGCGGCTGGGTGGTGAGGCCAAGCTCTTCGAGGGCGGAGGCGGCGGCGTGGAGCTGGCCGAGGCCACCGTCGATGAGGATGAGCGAGGGAAGCGTGGAGTCTTTGCCAGTGGGCGCGGCGCCGTTGGCAAATTTGGAGTAGCGGCGGAGCACGATCTCGCGCATGGAGGCGAAGTCATCGACGCCCGCGACGGTCTTTATCTGGAACTTGCGGTAATCGGACTTCTTCATTGCGCCCTTTTCCCAGACGACCATGGAGGCTACGGTCTCGGCACCCTGGATGTGTGAGATGTCGAAGCACTCGATGCGCTGGGGCGCCTCGGGGAGCGTGAGAGCGTCCTGCAGCGCCTCCTGGATGGCCTTGATGCTGGGCTGCAGCACGCGGAAGCGCTGGTCATAGGACTGCTTGGCGTTCTGGCAGACGAGGTCGACCAGCGAGCGTTTTTCGCCGCGCTGCGGTGCGGCGATCTCAATCTTGTGGCCGGACCTTTCGCGGAGAGCGTCGGCGAGCAGCGCGCGGTCGGGGAAGTCGACGGGAAGGTAGATGTGTTTGGGGACGTAGGCCTGATCGAGATAAAGCTGCTTGAGCAGAGCGGAGAAGAAGACGGCGGGCGAGAAGTTAGAGGCCGCCAGGGTTAGCGATCCAGCTGTTAGCTGTGAGCGGTGAGCCGCGAGCTCAGGAAATGCGCACTCGGACGAGACGGGTGCACCGGCAGGCAGGTCAGCTTCAAAGGGCGAGGCGAGTGTGGAATGCTGATCGGACTCTGCGGTGTCGGCGAGGACCTCGGGCGCGGGAAAGGCGGGGTTGGGCTCGAGATGCGGCTCGTTGACGAGGTCGGTGGTGTTCTCGTCCTCTTCGGCGAGCGAGTCGACGGTCTCGGCTTCGATCTCCGGCAGGTCTTCCCAGAAGAAGTCGCGGCGGTCGACGATCTTGCCGCCGCGCATGTGGAAGAGATTGACGGCGAGCATGTCATTTTCGAAGTGGAAGCCGAAGACGTCGGCATCGTCGGATTCGGTGGAGGCGATGCGCTGGCGCTCGCTGGCCTCGTGCACGGTGATGAGCTGGTCGCGGAGACGGCCGGCGAGCTCGAACTGCATGGCTTCGGCTGCGGTTTTCATGCGGGCGGTGAGGCGGGATTCGAGCTCGGAGGACTTGCCTTCGAGGAAGAGTTGCACATCGCGGATGACCTGGCGGTAGTCGTCGATCGAGATGAGTCCCTGAACGCACGGGCCGAGACAGCGTTTGATGTAGTACTGCAGGCAGGGACGCGGGTGATAGCGGTTGAGATCGACCTTGCAGCTGGGAATGAGGAAGCTGCGGTGGATGACATCGACGAGACGGTGCGCGAGGTTGCCGGGGAAGTAGGGGCCGAAGTAGGCGCTGCCGTCCCTGCGCAGGCGGCGGGTGACGAAGACCTTGGGGTGGCGATCGGCGAGCGTGAGTTTGATGTAGGGGTAAGTCTTGTCGTCGCGCAGCAGGATGTTGAAGCGCGGCTTGCGCTGCTTGATGAGGTTGTTTTCAAGTGCGAGGGCCTCGTGTTCGTTGGCGACGGTGATGTATTCGAGATCGGCGGCCTCGCGCATGAGCGAGCCGGTCTTCGCATTGGCCTGGGAGGCGGCGAGGAAGTAGGAGCGCACGCGAGCGCGCAGGTTCTTCGCCTTGCCGACGTAGATAACTTCGCCCTCGGCGTTCTTGTAGAGATAGCAGCCGGGGCCCGTGGGCAGGGTGCGGATTTTTTGCTGGAGGTCCATATCCGTTGATGCTGGGTCCGTTGATGCTGGGTCCGTTGATGCCGGATCTGTCGATGCCGGAACTTCAAGTCTAGCGGCTGTGCGTCTGTGTCGCGTGTCCTTAGGATTGGACGCGGTCGCTCTTTGGGCGATTCGCCCATCGGCATCCGGGACTCAAGTAAGCTGGATGAGGTGAATCAAGAGGCACATATCGAAGGGGAAGAGGCGCAGGCGGAGGCGGCCGCGGCGCTGGGACGTGCGGCTGCGATTATGGCCCGACTGCGCGCGCCGGGCGGCTGCCCGTGGGACCGCGAGCAGAGCTTTGACACCATCAAGCCGTACACGCTGGAGGAGACGTATGAGGTCTTTGACGCGATTGAGCGGCGGGCGTGGCCGGAGCTGAAGGATGAGCTCGGCGATCTATTGCTGCAGGTGCTGTTTTATGCGCAGATGGCCGAGGAGGCGGGGTACTTTACGCTGCGCGATGTGGCGGAGAACCTGAGCGCGAAGCTCATTCGGCGGCATCCACACGTCTTTGCCGATGTGGAGGCGAGCGATGCGAAGGCCGTGCTGCGCAACTGGGAGCAGATTAAGATCCAGGAAAAGCTGGCGCGGAGCGCGCGCGAGGAGAAGCAGGCGCAGCCTGCAACGGGCGCTACGAGGTCGATGCTGGGCGATATTCCGCGCTCGATGCCGGCGATGATGGAGGCGGCGAAGCTGGGTTCACGCGCGGCCCAGGTCGGCTTCGACTGGCCCGATGTGAGTGGTCTGTTCGAGAAGCTCGCGGAGGAGGCTCAAGAGCTGCGCGCGGAGGTGGTGGCGCATTCTGTGAGCGAGGTGAAGCAGGGCAGGGAACGCATCGAAGACGAACTCGGCGACCTGCTGTTTACCGTGGTGAACCTGGCGCGGCATCTGAAGATCGATCCGGAGTTTGCGCTGCGCGGAAGCAATGCGAAGTTCCGCGAACGTTTCGCAGCGATGGAAGAGGAGGCCGGCGGCGCCGCGGGCCTGGAATCGCTCTCCGCAGAGGAACTTGATTCGCTTTGGAGCCGTGCCAAGAGACACGTGGGGCAAGCCGCAGCAGAGGAGACGCGTTGATTGCTACGAACGAACACGCTCTGCGGCCGGCGACGGCTGTCGAGATACGGCCACTTACCGAGCTTTCCGAGTTTGACCTGTGCGTCGATCTGGAGACGGCCGTGTGGGGATATGATCCGGCCGACATGATTCCGCGCCGCATGTTTCTGCTGGCCTCGCGCATCGGCGGGCAGGTGCTGGGCGCGTTTGCGGGAGGAACGATGGCCGGCTTTGCGATGGCGCTGCCGGGCTATCGGCATGGGCATTCGTATCTGCATTCGCATATGGTGGGCGTGCTGCCGGAGTATCGTAATCTTGGCCTGGGCCGACGCCTGAAGCTTGCACAGCGCGAGGATGCGCTGGCCCGCGGCTTCGATCTGATGGAGTGGACCTTCGATCCGCTGGAGATCAAGAACGCACACCTGAACATCGCCCGCCTGGGGGTCGTCGTTCGCCGCTACCAACACAACTTCTACGGGCCGTCGAGCTCGCCGCTGCAGGGTGGGCTGCCGACGGATCGCGTGTACGCCGAGTGGTGGCTGCGTTCGAGGCGGGTGTGCGGTGTGCTGGCAGGCGAGCAGCCCTCGTTTGAAGTATTGGAGCAGGTGGATGTGCCGGGCAAGATCTATGAGTGGAAGGCAACAGAGAGCGGACGGCAGTCTGCGCGGCAGGTGCAGGCGCGCAACGCCGCCGTGCTGGAGGACGCATTTGCCCACGGCCACACGGTGCTGGGGTATCGTCGAAGCGAGAATGGTGACGGAAGTTTTCTGCTGGGAACGTGGGACGAGGCGCTGAGCTATTAGCCGCGCCATTGGCCGCACTATTCGCCGCGCTATTCGCCGCACTAGAGAAGGGAACGAAGAGATGAAGATTGATGCCATCACGCTGCGCGAGATCAACATGCCGCTCGCGCACCCGTTTGAGACCAGCTTTGGGGTCACGACGGGCCGCCGCATCCTGCTTGTCGAGATCGAGTCGGAGGAGCAGAGCGCGTGGGGCGAGTGCGTGGCCGGTGAGCATCCGTATTTCTCCGACGAGATGATCGATACGGCGTGGCACATTGCGGAGACCGAGCTTGCGCCGCGGCTGCTGAAGGCGGAGGTGAGCAGCGGCCGCGACTGTCCGGCGATCTTCATGCAGGTGCGCGGCCACCGGATGGCGAAGGCGGCGCTCGAAAATGCGGTGTGGGAGCTCGATGCGACGCGTCAGTCGATTCCGCTGGCGAAGCTGCTGGGAGGAAAGCGCGCGAGCATTCCGTGCGGCGTTTCGATCGGCATTCAGCCTTCGCTGGAACAGACGATGGAGAAGATCGAGACGGAGCTGGCCGCGGGCTATCAACGCATCAAGCTGAAGTGCAAACCGGGCTGGGACGAGACGGTCTTCGAACGCGTGCGCGAACGCTGGGCCGAGATTTTGCTAAGCTGCGATGCCAACTCGGCGTATCGGCTGGAGGACGCGGACCGCATTGCAACGTGGGACCGCTTTAACCTGCTGATGATCGAGCAGCCGCTGTGGTATGACGACTTCTACTTTCATCGCGAGCTGCAGAAGCGGATCAAAACCCCGATCTGCCTGGATGAGTGCATCCGCAACCGCCGCGATGCGCAGGCCGCGCTGGAGCTTGGCAGCGGGCGGATTCTGAATATCAAGGTGGGGCGCGTGGGCGGGTTCACCGAGGCGATTGCCATCCATGATGTGGCGCAGGCGCATGGAGTTCCGGTGTGGTGCGGCGGCATGCTGGAGACCGGCATCGGCCGCGCGCAGAACATCGCGCTTTCTTCGCTGCCGAACTTCTCACTGCCAGGCGACGTCTCCGCCTCCAGCCGCTATTGGAGCGCCGATATCATCGATCCGACGGTCACGGTCTCGGCGAAGGGCGAGATTGCTGTTCCGTGGGACAGGCCGGGCCGCGGCTACGAGATCGATCGGGAACGCATCGAGCGCACGACCGTGCGACGCGTGCGGCTGCAGGGATGAGAGGCCGCGTTGCGATCTATTGCGGCTTGGCCGGCAGGGCGAGCAGCGCGTGGACGGCATCCTGAAATGAGACCGGAGTGGGCAGCGGCTCAAAGTCCCAGGCGGACATGCGCGTCCTGTCATTGACGGTGCGCACCATCATCTCGCGCAGGGTCAGGTTCGTTTCGAGGTGGGAGTAGGTCCAGCGCCTGCCGCCCACGCAGGTCTGCTCGAACTCGATCGTTCCGCCGGGATAAACCTTCGCGATAATTCCCCAACCGAAGTTGACGGTGTGCAGCACATGGCCCTCAATGCGTGTCATGTGCCCGGTGCGCGCATCCAGCCACACGCGGCCCTCCAGCCCAGCGAGCAGCTCGGAGACCATCGTCGGCGGCTTGAACGCCGGGTTGGGATGAAAGTCGATGACTACCTGTGGCGAGACCGCTCCGGCTGGTTGCGGTTGCGCCGGCGTGTAGGTGTAGACCATCGCGCGCGGCATCAGCTTGATGAGCTGGACGGCGTAGTCGCGACCCTCATCCTCTTTCTTCTCATGTTTCAGGAAAGCGTCCGGAGACTGGAGGATGTTATTTAGGCGGCTGCGCTCCGCGGCATCTTCCTGGGGTGTCAGCGGACGGCCGTCGCGCTCCACCAGCCGCGCCACGTTGCCCTGTTTGCTTTCGATCACGACGCGCGTGGTGTCGCTCTTCTCGCTCACCCTGCGGATCCGATAACGCAGAGGCAGGTCGTCCTCCTGCACCATCGCGAGCTCGTATTGAACCGCACGATCGACCCAGGACTGCGGCGCGCCGGCAGGCACGGGATGGCGCTGGTCCGGCGACAAGGCGCTGGGTCCCTGTGCCCGGGCATCGAAGCCAAGCGTCGCGGCGCATCCAAGCGCAATCGCCAGGAGCGCTCTTTTCGCGCAAAAACGCTGGCCCAGAGGTGTACTGCCGGTCATTCTGCGATTAGACGTACTATGCGAGTCAAAAGGCAACATGCGACTCCGTCGCTCGGCTTGGGGTATAGTGCGCTCAGGCCGGTCGCGAGTGCGCCAGGACCTCATCTTGTACGCGAGGCACACACAATATTGGGCATCTTTCATAAAGATCGCGGCCAGGGCTCGGGTGGTCACGGCGGCAGCCGCACTACCCGTCATTCGCGTGGATGGGGTGAGGTTCTCACGTATCTCAAAGCCCGCGAGAGCCTGCGGGTGCTCGACTTCGGCACCACGTCGCCCGCCAACATTAACTTTCTCACGTCCCTCGGTCACAGTGTCTATATGGCGAACGTTGTACAGGACGCCAACCGGCCGGAGTGGCAGCTTCCCGCGGATCCGAACGCCGCCGGCGCCGCTCCCCAGTACGATATCGAGGGCTTCGTCAAGTCCAATCTCGACTTTTCCGGCCGCGACTTTGACGTCATTCTGCTTTGGGACACGGCAAGTTATCTTCCGCCGCCGATGGTCCCGGCACTGTTCGAGCGCCTGCGCAAAGTTCTTCGGCCGGAGGGCAGACTGCTCGCGCTGTTTCAGGGACGCACCGGGGGACCGGAGACGGTATTTTCGCGCTATCAGCTTAGCGACGCCGATCAGCTGCAGGTGATCCCAGCCGGTGATTATCCCGTGCGACAGATCTATCAGACGCGGCAGATCGAGAAGCTTCTGGAAGGCTTCAGCAGCACGCGCTTCTTTCTGGGCAAGGATAACGTTCGCGAGGTGACGGCGATCCACTAAGCGCAGGCTCTTATCCTCACGGAAGAGAGAGCGGATTCAAGACGATGTAAAAAGGGAGCCAAGGCTGGCTCCCTTTTTATTGCTCTTCTCTTCGTTGATCTTCTTCGCAGTGCTCGGAATGAGCTGCGAAGAAAAAACGACCCTGGCTATTTCTTTGCTGCTACTTCTTGCTTCCACCCTTGCCCGAGTTGGCTGCGCGGCGTTCAGCCCAGCGACGCTTCATGGCATCAGCAATGCGCTTGCGTCCCTCAGGGCTTAGATTCCGCTTCCGCTTCTTGGTTTTGTTGACGCTTCCCTTGGGCCGGCCCCGGCGCGGTGCGACTGTTCCACTGCCGGCGATGCCCGTGAGAGCGCTGCGTGCCTGCTGCAGCCGAGCTATCTCCGCATCGATCTCAGAAAGTATGCGACGTACATCCATAAAATGTCCTCTATTCCTAAAAATGACCGAGCACGGGCAAGAAAATTACCAGCTTCGGCCTGGTCCCCTGGTACATTCCAACTGTACGGCCAACTTACATGGGTTCGCAAGTGAGCACGGTCATGATTCGTGCCAAAGAAATGGATCCTCAGCCGCACCTACTTATACCGGAGCACTGATGGAGTGATGCTTCAGGCTGTCTCTTCCGGCGCCGATGGTAGACTCGGGTGCGATGCGCAAGATTCCTCTGCGACTTTATCTGCTGGCGGTTTTGTCTGCCGTCCTGCAGGCGATTCCATTTCCCATCGCCGGTCCCGTGCCACTGTGGCGCAGAGCGTTCTGCTGGTTCTGTCTGGTTCCTCTGCTGCTTGCGTTGCTGGGCGCGCGGCGCTCCGGCCGGCCGCTGCGAGCCTCGCAGACCGCGTGGCTGGGATATGTCTGTGGCGTGGTCTGGTATCTGCTCAACTGTTACTGGATCTATCCTACGATGCACCTATATGGCGACCTATCCAAGGCCGCTTCCGTGGGCGTGCTTATATTGTTTGCGCTGTATCTGGGCCTGTATCTCGCGCTCTTCGGTTTTATCTTTGGTGTGCTGCGCCGGGTGTGGAGTGTGCGCGTCGCGCTTCTAAGTGCTCCACTGCTATGGGTTGCTGTGGAGTTTGCTCGCGCACGGATCACCGGCTTCCCGTGGGACCTGCTGGGTTACACGCAGGTGGACAACCTTCTACTCACCAGAATGGTTCCCTGGACCGGTGTCTTTGGCCTGTCGCTGCTGATCGCGATCGTCAACATGCTCTGGACGCTTCCGGCGGCAAAGATTCGCAGGCAGATTGCGATTCCGGGCGTGGTAGTCGCGGCGCTGGCCGCGGGCGCTGCAACGTGGATTGAATTTCATCCGCCCTATGTTGCTCCGGCAGCGACAAGCGCCTCCGCGATTCTGCTGCAGGAGAACCTTTCTGTGGGCGCCGGCCTGGAGAAAGGAACCGAGAGCAAGGATGCGATGCTCAACTCCTTCGCTGCTCTTAGCCGCCATCCCAGTGTGACGTCGACTTTTACTAACATGCAAAAGCCGCAACTTATCGTCTGGCCGGAGTCTCCAGCGTCGTTTCTTGACTCCGATCCGGCTTATCGCGACTTTATGGAACAGCTAGCGCACGCAACCGGCACGCCGATTGTGGCGGATGATCTTAGCCTTGGGCCCAGAACGGAGTACGGCGACTACAGCCTGTATAACTCGGCCAGCTTTTTTAACGCCGATGGCAGCTATGGCGGACGGTATGACAAAGTGCATCTGGTTCCGTTCGGAGAGTATGTCCCGTACAAGCCACTATTTTTCTTTACGGGCCATCTTCTCGACGGATTGCCGTTCGTTCCGGGAACGCAGCGCAAGGTATTTCATGCCGGCGGCCATAGATATGGCGTCTTTATCTGCTACGAATCCATCTTCGGCGATGAGATTCGCCGCTTCGTCCTCAACGGCGCCGAGGTTCTGGTGAATGTGAGCGACGATGGATGGTACGGGGACACCAGCGCACCGTGGGAGCATCTGGATATGGCTCGCATGCGGACGATCGAAAATCAGCGCTGGCTGCTGCGCGCTACCAACACCGGAGTGACAGCGGCGATTGATCCTGACGGTCGTATTACGCAGTCAATGCCGCGACACACTCGCGGCTCGCTGCTGGTGGGTTTCAACTACAACAGCTATGAGACCTTCTACACGCGCTATGGAGACTGGCTGGCGTGGATCTGCGCCGTTCTGACAGCGATTCTGCTCGGCGTAGGCGTCTCACGTTCGCGAAGCCAAGCGCCGGCACAGTAAACTAATCCTTATGTTGAACGATCTGGAATTTGCCTACTCCCCGGTCCGCGAAAAGGTGCGCGATCTGCGGGAGTATCTTTGACGCGCCGCGCCTGAAGTCTGAGTTAGCCTCCGTAGAAGACAAGATTGCCGATCCCTCCGTCTGGGCCGATCCCGCGCGGTCGCAACCGCTGATGCGCGAGCGCAAGCGCCTGGAGTCACAGCTTGCGGATGAAGCAGAGCTGGCGCGGCGTACAGGCGACATCGATGCCTACTTCGAGCTCCTGCGCGAGGGCGAGAGCTCGGTCGAGCCTGAGCTGCGGCGGGAGATCGACTCCCTGGTGGAGTTCACTGACGCGCTCGAATCGCGCACGATGCTTTCGGAGGAGAACGATGCGCTGAACGCGATCGTCACCGTGCACCCCGGCGCGGGCGGCACGGAGAGCCAGGACTGGGCGGAGATGCTGATGCGCATGTATCTGCGCTGGGCTGAGCGGCAGGGTTTCAAGACAGAGATTAATGAATTGCAGGACGGGGACGAGGCCGGCATTAAATCCGCAACCTTCACTGTCACCGGCGACTTCGCCTTCGGCCTGCTTGCAGGCGAAACCGGCGTGCACCGTCTGGTGCGCATCTCGCCCTTTGACCAGGCGAAACGCCGCCACACCAGCTTCGCCAGCGTCTTCGTCTCGCCGGAGATCGACGACTCCATCACCATCGACATCAAGCCCGATGAGCTGCGCATTGACACCTATCGCTCCGGAGGCAAGGGCGGACAGCATGTGAACACCACCGACTCTGCCGTGCGCATTACGCATATTCCGACCGGCATCGTTGCGGCCTGCCAGAACGAGCGCTCGCAGCACAAGAACAAAGAGAGGGCGATGAAAATGCTGCGCTCGCGGCTCTACGAATATGAGCTGGAAAAGAAGCGTGCGATCAGCAGAAAGCTTGAAGATTCGAAGCTGGAGATTAACTTCGGTTCGCAGATTCGAAGCTACGTTCTGCAGCCTTATCGCATGGCGAAGGACCTGCGCACACGCGTCGAGGTCGGCGATGTGGATCGTGTGCTCGACGGATATCTCGAGCCGTTTATCCGCGGCTATCTGAGGATGCGGCGCGAGGGTGGTGTGCCGGTTGGCGTTGCCGACGAGGGTGACGAGCTAAGTTAGAGGTCCTGACATTTGTCACTCCGCGGGGTGACTGAGTTATCTTTGTGCACGCAAGCTTCAGGGTCAGGCTTAGTCTTGTTCGGAGGAGCTCATGGCATTTACCGCGCCGGCAATCGATTCCGAGGCCAAAGCAGACTATGGCGTCGATGCACCGAAGGTGCTGCGCAACCTGTTTGTAATTGGACTGCTGCTGGTGGTGCTTGTGTTTATCACGCCGCCGCAGGTCAGTCTCGGTCCCGTTCACATCCAGTGGCACTACGCGATGGGATGGACGGGCGGGGTTCTTCTTTTGGAGAGCGGACTCTTTCTGCTTTATGTGAAGGTGGGCAAGTTTCATCACCGTGACAGCATGCTTGCATTGCACACCTGGCGCGGCGAAGAGCGCGTCCTCGATGTTGGTTGCGGCCGCGGGCTGCTGCTTGCCGGCACAGCGAAACGTCTCACGACAGGCCAGGCAACGGGACTGGACATCTGGTCGAACCAGGACATGGGCGGCAACTCCGAGGCCGCAACGCAGCGCAATCTGCAGATCGAAGGCATTGCGGATCGGTGCACGCTGGTGAGCGCCGGTGCGCAGGCGATGCCCTTTGCCGACGCAAGCTTCGATGTCGTTGTGTCAAACCTCTGCCTGCACAATATCTACGACAAGCCCACGCGGCTGCAGGCGGTTGATGAGATCGCGCGCGTGCTCAAGCCGGGCGGGGTTGCGTTGCTCTCCGACTACAAGCACACCGGCGAGTATGCCGCAGCGCTGCGCAGGCGGGGGTTCACGGTCGAGCGCCGCTGGGGCAGCATCGTGCTGACGTTCCCGCCGTTGCGCGTCGTCGTTGCGCGGAAGCCGGCGGCCTAGTTACTCATTCTAGTTTTCGAGCCAGCGATGCAGCCAGCCGATGTTGAGGTCCATCCGGATCGCGGTGTAGCTGAGCATCTCGTGCAGCATTCGCTCGGCGGCGTCGATGTCATCGATGTGCCCCAGCGGAGCCCGCGGCGAGGTGTAGACGTGCAGGCCCGCGCGCTGACAGAGTGCGGCGATGCGGAAGAGATGGGTGCCGTCGCTGACCACCACAATCGTTCTGAAGTGCTGGCGTGCGGCGATGACGGCCAGCCGCTGCACCTGCTGTTCGGTGTCGATGGAGTGGGTCTCCGCGATGATTCTGTCGTAGGGCACGCCGTTGGCCAGCAGGTAATCGCGCCCGACGCCGCCCTCAGTCAAGCCTGAGTCCTTCGCCAGTCCGCCGCCGAGCGTGATCACCACCGGAGCGATCCCCTGATCATAAAGGGCAACGGCTTTGTCGAGGCGGGCGTGGAGAACGGGCGACGGTCTGCCGGCGTACTCGGCCGCACCGAAGACCGCAATTGCGTCAGCGTGCTGGGCATTGTCGATGTGGGCTGTCCACTCGATCTGCCGATAGACCCAGGTGAACCACGCCACCGCAGCCACCAGCAGCAGGAGCACGAACCATCCGAACATGCGAACACCGCTGTGTCTGCGCGGCGTCGTCGCGTTCCGGAATCGTCTCATTGCAGTCATTCGAGGTCAGGATGGAACTGTAGCTTCGTCTGTCAGTATCGCGCGAAGGCGAGGCGTGTCGCCAGCAAAGATACAGTAACCGTCGTCGATCGCGCTCAACGTTGCAGCGTCAGGGCAATCTCGTGGGTGGGAATGGCGCCTTCGCGCAGAATCATCCAGGAGTTTGGCCCTCCACTCAGATCGACAATGGTGGTCGGCACGGAGCGCGCGGTCGGCCCGCCATCCACAATCAACGGAATCTTGTCGCCGAACTGCTCGCGCACGCACGCCGCGAAGGTGCACTCGGGCAGGCCGCGCAGGTTGGCGGAGGTGGCCGTGATGGGAAGGCCAAGCTCGCGCACGATGCTGCGGCACAGCGGCGCCTCCGGCACTCGCAAGGCGACGTTTCCGGTGTTTGCCGTGACGCGCAGCGGCAGCTTGCCACCGGCCTTCACGACAATCGTCAGCGGCCCCGGCCAGAAACGCTCCGTCAGCCGGTCGAAGGCGCTGTCGAGCGAGCGCGCCAGCCCATACGCCTGTGAAACATTCTCGATCAGCAAGGAGAGCGGCTTGTGCCGCGCACGCGTCTTCAGGTCGTAGATGCGGTCCACCGCGCGCAGATTCACGGGATCCACGGCCAACCCGTAGAAGGTGTCGGTCGGCAGCGCAACCACATGGCCGGCTTCCAGCGCGTGCACCACGCGCATCACCAGATGCGGTTCCGGCTCGTCCGAATGAATGCGAAGCATCTCAGCGATCAAAGCCGGGAACTCTCCTGCAGATGACTCTACCGCATCGCGGACTTCGCCATGCGCCGCGTACACTGAGGTGCGATGACTCTGCCGCCGCCCATCACCAGCCGCAGCAACGCGCGTGTGAAGGCTCTGCGCGCGGGCTTTAGCGGCGACGCCGCACAGCCGGGGGAGCTGGTCGGCATTGAAGGAGAGACGCTGCTGGCTGAGGCATTGCGCTCCGGACTTCGTGTCGATTCCATCTTTGTGCGGCAAGGGAGCGAGGCGGCGCTGGAGGTGCCCGAGCTTCATAAGACGCAGCCGGTCCCGGTTTTTATCCTCAGCAAGGACGTCTTCGCCAGCGCCGTCCATACCGGCTCTCCGCAGGGCATCGCCGCGCTGATTGCGATTCCTCCGGCTCGCGGGGAGGAAGCGGAGCGGCGTGCCGGCGTCGTACTCGTTCTTGAGTCGATGCAAGATCCGGGCAATCTGGGCACGCTGCTGCGCGCGGCCGAGGCCTTCGGCGTCTCACAGGTGATGGCGACACCAGACACTGTGAATCCGTGGAACCCGAAGGCGATTCGCGCTTCAACGGGTTCCGTCTTTCGCGTTCCGGTCCGTCGTCTGCCGTTGAATGAGGCGAAAGACTGGATGACGACGCGGGGCGTGCGGCTCTATGCTGCGGTTGCCCAGGTCCGCGACGCCGTTGCCTGCATGGACGCCGACCTCGCCGCACCGTGTGCGCTGATGATCGGCAACGAGGGAGCGGGGCTTTCGCCTGCGGCACTCGCGCTCGCCGACGAGCGCATTCATATTCCATGCAGGACGGAGTCGCTGAACGCCGCTGCCGCCGGCGCGACACTGCTGTATGAGGCGATGCGGCAGAGACTGGCGAAGATGATTCCCACTGCGCCTTCGGGAGAGCGCGCATGAGCCTCTTCGACACCGGCCTGCCGCCGCGCTCTTCCAGCCTCGCCACCGCGCCGCTGGCTGATCGCATGCGACCGCATACGCTCGATGCGTTTGTCGGCCAGCAGCATCTGCTTGGGCCGGGCAAGCCGCTGCGGCTGCAGATCGAGCGCGACGACTCGGCGTCGCTGATCTTCTGGGGACCGCCGGGCGTGGGCAAGACGACACTGGCGAAGATCATCGCGCACGCGACGAGCGCAAGTTTCATCGAGTTCTCCGCTGTGCTCTCCGGCATCAAGGAGATCAAGCAGGTGATGGCCGAGGCCGAGAAGGCTGCGCGATATGGCTCGCGGACAATTTTGTTCATCGATGAAATTCACCGCTTCAACAAGGCACAGCAGGATGCGTTTCTCCCGTACGTGGAACGCGGTTCCATCCGGCTTATCGGCGCGACCACCGAGAACCCATCGTTTGAGATCAACGCCGCGCTGCTGAGCCGCTGCCGGGTCTACACGCTGCAGGCGCTGTCGCAGGAGGACATCCTCGCGTTGCTTAGGCGTGCGCTGACGGACAGCGAACTCGGGCTCGGCGTGATGAACCTTACGGCTGATGACGACGCACTTGCGGCCATTGCCTCCTACTCCAGCGGCGACGCGCGCAACGCGCTCAACGCGATTGAGGTTGCGTCGAAGCTTGCAGCCAGCCGCGGAGAGACTGCGATCACACGCGAGCTCGCGGCGGAGGCGGTTCAGCGGCGCGTGCTGCTTTATGACAAGAAGGGCGAGCAGCACTACGACCTCATCTCCGCGCTGCACAAGAGCGTGCGCAACTCGGATGCCGACGCCTCGCTCTACTGGCTGGGGCGTATGCTGCAGGCGGGCGAGGACCCGATGTATGTCGCGCGGCGCGTGGTGCGCATGGCCGTCGAGGACATTGGCCTGGCTGCGCCGGAGGCGCTGAACCTCTGCCTGAGCGCGCGTGATGCGCTGCACTTTCTTGGCTCGCCAGAGGGCGATCTGGCACTGGCGCAGGCCGTCGTCTACCTTGCGCTGGCGCCGAAGTCGAATGCGATCTACACGGCTTATGGTGATGTGCTTGCCGATATCGAGGCCAACCCCGCTGAGCCTGTGCCGCTGCATTTGCGCAATGCGCCGACGAAGCTGATGAAGGAGCTTGACTACGGCAAGGACTACCAGTATGCGCACGATGTCGAAGGCAAGGTCGCCGCGATGGAGTGTCTGCCACCGTCGCTGGCCAATCGCCGCTACTATCATCCAACCGGCGAGGGCAGGGAGCGCCTGCTGGCGCAGCGCATGGAGGAGATTCGGCGCATTCGCGAATCGAAGCAGGGGACGGAGTAGCGCCGGCCTGCGTGCTACACTTCCGCACCTATGAAATCTCGCGCTGTTATCCGGGTTGGACTGTACCTCTTCTGCGCCGCAACGCTGTGTGTCACCGCTCGCGCACAGTCGTTGCTGGTGGTGAATCAGGACGACGCCACGCTCAGCATCATCGATCCGAATAAGGGCGTGCAGGTAGCGGTCGTGCCGGAGAAGATACCCGGTGTGCACGCGCATGAGGTGGCGGCCACGCTCGATGGCCGAACGGCGTTTCTGCCGATCTATGGAAGCTCCGGCGTGGGCCAGCCCGGCATCGACGGCCACGAGATGCTGGTCGTCGATATTGCCTCACACAAGATCGTCGGTGACATCGATTTCGGCCGCGGCGTACGCCCGCATCTGCCAGTGCTGGATCCTGTCCACAATCTGCTCTACGTCACCACCGAGCTCGATAACGCTGTCACGATCGTCGATCCGCGCACGCGCAGGATCGTGGGCAAGGTTCCCACCGGGCAGGCCCAGTCACACATGCTCGCGATCTCGCACGATGGCCGACGCGGCTATACGGCGAACGTTGGTCCCGGGACGGTCTCCGTACTCGACCTCCTCGGGCGCAAGACGATCGCCGTCATTCCGGTCGCGACACAGGTGCAGCGCATCTCGATCTCGACGGACGACAGGCATGTCTTCACCTCCGATCAGCGCGCACCGCGGCTTGCGGTGATCGACACGGCGACGAACAAGGTTGCAGGATGGGTGCCGCTGCCGGGCACGGGCTACGGCACCGCGGCTACGCTGGCTGCTGGTTGCGGTGCCTTCAGTGAATGAGGTCGCGGTGGTCGATCTTCGGGCGATGAAGGTGGTGGGGCAGATCAAGGTTCCCAGCAGCCCGCAGGAGATTCTTGTTCGACCGGGGGGAAAGATCGCCTACGTCTCCTGCGACAGGAGCAACAAGGTTGCGGTGCTCGATCTGACGAACTGGAGCGTCGCGCGAACCATCACTGCGGGAGCGTGGGCAGACGGCCTCGCGTGGGCGAAGTAGGCATGGTCGCTAAGGGGTCTTCGCCGTTGTCGAACAGTTTGATGCAAAATTCACTCGGCCTTTGAGGCGGCGAAGAGAAGCTCGAAGCGGCGAGGCACATCTTAGCATCCTCAAGAAAACGTTCTTTACGGGCGTGATCGGGTGCCCCGCTCAGTTTGAGAAGGTCAGCCTCGAGCTGTTGCATGGCAATATCGGCATGGATAGAGGCGGAGGTAAAAGTGCTTATGTCATTGCGCTGATTCGCCTCGGCGCTTACCTCGTACGCCGCGGCGAGAACACTCCTGTCCCGATTCCACTGATGCCGGGCGTGCATGTATGCCAGATAGGGCGCGCTGAAATGCCAGACGCAGAAGCCAAGGATCAGAATCCAGGGCGTCGCCCAGGCAACGGCAAGCGATCTCTTGTGAGCTTCAGCACCTGCGTCCACGGATTCTCCTGAACGCCCACAATCCTACTCCGCGTACTTCACGCTGCAGCCATAGCTGCGCGTGACAGGCGTCTGCACGGCATGGCCGGACATTGCCTCTTCGAGCGCCGCGCTGACGTAGTCATGCGCTCCCTTGAGCGTAGATGGATCGGGCGAGGGACGGTCGTCGATCGCACCCTCATAGATCAGCCTTCCGCTCGGGTCGATGACGAACATGTGGGGCGTCGTCTTCGCGTCGTACAGCCGGCCGATGGTCCCGCTGGGATCGAGGATGACGGCCGTCGGGTCGGCGTGCATCTTGTGCAGATACTCGTTCTCCATTGCGGGCGTCATGTAGCCCTGTTGGCCCGGCGCGGAGGAGATGATGCTCAGCCAGACGACGCCCTTCGCCGTCCACTGCTTCTGCAGCGCCTCCATGTGGCCGCTGTCGTAGTGCTTCATCGTGTAGGGGCACTCGTGGTTGGTCCACTCCAGCACGACGTACTTGCCGCGATACTGCGACAGCGTCTCGGTCTTTCCGTTGGAGTCCGTGCCCTTGAATTCCGGCGCGGTCTCGCCCGGCTTCAGGGCACAGGCCATGGTTGCGGCGAAGCAGCCCGCCAGAACGGCAGCCTGCATGGCCTTCAGTGTGCGGTTCCTCATCGTTGCTCCTCCTTCTGGGTTCACACTTCTCGCGGAGAAGGCTCTCCGCATCAGATCGGCTCGAGTTGAAGCCTGATTCGCGTCACGACTTCGCGTCCTTGTCGAGTGCGCGCAGCACAATGTCCCTGGTCAGCAGCTCGGGCAGCACATCGGCGTTGCTGTTCGCGCCGGCCGGATAGATCACGTAGGCCGGAACGCCGCTGCGGCCGATCGACTCGAGCATCTTCGTGATCTCCGGATCGTACTGCGTCCAGTCGGCCTTCAACACCTGCACGTGGTACTCGCGCAGCTCTCGCTCGACCTCGGCGGAGCGCAGCACCGTCGCTTCGTTGAACTTGCAGCTCAGGCACCAGTCTGCGGTGAAGTCGACGAAGACCGGTTTTCCGGAGGCGCGCGCGGCCGCAAAGTTCGCGTCCGTGTAGGGCTGCCAGCTCAGCGTCTCCGTGGCGGGCTTGCGCAGCGGCAGCGTGAGCGCGGCGGCAATCAGGACGATGGCGGCGATCGCCGATCCCCACTTTGCGGGCCACCTGCCCAGCACCCATCCAGCAATGGCCAGCACCAGGAAGCAGGCCAGCAGGCGCGTCATGCGGTCCACGCCTTCGTGCGCGTAAAGATGCGCATACACCCACGCCAGCCAGATGGCCGTCGCAAACAGCGGGACGGAGGTGAGTTGTTTGAGCGTCTCCATCCACGCGCCGGGTTTGGGAAGGACGCGCGTCCACTGCGGCTGCATGGCCAGCACAAGATAGGGAACGGCAAGGCCGATCGCGAGCGCGGTGAAGACCACGAAGGTCATCCACGCCGGCTGCGAGAGCGCGAAGCCGACGGCCGCTCCCATCAGCGGCGCCATGCAGGGCGTGGCCACCACGGTGGCGAGCACGCCGGTGAAGAAGCTGCCGGCGAAGCCCTGCTGCCTGGCGAGGCCGCCGCCCGCGCTGGTCAGCGAGAGGCCAATTTCGAACTCGCCGGCAAGCGAGAGCGCGAGGAAGAACATCAGTGAGGCCAACACCGCGACAAAGCCCGGCGACTGCAGCTGGAATCCCCAGCCCAGCTCGCGGCCACCCGCGCGCAGCACCAGCAGCACGGCGACGATCACCCAGAAGGAGACGACGATGCCCAGCGTGTAAACCAGCCCATGCAGGCGCTGGCGGTGCCGCTCCTCGTTCGAAGAGTTCACCAGCGCCAACCCCTTCAGAAAGAGCACCGGGAAGACGCAGGGCATCAGGTTCAGGATCAGGCCGCCGAGAAACGCCAGACCGATGGCGCCGAATGCCGTTATGTCCGAGGGCGTCGCTGTCTTGGCGGCCATCGCCGCGGGCGTGAGCGTCGGCACGGTACCGGGCGTCACCCTGGCCGTCAGGTCAAAGCTCTCCGTGCCGCCCAGCTCGACCAGCCCATGGATCGTCGCAGGCAGGGAGGTCGAATCCGAGGCGCGCTGCATCGTCACCCGCACGCCATTGGGCAGCGACTGCACCTCCTGATCGGCGGCGTTCTCAATCACCTCGGGATCGAAGGGGTAGAACTCCACGTCCTGCTCGCGCGTGCCTGTATGCAGCGTGACGGCAATCCGCTTCGGGCCGCCGATGGCGGTCACGCTCATCTTCGGCGGCAGCGGCTTCGGAAGCTGATTCAGCGCCTCGCCCAGCGCGCCTACGACCGGCGCGGGCGGAAGCGGCCCCCGCACTACGCTCATATCCATGCCGAGATGCGCCTTGCCCGGCAGGCACACCTGCGCGCAGACCAGCCACGAGACATGCGCATCCAGATGCGCGTTGCCCAGCTTCGCATTCGCCGGGGCCGTCAGGGTGATGGGGAACGCGACCTGGTCCTCGTAGCCGTAGTCCATGAGCGGGCCCAGCGGCAGCCGCTGCGGCGGGGGAAACTGGAGCGGACCGGCGGTGAAGCCTTTGGGCAGCGTCCACTTCACGGCCGGAGGCTCGCCGGAGTCGCCGGCGTTGATCCAGTAGACGTGCCAGTGCTCCTCGATCGTCAGCACCAGGCCAATGGTCTGGGCGCCGCCGGGGGTGATCTGCGGCGAGAGCGAGGTCAGCTCCGCGGTCAGGTGCTGCGCCTTCACCGGGCCCGGGCCGCCGTCGCCCACCTCAACGATCTGCGCACGCGCAGAGAGGCAGGGAAGCGCCACCAACAGCAACAGAGTCCATGCCCAGCCGGGCACCCAAGCCACACCGCGCCACAGCCGTCCGCGTTCAAGCCTCATGAGGACATTGTAGAAGCCAACCGCGCCGCAGAAGGTCACGACCCGACGCTAAGCGCCCAGCAGCCGCCCGTGCTCGATGAGGATGCAGCGGTCCATCACCACGCGAATGGCTTCCTCCTCCGCATGGATCGCCGCCGCCTCATGGCGAATGCCCAGTTGCACCCAGAGGTTCTGGAAGCCCAACTCGATCATCTGGTCGACGATCTCCGGGATGTACCGCGGCAGGCGGAAGACATTCACCACATCCGGCCGCATCGGCAGCTCGGACAGCGAGGGATAGCAGCGCTCGCCCAGCACCGATGCGACGCCGGGGTTCACCGGCAGGATCCGGTAGCCATGCCGCTGCATGCACGCAGAAACCGAATGGCTGGGACGCGCCGGATTCTCCGACAGCCCCACCACCGCCAACGTGCGCGGCCTGCGCTCGTATCCGCCCAGCATCTCCAGCATCACCTCAGGCTCATTCATAGATCGCGCCTCCCGCCGGCCGCTGCGCGGCTCGTCTACAATAGACGCTGGCGGGCGGCCGAGCAGCGCGCCCCCGGTTGGAGCACCCTTGCACGTAACAAGAATGAACCCTGAAGCAGCGCGCCGGGCTATGCGGTCCTGGCGTGCTCGGCTCCTGTCGGGCTCTGTTCTCGCCGTCAGCCTCCTGGCTCTCGGTTGCGGAAATCAGTACCGGCCTGTCGTCAGCGCCATCAACCCCGTCGGTCCCGCCGGCCAACCTGCGAAGTACGCCATCGCCATCTCCAACCCCGGCCCCACACTGCCCGGACTGCTCACGTTTGTTGACTTTGCTGGCGATACCGTCCTGACCACCCCGCAGATTCTCTCCAACCCCAGCTATCTCGCGCTCAGCCCGGTCACCGGCGAGGCCACCACCGGCTTCGTCATCAACAGCGCCGGCTCCTTCAATGAGTTTCCCGATGGCAGCCCCGCAAGCCTGATCTCGAGCGACATCGTGCAGAGCACCCTCAGCGCCGGCGCCACGCCCGTGAGCATCACGTCCCTGACGCTCGCCGGCACCACCCCGACGATCTTTGTTCCCGAGCCCGGTCTCTCGCAGATCGCCGCATTATCGACCAGCGGGGGATCGCTCGAGCAGAACATCTCCATCCTGAACAATCCGGTTTATGTGGTGGGCACCGACAATGCGCTGCGCGCCTACGCCATCGGACAGGGGAACGGCACCGACAACGGCACCGTCTCCTCCATTGAATCGGTAAACCTCGCCGTCGCCAGCACCATCCCGGTCGGCGTCGATCCGGTCTACGGCGTCATGACGGCGGACGGCAGGCGCGCCTTCATCCTCAACAAGGGCTCGGGCACGGTGAACGTCATCAACGTCATCAACAACGGCCTGGATAACAATTCGACGCTTGGCCCCAACAGCACCATTGCGGTCGGCCTCAATCCTGTCTGGGCGGATCTGGCCCCGACCAACGCCGAGCTGGTCGTGCTTAACGCCGGCGACGGCGTGCACGCCGGCTCACTCAGCATCATCAGCATCCCGCTGTGCAGCGCCGCCGCGCAGCCCACCAATCCGAACTGCGACGCGGCCAACCCGGTCGACGCGACCGGCTTCGGGACCGTTCTGAAGACTGTACCTGTCGGCGTCAACCCGAAGATGGTCTCGGTCCTGCAGGACGGGACGAAGGCCTATGTGGCGAACGCCGGCGTCGATTGCACCGGTATTCCCAGCGGCTGCACTACGGTGGAAGGCTCGGTCAGCGTCGTCGATCTGACCAGCGGCACGGTGACGGCCACGATTCCCGCCGTCTCCTCGGCTCCGGCTACGGCCGGCGCCGACACGACGCCGGGCTCGGTCTACGGCCATCCCGCCACCATCGTGGCCACCACGGGCTCGCCCACGGGCAAGGTCTACGTCACCTCGCCCGACAACAAATACCTGACCATCATCGAGACCGATACCAATACGGTCGTCTCGCATGTCAACCTGCAAGGCCTCGGCGTGCGCGTGGTCATCACCCAGCAGTAGCCCGCCAGCCGCTGCAAGAACGATCAAGAGGCCGCCCACCGGGCGGCCTTCGGTCTTCCTGATTTCTAACTCCTCACGCTCCGGAGAGCACCAGCGGCAGCGTCGGCGTACTCGACCCTCCAGTGTTCTCAATCGTCACGCCAAAGCCCTTCGCGGCCACGCCCTTGGGAAGCTGCGGCATCACCACGCTTGCGCAGCCCTGCGTATCGGGTTTGAAGGTTCCCGCGGGGACCGGACCCTTCGTCGGGTCCGTGGGCAGCAGCCACAGCTCGTAGGTCTTGCCGCTGGCCACCGGCTGCAGATGCGTGGCCACAAAGACCAGCGCGCCCTTATCCGCCGCGTACGCCGCCATCGCCTCGGGCGTCTCCGCATTTGCCGCTGCCTTCGCGGCTGCCTTCGGCCCCGTTACTACGGGGCGCAGCGCCATCTGGATGGCATCGGGCGCGGTGAGGGTGTCGAGCGCGGTCTGCGCGTGGGTCAGTTTCTCGTTCGTCTGGGTGAGGTCCGCCAGCTGCGCTCCCTGGGTCGCGACCGAGCTCTGAATCATCTGCCGCTGATGGACCTGCCATCCGGCCACAAACGAGCAGCCCAGAGCCACGGCCCATCCGGTCCACGCCAGCACCCACGGGGCGCGCCGCGGACGCCGCCGCTCCACAGATTCCTCTTCGGCCGTGTCGGCGAGAACGCTGCTGCGCCGCGTCTGCACAACCGTCTCCGCGCCATGCTTCGCCTCGGGGCCGCGAACGGCCTTGGCCGCGCGCGCCGGCGCCGCCACAGCCTTCGGCTCCTCCACCAGAGCCATCTTCGGCTCCTTGGCCACCTGACGCAGCAGGCGCTCACGCGCGCTGGCTGAAGGCGCGGCAGCCTCAGCTGTCACCGCGTAGGCCACCAGATCCCCCTGCAGCTTGGCCAGTTCCGTCCGGCATTCGTCGCAGCCCTTCACATGGTCGCGAGCCTCGCGCATCTTCGCCTCAGGAAGGAACTGCAGCGCGAACAGGACGAGATCGTCTTCGGCGATATGGTTCTCGTTGCTCATGCCTCCAGGTCCTTTCTCAGCGTGTTCAGCGCCGTGCGTATGCGCGTCTTGACCGTGCCCAGCGGATCGCCGGTCATCTCGGCAATCTCCGAGTGGGTCAGCCCGTCGAAGAACGCCATCTCCAGCGTCTTGCGCTGCTCTGGCGGAAGCCGCCGGATGATCGTCTTGGCCCGGGTCATCAGCGTGGTCCGCTCGGCCTCATCCGCCAGATTCGCCGGCGAGACCATCTGCACCGCGTCCACCTGCTCGGACGGCCGCTTGCGCCGCAGCACATCGATCGCCCGGTTGCGCGCCACCACCGCCAGCCATCCGCCCAGGCTTCCTCGCGCCGCGACAAAGTTCTCGGGATGGCGCCATACACCCAGAAACACCTCCTGCAGCACATCCTCCGCGGACGCCGTGTCCCGCAGCACGCGCAGCGCCACCGAATACACCAATCGCGAGTATCGGTCGAAGACGGCGGCAATCGCGCGCTCGTCTCCGCGCCGCACCTGCTCCAGAAGCTGCGCATCGGCCTCTGCCGCCTGAGCCGCCGCCGATGCTGCCGTCCCTTCGACGTCTTTCTCCATAGTTACGTCCCTGAGCCTACTGCGGATTGTTTCGGGTCACACCCGTACAGAAACGAATCCGTTATCCCCCATTGGTTCGCACTGCAATCGAGTGCCAGTGTACGTCATCGCCCTTCAGAGCGTTATCCCCCAGTGCAATCCCCAGCCGGTTCAGGCTCGTGCCCAGCTTGCGGATATGCTTGGAGGCGAATACGCATCCTCTCCGAGACCGTCGCCTTGAAAGCTCGCCTCGACAAACTCCTCGTTGACCGTGGTCTCGCCGCCTCCCGCGAGCGCGCGCAGGCGCTCATCCTCGCCGGCCGCGTCCTCGTCGACGAGCAGAAGCTGGAGAAACCGGGCACAGCCGTCGCTGAGGACGTGACCATCCGCCTCCTCGGCGGGGACCTGCGCTATGTCAGCCGCGGCGGCCTCAAGCTGGAGCACGCACTTACGTCGTGGTCTATCGACGTAGCGGGCCTCGCCTGCGCGGACGTCGGCGCCTCCACCGGCGGCTTCACCGACTGCCTGCTGCAGCACGGCGCGGCCGGCGTACTGGCCGTCGATACCGGCTTCGGCCAGATCGCGCACAAGCTGCGCACCGATCCGCGCGTCACCCTGCGCGAACGCACCAACGCCCGCACGCTGGCACCGGGCAGCCTCTACCGTCACGAGGCCGCCATCACCTTCTTCGCCATGGACGTCAGCTTCATCTCGGCTACGCTGGTACTTCCGGCACTGCTGGCTGCGCTTGCTCCCACGCCCAGGGCGGATCAAGCGCCCCAACGCTGGTGCGGGGAGGCAGTAATCCTCGTCAAGCCGCAGTTCGAGGCCGGCCGCGAGCACGTTGGCAAGGGCGGCATCGTCCGCGACCCCGCCGCGCACCAGCTTGCGATCGACCGCGTCGCCTCGAGCGTCCGGGAACTCGAGGGCGAGGTCCTCGCCGTCATCGACTCGCCCATTCTCGGCATGGAAGGCAACCGCGAGTTCCTGCTGCATGCCCGCTGGGGCTAACTGCCTCAACATCAACGCATCGAACGCCGACCCGCAGGTACACTACACACGATGCCAACGGCCGCCATCATCTCCAAGCCGCAAAAGCCAGAGCTGTGCGAGGTGCTCGCGCAGCTGCTGGACTGGTTCGGTGCCCGCGGCTACAGCACGATCCTCGACCCGGAGAGCGCCGCCTACCTCAACCGCAGCGCGGAGGCCGTCACGCGCCCGGAGATGGCGAGCCACAAGCCCGTGATCTGTGTCACGCTCGGCGGCGACGGCACGCTGCTCGCGGCCGCGCGCGCCTTCGCGCACACCGCCACGCCCATCCTCGGCTGCAACCTCGGCTCGCTCGGCTTTCTCACCGAGGTCCCGCTCTCCGAGCTCTACACCACACTCGATGCCTGGAAGGATGGCACCGCGTTCCTCGACGCACGCCACCTCATGCACGCCGAGCTGATTCGCGAAGGCGAACTCTATCGTGACTGGCTCGCGCTCAACGACATTGTGCTCTCCAAAGGCGCCATCGCCCGCATGGGTGAGTACATGGTCGAGCTCGATGGCCAGTTCGTCGCCCGCTTCCGCGCCGACGGCGTCATCGTCGCCACGCCCACCGGATCGACGGCCTACACGCTCGCCGCCGACGGCCCCATCCTCATTCCCACCATGGACGCGATGGTTCTTACCGCCATCTGCCCGCACCTGCTGACCATCCGTCCGATCGTCGTTCCGGGCAGCTCGGAGATCGCCGTCAGCGTCGACGTCGTTCCCCACGAGACCTATCTCACCGTGGATGGACAGGAGGCCGTCGAGCTTCTGCTCGGCGACCGCATACGCTGTCGCCGCTCCGCGCAGTGCGTGCGCTTGCTGCGCCTGCACCCCAACGGCATCTTCAACGTGCTGCGCTCAAAGCTAAGCTGGGGCGAGCGCTAGCAGCGCAGGCGCGAAGACAGTTCGTTCAGTGCCGGAGCCGAAGCTGCAGCGCCTGCCGCTTGTGCAGATAGAGCTTCTTTCCGCAACTGGAGCAAGCCCAGGGAAACAAACCCAACAGCGGCATCACCGCCCACTCCATCACGCCTTGGCGCGCGAGTCGGCGGAACTGGTGGTGCCCGCAACTCATACAGGAACGCATCGCTCACCTCAGAAACTTGAATCGCTATCGATAGCCGGCGTTCATTCAGTCCGGCGTTTCGGGTGAGAGAAGAAGAGGAGGGCTGCGCCCGGAGCGAGTCGAACGCCCGATCTGCGGGATGGTTCATTAAGCATCGGCGACACCACATCGAGGGTGTGCCATGTCCTGAATTCTATGGTGCGCCCGGAGCGAGTCGAACGCCCGACCTACTGGTTCGTAGCCAGTTGCTCTATCCACTGAGCTACGGGCGCACGTTGCAAAGCATGCAACTGACTCAGGATACAGGATGCCGCGCTGCCGGAGCAAATCTGCAGAGGCGAACGAAGACGGAATGCGACAGCAACGCGAAGGACCGCAACGCGCCACGGCGCTGATCCTCAGCCTGCAGCGGGTTGCGCCTCAGGCTGCGGCTGCGGAGGCACAAGCGAGACACGCTCGACGACATCCAGTCCCGAGCGCCGCAGCAGCCCATGCACGATCGGCTCCGTCAGCCGGGTCGCGTCATACTCCACGCGCACCGTGCGCGCGGCCTCGTCGAAGACCAGCCCGCGAATCCCATACACCTCGCGAATCCGTCCCACCGCCATCATCGCGGCCTCGCTCGGCGGCACGCCATAGCGGTACATCACATCCAGCTGCGTCATACCCCTATCCTACCAGCGCGGAATCGCGTCTTTCCCGAGCGCTCACGAGGCCAGCTTCTTCAGATAGCCGACGATCTCCGGGCTCGTCCAGTCCTGCGGCCCGATAAACTTCCGCCGGATGATTCCCGACTTGTCGATCACATACGTCTCCGGAAAGCGAAAGGTCCCATACAGGGCATTCGACTGCTGCGCCGCGTCCCGCACGGTCAGCAGAGAGACCGAGTGCTCCGTCAGAAACTGCCGATACGCTGCCGCATCCTCATCGGTCGAGATCGCGACGATCTCCACCTGCGGCAGATCGCGCTGCAACTGCTCGAGCGACGGCAGCTCCTCCAGGCAGGGCGCACACCAGCTGGCCCAGAAGTTCAGCAGCACCACCCGTCCGCGCAGCTTGCTCAAATCCACCGAGTTCTGGCCATCGCTGAGCGCAAACACCGGCGCGCGCGTGTCAATCTGTCGCGGATGGGCCCCTCGATCGCACCCCGACACTCCCACCAGAGCCGACAGCGCAGCCGCCGCGATCCATCGGCTACACCTTCGTGCTCTTAGCAAACCGGCCATCATTCCTATAATACGAACCAGTGTCCGAGCCACCCAACTCTCCGCCCAGGCCGCCCCAGAAGCTCAGCCCCATCCTCGGTCTTCCTATCGACGACGATGCGGCAGAACCCGCGGCCCCGTCTGCGTCGCCGCAGTCCTCGCGTACGCCGCTCGGCGAAGAGGTCACCTTCGAGCTCAGCGTCATCATTCCCGCGCGCAACGAGGAAGCCAATCTCCCCGCCTGTCTGCGTAGCCTGCTGGCGCAGGACGGCGATCTCTTTCCGCTCGGCGCCGACTGGGAGATCCTCGTCATCGACGACGCCTCCAACGACCGCACCCGCGCGATCGCCGCCGAGGCCGCCGCGCAGCACGCCGGCGTCCGCGTCCTCGAAGGGCCGCCGCTCGCCACGCGCAATGCCTCCGGTGTAGCCGAGGCCGCCTTCACCGGCAAGACCAACGCCTGCTGGTTCGGCGCGCAGCACGCCCGCGGCCGCTGGCTGCTGTTTACCGACGCCGACACGATCCACGAGCCCAACGACCTCCGCCACGCTATCCACGAGGCCGAAAAGTACAAGGTCGCGCTGCTCTCCTACTCGCCGCGCCAGATCGTCTCCGGCCTCGTGCAGCGCATTCTCATGCCGCTCGTCTTCTCCGAGCTTGCCAGCGTCTACCCGCCCGCCGAGGTCAACGATCCGAACAAGCGCACCGCCGCCGCCAACGGCCAGTTCATTCTCGTTGACCGCAGCGCTTACTTCTCCGTTGGCGGCCACCGCGCCGTGGGCGGCTCGGTCCTGGAAGACGTCGACCTGGCCTGGGCGGTCAAGCGCTCGAAACGCTCCATCCGCCTGCGCTACGCACCCGATGCCCTCAGCACGCGCATGTACCGCGGCCTCGACGATATGCTCGAAGGCTGGACGAAGAACCTTGCGCTGCTGTTTCCGCACGCGCTTCGCCTTGCCGCCTGGCGCCTGCTCGATATCCTTCTGCTTCTGCTGCCACTGCTGATCTGGCTGCTGCCCTACCTTCTTCTCTGGCAGCGTGCGGCCATCATTCTTCTCTGGCTGCGGACTATCATTCGCTTCTATACTCGCGTGGCGCGCTCCAACTTCGGTTTTGTTAACTGCGCGCTCTCGATCTTCGGCCTTCCACTCTTCATCATGCTGCTCGTCCATAGCTGGATGAAGCACAAGCTCTTCCATCGCGTCTCCTGGAAGGGAAGGGAGTACCACACCGGCCGCTAGCAGTCGTCCGCATCGGCGCGGACGTCCGCGCATCCAACCTACGGGCCTTTGTTTTGTTCACTAACGACTATCGACTAGCCACTAACGACTGACTCCGATGATCCTGCTCACCCGCAAAGCCGAATTCTCCGCCGCCCACTTCTACTTCAATCCCGCGTGGAGCGAGGAGGAGAACCAGCGCGTCTTCGGCAAATGCGCCAACCGCCAGGGCCACGGCCACAACTACACGCTGGAGGTCACGGTCGCTGGTGAACCCGACCCTGTCTCGGGCTTCGTCGTCGACCTCAAGCAGCTCAAAGACATCCTCGAGCGCGAGGTCATCTCCGTCTACGACCATCGCCACCTCAACCACGAGGTCCCGGAGTTCATGCCACCGTCCTCGCTCGTCCCCACGACCGAGAACATCGCTATCGCCATCTGGCGACGCCTCGACGGCAGGATCCCCCACGCCCGCCTCCATCGCGTGCGCCTCTACGAGATGCCCGATCTCTTCGCCGACTTTTACGGGTTTGGCAACGGAGAGCACGCATGAGCCAGCACCCCTATCACCCTCACACAGCCCAGCCCGTCGCGCATCTCTCCCGCCGCTATCGCTTCTCCGCCTCGCACCGTCTGCACGTCGATGCGCTCTCCGCGGAAGAGAACCGCGCCACCTTCGGCAAATGCAACAATCCCTTCGGCCACGGCCACAACTACGTCGCGCAGGTCAGCTTCTCCGGCCATGTTGACCCACTCACCGGCATGGTCACCAACCTCGCTGATCTCGACGCCTTCGCCGCGCGTGAGCTCCTCGTTCCCTTCGACCACGCCAACCTCAACACGCTCGACTGCTTCCGCGACACCGTTCCCACCACCGAAAATCTGTGCATTGAGATCTGGCGCATCTTTGCCGAGTATCCGCACGCCAACCTCGGGCACGTCCGCGTCGAAGAGACCAGCAACAACTCCTTCGACTACTTCGGCGCAAACAAAAACGAAGCGCCGCTGTAACGAATTCGCCGCTCGCCACTCTAAGCTCATAGCTGCAAGTCACTCTCAGGGTGCAGAAAGCCAACATGCCCACCAAACCGCCCGTCGAAACCCCAACCCCCAACCGCCCCGGCGAGCCACCCGCACAGCGCGCCGCCGAAGCCACGCACATCGAGCTCGGGCAAGCCACGCTCCCCGAGATTTACGCCGAGCTCTTGCACCGCATCGGCGAGGACCCCGCGCGCGACGGCCTTCTGCGCACGCCCGAGCGCATGGAAGAGGCGATGGCCTTTCTCACTCGCGGCTACAAGCAGACCGTCGAAAACGTTTTGCACGAGGCGCTCTTCGATGTCGACTACGACGAGATGGTCATCGTCAAAGACATCGAGTTCTACTCCCTCTGCGAGCATCACCTGCTTCCCTTCTTCGGCAAGGCACACATGGCCTACCTTCCTGACAAGAAGGTCGTGGGCCTTAGCAAGGTAGCACGCATCGTCGACCTCTTCAGCCGCCGCCTGCAGGTGCAGGAGCGCCTCACGCAGCAGATCGCCGAGGCCATCAACAGTGCCGCGCATCCGCAGGGCGTCGGTGTCGTGCTCGAAGGGCAACATCTTTGCATGATGATGCGCGGCGTTGAAAAGCAGCACTCCGCCACCGTCACCAGCTCCATGCTCGGCGTCTTCAAGACCCAGCAGCAGACGCGCAGCGAGTTCCTCTCGCTGATCCGCGCGAACAGCAAGTGAGACGATAGACAATAGACAAGTAGACAGTAGACAGTAGACAGAACGAGCAACGACGGCGGTCTCTCCTGTCTACTTCTCTACTGTCTACTGTCTGCTCTTATGAACGGCCTCCTCATCCTCGACAAGCCCTCCGGCATCACCTCGCACGATGCCGTCTCCATCGTGCGCCGCGCGACAGGCGAGCGCAGCGTCGGCCATCTCGGCACGCTCGATCCCATGGCCACCGGCGTGCTTCCGCTGCTGCTCGGCAGGTACACGCGCCTGGCCCAGTTCTTCACCGACGCGAGCAAGCACTACACCGGAACCATCCGCTTCGGCTTTGCTACCGATACCTTCGACGCCGAAGGGATACCTGTCGCCGCGCTCGCGCCGCTCACACTAACGCTCGGCGAACTTCGTCTGCTCGCTGCACAGTTCCACGGCGAGCTCGACCAGGTGCCGCCCGTCTTCTCCGCGAAAAAGATCGGCGGCGTTCCCGCCCACAAGCTCGCGCGCGCCGGCAAAGAGGTCCCCGTCAGGCCCGCACGCATCACCATCCACAACTTCACGCTGGACTCACTCGAAGGCGACACCGCCAGCTTCACCATGCACGTCTCTGCCGGTGGTTATGTGCGCTCGGTCGCGCACGAGCTCGGGGCGCTTGCCGGCTGCGGCGCGCACCTCGCCTCGCTTCGCCGCAGGCAGGCCGGCGCCTTCACGCTCGCGCAATCCATCACCGTCGACGACTTGAAATCCCTCACGCCCGCGGCGATCGAAGCGCGCCTCCCACATCCGCGCACGCTTCTGCCGGAGTTCCCCTCCGTCGTCGTCGACGAAGTCACCGCCGGACGCCTGCGCAACGGCATGCAGGTCAATGTGCAGGAGCTCTCGTCCGCTCCGCTGCTCAAACTCTTTTCGGGACCGCGCGATCTGCTCTGCATCGCCCGCCGCATCGCCGGCACGCTCGTGCAGCCCATCGTCGTCCTCGGCTGACTTCCATCCGCCGATCACTAACCACTGCCTCACCTCTTCAGCATCGGCTGAATCAGCTTCTCCACATTCGCCGCTACCTGCTTCGCTCCCTGCGCCGTCGGATGCACACCATCCGGCTGGATGTCCCCCTCGACGCCCCACACATTCTGGAGTATGAACGGCAACAGCGGCACGTGAAACTGCTTCGCCAGCGCCGGGTACATCGCATCGAACTGCGAGATGTAGTCTCCGCCATACTGCGGCGGCAGCGAGATGCCGGCCAGCGCCACCTTCGCTCCGCCGCGCTGCAGCTGCTCGATCATCGCCGCGAGGTTGTGCCGCGCTGTCTGCACCGGCAGCCCGCGCAGCCCGTCGTTGCCGCCAAACTCCAGCACCACAATCTTCGGCTTGCCCGCCAGCACGCGCTCCACGCGCTCCACACCGTCCTTGGTCGTATCCCCGCTCACGCCCTCGTTCAGCACGCGATAGTGGTACCCAGCCTCATCGAGCATCCGCTGCAGATCTGCCGGATAGCTCTGCACTGGGTCGATCCCACGCCCCGCCGTCAGGCTGTCGCCAAAGCACGCAATCACCGGTCGCGCATCCGCAGCGTTGACCGGCGTAGCGGCGCTGGGCGCTGCATCGGAGCTCGCCGACTGAGCGGCGACAGGCGGTGAACTCGCCGAACTCATTGAACTCGCCGAGCTTGCGGTACTCGCGGAGCTCGCCGAATTCGCTGCCGCGCTCCTCCCGGAGGGAGGCGCCGCCATCGGCGCGGCCGCCGTGCTGCAGCCCAGCAGCGCGGCCCAAAGCGCCAGTGCAGCTAAGATGGGAACCGTATCGATTCGCAGCCCGTATCGTCTCTTCACACCGTTAATCTTACCGAGAGGACGGCCTTTTGCTCCCCCATTCCGCTCCGAGCAACCAAAGCCCCATCATCGCCGTCGAAGGCCTCCGCAAGAGCCTCCGCACCGGATCGACCACCGTCGACATCCTTCGCGGCCTCGACTTCACCATCGCGCGCGGCGAGTTCGTCGCCATCATGGGCGCGTCGGGCTCCGGCAAGTCCACGCTCCTCGGCCTGCTCGCCGGCCTCGACAATCCCACTGCCGGCAATGTGCGCTGGCAGGGAACCGCGATCAGCTACCTTCCTGAAAACGAGCTCGCCCAACTTCGCGGCCGCACCATCGGCTTCGTCTTCCAGAGCTACCAGCTCATCCCCACGCTTACCTCGCTTGAAAACGTCCTGCTGCCGTACGAGCTCAACAGCGACACCGGCGGAAGAAGAGCCGGCCTCGCTCGCGCTCAGCAGTTGCTGACGTCTGTAGGCCTCAACGCCCGCTTCGACCACTATCCCGTGCAGCTCTCCGGCGGCGAGCAGCAACGCGTCGCGCTCGCCCGCGCCTTCATGCTCCGCCCGCCCATCGTCCTCGCCGACGAGCCGACCGGCAACCTCGATTCGCACAACGGCGAGCACGTGCTCAATCTCCTGCTCGAACTCAACCGCGCTGAAGGCACCACGCTCGTGCTCGTCACGCACGATCCCACGCTCGCTGCCCACGCCGGCCGCCGCATTCTGCTGCGCGACGGCGAGATCGTCGCGCAGGAGACCGGCGAGCAGCAACACAACCTGCAGGGAATTGCGCCCATCGTTCCTCAGGCCGAGGCGTAGCATGCCCTCACTCTCCTACTCCACTGCCGCCCGCATCGCCACGCGCGAGCTGCGCAGCTCGCCCGGCAAGTTCACCTTCGTCCTGCTCTCGGTCGCCATCGGCGTCGCCGCGCTCACCGGCGTGCGCGGCTTCTCGGCCTCCTTCCGCTCCATGCTCCTGCTGCGCGCGCGCAGCATCATGGCCGCCGACATCGCCGCGCGCATGAGCGAGGCTCCAACGCCCTCGCAACAGTCCGCCCTCGCCAAACTCCCCGGCCTCGACGAGACCACTGTTACCGAGATGCTCTCGATGGCCTCGTCCAGCACCTCGCTCGACCCGCTCCTCGTCGCACTCAAAGCCGTCGATCCCGCAAAGTATCCGTTCTATGGCAATGTCGTCCTCCAGCCCGCAATCCCGCTCCAGCAGGCGCTTACCGACTCCACCGTTGCCGTCGGCGACGACCTTCTGCTTCGCCTGCATCTCAAGCTCGGCGACAAGATCAAGCTCGGCAACAGCACGTTCCGCATTGCCGCCGTTGTGACCGATGAGCCCGACCGCCTCACCGGAACCTTCGCCGCCGGCCCGCGCATTCTCATCTCGCAGCAGGCGCTCGCCGCCACCGGACTCCTTGCTCCGGGCTCGCGCGCCACGCGCCGTCTGCTCTTCAAGCTCGAAACGACCAAGGCCGAGCCCGCCTCCGACGCGCGCGTCGCCGATCTCCGCAACCAGCTCGAGACCATCCTTCCCGCTTCCACCATCAGCGACTACCGCGAAGCGAACCCCAGCATCACGCGCGCGCTCGACGGAGCCACAGGGCTTCTATCCTTGATGTCGCTCGTCGCACTCGTTCTCGGCGCCGTGGGCGTCGCGATGGCCATGCGCGCGCACCTCCAGCAGCGTCTCGACACCATCGCCATCATGAAGTCGCTCGGTGCCGGCTCCTCGCAGATCATCCGCATCTACCTTCTGCAAACTTTATTGCTCGGCCTCGGCGGAGCCTTGCTTGGATTGGCTCTCGGCATGGGCGTCCAGCTCACCCTTCCACTCTTCCTCGCCCGGCTTCTGCACCTCACACCCGGCTTCCGTCTCGACGCCAACGCGGCGCTCCTCGGCCTCGGCGCCGGCCTGCTCACCACGCTGCTCTTCACGCTGCCGCCGCTGCTCGACATCCGCAACGTCCGCCCCATCCTTATTCTCCGCCGCGCCGTCGAGAACGAAGACAGCGCGTTCTTCACGCGCGCCGCACGCCATCTCCGCGGCTCCGGCCTGCAGCTCCTGGCCACGGCCCTCATCCTCATCGGCCTCGCCGCGCTCGCCGCCACGGTCTCCGATTCGCGCCAGGTCGGCCTCACCTTCGCCATCGGTCTGCTCATCGCGCTGCTCGTTCTTCTCGGAGCCGCCGCGCTCACCCTCTGGCTGCTCAGGCTCTTCCTCAACACCACGCGCCGCCAGCTTCCGTCGACCTTGCGTCACGGCCTCGCGAACCTCTACCGCCCCGGCAATCCCTCCGCAGCCTTACTCGCCGCACTCGGCCTCGGCGTCATGCAGATCGCCGCCGTCTCCATGGTGCAGCGGTCGATCGTCGGCGAGATGCAGGCCACCACCGCCGCCAAACTCCCCAACCTCTTCCTCATCGACATTGCCTCCGACGAAGTCGCCGGCGTGCGCGCGCTCCTCGCCACACAACCCACGGTGCAGGGCACGCCCGAGATCGCGCCCGTCGTCTCCGCGCGCCTCACCGCCATCAATTCCATTCCCACCGCCGAGCTTCACCTCAAGCACATGCCGCGCCGCGCGCTCAACTCGCTCGAGCTCACTTGGCCGCCCACGCCCAGCACGCCGCCGCCCGGCGATCGCGTCGTCTCCGGCCAGTGGTGGACCGCGCAGCAGTCCGCCGCCGCGGCACAACATCCACTCGTCGCCATTGAGCACGCTCAGGCCACGCGTCTCAACCTCCGCGTCGGCGATCACATTACCTTCGAGGCCGAAGACCAGGCGATTCCCGCCACCGTCGCCGCGCTCTACGAGGCCGACAGCCAGCACGCTTTCTCGCGCGCCGACTTCATCCTGCCCGCGCCTGCACTCCGCGGCCTCCCCGTCACCTGGTACGGCGGCCTGCACTGCGATCCCACCGCCACCGGCCAGCTCCGCCGCGTGCTCTACCAGCACTATCCCACCATCACCGTCATCGACGTCGCCGCCACCGTCGAAACCGTCCGCCAGGTGCTGCTGCAGATCACCTACGTCATCCAGTTCCTCGCCGCGTTCTCCACCTTCGCCGGCATCGTCATCCTCGCCAGCGCCATCGCCGGCACGCGCTACCGCCGCATCCGCGAAGTCGTCGTCCTCAAAACCCTCGGGGCTACAAGGCCACGCATCGCCGCCATCTTCTCCATCGAGTTCGCCGTCCTCGGCCTCATCGCCGCGCTCATCGGCCTGCTCTTCGCCAACGCGCTCGCCCGCATCCTTCTGCTGCGCGTCTTCCACTTCGACTATCACCTCGAGTGGACGTGGAACCTTGCCGCACTCGTCATCACAGCGGCGCTAACGGTCGCCGCAGGCTGGCTTGCGAGCCATCGCGTCCTCGGTCAGAAGCCGCTCGAGGTTCTGCGCGAAGAGTAATCGAAGTAACAGCGGCCTCTGTTCTCGCCAAACGGATGAGCAGCGGCCTTTAGGCCGCTGAAATAATTACGTGCACAGAAGGGGCTTTAGCCCTGGCGCGAGAGCCCACAAAGTTGACCCGCCTCGCACACCCCCGTACACTCAACAAGGCGGCTGACTGTGGCTCCCGCCGAGCCTGCAGTCGCCAGTTTTAAATTCGCGTTGCCCCCTCGTTCAATGGTAGGACAGTCGGCTCTGAACCGATCAATCGGGGTTCGAATCCCTGGGGGGCAACCAAGTAAAATCAACAACTTACATGATTGTTCGGCTGCTCCACACCGCCAGTACAGGGGAGTTTACAGGGGACCCTGAATCGCCGGAGATCTTCTCCACGGCGGCGCGCAGCTCGTCCTGTTCGAAGTGGCCGTACTTCTTGGCCATCTCCCACATTGTCGTCGGTCTCCAGCCGACAAGCTGCGCGATCACCGCTTCGGCTTGCGGTGGGGGAAGTTGTCAGCCCACATCTCCAGCACCGCCATGGCGCGCCGGCTGAGGGGAATGGTGCGATTGGTGCCCGCCGCCGTCTTGTCGCGACATGGAGGAGTGCGACCTGAAGAGCAACTGAGTAAGCAGACCTTAGCTGAGATCTGCGCATGAGCGGCGGCTGCCAATCCGCTGAGCTTAGCCTGAACCCGGCTGTGCCTATTTCCCGGATGCTGCCGGCAAGGCAATTGCCGCTGACTGCGGTGTGGAAGACCCGACCACAACCAGGTCGACGCGGCGGTTCATTCTGCGACCTTCTTGTGTTGTGTTGCTGGCGATTGGCCGGTACTGCGCATAACCTGCAACAGATATCCGGGCCGGATCCAGTTTGGTTTGGTCGACGAGGAGCAGAAGGACGGTGATGGCGCGGGACGTCGATAATTCCCAGTTACTCTGGAACTCAGAGTTGTGGATCGGCTGGTCGTCGGAATGACCCTCCACCCGAATATCCAGCCCATGTTGCAGCAGCACCGTGCCGATGCGCTGAATTTTTGCCGCGGCGCCGGGCAGCAGGTCCGCGTGGCCCGAAGCAAAAAAGCCCATCTCTCTCAGGCTGATCACGAACCCCTCCGGAGTGACCCTCAGGTCCACTTCGTGATTGCGGATTTCCGGGCCGATGGCTGCTTCGAGCTGCCGACGCAGTTCCGCAATATCCACCACGGAGATTGTCGCAGGGCTCATTTGAGACTTTTGTGCGTGGTCGTCGCCTGCTCCTGCCTGCACCCCCGCAAATGGCTCCATTTCCTGGAAGCCTTTATGGATTGCGCTGGAAACCCTCCGGACCCCGCGGCTGTCGCGATAGGTTGACGCGTAGAGAACGACAAAAAATGCGAACAGCAGAGTAATGAAGTCGGCATAGGAAATCAGCCAACGCTCATGATGGACGTTCTCACGGGCGTATCGATATCTCCTCATGATGCTGCCGCCAGCGGCGCCGGCGCTGCACGCCGCTCCGGGCGGGAGGAATAGCTGTTCAGCCGCATTTCGAGCGCACGCGGATTGATCCCTTCCATAATGGCCAGGACGCCTTCCAGCGTCATCTCCTGGACAGCCTGTCTCTCCCGCAACCGAATCCTCAGTTTGCCCGCAACCGGCAGGAAAAGGAGATTGGCTGCGGCTACTCCGTAGATGGTAGCCACGAAGGCAACCGCGATACCCTTGCCCACCTCATCGATGTTCTGCAGGTGCTGCATCACCTGAATGAGCCCCAGGATCGCGCCGATGATTCCGATGGTGGGCGAAAAGCCTGCGGCCGCCTCGTAGACCTTGACGACCACATCATTTTTTTCGATCTGATAGTCGAGTTGAACCTCCATCATCTTGCGGAGTTCGGCGGAGTTCACGCCATCAATGGCCAGAGCAAGGCTATCGTGCAGAAAGGGATCGTGAATCTTCTCGAGCTCGCTGTCGAGAGATACGAGTCCATCTCTTCTGGCCTGGTAGGCGTACCGGAGGAGGTGCTGGATCAGGTTGTCCGACTCCGTCTTGGGCTCCCAAACGACATGCTTTAACTGCACAAGAGCCTGGACCACCGCATGCAGGGGGAATTGAACCATCACGGCGCCGATGGTTCCGCCAAAAACGATGATCGCAGCGGTAGGCTGCAGGACCTGGGTGATCTTGCCCCCTTCCAGAAGCAATCCTGCAACGATTCCCGTCAGCGCTACAGTGATACCGCCCAGGGTGCTCTTATCCATCTTTTTCCTGTTCCTAGTCCTCTAAGCGGTCATCCGGCCCGACATCGGATCAGGCGGCCGATGCCCACAACGCAAGGAAGGCACTTCGCCTCCAACTCGAATTTCGCGCAGGCCTTCCTGTAATCTGGTAGAGATTCTGAAGTGCTGCTCTTCGCTACCGTTCTCTATCGGCAGATGAGCGCTTCTCTTTAAAGGGCAGCGGCAGGAAAGCGCGGCGAGGTTCGCCGCTTCCGTTCACGCAGGCGCAACTATGCCTCGTCCTTAAAACCACTATCCGATGTGCCGATAATGTGTGAATGATCCGGGATGGAAAGAAGGAGCGAGCTCTTACCTCCTGGCGAGCCCAGCCTCTCAGTACCCCATTCTCCTGGGAATCTCTATGTTTGTGATTGTTGGCCTTGTTGGAAGCAAGCCCGTGAAAGATGCGGTCGGCGGCTATTTCCGCGACCTGCGTGGTGTATCCAACCTAAAGGGGACGGATAAGTACGGAGCCGGGGACATTGCGACGCTAAGAATTCAGACGATGCAGCAGCTCAAGGCGGAGCTGCTTCGCTCCATCCATCGTCTGGATCCGCTGGACAAGCTGAAGAACCAGATTGAGGATCCGTCGAATCGCAGAATCTCTGTGATCGTGCAGTATCTGGGGACCGATGGAGTCGAAGCAACACCGCCACAGATAAAGAATGTGCAACAGGTCAAAGAATTAACCGCGCGATCGTCAGGACTAGCGGAGACCGTTCTGTTGCGTCGCTAAGTTCGCAATCAGCTGTGCCATCGCGGCCCGCTCGCGTTCCGACCCATAGATGAATTCAAGACCTTCACCCATACTGCTCGCGTGGGCCACGCGAACGGTCAGCTCCTGAGGCGGATTACGGCCGAGGAACGAGACAGTTCCCAGCGTATCCTTCAGGAGTGGCTCCGCAGTTTCCACTCTCATCCCTTCCATGCTGATTTCAGTGCAGCGCGCTCTGAGACTGAGATTTTGCAGCTTCAGATGGACCGCGAAATCGGTTCGAAAGCGAGGAGCTCGATAGCTGAATTTATGCATATAGGCAGGTTCCTGTTTGCTTGTCCCGAAATGGGCCTGGAACTCTCAATGATTATCGGCAACACTGCCACATTCTTTAGTGCAAGCATGAAAGCGTCCTATTTTGACTTCGTCAACACTTTCGCTTTGGAAACGTAAATGTCCGAAAAAAGCCTTGTTGGACCGGTTTGCTTTCCTTCCGACTAATCAAAAATTAACAAAAACAACAGAAGAAAGGAGAGGGTCCTGCCGATTATCAGGAAAGTCATTAAAAAGCTCCTATCGAGCGCTACCGGAGAATTAATCAGTAATGAATCACAATGCTGCTTTGTCTGACCTTGATTATTCATCGTCTGAGAAACAACCCGTCTACACAACCGCCGATACCAGCCGATCACCGCAGAGGCAGATACTCATTGTCGACAATGATGTCCCCCTGGCCGGTTTTCTCCGTTACGAGCTGCAGGGACTCTCGCATGCCGTGGACTTGCTTCACGACGGTGAGGCGGCGATCGAAGAGCTGCAAAAGCGGCAATATGATCTGCTGATCCTCGAGCTTAATCTGCCGAAGATCGACGGGTTGAACCTGCTGCAGCTAGTGAGGCTGTCCAATCCGAAGCTCCCGGTCCTCGTCCTTACGGCGCGCAGCAGGGTGGAAGACCGAGTCTCGGCCCTGCATAGTGGGGCAGATGACTGCCTTACGAAACCATTCTCCCTGCTCGAACTGACCGCCCGGATAGGCGCCCTGATGCGTCGCAACGCCGGCGTGATGCCCAACATATCGGCGGTTGACGACCTGGTGCTTTATCGGGATGAGCGCCGCATTGAGCGGAATGGGCGCCGCATCCATTTGACCCCGCGAGAGTTTGCAATTCTAGAATTCATGATGAGGCAGCCAGGCCGTCCCGTCTCTCGCGCAACTCTTTTTGAAGAGGTCTGGAAGATGCCGTGTGCCCCTTCTACGAACATCGTCGACGTCTATATGAAATATGTTCGCGACAAGGTGGATCTGCCGGGAGAGCCGAAGCTTACGCACACCATTCGTGGAGTGGGGTATGAAATACGGAGT
>DATAXW010000004.1:0-1771 GCA_036272895.1 Acidobacteriaceae bacterium | reverse complement strand
AGCAGAAGCCCATCTATAAGGTGTTGATGGATACGCCGCATCGCGAGCTGGTTGCCGAAGGCCATGAGTGCGACATGGAGTGGTACGCCGAGGTAAAGGCGGTGAGCGAGGGCGAGACCAGCGTGGTGGGCGGCACGAAGCAGAACTGCGGATGGCGGCTGGCGCGCAATCTGGATCTCGACCCGCACACGTATCCGGGGCTTGGCGCCGCGGTGGCGGGACCGGTCATCTACAACGTCTTTCCCTTCCAGATGAGCGAGGAGGAGCTGGCTTCTGCAAAGAGTGCGCTGGACCACGGCGGATCGCTGCTGATCCATGTCGCCGAAGGGGCTCCGCGTGACGCTTCGGCGGCGCGCGAGTTCGCCATGCTCAAGGGTCGCGGCCTGCTGCGCAAGGGCGTTTCGGTTATCCACGGCGTCGCGCTCACGCCCGACGACTTTCAGCAGATGGCTGCGGCGGGCGTGGGCTTCCTATGGTCGCCGCGCAGCAATCTCGAACTCTATGGAGACACCGCCAACGTAGCGGCGGCGAAGGCCGCGCACGTGCCTATGGCCATTGCGCCGGACTGGAGCCCTACCGGCAGCGACGGCACGCTCGCTGAATTGAATTTCGCAGCGGCGTGGAATGCAAGCCAGGCTGCTCCCGTCTTTACCGACCGCGAGCTGGTGGAGATGGCTACTAGCGGAGCGGCACAACTGGTGGGCATGGAGCATAGCCTTGGCAGTCTTGCGCAGGGATATGCCGCGGATATTCTCGTCCTGAAGCCGCATGGAGAACGCGAAGGCAAAGACGCCTGGTGGAGCGTGGTCCATTCGGACGCTCGTGACGTGGAGTTGGTGACGATTGGCGGTGAAATTGTCTATGGCGATCACTCACTGGTACTGGAACCGGGCATGGATCGCGCCGCCGTGTGCGATGTGCCAAAGCAAGTTGCCTTCCGACGGAGTTCAGGAAGCAGGCAGAGCTTCGAGAGCATCGAGACGCAGCTCGATCGCGCGCTCAACGAATGGGGACGCAGGCTGGCGCCGCTGGCGGAGTGCGGCCAGTAGGCATCCGTTCAATGATGCAGAAAAGCGTAGAATAAACAGAGTCACAGGTAGAGACCCAGAGTTACGGGGACTCCCGAAAGATGGGGGCGTCACGGTTTCGACGGGATCGCTTGCGGCAAAGAGGCATGTCGGGGTCTGGGCACCCGTAATCGCCTGGAAAATGATAATTGCCGATCATCAACTGGCATACGCAGCTTAATTAATTAAGTTGCCGTCCCCTGCGGCTTTGTCTGCGGGCTGCAAAGGGACGTCGCACAGCAGGCTGGTCTTCATGACTGGGTTCGGGTCATAAAGACGAGATCCACGGACTAGCAATGCGCGCATCTTGTCCGTTCTGAGCACGCAAAGCGAAACCAGCGGAACAGGACTGAGCATGGAGCCTCTCTTTGTTGACAACGATTTCGGACGCGGGTTCGACTCCCGCCGCCTCCACCACACTTAAGTAGTTGTAGTTTGTTGTATTTACAAATTCGTAGATTTTCTGTGTACGATACGCGTACGATAGCTACATTATGTTGACGCTGTATCGCCGCCATCTCAAGCGTTGCTCGAAGGGTGATGACCGTTACTGGAAGCGCTGCTCTTGCCCCATGTGGGTCGAGGGCACGGTCAACGACACCTATATCCGGCGCAGTCTTCATACCGCGAGTTGGGAACGAGCACAGGGACTCGCACAAGAGATCGAATCCGCAGACGATCCCAAAGCTCCTCCCCCGAAGAAA
>DATAXW010000003.1:0-490647 GCA_036272895.1 Acidobacteriaceae bacterium | reverse complement strand
TTCCCCGTACTGCTTCTGCAACTGATAAAGCCATGAACCGAAGACCCGAATTCTCTGCGTAACCTGAGCATCGATACGCGCTGTCGTGTAGTACGTGTTCGTGTTCTGACTATAGGGAAGGACGCCGCTCGCAGCATTGCCATAGGAAGCAGGCCCATAATTGATCCTTTCCGCATAGCGATTAAGTTCGGGATTGAAGCCGACAAAGAAGAAGGCTTTATCACGCATCCCCGAGAACATGGGAAACAAGGGGCCACCAAGAGTGAAACCAGGGAAGAAGTCGCTGGTGTGAGATTTAACAGGCTGGTAGCTCTGGTACGCCGCATCGAGGAAACCCTGATAAGCGTGCGGGACACAGGCCGGGGTTGCCGGGGTATTGAAGTTTTGTCCCGGAAGAAGAGGTGGGCAGATCGGTAGCGACGACGCCGGACTCACCCAGCTAGTTGCGGTCTGACTGCTCAACGGATCGTAGCGCGCTTCTGGATTGGGCGCAGCATCCAGCGCAGAATCCTGGACGGACGCGAAGACGGAGCCGTGATAGTGTGGGCTGCCCTTCTTCATGATCACGTCGATAACACCGCCCAGCGCGCCACCATACTCAGCCTGAATACCCGAGCTCTTTACTTGTACCGTGTCGATGAAGTCGAACGGCACATTGGTATGCGAGTAGCCGCCGATCAGGTTCGCCGTCTCCTGCCCCTCAACGAGATAGGAGTTCTCCGAGTCCGATCCGCCGGCGATCGAGTATCCATAAGGATTGCCATTCGTGGCGCTGCCAGGCGAGACCGAGCCCGTTCCATTGGTCATCGTGCTTCCCATCAATGGCTCATTGCTGGCCGCCGGTGCAAACTGAATGACCGACTGGAAGGACGTTCCGTGCGGAACATAGTTGATCACGTCCGGCGTAATGTTCGTTTGCGTCGTCACCGACGTTACATCGATCGCCGGAGCCGCCGAGGTCACTTCGACCGTCGTCGCCGACGATCCGACCGCCATCGCCATGTCGAGGTTCGGCGTGTGCCCGACCTCGATGTCGAGGTTCGCTCGCTTAACGGTTTCAAATCCCTTCGCCACGACGATCACCGTATAAATTCCAGGCGGCAAATTGGAAAAGTGATAGTACCCCTTGCTGTCTGTCACGAGAGACTTCGTGCCAACCAGAGTCGGCGTCGAGACCGTAACCTTCGCGCCCGGAATCAGCGCGCCGGTCTGGTCCTTAATCGTTCCCTGAAGTTCACCGGTCGTCTCCTGTGCGCTGACGGCGGGGGTGAACGAAAGCTGGATGGTCGCAAAGCCAAGTGCGAGTCCAGCCGCGAGAACTGCAGTGCGCAGGCGGAGAAAAGAATTGTTTGTGAAGGTCATCACCACTCCTGAATCCGAACAAGGATTGAAAAACAGCGCAGTACTATGAGGGTCTCGTGGAGTACCAAGGCTGCAGTTGCAGTGCGGTCCTCCAAAATAGTGGATGTAGAGATCTACATTCAACACTTTTTTCGTTGTTTGTCAGGGGTTCGTCTTGAGAGGAAACTCGATAGAACAACTTCTTCATGGAGGAAGCCACTCCTGAGTCCCAGCAGGCGCAATCATAGTCTGGCTGGGCAAGAAGTCTGACGCACGTTAAGTTCCATTTGCTCAAGTATGATTAGAATCAACTACATAGATACCGGCGAATTTTCCGCACGACCGCGAACTTTTCTCACGTTACGTAGGATTCTTCCAAAAATAGAATTGGCGCCGCCGGGCTCCTCAATCAGCAGCCCTCCACTACTCTGGACGCGCATGGACATCCTCCTCGCCGCCATCCGACCAGGCAACGGAGCGCGACCGAGCCCGCGCACCGGCTCGATCACGGCTAAAAACAACCTGCTGCAGGAAGGGGCTCAGAAGCCCGGCACCAGGGAACCTCAAAGATCAGTCCCAACAAATCTTCTCGGATTACTCCTAAGAAGAGCGCGCGTTAGCTGAAAGAGTTGAGCGGAGCTAGCTGTACCACCTGATTTATATTGCGCAAAAAGAAGTGGCGGAGATGATCTCCGCCACTTCTGCTATAAGCGATCAATCGCAATTAGAAGTCCAGCTTGAGCTGGAACTCGCTCGTGCGAGGACCGCCGGCGTCGTATGTACCAGAGCCAGTAGCACGAAATACACGGGCCGTATTCTGCACCGCCTTAGTGTTCGGACCGTTGAGAGAGCCGGTCGGATCGCTACCATCATCTTCGGCTAGGCCGCTAAAGGCACCAAAGTTGCTCATATTGGCAACGTTGTAGGCTACATAAGCGGGTGTAATCGTCAGCCCCTCGTGAAGTTTGTTGAGGTGGATCGGGTACTTGATGCTGAGGTCAAAGTCACGAATCGGAGCACCTGAAATTGCGGGTAGGGTCGGCGCTAATTGAAGAGGCTGCAGCGTCGCGCCAAGCGCGACCAACTGCTGCTGAGTCATCAGGCCGGCACTGACCAGTGCCTGGCCAGCCGGCGTGATCTTGCCCACCTCCGTCGCGTTGTAGTTGGCGATGACCTTGTTCAGAGACTTCGTGGTGACCTGGTGGCCATAGGAGCCAATCCCGGTTCCCGGAAGCAAATCGCCCGTCTGACCATCGCCGTCCACATCCGAGTTGAAGATGCCGATAGCGCCGTCAGTGCCACCCAGGATAGTCGAGATTGAACCCAGGTCCAGGCTAACAGGCGGAGCCGAGTAGAAGTGACCGACAACGCCAAGCTGCAACCCGTACTTGACCCCGATGCTGCCGCCGAACGTGAGCTGGTTGGTGTGGTCCATGTCCGTGCGCCCGATGTAGCAGTTCACGCAGTCCTGATCTTCCGCACCAGAACTAGCAAAGAACTGCCCTGAACCGGCTTTGGAGTTGCTGATCGAGCGGGAGAGGCTATAGGCCACCGAGAAGTTGGACGAGTTGATGTAAGGAAGCGGGTGCGCCTTCTGCCCCTGCACAACGACCTGCAGGGCGTCATAGGCCGACTTGCCCATGGGAAGGATGAACTTGCCATCGCCCACGTTGGTGTTCAGGCCCGGAAACGCCGCGCCCTGGCTTGCCGGAAGGCTATAGGCCGACGCCGGAATACCGCCCAGATAATCGTCCAGACTATCCAGTCCGTTGTCTGCAAAGCTGTCGATGTCCGCACCATCGTTGATAGCATCATCGATAGATGTGGCGCCATACTGGCTCAAGGTTGCGGCAATTGCGTTTTGAGCAGCGGCCACGTTGAGCGTGCGGGCAGCACCCGTATGGTTCGTATCGATATTCAGGGGAATCTTCAGAATAGCGTTGTGGAGATAATCCACGCTGAGAATAATTCCCTTGGAGAGTTCGTACTGCATACCACCATTGAGCTGGATGGAGTACGGGCTGAGATAGGGACCCGCGTAGGAGTTTTCTATCGCCAGTGCACCGCCAGTGCCAACGTAGGACAAGTTGGGCCCGTTCACATTGGAAACTGCTGCCCAGGCGTTTTCCAGGCCGGTGAGGGCGACGCCCGCCTGCGCTACAGATTCAGAAAGGACATCATCGAGCGCGGTGCAGCCTGTGGTTCCTGGAGTGCAGGGCGTACCTGTGGCGGTAAGACCTGATACGGGGCCGAGACCGGGAAGGTTGATGGAACTCTGATTATAGAAGGCATAGTTATAGTTCAGATATTTGCCCTGGGCCTGGATAACTGGGGTGCGGGCGTTGCTGGTATTGTTGAAGAGGTTGCTCTCGTAGTAGAGACCGGCGCCGCCACGCACCGACAGCTTGTGCGAGCCGGGGCTGAAGACAAAGCCTAGCTGGGGACCGAAGTTTGCGTAAGGCTGGTGCACCCTCTTGCCGAGACCGAGGGTGCCCGTCGGATCGTAGAAGTTGAACAGCGGCGTGCTCGGAGTCGTGTCGTCGCAGCCCGAGAACTGCAGGCTGGGATCGACCGTGCCGCACGTCGGGGTCGGCAGATCCTGGTTGGCGCGATTGGTGTCCACGCTCCAGCGCAGACCGGCTACGACCGTAACGGACGGGGTTACCTTCCAGGTATCGCCAAGATACGCCGCGACACGCCAGCTGAACTCACCGCCGCCGGCAAGACCAAAGCCGGGCTTATCCGTATAAGTACCGATGCCGTTGCCGACATAGAAGTACTCAGGCGAGTAACCATAGAGAGGATCGCCAGGGCATTGGCCGGTGGCGGGATCAATGCCGCCGTAAGGGGTAACGCTGGAGGGATTAGCGCAGGTCGGCAGAAGGAATTGCTTGGCTGTACTGATGTCCTCGAACACGGATGCGCCAAAGAACTTGGCGTAGCCGCCGCCGAGAATGCGCGCTACTTCACCGCCGAACTTGATGTTATGCTTGCCCTCGGTCCAGGTACCGTCGTAACGGAACTGCTTGCTGGACTGGTACGTAGACTGAGGGGCCAACTCGTTCGGGCCAGCGCTGATGGCGCCACCAAGCTCGAGGGGATAACCCGCGATTGCGGAGGGGTTATAGATTGACGAACCGAGGGTTCCGGTAGCGTCGACGATGTTATTGATAAACTTGAGATAGCCGAACCGGATGGAGTGGGTGAACTTGCCGGTCGTAAAGTCGCCGCCGCCCACGATGGCCGGAACGTTGTCCTGGTTCGTGAAGACAGAGTACGGGTCCAAGCCCGATGTGCCGGCGCCTGCGTTGTTGCTGTAGGTCGCGCGGGCGAAGAGATGAAGACCCCAGGGTGCGTTATAGTCCAGGCGAGCGATGCTGAAGGTGTCCTTGAACGGATTGGGGATCGTCCCGTACTGCGTATAAATCGCCTGGAAGAAGTTGCTGTTGCCGGACGTGCTGGCCTCGGACTGCTTGATACGCTCCGCCCCGCCGAAGAAGAAGAGCTTGTCCTTGATAATGTAGCCGCCGACATAGCCGCCAAACTGATTGCGCTGGAAGGGAGTGTCAGCACCGTTGTTGAGCGCGAAGCCAACACGGTGGTCCTGGAAGTTGTAAAAAGCGTTGCCGTGGAATCGGTTGGTACCCGACTGGGAGGCGAAAAGAACCTGGCCGGTCGAGGTGACGCTGCCCGAAATGTCCTGGGTGGAGCGGTTCAACTGGAACTCGCTGACCGCACCTTCGGGAACGTTGTACACAACCGTACCTACCGTCTCATCCGAGATGTCCTGGCCGTCGAAGATTACGCGTGTGGTACGCCCATTGATGCCGTTGAGTGACAAAGCGGAGTATCCAGTCTTGGTGGGATCGAAATCCTGACCGGACTGGAGAATAACGCCCGGCTCAAGTTGGGCAATATCAAGAATGTTACGACCATTGACGGGGAGCGTGTCGATCTGCTGCTGCGTTACGACGCCCGCAACTCCAATCTGATCTGTATTAATCTGCACAGCACCGGCATTGACCTCGATGGTTTCGGCCTGGCTGCCTACGGTCAGACGCTCACTTCCGGCCGTCGCCGTTCCAACCCGGACAACGGTAGCCACCTTCAAGTGCTGAAAGCCCGCAGCCGTCACATCGATTGAGTAATTACCAGGGGTCAGCGGACCTACACTGTAGAAACCCGCCGAATCGCTCGAGGAAGTGTGAGCATACCCGGTATCCGGATTTGTAATGACAATCGTGGCTCCGGGAATCGCCGCACCCGATGGGTCCGTAATCGTTCCTTGGATAGATCCGCCTGTCATTGAGATCGCCTGACCAAGCGCGAAAACGGGTGCCACCATGAGCAGAAGAGCTGCGAACAATTTCTTCATAGGTCGAGAAACTCCTGAGTCCCAGCAGGATGTATTAAGAAATTCAATCCGGGGTTGTCATCCATCTAAGCATGTTGGGTGCCATTGCCAGAATACATTTGTAATCTTGTATATACGGCTCATTCCACTTGATCATTCCTTGAGATAGGCCTCCTAGGTTCCGTAGGAATCTTCCAAAAACAGAAGATAGCCGTGCCCGCCTCGACGGCCCTCGCCTCCTTGGAATGTCCCCTTTTCCGCTACTCTGGACGCTCATGGAGATCCTCCTCACCGCCATTCGGCCCCGACAGTGGCGCGTCGCCGAACCCGCGCGCCAGCTCGTGGCGGCTTATCTGAAGGTAGCCTCCAGAGCGACCTCCGCCTCCTTCCACGAGTTTCGCAGCGAAGCCGCCCTTTGGGCCTCGATTGATAAACGCAGCGGCCGCTCGCCCGCATTCGTCATACTCGCCGATCGCACCGGGCGGCCGCTCGACTCCGAGCACTTCGCACAAGAGCTCGCCGCCATACGCGATCGCGGCACCCAGCAGTTGGTCCTCGCCGTCGGCCCCGCTGATGGCTGGTCCACCACCGCACTCCAGCGCGCCGATCTTCTCCTTAGCCTCGGCCCGATGACCTTGCCGCACGAGCTCGCCGCCGTGATCACAGCCGAGCAGCTCTATCGGGCCACTGCCATCTGGTCCGGCCATCCCTATCACCGCGGCCACTGAATCGGGTCCCCGTCCCGACCCGCCCCGCATGCGCGCATCCGCTGCTCCTCACGCAGCGATTACCATCCCCGAAGATGCCCACCTCTCCGACATCACCCGTTTCAGAGACCGACACCATCGTCGCCATTGCAACCCCGCCCGGCCGTGGCGGCCTCGGCATCGTGCGCCTCTCCGGACCCCACGCATGGCACATTGCCACACAACTCGTCCGCCTCGATACTCCACTGCAAGCTGGACGCGCCCGCGTTGCCGGCGTCCGCGATCCCGCCGATCCCGCCCGAACTCCGATCGACCAGGCCGTCGTGACCGCCTTTCAAGCCCCGCACTCCTATACCGGAGAGAACATCGTCGAAATCGCGGCCCACGGCTCGCCCATCGTGCTGGAGGCATTGCTTCAGGGAGCCCTGTCCAGCGGTGCCCGCTTAGCCGAGCCCGGCGAATTCACCCAACGCGCCTTCCTGAACCACCGCATCGATCTGACCCAGGCCGAAGCCATCCACGATCTCATCGCCGCCCAGACACTCGAGCAGGCGCGTATGGCGGCGCAACAGCTCGGCGGCGCACTCTCACGGCGTGTCGCGCCCATCAAGGAGCGGCTCCTGCATCTGATCGCGCTGCTCGAGGCCGGCATGGACTTTGCCTCCGGCGAGCTGGACGACGTCGACGTCGTCCCTCCCCAGCAGATTGCTGCCACCGTTGCCGAAGTCGTCATCCCACTCCAGCAGCTCGCCGCCAGCTACACCGCCGGGCATCGTCTGCGCGAGGGCGCCACTCTCGCGCTGGTGGGTCGCCCGAATGTTGGCAAGAGTTCGCTCTTCAATCGTCTGCTCGAACGCGACCGCGCCATTGTCACCCCTCAACCCGGCACCACACGCGATACCGTCGAAGAGGTCCTCGCCATCGGCGGCATCCCTGTTCGTCTGATCGACACCGCCGGCCTCCGCCTCGCTGGCGAGACTCCCGCGGACCAGGCAGAAGAGATGGGCATCCTCCGCTCCCAAGAGGCTCTCGCCGACGCGGATCTTGTCCTCCTGGTGCTCGACGCCACTGCCCCCATCGCCGCAGAGGAGCGAACGCTCCTCCATTCGTTCCGCGGCCGCCCGCACTTGCTCGTCCACAATAAGATCGATCTGCTCTCCGGGAATCCAGAGCGTCACCCCCACCCAGCCCCGAGCGTCGCCGCATCCAGCCAACAAGAACCCGATGCACTCCTCACCTCAGCTCACACTGGAGAAGGCATCGGCCCGCTCCGCGATGCGATCCTCCGCATTCTGCAAGGCAGCGGCTCGCCCGTCGCTGAAGGCATGTTGAACAATCTTCGCCAGCGTCACGCCGTCGAAGAATCCATCGCGGCGCTTCAGGCCGCGTCCCAGGCAAACGCCAACCGTCTCCCGCATGAGCTTCTGCTCATCGATCTGCACCGCGCCCTCCACGCGCTCGATCTGCTCACCGGAGCAACGACCACCGACGACATCCTCAACCGCATCTTCTCCACCTTCTGTATCGGCAAGTAATCGACCTCTTCAAACGGCCGCGCATACCGTTCACTGCGGTGCGAAAATGGAGTGGATGACCCGCCCGCGCATCGCCATCCCGTTGCCCACGAGTAGCGACGAAGCCTACAACCAGCGCTCCTGGCCCATGTACGCCGCTGCGGTAGAGCAGGCGGACGGAGTGCCCGTTGCAGTTGAGTTATCGCCAGGCGCAGGCGCCGTTCGCGACTTGGTGCGGGGCTGTGCAGGAGTGCTTCTTCCCGGCAGCCCCGCCGATGTCGCGCCCGACCGTTACGGCGCCGAGCCTGATCCAGCAACAAACAAGGCGGACGCCGCCCGCGAAGCCGTCGACTGGACGCTGCTTGAAGAGAGCGAGCGATGCCATCTCCCAGTCCTCGCGATCTGCTATGGAATCCAGTCGCTCAACGTCTATCGTGGCGGCTCGCTTCTTCAGGATCTGCTTCCGCTGCCTGTGAACCACTCCGCCGGCCGCACAGTGGCCGTTGCGCACGCCGCCGAAGTCGCCAGGGACAGTCTCCTCGCCTCGCTGCTCCCAGCCAACGAGGCTCCGGAGATCCGGGGGTTCCGCCGGCTTCCCGTCAACTCCAGCCATCACCAATCCATCGCCACGCCCGGTCAGCATCTCCGCATCGTCGCCCGCTGCCCGGACGATGCCGTCATCGAGGCCGTCGAAGGCCCCTACAATCCTGGCGACCCGTGGTTCCTCCTCGGCGTGCAGTGGCATCCGGAGCGCAGCGTCGACATCAGCCCATCCTCGCGCGCGCTCTTCTCCCGTCTGATCGCCGAAGCCCAGCGGCACTCCCCAACCCACGCCCAACCCGCCTCACGCACCCCAATGGAGCCCTGAGAGCTATGGCCGCTCTCTCCACCGGGCAGATCTCCGCTCTGCTCGAGGGCTACATCTCTAGCCCGGATCCAGGTGCGGCGGTCACCGTTCCATCGCCTCTGCTCGATCAACTCTCCGTCCTTCTCGATCTGCTCCTGCGCTGGAACCGCAGCGTCAGCCTTACCTCTATCCGCCCACCCCAGGAGATCGTCCAGCGCCACTTCGGCGAGAGTCTCTTCACCGGCTGCCACTTGGCACACCATCTTTCCTTCGCTGCCGAGCTGCTCGACTACGGCTCCGGTGCCGGCTTCCCCGGCCTTCCCATCCAGCTTCTCTTGCCGCACATCCACGTCACGCTTGCCGAGTCGCAGTCCCGCAAGGTGGCCTTCCTGCGCGAAGCCATCCGCGAGCTCAAGCTGCCCACAGAGGTCTGGCCGCGCCGAGTCGAAGAGATGCCCCCCGATCGCCGCTTCGATGCCATCACCCTCCGGGCAGTCGATCGCATGGTCACCTCCCTTGCCTACGCAAAGAAGCGACTTCGCACCGGCGGCTGGCTCGCTCTTCTCGTCGGCGAAACAGCTCAAACGCCCCTGGGTGCACAGGAGTTCCTCATTCCCGGCTCCGTCCATCGGCGCCTGATCCTCGAACATCACCTCTGATGTTCCACGTGGAACATTGACTGTGATATCAACAGACTAGGATCCTGCGGCCACGCAGCCGCCGGACGAGGAGCTTTTCCGTGCGCTCCCGCGGGTCTGTAGTCGCTTTTCTTCTCCTCGCTTCACCCCACGTCCTCGGCGCTACGAGGCGATCGTCTTCGCTTGCCCCGAAAACGGTCTGGTCGCATCTTCTGGCCGCTCTCACCGCACAGCGCTGGCTCGAACCCGGCCTCATCTTTGCGGGCATTCTCCTGCTTCTGCTTATTTTCTTCTATCCCCGGAGATCGGCTGAATCGCGCGACGAACGCCCCGTTCATCGCGTCTTTCGCGCCCCGGATCTCTCCCGCTTTCATGGCATCGCGCCCAGACGCCATCGCGACCTCGAGGCCTGATCGTTCCACGTGGAACACATCTCTCCGATCTGCTAGCCTGAGGATCACCTCATGCCGGACCCCGCGACCCCAACCCCACCCTCCATGGTCATCGCCGTCGTGAACCAGAAGGGCGGCGTCGGCAAGACCACCACCGCTATCAATCTCTCCACGGCCATCGCCCTGCAAGGCTTTGACACCCTCCTCATCGACTGTGACCCCCAGGCCAATACCACCGCCGGCCTCGGGGTCTCCCGCGATGAAGATCGCCGCACCGTCTACGAGCTCCTCGTCGGCGAAGCCACGGCCGAAGACACAACCCTGAAGACCGATATCGACCGCCTTTCCTTGCTTCCCGGCACCAAGAACCTCATTGGAGCCAACGTCGAGCTCGTCTCCGCCGAACGCCGCGAATTTCGCCTCCGCGACGCCATCGAGCCCATCCGCTCCCGCTATCGGTTCATCTTTCTCGACTGCCCCCCGGCGCTGGATCTATTGACTCTAAACGCCTTAGTGGCCGCCGACCGCCTTCTCGTCCCCATGCAGGCCGAGTACTTCGCCCTCGAAGGCATCTCCGAGCTCATCTCCACTCTCGACCGCGTCGCCGCCGCCTTCAACCCCGGACTCGGCCTTGAAGGCGTTCTTCTCACGATGTTCGATGAGCGCACCAACCTCTCTCAGCAGGTACGCGACAATCTCCGTAACTTCTTTGCTGACAAGCTCTTCGCGACCACCATTCCCCGCAACGTCCGGCTGGCCGAAGCCCCCAGCCACGGCCAACCCGTCCTGCTTTATGACCCGCGCTCCCGCGGTGCCGAGGCCTACCAGGAACTGGCCGCCGAACTGCTGCGCCGCCACGGCGTCACGCCCAAAATCGCCCCGTCCCGCAAGCTGGTCCTCGACGATATCCCGCCCGTCCCGGAACGCCCCATTCTCAGCACCCCAAAATCCCGCAAAGTCTGGCCCTTCAGCCGAGATTCCTGAACATCCCAACCGTTCTCCATTCGCACCTAAGTATCACTTTCGAAAGGTAGTTAGCAATGTCAGCCACCACCTCCATCGACCCCAAACGCCGTGCCCTCGGCCGGGGACTCGAGTCGCTGCTTCCCTCGCGGCCAGCCTCCAGCCCCCCCGCAGCCGCTCCTACCGGCAAGCCGCTCGAGATCGAGCTCGACCGCATCGACCGCAATCCGTTCCAGACGCGCTCCAGCTTCGACGAAGCCAAACTCGCCGAGCTTGCCGCCTCCATTCTCGCCACTGGGGTCATTCAGCCGATAACCGTACGCCTGTCCGGTAATGGGCGCTATACCCTCATCAATGGCGAGCGCCGTCTTCTCGCGAGCAAGCGCGCCGGCAAGCCCACCATCCCCGCCGTCGTTCGCGACGTCTCGGACGCGCAGGCCATGGAAATGACCATCGTCGAAAACCTGCAGCGCGCCGATCTCAATCCCATGGAGCAGGCGCACGCCTATCACCGCCTCAGCCAAGACTTCCAGATGACACAGGAGCAGATGGCTGAGCGCACCGGCAAGGATCGCGCCTCGGTCTCCAACTTCCTCCGCCTTCTCAAGCTCCCTGAAGCCGTCCAGAGGCACGTCGAATCCGGCGAACTCACCTTCGGCCACGCGCGCGCTCTGCTCGCACTTCCATCCTCCGAACAGATCGCCGCCGCCGCGCAAAAGATCCTCGCACTGCATCTCTCCGTTCGCTCCACAGAAAAGTACGTTCAGGGTCTGCTCAACCCGGAGACTTCCGCAAAACCAGCGCCCGCTGCAAGGCTCGTCGATCCCAACGTGCGCGACGCCGAAGATCAACTCCGCCACGCGCTCGGCCTCAAAGTCACGATCGAAGATAAAAAGGGCCGCGGCAAGGTCATCATCGAGTACACCGGCGTCGGCGACTTCGACGCCATCCTCACCGCGCTCGGCACTTCATCGAACCAGCGGCCATCCTGAAAGAGAATCAAAGAGAATCCATGCGAGCCTTCGCTCTTGAATATCGCTTTCGTTTCGCAGTGCACGCCGTCATCTTTCTGCTCGGCTTCTGGGCGCCGTGGTGCGTTCCACTCGGCTGGACGCGCATGTCCACCTGGCTCGTGCTCTCCTCCACGCTCTCCAAGGCCGGTTGGCTTACCTTCAGCGCCGCGACCAACGTAGTCCTCATCGCAGCAATCATTCTCATCGCGCTCGCCGCATGGCTGCGCACCTGGGGAGCAGCTTACGTCAGCGCCAGCATCGTGCTGTCGCCCTCCATGCACGGTCCCACGCTTCTCGCCGACGGCCCCTATCGCCGCACGCGCAATCCGCTTTATCTCGGGACGATCCTCCACGCCTTCGGCCTCGCGATCCTCATGCCGCCCAGCGGCGCCATCTTTTGCGTCGTGCTGATCTGGATCTTTCAAGTCAGGCTCGCACTCGCAGAAGAGCCATTCCTCGCCTCGCAGTTCGGTGACGCCTATCGCGACTACAAGGCGCGCGTGCCGCGTTTTCTCCCTGCGCCCACGCCACAGGTCCCCTCTGCCGGCAAGCATCCGCGCTGGCTGCAGGCCGTGCTCGGCGAGATCTACATGATCGGCGTCCTCATCACCTACGCCGTCTTCGGTCTCAACTTCAACGCGACGCTGCTCACCCGCGGCGTGCTCATCTCGCTCGGCCTCTGGATCATCGTCCGCGCTCTGCTGCCGCGCCCTCAACAACCCACCGAAACGCCGCAGGTTCGCGCCGCGCAGTAATCAATCCCCGCAACCAACGCCGCACAAAAACACAAACGCCGGAGAGCGCAATCTCTCTCCGGCGTCGATGCCTGCAAATCGCAGTGTTACTTCTTCGGCGGTGCGATCGTGTCCTTCGCGGCCTTCGCCACGCGGAACTTCACCACGGTCTTCGCCTTGATCTTGATCGCCTCGCCGGTCTGCGGGTTGCGGCCGATGCGCGCCTTGCGCTCCGCCTTCACCAGCTTGCCGATTCCGGGGATCGTGAACTCGCCGTTCTTCTTCGTTTCCTTAATCGCTGTGTCCGCCAGCGTCTGCATAAAATTCGCAGTCTGCTTGCTGGTCAGCTCGAGCTTCTCCGCCAGGTGGCGAACAAGCTGTGTCTTCGTCATTCCTTTTGCCATGTAGGGACTCCTTGGATCGTAAGTAGATAGCCTTGGGCCTTCGCCCGCCTTCGCCTTCTGCACCGCACCCGCTCCGGCAAGGGAGCGAATCGCCAGTGTTTATGCGGGTGCGGAGAACCGCGCCGTGTCTCACCATCAACCTTCGCGAGCTATTTGTCAACGGGAATTCTCCCGTTTCCACAGGTATTTTGCGGGTTTCTATCCTTTCGTACCCATTTTTAGGCCATTTTCTTCGGAAATCCTGCCCCGAAATCCCGCCGTCCGGCAAAAAAGCCTCACAGGAAGCGGTTCGCGTTCAGCCGCCGCGGCGCTGAAGCACCGCTCAGAATCGCCTCGTTCAGAGTATCCACCACCGGTGCCAGCAGCCGAAATCTCCGCAAAATCTCCTTGAGCAACACCGGCTCAACCGCACATCCCTCGGGCAGCGTCGCATGCAGCCCCCAGTTTCGCGCACGCAGCAGCTCATCCGCCGGATGGCACGCCGGAAATCCCTTGGGCATGCGCGTCAGCATCTCCTCGTCCACCACCGTCATCGCCGGCGCACTCCGCGCACGCGGCTTCAACAGCTTCGCCGTCAGTGCGCGGTACTCGCGATGATGCTCCGCCATCCATCGCCGCAGCGCCAGCAGTTGCTCACGCTCCGGCATATAAACGCCCGCCGCCACAAAACACTCCTTCGGCCCAATGTGCAGGTAGTACCCTCCGCCCGAGGTCTTCTCCATCCCGCGCCGCGCCCACCATGCCGCGAGGTGCGTCTTATACGGCCGCTTGTCCGCTGAAAACCGAATGTCGCGATAGATGCGCATCATCGTCTTCGGCGCGGGCCGCATATGCTCCGGCGCAAACTCCGCCATCGCCGCCGTAATCTCATCGATCAGCGTCAGCATCGGCGCCTTCAACTCGCGCTCGTAAATCGCGCGCCTTTTCTCAAACCACACGCGGTCGTTGTTCCGCGCCAGCCCGCGCAGAAACGTCATCGCCCCTCGATTAAAGTGTGTAGCCATCAGATCGATCCTATCGTCTCTCCCACCACTCTGACTCCATAGCCAACCGCATCCACGCGCATAGAGCACATGGAACCCATGGAACAATAGAAGCCAATGGAGTCCGACGCGACCCCCGGCTTTCTCTGCCGCATCTGCGGCCGGCGCCACGTCCTTCCGCTCAGCTACAGCGTCAAAGCGCCGCTCGCCGTCGCCTCTATTCCGCCCAACGAGATCGCCTCCCGCGTCGTCATCACGCCCGAGCAGTGCGTCATCGACAACCGCAGCTTCTATCTCCGCGGCCGCATCCCCGTTCCCATCCACGGTCCCACCGGTATTCTCGACCAGCCCTTCATCTGGGGCGTCTGGGCGGAGATCAGCCCTAAAAACTTTCTCCGCACCCAGCAACTCTGGAAGATGCCCGGCCGCGAATCCGAGCCGCCCTTCCCCGGCTTCCTCAACTCTGAGATCGCTCCCTACGGCCAAACACTCGACCTCGAGCTCACCGTCCACACCCAGCCTGTCGGCCGCCGCCCGCACTTCTATCTCACCGACCCCATCCATCCTCTGGCCATCGAGCAGCGCACCGGCATCACCCTCCCGCGCGTCGAAGAGATCGCCGAAAGATTGCTTCACCCACAAGAGATCTCCGAGGCTTCTGCATCTCCAACCATCCTCTGACCCGAGCTGCCAGATCAAAGGACAGAACGGCTGCCCAGGGCCTCACTGTTCTCCTGATGACCACTAAGGACTAACTACTAATGACTGCTTCCTCCGGGCTTGCCGCTATCCGGCGGCGGCACCACCGCGTTCGGATACAGATTCGGAATCGGAGCAGTCAACTGTTTCTCCAGCTCCGGATGCGGAAACGGCTTGCGCGGCATCATCGCATCGCGCTGGCTCGTATTCCACAGAAAGATCGCCTCGACAACTGCCGCCTGCTCCAGATCGGCCTCGTGCAGCTTGTCATAGGTGTCCATGTCCGAGTGGTGCGTGCGTGTCTCATAGTCCATCGGGTCCTGGATGAACTCGAATCCCGGCAATCCCACTGCATCGAAGCTCAGGTGGTCCGTTCCGCCTGTATTCCGCGTCGTGATCGTCGTCACGCCCAGGTCCTTCAGCGGAGCAATCCACTGCGCAAAGATCGGCCCGATCGGAATGTTCTGCTGCGTATACACGCCACGAATCTTGCCCGTTCCGTTGTCCAGGTTGTAGTACGCATCCAGCGTCTGCCACTCCTTCGTCGTCGTCAGCGGTCCCTTGTCGCGGCTCATGAAGGCGGGCAGCCCACTCTTGTCCGGCGTCTTGGGCGGGGCAAAGGTCCCGAAGTGCATCTTCACATATCCCTGCGATCCGTACAGTCCCTCTTCCTCGCCCGACCACAACGCAATCCGGATCGTCCGCCGCGGATGCACATCCAGCGCCTTCAGAATCCGCACCGCCTCCATCGCCACCACCGCGCCCGCGCCGTTATCCGTCGCGCCGGTGCCGGCGATCCAGCTATCCAAATGTCCGCCCACCATCACCACCTGGTCCTTCAAAGCCGGATCGCTGCCGGGAATCTCCGCAACCGTGTCGAAGCCATGCTCGTGATCGCCGGTGAACTTCGTCTCAATGTTCACCTCGACGGTCACGGGAACATGCGCCTCCACCATATGCACCAGCCGGTCGTAATGCTCAATCATCATCACGGCGTTCGGTACCTTCACCGCGTTCTCGGGCTTCTGCGCATCGCGCGCCAGGTTGGCCCCGTTGTCGTCGAAGATGATGCCTGTGCCGCCGCCATCGCCTCCGTCGCGGCTAGGCGTGATGATTGCGACCACCCCTTCGTCCTCGAACATCTTCAGGGCCTGCTTGCGCAGCTTCAGCCTCTGCATATAAGCCGCAATGCGCTGCTCGAGCGTCATCGGCTGGCCCGCCGCTCCGCCCCGCGCCCTTGGCTGTTCGACGGTCTCCATCTCCTTCAGCTCTTCGTCGGTATAGCGATGAAACAGCGGCTCGGTAATATCCGGCGTCGGCCGGTCCGCCCCCAGCAGCACGATCTTGCCCTTCAGCTTGCCCTTCCACTTGTCGAGCTCGTTCGCCTCCCGCAGCGGAATGTAAACCACCTCACCCGTCACCGCCCCCTTCGTCGCCGGCGACCACGGCGCCGCCTGCATCCACAGCGGCTCCGGGTCCGGCGAGACGATCCGCGCCCACGTATTGATCTGCTGCCACCCCATCCCGAAGTCGCCCCAGTCTTCGAGATGAGCATTGCTCAACCCAATCGCCGTCAGCGTGTCCCGCGTCCACGCGTTCGCCTTCGCCATATTCGGCGAGCCCGTCAGCCGAGGCCCAATCCCATTGGCCAGCGCATCCGCAAACTGCATCACCCGGCTGTGCTCGAACTCCTCCTGCCGGATCCGCGCATACATATTGAGATCAATAGATTCCGTCGCCGGCTGCGGCCCGTAGTAGCTCGGCACGGTCTGCGCGCTCGTCTCCGCGCTCGCTGCCGCCTTTTTCTTGCTCTTGCTCTCCGCGCGGCCGCTCCCGCACACGCTCATCACGACCGCCAACGCGGCCACGCACCAACAACAACGCCACCCACTGCGCACAAAGGTCATCTGACGCTCCTCAAAAAATTCGTACACTGACGCCCGGCCATCCTCACCGGGCTGAAATAACGCGAGACGCCAGACTAGAGCATTTCTCCTGAAGATGTGAAGGTGTATAGCGAAGCCGGATCTGTTCCGGGCCGTTTTCCTTCGAGGAAAACGGCATCCGGAGATCTTTCCAACTCCACCGCCTCAGGAGAAATGCTCTAAAGTAAGAAGGCCCGCTCCAGCGGAGCAGGCCTTCAGAAAAATCTCCCGGTTGCTTAGCGTTCTACCCCCGCCGGTGCACGTATCTCCGCCGCCGCGCGTGCCGGGCTCCAAAGCTCCACTGCCGCACCGGGCCCACATCCACATGCACAAACTGGCTCACCGGGTAGTAGCCGACGCCGCCCTCATGCAGACTCAGCGCCGCCCTGTCCAGCCGCCGCGTGCTCACACCCGGCACACGAATATCGATCGCCTTCGCCTGCATATGCTCCGAGTACTCCGCCACGCCCGTCTCCGCCGGCGTCTCCGTTCCGCCCGCCGTCCGCAGATTGTTGTTCGTCCACGGTGTCCGATACCCACAGACCACGTCGATCAGCCCATGCGGCCGTCCCAGCTTCGCCAGCAGGTTGTGCAGCAGGTCAAACTCCCGCGGATCGTAGTGGCTCACCGCCTGCGTCGTGTGGTCGCGCAGAAAGTGGTTCAGCTCGTCCAGCGCCGAAGGAATATATGTGTTCCCGATCCGGTACACCACATCCAGGCTTTCGCCCGTGTGCAGGGCATACATCCGCAGCTCATACCGCTTGCCGGTCAACGGCAGATCAGTACTCGCCGCCGGAACTACCCCGGTCGCCAACAGCGGCGGAGCCGTGCGCGCATGGCTGGCAGGCGTCAGCGCCACCAGACCGAACAGCACGCCAACGGAAAGCAGGGAAAAGATATGGCGGGAGCGGAGGGCCTGAAAAACAGGGGTCATCGCGATTACAACTCCGGGGGAAAGATGGCCTTGGGCAATTGACCGCTGCAAATGAGATTCACCGCTGTCGATTCGCCTATAGCGATTCTACCCAGATATTCCCACGCAGTTGTTCCCCGGTCTGTAATGCTTTTGTCGCAATCAAACGCCCATCCGCGTCACTCCATATCTCCTGATTATGCAGGTACTTACTCTCGGCGCCGACCGGCTGCTCACTCTGCCATCTTGTCCGGCTGTGATTGGTAGATCTCTTCGACCCGCCCCAGCGTGTCAATCTCCTCCACCGGCTTGTCGTCCCGAACCCGCAGAATCCTCGGAAACCGCAGCGCGAACCCGCTCGAATGCCGTTCGCTCCGCATGACATTGTTGAACGCCACCTCCAGCACCCGCAGCGGTTCCACCGTCCGAAAGTGCCCGCGATCCTCAATCGTGTGCGCCTTCAGCCACTCCGTCAGCTCCGCAATCTCCGCATCCGTCACACCCGAGTAAGCCTTCCCCACATTCACCAGCTCGCTCGTCCCATCCTCCTGCCGCGCCCTCACCGCGAAGGTGTAATCGCTCAGCAGCCTCGCCCGTCGCCCGTGCCCAAACTCCGCCCCGGTGATCACCACATCCAGCGTGGCCAGCTCGCGCTTCAACTTCAGCCACGCCAGCCCACGCCTCCCCGGCAGATACGCCGAGCCCGCCGCCTTGATCATCACGCCTTCATTCGCCCGCGCCCGGGCCTCCCTGTACGCCCTGTCAATCCCCTCCGCACTCTCCACCATCTTCGCCGGCGAAAGCCTCAACCGCCGCACAACTTCGGGTGGCCCATTCATCGCGGTCTTATCGCGATGAGTGGGGTCCATCTCAACCCCATCAAACAACCCCGCCTGCGCCTTCGCCCTCTCGATCGGAGCAATAGCCACATCCTCCATCCGCCCCACCACATCCTCCAACTTCGCGCGCCTTTCCCGCAGCGGCCTCGCCAGCATCAACTCGCCCTCAGCAAACAACAGATCGAACGCCATAAACACTACCGGAATCGCACGCCGCATCGCATCGTCCACGCGCTTCCGCCCTATGCGCTGCCCCAGCACCGAAAACGGCAGCGCCTTTTCCGCGCCCAGATCCCACCCCAGAATCTCTCCGTCAAAAATCAACCCGTTCAGACCGCCCAGCTCACTGACCTCCGCTACCCGCGCAAACGCCTCCTCGATCTCCGGAAAGCTCTCCGTAATGTCCTCGCGATTCCGCGAGTAGATTGCCACCCGTCCCGGCTGCTCCGCATCCCCGCAATGCACCTGCGCCCGAATCCCGTCGTACTTGTCCTCCAGCACCGCATGAATCGCCGCTACATCCTTCGCCTCAACACCATTCTTCAGAGCGAGCCGGCCCGATGTTCGGCTGTCATCCTGAGGACCCCGAGCATCGCGAAGGGGACGAAGGACCCCCGCATTTTCTTCTGCGGCCTCCGCCTCGACATCCTCCGCGAACCCCTCTTCTGCCGCATCCACCGCCAACACCGCCTCGACATCTTCCTCATCGCTCGCGCCCTTCTTCCTCCGCCCCCGCTTCGCCTTCACCACCACCTTCTTCGGCTTCGCCATGAACCGCTCCACCGCCTCCTCCGGCGTCTCCACCGGAGACGCCAGCATGAACCCCAGCGAATGAAACAGCCGCATCCGCGCCTCGTCGAGCGTCCCCGCGAACGTCCGCTCCACGGCGCGGCTCAAATCCGCCTCCAGCATTACCGCCTGCCGCACCGCCGCCACAGAAACTGGCTGTCCCACAACCTGCCCTGAGTCTGTCGAAGGGTCTCGATTCTGAGATTTGGGTGAAGACGCCGCCTCCGCAATCGCCTCCTCCACCAGGCTCTGCTTCACGCCAATCCGCATATCGCCCAGCATCAGCTTCAGCAGATACTTCGCCTCCACCGCCGTCGCTCGCCGCAGCAGACCCTCCACCGCACTCGCGCGCACCGCCGTCGACCGTGCCCCCGCCATCGCCTCGAACGCCTCCGCCACATCCCCCAGCGTCAAAGCCTGCGCAGCACCCTCATCCCGATCCCGCCACAGCTCTGCCGCCGCCGCGCCCATATCCCCATGCCGCCGATATGCCGCCGCCAGCGCCGCGTCACTCGCGCCCGTCACCACCTTCAGCACTCGCGAAAGAATCGCCCCGCCGGCATTCAGCTTCCTCGGATCGGCTTCGGCAAACGGCTGTCCCGCCAGATACAGGCAGAACCTTCCCGCCTCACCTGCGCCGTCTTGGGCCGCCACGCGTGCGATCGCCTCCGCAATCGCCGCACGCTTCTTCAGCCGGCTGCCTTCGCTTGTGAGTTCCTCCGCCAGCTCTGCCAACTCCGTAAACCGCACGCATCACCTCGGCAGCTCTTCTCGCCACGCGTGGCTTGGCGCCGCCATGAGAAGCGCGTTCGAGGCCGGCCCGAGCGCCGTTCCGAACCGCTCCCACGCAAAGATCACGCCGGCCTCGTCTTGACCGTCTCAAAGCGATTCTTAAGTCGAAGGATCGGCCTCTCAAAATACCGATACGACAACGACGCGATGCCTGCCGTAAGCGCCATGGCAAGCGGAATGCCCAGCAGTTTGTGGTGTGAAAAGTACGCCGCTTCACGAGGCCATGCGTCTATGTTGCTGAAGAGCATGAAGAGGACCACCGTGTGGATGAGATAGAGACCGTAGGAGATCTTCCCGAAATACACCACGATGGAGGGGACGCGAACGTTCAGATTGAGCGTTGCAATCAAGATCAACGCTGTTCCGGCCAGAGCACAGATGTATCCGAGCACCAGCGACGACACCGGCGCGGGCCTCCATGAGTGAATGTTGAACCTCGCGGCCGCCACATAGAAACATGCCAACCCGCTGGCCATCATGAACAGACGAACCGGCAATGGCAGCCTCGGTCGTCTCCCGTAAAAGAAGAGCGCGATCAGGCCTCCCGCGGCGAAGAACTGGAACTCCACAAAACTGTTCGCCCATATCTGCCAGATCGGGATCTCGCCTTTCGCTCCCAGTAGACACAGCACCCCATAGGCAACCGCAATCGTCACAAGGCAGATACTGAGAATCGCGCGACGACCCCCGATGCTCGTCAGGAACGGAACCCCAAGATAAAACTGCTCCTCCAGCGAGATACTCCAGAGCGGAGCAATCATGACGATGGACAGCCATCCGTGATGGATGACGTACAGATTGCCGATCAGCAGGGACATCGCTGCCATCCCGCGCCCTGCGATGTGGACGGTCGGAAAGATCATCCCGATTCCGTACGCGATCGCGAGCACTGCGAAGTACGGCGGCCAGATTCGCAGAATACGCCGGATCGCAAATGCTCCAATCCGCACCCTGCCCGTCTCTTCACGCTCCTTCAGTAGAAGCGTCACAATCAGGTACGCGCTCAGGCAAAAGAAGATGGAGACCCCGAACGCCGTCGCATCCGACACCTGCCTATACCACGGGCGGCTGATCGGTGCATGGCTGCAAAACACCATCGCGAACGCGAAGAACCTCAGTGCATCCAGCTCCGGCCAGTACATCCGCGCGGTTTTGCCGTGTCTCGCAGCGTGCTGCGCGCCTGTGGACAGGCCATTGGATAACGAGCTCGACATCCTCTTTAGGCTCTCACGTTCAGTTCGTAAACGGCGTCGTCCGCCGCAGAATCTCGATCTCTCCGAAGCTCCGCTCGGGCCGGTAGTTTTGCTCAATATAGTCATCCAGCAGTCTTACTCCGCTGCTGACGTTGCTTCCGTTCGGCTCCACCGTGTCCTCCGGCTCGCGAATGACATACGCCGCATGGTTGTGCTCAAGATCGCTGATCATCTGCCGCTGTATCGGCGCGGTGGTCTCTACTCCCGGATGCAGATCGTGCCACTTCGTCGCCGACTCACGAGCCGAGAAAAAATAAAACGCAATGTCATTCGCAAAGAGCTTGTCGTGTCGCATAGCCCCCACATAAATCTTGTCGTCCGGCTCCGTATGTCTCTCGACATACAGAATCGCCTGCGCCTCCTCATCGCCGAGCTCCAGGCATCTCGCGCCCCTCAACCCCGCGGGCGGATGGCACAGCGCCGCAAACGACTCTCTGCCCTCTGCGTTGCGCAGCCGCAACACATTCGCCCGCAGAGTATTCACATCACGATGGCTCGCGGCCACAACGCAGATCGCCAGCCACACCCCCGAAAACCCCAGCGCCGCCCGAGCCGCACCGTGCACTCTTTGCCATCGCGCCAGCGAGCACCCCAGCAGCACAATCGCCGGAACCACCGCCTGCAACATATGGAGCGGCGCAACCCGAACGATGCCCTTCAGAAAGAGCAGCGCCGTCAACAGAAACAGCGCTAGGTAGCCGGTGACCTGAAACCGTGGAAGCTCACGTTTGCGAAGCACCGGAACAAACCACACCAGCGACATCGCCACGGCAATCGGAGGGAACCACACGATGTTGTACTCTGCGTCGCCCAGCGCAGGTGGCGTCGTAAGATGACGCAACGGATCCAGCCCATGCAGCACCTCACGCAGATGTGGAAACGGCAGCGCCCGAACCTTCGGATAGATTCGTGCCGGAACATACAGAAGGCCGTAGTACAAATCATGTGCCGGAACAAAGACTAGCAACAGAACCACCACCGGAACCACGATGGCAGCCGCCGCGACAACAAGCCTCAGCAACTCCGCACCTGCCCGCCGCCGCCGCTCTCGGAGCGCGTGCGCAGGATCACGCAGCTTATCAAACACGGCCGCTATGCACAGAGCTACCAGCGCGTACAATGCCAGGTCATGGCGAAACAGCGCCGCGATCCCCAACGCCAGGCCTGCATAGATCGCCCATCGCGGCCCACCATCGCGCCATCGCCTCAGCATCAACACCGCGGCAATCAGAATCAGCGTGAGCGCCGGATATACCGGAAACTCATAGCTGCCCACGCTGCTCAGCCACACAAACACCACCGCCGCTGTACCCAGGCTCCACCACAGCCGTTGCGTCAACTCCTCCGCTACATAAAACACGGCGGCCAGAGAGACAGAGTTCACCGCCAGAAACAGTACTCTGCCCCACAACGCGTACACCCCGAAGAGTCGAAACGCTCCCGCCAGCACATAAAACTCGCCCGGCCCATACATCGTCCAGAAGTCGCGATACGGAAGCTGCCCATGCAGCACCCGCACCGCTCCATATAGAGATAGCCCCTCGTCATAGGGCAGAACCACAAAGTTCATCACCACCAGCTGCAGCACAAACCCGACCAGCAAAAAGACGCACCACCACCACGCCGATCTCCTTTGAATCCCATCGGAGCTCCGCAAACGCCGTCGCCCCGTCCCCTTCGCCTCCGGCATTGTGGACCTCGTTATTCTCTCGGTCATGCGTCTCCGTCACCAGCAGCCATCAACTGCTCAAAACTCCAGCACCACACCCGAGTACGTCGGATCGCGGAACGTCACCTCGAGCGCCTCCTCAAGCGGCGTCGCGCGCACCCCAAAGATTCCCGGCCAGTCAATCACCTCAAACACATCCGGCGTCACCAGCGCCTCCAGTTGCCGCGCCGTAAACGCCGGATTCTTGTCCCACAGCGCATTGATCTTCAGCAGCACCCAAAACACACGATAAGGAATCCGCACAATCTTCGCCTTCGCCCCCGTCGCTCTCTTCACTGCGCGGATCAGCTCAATGTAGTCGATCCTCTCCTGGCCCGTGATGTTATACGCGCCCGTCGTCTCTCGCTCTAGCGAGCTCGCAATTACGTCGCAGAAGTCGCCAGCAAACAACGGCTGGCGCAGAAACCGCCCATTGCCCGGCACCGGAAACACCGGCACGCGCTGCATAAACCGCGCCAGCCATCCCACGTGCTTGCGGTCGAACCACCCGAACATCAGCGTCGGCCGCAGCACCACCTGCTTGATCCCCGACTGCGCAACCATCGCCTCCTGCGCCTTCTTGGTCTCCGTATAGTCATCCACCGCCTTCGAGTTCACCACCGACGACGAGATGTTCACCACATACGAAACCCCGTTTCGCCGCGCCGCCGCCAGCACTCGTTCCGTCGCCGTAACGTTGTTCCGCACATACTCCGCCGAATACAAACCGCCGATCTGCGCGTGCGCATTCACCAGCTGCGTGCATCCCTCAAATTCACGCTCCCATTCGCCCGCCTCCGCAAGGTCCGCCTCAATCACCCGCAGCTCCGGATGCAGCCGCCGCAGCGTCGCCACATTCGCCAGATGCTTGTCGATCGCCACCAGTTCGCCCAGTCGTCTCGTCTTCAGCCGCGGAATCAGGTTCTGCCCCACCAACCCCGCCGCGCCCGTAATCACAATCTTTCTTCCCGGCATAGCTCTCCGAATTCTAGCGTCCCGTCAAATACAGTCCTATTAGAACCATACTGTCTTGCCCGGCCCCGCGCTCAAATTCGGACGCTCCCGGTCGCCATTTTCTTCAGCATTGACGCACCTTTTCCATCGGGTGCATGATGCTCTCAAGCAACGCATGCCCCGCCGCACGAGTCACAGCAGAGAACAGCTTTCAGGAGGTGCGCAATGGAATCAGTTCACAATGGACAATGTGGTTTGTGCGGACACTTCGGCGAGAATCACGCCCGCTCACAGGCTCTGGTCTCCATCCTCACCAGCAAGCAGGCCGAGCCCATCCTGCTCGATGAGTGCGGCCACCCCAAGCACGCTACTCTGCACCTCAAGGTCACGCCCATCTCCGGCTGCGACGGCTTCGTTCCCGCCGCACAGGCCTGAGCACACTCAGATCTCCCACACGCAAGCCCAGGCCCTTCATCGCAAAGGCAAACGAGTCCTGCGCCTGCACGCTCCAGCGCGAAGCCGCTCCCCCGTCTCCGCCCCCTACTTCGTCAGCACCACCGTCACCGCCGACTGCGGCCCCAGCGTGACTCCGTTCGTGGCGTCGTACGCGCCCAGATTGTCCCACCGCTCGCCCGTGCTGATCGGCTGCGAGAACGTAGAGCGATACATCGCCGACGTCATATACGTGATGCTCGAGAGATCCAGCGCCAGCACATCCGTCGCCGTCGTCGACACATTCAGCGCCACGATGATGGTCGTATTCGCATCCGGGCTCTGGTACACGCTCACTCGCTCGTCGCTGTTGTCCACCGTCGCGTCATACCGCACATATCCCGGCCGGATGTAGTAGCTGTAATGCTTCATCGCGTAGTACGCGTCGTTGTACGTCCATCCCTGCGTAAACGCCCACGTCGATGAGGAGTTGAACGGGTTGTCGATATAGATCAACCCCTGCTGGTCCGCCGCCTGGTCCTTCGCCGCATCCAGTGTGCTCGGCCACGCTAGCGCCCAGTAGAGATAGACGTTATCGTTCGCCACCGTCAGCGCGTTGTGAATGTCGATCGCGTTATCAAAGCCCGGGGTCTGGTAGTACTCGGTCTCCCACTTCATCTGGGTGGGATAGTCCGCATCCAACGTCGTCATCGGGCTCACCTGGCTGGCCGGATTACCGCCGTTCGAGCTGACGTTATATAGATGGTGCGCCACCACCGCCAGCTCACCCGCCGGCACCTCGGTCAGTAGCGCCTGCACATTGTACAAAGAGAACGACTCCGGTCCGATCATCTTCGGCACCGACGTTAAGCCGCCTCCGTTGATCGCCTGATACGTCGCGTCGAACGCTTTGCCATAGCTCGCATAACTCTGCGTGCCGTTGTATAAGTTCGCCGGCGCCTCTGTCGGATTGAAGAGGCAGCCGACATACGTCGCAGGGAAGTCCGGCTCGTTCTGGATCGAGATGTAATCCGGAACCACTCCAAGCGCCGCATACGCCTGCAACGAGTTCAGCCAGAACTGCCCGAAGCCGGTGTAGTTGTACTCTCCGCCGACCTGCGCCAGCGTTCCGAACCCGCTCGTGCAGTTCCCGTTCGTCACTCCTGTGCAGCCATCAACGGAGTTATTGCTCTTCAGGCTGGCCGGCGGCGTCCATGAGCTCATCAGGATCGTCGGCGTCGCGCCCAGCGCCGTAGTCGCGCCCGAGACAATCTTCGCATTGTCCGTATCGAAGGTCGACGCATTGCTGCCGTTGTACAGGTAATAGTTGTTCTCCAGGCGCAGGAAGCTGAGCCCCAGTCCGTTGACCGGATCAAACAGCGCCGTCATGATCTGCGACTCATTCGGATGGCTGTCCAGATAATTCGCATAAAACGCCTCCGCGCCTCCGAATCCCATGATCGTCTGGTTCGCCGTCGCGAAGCTGAACGTCGCATGCGCATCAATGCCCGATGCGCTCGTCACAGTCAGGCTCACCGCGGTCGACGTGCTCGCCGCAAAATCGCTATCGCCCGCATAGCTCGCCGTAAAGCTGTGCGATCCAGCCGTCAGCGTCGAAAGTGTCAGCGTCGCCACACCGGCAGTCAGGCTCCCCGTCCCCACCGTCGTCGTCCCATCAATAAAGGTCACGCTTCCCGTCGGTGTCCCGCCAGTCGAGCTCACCGTCGCCGTCAACGTCACCGGAGTGGCCGTCGTCACATTTGTTGTCGGCGAGACAACCAGCGCGGTCATCGTCGCCGCAGTCGTCACCGTCAACGCCACCGCCGCCGATGTACTCGCCGCAAAGCTGGTGTTCCCCGCATAGCTCACCGTGAAGCTGTGCGCGCCCGCCGTCAAGGTCGGGAGCGTCACCGTCGCCGTTCCACCCCCCAGCGTCCCCGTCCCCACCGCCGTCGATCCATCCAGGAACGTAACCGTTCCCGTCGGCGTCCCGCTCGTCGAGCTCACCGTCGCCGTCAGCGTCACCGGCGTGCTCGTCGTCACATTCGTCGTCGGAGCCACAACCAGCGCCGTCGTCGTCGTCGCCGGCGGGGTCGTCACCGTCAGCGCCACCGCAGCCGAGGTACTCGCCGCAAAGCTGGTATTCCCGGCATAGCTCGCCGTAAAGCTATGCGCCCCGGCCGTCAGCGTCGAGAGCATCAGCGTCGCCACTCCGCCCGCCAGCGTCCCGGTCCCCACCGCCGTCGTCCCATCCATAAATGTGACCGTTCCCGGCGGCGTTGCGCTCGCCGAGCTCACCGTCGCCGTCAGCGTCACAGGCGTCGCGGTCGTCACATTCGTCAACGGCGCCACCACCAGCGCGGTCGTCGTCATCGCCGCCGGACTCCCCACCGTCAGCGAAACCGCCGAAGACGTGCTGCTCTGCAGCCCCGCGCCTCCGCCGTAGCTTGCCGTGAAGTTATGGGCGCCGGCCGCTGGCGCCGCGATCGTCAGCGTCGCCACACCGGACGCCAGATTCGCAGTCCCAATCGACGTTCCACTGTCCAGAAACGTCACCGTGCCCGTCGGCGCCGTGCCCTCCGACGAACTCACCGTCGCCGTCAGCGTCACGGGCGTGACCGTCGTCACATTGGTCGTCGGAGCCACCGAAAGCGTCGTCGTCGTCGCCACGGTCCCCGGACCTTGGTTCGTGTTCCCTCCGCCCGAACCCCCGCACCCGCTCACAACCAGCCCAAAGACAAATGTCAGCACGAAGACGGGATCAACAGCACGGCGTAGACGCATAGGGACTGGCCAGACTCTCTGCAGAGGAATTTTTTCTCGACCGCAAAGATATAGGCCGCAGCCTCACATCGTCAAATCCCGGCCGCGCGCTCCAGGGTTACCCACCGGCGCACGCCCACCCGCGTCGTCCACTACAAAAGGGAAGCTTCGCGAGCATCCCACCGCATCCCCGCGAGCCAAAAACCAGGTCCCGAAAGACCAGCCTGCGCTTTTCTAGGCACCCGCTCTAGGCGTACGCGCCCAGCGTCTCCATGTATCCCGCCGCCGGCGTCACCGCCACCGAAAACTCCACCGGCGGATGCGCGGCCGGTCCGCCATTGCCCACATGATGCGAGCTCAGCACCTGCTGAATCTGCGTTCGCGCCGAGCGGTCTTCCGCGCACGACCGCGTCCAGTAAATCAGGAAGCCCTGCCCACAAACGCTACACCGAACATCGTTGACCGAATCGGAGGCCTTACAAAGAATCTGCATTTTGAGAAATCCCCGTGAAACATCAGGTACCCGTAACACTCTTGGTACCCATTGTTGCTGAAATGGACTCTACGTCCGGCTCCGCTCCAGCACGATGACCTCTTCGGACCGTCGTCTACAACTTTCAGCTCTATAGGGTCACGACTTCCGTAACGTGACGTCCGCCCCACAGCTCCTGCACCGTCCGGTTTTCCATAAATTTGTCATCTCGACCGGAGCGAGTCGGCGAAGCCGGCTCACGCAGCGGAGAGACCTGCAGTTCAGGCTAGGATCCCGTCGCGCTTGCTCTATCCTTGCGAAGCTTGCTCTATTCTTGCTAGGTGAGTGAACAGATCCGCATCCAGCTCCCTGACGGCTCCCTGCGCGAGGTCCCGCGCGGAACCTCGCCGCTCGACATCGCCACCAGCATCTCGCCGCGCCTCGCGGCCGCCGTGGTCGTCGCTCGCGTCCGTCCGCTAAACGCCGCCGCGCCAACAGATACTTCCACCGACGAAGCTCCGTCCACCCAGACCGAAGAGGCCATGTACTCCGGCCCCAACTCTGACGCCGAACGCGGCGAACGGATTGTCGACCTCTCCGCCCCACTCACCGAGGACGTCGCCCTCGAGCTCCTCAAAGAAGACAACCCCGCTGCCCTGCGCGTCCTCCGCCACTCCGCCGCGCACGTCATGGCCACCGCCCTCCTCGAGCTCTTCCCCGAAACCAAGCTCGGCCACGGCCCTGCCACCGACAACGGCTTCTTCTACGACGTCTACCGCGAGACCCCCTTCACCGAAGCCGACCTCGCCGCCATCGAAGCCCGCATGAAGGATGTCGTGAATCGCGACGAGCGCTTCGAACGCGTCGAAGAACCCCGTGAACAGGGCCTCGCCGACTACGAACGCTCCGGCGAGTTCATGAAGGTCCACTTCATCGAGCGCTTCACCCACCCCGGCGACACCATCTCGCTCTACCGCAATGGCAGCTTCACCGACTTCTGCCGCGGCCCGCACGTCCCCTCCACCGGCCGCGTCAAGGCCTTCAAGGTCACCTCCATCGCCGGCGCCTACTGGCTCGGCAAGGAGGACAACCAGCAGCTCCAGCGCATCTATGGCACCGCCTTCTTCAGTGAAAAAGATCTGGCCGCGTACTTCAAGCAGCTTGAAGAGATCAAGGCCCGCGACCATCGCGTCCTCGGCAAGCAGCTCGACCTCTTCTCCATCCAGGAGGTCGCCGGCGCCGGCCTCATCTTCTGGCACCCCAAAGGCGGCCTCATCCGCAAGTCCATGGAGGACTGGATGCGCGAGGAGTGCCTCCGCCGCGGCTATCAGATGGTCTTCACCCCGCACATCATGCGCCGCGAGCTCTGGAAGATCTCCGGCCACGAGGGCTACTACGCCGAAAACATGTACCCACCCATGGAGCTCGACGACGCCGAGTACCGCCTCAAGCCCATGAACTGCCCCGGCCACATCCTCATCTACAAGTCGCAGCCGCGCAGCTACCGCGAACTCCCGCAGCGCTACGCCGAGCTTGGCAACGTCTACCGCTACGAGCGCTCCGGCACCATGCACGGCCTACTGCGCGTGCGCGGCTTCACCCAGGACGACGCCCACATCTTCTGCACCCCCGACCAGATCACCTCCGAGATCGAGGCCTGTCTCGACTTCGCCGAAGCCGTCCTGAAAACCTTTGGTTTTCAGGAGTACAGAGTAGAGCTCTCCACCCGCGATCCCAGCAAGGCCGCGGACTTCGTTGGCACCGCAGCCGACTGGGACGACGCCGAAGCCGCGCTCAAAGACGTCCTCACCCGCCGCGGCCTCAGCTTCCACACCTTCCCCGGCGAAGCCGCCTTCTACGGCCCCAAGATCGACATCAAGCTCGTCGACGTCCTCGGCCGCCTCTGGCAGCTTTCGACAGTTCAGTTTGACTTCAACCTCCCCAAACGCTTCGAGCTCGAGTACATCGGCGACGACGGCGAGCGCCACCAGCCTGTCATGGTCCACCGCGCCCTCTTTGGCAGCGTCGAACGCTTCTTCGGCGTCCTCATCGAGCACTACGCCGGGGCCTTCCCCCTCTGGCTCGCGCCCGTGCAGGTCGGCCTCGTCCCCATCAGCGAAAAACACCTCGACTACGCGCAGACGGTAAAGCAGCGCCTCGAAGCCGCCGGCCTCCGCGTCGAGCTCGACAGCTCCAACCAGAAGATGAACGCCAAGATCCGCGACTTCGGCCTGCAGAAGCTCCCCTTCATCCTCGTCATGGGCGACAAGGAATCCGCCACCGACTCCGTCTCGGTCCGTGTCCGCGGCAAGGGCGACCAGGGCTCTCAAACCCTCGCCACCTTCCTCACCCACGCCCACCAGCTCGTCGCCAGCCACTCCATGGACCTCTAGGACTGCCACCATCCAGCGCACCGCAGAAGACCGGCAGGGAAGTGGGCAGCTTATATATCGACAGATCATCGCCTTGACGCCCTCATGACCATGGTCATAGACTATGGTCATGAAGGCTGCCGCAAAGCTCGACCCTAAGCCCGAAACCCGCACCATTGCCGCGGGTGAATTCAAGGCCAAATGCCTGCAGTTGATGGATGAAGTCAACGAGCAAAAACTCCGCCTCATCATCACCAAACGTGGCAAGCCGGTCGCCGAGATCGGGCCTCCTTCCGCCGAAGACAAGCCCTTTCGTTCCATCGTCGGACGTTCTTCCGGCGTAAAAATTCTCGGCGACATCATCTCTCCTCTTCCCGAGGAATGGACATTGCCCGAGTGGGCGTGGACCGATCGACCGAAGAAGAAGAAGGGCAGCAAGCGGTGAATCGGTTTCTCCTCGACACCCACATCTGGATCTGGGTGCAGCAGCGCGATACTTCCAAACTCAGCTCCGCCGCATTCCGCACGGTCGAGGTGTGGCAGCGAGAGCAGAGGCTCTTTCTCTCCGCCATCTCCGCCTGGGAGATCGCCCTCCTGGAACAGGCTGGTCGCATCCGGCTCGGAATGCCTCCCGAACGCTTCCTCGATCTGGCCACGCAGGATGGCGGCTTCCAGCTACTGCCGGTCTCGCCCCGGATTCTTATCGAATCGGTGCGTCTCCCCGGCGACCTGCACCGCGACCCAGCCGACCGCATCCTCGCCGCCACGGCACGCGAGAGCGGACTGACGCTTGTGACACGGGATGACAGGCTTCTCGAGTACGCTGCACAAGGCCACCTCAACGCCCGCCAACTCTAAGCACTAAAAACCCCGGCGAGACTTTTTCAAATTCTCCTTGACAACAGTTTCCTATTCACTCATTATTAGTTGTATAGGAAACCAATGGCCACTCCATCCATCTCCGATCTCCAGACCCACACCGGCTTCTGGCTTCGCTACGTCTCCAACCACGTCTCCCACGCCTTCGCCCGCAAGGTCGAGACCCTCGGCGTCACCGTCGCCGAGTGGGTCATCCTCCGCGAGCTCTACTCCGCCGACGCCATCGCGCCCAGCGAGCTCGCCGAGCGCACCGGCCTCACCCGCGGCGCCATCTCCAAGCTCGCCGACCGCCTCCTCGCCAAAAAGCTGATCACCCGCGCCTACTCCACCAAAGACCGCCGCTGGCAGACACTCACCCTCACCGCCGCCGGCAGACGCCTCATCCCGCAGCTCGCCAAACTCGCCGACGCCAACGACGAGGAGTTCTTCGCCTGCCTCACCTCCCGCGAGCGCACCGCGCTCCTCGAAACACTCAAGAAGCTCGTCAGGCTCAACCACCTCAGCACGCTTCCCGTCGACTGATTACGCCCAAGCCCTACAAAAACTCGAAAGAGAGAACACCATGAACATCGAAGCTCTCCGGCAATCTCTCCGCAACTCCGAAGCCGGCGCCGCCACCTTCCCGCAAGTGGTCCAGACCCTCATCGCCGCCCACTGCGAGGGCTACTACAAGGATCTCGCCGCCCGCACCGTCACCTTCTATCTCAGCGACGGCGCCACCCACACCGAAACGCTCTCCATCCCCACGCCTCCCATCCCCGACACCTTCTACGAAGCCGCGCTCATCGCCGCCATCCGCGCCGCGCAGTGCGACGAGGTCCGCTACCCCGAATTCATCGTCCGGGCCATCCACGCCGGCACCGCCGCCTACCGCGTCTTCATCACCGGCCACCGCGTCGTCTACATCGGCCGCCAGGGCGACCTCCACGTCGAGCACTTCCCGCAAGCGAAGCCATAGCCACCCTCACGCCGCGCGCGGAGGCCCGCGCATCTCACCTCAGCAGAGGTGCTGCATGAAAGCCGTCGTCCTGCACGAGTACGGTCCGCCGTCGAAGCTCAAATACGAGGACGTCCCCGACCCCCAGCCCGGCCCCGGCGAGGTCCTCGTCAGCGTCCGCGCCATCAGCATCAACCCCATCGACTTCAAGATGCGCTCCGGCGCCGCCAAAGAGCGCTTCCCCGTCACCTTCCCCGCCGTCCTCGGCCGCGACCTCGCCGGCATCGTCCGCGAGCTCGGCGAAGACGTCAAAGGCTTCGCCATCGGCGACCGCGTCTTCGCGCTCGCCTGGGCAACCTACGCCGAACTCTGCGTCGTCAAAGCCGCCGACCTCGCCCGGATCCCCGACGGCCTCGACATGACCACCGCCGCGGCCATCCCGCTCGTCTCCCTCACCGCCGATCAGCTCATCCGCAACGCCACCGCCGCGCAGCCCGGCCAGACCATCGTCCTCACCGGAGCCGTCGGCAGCGTCGGCCGCTGCGCCCTCTTCGCCACCCAGGAGATCGGCGCCAAGGTCATCGCCGGCGTACGCAAAAGCCAGATCGCCGAAGCCAAACAACTCGGCGCCATCGACGCGATCGACCTCGACGACGACTCCGCCATCGCCCGCATCGGCACCGTCGATGGCGTCGCCGACGCCGTCGGCGGCCCGGTCGCCTCCAGGCTCCTCGGCAAGGTCAAGCCCGGCGGCAACTACGGCAGCCTCGTCGGTCCGCCCAAAGACGCCGCACTGCATCCCACCGTCAACATCCACACCATGACCGCGCAGCCCAACCCGCAGACCGTCGTCCACTACGCCGAAGCCGTCCGCGACGGCAAGCTGCATCTCCGCGTCGACCGCATCATGCCGCTCAAGGACGCCGCCGAAGCCCACGCCGCCGCAGAAAAAGGCGGCGTCGGCAAGATCGTCCTCACACCCTAACCGTCCGTCCGAACGATTGAGCGCAGCACACCGTACAATCGACCCAGGGCACCCCCCCGTCCTGGAGCCTGATGTCCGCGGGAGAGCACGAGCAGGAGAGATCAGTCGCCGCGGAGCGTCTCCTCACACCGCAGGCACTCCTCTGTCTATTTCTGCTCGTTCTCTGCCTCCTCGCCGTCTGGCCCGTCGCCGAGGTAGGCATCACCGACGACTGGTCCTACATTCGCACGGCGCAGCTCTTCGCCCACACCGGACACTTCATCTACAACGGGTGGGCTACGGCAATTCTGGGCTGGCAGGTCGTCTGGGGAGCCCTCTTCGCGTACCTCTTCGGTCCCACCTTTACTGCCATTCGCCTATCGATGATCCCGATTGACCTCGGTACGGCTCTGCTCTATCGCGCCGTTCTGCGGCGCTTCGGCCTGAACTCCAGTCATGCCACCTTCGGCACGTTGACCTTGGTGCTGAGTCCGCTCTTTCTCCCTCTTGCGTCCACCTTCATGTCGGATGTGCCCGGCATCTTCGCCATTGTTCTCTGTCTCTATCTCTGTCAGCTCGCCCTCGCTGCTCCGTCAGATCGCGCCGCATGGGGCTGGCTCATCGCCGCTGCTCTCTCCAACATCGTTCTCGGCAGCGTTCGTCAAACGGCATGGCTGGGCGTGCTGGTCCTCGTGCCCAGCTGTGGATGGCTGCTGCGTCGCCGCCTCGTCATTCCGCTCACCATCGTCCTCTGGCTCGCCGGCCTGATCTGCATCCACCTCACCCTCTCCTGGTTTCTCAGCCATCCCTACTCGGTGCCGGAGAAGATCGTCATTGGCCCCCTCGATCTCCTTGCGCTCGAAAGAGTGCTCCATCAATCTTTCCGAGTTGCTCTGACCACCGGTCTTCTATGCCTGCCCGTGCTTGCGACTGGGCTCGCGGCACTCTTCCCCCTGCGTCGTTCCACAGCACTTCGTGGCGGAGCCTTTGTGCTTCTGTTCGCTGCGCTGGTTGCGATCCTCAAGCATCGCGGAAAGGCGAATCTCCTCTCACCTCCGTGGCTCGGCGGAACTATGAATTACGACGGCCTGCACAAGATCTTTGAGTTCATCAGTCCTCGCGCCAATCCGGCAGCAGGCATGGTGTTCTTTGTCTTCTGCTTCGCTCTCTGCATATGGGCCTTCGTCGAGTCGCTGCTCCGCAGGCATATCCAGCCTGTCGCTCTGCGGACTGATATCCACTGGCGCGCCGTCTCCGTTCTCCTGCTTCCGTTCCTTCTCAGCTACTGTCTTCTGCTCACACCCAGGAGCGCCTTTGTTGACACCTTCGAACATCAGGTATGGGACCGTTATTTGTTGCCGATCGCCGCCGTCCTTCTGGTGTACCTCCTCGCCTGGCATCAGGAGCGCGTCAGCCCTCGTATCCCGCGCATCGCAACCTTCGTGCTGATCCTCTTCGCCTGGACCGGCGTCGCCACTACGCATGATCTCTTCGCCATGGAACGTGCGCGAGTTCGTCTCCTCCAGGAGGTTCAGCGCTCCGGCGTCTCCCGCACATCCATTCGCGGAGGCTTTCCCTTCGATGCCATCACTCAGATCGACACCTGGGGCTACGTCAACGAACCTGCGCTGATCAACCCGCCCCACGCCTTTCATCCCGTTGCGGTCGACTCTGGTCCCTGCGCCTACTTCTTCGGCCATTTTGTCCCGGCGCTTCATCCCCGCTACGCCATCACCGATGCCCCCACGTCCTGCCTTTACCCCAGTCCCTTTCCCCCCATCGGCTATCGCACATGGTTTCCTCCCGCACGCCGTGAGTTGTACGTAGGGACGATTCTGCCGCGGGGCGAAGCTTTACCCTCCGCCGTCAACTAGCCAAGGCCCACACCGCCGCAGAAAAAGGCGGCATCGGCAAGATCGTCCTCACTCCCTGACACTCACCTCCGCCGCCCACACGCCTCAACCCACAGCCCGCGCCCCAAGCCCTACGACTTCGTCGCCGTCCGCTAGGGCTTAGTGGCCCGCCCGCTAGGGCCTGGTAGCCAAGATCAACGGCGACGGCCCCGGCGCCTCCACCTGCCGCGCATCCTTGAAGCCCACCTCCTTCAGCCACGCGGCAATCTCCTCGAAGCTCCACGTATCGCCGTTGTCGGTATTGACCAGCATATTCACCGCGAAGATCAGCCCCATCGGCGGTCCCGTGCGGTCGCTGTTCACCAGAAACTCCGCAATCGCAATCGTCCCACCCGGCGCCAGCGCGTCATAGATCTTGCGCAGCAGCTTCTTCGACCGCTCCACGCCCTCGCTGTGCAGAATATGCCCGACGGTCGCCAGATTGTGTCCCGTGCCGAAGTCCGCCGAGAGCAGATCGCCCGCCACAAAGCTATAGCGATCGCTCAGCCCGAACTTGGCGACCGTCTTCTTCGTCACCGGCAGCACGCCTTCCCAATCCACCGCCGTCACCGTCACCCGCGGCGAGCTCTGCGCCACCGCAATCCCCCACACACCCGAGCCCGCCCCCAGATCCAGCACCCGCACCGGCCCTCCGCTCTCGCCAAACTTCATGTGTTCGCCCAGCGCCTTCGCCTGCCCATAGCTCATCGGGAAGATATTGCTCACCAGCTCCTGGAAGAACGCGCTGCCATCGCCCTCCGTGTTCACCGCCGCCGCCGGCTTGCCGGTCTTCACCACCTCGGTCAAATGCAGCCAGTTCGGAATCAACTGGCCCGACGTGTGCGCCACCATGCCGCCAAAGAACGTCGGCTTGGTCGTCACCAGAAACGTCGCACTCTCCGGCGTCAACTCATAGCGCTCGCCGTCCTTCTTCAGCAGCTCGAGCCCCACCAGCGCATTCATCACCGCCTTCAGCCCGCGCTCGGAGGCGCCCGTCGCCTTCGCCATCTCCGCAACCGTCTTCGGTCCCGCATCCAGCGCGTCAAACACCTTATGTCGAAGCCCCGCCTCGATAATCAACGGCGGCGCATATCCCCACGCCATCTGCATAATGCGTTCCGGGGTCACAGCATTCTTCTGTTGTTCCATCGTGCTCTCTCTTTCAGTTCAGTTGAATAGGGGGATTTCGAAGCGTCCTCGATCTTACGCGCTCACGACCGCCGCGCGACCCATCTGTCGCAGAAAATTCTCAAACCCAGGAATCCTGCAGCGCGCCGTTCACGCGGAACGCAAAGCTGCCGTCGCTCTGATATCCTCCCTGCGTTCCCTCCCTGCGTTTCTTGGAGACCTTCATGCGATTCCTCTCACTCTCAACCGCGCTTGTGGGCGCCTCGCTCCTCTTGTGCAGTCTAGCCTTCTCCCAAACCACAACCCAGACCGCAGCCCCCGCCGCATCACCCGCGCCGCAGCCGCCTCCACTCGTCGGCGCCCTCGCCTCGCATCCTGACTGGCCCAAAGCCAACCCCGACGACGTCAAGAGCGTCGACGCGCTGATGGCCGCGCTCTACGACGTCATCAGCGGCCCCGCCGGCCAGCCGCGCAACTGGGACCGCTTCCGTTCGCTCTTCCTCCCCACTGGCCGTCTCGGCGTCATCCGCCCCGCGCGCGCCGCCACCCAAACTCCCACCGCCCAGCCTGCCCACGAAGACGACGTCGTCTTCCTCGCGCCCGACGACTACGTCCAGCGCGACGACCCCTACTTCCGCACCCACGGCTTCTCCGAGCACGCCATCGCCAACCGCGTCGAGCAGTTCGGCAGCCTCATCAGCGTCTGGAGCACCTACGAGAGCCGCCACAACGCCACCGATCCCAAACCCTTCGCCCGCGGCATCAACTCCCTGCAGGTCGTCCACATCCACGGCCGCTACTGGATCGCCAGCATCCTCTGGGACGAAGAACGCCCCGGCCTCACCCTCCCCGCAAAGTACCTGAACAGCAAGTAAGGAGTGGTTAGTGATGAGTCGTTAGTCATGAGGGGTTAGTGATGCCGAAAATCTGGGTGCCCCATCCGTGACGGCTTCATCGTCACGGGTGGGCTATCGCGCGTTAAGACGCGCGAGAAAATTCCGAACCAGCCACAACTTTCCCCCACCCCGCAACATTGTCATCCTGACTCTGAGCAACGCGAAGGGGAAGGACCTGCTTCACGGACCCCCCCCCCATAAACGCGGCCCACCCTTCATACCTCACCACAAAACAAAGGCCGCCATCCCCGGCGGCCTCGCTCTCACTAACGACTAACCACTAACCACTAACCACTGCCTTCTACCCCAGCGTCTCCATCAGCTTCGCCACCGTCCGGTTCAGGTCCTTGTCATGCCGCCGCTGCTCATCGATCTTCGCAATCGAGTGCATCACCGTCGTATGGTGCTTTCCGCCAAACTGCCGCCCAATCTCCGGCAGCGAGGCCTCGGTCAGCTGTTTCGCCAGGTACATCGCGATCTGCCGCGGCACCACAATCTGGCGCGAGTTGTTCTTCTGCTTCAGCTCCGCCACCCGCATGCCGAAGCTCTCCGCAACCGCCCGCTGAATCGCCTCGATCGTAATCTTCCTCACCTGCGTGTCGATGATGTGCTTCAGGCAGTGCTGCGCATTGGGCAGCGAGATCTCCGCTCCCTGCATGCTGCTCCACGCGATCAGCCGGTTCAGCGCTCCCTCCAGCTCGCGCACATTCGTCCGCACATTGCCCGCGATAAACAGCGCCACCTCGGTCGGCAGCGTCATCCGCTCGCTCTCCGCCTTCTTCTGCAGGATCGCGACCTTCGTCTCCAGATCCGGAGGTTGAATGTCGACCACCAGCCCCCACTCAAACCGTGAGCGCAGCCGGTCCTCAAAGTCCGCCAGCTCCTTTGGGCTACGGTCCGACGAGATCACAATCTGCTTGGAGGTCTCGTGCAGCGCATTGAACGTATGGAAGAACTCCTCCTGCGTCCGCTCCTTGCCGGCCAGAAACTGGATGTCGTCGATCAGCAGCACGTCCACCGTGCGGAACCGGTCGCGGAAGCTCGTCATCTTGTCGTAGCGCACCGAGTTGATCATCTCGTTGGTAAACTTCTCGCCCGAAATGTAGCTGATCGCCGCCTGCGGCATCCGCGTCTTCACATGGTGCCCCACCGCGTGCAGCAGATGCGTCTTGCCCATGCCCACCCCGCCATACAGAAACAGTGGGTTGTACGCCTTGGCCGGCCGCTCGGCGACGGCCTGCGCCGCCGCATGCGCAAACTGATTGCCCGAGCCGATCACGAAGCCGTCGAACTGATAGCGCGGATTCAGTTGCGCCGCGCTGTTCCAGTCAAACCGCGCCTGCTCCGGCCCCGGTGTCTGCTGCGGCCCGCGCGCATTCCGCGTGACGTTCGCATTGTGCGCCGACTGGGGTGCAAACCCCCCGTCCTCGCGCACCCGCGGCGCCGCCGGCTCCTGCGGCGGAGTCTCGAACACCACCTCGTCCAGCTCCAGCCCCAGGTTCTCAATGGCTTCGTAGATGTGGTCGGCATACCGGTCGCCCACATGCTGAAACGCCGTCGAAGGAATGCGCACGTGCAGCGTTCGTCCATCGATGTGCGAGAAGCGCGTCGGCTTCAGCCAGGTCTCAAAGCTCTGCCGATTAATCTTCTTCTCAAGCGCACCGAGGATGCGAATCCATTGGTTCAGTACAGTGGCTGGGACCGGCTCAAATGACATCGTTTCAATCTTCCTTGAATCCAATCTTCGTTGAATCCCTAGCGTTCAGCAAAGTGCGTCAGCGTTCCAAAGTGGCCCCAAGCGGAATCGAGCTTGGAAAATCAGCAACAAAACGAAAACACCGTACCTGCTCCGCTGTGAGATCGCCTTCGCGGAGGGAGCATGTTCAGGTTGGTTTGAAGTCCGCCATCGCCAGAGCAACGCCGGAGAGTGAAACAGAGGAAGCCCGATCGGAACGGAATGCTGAGAACGGAATGCTGAGAGTGGAGCGATCTTCTCTCTCCACGGAACGGAGTCGATAGTAGCACGCAATGAAGCCCTCGATGACAAGTCAAAACTACCAAATTGCGAAAGAGTTTGGCAGTTGCACCACGCGCGGTGAAGAATCGCGACAAATTCCAAATGGATACAAAAATGCTCAATCCATCGTCGCTCCTTCCGCCGCTTTCCTGTCGACCTTCGGTTGCTCTCGATGTCGACCTTCGGTTGCCCTCGATGTCGACCTTCGATTGCTCTCGCTCGCCGACTCCGGTATACTCAGAAGTTGCTGTTGTACCTCATCCGCGCTCATGCGCAACCGCCCCGCTCCGAGAAAACGGGCAGGCAGAGACGACAGCAGACCCTCAAGATTCTTTTTCACCGACTCTTCGAACAAGGACACACGTCGATGCCCAAGCGCACCTTTCAACCCAATCGCCGCCGCCGCAGCAAGACCCACGGCTTCCTGAGCCGCATGGCCACCAAGGCCGGGGCTGCCGTGCTCAGCCGCCGTCGCGCCAAAGGCCGCCACAAGATCGCGGTCTCCGCCGGCTTCCGCGACTAGTTCTTCGCGGTCCCTTTCTTCTCAGCACCACGCGCTCCGGAGAGTTTTCCTCTTGGGCGCGTTTTCGTGTTGGACGGTCCATCCAGCCATTTGGCTATCCGCGCCATGCCCTCTCTCGTCCATCACCGGCTGCGCAAACACGCCGACTTCCAGCGCGTCTACAAAGCCGGCCGTAAACAGTTCGCCCGCCAGATGGCCTGGTTCGTCGCCCTGCGCGATGAGGCCGCCGCCGCGCACTGCCCCACCCCCGGCCCCCGCATCGGGCTCACCGTCCCCAAGGCCCTCGGCAAGGCCGTCGCGCGCAACCGCATCAAGCGCCGCCTCCGCGAGGCCGTCCGCCGCGCGCTCCCGCTGCTCTCCCTCCCCGTCGATCTCGTCCTGCACCCCCGCGCCAGCGTCCTCGACGCCGACTTCTCCGCCCTCGAAGCCGAGGTCGCCGCCATCTTCCGCAGCGTCGAAGCCTCGGGCGGCCATCCTCCTGCATCCACCTCACGCAAACCTGCCGGCAAGCCGGTTACCAGATGACCGCCGCCGCCGCTTCTGCCCGCCGCGAGCGCCTCGCCGCCGCCCTCCTCGCCTTCTACAAGCGCGTCCTCTCGCCGCTGCTTCACGCCACCTCGCTCTCCCAGTGCAAATACCTTCCCACCTGCAGCGACTACGCCTACGCCGCCATCGTCCGCCACGGCTGGCTCCGCGGAGGCTGGCTCGCCCTCCGCCGCCTCGCCCGCTGCCATCCCTTCAGCAAAGGCGGTCTCGATCCAGTCCCGTAACCACCAAAAATCCATCCACGAACCACATCCTGACCAGCAAAAATGACCACAAATGCGGTCCCATCGCATGGTCAGGTACGATAGAAGGGTTGGGGTCTTGCGCTTCCGCGCCGCCCGTAAAGATAGGAATCTCCACACTTGCCAGAGTTTCGTAATCCAGGTCAAGGCGGCGGGGGCCAGGACAGCCGCTCGCTGATGGTCATGATGATCGTCATGATCGGCGTCATCTTCGGCATCCAGTACTGGCGCACCGCGCACGCTCCTCCACCCGCTCCGCCCGCAAAGACCGCGCCAGCCGCAGCTCCGGCCAACACCCAGGCTCCGCCAGCGCTGCCCCAGACCGCCGCAACGCCCACCTCCGCGAAGCCCGGCACCGCTCCGCAGACGCCCACCGTGCAGGCCGCCGCTGCCTCCACCACCGTCGTCGAGAACGAGCTCTACAAGATCACCTTCTCCAACCGTGGCGCCCAGGTCACCTCCTGGATCCTCAAGCGCTACAAGGATGACGAAGGCCGTCCCCTCGATCTCGTCGACCGCGCCGCCTCCGAAAAATTCGGCTATCCGCTCTCGCTCTACACCTATGACGCCGGCCTCACGCAGACCCTCGCCAACGCGCTCTACGTCCCCTCGGCCACCGGCACTATTGAGAGTCCGGCCTCACTCACCTTTCACTATGAAGCCAACGGCCTGAACGTCACCAAGACCTTCACCTTCGGCGCAGACTATCTCGTCCACGCCGACACCGTCGTGCTCCGCAACGGCGCTCCCGTTCACTCCCTGCTCGCCTGGCCCTCCGGCACAGGCGACATTGAAACCGCGAACACCCACGGCTCCTTCGCCACCGAAGCCGAGGTCGACACCATGCAGAATGGCAAGACCGAGCACCTTGCCAGCAAGAAGGTCATCGGCGGCGCCACGCTCAGCGGCCCGTTTGACTTCGCCGGCGCCAGCGACCAGTACTTCGCTGCAACCTTCCTTCCCGATCAGCCTGCCAACGCCACCGTCGTTACCCTCCACAATCAGATCGACATCAACGACGTCCTCCGCAGTAAGGGCCTGCCCACCGGCAAGTCGTCACAGCTTGCCGTGCTCGGCGCCGCCGTCGGCGATAGCTCAGGCCGCAACCTCGAGCGCATCTTCGTCGGCCCCAAGGACATGCAGGTCCTCAAGAGCATCAAGACCGCCGCTGGCTACTCGCTCGGCCCGCTGCTCGACTTCGGCTTCTGGGGCCCCATCGGCAAGTACCTCTTCCTCGGCCTGCAGTGGGTCCACACCTGGATCGCGCCCGCACATCCCGGCCCCCGCAGCTACTCCTGGGGCTGGGCTATCGTCCTCTTCACCGTTCTCATCTACGGTCTCCTCATGCCGCTCCGTGTTCAGAGCATGAAGAGCGCAGTCAAGATGCAGCGCATCCAGCCGCAGATCGACGCCATCAAGGCCAAGTACAAAAACCCCAAGGCCACCGACCCCAAGATGGGGGAGATGAACGCTGAAATCATGGCGATGCAGAAGGCCCATGGCGTCAACATGTTTGGCGGCTGCATTCCCACGATCGTGCAGTTCCCGCTGCTCTTCGCCTTCTTCACCATGATGACCAAGGTGGTTGAGCTCCGTCAGGCGCACTGGTACTGGCTCAACGATCTCAGCAAGCCCGACCCCTGGCACATCCTGCCCATCGTCATGGTCATCACCTCATTCCTGGTGCAGTTCTACACACCGTCGCCCGGCGTCGATCCCAAGCAGCAGCGGATGATGGCCTTCATGATGCCCATCTTCTCCGGCTATTGGACCTGGTACTACTCCGCCGGCCTGGCGCTCTACTGGAACGTCGGCAACTTCATCATGGTTGCGCAGCAGCTCATCATGAACCGCACCGCGCTCGGCCGCGAGATGCGTGAGATCCAGCTGCAGCGAGCTCAGCGCAAAGCCCAGGCAAAGCAGGTTCCGAAAACCATCCCCGGCCGCCGCTAAAGCATTTCTCCTGAAGGTGTAGCCGAAGCCGACAACGTCCGGGCCGTCTTCCTGCGATGGAAACGGCATTCGCAGATGCGTCCCGGACCAGTATCAGGAGAATGCTCTAAATCCGTGCAGCCTTGCCACAGAATGAGTCATACTGGAACACGTTCGTCGAAGCACGCTTCATCGGCAGTTCTTCGACAGTCTCTTGCGATAGTATCGGCTCGGGCCAAAATGGCCGCTGTCTGTACCGTCTTTCACCCAGGTTCTCCAAAGGACGCTGATTGCCATGGACGATCTCGCCCAGGCAGCTGAAAAAGTGGCTGCCTTGATGCGTACCCTGACCTCGACCGGAGGTCTTCGGCTCAAGTACAGAATCACCGCCGGCGCCGGCGCCGCAGATCCCGACGGCTTCGAACGGCGCGACATCTACGTCGAATGCAAAGGCCCTGACGCTTATCTTCTGCTCGAACGCGAAGGCGAGCTGCTGCGCGCCCTCGAACATGTCGCCGCCAAGGTGCTGCGTCTCGAGCCCGAAGACCACGACCGCATCTCCTTCGACGCCGAAGGCTTCAAAGCCGAGCGCGTGCGCCATCTCCGTCGCCTCGCCGACACCGCCATCGACCGCGTCGACGATACCGGCCAGCCCTTCCGCTTCCCGCCCATGAACTCCCGCGAGCGCCGCATGCTTCATCTCTTCCTGCGCGACTCCGGCCTGCAGACCGCGAGCTCCGGCGAAGGTCCGCGTCGCTTCGTCGTCCTCTATCCCGAGGGCTACCGCATCCCGCCCGAAGGCGAGCGCAGCGGCTACGGCGACCGCGGCGGCTATGGCCGCTCCCGCGGACCTGGACGTGGCAGCCCACGCGGTGGACGAGGCAACCGCGATCGGGGCAGCTTCTAGCTCTCAAAACAGATCGCTGCCGCCAGGAATCTCCGCTGCGTGGAAAATGTTGGCGACGCTCCAGTTCATCTTTTCCGCGCGGAACGGAAGCGCGCGCTGCCGCCATCTCCTGCCCAACCGGCGCAGCGCTGATCTTCGGACTCCATTTCCTCCGCCATCTCCGCGCCTGTCAAAAACTCATCCTCACAACTCCCGCGCCCTGCGCGCATTTGTACGCAGCTCACACACTCTGGCCCAGCCTTCCGTCCATCGGCTCTGCTTCTCCTGTGGGGAATCAGGAAAAGGACCGACGCATCCCTCGCGCTGTACCCTGCTCTCTTCGCTCTCCGTCCGCCGCGCTCCCGATTTGGAAGCCGCGCACGCCGCAAAACCCACGCTGGCGCCGCTCCCGGACACCTTATCCACTCTTCCACCCCCAACGACGGTTACTACTGTCTTTATCTCTTCTTTTAAGTCTTTAGTAAGAGTCCTCTTCGCAGCCTCGCCAACAACCCTCCCCGCGCTCCCCGACTCCCAGACGAATCACCCACAACACCGTCCTTGTTATGCACAGCAGATGCCCCTCGCACGAAGTGCCCCACTCGCCCTAGAATCAATCCAACTCACACATCTCCGCCCGGAGCGCCGCCGAGCTCGAGGCGAGGGTGTATGTGAACCGTGCGCCTCAAGGGAGATCCCATCGTGTCCAGTGCCACTCTCACGCCCGACGTCGCCGCAGCGCCCACCGGCAACCTGGAGATCACGGTCTCGCGCGCGGAGCTGCTGCGCGAGCTCACCGCCGCGCAGTCGGTGGTCGAACGCAAGACGACCATCCCCATCCTCTCGAACTTCCTCTTCGAGGCCAGCGCCGCGGCCGGGGATTCAGCCGGAAAGCTCACCATCACTGCCACCGATCTCGACCAGTCGCTCAACACCAGCTGCGCCGCCAAGGTGAAAAAGCCCGGAGCCTGCACCATTCCCGCGCGCAAGCTCTACGACTACATCAAACTGCTCCCCGAAGGCGACATCTCCATCAAGCTGATGGACAACCACTGGGTCCAGATCCGCGCCGGCCGCTCCAACACCAAGATGGTCGGCATGGCCCGCGCCAACTTCCCCCAGGTCCCGCAGTTTCCCGCCGCCGGCGGCTTCAAGATCAACGCCGCCACGCTGCACAACATGATCGCCAAGGTCATCTTCGCTATCTCCAACGAGGAATCGCGTTACACCCTCAACGGCGCTCTGCTCGTGCTCAAAGCCGAATCCATGGCCATGGTCGCGACCGACGGCCACCGTCTCGCCCACATCGAAAAGACCGGCGAATCCCTCGAAGGCATCTCCGGCGAAAAGAAGACGCTCATCCCGCGCAAAGCGCTCGCCGAGCTCAATGGCCTGCTCGCCAGCATGGACGCCCCCAAAGGCAAAGAGGTCCCGATCATCGAGTTCGCCGACGACGATCAGACGCTCTTCTTCAGGATCGGCGGCCGCGTCCTCACCAGCCGCAAGCTCACCGGCCAGTTCCCCAACTATGAGGCCGTCCTCCCCCGCGACAACAACAAGTTCGTCATCGTGCGCTCGGAAGACCTGATGGCCTCCATCCAGCGCGTCGCCCAGTTCGCCGACGAGCGCTCCGGCGCGATCAAGATCCGTCTCGAGCAGAACGAGCTCAAGCTCTCCGCGCAGTCCACCGACTCGGGCGAGTCCGAAGACATCATCGAGACGCCCTACAACTACGACCCGCTCGTCGTCGGTTTCAACAGCTCCTACCTCATCGACTTCCTTCGCGCCATCGGCGAAACCGGCGAAGTCCGCCTCGAATTCAAGGACGCGCAATCCGCCGGCCAGATGCGTCCCGAAGACGGCAACGAAGAGACCCGCTACCGCTACATCCTCATGCCCATGCGAATCTGACAAACCTAGCCGGACTGGCAAACCAAAGGTCCGCTCCCACCGAGCGGGCCTTTCCGTTGCTCATGCCCAAAAATCAACGGTCTTGCCGTCCCCGGCATCACATCTTCAGGCGCGTCAGGCGCCGAAGGAGTCGCACCATGGCAAAGAAGCACATTATTCGCGGAACCCTCGCCGGTATCGCCGGCGGTCTCGCCGCCTCCTGGGTGATGAATGAGTTCAGTACCACCCTCGGTCAAAAGCTCTCCGAGACCGTCGAGACCCCCGAAGAGCAGCAGCAACTCAAGCAGCAGTCCGACGGCGAAGACGCCACCATGAAGGCGGCTGACAAGATCACCGAAGCCGTTACTGGCGGCCAGCACCTTACGCATGCGCAGCGCGCCACCGGCGGCCCCATCGTCCACTACACCTTCGGCGCGCTCATGGGCGGCCTCTACGGCGCGCTCGCCGAGTACTCTGACGCCGTCCGCGCCGGCTTCGGCACCACCTTCGGCGGCCTGCTCTTCGCCGGCGCCGATCTGCTCGCCGTGCCCGCGCTCAAACTCGGACCCTCGCCTACCGAGCAGCCTGCCAGCGCCCTTGTTGACCCGCTCGCCACCCACCTCATCTACGGCGCCACCACCGAACTCGTGCGCCGCACCATCCGTAAGCTCTTATAGCGCCGCAAAAGCTGTGCCCTATCTTCGAATCACACTCAAACCCCTCCGCCGGCGCGGAGGTGTTTCCTGTGTTTCCTGTCCCGTTGAGCCGAACACTGTGCTCACAGCCGCAGCACCACGCCCGCGCCGAACTCCTCCAGCGTATGCCCGCTGTTACTGATCGAAGACGCCTGCCCCGCCCCATACTCTCCGCGCAGGTCAAGATGCGGAAGCACGGTTACATCCAGGCCGCCCTGCACCTGGTACGCCACCGACGCCGTCCGCGAAGCCGAATCGCCATTATTCGTCCCCACCCCGCCCACCTCCGCCTGGATGTAGGGACGAAAGGGAATCATCGGGGCGCTGAGGGCCAACCGCAACCCGATCAGGCCGCCCAGCAGCTTGTTGCCATATTGCGTCGAGCTTCCGCTGTTCTGGACAAAGATTCGTCCATCGCCGCCCAGCTTCACCGGCCCCAGCGGAACAAAGTTGTCATACACTCCCACGGTTCCGCCCCACGCGATCACGCTTCCGTTCTGCGCTCCGGGCGCGGAGAAGCGGCCTCCACTTCCCATCCCATAGATCCCCACCTGCGCAAGCGCCGCACTCGTACCGAATCCCCCAAAAACGAGAGCAGCGCCCAAAAACAAGCAGCAGAACCAAACCATCGATAGGTCTTTCATGGGAGGCCTCGGTCTCGAGCGCAGGCAGCGCTTCCCCAGATAGATGCGCTGTGCATCTCACCGCGTCGCCCATTTTTATTGCCATTCTGATCATTCCGATACAAAAATGTCTAAGGCAACATGAACATCTCGAACCGCAAAGTCGAAGATCTCCGATGAAAGGTGCTGCGCTCCTGCTGCTCTTCGGCCCGCTCATCGCCCCGCTCCTGGCGGCCGCCCAGAGCCCGCCCGCGCCTGCCCTCACCGATGCCCAGGTCCAGACCGCCATCGACCGAGGTGCTGCCCACGAGACGGATGCCATCGGCCTGCACCTCGACGAATCGACGAAGATCGATGTCTACACCGGCTGCATCGATTGCGACAACATCGAATACATCGCTACGCTCTACACAACGGTGCAGTGGATCGAGCTGAAGGCGGCCATCGCCCATGCCAACCATCGGCCATTCACGCCTGCCGATGTCCCAGCCACTCTGCGAACGCCGGTCCTGCATGTCAATGTCACAGTCATCCATTACGTCGGCAGCCAGACGCGGAAGATGCCTCCGCTTCAACTTCAGCTGGCCAGCCGGCACCATACCGCCATACTCCAGCCACTCCTCAGCAGCTCAGGGCAAACCGCAGCCTACTACAACGGTTCGGGCCCACCGCTTGCCTATATCTCCAAAGCAGAGGCAGTCTTCGATCTCGCAAAGTCGAAGCGACTTCTGAATAAAGGTAAATTTTTTATCGTAATCAACACCGGCGAGCAGAAACGACATCTCGCAGTGAAGGCGAAGGATCTGCGGCGCACCTTCTAGGCCCAGACCCGGCAGACATTGACCTCGGCCCGATGGATCGGCTTACGCCTTCACCACCGCCGGCTTGCCCTCCTGCACATAGTTCTTGTTCCACGCAGGAATCTCGACAACATACGTCCCCGGCTTCTCAATCACCGTCTGGCATCCCAGCCGCGAGTTCAACTGCAGGCCCGGCGCCAGGTCCATCCGGTCCAGCTCCTTCTCCTCCGGCTCAGACAGTCCGTTCGCCCCATCGATCACGTGCAGATGGCAGGTCGTGCACGCGCACACGCCGCCGCACGCATGGTCGAGGAAGATCTCGTAGTTCTCGGCCACATCCAGCAGGCTCATCGGCTCGCCGTGGCCCTCATACGGCAGCGAGCCAAACGGAAACTCAACGGTCTTGTTCTCCGGCCGAAAGGTCACCCGCACCATGTTCTCGGCGGGTGGCTTGGACAGGTCAACCTCAGGGAGCGCTTTTGATTCATGTTCGGACATGGACACATACAGTGTAGTTCCGCACACCGCCGGAGTGCGAACACACGTCCACTCGCCGCGCAATTTCAAATGCGTTCCACCGCTACGTACGAGCTACATACGATGGGTAGCTGAGACCGCCGCCACGGCGCTCGCCGGAAACTCGCGCAGCCGGTCCGTTCCCTGGTTCGCAGTCCGCGCCAGCACCGGCTGCAGCTCCGGCAGAGAACGCGCTGGCGGGATCGCGCGTGCCCGCGAATCCGCCAGCACCACCCGGTTGCGCCCCTCGCGCTTGGCTTCATACAGCGCATGGTCGGCACGCCGGAACATCTCGTCCAGCGTCTTCTCCCCGCGCCGCAGCGAGCTCAGCCCCACGCTCACCGTAAACTGCACCAGATCTTCGCCCTCGCTCAGGTGCAGCCCCTCCACCGTCGTCCTCAGGCGCTCCGCCATCGCCAGCGCGCTCCGCGCCGACCGCCCCGGCAGCAACACCGCAAACTCTTCGCCGCCCATCCGCGCCACCGCGTCCTTCTGTCCGGTCACGGTCAGCAGCACGCCTCCAAATGCACGCAGCGCGCGATCGCCGAACGGGTGCCCCCACGTATCGTTCAGCTGCTTGAAGTGGTCGAGATCCAGCATCAGCAGCGTCAGGGGACTCTCCTCGCGCACCGCAAACTGCACCTCGCGCTGCGCAATCTCCTCAAACGCCCGCCGGTTGCGTAGCCCCGTCAGCGGATCCATCCGCGTCTCCTCGTGCAGCCGCCGCTTCGTCTCCGCCACAAACATCCCGATAAAGGAGAAGCCCAGCAGCGCCAGGCACAGCAGCATCACGTCATGCCCCAGCGTTTCAAAGCGCGGATACCGCAAGCCCATCAGGTGCAGGCCAAGCACCAGACGCGAGGTCAAAATCGCCATCACCGCCACCAGCATCGCTGCAGTCCGCTGCGCCGGAATGCGCAGCGACGTAATCTTCGGGTTCAGCAGCATCAGCACCGTCATGCCCAGCACCACAACGGACGCCGCGCGTCCCGCCGCGAGCGCTGCTCCCTGATGCAGAAATCCCAGGCACAGAATCAGCGCCATCGTCGCGCTCACCGCAACCGGGCCCCACATCGAGGCAAGCCGCCGCCGCACCACAAACCACCTCAGCCCCATGTACACAAAGAAGAACACCAGCAGCAGCAGCCCCGCCGAGATGTTCTCCGAGACATGCGGCTCACGCGGCAACATGTTCTTTGCCGCCGTTGAAGCCAGTTGCAGGACACACGCTGCCGCCAGCCATCCTGTCCCACGCGTACGCCGGTCACTCCACGCAAGCAGCGCCAGCGTCAGCGCAAACGTCGCCTGTGAGACGAAACCGGCTAGAACGAAGCTGTGCATATCCATCATCATGCGGAGACCAAGGGCTCCCCAGGCAGAAATCCTGCAGGGAGAGCGGCCATGCTTGAGGGGGAAGGGAAAGCCGGGGCCGGTGGCGTCCCCATACTAGTGCCTCTTTGCCACCTATGATGCAAAATCTTTCACATAAAAAAGAGAAAAATGGTCGCCACCCGTCGCAATCTTCGGCGATGTAGTGATATCAAACATTCCAACCTGTCATACAGCTAATTGGCCTGGTCAGGGGGCATCACAGCTCCGGCCGCAATCCATTGCGTAATCGTGGCAATGTCCGCATCGGAAAGCTTGCCCTTTGGCGGCATCGGCATGGGATCGTTCGCCGGCCCCTCGTGACGTATAAGTCTCACCAAAAGAGACTCTTCCGGGTGGCCCGGAACAATCACCACCCCATCCTTGCCGCCCCGCAGCAACCCCTCGCGCGAATCCAGATGCAGCCCGCCGTGATGGTTCATCCCCCCATGGCAGCGGTAACAGTTTGCCGCAAAGATCGGTTGCACCCGCGCCGTGTAGAACGCCGGCGAATCCGCCGTCGGCCCCGGTCCATTCTGCGCCGCCCACACTCCAAAACCACACACCGAGGCCACACTGAACACCGCTCCCGCAGCCACAAAGGCCACCGAATGAAACCTCCCCGAACCAACCCACCGCCAATCGAACCTCATAGACCTCAGCCACCCTCCGCAAATTTGTCTCTACTCACTCTAAACAAACACCCTGGGAGCCGCGCCCACCGCCGCAACAAAAACGGCTCTAGCGCGTCTCCGCAGCCGAAGCTGCGCCTCGCGCCGCCGCAAACTCCCGGCTCACCCCGCGTCGTCTTGCCGCCCGATCCAGCGCGTCCTGCGTGCGAAAGAACTCATGCCTGGGATTCGAGTCCGGATAGAACCGGATCACGATCTCGCTGTGCTCCACCGACTCCCGCTTCCCGTCATAAAACGGATATCCCAGCGCCTGCAGCAGGTGCAGCGCCCCCTCATCCCCGCTCGGATTCCCCGCGTCACCCACAATCCCAAACACCGCACGTCGCGTGCGCCGCGAATACACCGCCACAAAATCTCCCAGACGCGCGCCCATCCGTCGCGCCTTCCTTCCCAGCACCACATAGTTGATCTTCGTCGCGTCCACGTAACACCGCGGATCGTTCTGGTTCTCGATGCTGTCGTCCTCAAACGCCGTCTGCGAGACGTAATATCCCGGCGCCGGGTCGTTCGGCCCCTGCACCACCGGCCCATAGGGTGGCTTGTCCTTGAGCAGGTATCCGACGATTGGCGCGCCCCGCCTCCCCATCGTGTGCGCATCGCGCAGAGAGTCCAGCGTCTTCTTTCCCGGCGGCCCATACGCCGTCGGTGCTCCGTCCACATCCACATCCATCCGGTGGGCCACCAGCTCAAACGAGCGCGCCTGTCGCGTCGTTCCCCACGCGAAACACGAGCTCATCAGCATCGCTGCCACCATGCAAGCTCGCGAACCACACACCAGCCGGCCTCCTCGCTTCTTGCTCACAAAGGTTAGACGCGCCATCCGCATCCCACTCCCCTGAAGGCCAACTCAAGGCCGGCACGGAGCACAGAATGTCCCTCACTCTTCTCGCATGGATCTCCATCGCCATCGCCATCCTCTGCGCGCTGTTCATCGCCATGGATGAAACCCGGCACCCGCAGTCAATGGCTGTCATGAACATCGTCTGGCCGGTCACAGCGCTCTACTTCAGCATCTTTGCCCTGTGGGGATATCTCACCATCGGACGCCGCCACACGCGAGAGAGGATGCAGTACCGCACCCGGTCAGCGGCGCAACCCGGCCGGCAAGCTCCGCCCACGGCCTCGCAGATCGCCACCGGCACCAGTCACTGCGGTGCCGGCTGCATGATCGCCGACGTCGTCACCGAGTTCGCCCTCGCCGCCTCCGGCCTCATCCTGCTCGGCTCCGTGCTTTGGACCGAATACATCCTTGATTTCATTGCCGCCTGGCTGCTCGGCATCGTCTTTCAGTACTTCGCCATCAAGCCCATGCGCTCGGATCTCAACGGCCCGCAGGCCATCGTCGCCGCCATCAAGGCCGACACGCTCTCCATCCTCGCCTTTCAGCTCGGCATGTATGCCTGGATGGCGCTGGTCTACTTCCGCCTCTTTACCGCGCCCCATCTCACGCCGTTCGACCCGCGCTTCTGGCTCATGATGCAGATCGCCATGATCTGCGGCTTCGCCGCCAGCTATCCCATGAACCGGCTGCTCATCTCTATCGGTATCAAGGAGGCCATGTAGCCGCGTTCCTCGGATCTACGGCGCAACCGGCGTCACCGTCCTCGGCGTCGCCGTCGGTGCAGCCAGTCCAAAGAACATCACCAGATCGTTCTTTCCGTTGTTCGAAATCCAGATGTTCCCGCTCGCATCGATCGCCAGCCCAAACGGCTCAATCAGGTCCGCATCCAGCCCATAGCCCGTACTCGGCGAAATCGCCGCACCCGGCGTCGGCGACGTGCTTCCCGCCAGCTCTGAAAAGCTCTGGTACGTCACGCCCACCGGGCTGAGGTAGTTCGTCACCCACACATTCTGCGCCGCATCCACCGCAATCCCCGACGGATTCTGAATTCCTCCCGCCGTAAGAAAGTCCTGTGTCACCGATCCATCCGGCGCAATCTCCGCCACCGACCCATCCTCCGGATCACCCGTCTGCCCCGTCGAGTCGTCATACACCGCCAGCCACGCATTCCCCGCCGAATCCATCGCCAGCGCGTCTACCGCCGCGCAGCAGTCCACCGTCGCTATCAGGTTCCCACTGCTGTCGATGTGCGTCGCGCTGATGTCCACCTTATCGGCAGCCCAAATGCCGTCATGCGTATCGGGCGCAAAGGGCGGCGCCGGCGCCACCGCCACTGGCCCATCAAATTCAGTCCCGTTCTCAAACACCGTAGACGTATTCGCCGTGGGGTTCACCACCGTCACGCTCGAGTTGCCGTTGTTCGCCACCAGGATGTTCCCATTGCTGTCCGCGCCCAGCCCAATCGGATAGTCGATCGTGTCATCGGAAAACAGCGTCCACGTTCCCATGTCCGCGCCCGACGACGCGCCCAGAAACTGCACAATCGATCCCGACGTCGAATCATGTCGCGGCAGCTCCAGAATGCTCACCCACACATTGCCGCTCGGATCAACGGCCAGCCCATAGCTCTCACTCAGCAGCCCAGACCCATATCCCGTCGAGCTCAGCGGCGTTCCCTGCGGACTGAAGGCGCTCAACAGCCCCGACGTCCCCGCTGCATTCACATAGTCGTCCGCCCACACATTGCCTTGGCCGTCCACGCCCAGCTGCGTCGGCTCATTGATCCCGCCGCCCGTCACCGTCAGGCTCAGCGTCCAGTCGTTCGGGGCCTGCGTCAGGCTCGTCGGAAACGGCGGCTCCGGTCCCGCCGCCGCAAACACGCCGCTCACGTTGTTGCCCGGATTCTTCACCACGTTCACCACCGCGTCGAACGTGTTCGTCGGCGCGCTTCCTCCATGCGGCGTCGCCGCCGTAAACAGCGGTGAGCACGCGCTTCCGCCATTGGAGTTCACGCACGAGGCCATCGCATCCGCCAGCGCATCAATCTTCCCCATCTCCGTCGTCAGATTGCTGGGCAGCGTCGCCGTCGTTCCCGTCGTCGTATCCACAATCAGGTTCGCATTCAAAAACGCGTTCGCCAGCCCCAGCCCATTCGTCGCGCTCGCGCCAATCGAATCATACGAAGCAATGAACGGCGCCAGTGTCCACGCCGCCGCCACCGTCGTCACCTCATTGATCGTGATGTACTCACTCGAGCTCAGATCGCCGCAGTTGCCCAGCGCCGCCACCATCGCCAGCGCCGCGTTGTTCACCCCCGTGCCCAGTCCCGGATTGCCGCCCGTCGCCACGATGTACACCTGCGTCGTCGCGGACGGACACATATAGTCGTTCGTAATCGAGAAGGCGCCGTTCGCCACGCTGATCACCGGCGTCGCCATCAGCGCCGTCGCTGCGCTTCCATTGCCCGTTTCGCCCACCGCATACAACTGCACCGTTGCACCCACCACGGCCTGTTGTCCGCCATGCACGCTTCCATTCAGCGTCAGCGAAACCGGATCGGGCGCCGCCTTGGTTCCTACGCCGCAGCCGGTGATTCCCGCAAAGACGACAACGCTGAAAATCGACAGGAAAAGGGTTCGGCTGGGCCGCACGACAGGAGATGAGGACATGATGCCGACAGTCTACGTGAAAAGCCGCGTTCAAACCCCATCCCGCGCGCGCCCCGGGAACCGCCTGCGCTACGCCTCGCCGTTCCCGTCGCCCACCGACAAATTCCCATCAGCCAACGACCGAAGAAGAGACCAAAGAAGAACAGTGCAGGCGGCCCGTAAGCCGAATTCTGTTCTAGCGATCATTCCTCTAGGCTCGGCATCGCTGCCGAGCTCCAGCAACCTACCCGCAGGTTCCGGCTGCCGGCCCCGCAAAGGGCCAACCCAGCTCTTCACCTTGTCGCACCGGGCCGGTGCGCGTTGCCGCCGAAGAGAGGCCTGCAATCCCTGCCTATTTGGTCTTGCTCCGTGTGGGGTTTACCGTGCCGTCCTCATTGCTGCGGACGCGGTGGGCTCTTACCCCACCCTTTCACCCTTACCAGGCTCCCGAAGGAATCTGGCGGTTTGCTTTCTGTTGCACTGGCCGTCTTTGAGCCTTCACGCTCAAATCCCGGACGTTATCCGGCACACTGCCCTGCGGAGTTCGGACTTTCCTCCCCCGCTCGAACGCCTCTTTCGAAGCGCCGCGCGGCAGCGATCGCCCGGCCGCCTGCACTGCCTCCAGTGTAATGCATTGTCATTATCCGAAGAGCAGATCGATCATGACGTCTGACGGCCTCGGCGATGTTGCGCTAGTGTAAGGTCACAGGGGAAGTGATGGGCGATTTGCGAAACCCAGATGCGAAAATCATCGGTAGAGTCGGAAAAGGGCAGATGTCGTTTCTTGGCCGATTGTTGAGCCGATTTGAACATGGACATAAGCGGCTTCTCGGCGAGTCCTTGCGTGAAATCGGCGTGTTGCTGCTCGTATTCGTCCCTCTCGATGGATTTCTCAGTCAAAACAGGCAGGCACAGAGTATGATCGGCTCGCCTCACCTGCTTTGGCTAAATCGTTTCGGCAAAAACAACATTGAAATTACCCTCTTCGCATTAATTGGAATATTCTTGCTTGTATTCGGCATCTATATTGAACGAGAAGCAGAGTTGGCTCTCGAAAGCTCGTCGAAAGGCGGATCGTGATGTGGGTTCCAATGATTGTTTTTGGTGTGGCTTGTGCTGCCCTCGTCACGGTGGGACTGCAGAAATCTTCTCCTTCTCATCAGTCGCATGACAAGGGCCAGATGGACCTGTTCGGCAAGGATTCTTCACAGCACGTAAAGCGGTAAAAATGAGTTGTCCTGGTTTAGCGACCAGACGCTTTGACTGCTAAGAGATATCCCATATCCGCTACGCTCGTAGGCGAGCCCCATATCAAAGAGCCCTTTGGGGATCTTTACTTTATCGCGAAAGATTATTTGTTCGAGTAATCCAAAGCCTTCCTCCGCGATAATGACCCCATGAGCTGTCCTACCCGCCGCAAGTTCGTCCAGCAAGCCGCCGCGCTCAGCGCGCTCGCTGCGCTTCCGCTCGCCTCACGTGCGCACGCCCTCTTTAACACCGCATCCGGCACAACCCTCCGCGCCGCCGGGTTAGGCAAAGGCCTGCTCGTCGGCTGCGCCGTCCAGATCGCCCGCCTCCGCGACACGCCCGACTACACCGCGCTCATCAAGCAGCAGGCCTCCATCCTCGTCGCTGAGCACGAGTTCAAGTTCGCTCCCCTCCGCCCCACTCCCACCACCTTCTTCTTCGACGACGCCGACTATCTCGTCCACTTCGCCGAAGCCAATCACATGAAGCTCCGCGGCCACAACTTCGTCTGGCACCGCGCCCTGCCCGCCTGGTTCGCCGGCTACATCACGCCCCAGAACGCCGAGCAACTCCTTGTTCATCACATCGAAACCGTCGCCGGCCGCTACAAAGGCAAGATCCACTCCTGGGACGTCGTCAACGAGGCCATTCAGATCTCTGACAACCAGCCCAACGGCATGCGCAACTCACCCTGGTACAAGGCGCTGCCCAACTACATCGACATCGCCTTCCGCACCGCCCGCCGCGCCGACCCCAACGCCCTCCTCACCTACAACGACTACGGCATCGAGGCCGAAGACCCGCAATCCGCCGCCAAGCGCGCCGCCGTCCTCGCTCTCGTCAAAGGCATGCAGTCCCGCGGCGTCCCCATCGACGCCGTCGGCATTCAGTCCCACATCGCCGCCGGCCCCAACCATACCTACGGCGCAGGCCTGCGCGGCTTCATGGCCGAGCTCAGCCGCCTCAACCTCCAGCTTCTCCTCACCGAGATGGACGTCAACGACCGCGATCTCCCGCCCGGCATCCCCGCGCGCGACGCCGCCGTCGCCCAGCTCTACGCCAGCTATCTTCAGACCACCCTGAATAACCCGTCAGTCATTGCTCTGCTCACCTGGGGCATCACCGACCGCTACACCTGGCTCGACCACGAAGACAGCCGCGCTGACGGCCTTCCCGAGCGCTGCCTTCCCTTCGACGCCGGCCTCAAACCCACCCCGGCCTTCTCCGCCGAGCTCAACGCCCTCCACCACGCCCCCGCGCGCTGGAAGGGCCATGAGATCATGACCTAGCCCCGCCACTCCGTTTTGAAGGGGCACGGCTTTAGCTGTGCCGTAAATTGTCACCGGGAATGGGGCTTTAGCCGCTGGGGGCTTGTCCCACGGAACCACCGCCCCGCTCCCTGCGTATAGTCTCCCAGGGCGGTGAGCGTCCCAGCGTCGCCGTCCACCTTATCACCTCGCAGGCCGCCGCGCCCGACCCGCGGGATAAACTGAATAACAGCCCTCATGGAGTTCCGCGAAGCAATCCGGATTGCGTTGGCCTCCTTGTGGGCCAACAAGCTGCGCTCGATCCTCACCCTCCTCGGCGTGGTCATCGGCGTCGCCTCGGTCATCGCTGTCGTCACGCTGGTCAACGGCGCCAACCTCTACGTCGCCACCAAGGTCAACCGCTACGGCGCCGACGTCTTCACCATCTCTCAGCAACCCCAGGTCATCACCAGCTACGAGGAATACCTCAAGTACCAGAAGCGCAAGATCGTCTCCTTCGATGACTACCGCGCCGAGCAGCAGAAGTGCACCTACTGCCAGCAGGTCGGCGCCATGCAGGTCACCACCGGCCTCGTCGTCCATGGCAAGGAGTCCGCCACCGACGTCCAGATCCGCGGCTACACCGCGCTCATGACCGAGATGCAGAATCTCGATCTCGCCGAAGGCCGCAGCTTCACCCAGGCCGACGAGGAGCACGCCTCCCACGTCTGCGTCATCGGCTCCGACATCGAAGACAACCTGCTTAAAGGCGAAGACCCGCTCGGCAAAGAGATCCGCGTCGATGGCGAGCTCTACACCATCATCGGCCTCGCCGAAACCCAGGGTAAGACCCTCGGCCAAAGCCAGGACAACTGGGTCGCCGTCCCGCTCACCACCTATCAGAAGACCTACGGCACCGCGACCTCCGTCACCATCTACATGAAGGCCGGCAACGGCGCCCCGGCCATGGAAGCCGCCAGCGACCAGGCCCGCGTCATCATGCGCTCCATCCGCCATGACAGCCCCGGCGTCGACGACAGCTTTACCCTCGAAACCAGCAACACGCTCGCCGGCCTGCTCGGCACCATCATGGGCTACTTCGGTGCTGTTGCTGTCACCCTCGCCGCCATCTCGCTGGTCGTCGGCGGCGTTGTCATCATGAACATCATGCTGGTCTCCGTCACCGAGCGCACCCGCGAGATCGGTGTCCGCAAAGCCCTCGGCGCGCGCCGCAACGACATCCTGCTCCAGTTCCTGCTCGAATCCGCAACCATGGCCGTCGTCGGCGGCGCCTTCGGCGTCATTCTCGGCATTGCTGCGGCCAAAACAGTCACCATTCTGCTCAGCTTCCCTTCGGCCATTGCCATCTGGAGCATCTTCGCCGGCCTCATCGTTGCGGCCTCTGTCGGCCTCTTCTTCGGCGTCTACCCCGCCCGCAAAGCCGCCGACCTCGACCCCATCGTCGCCCTGCGCAGCGAGTTTTGAGCGAAAGACAATAGAGACGACGGTAGACAGTAAAGTATCGAAAGGTTTAGCTCAGGATGGCAGCTTCTACCCCGAACGCGCTTTACCGAGACTCAGCTGCTTGGCAGAAGGCGATGCAGTTGGCTGCACTCGTTTACCGTTGCACCTCAATGTTTCCGGCCGACGAACGATTCGGGCTTACGAACCAACTGCGGCGCTGCGCAGTATCCATTCCCAGCAATATTGCCGAAGGAAAGGGAAGGCTAACCCGTGGCGAACTGATGCATTTCATCGGCATGGCGCGAGGATCTGCGCTCGAACTTCAAACTCAGCTGGAACTCGCAACCACGCTCGGCTTTGGTAATCCTCACCAAATTGAAACCGCTCAGGCACTCGCCTGCGAAGTCGTGCGAATCCTCAATGCCTCTCTAACAACGATGCGCGCGAAAACTCCTCCGCCAAAGCTGCGATGAAAATCAACCTTGCCGCCGCCCCGTCTTTCTTTACTGTCTACTGTCTACCCTCTACTGTCTCCCTCCCATGACCCTCTCCGACCAACGCGAATCCATAAAAATGGCGCTCGACACCCTGCGCGCCAACAAGATGCGCTCTGCCCTCACTATCCTCGGCATCGTCATCGGCGTCACCACCGTCATCGCCATCTCCTCCGTCATTAACGGCCTCAACAAACAGGTCTCGGACATGGTCGAGGCCATGGGCACCAACGTCCTCTGGGTCTTCCGCTTTCCCGTCATCGGCGTCCGCCCCACCGCCGAGATGCTCGCCCGCAAGCAGCTCACCTACGATGATGCCGAAGCGCTCAAGACACTTCCGCACGTCGTCGACGTCGTCCCGTCCCTCCGCTATCAGAACTTCGACTTCGGCCAGGGCTCCGTCACCGTCAAATATGGCCGCGCGAAATCCGAAAACGTCTCCGAGGAAGGCACCACCGCTGACAATCCCTCCGTCTACAACCTCGAGATGACCGAAGGCCGCTACTTCACCTCCTATGAAGAGCAGCACGCGGCCTACGTCTGCGTCCTCGGCTATGACACCGCCGACGATCTCTTCGGCGGCCAGAGCGCCCTTGGCAAGCAGATCGACGTCGAAGGCCGCATCTTCACCGTCATCGGCGTGCAGGACAAGGTCAAGTCCGCCTTCTCCGGCGGCGGCCGCAACAGCGAAGACAACATGGTGCACATGCCCATCACCACCTTCCACCAGTTGCACCCCGAGGTCCTCGACTACTGGATCAGCCTCAAGTTCGACAGCCAGCAAAACAAGCCCATCGTCGAAGATGAGATCCGCGAGCTTCTCCGCCGCCGCCGCAAGGTCCGCAATGAGCAGCCGGACAACTTCGCCATCTTCGGCTCCGACTCCATCACCCGCCTCTGGACGCAGATTACCGGCGGCCTCTTCCTGCTCATGTTCGGCCTCAGCGCCGTCGGGCTCATGGTCGGCGGCGTCGGCGTGATGAACATCATGCTCGTCTCCGTCACCGAGCGAACCCGCGAGATCGGCGTGCGCAAAGCCATCGGTGCGACCAAAAAGACCATCCTTCTGCAGTTCACTCTGGAAGCCATCGTCCTCTGCGCGCTCGGCGGCGTCATCGGCATCCTCTTCGGCGCCTGCCTCGCACTGGGACTCAACCACTTCATCTCCAGCGTGGTCGGCATCTACTGGGTCCTCTTCGCGTTCTTCGCCTCCTGCGCCATCGGCCTCATCTTCGGCATCTACCCCGCCTGGAAGGCCGCCAACCTCGACCCCATCGAAGCCCTCCGCTACGAGTAAAGCAGTCGTTAGCGGTTAGTCAGTAGTGGTTAGTAGAAAGACAAAGCTCATACGGAGCTGAGGGTACTGAGCGGGTAGGAACCCGCTGGCCCCCGCGAAGAGATGCTGTCATCTCGACCGGAGCGGGACGGTCTCATCGTCCCGCGTAGTGGAGAGACCCCTGTATTTCGTAACCATCTAGGACCTAACCACCCACTTCCTCACTACACTCGAAGAGTGGACACCCTCGCCCTGGCCGCGGAACTCGTCACAGCGCTTCTCACCCTCTGCGGCCTCGTCTACGCGACCCTCGCACTCTTCGCCGCCCGCCAGTTCGAGCGCGCCGCCCGCCTCGCCCCGCCGCCCACCGCCGTCTTCGCTCCCGCGATCTCCCTCCTCAAGCCCCTCAAAGGCGTCGACGTGCACCTGTACGCCGCGCTCTCCAGCCACTGCACCCAGGACTATCCCGGCCCCTTCGAGCTCCTCTTCGGCGTCAGCTCACTCTCTGATCCCGCCGTCGCCGAGGTCGCCCGCCTCCGCGTCGAGCACCCCCACCTCTCCATCCGCCTCATCGAATGCCCCGCGCGCCTCGGCCCCAACGGCAAGCTCTCGAACCTCGCCCAAATGCTCCCCCACGCTCGCCACGAGCACATCCTCATCAACGACGCCGACATCCTCGTCTCGCCACGCTATCTCTCCCGCGTCACCGCTCCCTTCCGAGATTCGCTCGCCTCGCGCGAGCAAAATGAAAATCCAGTCGGCCTTGTCACCGCTCCCTACATCGGCTACGCATCAAAGACGCTCTGGTCGCGTCTTGAAGCCCTCGGCATCTCCACCGACTTCATCCCCGGCGTCCTCACCGCCCGCTCTCTCGAGCACGGTCTCCGCTTCGGCCTCGGGTCTACACTCGCCACCACAAAATCCGCACTCGCCAAGATCGGCGGCTTCGAATCCCTCACCGATCAGCTCGCCGACGACTATGAGCTCGGCGCCCGCCTCCACCGCGCGGGCTTCCGCATCGAGCTCATCCCCGAGGTCGTCGCCACCTCCGTCCCCGCGTACACTCTGCGCAGCTTCTGCGAGCATCAGCTCCGCTGGTCGCGCACCGTCCGCGACTCCCGCCGCGCCGGCTACCTCGGCCTCGCCGTCACCTTCGTCCTTCCCTGGGCGCTGCTCACCGTCCTCGCCAGCGGCGCCGCGCTCTGGAGCATCACCCTCCTCAGCATCGCGCTGCTCGCCCGCATCGCCGTCGCGCTCATCGTCGGCGTTGGCGTCCTCGGCGACGCCCAAGTCCTCACCTACATCTACCTTCTCCCGCTTCGCGACTGCTTCGGCCTCTTCTTCTGGCTCTGGAGCTACGCCTCCAACACCGTCCTCTGGCGCGGCCAGCGCTTCCGCCTCCATCGCGGCCGCCTCGAACCTAACTCCTAGCTCACTCGCAGCCGCCCATCCATATCATCCAGCTTGTCCCCGATCGCATGCAGCTTCCGCGACAATGCCTGAATCTCGCTCTCCGCTCTGCGATTCACGTTAAAGTCCAGTTCGCTGCGCACGCGGTCCTTCGCATCCTGCCGGTTCTGGCTCATCATGATCACCGGCGCCTGGATCGCCGCCAGCATCGACAAGAACAGGTTCAGCAGAATAAACGGATACGGGTCCCATGCCTTCCGCTGCAGCACCACGTTCGTCGCTACATAGATCAGCATTCCCGTGAGGAACATGATGATGAACGTCCACGATCCGCCGAATCCCGCAACCTTGTCCGCCACCCGCTCGCCCACCGTCTCACTCTCGTCGAAGACCTCATTCGGGTTGCGCATCGAGCGCCCACGCACCAGCTGCTGCGTCGAGTGAATCTCCCGCGCCAGCACCGTCAGCATGTCAAGCCCCGCCTCAGGCTTGCGCGCCAGCAACTGCGACAGATCGTTGCGGTCCACCTCCACGCACGTCGTCGCCTCCATCGCCACCGCCGACGTAGCATGCTCCGAGCTATCCAGCATCGACGCAAATCCGAAGAAGTCGCCGTGATGCGGCTCGGAGAACAGCACCTCCTGTCCATCCTCATCCAGCAGCGTCACCCTCACCGCTCCGCTCATCACCACAAACGCGCGCGTGCTCGGCTCGCCTGCCTTGTAGATGCGCTGCTTCGCGGCAAACTCGCGCAGCTCCACCTGCTGCGCCAGCACGTTTAGCTCTTCATCATCCAGCAGGGAAAACAACGGAACGTGGCGCAGCTCGTACGGATCGCAGGGCATAGGCTTTTCCTCGCCCTCAGCTTAACGTCTTTGGCCCTCAATCGCCCGGCCGATTGCTCACAATCTCTTTCCCTCCGCCCCGCGCAATCACATACACCGGCCCATCCACCACCGGCAGCTGGTTCGGCGGGTCCGTCAGTGACTGCCACAAAAAGATCCGCTGCGGCCCGCTCCACTTCGCCCGAAAGCTCTCCGCCGTCTCGAAGATCTTCGGCGCATCCGGAAAGAAGCTGCCATACCAGAGGTTCGAGCTCCGCCCCTCCAGAATATGAATCTCTCCGCCCGCAGCTGTCGGCCGCTGCAGATAAAACCCCAGCGTCGACCCCGACTCATACTCCCCATGGATCGCCACCATGTCCTGTGGCCCCACCAGTGGCGCAATCCTCTCCGCCAGCTCCGCCGAGCTGATCACCGGCGCAAACCGCACCAGCCCCATGTGCGCCGCCAGCAGAAACCCAAATGCTCCCGCCGCCAGCACAAAGTTCGCCTCGCGCGGCCGCGCCCGCTTGCGCAGCAGCAGCGACACCAGCGGCCCCAGCACTAAACTCACCGCAGCCAGAATCAGCGGCAGCCGAAACAACCCCAGCGCCTCCGCATTCAGATCCAGAAAGTGCCCCATGCTCATCGCATAGTCCTTCGGGTGCTCACTCAGCATCCGCGCCAAATCCGGATGCCCGGCCGGCGTCCGCGCGTGCAGCAGAATCACCGCCGCTCCCGCGGCAAACGCAATCCCCAGCGCCAGCACCACCTCCGTACAATGCACCGCTGCCCGCCCCACGTCCATCAGCCGCAGCGCCTCTTCATGTGCGCCCGCCTGCACCACAACCCGCTTCTGCGCTCCCCGTCTTAACACCCTCGCCCTGTAGTTGTCCGCCAACGCCAGCCACCCCGCAATCAGCACCGCCGCCGCCGGAAACGCCGGCAGCACGTAATATTCCTGCCGCGTCGAGAACGCGAAGAACAGCAGCACAAACGCCGCCCACACCATCAGCAGCACCCTCCCGCGCCGCTTCAGCGGAAGGTCATGCCGCCGAAACTGGCTGCGCCACTTCTCCGATCGCACCGGCAGCGCCCACGCCGTCGCCTTAAACCCAAACGCCGACCACGGCATCATCCACACCAGGCACAGCCCCCAGAACAGCACCAGCGGAACCGTGTCGTAGTCATGCGGCACGCGCAGGTTCAGATACCGCAGCACGTGCTCGTTCATGAAATAAAACCAGAACCACCCCCGCACATTCCCATCCGTAGGCAGTGGAACGATCCAGTGTCCGCCCACAAAATGAAAGGGCGTCGGATGCCCCTGTCCCGGATTCGCCAACCCCGCCATCACATGCCACGGCGCGGCAATTACCAGAAACACCGCCAGCGAGCTCCACGGACACAGCGCCCCCACCCGCACCCACGTCCGCTTCCATCCTCGCGTCAGCAGCAGATAGATCACCACCGTCGCCACCGGAAACACCACCCCGATCAGCCCCTTGGTCAGCACATTCAGCGCGCAGCTCGCCGCAAACCCCCAGCACCAGATCCGCGTGCCGCCCCATATTGGCGTGCCCGATCCCGCGCGCGCCACCCGGCGCGATGAGCCCGGCCCAACGACGTCCGCATCGCCATCTTCCCGGCTGTCCCCCGGCGCGAAGCGCGTCCGCCGCACCGCAGGTGCCTCCGTCCGCCAGAAGCACAGCATCGCCGTCGTCATCCACAGACACACCATCGCGTCCGGAATCGTGATGCGCGTAAAGATAAAGATCCCAAAGCTCGAGAGCAGGATCAGAGCCGCATACATGCCCGCCCGCGCCGAATGAAACATCCTCCGCGCAAAGCTCTCCACAAACAGCGCCAGCGCCAGCACCGTCAACGCCAGTGGCAGCCTGACAGCAGTCGTCGACGCCGTCGGCCCCGTCAGCCCCACGGCACCAAACGCCTTCAACCCCGCCGCCATCGCCCAATACAGCAGCGGCGCCTTCTCCAGATACCGGATCCCATTCGCATGCAGCGTCACATAGTCATGCCGCAGCAGCATCTCCCGCGCCACCTCCGCATGCACCGAATCCGCATCATCCAGCAGCGCCGGCCGCACCAGCGCAAAGCTCGCATAGAACGCCGCCCACAGCACCACCACCCACAGCAGCGTCCACCGCCCCCGCCGCGGAATCGTCGCACCTGCCGCCGCCGCTACACTCGCCCCGATCTCCTCACTCATCACCTTCGAGTCTAAGCGCGGCACAACCGATCGGCTGCGACGTTAGTTCACCCATTGCGCGTCGCAAAAACGATCGTCATCCTGAGCGAAGCGAAGGACCCCCGCATTTCGCGACGCTCAAGCTAGAACGAACTCTTCCGCACCACACGCAACTCCCGCCATCCCGTACACTCATGCTCGTGCCACCCATGCGCCCCATCTCGGCCGGCCGCGCGCCCGATCTCATCCAACTCGACGCGGCGGCAAAGCCCGGCCCTTCAACGGACTTCATCTACAACGACTGGTACCCTGCGCTCCGCACCGGCACCCTCCACCAGCCGCAGACGACCACCCTCCTCGGCATCCCTCTACTCCTCGGCCGCAAGCGTGACGGCTCCCTCTTCGCCCTGCGCGATCTCTGCCCCCACCGCGGCATTCCGCTGTCGGCAGGATGGTTCGACGGCGAAACCGTCCAGTGCAAATACCACGGCTGGCGCTTCGAGCCCTGCACCGGCCGCTGCGAAGAGATCCCCTCTCTCACCTCGCACGATTCGCTCGAACCCACCAAAATCTTCGCCAACGCCTTCCCCGTCGCCGAGCGCGACGGCTACGCCTGGGTCTACATCCCCGCCCCCGGCGCCGGCCGCATCACACCTGAAGCCGAAGCCACGCTCCCGCCCATCCCCTCACTCCCCAAGTTCTCCAAGCGCTTCCGCACCGCGCACCTCGCCGCCGATCTCCCCTGCAACGTCGACCACGGCATCATCGGCCTCATGGATCCCGCGCACGGTCCCTTCGTCCACCGCGCCTGGTGGTGGCGCTCCGCCGCGAGTATCCACGAGAAGACGAAACGCTTCGAACCGCTGGAAGACTACGAAAACTACGGACGCAACGCAGGCTTCCGCATGTCGCCGCACGCGCCCAGCTCCAACAGCGCGCCCTATAAACTCCTCGGCACGCCCATCACCACCATCGACTTCACCCTCCCCAACCGCCGCGTCGAAACCATCGTCGCTGAAAACCCCCACGACAAATCCAAAACGCCCCGCTGGTTCTCCTCCCTCACCACGGTCACGCCCATCACCCCCTCCACCTGCCGCATCGACGTCGTCGCCGCCTGGAACATCGCAACCTTCGTCCCCTTCGTCACGCCACTCGTGAAACTCTTCGGAGCACGTTTTGTGGGACAGGATCAGCAGACCATGATCGAGCAATCCCGCGGCCTCCGCTCCAACCCCGGCCTCATGCTCATCGACGACGCCGACAAGCCCGCCAAGTGGTACTTCGCCCTCAAGCAGCGCCGCCTCACCGGCCACGGCCCCCATCCACTCCCCGGCCCGGTCGAGCTCCACTGGCGCAGCTAGCCCCGCACCACCGCAGCGGGCTCGCTCTAACTCCAGGTGCCCCATCTTCGCGAGCGCAGCGAGCTAAGGTAGGCCAGCCTGTCGAACCAGCACCGCAGACGCCTCTGCCTTCACCCCCGGCGTCAACCACTGAAACAGCAGCGTCGCTCCCAGCGCTCCGGCAAGCTGCGCTCCAACGAACGGAGCGACATCCATCGGCCTCACCCCCGCAAACGTATTCGTCATTGCCCGCGCCATCGTCACCGCCGGATTCGCGAACGACGTCGACGCCGTAAACCAGTACGCTGCCGTGATATACGCCCCGACTGCAAACGCCGCCGCCGCGGCGCGCGTCCGTGCGCATCCCCAGATCACCGCCATCAGCCCGAAGGTCGCAACGAACTCGCTGAAGATCTGCGCCGGCCCGCTCCTCTGTTTCGTCGAAACCTCGACCACCGCCAGCCCGAACATCAGGTGAGCCACAGCGACTCCGGCGAATGCTCCCACGATCTGCGCAGCAAGGTAAGCGAACGCCTCGCGCCATCTCATCCCGCCCATCCACGCGTCCGCCAGCGTCACCGCCGGATTCAAGTGCGCTCCCGAGACCGGACCGAACGCCAGGATGATCGCCACCAGCGCTGCACCCGTCGCCAGCGTGTTCGCCAGCAGCGCCAGCGCGACATTCCCCGCCGCCAGCCGGTCGCCCATGATGCCCGATCCCACCACGGCCGCCAGCAAGAGCATCGTTCCAAAGAACTCGGCGACTACGCGCCGCAACAGAGTCGGCTTCATACCCGGCCAATGTCCTCAATCTCTCGCTGCACGGCCATCCGCCCCAGTGTCGCCAGTGGGAGCGACACAAACAGTCTGATCCTGCGATCGAGCAGGTGGAACGCCTCGCGAAAGGCGCGCGCAACCTCCTCCGGCGTTCCCTTGACCGCCACCGGATCGGCAATCCCCCAGTGCGCCGTCATCGGCTGCCCCGGCCAGAATGGACAAACCTCGTTCGCCGCGTTATCGCAGACCGTAAAGACGAAGTCCATCTTGGGTGCGCCGTCCGCCGCGAACTCATCCCATGACTTGCTGCGTAGCCCCTCGGTTGGAATCCCGGCCGAGTTCAACTGTGCCAGCGCCTCAGGCCGCACAGCCCCACAAGGATGGCTGCCTGCGCTATATGCCGTAAAGGCGTCGTCGGCCACATGGTTCAGAATGGCCTCGGCCATAATCGAGCGAGCCGAGTTTCCCGTGCAGAGGAACAGAACGTTGTACCGAGCAGACAAAGCAGAACTCCTTCGAACAGGGTCAAATCTCACGCGCAGTAGCCAGGCCCGCAGCACACCGCCGACTTCTTCGCACGAATGCTTTCCTTTCATATACGTGTAGACAAATGTATTATTGCTTGCACATATCTGTCAATGCGTATATATAAGGAGGACATATATACAAAAAGAGTAAGAATATGGGCCGATCTCCAAAACCGTTCGATCTGGTCAGGCTCTTCGCCGCCCTGGCCGACCCCACTCGCCTCCGTCTGCTCAATCTCATGAACGGCCGTGAGGTCTGCGTCTGCTACTTCGTCGAGATCCTCCACCAGGGCCAGCCCAAAATCTCCCGCCACCTCGCCTACCTGCGCCGGGCAGGCATCGTCTCCGCACGGCGCGAAGGCAAATGGATACACTACAGCATTCAGCGGCCCGCCGACCCCGGCGCGAGCGCTATTCTCGACGCCACCCTCGCGCGTCTGGCCCGCACTCCGCAGACGCAGTCGGATCTCGCTGGATTGGCCAAAGCCTGCTGCAACCCGCAGCGCTTCGTCTCCCTTCAGGCAGCCCCTGTCCCCACATCGCTCTAGAGCGGTCGAACCCCTGTCAAGCCCTGAAAGTTCACCGGAATCCTGTAAAACTCATCAATCCATCACTTACACCCCCCAAATTCATGGCATATCTGTTGCGCTCCGCTCGCTACAATAGACATAGGGCCTTCTCTAACCCGAACGGAAACATCGCTGGCAAGATAGACAGATCCCCAGGGCGACGCTCGCAAAAGGACGCATCTTAACCATTTTGTTATGAAGACTTTGCAAAATAACTCTTTAGGAATGTATACTTTGCGGGCTGCATGCACTGAAGTCCGAAGCTAACTACAATCGATAGAATATTTTGCACAAAAACAGGGGGAGGGGTACCCCATGCCCTGCGCTATCGTTGACCCTTTTGCAGGCTAAGGTCGGCCCGCCGGATCGCCCGCTCCAGCAGCTCCGGCCCACCCTCCACCAGCCGTCCATGCCCGGCCGCATACCGCCGGATCGGCAGCGACAATAACCTCCGCGCACTCGCCAGCGCCGTCGGCCGGTGCCACGTCGCCATCCCCGGCAGCGGAAAATACCACGGTCCAAAGCCCGGCACGTGCACCCTGCCGCCCACCGTCACCAGCGCATCACCCGCGTAGAGAGTGCCATCGCGCTCGTCAAAGTAGCTCATGTGCCCCGGGGTATGCCCCGGCGTCGCCACCGCCCGCAGCGATCCGTACAGCTCGCCGCTGCCGGAGCTGGAATGATCGCCAAAAAGATGCGTCGGCGCGGTCTTCGCCCCCGGAAAGCTGCCCTTCACCCTGCACTGTGGCTCATCCGGGTCCAGCGACCGGTCCTGTGCCGGCGGCTTCGGCATCAGCCTCGCCTCGCGCCGCCCGATGGCGACCTCGGCCCTTCCCAGCATCGGCGCCAGCGCGTCCAGCGACCCGATATGGTCGCCATGCGCATGCGTCAGCAACACCCGCGCAATCGGTTCTGTCCCGATCGCTCGCGCCGCCCGCACAATCCTCGGCGCACTCCCCGGCAGCCCTGTGTCGAGGAGCGTACAGCTATCGCTTTCGCGTACCAGGTAGCAATTGAACAGTCCAAACCGCGTGAACTGGTGCCCATACGTCGAAACCGTATGAACCGTCATAAATTGCTCCTGACAAAGCGTTGGATGCCTCTCAGCGCTTCGGCGGAGAACGATACAAATGCCCCGACAGTACAATAGAATCGTGCCCGCGCACGGCCATCCTAACGCCGCCATGCAGCGTATCCTCAAGCTCTCGCTGGCGCTTACGTTCCTCTACATCCTCGCGACCTTCGTCTTCGGCCTGCGCGCCCACTCCCTCGCCCTGCTGTCCGAAGCCGGCCACAACGTCTCCGACTTTCTCGCCCTCGCGCTCAGCTTCTTCGCGGTCTATCTCCAGACCCGCCCCGCCACCGAGCAGCGCACCTTCGGCTACCAGCGCGCCGGCGTCCTGGCCGGCTTCGTCAACGCCCTTACGCTGATCGTGCTCTCCCTCTGGCTCGTCATCGCGGCCATCCACCGCTTCACCGTTCCAGTCACCGTCAAACCGGACCTGATGATGGTCGTCGCCGCTGCCGGTGTGGTGATGAACGGTGCGATCGCCGGTCTGCTCTGGCGCTTCTCCCGCGACGTCAACATCCGCAGCGTCTTCCTCCACATGCTCGGCGACACCATCTCCACCGCCGCGGTCATCGTCGGCGGTTTCCTCATCCGCCTCACTGGCGTGCAATGGATCGACCCGCTCCTGTCGCTGCTCATCGCCGCCATGATCCTCTGGAGCTCCTGGTCGATCATCCGCGAGACCCTGCATATCCTGCTCGAAGGTACGCCACGCTCCATTGACCTCACCGAGATCCGTTCCGCCATGCAGGCCGTCGACGGCGTCGTCGGCGTCCACGACCTCCATGTCTGGAGCCTCACCGCGCAGTCCCACGCGCTCGCCAGCCACGTTCAGGTCATCGAGATGCCACTCACCGAGTGTGAGGCCGTCCTCGAGCGCCTCAACCATCAGCTCCGCGACCACTTCGGCATCCACCACACCACCATTCAGCTCGAGGTCACCGACTGCCCCACCGTCGACGGCTGCAGCTCCCCACCCACCCCCGACGCCGTCGACCCCCACCCCCACCACGGCCACGCGCACGCCCACTAAAACAAAAAAGATCTGCGGCTGTGCGGGCCTTTTGTTGTGTCGCGAGCAACTACACCAGCTGCGCATCCAACGTAATCTCCGCGGCCTTCAGCAGCCGCGAGATCGGGCATCCTTCCTTCGCCTTCTTCGCCAGCTCGTCAAACTTCGCTTTCTCGATCTTCGGGATTCGCGCGCGCGTGGTCAGATGAATCTTCGTCACGGTCGGCCCATCCGCGGTCTTGTCCAACGTCACCGCTGCCGTCGTCTCGATCGAGTCCGGCGTATAGCTCGCCTCTGTGAGCTGTGCGCTCAGCGCCATGGAGAAGCAGCCCGCATGTGCTGCCGCAATCAGCTCCTCTGGATTGGTCCCCACGCCGCTCTCAAACCGCGAGCTGAAGCTGTATTGCGTATCCTTCAACGTTCCACTCTGCGTGCTGATCGTTCCCTTGCCGTCCTTCAGGCCCCCATGCCAAACTGCCGATGCGCTCCGGTCCATTGTCATCTCTCCTCATCGTCGATCTTCGTCGCGCTCGCAAGCGGGACTCTCTGTGCTTCGATGCGCTCCTCGTTTCAGAGGATTCGATCTCTCTGCCCCGAGCACTCAGAATAGCGCGAATGAACGGCTCGTTATGCTATTCATCGACGCCGATGTCCTCGTTCCATATCTCAGGGAACGCCGCAATGTAGCCGCCCAGCAGATCCACGCACTCCTGTGAATTCAGATCGATCACCTCAACCCCAATCGACCGCAGCCAATCCAGTCCACCCTCAAAGGTGCGCGACTCACCCACTACCAACGCGCGAAACCCAAACTGCCGCAGCAGGCCGCTGCAGTACCAGCATGGAGCCAGCGTGGTCACCATGATGAGATCGCGATAGCTGCGCTGCCGACCCGCACGCCGAAACGCATCCGTCTCCCCGTGGATCGATGGATCGCCCTGCTGCACTCTACGGTTGTGCCCGCGGCTCACCAGTGTTCCATCCACACGAAAGATCGCGGCGCCGATCGGAATGCCACCCTCTGCAAGCCCAGTGCGCGCTTCCTCGATCGCCACCGCGAGCATCGCAGCGTAGTCCGGTGATCTGTTCTCGCTCATGCGCATAGCATATAGCGGCGTCCGCGCTGCCATACCGGACTCACGCGCCAGGAACAAAGTGCCCGACATACTCCTCGACGCTCATCGCTTCCAGCTTCTCCTGGTTCATCGACGCCGCCAGAATCCGCTCCTTCTGCTCCCGTACAAATCGGCGCGCCAGGTTTCTCTCAAACTTCTCGATCAGCAGCGGCATTCCCTCCGCGCGCCGCAGCCGATGTCCAATCGGATACTCGACCACAACCTCCGGCAGAAGTGTCCCGTCAGTCAACTCAACCGTCAGCGCATTTGCAATCGACCGCTTCTCTGGGTCGTGATAATCCCTTGTGAACTGCCTATCCTCGACGCACACGATGCGCGCGCGCACCTGGTCGATCCGCTTTCCCCACACCGGATCGAGCGCCACCTTGTCCTCATAGTCCTCCGCCGTCAGCCGTCCGAAGAGCAACGGCACCGCCACCATGTACTGAAGGCAATGATCGCGATCCGCCGGATTCGCCAGCGGTCCCTGCTTGTCGATGATGCGGATGGCCGCCTCATGTGTGCGAATCGTCACCCGTGCAATGTTCCCCGCCGTCAACCCCTTCGCTGCAAGCTGTCCGTGCAGGGTCACCGCAGCTTCCACTGCCGTCTGCGCATGGAACTCCGCCGGGAACGAGATCTTGAACAGCACATTCTCCATCACGTAGCTTCCATAGGGCCTCTGAAACCTGAACGGCTGCCCGCGAAAGCTCACATCGTAGAAGCCCCACGTCTTCGCCGTCAGCACGCTTGGATAGCCCATCTCGCCGGTCTGTGCAATCAGCGCCAGTCGCACCGCACGCGAGGTCGCATCGCCTGCCGCCCAACTCTTGCGCGAGCCCGTGTTCGGCGCATGCCGGTACGTCCGCAGAGACTGTCCGTCCACCCACGCCAGCGAAACTGCATTCAGCATCCGCTCCCGCGACAGCCACATCAGATGCGAAACCACCGCCGTGCTTGCCACCTTTACCAGCACCACATGATCAAGCCCGACTCTGTTAAACGAGTTCTCCAGCGCAAGACAACCCTGAATCTCATGCGCCTTGATCATCGCCGTGAGGACGTCGCACATGGTAAGCTTGCGGCCATTCCGCGCCAGCCAATCCGCCACAGCAAGAATGCCGCCGAGATTGTCGCTCGGATGCCCCCACTCCGCCGCCAGCCACGTGTCATTAAAGTCCAGCCAGCGAACCATCGCGCCGATATTGAACGCCGCCTGAACCGGATCGAGCTCGTAGTTTGTGCCCGGAACGCGCGCCCCCTTCTGCATCGTCAGCCCAGAAACCAGCGGTCCCAGCAGCTTCGTGCATGCTGAGTACCCCAACGCCTCTAACCCGCACCCTAGCGTATCGAGCAAGCAGTACCGAGCCGTCTCATAGGCAAGCGCACTCGTGATCTTGTAATCGCGAACATAGTCGACGATATCGACGAGCACCTGATCGAATTCAGGGCGGCCGTTACTGATCTGCTGAGACATGTTCTTCTAGACCCGTTCCTCAATGGGCACGAACGCCAGCTCCTCCGGCCCCGTGTAGTTTGCGCTCGGCCGGATGATCTTGCCATCAGCGCGTTGCTCCATCACGTGCGCGGCCCATCCGCTCGTTCGTGCAATCGCGAAGATCGGCGTAAACATCGCCGTCGGAATTCCCATCGTGTGGTACGCCACCGCTGAAAACCAATCGAGGTTCGGAAACATCCGTTTCACCTCGTGCATCACGCGCTCCAGTCGTTCAGCCACGTTACACATCGCCATGTCGCCGGCGCTCTGCGAAAGATCATGCGCAATTCTCTTGATCACCACATTGCGCGGGTCAGAGATCGTATATACCGGATGCCCGAAGCCGATGATGACCTCCTTGCGCTCCACACGCCCGCGAATGTCCTCCTCTGCCTCATCGGGCGAGCCATAACGTTGCTGAATCTCCAGCGCCACTTCATTCGCTCCGCCATGCTTCGGTCCCTTCAGCGCGCCAATCGCTCCTGCAATCGCCGAAAACATATCCGACCCCGTTCCCGCAATCACTCGCGCCGTGAAGGTACTCGCATTAAACTCATGCTCCGCATAGAGAATCAGCGAAACATGCATCGCGCGTATCCATTCCTCGCTCGCCGGTCGGCCGTGTAACAGATGTAGAAAGTGTCCGCCAATCGAGTCATCCTTGGTTTCCACCTCAATGCGCTTCCCGCCATTCGCAAAGTGGTACCAGTACAGCAGCATTGATCCCAGCGACGCCATCAGGTGGTCGGCGATATTAAGCGCGGACTGCGGCGTATGCGGTTGTGGCTCTTGCTCAAGCGTCGCCAGCACACTTACTCCCACACGCAGAACATCCATCGGATGCGCGCACGCTGGCAACTGCTCCAATGCGATCTTCACGCCACCAGGAAGCCCGCGCAGCTCCTGCAGCCGCTGCTTATACCCGACCAACTCCGCCCGTGTCGGCAGCTTGCCGTAGAGCAGAAGATATGCCACCTCCTCAAACTCGCATCGCTCCGCTAAATCCAGAATGTCGTAACCGCGATAGTGCAGATCGTTGCCATTCCGTCCCACCGTGCACAGCGCGGTATTGCCGGCCGGCACGCCCGAGAGCGCGACAGACTTCTTCGGTTTGAACCCGCTCGTCGGCGGTGCTTCGGTTTCACTCATTGTGCTCACTTCCTCAGTCTTTCTCCTTCGCAAATAGCTCATCCAGCTTCTGCTCGTAAGCGTGATAGTCCAGAAAGTCGTAAAGGTCAGCTCGCGTCTGCATCGTCTCCACCACCGCGCGCTGCGTTCCATCACGGCGAATCGCCTCATACACCCGCAACGCCGCCGCGTTCGCCGCACGAAAGGCCGACAGAGGATACAGCGCCAGCCCAACATTTGCCGTGCGCAGCTCCTCCAGCGTAAACAGCGGCGTTGCACCGAACTCCGTCAGGTTCGCCAGCACCGGCACGCGCGTGCGCTCGATAAACGCACGATACTGCGACAGCTCCCGTACCGCCTCTGGAAAGACCATATCCGCTCCGGCTTCGACACACGCCGCCGCGCGATCCAATGCCGCCTCCAGCCCCTCGTTCGCCAGCGCATCAGTCCTCGCCATGATGACGAAGCTCGCATCCGTCCGCGCATCCACCGCTGCCTTGATGCGGTCCACCATCTCCTCACGCGAGACAATCTGCTTTCCCGGTCGATGCCCGCAGCGCTTCGCCTGCACTTGATCTTCAATGTGACAGCCTGCCACGCCCGCCTTGGACAGCGATCGTATCGTCCGCGCAATGTTGAACGCGCCCCCGAAGCCCGTATCTGCATCCACCAGCAGCGGCAGCGCGCAAACATCCGTGATCCGCCGCACGTCCGTCAACACGTCATCCAGGGTCGAAATGCCCAGGTCCGGCATACCCAGCGATCCCGCAGCCACACCGCCTCCGGACAGGTACACCGCTCGGTAACCGACGCGTTCCACCATGCGCGCGTGAAATGCATTGAGGGCGCCCACAATCTGCAGTGGACGTTCAGCTTCAACCGCTTCACGCAACCCGGCTCCTGCCGTTTTGTTCTCCGTGGTCATTCGTCTCTCGTTGGCGATGCCTCTCAGCCCACACCGCGAAAGAGCCATGCTAGCAGTTTGGCGTCTCTCACGGAACATCAGGGCTTTGGTGCGCCCGGCGGGCACATGCAGCGGTGGAACGCCTCCGCATTGCGTTTCTCCAGCGAGCAGCTGTACGCCGGCCACAGCCGCTGCAAACCAAGCTCCGCGAAGGCTCCGCCACCGGCGAGGAAGAATCTCTCATATGCGCGGCTCGTCTCGTCTTCTCCCGCTCTGTCGGCAATCAGCTCCGAAGTTAGCTTTTGCACCGATGCGGCAGAAAAGTCCGGAAGACCATAGGTCGCGGAGAACTGGTACTCGCGTGCCCATCCTGCGCCGCGTGCATTTGCCGCCGCATATACCGTGTAATCCTTCATCGTCGCCGTTTGAGCAGACACCTGCGCCACAATAAACGCCGGATCATTGCCATTGATCGGAGAGATCGAAGGCACGAGCTTCGCGGGAACGGCCGAGCCATCTGCGCCCTCAAGCAGCTTGATCTCATCCATGTGCGTGTGGGCGAAGATCGCCAGCCGCACCACATCTCCGAACTCGGCGATCGTATCGCCCAACGCCCCGCTGCTCAGGAACATCTGCGGCTTCTGTACATGGCATGCCTCACCCGGCGCGAAAAGATAGCGGTGAAAGCTGGCATAGATGTCGACGCCCGGCGGAATATGGGCCATAACCCATACCTGCTCTCCGTTGGCGCGTGCCGCCGTCAGTTGCTCCCGTAACCAATCGATCTGCGCCGCTGCTGCGCTTGCGTTCGCGTGGCCATCGCAACCTCTATACAGTACGGACCCAAAGATGTCCTGCAGGACAATCAAGCGCGCGTTTTTCATCGGTGTGGGCAACGTCACGCTATAGTCGCCTAACTTCGAAAACGTACGCAGCAGCGAGACACGGTTGGCAGGATCGACCAGATCGTCGGCAAAGCTCGTCGCGACCGATCGCAGGAAGGCGCTTTCCGGCGTCTCCTCGTAGTCTCCGCACCCCGAGTCATTATTGCCCAGTGCGAAGTACACCGGCGTCGCCGGGAATGCGAGTCGTAGCTGCAACGACACAAACGCTACCGTCTTTGCCGAGAACGCAGACAACTCGTTCGCATCCGCGTTCCGCGCAAGTGCGCGGAACTTGCACGGAAACCCGTGCGCCAGCAGGTCGCCGCTCACCGTAACAAACAGCGGCTTCGGCTGACGCAACTTCGCCTCGCGAAGGCTGGCACGCACGAGAGACCACGGGGAATCGACCCCTCGTACATGACATGAGGTCTGCAGCGCCGCGAATTCCTCTATATGCGAAGGTGAGTCCGGCTGGTTGAGGATCTCCGCCCACGCGCTCACGGGAGCACGCCGCAGCTCAGCCACCTTCGCCGGATCGTAAAACGGATCGAAATGCAGATCGCTGAGCATCACCACGTTCACCGCTCGCACCGCATGCCCCCGCACGGGAGCGCAGGACGCACTCGCACTCGCAAGCAACAACATCGCAATTGCAGTCCAGAGTCGGAGGAAAGGAGCGCGCATTCGCCGTAGACCTCGCAGAGCGTTCTCAGCAGCAAGGCCAGCACGTCGCCCGCCCCTCACAGTCTAGCGGCTGGAGGGCCCCGCGCCTATCAAGAGTCGATACAGCCATCTCGACTTGCGGTCTAATGGGACCCAATGATGCGTGTCCCCTTCGACGAACTCTGCGGTCACATCGAACGAGTGCTGCTTTCGCTCGCTCTCACCCCTCCGCGGGCTTCGCTTGCGGCGCGTCTCATCGCCGAAACCGATCGCGACGGCGTGCGCACGCACGGTATCGCCCGCCTTCCACGTCTCGCGGAGATGATCAGGCTCGGCCGTATTGACCCGCTCGCCGAACCGGAACTCGTCGGCAACGTTGGCGCACTGGAACGCTGGATCGGCCACCGCGGCCCCGGCAACCTCGCCGCACATGCCGCCATGAATCGCGCGATGAAGCTCGCCGGCGAGCACGGCCTTGGCGCCGTCGCCCTCGCCGACACTACACACTGGCTGCGCGGCGGCAGCTACGGCTGGCAGGCGGCCGAAGCCGGCTACGCCGCGCTCTGCTGGACCAATACTCTCCCCAACCTCCCGCCGTGGGGCGCAACGACACCCGCACTCGGCAACAATCCGCTCGTACTCGCGGTCCCGCGCCGTAATCCTGCGCGCCAAAGCACACCCATCGTTCTGGACATCGCGATGTCGCAGTTCTCCTACGGCACGCTGGAGCGTTATCGCGAGACTGGTGAGCCTCTTCCATTCCCTGGCGGCTTCGATGAACACGGAGAGCTCACACGCGATGCCGCCGCCATCGAACGCTCCCAGCGTGCGCTTCCGATCGGCCTCTGGAAGGGTTCGGGGCTCTCGTTCGTCCTCGATGTCCTCGCGGCGATGCTCTCCGCCGGCCGCGCCACGCATGAGCTCCCCGTCGATCCGCTGCAGGAGGTCGGCCAATCGCAGATCTTCCTCGCGTTCGCGCCATCCGCGCTCTCATCCCTTGAGGAGCTCGACCGTATCGCTCAGGGAGCGATCGACGCACTACACGCCGCCACACCCCTCTCGCCCGGCAACACCGCGCGCTATCCCGGCGAAGGCACACTACGCATCCGGGAAGAGAACCTTCGCCTCGGCGTCGCGCTCGACGAAGCTGCATGGAATGCGCTGCTGCGCCTCGAATCATGAGCGCAAAAACAACAAAGCCCCGCACGCACCGAAGGCTCTGCCGGCTCGTTAGCCAGACCCAAGTTACATATTCGTGTGGCCAGAACGCATTGACTCATTGAAGCTCGGCTTGATGAAGTTCAGGCCATCCTGCACCTCGGCTTCGTACCGCTCACGACGCTCCAGCAGCGCCGGGGTCGCGGCAGCCCAGTCGCCGCCCTCACTCAGCACCACCAGACCCTCCTTCGCGAGCACCGCCGTTGCCTTATTCAGCCCTTCCGCCGTCGCATCCAGATACTGCGCATCGCGCGGATCAGCAATCCACACCGGCGCGCCGCCACCCAGCACACCGCTCAACCAGAAAACCTTGCCTGCAAGAAAATCGCGCTGCTGCTGCTCCGTCGTGTCGTTGAAGATGAACCGCTTCTGCTTGGCCGAGTAGTAACGCGTCGTCACCGGTACGGGCTGCCGGTTGCCGCTCTTCACCAGCTCCAGCTGTCCCTGATCCAGTGTCTTGCGCACCGCGTTATAGATAAAGCTCTCCGCAAACGGCTGTTCCAGCGCAGCGACCACCTCCGCAAACGTGCGCGTCATCGACGCCGAGACCTTCGCATGCAGGATGCTCTCGCCGCCCGTCACCAGCCGCACCTCGCCATGCACGATGAAGGTATCCGCGCCCGAGGTCGAAGAATGGAATGGCCACGCAAAGCTGCCAAAGCTCAATGGCAGCCCGAGCAGCGTAAAGTAGCACTCCGGCCGCGGATTGCCCAGTCGCTGTGCCGCTTCCGTGAAGAAAGTCCCCAGCTCGCTCGCGAACCTCGGTTGCGTCCCATCAAAGCCATCACCCAGTTCAAGCGTCTGGATCTTTGCAGGATCAGCGGCCAGCGCCAGCATGGCGCGCACTGTGGGATTGCCGGAAAAATCTATTCCTGACTCGCCCGGCGTCAGGATCAGTCCGTGCGCCCGCGCTTGGGCATCGAGGGGTGGCGCGGCCGCGGTAGTCGTAGAGCTCATAGATTGTCCTCTGGATTTGCGAAGTGAACCCCTTTATTTTACGTCGTCGCGGGACGCGCCCCACCGCCTGCTCCTGCATCGCGCCAAAACAGCGGAACCGCTTGCCCACTCGCTGCGTATTTCCTCCCAGCGATGACGAGACGAGCAGCACGCTGGGAGTGCCTCGTGCAACCGAGATGACACGCTGCTGCGCCCACCCGCCCCGAAAGAGTTGCAAGGCCATGGGATATATCAAGCTTATCTCCGCCGCGGCCCTCTGTGTGGCGGCGTCTCTCTTCAATCCACTTCACGCGGAAAACGTCTGCAAAGGCGGCGACACGCTGACCGGAATCGTACTCGATGCCACCGGTGCGATCATTCCCGGTGCCTCCATCTCTCTGGACAACGGAACGGCCGTGACCAGCGGCTTTGATGGCCGCTTCCACTTCGCCTGCGAAACTCCCGGCGAACACCATCTTCACATTACAGCTCAGAGCTTCGCCCCAAGAGATCTCACAGTCGATCTGCCTCTGCACAAATCGCTCAACGCCGTTCTCCAGCCCGAAGAGGTGCAGACCACCGTCGACGTGGGCACCGAAAGCAGCCAGAGTTCAGACCCAGCCTCCGCCGGCCCCACCCAGACCATCTCCGGCGACCGGCTCCAGACCCTCGCCGACGATCCCGACGATCTCCTCCGCGAGCTTCAGCAGATGGCCGCCGCCAGCGGTGGCAATCCCGCCAACACCACCATCTCGGTCGATGGCTTTCAGGAATCCAGCACGCTTCCGCCCAAGAGCTCCATCGCCTACATCAAGGTCAACCCCGATCTCTTCTCCGCTGAATATCGCGAACCGCCCTTCGACGGCGGCCGCGTCGAGGTCTACACCAAGCCCGGCCAGAAGGTCTATCACGGTACACTCTTCGCAACCAACGGCAGCCCATGGATGAACGCGCGCGATCCGTTCTCCACCAGCAAGGCTCCCCTCGGGAAACAGCGTTACGGATTCGAGCTCACCGGCCCGGTCAGGCGGAAGAATAGCGACTTCACGCTCGATCTAGAGCATCGCAGCATCGATAACTACGGCGTCGTCAACGCCATCACGCTCGATAGCGCAGGCAATCAGGTGAACACCGTCGCCAACGTGGCCACGCCGCAGCGGCTTTGGATCGGCATGGCGCGCGTGGACTGGCAGCTCGGCCCCAAGAACACCTTCATCGCCACCTACAGCGCCAACGTCAACCATCTTCAGAACGTCGGCGTGGGCGGCACCTCGCTCGCTGAGACGGGCTACGATAGCCAGACGTACGAGCACGTGCTCCGCTTCACCAACATCACTACTGCCTCGGCCAAGTTGATGCACGAAGCTCGCCTCAGCCTCAAGTGGGCCGGTGAGAACGATAACCCCGGCTCAACCGCTCCACAGGTATCGGTCGCGGGAGCCTTCACCGGCGGCGGTGCTACAGTGGGCGCGCAGCAATTACATGATTTCGCGATCGAAGTCGATGACGACGCCATCCTCAGCACCAGGAATCATCTGCTCAAGTTCGGCACGCAGCTTTTCATCGACACCGAACACGACCATCTGACGACAAGCTTCAACGGCACCTACACCTTCGGTGGTGGCACTGCGCCTGTCCTCGATGCCAACGGCAACCCCACCAGCCAGACAGAGACCATCACCGGCCTCGAGCAATATCGTCGCGCCCTCCTGAACCTTCCCGGCGGAGCGCCAACGGCCTTCAGCAACGTTGCAGGCACACCCATCCTCGCCTTCACGCAGCTTCAGGATGCGCTCTTCATTCAGGACGACTGGAAAGTGCGCCGCAACGTGCACCTCTCGCTCGGCATGCGCTATTTCCTGCAAGACAAGCCCGCAACCTATAACGGCGCCACGCCGCGCTTCGGCATCAGTTGGTCGCCGGATAAAAAAGCCACATGGACGCTGCACGGCCATCTCGGCCTCTTCACTGGCCGTTATGGCCCCAGCGACTACGCCGAGCTGCAGCGTATGGACGGCATCCATCGCATCACTAGCACTGTCTATAACCCGGCGTGTGCGCCCGTCGGTAGCGCCGCCAGCAACTGCAATCCATTCGCCGGCGCCACGCCGATTCAGTCGATACGCACAACATCGCCGCATCTCGCGGGCATCTCGTTCTCCATCGAGAACCTCGGCTTCACGCACGCCTTTCCGCACGGATGGAATCTCTCCGGCGACTACTACCTTGCGCGCATCTGGAACTACACCCGCAGCGAAAACATCAACTCGCCGCTGACCAACGATCCCACCGGCCCACGCCCCGGCCCCCCCGACCTGAATATCCTCCAGATGCAGGACAGTGGCCAGGGCAACGTCAATGTACAGTTTGTAGGTTTGGAGCAGCACACCCTCAAGCGCATTCAATTCTTCGTGGGCGGCCTTCGCATCAACCAGCAGGACGACACCGACGACAACGAGTTCTTCACCCCGCAGAGCTCTACCAGCGACGTCGGCGAGCTGGCGCGCCGCACCGGCAACCCTTTATGGCGCTTCTTTGCCAACGGCAACCTGAAGCTTCCGGAAAAGATCCAGCTCAGCGGCAACCTGAACGCCGGCATCGGCGCGCCGTACAATATCACCACCGGCTTCGATAACAACGGCGACGGCGACTTCAATGATCGTCCGCAGTATGCCAGGCCCGGCGACCCCAACGCGGTCGCCACACGCTACGGTCTGCTCGTCGCCAGCGGCGGAACAGGCGTCTTCCCTCGCAACCGCGGCCGCATGCCGGCGACCGTCTATCTGGATACCAACCTGCAACGCGCATTCAAGCTCACGAAGAACTCCAAGGCCGACCATCCGCAGACCTTGACAGTCAACCTGCGCGAAGCGAATCTGCTGAACCATATGAACATCACGCAAGTTGGCGGCGTGCTCGGCTCGCCTCTCTTCGGCGTTCCCTATGCCGCGGACAATGGCCGCCGCATCGAGGCTGGCCTGCGCTACACCTTCTAGGTCGCCGGTCCAGTTTGCCAATCAGCCCCGTCGCGGGTAGCATCCAACGCAGAGACCGGCCTGCAAAGCAGGTGCAGTGATCCACGCTGGTTGAACCAACATTCAATGAACAGGGGCCTAGCTCGTAGATATGGTTCGGTGTGCAGTGTCCGCCAGTCCGGAATGCCTGAAGAACCACGGCCGGGTCCCACCGTCTTAGGACGGGTTCACCAGCGCTTCACAGCACGGCCCAGTGGGTCGGTCTTTGCCTCCCGCACACCATGAACTCATTCTCCTCTGCGCTGCTTGTCTGCGTCGCAGTCTTCGGTCGTCTTCATCTCTCCGCATATGCGGTCATCGCCATCGTCGGCATCATCGCGGCGCTCGCGCTCAGCCAGTACACCGCGCTGCGCGTCGGCCTCTCCGCGGACAAGCTCTGGGACGCGGGCATCTTCGCGATCATCGCCGCCTTCGTCCTCTCCCGTCTGCTCGGCTTCCTTCTGCTGCTCATCATCGAGCACGGTCAGCTCACGCTCTCCATCCGCGACGTACTCAGCTTCTCCTCCATCAGTTATCTCAGCCTGCTCGTCACGGCTGTCGTCGTGATCCTCTGGCTCCGTCGCAAGCATCTTCCGCTGCTCCGCGTCATGGATGCCTGGGCGCCCTGCGGCGCTCTGCTCTGGGCCGCGCTCAGCCTCGCCGACGCAACCTCCGGCACCGGTGCCGGTCTGCCCACGCGCCTTCCCTGGGGCGTTCATGTCGCCGGCATGCCCGCCGGCGCGCGCGCGCATCCTGTCGCCATCTACACGATGGTTGCCGCGCTCGTGCTCTGCGGCGCTCTGCTCGGTCTGATGAACTCGCCCTTCCGCAAGCCGCATCCTCCCGGTCGCATCGCCGCCATCGCTCTCCTCGCCGCCGGCATCATCTCCTTCCCGCTCGACATGCTGCGTCCTCCCGAGCAGCCCTACGCGCACAACCTGCTCGATGTAACCCAGTGGCTCGCCCTCGCCTCCATCATTGCCGGAGCCGTTCTCCTGCTCTTCGCGCTGCGCACACCGTCCACGGAGTCCCGCTGATGCCTTCGAAGAACATGCTGCCAAAAGGCAAGCGCCGTCAGTCGGTGAAGGCGGAGTACCGTGCCCAGCGAACTCTTGTGCAGGAGCAGGAGGCCGCACGCCGCGCCGCCGAATTTGCCGCGAAATCCGAAACAGACGCGATGCACGAGACCGAGCCGCAACCCGAAACTCCTCAGCATCCCTACTTGCGCACCACCGGAGCATCAGGCTCAAAGGTCGCCGCAGAGACGCAGGAACCCAAACGCTACCCGGGCCTCAAGTTCATACCCGAGGCGCCTGAGATTCAGGTGCTTGAGGATCTCGACGTCGAGGACGGCGTGCGCAGCTTCACCGCAGAGCCCGCTGCTTCAGGCATGCGCCTCGATGCCTATCTCGCCAAGGCCCTCCCAGACATCAGCCGCGCCCGCGTACAACTGCTGATCGAAAACGGCCAGATCACCATCGACAACTCAACTGCAAAATCCAAATTAAGGCTTCACGGCGGTGAGCGCATCGAGATCGAAGGCGAGCCGCAACCCGCTCCGCTGCGCGCCGAACCTGAAGACCTTCCCCTCCACATCGTCTATGAAGACGATGACCTTGCCGTCATCGACAAAGCGGCCGGCATGGCTGTCCATGCGGGCGCAGGCTCGCTCGAAAACAACCGCGGCACGTTGGTTAACGCACTGCTCTTCCACTTCGGTCAGCAGCTTTCAAGCACAGGCGGCGAATTCCGCCCCGGCATCGTCCACCGTCTCGACAAGCAGACCAGCGGCCTCATCGTCGTCGCCAAGAATGACGTCACGCACCGCAAACTCGCTGAAATCTTCTCCACGCGCAGGCTGCGCAAGGTCTACATCGCTCTCGTCCATGGTTCAGTCAAAGGCGAGCAGGGCACCATCGATCTCCCTATCAGCCGCGACCTTGTCCGCCGCATCCGCATGACTACCCGCCGCAGCGGTGGCCGTGCTGCCATCTCGCACTGGCGGGTCCTCGAGCGCATCGACGCCGCTTACGGCCGTTTCACACTGCTCGAAGTTCGCATAGAAACCGGCCGCACCCACCAGATCCGCGTCCACCTGCAGGCCCTCGCCCATCCCGTCGTCGGCGATACTCTTTACGGCGCTCCCCACCACATCGCACCCATCGCCGGTGCTCCGATAAATGCAACGCATCTCACGCTCGATCGCAATTTCCTCCACGCCGCTGAGCTTGAGTTCACGCACCCTACCTCGGGAAAACTGCTTAGGTTCACTGCACCCCTCCCGCCCGAGCTCGCCTCACGCCTTGACCAGCTTCGTGTCACTCACGACTAACGACGAATCACTAACGACTACACTGGATCCATGAACTTCCCCGCCACACGCCTGCGTCGTCTGCGCGCTACACCCGCGCTGCGTTCGCTCGTGCGCGAGACTCACCTGCATCCCGGCGCGCTCATCGCTCCGCTCTTCCTCTGCGAAGGTGAAGGCGTGCGCCGCGAAGTCAGCTCCATGCCCGGCGTCTTCAACCTCTCCATCGACGAAGCCGTCAAAGAGGCCGATGTCTGCGCCGCGCTTGGCCTCGGCGGCCTTCTGCTCTTTGGCCTCCCCGGCAGCAAAGACGAACAGGCCTCGGGCGCCTACGATCCCAACGGCATCACCCAGCGCGGCCTGCGTGCCCTCAAAGCAACCTCCACCGCAAAATCCCTGGTTCTCATCGCTGATGTCTGCCTCTGCGAGTACACCTCGCACGGCCACTGTGGCATCGTCACACGCAGCAAAGGTCCTGAAGACTACGCCATCGAGAACGATACCAGCGTCGAGCTTCTCGCGAAGACCGCAACCTCACTCGCCGAAGCTGGCGCCGACGTCGTCGCCCCCAGCGACATGATGGACGGTCGCGTCGCTGCTATCCGCTCGGCACTCGACACCTCGGGTAAAGAAAACACACCCATCCTCAGCTACGCCTCCAAGTTCGCCTCAGCCTTCTATGGCCCGTTTCGCGAGGCCGCCGACTCCGCACCGCAGTTCGGCGACCGCCGCACTTATCAAATGGATGGCGCCAACCGCCGCGAAGCCATGCGCGAGATCACGCAAGACCTCGCCGAAGGCGCAGACATGATTCTGATGAAACCCGCGATGCCATATCTCGACATCATTCGCGAAGCCCGCGACCGCTTCGACGTCCCCATCGGCGCCTACCAGGTCTCCGGCGAGTACTCCATGCTGCAAGCAGCATTTCAGCGCGGCTGGCTCGACCCGGAGCGCGCCATGCTCGAAAGCCTTTTCGGCATTCGCCGCGCCGGCGCAGACTTCATCGTGAGTTACTTCGCCAAGGACGCTGCGCGCAGCCTCGGCTAATCCCGTCCATGTGAGTCCTCAGCAGGCTTCTCCGCATCCAAATCTCCACGGATGCACCCGCCGAATCTTGGCTCTTAGGGCTCGCGCGTGCGTGCACACTCCAAAAAACTCAAGTGAGGGTCATCATGGAGTATCGCTCGCTCGGCCGCTCCGGCCTGAAGGTTCCGGAGCTCTGCTTCGGCACCGGCACCTTCGGGGCCGCCAACGATTTCTTCGCCGCCTGGGGCAACACGCAGGTCGAGGAAGCTCGCAAGCTCATCGACATCTGCATGGAAGCCGGCTGCAACTTCTTTGACACCGCCGACGGCTACTCCGACGGAAAGAGCGAAGAGGTGCTCGGCCAGGCCATCCAGCACCTCAAGCGCGAAGACGTTCTGCTCTCCACCAAGGCCACTTTCCGCTTCTGTCCCGGCGCCAACAACGTCGGCAGCTCGCGCTACCACCTCATCGACCAACTTCATGGCTCGCTCAAGCGCCTCAAGACCGACTACATCGACGTCTACCATATGCATGCCTTCGACGCGACGACGCCGGTCGAAGAGACCTTGAACACTCTTGATAGCTTCATTCACGCAGGCAAAATCCGCTACATCGCCTGCTCGAACTTTTCCGGCTGGCACCTCATGAAATCGCTCGCCGTTTCGGAGCGCTACGGCTGGGCGCGCTATGTCGGTCACCAGGTCTACTACTCGCTCGTCGGCCGCGACTACGAGTGGGAGCTGATGCCCCTCGCCGTCGATCAGGGCGTCGGCGCGCTGGTGTGGTCACCGCTCGGCTGGGGCCGTCTCACAGGCAAGATCCGCCGTGGCCAGCCGCTTCCAGAGACCAGCCGTCTGCACAATCAGGAGGTCGTCGATGCCGGTCCCGCGCCTGACTGGGACTACGTCTATAAGGTCGTCGACGCACTCGATGAAATAGCGAAGGAAACCGGCAAGTCCGTCCCCCAGATCGCGCTGAACTGGCTGCTGCGCCGCCCCACTATCTCCACGCTCGTCATCGGTGCGCGCGACGAGAAGCAGCTCCGCGCCAATCTCGCCAGCGTTGGCTGGAAACTCACACCGGAGCAGATCAACAAGCTCGACGCTGCCAGCGAGACAAGACTCGCCTACCCCTACTGGCATCAGGTGCAGTTCGAAGAACGCAATCCCTTTCCCGTCCCGCCGTACACCGGCAAGTGAAGCAGACAGAAAGAGGCGGCGCATTATCCAACCATCAGATCTGCGCCGCCTTTGTTGTTCTTATTGTGCTGCCGCGGGCGCAGGCTTGGCTGCAGCCTTTCTGGCCGGTGCCGGTGTCCGATGCTTCCAATAATCGGGCTCAGCCTTCACCCACGACTCAGGCGGTCGGCTCATGCTCGGGCTGAAGAGGAAGAGATTCGACTGGTGGCCCTCCACACAGGCAGCCTCCAGCGTATCCAGCTTCTTCAAGCCCTCATCACCCATCGCCTCCACGAAACCCTTGTCCTCGGTCATCGCATGGTCTTCGTCAGCCATCGACTTGAGCGCCCGAACGATAAGGAATTCGTTGCCCCCTGCTCCGTACTTTAATTCAAACATCGCCCATCCCTGGTTCGGAACGCCCTTCTTGTATCCGTCCATCACCATCTTCACCAGCTCCTCCCACTGCTGTTCATGTCCGGGACGAACCGTGTACGTAGTCAGCTCCATATACCGCATCCCAAGAAGGTTGTGGGTGTTGAGGCTCAGGTCATCGCGGCGTATCCATACGCTGGAATCGGTTTGCGAGAGCAAATCCCCATCCGCAACCATGCTGCGATCCAGTTCGCTCGAGAGCGCTGCATTGCTGTGCACAGCCTTTTCTTCGTCTTCCCATGAGGCCAACGACGAGTAGCCGCTGAAAAACAGAGCACGGTCCGGCCCGGTCAACGAAACCATCGCAAGATAGTGCGGCCTCGCCTTCGCGGCATCCAGCGCGTGAATATAGGCAGACTCGGTCCGCTCATGCATCGCGCCGCCCTTACCGGGTTTGGTGAACTCACGTTCAATGACCAGAACCTTCGGCGGCCCATTGGAGCCATCATCCTGCGCAGACAGCGCAAGCGGGCCAATACAGAAAGTCGTGAGAAGAAATGCGAGCAAGGTGGTTCGTTGCAGAACTGAGAAGTTCATTCGTTCATCTCCTGATTTGAAATCGGTTAAATTGCAAGAAGCAGTCCAGGGGCCCGAATCCTCTCGGCAGCGCAACACCATCCGTCGCGCTATGCACAGGGGGCATCATCGCTCGTGAGGTCGACAACGCCGCGCCGATCGCACGCGAAAGCCAGCGCATCTCTCTCTGCAAAACCAGAGGGGACGTAACAAAAGCATCTTTTCGGAAAGAATGGCCTGAAGACGGCTCACCCGGAGCCGCAAAACTAGGGACTTCGCCAGGAATGGCGACGCAGCAATATTTAGCGTGCGCCAGAAGTCTGCACCCCAACCCGCGCTATGTCAATGCGAAAGCCGCAAAGGCGGAAAGGTGGGCAATCGCCCACCTTTCCACCTTCATCTGCGCCCTATGCCGCCTTTGCGTGTGTCGAACCCTCGCTCAATGCTTCGATGATCTTCTTCGAAAACGCTGGAATATCATCTGGCTTGCGGCTGGTGATGAACTGCCCGTCAATGACGACCTCTTTATCTACCCAGTTCGCTCCAGCGTTCTTCAGGTCCGTATGCACCGAAGGCCACGAGGTCACAGTCTTGCCGCGCACCAGGTCTGCCTCTACCAGCAGCCACGGCCCATGGCAGATCGCCGCAACCGTCTTGCCCGTCTCCGCAAACCGCTTTACAAAATCCACCGCGTCCTGGTCCATGCGCAGCTTGTCCGGATTGATCTGTCCGCCCGGCAGCACCAGTGCATCGAACTCCGACGGATTCGCCTGTGAAACAAGCCTATCGACCTTCACCTTCTCGCCCCAGTCCTTCCGGTCCCATCCCTTGATCTCCTTCGGCGTCTTCTCCACCGAAAGCACCGTCACCTTCGCGCCGGCCTTCTCCAGATTTTTCTTCGGCTCGGTCAGTTCTGCCTGTTCAAAGCCATCCGTCGCCAGGATCGCAATCCGCTTGCCTTCCAGTTGATTATTCATACGGTCTCCTCGTGGCCCGAAATCTCAAGGCTCCGCTGCGAGTAGCAGCACTTCGTAAGATGCCTTCCAGCTCGATCGAGTCGAAGTAGCAAAGGTCCGCCAATTCCATTGACAAGCCCTGGCTCGGCCCTCTACGCTTCACTGTCACGGGCCCGAAGTCACTTCAAAGTCAATAAAGAGAACATCATGAAACAACTGGCGAAGTTTCTGCCTGCGTTGCTGATGACCGTCTCTTTTGTGCCTGCCTGCCGATGAAGCTGGTTGCAAATCCACGCCTGCGCTGCGTGGATCGCGCCCGGTGAAGGTCCACCCCCGACAGGTCCAGTACCGTTGCCGCCCTTGAACATCCCAGCCAGCGAATGCACGCGCTCATTGAACCCAACGCTCTCGGTATTCTGTGCGGCCAGAGGTTCGTGCCCACTGGGAATCTCTAATACACTTGCGGCTGCTGCCATGTGGAGTCTGTCGTTGGATAGCGAGCGCTGGAGCGGCGATTCAGAATTCGGTCGGTGTCCAATCAGAAGCGCCTGCCGCGAAAGTGCTACGCTTAATCCTTGGCTCACCAGCCACAGGCCGCGCCGTAACGACGCCGGAGAGGAGAAGGATGAACCCCGATCTCGAACATCTAATCGTCCTCCAGGCTCAGGACCTCGAACTACAGAAGCTGCATCAGGAGCAGGCTGACCTCCCGCGTCGCGTCACGACATGCGAAAGCGCCCACAAAGCCGCCGAGCACGCCCTGCTTGCCGCTCAAGAGAGTCTCGCCCGCGAAGAAAAGCTGCGGCGTAGCCAGGAGATCGATGCCGACGGCCATCGCTCGAAGAGCGCACGCCTGCGCAAACAGATGGATGGAGCCACCAGCGCAGCCCAGATTAGCGCGCTTGAGCATGAGATCAACTTCGCCGAAGCCGCCATTTGCAAGCTCGAAGACGAAGAGATCGCCTCGCTCGAGCGTACCGAGGAGCTCGAAGCCTCACGCGATAAAGCCGCGGCCCAGGTCGCGACCGCCCGCACCGCGCTCGAGAACGAACGCACTCGCGCCGCGGCAACCATCGAGCGCGTTCGCGCTGCCATCACCTCCGTTGAAGCCGAACGTACCGCCTTGCGCGCGCAAATCGGTGAAGATCCGCTCGCCACATACGACCGCGTCAGCAAGTCCCGCGGCACCGGCATCTCAGAGGCCGTCGATCACAAATGCTCCGCCTGTCAGATGATGGTGCGGCCGCAGCGTTGGAATGATCTCACCGCCCGTGATAACGACGAGCAGCTCTTCACCTGCGAAACCTGCGGCCGCATCCTCTTCTATGACCCGCGCCGCGACGTTCCTGGCGCCTGGGCCGCCGGCGAACGCCTCACCGGCGCCCAACCAAAACCCGCCTCGGCGGAGCCGGCTTCATGAGCCATGGGCAGCGCGAACCCCGGCCCATCATTTGCGTCGACATGGATGAGGTCATCGCCGATGCACTCAGCGAGCACCTCCTCCGCTACAACCGCGACTTCCGCGAACGCATCACGCCCGCTGACCTCCAGGGCCAATGGCTCTGGGACTTCGTTCCTCCCGAACGCCAGCAGGTGTTGGCCGACTACATGATGTCCAACGATTTCTTCTCCGTGCTCGGCGTCATGCCTCATGCGCAGCGTGTGCTGGAGCGGCTGCAATCGCGCTACGACATCTTCATCGCCACCGCCGCCATGGAAGTGCCTGCCAGCTTCAACGCAAAATTCGACTGGCTCCAGCAGCACTTTCCCTTCATCCCTGCGTCGCACATCGTCTTCTGCGGCGACAAGGGCATTCTGCGCGGCGACTTTCTTATTGATGACAACCCGCGCCAGCTTCGCCGCTTCCGCGGGGAAGGCATCCTCTTCAACTCCCCTGCAAACGCCTTTGTCACCGGCTTTCGCCGCGTACAGGACTGGCTCGAGGTCGAGCAGCTGTTCCTCTTAGAGAACAGCGCTTAGAGCATTTCCTCTGAAGATGGCTCTAACGTTCCTGCCGTGGACTTCCGTTTCCATTCCCATTTCCGTTCGTTGCAGCGGAGAGCGCCGGCCGCAAACCCGCATGTCCATTGCTCAGCGGCTCTGGTCTGGTCAGGATCAGCGCCGTGCACGGCTCATCTCCCAGCCGCTCGTAACTGTGCTTCGCCGAGGGATCGAAGTACACCGCATCGCCCTGCTCCATCGTCTCGCTGCGATCGTCGTGCGTAATTCGCAGCCGCCCGCTCAGCACGTACAGAAACTCCGCGCCCGTGTGCTGGTGCGCCGCCGGCCGCCGTCCGTTGCTCGGCAGAAACTCCGCAAGATACAGCGCAACCTGGTCGCCCGGCACGTGTCCCAGGCTCTCGAAGAAGTAATCCGGATCATTTGCGCCCGTCTGCGGCAGCCGCTGCCGCTCCGCGGCGCGCACAATCTGAAACAGCTCCGCCCGCTCCGGCTCGAAGAAGTAGCTGAGGTCCTTCGAAAAAACCATCGCAACACGCGCGAGGTTCCGCAGCGTCGGCACCACACGGCCGGTCTCCAGCTGTGAAAGAAAGCTCGCCGAAAGCCCCGTATAGCGCCCCAGCTCCACCAGCCCCATATGCTTGCGCTGACGAAGAAATTTGATCCGCCGGCCGATCCGCTTATGTTCAATCAGCGCCTCAGCAGCTTCGGCAGCCACACCGCCGCTGGCCGCGCGCGATGCCGGCGGAGCCTCGCGCTCATCCGGCGAGGCAATACTCTCTCTCTCCGCAACCTCCGTAAAGCTCGGCGCAGCCGCTTGCCCGTTATGCCGCGTGCCATTGTGCGGCTCGGACTTAGAGCTCGACCCATTTCGTAAAGCGATTCGGCGAAGTGCAGGAGGTGCGCTCTGGTCCGCAACCACTGCCATCTCGTTCATTGCTCCCCGACTCCCGGGTATGAATTTGCGAGCAGGGCCTCAACAGTGCCCCTATGCGAAAAGATGTTTTCGTGAGACGAAAAGATGTATGGGCACTGGTCGCTTCCTAAATCCCCACTTCTTCGTCGTCGCCGATTCTTCGCTCTACCCGGGTCTCGCCCGCCCGATGCTACGCTCAGAGCATGGAAAGGCCACGGCTTGAGAGGCTTCGTCGCGCCGCATGGCTCGTCTGTGGAAGCTTCGGCCTCTTCGCCATCGGATGCGCCAGCCCAGGGCCGCCGCGTCCGCCCTCGTTGCATCTCCCCCAAACCGTCCGCGACCTCACCGCCAGCCGAGAAGGCGATCAGGTCGAAGTGCACTTCACCCTCCCGCAGCGCACAAGCGACAATCTTCCCTTACGCCCCCCGGCGGTCTGGGCCACACTCTGCCGCGGTCTGGAGGGGCAGCCCTGCACCCCCATCGCCGCCCACCAGAACCAGCAGTTGCCCGTGTCCACAACGAACAGTGCCGCGCGCAACATCGCCTGGCAGGACACCTTGCCCGCCTCACTCACCTCCGGGCCGCCGCGTCTGCTTCTCTATCGCGTACAGCTAAGCAATCCTCAAGGCCGCTCTGCTGGTTGGTCCGCGCCCGTCTACGCACTCGCCGGCCAAACCCCGCCGTCGATTCAGGATCTCCACGCGCAGGGAACTCGCGCAGGAATCCTTCTGCAGTGGAACCCCGTCTCCGCCTCATCCAATAGTCCAGCATTCGACGTGCTCATCCGCCGCGAAACCATCGGTGCAGCGCCCACCCCCACAACCAAAAGCGAATCCGCGAACCAGCCCACATGGTTCGACACACACGCTGAGACCCATGGCGACGCCGCGGCCGAAACTCTCGACACCTCCGCCCAGCCGGACATTCCTTACCGCTACGTCGCCGTGCGCCGTCAGCTTCTTCAGATCGGCGACCATCATCTCGAGATCCGCGGCGCGCTCTCCGCGCCCATCGAGATCACTCTCCGCGACATCTTTCCTCCGCCCGCACCAACCGGCCTCAGCGCCGCTCCCTTCACTGAATCCAGCCGGTTCGCTATCGATCTCGTCTGGGATCCCGTCTCCGCTCTCGATCTCGCCGGCTACAACATCACCCGCCAGCCGATCGACGCCGGCGGCTCTCCTACCGGCTCACCGCAGCGGCTCAATGTATCTCCTGTCGCGCTGCCCGCCTTCCACGACCCCTCCGCCGATCCCACCCAGCGCTACCGTTACAGCGTCACCGCCCTCGATCGAAGCGGCAATGAAAGCGCAGCAGCCATCGTCGTCGTTGAGCCCTCGACCTAACCCACTCGTACCTTCGGCACGCTCATCACCCCCAACCGCTGCAGAACCTTCCGCGCCAGCCCTGTAAGCGGAAGCCCGCGCAACCGCGTAGTCAGCGTCCACTCCAGGTCGGCGCGGCTCGCCGGAACCTGCGCCAGCAGCGAACCCTCCGGCACCGTAAGCCGCGCATCCACATCGCTGCCTGCGATATCCGCCCGGTCTTCGAAGTCCGCGTCGTCCACCAGCACCGGAATCGGCCGCAAACGAACCTCTTGCCTGGGCGGCAAATCCTCACTCTCCTTTTCCGTTCCCATCCACTGCATATCCTCTTGCAGGGAATCCTCCAGATCGTTCCAGTCGCTCTTTCCGCGGCCGCCTTCACGGGGCGGCGCAACGCCCGGGGCACTCTCCGCAAAGATCGCCACGTAGTAGCTCGTATTCGTAATTGAGTGGCGCAGGCGAAGCGCAGGCTCGCGTCCCCCTACCGCCTCCAGCGGCAGCGGCGGCAGCTCCAGCATGTTCGGCATCAGGCTCGCATCGCGCGCGCGCCGCATCAGCAGCACCTCGGTCATCACGCCGCGTTTCCGCAGCGCCAGCAGATGCGCCACCACGCGGCTCTGCGGCTTGTCGCGGGCCGTCGTCGGATGCTCTCCGCGCGTTCTGCAAAAATTCGCCACCGGGCACTCCAGGCACAGCGGCTGCCGCGGCAGACAGATCATGGCGCCCAGCTCCATCATCGCCTGGTTATGATCTCCCGGCGGATTGCTGCGGTCCCTCCGCTTGGCGGATCCCGGAACCAGCGCCCGCGCCCCCGCCGCCAACCGCGCCCGCGCCTTCGCCGACCGGTCTTCCGCCAGTCCCAGCAGCCGCAACAGCACACGTTCCACATTGCCGTCCAGCACCGCCACGCTCTCGCCGAAGGCAATGCTCGCAATCGCCGCCGCCGTATACTCGCCCACCCCCGGCAGCGTCCGCAGATCCCCCGCCATTCGCGGCAGCTTCCCCCCAAGCTCACGCTGCACAAACTGCGCCCCACGATGCAGCATCCGCGCGCGCCGGTAATAGCCCAGCCCGCTCCACAGCGCCAGCACATCGTCCTCCGGCGCCTCTGCAAGCGTCTGCAGCGTCGGGAACCGCTGCAGAAACTCCTCATAGCGATCGATCACGGTCGCCACGCGCGTCTGCTGCAGCATGATCTCCGACAACCATGTCGCATACGGATTGCGAACTCCGCGCCACGGCAATCTCCGCGCATGCGCGTGATACCACGTCTGCAGTTGGCTGCGAAACTCCTCGGGAACAAACGGCAGCGCGGGCCGCGGAGCATGTGCAGGCTCATTCAGTGCTGCTCTCTTCGCGCGTCGTCCAATCGCTGCACCCGGAACCATCCTGCAAGTGTAGCCAAACCGTGCAGGGCGCGCGCCCCGCTGCTACGCGCGGCCCTCGTACTGCCAGTTGCGCCGCTTACCCTCGGCAATCCACTCCATCGCCGTCGCCACACGCCTGTCGCGCGTCTCCTCCCGCTTCGCCTCCGCAATCCACTCGATGTACTCTCGCTGTGCGCCCGGGGGCATCGCTGCAAACTGCTTCGTCTTGTTCTTCTTGAGCGCCGCCGCCAAAGCCTCGGGCATCCCCGCCTTCGGCCGATCCTTCTTCTGTCTCCCCGCCCAGTTCTTCGTTCGCTCTCCGCGTTTGATCTTCTCCGCCGCCTCCGCAATCAGCGTCTTCAATGTCCTGTCATCCGGCAGGTCCTTCCGCGAGCGCAGCTTTCCAAAGCTGCCCATCCCGCCGCCGTGCACTTCCACGCCTTCCTTTCGTAGGCCGCTGACGTTCTCGTGCCACACCGCAAAGCTGCAATGCTCCTTGAACGCCGCGAGATTCCCCAGAATGATGCCATTCACGGTGAAGAACGGCATCGACCACTTGATCGTCTCCTCAACCTCCGGCACAGCCTTATGCATCAGGCTCCGCACGTGCTCGAGAATCGGCTGCGCAAAGGGTGCCGCGGAGGAGATATACGCATCGACGGCGGCCGAGTAGGAATTCTTCAAACTCATGCCGAACAGCATACGCGGGCTGGAGCCGCTTTCTGAAGGTGTTCAGGAAGCGAAGACCATTCATGCAGTTTTCTCTCAAGGGAAACGGCCTCTACAGCCGTTGAACGGCGCCCAGTGTCAGAAAAACGACTCTATATCGCAGCGCAACTGTTTTCTATCCTGCCTGTGCCGTAGTCCGCCTCACGTAGCCGAGTACCAGCGGCCACATGGCGCATCACCCCCGGCCACGCACACACCGCCAGCTCCGCCACCGCGCGCGGAATCTCGACCACCAACGCCCTCGAAACCGCAGTCGCCAGGGCCACCTGCCGCCGCACCTGCTCAGAAAAGGTCCGTTGATACTCCGCCGTGCTTCGTCCCTCCACCAGCATGCGCGCCGCCATTCGCCCGCTGCGCAGCGCCAGCGACATCCCATCGCCCGTAAACGACGGAATCACCGCCGCCTGATCGCCCACCGCCCACGCCCCCTCCGCTATCGCCTCACGCCGCACAAAACCATAGGGAATCGATCCGATCGCGGCCGGTCGCGCGAACACAGGTTTCGCGCCCTCAAGCCGCTCTCGCATCAGCGCATTGCCGCGAAGCATCGCTCTCAACAAACCTTCCCATCCGCCGCCAAGCTCCCGCAACACGCTTTTGCGCACAACGCAGCAGACATTCGCCGCGCCATCCTCCACCAACTGCAGGCCGCAGTAGCCCCCATGAAAGAGCGCGAGCTCCACCGCGCCCTCGAACTTCGCGCTCTGCCCACGCGCCAGCCGGAAGTACATCTTGAACGCCACCAGATCACTCTGCACACCCCCAGGCCGAGCCAGTCCGCGCACATCATGCTTCCCCGAAGCCAGCACAATATTCTCTGCCTCCACTGTCTCAATTCCGTTCTGCCCCGCAACCTCCGCGCACCACCCCCGCGCGCCGCGCCGCAACTCCTCCACAGAACATCCCCGCACAACACTCGCTCCGCACGCTGCCGCCCGCATCAGCAACGCCTCATCCAGCACACGCCGCGACAGCGACATCGCCTCAAACGGAAGTCGCACCTCGCGCACGCCCAGCCTTCCAGCCAGTCGCGCCCTCTCGATCGAAACCGCGCCCAAAGCAGCCGGATCGACACCCAGTTCGCGAAGATCCCGGATCGCCTCCGCGCTCAAGAACTCACCGCACACCTTGTCGTGCGCTCGCGCCATCTTCTCCACCACGACCACGCTGCGCCCAGCGCGCGCCAGCTCCATCGCTGCTGCCGCTCCCGCAAGGCCTCCACCCACCACCAGTACATCCAGCGGCCTGCGCGCATCACCCGCCATCGCACCCAGCGAAGTCATCGCGCTCATCGCATCCTCGCCACGCACATCCGCGCCATCAGATGCCGCTCCACAGTCGCCGCTCCCTCCGGGACACCAGCCTCCGCCAGCATGCACCTCCAATCCTCCTCGCGAAACGCCCGCCGCAGCGACACCGGCCCATCATGCCGCACAAACCTGTGCCAGCGCATGATCACCGGCAGCACACGAAACCACCGTGCCGCCCGCGCACTCCGCTCCAGATCGTTCACATACCACCCCAGCCGCGCTCGCTCCTCCATCCACCGGAGAAACCGCACCACGTCCTCACTGCTCAAATGATGTGTAAACAACGAACTCATCACGACATCGATCTCCTCCGGCGGCGCATACCCAAACACATCGCCGGTCATCCAGCGAATCTCCGCGTCCGTTCGCGCCCGCTTGCCAAACTCCCGCGCCGCTCGCGCCGCATACGGATTCAGGTCGATCCCTGTCATCTCGACCGCAACGCCCCGCTCCCGCGCCCACATCGCCACATGTCGCAGCATGTCACCGCCGCCGGACCCGACATCCAGAATCCGCAACGGCCCCATCAACCCACCCGTCAATTTCCGGCGCGCCGCAATGCGATCGAGAAAAGCCAGCGTCGGCGTATACGCGCGCGTAAACCGATTTACTTGCGCCAAATCATGCAGGCAATCGCGAAATTCCTCATACGAACACGGCTCATCCATCAACTCCGGCAGATCGGCCGGCTCAACCCGCCGTGCAAAACTCTCATCACTCAAGCCCGCCAGCTCCAATCTCAAACCGCGCGGAACATCATCGTCTCCGCCGTCAGTCCCGGCCCAAACGACATCGCGCATCCGCGCTCACCCGCCCGCGCACGCTTCATAAGACATTCCAGCACAAACATCACCGTCGCCGAGCTCATGTTCCCAAACCGCTCCAGCACCGCACGCGACGACGCCAGCGCCTCCGGCTCAAGCTGCAGCCCATGCTCTACCGCATCCAGCACCGTCCGTCCGCCCGGATGCACACCCCACAGCGCGATCTCCTCCGCGCGCGTGTCTCCCAGCACCTCAGCCCCGCGACTCTCCAGCGCCTTCCCAATCGCTCCCGGAACCTGCCCTGACAGAAACATGTCAAACCCCAGCCGGCGAATCTTCCAGGTAATCAACTCTCGTTTCTCAGGGATCACCATCGCACGAAAGCTCTCCAGCTCAAAGCCCGCACGTTCGGCGGAGATCAGCGCCGCCGCGCATCCGTCCGCGAACAGCAGAAAGCTCAACACCTGTTCCAGCTCCTGCGTCTCCTGCAGATGCAGCGTGCAAAGCTCCAGATTGATCATCAACACTTTCGCTCGCGGCTCCGACCGCACCACGTGCCGCGCCATCTTCAACCCATTGATCGCCGCATAGCATCCCATGAAGCCAATCATCGTGCGCTCGACGGAAGGATCGAGCCCCAGATAATCCACCACATCGAAGTCCAACCCCGGCGCATACAGCCCCGTGCACGTGGTTACGATCACATGCGTAATCCCGCGCCGCTCGCTCTCGCTCAGCGCCAGCCCATCCAGCGCGCGCTGTGCCAGCACCGGTGCAAACCGCTCAAAGATCTCCATGCGCTGCGCCGTATCCGGAAAGCTCCCGCGCCTGTAAAACTCATGCGCGTTCACCCAGAACGCCGCCGTCGCTCGGTCAGGCGTCAGCACCGAATAGCGATGTTCAATCCCCGACCGCGCGGCCATGCGCCCAAACAGCGCACGCACCCGCGCATCCGCCCGCTCCGCCAGCAGCTTGTCTGCAAACTCCACAAACGCGCTATGCACGTCATGGTCGGGAACGGCCGTCGCAACGCGGTTCAGGTAAGCCTCGCTCACACGAATATCCTGCCTGAGTTGGATGCACTCTGGTGTCTCTCAATTGTCAGAAACTATTCACTCCTCTTAACGGCAACCTCAGCGCGCTTACCTCTATGTCAGCGAGCCTCGGTCGCCGTGGGGTGTGCCGCCGTGAAATCCGAGCAGCATGGCTTGATCGCCGGCGTAAACTCCATATACTCCACGCGCGTCAGGTCCGGATCAAACAGATTCAGCTGAATCTTGCCATCCTTGCCCACCTGGATCGACTCGCAGTGGTCTCCCTGGCAATCGTTCTTCTGCAGCTGCGCCAGCACATCGTCCATGCGCGCCGTGCCGAGCGAGAAGTGGTCCATCATCCCGGAATCATGCAGGCTCGGCGGCTCCGTCGCATGCAGCATGTACTCAATCCAGTCGCTGCCGTCCGGCACCTGCATGCTCATCCAGTCCGTTCGTCCCGGATGCATCGTCCCGTGCCAGTACGGCCGAAACCCCAGCAGCTCCCGCCAGAACGTATTCTCCTTCTCCGGGTCATCCACGATAAATCCCACATGAATAATCCTGTGGCTGGTCGCATGCGGCGACGCCGGCGCATCGGCCACCATCCTCGCAATCGTTCCCAGCCTGTCTTCTTTGTCAGCGGCGCGCACCACCGCGCTCTGTACCGCCTCACTTTGAACAAAGATCACCAGGTTGCCCTCCGGATCGCGCACGCCGAATTCGCCATCCTTCAGCGGCTGTTCCGCCGTCACACCATGCGCCGCCAGATACCGCTCCAGCCCCGCCGCATCCCGCGTTGTAAACGCAATCGCGGCCATCATGTCGTTCGTCTTCGGCCCAGCGTGCGGAACCACCTCCAGCCACTGCAGCTTGTTCACCGGATAGACCCACAGCCCATCCATCACATGCTGCTCGAACCCCAGCGTCTGCCCATAAAACCTCTGCGCCGCCGCCGCATCGGTTGTATACACCCGCATAAACGCAATTCCGGTAATCGCCGGCCGCGCAGGCTGCTGCGCCATCCCGCCGCTCGTCACCAAAAGCACCGCACCCACAATCGACGTTATCTTCATGCGCGCCACTCTAGCCGATTGCATTCCCACGGTCAAAACACTGAAATCGATCGTTCCCGCCTGACCCTTCCCTCCCGCGGAGAGCCTTCACCGCCAGTTCTCTAGGCGAGACAATAGACCTATCCCGCGATACGGCGACCGGCTGCCCGGCGCTCCATCGCATCCACAAGGAGACCCACGTGAAGGCACTCATCGTCATCGACATGCTGAACGACTTCTACACCGGCGTGCTCGCCAACAAAGAGCACGCAGAGAAGATCGTCCCCGCCATCCGCCGCCTCATCAACCACGCCCGTTCCAGCAACGACTGGCTCGTTGTCTACTCCAACGACGCCCATAGCTACGAAGATGGTGAAATCGCCGTCTGGGGCCCCCACGCCATGGCCGGAACCCATGGCGCCGCCGTGATCGACGAGCTCGCACCCATCGGCGCTCCTCGCGAGATCGTCTCGCCCAAGCATTTCTATGGCGCCTTCGATGGGACCGGGCTTGACGAGATCCTCAAAGCCCACTCCGTCACCGACGTCATCATAACCGGCCAGCACACCCACTGCTGCGTCCGCCACTCTTCCTACGGAGCCTTCATCCGTGGCTACAGAGTCCACGTCCCCACCGACGCCGTCTGCGTCTTCTCCGGCGTTGACCAACCCGCCGCCCTCGATTACCTCAAGAGCATGTATGCAGCCGAACTCACCACCTCCAAAGCCATCCTCAACGCCGACCGCGAGCTCGCCGCCGCGTAGAGGTGCGCCATCCGGCAATAGAAGAGGCCGCCATCGCTGGCGGCCTTTCTATTTCGTTCCTGACGCGAAGCGTGTCCGCTCCATGCAATGGCTAGTCCCCCGCGACCAAATCCTTCTCCTCTTCCTTCGCGGCAGGCGCAGCCGCCTTGATCTCGCCCAGCCCGACGAACCCGGCGATCTCCGGCTCCTTCAGGATCTCCTTGCGGTACAGCTTGGCCATCTTCGCGTTCTCAGCGTCCTGCTTGATCTTCGCATCCCGTGCGCGAATCTTCTCCTCGCGCGCGTTCTTCGCAATGCCGGACTTCTCGAACGTATCGTTGGCCGCGGCGTTCACGTGCTCCTCATTCAGAACCAGGTCATACTTCTCCTGCTTCTCAATGCCAACCTTCTTGCCGCCCGCGAAGATCTCATGCCGCCCATGCTCCTCGTACCACTTGGTCAGCGTCGAGGTCATGTGCATCTTCTCGATGATGTTCCGCCAGCCCACGCCCGTGTTGTACGCGCAGAAGCTGATCTCGCCCTCCTGCGTCGCATACGGAATAATGCACTGCTCCGTGCGCCGGAAGTCGTAGTTGAACAGGTCCTGGAACCACATGCCCGCGATGAACAGGAAGTTCCAGCGGTCCTTGCGCCGCTTCTCGATATCGTCGAGCGTGCGGTCCGCCGTCACCTTGCCGTAGTTCCGTCCCGTCGCCCCGAAGCACTTATCGAACTTCGTCAGCAGGCTGAAGATGCTGAAGTGCGTCGGCGCGTTTTTCGGCTCATAGTTCCGAATCAACGCCAGGCTCGCGCCCAGCATGGTCAGGAACCTGCCGCGCGCCGCGTCATTCACCTTCGCAATGTCCTTCGCCAGACGGTCCGCATTCAGGAAGGCGGTCACAGGAGCCGCTTCCTTCGTCTCCTTGTCGATCATCAGCGCCATACCGATGCCGCAGTTCGGATGGCATCCGCATGAGAGCTGTCCCCAATCGTGGTTCGGTCCGTGCACCAGGTCGGCCCAGTCCGAAAACGTCGACATGAAGCTGATCGGGAACCAGTCGCGCGTGCTCTCGCCCAGCCCCGTCTGGTCGCGAATATCATGCGCCAGATGCGACAGCGTATACCGCTGGGCTTTACGACGTTCGTCGCTGATGGCCTCATCGCGCCCCGTAAAGGAAACCGGCTGGAACGAGAGGAAGTTGATCTTCTTCGGGTTATCGAGCGCGAACTGAATAATGCGCCCCACCTGCTCGTTGTTGATGCCGTTGACAATCGTCGTCACCGGAACGATATCCACGCCCGCCTCGTGCAGGTTATGGATCGCCTGCAGCTTCACATCGAACGCATTGCCAACCTTGCGGTGCGAGTTCGCCGCGTTGCCGATGCCGTCAAACTGCAGGTACGCATACCGCAGCCCAGCCTCCGCCGCGGCCTTGGCAAACTCCTTTGACTTCGCGAACTCAATGCCGTTGGTCGCCGCCTGCACGCTGTTGTAGCCAACCTGGCGCGCATAGGAGACCGCATCCAGAAAGTACGGGCTCAGTGTCGGCTCGCCGCCGGAGAACTGCACGCTCATCTGCCGCCGCGGCTTAATCTGCACGGCATTGTCCAGCATGGTCTTGATCTCGTCCCACGTCAGCTCATGCACAAAGCCAACCTGGTTCGCATCCATGAAGCACGGATCGCACATCATGTTGCAGCGGTTAGTCAGATCGATCGTCAGCACCGATCCGCGTCCATGCGTCACCGTCGACGTGCCATGGTTGTGCAGCTTCTCGTCGTTGTGCGCGCGAATGTCGCGTCCCGGGAAGACCTCCTCCAGATGCTTCATCATCGCCGGATCGATCGACATCACGTCCTCAAAATGCCCGTGAATCGGACAATCCTTCACCATCAGGATCTGTCCATCGCGCTCGATGATCTGCGCCTTGATCTCGCCCACCTTCTCATTCAGCAGAATCTCGTGCGGCAGCTTGCCGTCCACAATCTGCTGGCGGATCTCCGGAATACACTTCGGGCACAGTGAGTCGGTCGTGCGCGGCCATCCCAGCGGCGGCTTTTCTTTCTGATAGCTCTTCAGCAGCGGCTTGTCGCTCCACTTCGGCGTGAAGCTCTTGTTCGGACTGATTGAGTTCAACTTGTCGAAGACCGCCCATCCCGCGCGTGCTCCGAGCACCACTCCCGTTTCCATGAACTTAACCGCTTTTCCCATGCTTTTCTCTCTCCTGGGGAGCTCGCTGCGGCTCGCAGCGTCTCTATTGAGTTAACGTTCTAAGCTCGTGCTCAAGAAGTACATCCGCGGCCTACGCACCCGGCCTCCGGATCTTCTCGCCGACTAAAAGGCTACGGCAACGCCGGGCCCTGAGTCCCGTGCCGAGCAGCGAACGGCAATATCGTGCAGCGAATGGCGACAGAACCCCCTCAGCCGCAACCATCACGGCAAAGGGATCGGGCAACTTCTCTGGCTCAAAGATCGCTGCGCGATGTATCAGGGCCGCCATTCGCAAATACTTGCCACTGCGTTAGATGTGAAGCCTCGTCCTATGGATAGCTCACCGCAGCCTCCGGCAGGTACCCTGTTCTATGGGGACTCCGCATCATAGGCTCCTGTAATAGCCCCGCACGATACACGATAAAATGATGGTCCCGGTCCCACCCGTTACTTCTGTACCAACCCCTCCGCCCCACCCAACCAACACTCTTCACCCGCAAACGCATCCGTCCACTCAGAGCGCCCGCACAACCAGCCCGCGCTCCAGGCAAAATCTCAAGGAGAACACCCTCTCGATGAACCTCCGACGAAGCCTCACCCCGCTCGCTGCCGCGCTTCTTCTCGCGACAGCCGCCGGAGTCAGCGCCGAGCCGCTGCCCTCCACCCTGCGCGCCACCTGGCGCATCGTTCGCATCCTTCCCACCACCAACTCCGGCTGCTGGACCCCGCAGCAGGCCCGCTCGCTCCTCGGCACCACCCTCACCTACCGCCAGGACGCCATGCGCTGGCACGGCGGCGAGGTCCCCCTCACCGACATCTTCACCCGAACCGTCTCTGCCGCCGAGTTCCGCAAAGAAAACTCCGGCCCCGCCCAGCCCGCCAGCTTCGCGCAGCTCGGCATCCACGCCCGCTCCGTGCTTGAAGTCGACATGCAGCACGAAGACGCCGCCATCCTGCCCGCCAGCACCGAGGTCCCCGGCGACTCCATCATGATCGTCTCGCCCGCCCGCATCGTCGTCTCCGCCTGCGGCGTCTACTTCGAGGCCGTCCGCGTCAACCCGCACGCAAGAACCGAACGCGCCTCTGAAGCCAACCCCGGCCAGCTCCGCTCCACCGGCCGCTAGCTCCTCACCACCAACACAACTCACAAGGGCGGCGGCACATCCTCACACTACGTGCGCAATCGCATGCCCACCCTCTGGACGCTCGCCGGTCTCTCCCTCCCGGAGTTGGTCCGCCGCACCCTCCTCGAATCCTGGCGCGACGACGTCTTCGGCCAGGGCGGCCGCATGGCCTTCTATCAGTTCCTCGCCATCTTTCCCTCGCTGCTCATCGCCTTCACCATCGTCACGCACATCCCGCATCTCAGCGGTCATCTCAAGGACTCGCTCCGCGACGTCTCCGGTCAGCTATTTCCCGCCCGCGTCTCTCAGCTCTTTCAGCAGATGCTCACCAACTTCAGCACCCGTCCGCGCTTCGGTCTTCGGCTTCTCTCCGTCTGCGCCGCAGCCATCTGGGCCGCGCATAATGGCACCTGGGCCATGATCTACGGCCTCAACCGCGCCTACGAGGTCGAAGAGCGCCGCTCCTGGTGGCAGCTCACCGTCACCATCATCGCTCTCACCGCCTGTCTCGCCGCCGTCGCCTGCCTCGCGCTCCTGCTCATCTTTTCGAGCGCCTTCCTTGAAGCCCATCTCTACGGCAGCTTCCTCTTCCTTCGCGCCCTCGAGTGGATCGCCCTCGCCCTCTCGCTCTCCATCGTCTTCGTTCTGCTCTATCGCTTCGCGCCCAACCTCCGCCCCCACGCCCTGCGCTGGAGCACACCCGGCGCCCTCTGCGCGCTCCTCCTCTGGCTCGCCGCCACCTTCGCCGCCCACCTCTACTTCGATCACATCAACGACTACTCCCGCAGCTACGGCCCGCTCAACGGCGTCGTCATGCTCCTGCTCTGGCTCTACGCCAGCAACGGTGCCCTCCTCATCGGCGGAGAAATGAACTCCGAAATCCAGAAAGCCGAATCCGGCCGCGCCGACTCACCCCACTCCCACGCCTAGCGCAATCCCCACACTGCCCCGATCCAATCTTCACGCTTCACGCACGAACCGCCGCGCTCACGTCCGCTTCACGATAAACACCGTCTTGTCGTCGATCAGCGCTTCGTCTCCGCTCTTCCGCAGCAGCTCATCCTGCTTGAGTGCGTACTCCATCAGCGCATTGCAGATCTCCCGCGCAGGCTCCTCGTGGTGTCTTCGCAAGACCTCCTCCAGCAGCCCGCGCGTCTCCTCATCGCTGCCGTCGTACACCCCATCCGAGTACAGAATCAGCAGATCTCCCGGACTCATCAGCCTGATCTCGCCCACGTCCGACGTGAAGATCCTTCTTCGCAAATTCAGCGAGAAATATTTCTTGCGGTCCGGATGGTCCTCCGGAAGCTGCAGCCCCAGCGCCAGAAACTGCGCCATCTGCCCCTCATCCACCTTCAGCAGCTTCGAAGACTCCGCCGAATACACCAGCGGCGGCGGATGCCCGAAGTTCGCAAAGCGAAACGAACCGCCCGGATGCACCTCGCCATACACCATCGTCGCAATCTCCCGCGAGCTCTCCTTCTCGGTCATCCCCAGCGCATTGCGCGCCGTCACCGACTGCGCCAGCCTCAAGTTCAGGTTCTCAAACAGCCCCGGCGTCGTCTTTCCATAGCGGTCCAGCTCGGTCAGCATCAATGCATGGAAGGTGTCGTGCACCGTCGATGCAATCTTTGCCGAGATGATCCCGTGCCCCTGCGCGTCGACGATCAGAATCCCCGCCGTCGAATAAAGCTCATGCAGGTCCTCCGCAACCCGCACCTGCTCGCTGCTCTTCGCAAACCTGTACTCCGTCTCCATCTCCGGCCTGTACCCCGGCGTTCCTCTCATCCACTCCACGTGATCGTCGACCGAGTTGCGCACCCGCCCGCCCGCGGGCAGCGGCTCCAGAAACTCCTTCGCCCGCCGCCGCGCCCGCTCAATCCGCGCGTCAATGTCGTACCGCTGCTGAAAGTTGATGTACTCAAAAAGATCGCCGCCCACCGTTCCCGCGGGAATCGAGCTGCCAAACATCTCAATGCCGGGAATGTGCGGAATCGCACCCTCCACCGGCATCAGCCGCTTGCGCAGGTACTCATCGATGCTCGGAACCGCATAGGTATTCGTCATATCAAATTCCGCGAGGGCTGCACCCTGGCCCTTCTCTCAGACTAGCTTACGGAACGCGCCCGCGGTTCGCCGCCCGAAGCGCCCTGAAGAAAGAGTGACTTGCCCGGCGAAATAGGGGGATCGGACAGCGCGTTCTGCTCCCTCCGCAGTGGCATTGTCGATTCTTCTTATTTTGTGCGCTACCCCATTTTCAATCCTTGTGCGTCAAAGACTGAGGCTTCCGCGCGGCTCATCCAGTGGGTTCGTAGCGGCGGCACACGGTTGCGATGGAGCGGATGCCGGAGCCGCTGACCGGCCAGCTAAAAATAGGAGGATTCATGAACATTCATTCTCGACTCAGAACTACCTGTGGCCTGGCCGTGTCGCTGGCCATGTTCGCCTCGCTCGGTGTTGCAGCGAGTGCTCAGCAAGCAGCTGCGCCAGATACTTCTACTCCGCCGGCGGTTACGGCGAGCGGTCAGCAAGCCACCATTGAGGGCTTGGTGATCGGAAGAGACGGCTCCAACATGTCGGTGAGAACGGCGGACACCCCGCGCCTCATCGTTGTTTTGTCCGACAGCACCAAGGCAACAGAAAAGGGCGGGTTCCTCGGTCTCAGCAGGAAAGACCTGGGCATCACGCAGCTTGTTCCCGGTCTCCAGGTCAAGGTCGAGGGTTCCTATGATCCCGATCACCAGCTGGTCGCCAGGAAGGTCACCTTCTCGCGCAGTTCGTTCCACACGGCACAGCAGATTGATGCCGGTCTGAATCCCACCAACGAGCGGGTCGCGGCTGCACAGGATCAGCTCAGGAGCAACCGCAAGGACATCGATCAAAGCCAGCAGGACATCGCATCGGCTCGGCAGGATATCGACACCACCAAACAGGGACTCGCAACGAATGTCCAGGCGACGACGGGGAACACCCAGGCCATCGGCCAGACAAATACTCGTATCGGCACGCTGGATCAGTACGACACCAAGAACACCCTCACGATCAACTTTGCCAACGGAAGATCCCTGGTCAACCGCAAGGACAAGGAACAGTTGGTTGACTTCGCGAAGCAGGCTGCCGATACTCCGGGAGCCATGATCGAAGTGCAGGGCTACGCGTCCAGGGTTGGCTCACCGGCACTGAATCAGAGGCTGAGCAGCGAACGTGCTGACAATGTGCTGACCATCATTCAACAGGCGGGCGTTCCGCTGACCAGGATCCTGGCCCCCGCGGCCATGGGTACCACGGAGCAGGTTGCCAGCAACCACACCCGTCATGGCCAGGCCCAGAACCGTCGAGTGGTCGTCACCGTTGTCGTCAATAAGGGAATCACCGGCGACACGAATGCCACCACTGCCAGCACCGGCACCACTGGCCTGTAAGAACAGCAGCACTCTAACGCCAGCGCGATAGCACTTAGGCGATAGTACTTAGGCGATAGTACTTAGGCGATAGTGCGACGAGCTCCACGCTCTCGCACTATCGCCTTACCATTTTTTGTGGCTCAAGCAGAGCTGCGTATTCGGTGCGAGAATTTCCTTGACCCTGACCGGCGTTAAGCTCCAACGGTCAGGCAGAGAAGCGAAACCAATCGAGCCAAGGAACTGACCAGATCCCATGCGCCTCCAATCACTATCACTTTCCGCAAAAATGTTATCGCTTACATCCCTTCTTCTCGCCCTCGCGATCACTCCGGCCCGCGGAGCCTCCGCGCAAACGGTCACGCCTCGCCCCTGCGATCTCTTCGCCTCCGCGACGCCCTGCGTCGATGCCATCAGCACCACCCGCGCCCTCTACAGCGCGTACCACGGCCCGCTCTACCAGGTCACGCGCCAGTCCGACAACGCCCACACCGACATCGGTCTGCTCCCCGACGGCTACGCCAGCGGCGCCGCGCAGGACGCCTTCTGCGCCCACACCTCCTGCACCATCACCAAACTCTACGATCAGTCCCCCAACCACAACGACCTCACCCCCGCGCCTCCCGGCGGAGCAGCCCGCGGCCCCGGCCCCGGCGGCTACGACGTTCCCGCCCTCGCCGACGCGCTTCCGGCAACGCTGCACGGACACAAGGTCTACGGCATCGCCGTCTCTCCCGGCACCGGCTACCGCAACGACCACCCCAAACAAACCGCCGTCAACGGCCAGCCCGAAGGCGTCTACATGGTCACCTCCGCGCTTCATCTCAACGACCGCTGCTGCTTCGACTACGGCAACGCCGAAACCAACAACCTCGACAACCTCGCCGGCCACATGGACGCCATCAACATCATGTGCCACGGCACGCCCTGCCACCCCGACGCCGGCCTCGACATGGAGAACGGCATCTACGGCCATCTCGCCGTTCCCGCCGGCACCGCCTTCGTCACCGACCTCGGCGCCTCCGACGGCCGGCACACCTACGCCATCTACCAGGGCAACGCCCGCTCCGGCGGCCTCGCCTCCACCGGCATTATTGCTCTGCCCACCGGCTATCAGCCGATGCAGCAGGAAGGAGCCATCATCCTCGGCATCGGCGGCGACAACAGCAACTCCGCGACCGGCTACTTCTTTGAAGGCGTCATGACCAAAGGCATGCCCACCCGCCAGGCCATGGAAGCAGTTCAGAGCAACATCGTCGCCGCCCGCTACGAAGGCCACCTCCAGCCATAACGCCCGCAAGAACGCGCCTCTCGAAAAGAACATTCACCGCTACGAAACCCGATCTGCAGACCCGGATGCGCCCGGCGCAATGAGCAGCCACGCAGCGATCGTACTCAACGCAGCCAGGCCTGTCGCTATCCAGATCACAGAACGGTAGCCGCTTACAAAGGATTCCCTGATCGCACGCTGAACCAGGGGATTGGGATTATGAGCGGCTGCCAGCTGCTGCCGGGCGGCATCGATCTGAGCACGAACGTTAGGCGTCAACGCCAGCGGATCGAGCGATCGATCCAGCGAGTGGTTGAAGACCGTAACCAGCACCGCACCGAAGACTGCGACCGCAAGCAGCGCCGCCAAACGCGAGACCGCGTTATTGATTCCCGAGGCAACTCCCGACTCGGACTCAGGCACAGCGTTCATCACCGTCGTCGTCAACGGAGCGACACTGATCGTCATGCCCAGGCCCATCACCACGACCGCCGGGAAGAAGGTCTCCCAGTAGCTCCCGCCCTGCGGCGCAACCGCGAAGAGCGCAATCCCGCAGGCTGCCACCAGAGGCCCAAGCGTCAGCGGACCGCGCGATCCATAGCGTGCTACCAGGCCGCCCGCCCAGCGCGACAGGCCAAACATGATGGCCACAAACGGCAGAAACGCCGCCCCTGCCTCGGTCGCCGTGTAGTGCTGGATCTGTATCAGGTCCAGCGGAAAGAAGAACATCAATCCACCCAGCGATGCATACAGAAACAGCGTCAGCAGATTGGCCCCCGCAAAGTTTCGCGAGCGAAACAGCTTCAGCGAGACCATCGGCGCACGCGACCCATGCTCTACGGCGACAAATCCCGCCAACGCAACCACGCCCAGCACGCCTGCCGCAGCCACCAGATGGCCGCCACGGCTCGCGCGAGCCGGCCACTCGATCAGCGCGTACGTGACGCCGCCAAGTCCCATCGTCACCAGCAGCGCGCCCATCCAGTCCAGATGATGCGAGGCACTCTCGTTACGGCTCTCCGGCACCTTGGCCGAGAGCAGGATGACCGCGAACGCCAGCGGCAGATTCAGGTAAAAGACCCAGCGCCATGTCGAGTGTTGGATCAGCCAGCCGCCGATGACAGGGCCGATGGCGGCCATGATTGCAGTGAATCCAGACCACGTGCCAATCGCCTCTCCTCTCGTCTCTTCGGGAAAGGAGACCGTGATCAGTGCCAGACTTCCCGGCACCAGCAAAGCCGCTCCCAGGCCTTGAACCGAGCGCGCCCAGATCAGCATGTCAACACTCCGCGCCATGCCACACGCGGCGGAGGCCGCCGCAAACACGGCGACGCCGAACACGTACACCTTGCGGCGCCCCAGCATGTCTCCAAGCGAGCCGCCCACAAGCAGCAACGCCGCCAGCATCAGCGCATACGACTCCACCACCCACTGCACATCCGTAATGGAGGCGTGGAAGGCGTTCTGCAATGCGGGAAGCGCAACATTGACCACAGTTCCGTCAATGAACGCCATGCTCGATCCCAGAATGGTGGCGGCCAGCACGATCCGTCCGCTTGCCTGCGAATTCGAGCTGTCATCTCGCATGGATCGAATCTCGACCAGCCTCCTCCAACTTTGGAATATCCGCTCTGATCGAGATTGGACCGGGGAAGCCCGTTAACCGGTGCACTCTTTTCGCCGAGTCGAAGGTGGCCAACAACAATCCGCCATTCATCTCACAGCCAAAGCGTGCCGACACAGCCGAACGCGACTCTTCGGCCGGGAGGCACTGCTTAAGTTTCAACTCGATAGTTACCCAAGATTTTTCCTGTGTTACTTGCGGAATGACCCTATTTTGATCGGGTGGGTGTAATCTTTGATTCCCCCGGCCTTCACGCATTTTTAGGAGATTCTATGCAATTCTTACAAGAAAGCATCAGGAAGTATCGTTGGCCTGCGCTTCTGCTCATCGCGGGTCTTTGTGCCGGAACAGCTCTCGCCCAGACGAATGAGCCTCCACCCGCTGGAGCGATTCTCGACCTTAATGGGCAACCGATCAATCACGGCGATGCAGCCCCCGTGAGTGTCGACTTCGTTGCCGGCCAAACCAACACCAACATCACCTTCGCATTCCGCGAGGATCCTGCCTACATCTTTTTCTCTGGCGTCTCGCTGGTGGACGACACCAACCCCAGCGGAAACCTGATCCTGAATGGCGACTTCTCCAGCGGTAGCGGAAACGACGCGACCGACTGGACGTATGTCAATGAATACGGCGCCTACGCTGGCGGGGTCGTCACCGACAGTTGCAACGGCGGCCTGAGTTCCTGCTGGATTGACGGTGCCGTCCAGGCCTATGACGCCATCACCCAACTGGTCACGACCAACCTGGGGGACACCTACACCCTCTCTTTCCTCTATACCGACAACAGCGGATACTCCACCTTCTCGGACCTCTCGACCAATGGGGACGTCACGGATGAGGGCGGCAACGGCATCGACATTCTGGCCTATGCCCAGCAGGGTATTCCTCCTCCCGGAACCACTCCCGAGCCCTCGTCGCTTGCCTTACTCGGCACCGGCATCTTGGGCTTCGCGGCTGCAATCCGGCGTAAGTTGTCTTAGTCTTACCTCCACTCCAAACGAAACGCCCTTCGGGATGTCCCCGAAGGGCGTTTTCGTCTGTGGCCCGCCATCGCTCCGAAGCGCTCGGGCGCTGACGAGCGCCAGCCTGACCAGATAGCTTTGCGCTGAGTAGGGTCGTTGCCGGGTTCCCTATAACCGCTCGCATGTAAGGCAAAGCCCAGCAACAATACGCCACGACAGTGCATTCGGGGAGCTATTCTCCTTAAAGGGTTAACCGGAATTAAACTCGGCATTCAATGCATCACAGACCTTCTCGATCGCCACAGGCTGTCGCCTGTTCCGCATTCACAACAAAGTGTGAGCGGCTAGCCCCACTTGCCTTGTTGCTGATTCTCTTTTGGGCCGCCGCTTCACGCGGTGAGGGTCAAGCAGCAGATCATGCGATCACGACCGCAGACACTGACCCGGTCGTACATGCCCTGTGCGGAAAGCGGGTCGCTTTGCTCGGAGAGCCACCCATCCATGGTTTCGGGAGCACATTGGACTTCAAAGTTCAACTTGTTCGTCGCCTTGTTGATGAGTGTCATTACAACGCTCTGTTTATAGAAAGCGGTTTATACGATTACATCCATATCGAGAGGAATCTCAGGTCGGGTCGGGATGTGTCGGAGTCGATGATCTCCGCTGCGATTGGCGGCCTCTGGGCGAACAGGGAGGTGCAAGCATTGGTGCCCTTTCTTAGAGAAAAGGTGAACGCAGGCAGCCTCACGCTCGGAGGGCTGGACGATCAGATCGGGGCCGGTACCTATGCGTCACGTGAGATGTCATCCGATCTGGTGCAATACCTTCAGGATGATGAGAAAGCGCGCTGTCTCGCCGTTCTTCAAAGACACATGCTTTGGCAATACACCAAGGATGCGCCTTATGGTCCATCCGATAAGGAGAAGATCGTCGGCTGCTTGAACGAAATTATGGCCCGGCTTTCAGCAACAAAAGAAAGGACTGGCTCTCTCGAAGAGAGCAGGGCCATGGTATCCAGCCTTCAGCGAAACTTCGCACGCGACTTCACTGAGGATGACTTCACAAAAAAAGATCAGGAACTCAAATGGTCCAACGACCGCGACCGATCCATGTATCTGAATTTTGAGTGGCTCCTTCATCGTTTGCCGCCACATAGCAACGTCATCGTTTGGGCAGCAACAGTGCATACGGCAAAGAACCTGAGCGGCATCGGAGGCTTTCAGGGCAGAGTTCCGCTTGGCTCCTACATCAAGAAAGATTTTGAGGATCAGGCTTTTTCGCTGGGGTTCTCTGCTTACTCTGGTGAATATGCATTCACCTATCAACCCATTCGACGCCTGAGTGACGCGCCGCCCTTCTCTCTCGAAGGACAGATTTTCACTCATAGCAACTCCGACGCCGTATACCTGTCCCGCAAACAGCTAAGGAAGTACAACACCGTTGCGGCGCGTGCATTGGGAACCGATTTCAAAACCGCCCGCTGGAATCAGGTCATCGATGGCTTGGTTATCTTTCGCGTGGAACGCTCTCCCGCATGGATAAAGCGGCAGAGCCAGTAACGCCGGTCGGCATCTCTGTCACAAACTCTTACTGCCGCAGCTCCACCACCGTCACTCCCTGCCCGCCCTCGTTATACGGCGGCTCCGCCACGCCGACGACATGCGGATGCTTCCGCAGCATCTCGCGCAGCGTCCGTCGCAGCACACCCATCCCCACCCCATGCACCACGCGAATCCGCGGCAGCCCGGCCAGAAACGCGCGCTCCACAAACCGCTCGACTTCGGATTCTGCTTCATCCGCCGTCTTCCCAATCACATTAATCTCCGAGCTCATCAGCTCATCCTCATCCGCGCCCGTCGAAACCGTAATCCCTCCGCGCCGCCGGACGCTCTCCGCCGGCCTCTCCCGCACCGGCGTCACCTCCGCCACATCGCTCATCGGCACGCGCATCTTGATTGCGCCTAACATCACCTCAAACAAATCCTTCTCGACCACCCGCACCACCCGCCCCTCACGATGCAGCGATCGCAGCCGCACCAGGTCTCCCACCCTCGGCTCCCGCGAACTCGCACTCCCACTCGCGCCAGCCCCCGCAATACCTTCACCCGAAGCCTCGTGCTCCGCCACCGCCGTCTGAAACTGCTCGGAAAACTCCCGCCGCAGCCGCGCAATCCGCAGCGCCGAATCCTTCGCAATCCTCTGCGCAATCTTCTTATCGTCGATCGCCTTCACCGTCTCGCGCAACTGCGCCTCAAACTCCTGAATCAGCCCGGCCAGCCTCCGCTCCCACTCCCGCGTCCGCGCCTGCTGCTCCGCACGTCCCTCCTGCTCCAGCTTCGCCCGTTCACTGGCCAGCCTGCGCTCCAGCTCTGCCAACGCCGCCCGCTCCGCCGTCGCCGCCGTCAACTGCGCATGCAGCTCCTCCAGAAACCGCCCAATGTCCGCCTGCTGCGTCGTCATCTGCGCCCGCGCACTCGCCACAATCTCCGCATCCAGCCCCAGCCGCGCCGCAATATTCAACCCCGCCGATGCCCCCGGCACACCCAGCCGCAGCTCATACGTCGGCGTCAGCGTCGCCTCGTCGAACCCCACCGCCGCATTCACCACACCCTCATGCTTCGCCGCATACACCTTCAGCGCCGTCAGGTGCGTCGTAATCACGCTCCACGCCCGCCGCTTCAAAAAGTGTTCGGCCACCGCAACCGCCAGCGCCGAACCCTCATCCGGGTCCGTCGCCGATCCCAGCTCATCGATCAGCACCAGCGATGACTCATCCGCCGCTCTGGCAATCCGCTCCACATTCACCACATGCGCTGAAAACGTCGACAGGTCCTGCTCAATCGACTGCGCATCCCCAATGTCCGAGTACACCGCCGTAAACATCGGCAGCCGCGCCGCCTTCGCCGGCACCGGAACGCCCGCCTGTGCCATCACCGCCAGCAGCCCCACCGTCTTCAGCGCAACCGACTTCCCACCCGTATTCGGCCCGCTGACAATCATCTGCCGCTCGCCCTCTGCAAACCGAATCGTCAGCGGCACAATCTCTCCCACACTCCTACTGTCGATCCTCCGTTCGTCTGCGTCCTCGTTCGCGGCCTGCTCCGCGCGCATCCGCAACTCCAGCAGCGGGTGCCTTGCCTCCACCAACTCAAACGCCTCACCCTCACTTCCCAACCCCCGCTCATTCGCCTCCACCGCATCCACAAACACCGGCCTCACGCAGTCCATCTCCTCCGCAAACTTCGCCACCGCCTGATGCGCATCCGCCTCGGCCAGAATCTCCGCGCCCAGCATCAGCGCCTCACTCTCCGCCGCCACCGCGCGCGTCATCGCCACCAGAATCCGATGAATCTCGGCCTGCTCATCATCCAGCAGCCGCGCCAGCTCATTGTTCTCGTCCACCGTCTCCATCGGCTCCAGATACACCGTCTGCCCGCTGGAGCTCGACCCGTGCAGAATCCCGCGCAGCTTGCGTTTGAACTCGGCCTTCACCGGAATCACAAACCGCTCGCCCCGCACCGTAATCAAATCCCCCTGAGTCGACCCTCCTTCGCTCAAGCTCGCCAGCGCCTTGCGCAGACTCTCCTCAATCACCCGATGCTGTCGCGCCAGCGCCCGCCGTATCCTCGCCAGCTCCGGCGACGCATCGTCCGCCAGGCTCCCATCCGGCTCAATCTTGCCCTCCAGCGCCCGCACCAACCCACCCAGCTCCCGTTCGAGCAATGGCCGCGACAGCTCAGCAATCCGCGACAGCCCCGCAATCGAAGCCAGCTCCACAATCGAACCACGCGTTTCACCACCGAAAACCGCATTCGTAACCACAACTTTTCGCCACTTTTCGACCACGTTTGCGTGGTTCAGCAGGGTCAACAGTTCACTCGCCTCCAGCGCCGCACCTTCAATCCGGGCCCTTTCCAGCATCTCCTCAGGGTCCATGATCCCCTTGAAATCAAATGCCTTACCCGCCGCCACCAGCCTTCGCATCTCCTCCGTCCGCTGCTGCTGCTCGCCCACCCACACCGCATCCCCACTCGGCTCCAGCCCCACCACCACATTTCTGCCCAAAACCGACCCCGCACCCACACCCAACCGCTCGCGCATCCGCTCCCACTCCAGCGCCACACCACCGCGCTCCACCAACTCACCCGGAATCTGTGCCGTTAGAATCACCGTTCCATTACACCCGATAACTCGCCCATCCAATCTCCAACTCCCCAACTCCTTCCCAAGTTCCTGATCTCCGAAGGCATTGCGCTCCCGGATGCCTGCACTGCTCTCCATCGGCGCCCCATGCTCGTCCATTGATAAAATGGGCTCTGTGACGATCTCCTCCCGGCTTACTCTGCTTGGTCGCGCCGCCGCGATCGCGGGGTTGAGCCTTCTCCTTTCCATCTCCTGCAATCTCAGCGCGCAGACGCCCACCCCTCCGCCGCCCGCCCAATCTCCGCAAACCCCCGCGGCCACACCGGCCACATCCGCTCCCCCAGCCCAGTCTTCCGCAACGCCCCAGCAGGCGACTCCGCAGAATCCCACCGCCCCCGCGCTGCAGCCGCGCAATGAGCCGCCGCCGCCCGTGCCGAACTTAACCGTCTACTCCCGCGAGGTCGACCTCATCTTCACCGTCACCGATCATCGCGGCAACTTCGTCACCGGCCTGCAGCAGCAGAACTTCGGCCTGCTCGACGACGGCCGTCCGCCCGAGCGCGTCATCAACTTCGTCCAACAGACCAACCTTCCGCTGCGTGTCGGTCTCATGCTGGACACCTCCACCTCCATCCGCCAGCGCTTCCAGTTTGAGCAGCAGGCGGCCACCGACTTTCTCCTCCAGGTCCTTCGCCCTCAAGACCGCGCCTTCGTCGAAGGCTTCGACGTCCAAACCGAGATCTCGCAGGACTTCACCAATCGCATCGATCTGCTTGACACCGGCATTCGCAAGCTGCGCCCCGGTGGCGGCACCGCACTCTTTGATTCGCTCTACAAGACCTGCCGCGACCAGATGCTCACCCTTCAGCAGAACTTCCCCGTGCGCAAGGCTATCGTCCTCGTCTCCGACGGCGACGACGACTACAGCCGCGCCTACGAGTCCGACGCCATCAAGATGTGCCAGCGCGCCGAGACCATCGTCTACACCATCAGCACCGACTTCGGCCCCAGCAGAGACAAGGGCGACGATGTCCTGAAAGAGATCGCCGACGCCACCGGCGGCCATGCCTTCTATCCTTCCGCAATGGAAGACGTCTCCAACGGCTTCCACAACATCGAAGAGGAGCTGCGCAGCCAGTACTCGCTCGTCTATGTTCCCGCCGACTTCAAGCAGGATGGCAGCTTCCGCACCATCTATCTGCAGGCGCTCGATCCGCGTTACATCGTCAGCGCCCAAAAAGGCTACTTCGCGCCCAGCCCTCCGCGCTAGTTAGCTCCCAAAAACTCGCGACTCGAAACGCGAAACGCGAAACTCATAGCCCCAAACTCGAAGCTGAATAACCCGCCGGCTGACCCGTAGCCGGATAAATCCCCAGCCGGATGAGCAGAAGGCTTCAGCCCCCTGAAAGATCGCTTCCTGAATCGCGGCTTTAGCCCCGGCCCCTGCGAACGCCCAGCTCCGCCAAAACGCTCTTCCAGACAGAACTTTCCCCTCCAACTCGCGTCTGAAGGGGGAGCGAGGAACCCCAATGAAGCTGCGCCTGCTGATGCCGTCTCTTCTAGCCGGAACCCTATTGCTTGCAGGAGCGTCCTTCGCTCGAGCGCAGGACAACCAACCGCTGGAGCCGCCGGGCGTCGCCGACGCGCTCGCCGGCATTGCCTCCGTACCCGCCACGCACACCGCCGTCACCTTCGATCGCGGCATGTTGGAGAGCATGCTCGGCGAAGAGCCGGTCGCCTCGCTCAACGGCATCACCTTTGAGAGCTTCCGCTACCACGAGTCCGCCTTCTACATCCCAGAGAACCTTGCCGCGCTGCGCCACGACTTTGCCGCCGCCGGCTGGAAGCACCTGGTCGAATCGAACGCCGGCCCCCGCGCCTCCACCGAACCCGCAAAACCCATCACCGACATGTGGTTCCACTTCCAGGGCGATGAGATCGACGGCGTCACCGTCCTCGTCCGCGCCCGCCGCCAGATGAACGTCATCGAGGTCTCCGGCCTTCTGCGCCCCCTCGACCTCGTCCACCTCAGCGGCCACTTCGGCATCCCCAAAGTCGACCCCAACGCCGTCATGGTCCCCGCCCCACCCGGCCGCTAAAACGTCGCCGACCGGTCCAAACCCTTGACACACCCACTACAATAGATCTGTAGAGACACCCTCGCCCGGCACACGCCGGGCGGTTCTTCTTAAGCCGATCTTTGAGCCTCAGCACACACCGAAGTCCGGACCTAAACTATTTCGTTCGAAGACTTTGCGCAAAATAAGGGGGGAGGGGGGTACCCTGTCCACCGCGCCGCTCTACTCGGCCAGCCAAGCCAGAACGTGGCAGTATGGAAGCCATGAGCATCCACGGATCGACGATTATTCCGGGCCTTCGTTACAAGGACGCGCACGCGGCCATCGATTGGCTGGAGCGCGTCTTGGGCTTTACCAGACAGGCCATCTACGAAGGACCGAACGGCACCGTCGCCCACGCGCAACTGACCTACGGCGGCGGCATGCTGATGCTTGGATCGGCCTCGAACGGCGGTGCATCTGCAAACTTCTGGGCCGAGCTGGACGAGACCGGCGGCCGTGAGACCGCGGCGCTGTACCTGGTCGTAACGGACGCCGAGTGCCTCACCTTGTACGACCGTGTGAAGGCGGACGGGCGAGAGATCGTCCAGGAGCTCACCTCGCCGCCCCACGGAGGCAAGAGCTTCGGCTGCCGCGATCTTGAAGGACACATCTGGTGGATCGGCAGCTATGATCCGTGGGCGCAACACAGCGCACCTGCAGCCGAGGGCACAGCGTGAGCCCAGTGCCCTATGCAGCCGAGCTGGCCGGACGCGATCCGCAGCAGATCATCGCCGAGACGCCAGCGCGGCTCGCGCGAATTTTAGACGCGCTGACACCGGAGCAGATCGAGATGCGTCCGGCGCCGAACAAGTGGAGCGTCCGCGAAATCGTGGCTCATCTTGCCGACTGCGAGATCGCGTGGAGCTGGCGGCTGCGGCAGGTTTACGGCGAAGATCACCCGGTGATTCAGCCATTCGATCAGGACGCCTGGGCGCGGTGCTACGACGCATACACCTATGCCGCGGCGCGCAAGACCTTCGAAGCGCTGCGAGCATGGAACGTCGCGTTTGTCAGTTCGCTGACAGAAGCCGATCGACGCCGCCCAGTCACGCATCCGGAGCGCGGCGAGGAGACGCTGTGGACGCTGGTTGAAGTGATGGCCGGCCACGACCTGCATCATCTAACCCGGCTCGAAGCACTGCTGCCGGCTTAGTGTGCCGCAGCTTGCTGGCGATGCAGCTCCGTCTCGAAGGCCTGCTGTGCCTCTGCGACGGCGCGCTGGTAACCGGCAGGATCGATCCACACGGCATCGCCTTCTTTAGGCATGCGAGCGAGCTTGGCGAGCAGGTTGAAGTAGCTGCCGTGCGCGCCGAGGAAGATGTCGCAGGGAAGCGCGTGCAGCGTGCTGAAGGTGTGCTCGAAGTCGCTGGCGATGCCGGGGTAGGACGCGGGATCTCCGGGTGCGTCGACGAGACGATAGCCGGGTAATGCTGCGAAGCCGCCAACGATGACCACGTTGCGAAGCTTGCCCGCTGGTTCCCCCGGGACATGTACGCGCAGCGTCCAGGTGGTGCATCCGCGGGTGTGGCCGGCGGTTTTGCGTGCGGTGAGCACAACGCCGCCGTGTTTGGGATCGCCGAGCGAAACCGTGTCGCCATCGTGCAGGATGCGATCGACGTGCGCGGGCGGATACGACCGGATGCCGTCGCTCTTGCGGGCGAAGTCGGTGGCGCCCCCGGCCTCCATCAACTGCGCATCGTGCTCCATGACGAAATTCTTTGCGTGCGTCTGGCGCAGCACCTCGGCGGCGCCCGCGACGTGATCAAAGTGCGCCTGACCGTTGAGCAGAATCTTCGTGTCCGTCCAGCGGAAGCCGAGCCTCTCGACACTGGCGCGAATCTGCGGCGGCGAGCTCTCGAGGCCGGCATTGATGAGGATGTTGCCCCGCCGAGTGGTAATGAGATAAACGGCGAGGTCGCGGCTGCCGACGTAGTAGAGATTGTCGGCGATGCGGAAGGGTGCGAGTGGTGTGGTCCAATCGGGGTTTTGTGTCCCGGTCTGCGCACGAACGCCGACCGGGAGGGTGAGAAGCGCGAGGGCGACAAGAGTATGCAGCGAGCGGAGACGCATTTCTGATGGTTATCCGATCATGTGGTGCGAAAGCTTTTGATGCTCCGGCGCAGAGCCCACGGAGTCAACAGAGAGACGCCTACTCCAGCGCCGCGTTGACGTCGCGGACGAGGTTGCGGATGTAGCTGCGACGGTTGAGCAACGCGACCATCCCCTGCTTGGCAGTATCTTTGGCAGCGCTATCGTCGGCGTCTTCGGCTGCGTCCCACTGCGACCAAAGATCTTCCAGCTGAGACTGCACATCGTTGAGCCTCGCCGTGAACTTCATGCGCGCAGCTTCGAGGTCTGTGCGGGTTGCTGGGTCATCCTCGCCCATCTTGCGCGCCATGCGCATCTCTTCGAGTTGCATGTTCAGCTCAAAGGCCTCTTCGAGCAGATCGGGTGGCGCCACCTGCTTCTTCTCCGTACCACTCGCGCGCGCCGCATCCGTCGCTGCACGAGATTGCTCCTCCAGTTGAATACCTTCGAGCGAGAGTAAGTATTCGGTTCTCGCGATGGGGTCCTTGAGCGTACGATAAGCATCGTTCAATCGCGAGCTCGCAGCGAGCGCCGCCTCCTGGTCCGATTGCGGGCGCGAGGCGAAACGGTCGGGGTGCAGCTTTCGCGATTGAGAGTAGAAGGCCTTCTCGAGCGCTGCCGTATCGACATTAAGGTGTCGCGGAAGACCGAACTGGGAGAAGTAACTATTTTCTGTTTCGTGGCTCATGCGTAGTTAAGGGTACTCGGGTATTCCACGTTGCGTCAGCGACCCGCATATAGTCTTTGCGTGCTGCGGTTCTGCTGCTGCGAATGGCCAAACACCAAATTCATCAGGAGCGAACTTATGCCGAAGTTTGTCATCGAGCGCGAGATCCCAGGTGCAGGGAAGCTGTCGACGGAGGAGTTCAAGGCGATTGCGCAGAAGTCGTGCGACGTTTTGAGAAGCCAGGGGCCGGAGATCCAGTGGGTCGAGTCCTTCGTGACCGACAACAAGGTCTACTGCATCTACAACTCGCCAACTGAAGAGATGATTCGCGAACACGCCAAGATGGGCGGATTCCCAGCGAATTCAGTTCAGAATGTGCGGAGAATCATCGATCCGACAACGGCGGAGTGAATCTCAAGCGGAGAAGCTTGAGCCACAGCCGCAGGATTTTGTCGAGTTCGGATTGATGAAATTGAAGCCCTGGCGCATCAGGCTCTCTTCAAAATCCAGCACCATTCCGGCGAGATACAGAAAACTCTTCGGATCGACGAAGATGCGGATGGGCTTTGCGCCGCTGGGGTCGTTGGGGGTTTCAACGCCCTCGCCGAAGACGAAGACGCGATCGCGTTCGCGCGGCTTCGTGTCGAAACGGATGTTATAGCTGAGCCCGGAGCAGCCGCCGCCCTGAATACCAAGCCGGAGCCCGCCCTGGTCCGGCGAGATGCCTTCTTTTGCCAACGCGATGCGGATGCGCTTGAGCGCGTTCTTCGTAATCTCGACCGCGGTCCTGGCACGGGGCTGCTGGCCTTCGGCGGTGAGCAGCGTCATCCCGGCAAAGGGATCCTTTGCCGCGGGAGCCGAGGCTCCGGGCCTGGGTGCAGCGGTTCCGGGTTGGAGAAGTGTGCTGGCCATTTCGTTCTTTTGCTGCCGGAGATAAAGGAACCCCACCCTGTCGCGCAAAAAAGCGGCGCCGAGGATGGGGCACCCGGGTATTGCCGGCTTAGTTGGCCGCTGTCGCCGCTACGGGAGCGCCTTCCGTGACGCCGTTCTTCTTCTTCCAGTCGCTGATCGCGGCGTGGATGGCGTCCTCGGCGAGGACCGAGCAGTGAATCTTGACCGGCGGAAGCGAGAGTTCCTTGACGATGTCCGTGTTCGAGATCTTCAGCGCCTCGTCGACCGTCTTGCCCTTGACCCACTCGGTAGCGAGCGAGCTGGAGGCGATAGCCGAGCCGCAGCCGAAGGTCTTGAACTTCGCATCCTCAATGACCTGGGTCTCCGGATTCACCTTGATCTGAAGGCGCATTACGTCGCCGCACTCGGGGGCGCCGACGAGGCCGGTACCGATCTCACTGGAGCTCTTGTCGAGGGTACCCACATTGCGTGGGTTCTCATAGTGGTCAACAACCTTGTCACTGTATGCCATGATGGTTCCTCGATTTTGTTTCCGGTAACTCTATCTCGCTTTTTATTTCCGTAGACCTGTCCTGTCTTTTAGATGATAACTCCGACCGATTCGGTGCGGGAGGTGGATTGTGAGTGTGGGCAGCCCCTCCCCTCCCCCTGTTCTTGCGCAAAGTCTTCAGATATCGAGACTTAGGCTTGGACTTCAGGTGCGGGGCTCGCCCTTAAAAGGGCCGGCATCCGTCGAGGTCCAGAACAGCGGGCCTGATTTCATTGTAGTCCCTGTGTCAAGAACTTCCGGGCATATGGACGGGAAAATCGCATCTCTACAGAAGGTTCAAATTTGCCGGCAAAGGCCCCTCTGTGAAGTTCTTTCACCCTCTTCTGGTGTTTTTTCTGCATATCGGGTACTTCGGTCCGTTGCTGATGGGCGTCCTGGATTCATCGTTTCTGGTGCTGCCGTTTGGGAACGACCTGCTGGTGGTGTGGCTGGTGGCGCAGAGGCATCATGGCGCGCCGTGGTATGTGCTGTCGGCGGCGGCGGGGTCAACGCTGGGAGCACTGGTGCTGGCGCTGGTGGCGCGCAAGGTGGGCGAGCGGGGGATCCGCAAGCTGGCGGGAGACAAGCGCTACAAGAGCCTGAGCAAGCGGGTGACGCACCGGGCGTGGCTGGCGGTGGTGCTGGGGGGACTGGCGCCGCCCCCGTTTCCGTACTCGCTGGTGATTGCGGCCGCAGGCGCACTCGATCGCTCGCTGATCGAGATCCTGGTGTCGAATTTCTGCGCGCGGGGGGCGCGGTTTGCGCTGCTGGCCTGGCTGGCGGTGAGGTTCGGGCCCAGCGTGCTGCAGGTGGTGCACTCCGCGCCATTCCGCTGGAGTATGACCGGATTTATTGCCCTATGCCTGGTTGCGAGCGGGTTCTCGATCTGGAACTGGATTCGGCACACGCGGAGCGGCAGATCCGGATAGAGTTCAGGAGAGCGCCCTGTAGAAGAGGTAGAGCAGGCCGAGAACGAAGAGCCAGAAGACGATGTGAACCGGGATGTTTCTCTTTCTGACCTTTGACGAGTACTTCAGGCGCGGCTGGGGCATGACATCGCCATAGTAGAGCATTTTTCCTGATGCTATGGCCCTGGCGACAGGGGTCGAAGCCGTTTTCTTCGCGGGAAAGCGGCGCGGGCAGTTCCGGCTCCGGAGTACGTCTTCAGGAAAAATGCTCCGGCCCAAGCGGCTTCGACAGCCGAGGCTAAACCCCCTATTCGTGGACGGGTATTCAGGGGGCTAAAGCCCCCTGCTCATCCGGGCCACGGGGTGTTCGATAGCATGAGTTCATGTTGACGTTGAGTGCGGTTGAGGTGCGGGTGCTCGGCTCGCTGATGGAAAAGGAGATGACCACGCCGGAGTACTATCCGCTGAGCCTGAATGCGCTGGTGAATGCGTGCAACCAGAAGAGCAGCCGGGAGCCAGTGATGGAGTTGAGCGAGGCCGAGGTGCGGACGGCGCTGTTCGAACTGGAGACGCTGGAACTGGTGCGGGTGCTGGCCGATGCGCGGGTATCAAAGTTTGAGCACCGGATGTACGACCGCCTGGCGCTGCGCCGGCCGGAGGTGGCGGCGCTTTGCCTGTTGCTGTTACGCGTGCCGCAGACGGCGGCCGAACTGCGAGGACGCGCGGAGCGGATGTACGGCTTCGACGATACGGCAGCGGTGACATCGGCGCTGGAACGGATGGCGGCGCGACAGGAGCAGGATGGTTCGCCGGCCCCGCTGGTGATGCAGATGGCGAGGCTGCCGGGCGCGCGCGAGAGCCGGTGGATGCATCGGCTGGGAGGGAATGTGGAGGGTATGGTCGCTGCGCAGGCGGTGGTACTGCACGAGGCGAGCGCTGCAGCCAGCGGGTTGGCGGAGCGGGTTGTGGAACTGGAGCGGATAGTGCGGGAGATGGGAGAACGGATTGAGGCTCTGGAGAGCGGGACGTAAGCGGACGCGGATGAGGTCTCGCGTACTCCAGCCGATCATGCGGGAGATGAGCTGACGCCGGGGGAGGGGACTCTCTTGTTTGAAAAGAGGCTGCGGCCCAGCCGGATGCACGGCTCTTCCACGAGCAGGCAGAACAGCCAGCCTGCGAGGAGAGCGCCTGCGATGTAGAGAGGGAACTGAATCCACGGAGAGAGGCGTGTGCCGAGGGCGGACGTAATCGTCAGCAGAACGAGGGGATGGATGAGATAGAGGCTGTAGGAGATGCGGCCGAGGAAGTGACAGGGCCGGCTCCTGAGGATCTTGCCGGCCAGCGGCGAGTTGAGTGCGATGACGATCCAACCGACCGCGGCGACGAGCGTGAGGAGATCTTCCACCATGAGGTAGCGGTTCCCGTACCTGCCGGCGTGAAGGACCCTGTCGACGACGGCGCCGACCGCGCGATCGTTGTAGGAGTAGAGAAGCAGCGTGCCGATGAACAGGAGACAGCGTGAGGCAACGGAGAGGCGCCTCCAGAGAGCCTCGACGAGTTGTAGCCGCGAGGCGAGAAGGATGCCGGCGACGAAGAAGGTCGCGTAGAAGAGGGTCATTGGGTAGCTGTAGCGGGCGGATACGGTCGAGCTGGCGGGAACGATGGCAAAGACGCCCAAGGCGATGGCCGCGCTGAAGAGAAGCGATCCCCAGAGGCGCAGTCTTTGCACGAGCCAGAAGAGAAGCGGAAAGAAGATGGAGATGCGCATCTCGTGGACGAGCGTCCAGATGACGAAGTCGAAGGGCTGGGTGTTGTAGGCGCCGAGGAAGAGGAGATGCTGAAGGACCAGGTGGCGGGTGAGCGGGTGCGTCCAGTCATCGGCCGACCAGGCGTTGCGGTAGCCGGGATGGGTATGCCAGAAGGCGACTCCGGCCATGGCAAGGCCGATGGCGATGAGATAGGGACCATAGATCCGCAGCGTGCGGCGGAGAAGATAGCGGGGATAGGGCTGTTGCTTGCCGCGAAGCAGCGGAAAGGAGAGCACCATGCCGCTGAGCAGGAAGAAGACCATCACAGCCTGTGAGCCGCAGTAGAGAGGGCGAAGGGCCGTGAGTGCGAATCTGTCCCAGAGCGGAAGGGCGTGCCGATTGACAGGGACCCACATGTCATGAAAGTGCAGAAAGACGACCGAGAGAGCGGCGAGTCCGCGCACGGAGTCCAGCTCGGGAAGGCGGCGTTCCTTCGGCAGACTGTGCGTAGTGTGGTCTTGAATCAACGTGTGGCTCTGGGGTCGTGGCAGAGGTACCCGCCCATTATTCACGGGCGGCGAGCTTGCCGCAAAGAGACAGTGCAGGGCAGATCCGGGAAGGGAAAGACGAGCGCTCGCAAAAGAAAAGGCGCAGCCGGAGCTGCGCCTTTGTGGAGGTGGAGATTCAGCCGCGAAGGAATCTGCGGCGAGCGATTCCGGCGGCGCCGAGAAGGCTGGTGCCGAGCAGAATCAGGCTGGAGGGCTCCGGTGTGGCGGAAGGTGAGCTGTTCAGGCTGAAGGCCAGATCATCGCTGCTGGCATAGACAGCGCCAGAGTCGTCGATCGAGATCACCAGGCCATCGCCGCCGGTGCCGGTCTCCCATGCCCAGTAATTATCCGTGTCGTTATCGAAGATCGACATCCAGTATTGCGTGCCGGCCGCTGCGGTAAACGGATTGATATCGGCGGAATAGCCGTAGGCTTCGCCGTTCGAATCAGTGCCGATGCCCACAGGGCTCCCATCGCCGACGACAGTCGAGCCAAGGAATGTTCCCGGGGCGTCACCGTTGTCGGAGTAGAAGCTAATCGTGAAGGAGGTCGGAGCGGGAGTTTCATAGAGTCCGCCCTCTCCAGCCCAATCGACACTGGTGATCGTGGCGCCAGCGCTCAGGGTGAAATTGTCATACGCGGTGAACCCGCTCATGCTGTCGGAGAAGTAGCCATAATTGAGAGCAACTGGCTGGTTATAGACGGTGTCGGCGAGCGCCTGTTGGGCCGCCGAGAACCCTATCATCAGGGCAGCGGCAGCAAGGATGGTTGTGCGGATTCTCATAGCAATTCTCCCGTAATTAGGTGTATCGGGCCTCACGATGACGACCTCGTCATCCTGTCTCCTACGAAACTGGCTGCTGTGAACTAGTGAAGGTGACTGAAGACTCTGTTTATCTCAGACCACGACGATCCGTTAAAAACTTTTAGTAACCAGAGACTGAACACTCGTGTAAACGAAAGTGGCCAAGGCTGGGGTTCGGGTTCGGCGTGCGCGGTTTGTGTATTTCCGTGTTTGGCGGATATCCGGCCGCAATCAAGGCCGGAAAGAGCAGCCCGGGGGAGGAAAGAGAGACGTCACCAAAAAAAGAGGCGCAGCCGAAGCTGCGCCTCTTGTTCTCTTGATCGACTGAAGTCTAGTGGGCGGCCCACTCGATCTTGGAGAGATCGATGCCTTCTTTGACCATCTCGTAGAGCGGGGAGAGCTCGCGGAGCTTCGAGACGACGTCGATGATCTTGTCGGAGACGTAGTCGACTTCGGCCTTGGTGTTGAAGCGGCCTAGTCCAAAGCGGATGCTGCTGTGCGCGACGTCGTCGCCGAGGCCGAGGGCCTTGAGCACGTAGCTGGGCTCGAGCGTGGCCGAGGTGCAGGCCGAGCCGGAGCTGACCGCGATGTCGTTGATGCCCATCAGCAGCGATTCGCCTTCGACGTAGACGAAGCTCATGTTCAGGTTGCCGGGAAGGTGGTGCTCCATGTTGCCGTTGAGGTGGACGAAGTCGAGTGACCTTTCGAGCTTGGCGCGCAGGTAATCGCGGAGCTCCTGTTCACGCTTGCCCTCGGCTTCCATCTCGTTCTGGCAGATCTCGCAGGCGGCGCCGAGGCCGACGATGCCGGGGACGTTGAGCGTGCCGGAGCGCATGCCGCGCTCGTGGCCGCCGCCGTTCTGCTGCTCGGCGATCTGCACGCGCGGATTGCGACGGCGAACGTAAAGCGCGCCGACGCCTTTAGGCCCGTAGATCTTGTGGCCGGAGAGGCTCATGACGTCGATGTTGTCGGTGAGGACGTTGACGGGAATCTTGCCGACGGCCTGGACGCCGTCGGTGTGGAAGAGGATGCCCTTCTCGTGGCAGAGCGCGCCGATCTCGCGGATGGGCTGGATGACGCCGATTTCATTGTTGGCGTACATGATGGAGACGAGAATGGTTTTGTCCGGTCCCTCAGTCACGATGGCGCGCTTGAGGTCTTCGATGTCGATGAGGCCGTCGGCCTGCACGGGCAGATAGGTGATGCGGAAGCCCTGCTTCTCGAGCTTCTTGCAGGTGTCGAGCACGGCCTTGTGCTCGGTGACCTGGGTGATGATGTGGTTGCCGCGCTCGCGATACATCTCGGCGATGCCTTTGAGGGCGAGGTTGTTGGACTCGGTGGCGCCGGAGGTGAAGATGATCTCCTTGGCGGTGGCGCCGATGAGCTTGGCGACCTGTTCGCGGGCGCGCTCGACGGCGGCCTCGGCCTCCCAGCCGAAGCTGTGGTTGCGGCTGGCGGCGTTGCCGAAGATGCCGGTGAGGTAGGGCATCATGGCCTCGAGCACGCGCGGATCGAGCGGCGTGGTGGCGTGGTTGTCCATGTAGATGGGCAGCTTGACGCCCTTGGGCAGCGGCTCGTTGGTGTGGGTGACGTTCATTCCGAGGGTCTCAGCCATGATGTGCTCCTAAACGAGATGCGAGGTTCGAGATGCGAAAAGCAGGTCCTCCCGCTACGCGGAAGGATGACAATTTTATAAGGCGATGGTGACGAGGCCGCTGGCGACGGGCGCGGGGGCCTGCGAATCGTCCGCGGGTTCGACCAGGTCCGCGATGGTGAGTTCGCTCAGCATGTCCTTGATGCTGTCGTTGACTTTGCGTAACGGCTCTTTGATGGTGCAGGTGCCGTGCAGGTCGCAGGTGCCGTGAATCGTGATGCAGCTGGTGATGAACAGGGGGCCGTCGATGGCGCGGATGACTTCGAAGGCGTTGATCTGACTGGCCGGACGGGCGAGCGCGTAGCCGCCGTTGGTGCCGGCGGTAGAGACGAGGAGACCGGCGCGGGCGAGCGTCTGCAGAATCTTGGCGAGAAGCTGCGGCGGAATGTGATAGGCCTCGGCGATAGCTTTGGCGGAGGCTGCGGCGCCGGCGGAGCGCGCGAACGGGCCATCCTCAGCCTGCTCGGCGAGGTACTTCAGGGCCATCAGGCCGTAGTCCGCTTTTTTGGTGAGACGCAGCATAGGAGGATCGGCCGAAACGCAGGTTCTGCGTGGATTTTGGGCCATTCTTAGTGTACGGCGCGATAAGAAGCGAAAGCAAGACCAATGCGGTCGTAGATTGACGACGACAAATCAGCTACCATCTGGAATCGACTGCAGCAAGATGAGCCGCAACCCACCCGTGACCGATCTGTGACTGACTTACGACAAGTTCGCTCCGCACCGAACATGTTGACCATGCTGCGGCTGTTCACGGTGCCCTTTCTGGTGATTGAAATTCTGGACCGGCACTGGGTCTTCGCGTTTGTGCTGCTGTGGCTGGCAGGGCTCTCGGATGGGATGGATGGGTTGCTGGCGCGGGCGCTGAAGCAGCGGACGACGCTGGGGCAGTATCTCGATCCGATTGCCGACAAGGCGCTGCTGAGCACGCTGTTTCTGGTGTTGACGCATGTGGGCGTAATTCCGCGCTATGTGACGGTGCTGGTCTTCAGCCGCGACCTTGGGATTTTGCTGATCTCGACGCTGCTGTATGTGACGAACATTCTGCGGGACTTCCGGCCGACGTGGCTGGGCAAGCTGAATACCGGTCTGCAGATTTTGACGGTGCTGCTGGTGATGACCATTGAGGTGGCGCCGCATCTGGCGTTGCATGGAGTGACGGGCTGGCTATTGCGCGCGGTGGCCGTGATTGCACCGCTTTCCGCGGCGCAGTATGCGTGGATCACGCTGCGCAAGGTCCAGGCGCAGAGTGAGGTGGCTGCATGAGGACAGGCCAGAGGCGGGCTGTCTGGTTATTGGCACGCAGTGCGATGACGGGTGCACTGGGCGGGCTGCTGTTTGGATTTGACACGGCGGTGATCGCCGGAACGACCCATGCGCTGCAGATTCACTATGCGCTGACCGAGGCGCAGAAGGGACTGACGGTTGCGGTTGCGCTGTACGGGACGATTGTGGGCGCGATGTGCAGCGGGTGGCTGGGACAGCGGATCGGCAGCCGGTCGGCGCTGCGGTGGATGGGCGTGCTGTACCTGGTTTCGGCGGCGGGATGCGCGTTAGCCGGGCCATGGTGGAGTCTGCTGGCGTTTCGTGCATTGGGCGGGCTGGGGATCGGCGGCTCGTCGGTGCTGGGACCGGTGTATATCGCGGAGCTGGCGCCGGCGAAGTGGCGCGGGCGGCTGGTGGGGATGTTTCAGATCAATATTGTCGTCGGCATCCTGCTGGCGTATCTGTCGAATGCGATTGTGGCGCACCTTGTGCCCGGCGCAGCGCAGTGGCGATGGGAGTTTGGCGTGGGCGTGGCGCCGGCGGCGCTGTTCCTGGCGCTGCTGTTCTCGGTGCCACAGAGCTCGCGCTGGCTGGTGTCGCGGAACAGGATCGACGAAGCCCAGCGGATTTTGTTCGACATGGGCGCGCCGGACTCCGAGGCCGAGGTGGAGGCGATCCGGCGGTCGCTCGAGGCCGAGAGCAGCGCGGCGCATGACCATCTGTTCGTGCGGCGGTATCGGCTGCTGATCTTTCTCGCCGTGTCGATCGGCTTCTTCAATCAGCTCGAGGGCATCAACGCGGTTCTGTACTACCTGAATGACATCTTCCGGAGCGCGGGCTTCAGTGCGGTCTCGTCGAGCGTGCAGGCGGTGATGATCGGCGCAGCAAACCTGGTCGCCACGCTGATCGGCATCAGCCTCATCGATAAGATCGGCCGCAAGACGCTGCTGCTGATCGGGGCCGCGGGCGACGCGCTGTGCCTCGCTGGAGTGGCGCTGGTCTATGGCACAAACTCGCACCAGAACCTGCTGCTGCCGCTGCTGGTCGGCTTCATCGCCTTCTTTGCCATCTCCCAGGGGGCGGTGATCTGGGTGTATCTGAGCGAGGTCTTCCCGACCAATGTGCGGTCGAAGGGGCAGAGCCTGGGAGCGAGCTCACACTGGGTGATGAATGCGGCGATCGCGACTGTCTTTCCGGTGATCGCAGCGTATTCGCGGGCGGCGCCGTTCTGGTTCTTTGCCGGGATGACGGTGCTGCAGTTCATCGCCGTGCTGACCATCTATCCTGAAACGAAGGGCCAGACCCTGGAGGGGATGAGCGCGCATTTGGGGCTGCATTAGGCCTAAACCTTCGATATTGCTCCGCCGAGCCGGGCACGATACACTAGGATGTACGCACTTTTAGGCGCGTAGCTCAGTTGGTTAGAGCGCTACCTTGACACGGTAGAGGTCGTTGGTTCGAATCCAATCGTGCCTACCACTCCCCCTGGAGACGTCTTCGAGACGTCCCGGTTTGGGCCTCGGCTGCTGAGGGAGTTTGCGACACAAGTTCCGCTGGAGAGACTGTCATGGCACAGGTATGTGAGTTTTGTGGCAAGGGGCCACAGTTTGGTAATAATGTTTCGCACGCGCACAACGTGACGCGGCGGCGCTGGAATCCCAACCTGCAGACGGTGAAGGCCGTGAGCAACGGCGTTGCCAAGCGTGTTCGCGTCTGCACCAGCTGCATTAAGGCTGGCAAGATCGTCAAGGGGTAGGCAATCCCGGGGCTCCAGCGCGAAATTCTTTACGAGGTCCGGGCATGATCGATACCGAGCTGATCGTTGAGACTCTTCGGAAGCGGGGCCACACTGTCGAGAGCGTGATTCCTGTTCCTGAGAACGCAGGCGAATACGAGTTTCTGGTGGATGGCGAACTGCTGAGCCTGGAAGAGACACGGGCGCTGCTGGAGCGGGATGCCGAGAGGCGCCAGCAGCGGAACCCGGAGCCGGCGTAAAGCAGGGCTGCAACTTCGAAAAACAGACGGGACCTGGCAGCGCACAACGAAGGCGGCTTCGGTCGTCGTCGACGTGCTGCTCGTATCTCGGGCTGATGCACAAAAGCCCCCGGCATTGCCGAGGGCTTTTCATTGTGGGCAGATGCGCTGCCACGAACCGCAGTCCCGGTTTTACTTCTTCTCGAAGTCAAGTGACGCGGAGTTGATGCAGTAGCGCTGGCCGGTCGGATTGGGGCCATCGGGGAAGACGTGGCCGAGGTGGGAGCCGCAGGTGGCGCAGGTGACCTCGACGCGGCGCATGCCGTGGGCGTTGTCCTCGTGCAGATGGACGGCGTCGGGCGAGATGGGCTCGAAGAAGCTGGGCCAGCCCGAGCCTGACTCGAACTTGGTCTCGGATTTGAAGAGCGGAGCATTACAGGCCGCGCAGTGGTAGAGGCCGTCGGCGTGGTTGTTGACGAGGGCGCCAGTGAAGGCGCGTTCGGTGCCCTTCTCGCGGAGGATGTGATACTGCTCGGGCGTGAGGCGGTGGCGCCAGTCGTCTTCGGTGCGAGCGACCTTTCCGGCCTGCGCTGGTGCGGGCCGCGTGGCGGTGGGGTGACCGGCCTTGTGGGTGTCCTCGGCAACGGCGGCATCGCTGAGCGGACCTGCGACGGGAATGTCAGGCATGGGTAACTCCTTTGGCAGATTGGATGCTCGGGGGTCGATTGCTGGCTCCTTGCTCTTCTGACGGCCGCCGGAGCAGCAGTCCCGGTCCGGACGCCTTAAAGATTCGTAGTCCAAACGAAAGCGTACCTATGCAGCTTCCCGATGAGGAAAAATCGGCCCCGGTACGGGCCAAAACAACTGAAAATGTAGGTTTTATCGGATTTACGCTCCATTCCACAAAGGTTCGAACTCCAAACGAAAAATACGGAAACCCGGTCTGGACGCGCACAAAAATGATTTAAACGGCCCGAAATTCATTGCCAAGCGGCAGTTCGAGGTAGTAGGGTTTGTTCGACTCAGGCTAACGATTTTCCTTAGAGAAAGAATCGATCAAGCCTGCGATTCCGTGTCCTTTTGGAGGAGATCCACCATGCCCCGATTCCTGCGAAACCTTGCGATAGTGTGTACCGGGCTCTTGATGAGCCTGGGCGCGCACGCTCAGCTATCCACGGCCACGATGTTCGGCAACGTCACCGACAGTACCGGCGCGGTCATTCCCAATGCCACCCTGACGATTACGCAGACGCAGACGAACTTCACCCGCAATACCAAGACCAACGGCCTGGGCGAATATCGGGCCGAGTTTCTGCCGGTCGGGCCGTACACGCTCAAGGTGGACGCCGCGGGCTTCAAGGAGTTTGTTCAGAACGGTGTGGTGCTGGCCGCGGCCCAGCAGGCGACGCTGAACTTCACACTGCAGCCGGGCGAGCAGACGGCCGTGGTGGAGGTGACGGCAGAGGTGCCACTGGTGAATCTCGGCAACTCGACACTGGGAGCGACGATCGACAACCGCGAGGTCGACAACCTGCCGATCGTTGACCGCAACGCCTATACGTTGCTGGGCATGGCTCCGGGCGTGCAGCAGACCTCCAATGAGAACTCGATCGGCCTGCCGATGGAGCATGTGATCATCAATGGCTCGTCGGACAACATGGTGGGGCAGGTGACGTACTACCTGGATGGCGGCCTGAATATGACGGGCGTCCGCAACACCGGCAACGTTCTGCCGAATCCGGACGCGATCGACCAGTTTCGCGTGGACACGAACAACTTCAGCGCGGAATACGGGCGCACGGGCGCGGGGGTTGTGTCGGCGTTGACGAAGTCCGGAACGAACACCGTTCACGGGTCGGTCTTCTACTTCCATCGTGAGACAAATTTCAACTCAAACTCTTACCACTCCACTACGCGCAGTCCCCTGCATCGCAACTACTTCGGCGCCACGCTGGGCGGTCCGATCAAACATGACCAAATATTTTTCTTTGGCAGTTACGCTGGATTGCGCGAGATCAACCCGAGCAACTTCAATACAACCGTTCCGGACGCGAGCCAACGCACCGGCGACTTCTCAGAAAATCTGCCTCCGACGACCGTTATTACCGATCCGACGCCGGCCTCTGGAAAGGGTTGCAATACGGCGATCAATACCAACGACAAGAACTATGGGAAAAACATCGGTGGCGGCGTGTTTTTCGTCTGCGATCCTGTGACGCATCTTCCTATTGCGGGCAATCGCGCCGACCTGGATCCGAATTTCGTCGCGTTGATGGATCCGGTTGCACAGGCCGTGTTGTCGCAAAACGTTCCCTTGCCGACAGCAGGAGCTCCTGTCCCCTCGCTGAATCTCTACTCCGCGAACATTGGCCTACCAAACCTGACCAATGAGTTTCTGATCAAAGGTGACTTCCAGTTCATTCCGAGGCACCGGTTCACGCTGGACTACTACCAATCGAACGGCAACAGCGTGACGCTGCCCTCGGGCTCCAACATGCCGACATGGGCGCTGAACCACTACGTCTACCGGCAACAGAATGCGAACGTCAGTGACGTCTGGACGTTGAGCCCGCATGCCGTGAATCAGGCGTGGCTCAGCTACACGCGCATGATTGCAGGGCGCGTCAGTGACCCGGCGAAGTCGCTGGCCGACTATGGCTCCGATCTCAACGTGCAGGGAGTACCGTCCCTGCCGGACATCAGCGTCACCAATTTCTTCCATCTGGCGAACGCCATCAGCGGACCGCTGGCCGGTGATAACGTCTACGGGCTGCGTGATGTCTACAGCAGGACCATCGGCCGGCATACGATCAATGCCGGCGGCGAGGCCTACCTGGAGCACGACCGGCTGGAGACGCTGTTGAACAACTACGGCACCTTCAGCTTTGGCAGCACGACGGTCACCAATGCCTCGACCTACATCCAGACGGGCGTTGCCATGGCTGATTTCCTGATCGGCCGGCCCAGCACCATGGGCCAGGACTCTCCGGACGATGCCAACGAAAACTACTGGAACTGGGGTCTGTTCCTGCAGGATGACTGGCGCATCATTCCGCGGCTGACGCTGAACCTGGGTGTTCGCTACGACGTGCAGACGGCGCCTATCGACACCCAGCGCCGCATTGCGGTGTTCGAACCGGGCGTGCAGTCCACGGTCTCTCCGAACGCCATGCTGGGGCAGCTCTTTCCCGGCGATCCCGGCGTGCCGGACGGTGGCGTCCCTACCAATTACAACCACATCTCTCCGCGCCTGGGCTTCACCTGGGACCCGTATGGCCAGGGAAAGACGGTCTTCCATGGCGGCGCCGGCCTGTTCTTCGACAGCATCGGCGGTAACGAGTGGATGCTCTCGCAGAACTTCCAGCCATTCGCCGTGCGCGAGACGGGGGCCTTCAAACACGTAGCCAGCCTGCAGCACATCTACTCCACGGACTGTGCGGACTTCGCGGGATGCGTCTCGCCGTTCCCTTACCTCTACGACAAGGCGAATCCACGGTATGTCTCGCCGGCTTCGCTGGTATTTCTACAGAAGGGGATGCGGTGGCCGTACAACGTTCAGGTGAACTTCGGCTTCCAGCAGCAATTCACCAACAATCTCGCGCTGGGCGTAAGCTATGTCGGCGCGTTCAGCCGCAAGATTCCGCTCTATGTTGATAACAACGCGCCGATCATCGATACGACCAACCCGGCGGTGAATACCACCGGCGACATTAACTGCCGCCGTCCGTACGACGCCATTCCATTTGCGACGACAACCACCTGCGCGAACCCGGCGGTGGGCTCGAAGTATATGAGCAACGCCTATGTAGTGACCGCCGGCCAAACTACCAACTATAACGGCATGCAGGTGACGGTGGACAAGCGGCTGAGTCATCACCTCAGTGTGCGCGGATTTTATATCTGGAGCAAAGCGATGGCCTCGGGTTCGCTGCAGACCACGGGCAACATCGGCAACAGCGCCGCGACTGAACCGGAGGACTATTACAACATGGGGCTGGAGAAGCAGCTCACCGACAACGATCAGCGCCATCAGGCGAATATCGCGTTTGTGTGGAAGCCGGATTACTTCGGCCACTTCAATCCCGTCACGCGGACCATTCTCAATGGATGGACGATTTCAGCCATTACCAATATCCGCAGCGGCAAACCGTTCAACATCACCAGCGGCAAGGACGACAACCTTGACGGCGACAACAACGATCGTCCGAACATTGTCCCGGGCCAGGTCGTCGGCAATGTGCCCTACAAGCGCATCCTGCCGAGTCTTCCGAACCAGCCCGTTTGGTTCAATACCGCTGCGTATTGCGAAAATACGACGCCTGATTGCCCGGCAGGCGCCGGTCCGCTGGGGCTGGATGGCGTGATCCGGCCAAACTCCGGCACTGGGCCCGGCTATAAGAGTGTGGATGCCGCAATCTTCCGCGACTTCACCATCTATGAGCGGGTAAAGTTCCAGTTCCGGGGTGAGGCGACGAACGTCTTCAACTTCGTCAACCTGAATAATCCGAGTGCGTCTCTGACAAGCGCAGGCTTCGGTACAACCACGTCCGGTGCGGGCATGCGGCAGCTCCAGGTAGGCGGACGCATCCTGTTCTAAGGCTCCTCCTGAACGTCTCGGATGTTCTCCCTACTCAGCGGCAGGCGATCAAAGCTGATCGCCTGCCGCATTTTTCTGCTGTTCGGGTTTGGTCTGGCTAGCCGCGGGCGATACAGTCAATCTCGACGAGTGCATCCTTGGGCAGCGCGGCAACCTGTACGGTAGAGCGCGCCGGAGCAATGCTGCCTTCTGCTGCGAAGAAGCGCCCATAGACCTGGTTCATCGCGGCGAAGTCGCCCATGCTCTTTAGAAAGACTGTGGTCTTCACGACGTCGGCGAAGCTGAGGCTTGCGGCCTCGAGAACCGCCTGCAGGTTGGCGAGGACGCGCTCGGTCTGTTCTGTAATTCCGCCGGAGACCATCTGCCCGGTAGTTGGGTCGAGTGGGATCTGGCCGGAGGTGAAGAGCAGGTCGCCCGAACGTACGGCCTGGGTGTAGGGTCCGATCGCGGCTGGGGCGCTGGCTGTCTTGATCGCGGATTTGCTGGAGGACATAGACCGGATTTTCAGTGATGGAGCCTTGCCCGCGCAAGAGGCGGCCCGGTCGCCGCACCGGTCGCCGCACCAGGCCTCGCGATTCCGTCATCTATAGAGGAGATACGTTTTCGATGGTGGACAATAGAAGATGGCGCGCTTTCACTGGAAGCGTGCCTTGAAGAGGAGATTGTGGAAGAACAGCAACAGCAGCGTGTCGTCGGCATCGATCTGGGCACCACCAATTCGCTGGTCGCCACCATGGAGGGCGAGACGCCACAGGTCATTCCCGGCGAGGACGGGTTGCCCATCGTACCGTCGGTCGTGGCCTTCAACGTCGATTCAGCAGCGCAGGAGACAAAGGAGGGCTTCGCCGTCGGCAATGCCGCGCGCGAAGTGCTGCTGAAGCAGCCGGCGAACGCCGTGTATTCGGTAAAGCGGCTGATGGGGCGCGATATCGAAGATGTGCAGCCTGAGTTGAAGCTGTTTCCGTTTCACCTTGCCGAAGGCTTGAAGACGGGTGAGGTCCTGAAGCTGAACATCGGCGGGCTGACGCTGACGCCGCCGGAGATCTCCGCATACATTCTGCTGCAGTTGAAGCGCAATGCGGAGCGGTTCTTCGGCGCGCCCGTGACGAAGGCGGTGATTACCGTGCCTGCCTACTTCAATGACGCGCAGCGGCAGGCGACAAAGGATGCGGGCCGCATCGCGGGGCTGGACGTGCTGCGGCTGGTGAACGAGCCGACGGCGGCCGCGCTGGCGTATGGGCTGGATAAACTGCACGGCGGCAAGGATGGCGTGATTGCCGTGTACGATCTCGGCGGCGGCACATTTGATATCTCCATTCTCAAGTTGCACGAGGGCATCTTTGAGGTGATCGCGACGGGCGGCGACACACACCTGGGTGGGGACGACATTGACAACCTGTTGCTGGCAGTCGCGCTCGATGACATCCGCGGCGATCTGGGTATCGATTTGGGCGCGGATGCGAGCGCGCGGCCGGAGGTGATTCAGGCGCTGCGCAAGGCGGTGATCGAGGCGAAAATCGAGCTCTCGTCGAAGCCCGCGGCGCGCTTGCAGCTCGAGCTGGCAGGGGGGAAGCAGTATCGGCGGGAGATTACGCGCGAGCAGTTTGAGCAGTTAGTCGCGCCGGTGATCCAGCGGACGGCCGGACCGGTGAAGCAGGCGCTGAAGGATTCGGGGCGGATGCCGCGGCAGATCGACGAGGTCGTGATGGTCGGCGGATCGACGCGCATTCCGGCGGTGCGCGCGCTGGTGACGAAGTTGTTCGACTTGGAGGCGCGCGCCAAGAAGCTGCATACAGAGTTGAATCCGGATGAGGTGGTCGCGCTGGGCGCGGCGGTGCAGGCGAAGATTCTTTCCGGTGAGGCGAGCACGGCGACGGACGATCTGCTGTTGCTCGATGTGACGCCGCTTTCGTTGGGCATTGAGGCTCTGGGCGGCGTGGTGGCGAAGATTATTCAACGCAACTCCACGATTCCGGCGAGCGCGACGGAGCATTTCACGACGGGTGTCGATGGGCAGACGAACGTCGCGATCCATGTGGTGCAGGGCGAGCGCGAGCTGGCCAAGGACTGCCGCTCGCTGGCGCGATTCGATCTGAAGGGGATTCCGCCGATGGTTGCCGGGCTGCCCCGCATCGAGGTGAAGTTTCTCATCGACGCAAATGGCATCTTACAAGTCAGCGCGCGCGAGCAGCGCAGCGGAAAAGAGGCCCAGGTTGAGGTGAAGCCCACCTATGGCCTGACCGATGAGCAGGTGGAATCCATGATTCTGGAGAGCTTTGACAAGGCGGAAGAGGACATTACGGCGCGACAGGTGATCGAGGCCAAGAATGAGGCGCAGACGATCCTGGAGGCGGTTGAGAAGGGCGAGAAGACGCCAGCGTGGCAGCAGTTGACCTCCGTTGAACATGAGGAGATCAAGGCCGCCGCGCTGGAGGTGAAGGCATCGATCACCGGCGGCGACTACAAGATCATCCGCAAGGCGATTGAGCAGCTGGACAAGAAGACGCGGCGGTTTGCGGAGATCATGATGGACTCCGCAGTTGCAGGAGCGCTCGAAGGGAAGACGATGGCAGCGGCCGGCGAGAAGCTCGGCGAAGGGCCGAAGGCACCACACCCGTTCGCGCCCGCGCAGATTGAGTCGTCGAAGCCGGAGAATGTGGTGAAGGCTGCTGAGGCTGAGCCAGAGACGCCGGGCGAGTCGAAAGAGGATTGATTTAAGCTGCGATTGCTGAAGCAGGCTACTGCAGCGCGCGGCTTAATAAGCCATCTGAGGTTTCGAGCTTCCGATGCGCCTCGGCCGCGCTGATCTTCAGGCGGCCCATCAGGATCGCGACCTTCACTTCGTCGCGGGAGTCCTCGAGCAGCTTCACCGCCGTTTCGTGGTCGCAGCCGGTAGCGGCGGCGATGATGCGCTCGGCACGGTCCACAAGCTTTGCATTTGTCGGGCGGACATTGACCATGAGATTGCCGAAGGTCGCGCCAGTCCGCACCATCACACCCGTAGACAACATGTTCAGCACGAGCTTAGTAGCGGTGCCCGCCTTGAGACGTGTTGAGCCGGTCAGGACCTCCGGACCCGTCGCCGGGGTGATGGCGATCTCGGCAGCCTGGGCGAGCGCAGAGTTTGGAACGCAGCTTAGGCCGATGGTCAACGCGCCGTGTTTCTTCGCGTATTCCATCGCGCCAAGCACGTAGGGTGTGCGGCCGCTGGCCGCGATGCCGACCAGGGTATCCGGCCTGGCTTTGCCGGAGGAGTCCGGGGCCACAAAGCCCGCAGCCGCGAGGTCTTGCGCGCCGAGTTCAGGCGAGTCTTCGGAGTGCTCGCTGGAGAGGCGTAACGCGCGGTCGCCGCCGGCAATCAATCCCTGCACCAGATCGGCAGATACCGAAAAGGTGGGCGGACACTCGCTGGCGTCGAGCACGCCGAGGCGTCCGCTGGTGCCGGCGCCAATGTAAAAGAGACGGCCGCCGCCGCGGAATCGCTCGGCAATGGCTTCGATCGCGCGCGCGATCTGCGGCAGCTCCGCACGAACAGCGCCCGCCACCTTGGCATCCTCGTCGTTGATGACGCGAAGCATGTCAAGCGTGGAGAGCTCGTCGAGGTGCTCGGAGGCGGGATTGCGGGCCTCGGTCAGAAGCGAGCCCAGTTCGGCTTTGTCGTGTGCTGGATTCACAGAACTGATGATAGCCGGTTGCCGGAGGAGCGGCGATCTAGACGATATGTCAGCATAGATACAGATGAGCGACGGCGAGGAACGAACGCTGAGTGCCACGATCGCGTGGCAGCACCGGGACTTCCGCTTTTACTCGGCGGCGCGCCTGGCGGCCATTCTTGGCGCGGAGGCGCAGGCGGTCGGCGTCGCCTGGCAGGTCTATGAACTGACGCACTCTGCTCTCGCGCTGGGAACGACGGGTCTGGCGCTGTTTCTGCCGGGCATCTTCTTTGTCTTGCTGGCAGGGCACACGGCCGATCGATTTGAGCGCCGCACAGTCATCCTGATCTGCTATACCGTGCAGTTCTTTGCGTCGTTTGCACTGCTCTGGTTTTCGATGAGCGGTGTGACCAATGTGTGGTGGATCTACAGTGTGCTCTTCATCATCGGCACGGGGCGTTGTTTTAGCGGACCGGCGATGAGCGCTCTCGTGCCGACGCTGGTGCCGGCCGAGCACTTCGTGAACGCGGTAACGTGGGGCGCGACGATCTTTCAGATTGCCAATGCGACAGGGCCGATGATCGGAGGTCTGCTGTTCACGGTAGGGCTGAACGAGGTGCTGGGTGGCCGGCTGATGCGCATCAATGGGGCACCCGTAGTGTATTGCTTTACGATGGCGACCATGTTGATGTTTTTGCTTCTGTTCAGCCGCATCAAGCCCCGCGGCGTGGCCGAAAAGAAGGGCTTCACACTGCACACCCTGTTCGCCGGCCTGCGCTACGTGGCGCATACGCGATTGCTGCTGGGCTCGATCTCGCTCGACCTGTTCGCAGTGCTGCTGGGCGGCGCGGTCTCTCTGCTGCCGATCTTTGCGGCGGACATCCTGCATCGCGGACCCCATGGACTGGGGCTACTGCGCGCCATGCCAAGCCTGGGTGCGCTGCTGGTTTCGCTTGCGCTGGTCACGGTTCCCATCAAACGAAACGCCGGGCGCACGATGCTCTTTTGCGTGGCGGGCTTTGGCGCGGCAACGATTGTCTTCGGTCTCAGCAAAAACATCTGGCTCAGCTGCATCGCACTCTTCATCACTGGCGCCACGGACATGGTAAGCGTCGTTGTCCGTTCCAGCATTTTGCAGCTTGCCACGCCCGACCCGATGCGTGGCCGCGTCTCCAGTGTGAACTGGCTGTTCCTCGGCGCCAGCAATGAGCTCGGAGAATATGAGAGCGGCCTGACCGCGCACTGGTGGGGTGCGGTGCGCGCGGTTGTCATCGGCGGCGTCGCCAGCATGGCCGTCACCGGTCTGTGGAGCGTCTTCTTCCCTGCGCTGCGCCGCGCGGACAAGTTGCAGGCCGAAGATCTGATCGCACTCGAAAAGGAGCTGAGCGCGCAGGAGCCGGTGAGGTAGGCAGACAGCAAAATTCTAGAGGCTTGGCGCTTCATGGTGGGGCCTGACAGAATCAAAGTGAGGGAGGGGAAACGGATGACCAACGGATTGAAGGCTGCGTTGGGATTTACGGCGGTGCTGGTGATCGCGGTGGGAGGCGAGCTGCTTTATCTGCACCACAGGAATTACGCAGACCAGCACATGGTTGTGCAGCGCCCGGGACAGAACGAGGAGCCGACGTTGAGCGCCGACGATGCGGTCTTTCTGCGCAAGGAGCGTCCGGATTCGCTTGCCAATGAGCGCAAACTGATCGGCACGACGATTTGGGTAAGCGCCGGCGGCCAACTGGACTACTACAAAGACACCGGCAAACACGTCGACTATAACCACCCCGTGGGCGTCCTGGCGGGTGCGGAGCCGCTGGTGATCAAGGATGTCTTCGAGCAGGTCCCGCCGAAGACAGGCCGCGCGGTGGCGCGCATCGCTGCCGGACAGAGGCATGTGCTGCTGGCGTTCACGATGCCGAAGTCAGACGATCCGAAACAGCTCTACGCCACACCGGTAGGCAACTACGACGAAGGCAGCTATAACTTCCTGACCGATGAGATCTTCTTCTACGATGACCCACATGTGCTGTACAAGCACTGGGGCCCTGCGGTGTGGGCGCACATCGATAAGCATGAGGCGGTGCTGGGCATGAGCGAGAACCAGGCCATGATGGCGCTCGGTCAGGTCATCACGCCGCACGGGGATAACGTGGGTGACCGCAGCGTCACCTACTACAACGACAATCATCCTGTGACGATCGACTTCGAGCACGACAAGGCGGTAAAGATTACGCCCGGAGATTAACGACAAGCCTAGCGAAAGAGCAGTGGCGCAAACTGCAGCAGGTTGTCGCGCCATACCAGCCAGGCGTGCCCTCCCGTCGTCTCCGTGCCAACAACAGGAAGTCCTTCGCCTTTCGCCCAACTGACGAGCTCGCGCGTTGGACCAATGTGTATCGCATCGCCCGTGCCGCACGCGATCCAAAGCAGACGAAGATTCGCCTGTCTGGACGTGAAGCCGGGAATGTTTTCGTTGAAGTTATGGTGCTCGAGGGCGGCGCTGAAGGCACCGACCCAGGCGAACTCATCGCTGTGGTGCAGGCCAACTGTGAGGCTCTCCAGCCCTCCCATTGACAACCCGGCGATTGCATGGTCCTCACGTCCGGGTGCGATGTTGTAGTCGCGCTCGACCGCCGGAATGATCTCGTCCAAAAGCATGTGGCTGAAGAGAGCGACATTCTCCTGGATCCGCGTCGGATAGTTCCATGCATCGTCATAGGTCCCGGTCACGAAATGAAAGTTGCCGTATCCAAGCGGCATCACGACGATCATCGGAACAATCTTTCTTTCTACAAGCATCGAATCCAGGATCAGGTTCGCGCGGCCAACCTCCATCCACCCGGTCTCCGCATCGGACCAGCCGTGCAGAAGGTAGAGCACGGGATAGCCGCCTTTGCGGTGCGCGTCATAGCCCGGAGGCGTGTAGACCAGATAGGCCTCCTGGTTCTCAGGAAGATTCTTTGCGATGTGCGTCGTGTAGACGTAGCGGGTCACGTCGCCGTGCGGAATGGCTGTGAGCTCCCAGGGCTTCGGCGGCTGGCCGGGGACGAGGACGCTGTCTGCGAGGCCGACGAGGTTGGGTATTACCGCATGATTGACCGGATCGAGCTGAGGCACATCATCCACGACGAAGGTGTAGGAGTAATACTCGGGCGGCAGGGATGGGGTTGTGACGCTCCACATGCCTTTGTCGCCGCGCTGCATCGCAAGCGGCTGCGCGGCTGCATCGGTGTCGACCGTCACCGTTGTGGCTCCGGGGTTCTGGTAGCGGAAGGTGATCGAGCCGTCAGGGTTGACCTGATGCGAATTTAGAGTCTGAGCGGCAAGCGGGAGCGACAAAAAGAGCGGGGCCAGCATCAGGGCACGGTACATGCGCGGAGTATACCGTTTCTTCAAATGACGGCCGTCTGCGATGGGCCAACTCAGGATTCTGAAACAATGGGACAGGGAAGCTCTTGATGCACACTACAGATGAGCTCAACGAACGCTTCGCGATTCCTGGAGTTGTGAGCTTCGACGACGATACGGGCCTGACACGCGCGCGGGTGACGACGTCTGCGTGCACTGCCGAGATCTATCTGCAGGGCGCGCACCTCGCCGCATGGCAGCCGCTGCAGCAGCAGCCGGTGCTGTTTCTGTCGAAGCGATCGTTCTTTCGACCAGGCAAGGCGATCCACGGCGGCATTCCCATCATCTTTCCGTGGTTTGGCGCGCGTGCGGCCACACCCGAGAGCCCGCGCACGGATGGGCCGTCGCATGGCTTCGCTCGGATCGAGCCATGGCAGCTCGACTTTGCCGCATTGGTGGGCGACGATCTGCACCTTTCGTTCTCGCTTGCGCCGACGGATCTCAGCCGCTCGCTTGGATTCGAAGCCTTCCGGGTGGCCTATCAGTTGACACTTGGGCGCGCGCTGCATCTTCGTCTTACCGTTGCGAATGATGGCGACACGCCATTGCATGTGGGGGAGGCGTTTCACACCTATCTTCACGTCGGCGATGTGGAGCGCGCGCGCATCCAGGGGCTCGAAGGAGCCGAGTATCTCGATAAGACCGAGGACTTCCGCCGCAGGCGTCAGGTCGAGCCGGTGCTGACGCTTCATGGCGAGACGGATCGTCTCTATCTCGACACCGCTGCGCCGATCACCATAGAAGATCCGGTACTCCACCGGCGCATGACAGTGACGAAGAAGAACTCGAACAACACCGTCGTGTGGAACCCGTGGGCAACGCTGGCGGCCTCGCTTTCCGACATGGAACCCGACGGCTGGCGCCGCATGGTGTGCATTGAGACGGCGAATGCTGCCGCTAACGCGCTGGTGCTTCGCCCTCGCGAGGCTCATGTGATGGAGACGACGATCGCGGTGGAGGAGCTTGCCTGATGCGCCTGATTCTGGCCTCCGCATCCCCGCGACGCCGTGAGCTGCTCGCGCAGATCGGTTTGCGTTTCGAGGTAATCCCCGCGCACATCGACGAGACGCGCCGCTACGCAGAGACTCCGGCTGCATACGTCCAGCGGTTGGCGCTTGAAAAGGCGCAGGCGATTCATGTGCTCCATCCCCATGCTTTTGTGCTTGGCGCCGATACGACCGTTGCGATCGACGCAGATGCGTTGGGCAAGCCCGAGGATCGTGCCGACGCCGAACGCATGCTCCGCGCGCTCTCCGGCCGCACTCATCAGGTGCAGACAGCTCTTGCGCTCATCTCGCCGCACACGCAGCGCACTCACCTTGAGACAACCGACGTAACCTTCGCGTCCATTGCCGAAGAGGATCTGGAGCGATACCTCGCCAGTACCGAACCCTACGACAAGGCCGGAGCCTACGGCATTCAGGGCTATGCGGCGCGGTGGATTCCGCGCATTGAAGGCGACTACTTCAATGTTGTCGGCCTTCCCCTCGCCGCGACCATGCAGCTGCTCCGCGAACTCGGCTACGACTCGATCTGAATCATTCCAGCGAGCACCGCGGTTCGCTCTACCAGATGGCTGGCCACCACATACTCCTGCGCGGAGTGTGCCCCGCCGCCAACCGCGCCCATCCCATCCAGCGTCGGCACGCCGAGTGCGGCGGTGAAGTTTCCATCTGATCCGCCGCCTGTCGCTGCCTCCGCGAGCTCAAGCCCGATCTCCGCAGCCAACTGCTGCGCCCTCTGAAACAGCGCAACCGTTCCGGCGCTGCGTTCCATGGGTGGACGATTGATTCCCCCCTCCACGCGCAGCCGGCACGCCATATCGCGCGTCCGCAGTCCGCGAAACAGCGCTTCGACACGGGCTGCATCCTCCATCGTCGTAACACGCGCGTCAACCTCGATTCTGCACTTCGCGGCGATCACGTTGGAGCGCGTGCCGCCCGCGATCACTCCGACGTTCAAAGTGCGGCCGGTATCAACGTCGGTCCAGCTCGAGATCTCTTCCACCAGCCCCGCCATCTCACGCACAGCCGAGTGGCCGGTCGTGAAGTCGACACCCGCATGCGCGGCAACTCCTTCAACGGTCAGCTCAAAGTGTCCAACACCCTTGCGTGCCGTCTTGTAGGCAAGCCCCTGCGCCGGCTCCAGCACGAAGACCGCAGCCGATTCACGCGCCAGCCGCTCTGTGTGCGGCCGCGACTCCGTACTGCCGACCTCCTCATCCGCAACCAGCAGCAAGGTCATGGGCCGCGGCAGTTCATTGCTCGTCTCCTGGACGGCGGCGAGGGCCTCCAAAGCCATCACGACGCCCGCCTTCATGTCCAGCACGCCGGGTCCGAGCAGGCGAACGCCATCTTCAGCCTCCACCTCGCGCCACGGCATCGTGGCCAGCGTTCCCAGCGGATGGACGGTGTCAAGATGTCCAAGCATCATTACTGGCTTCGCATCATGCTGCGATCCAAGGCGCAGCTCCAACACATCGCCAAAGGAGCTGCCGCGGTGCCGGATGCTCTGCGCCCCCAGCCCGGCAGCCCATCCGGCGACGAGATCGACTGCCCGGTTGACCGCCTTCGCGTCGTCGCTTGGCGACTCCACTTCGACAAGCTGACGCAACCGCTCCCGCAGCCGTCCCTCTTTTGCCTGAACCGCCCCGACCAAGCTTTCCATCCGCATCTCTCACATTCTATTTCCGTTGCGCCGAAACCCAGGCGCCGGAGGATGCGGACGCCGGATTTCGTCCTCCTAGCCTACCGATTTGGGGGCAAAACCGAGGTACCCGGAATCCAACACTGTGGCAAATTAGCCACACTTGTCAGACAAGCCGACGGTGTAGGCTGGGTCTGTTGCCCCTTATACGAGACAGCTTTCTGAGCTCTTACCCTCAATTCGAGCAGACCATCGAAGCCCCCCTCAGCTTCAGCGGCATCGGTCTTCACTCCGGGGCACACGTCTCCCTTAAGCTGATTCCCGCACCCGCCGGATCGGGCATCGTCTTCCGGCGGTCCGACCTGGATAACTTCGAGATCGCCGCAACGGGCCGCAACGTCGCCAAGGTCTCGTACGCCACCAGCCTCATGCGTCAGGGCGTGCTCATCTCGACTACGGAGCACCTGCTCTCGGCGCTCATCGGCCTTGGCGTGGACAACCTCATCATCGAGCTCGACAACCTCGAGGTTCCCATCCTGGACGGCTCCGCCAGGCCCTATGTCGACGCGATCCTCTCTGCGGGGCGCAAACGCCAGCGCCGCAAGCGCGAGTATCTACGCATTCTCAAGGCGGTCGAAGTGCACGAGGGCACCAAGTTCATTGGCGTCTATCCGGGCGAGGGGTATCAGATCGACTACACGATCGACTTCCCATCGCCCATTGGCCGCGAGAGCTTTTCGGGCGACCTCGAGGCCGGCGACTATGATTCGCTCATCGCGCCGGCGCGCACCTTCGGCTTCCGCGAGGATGAGGCGATGCTGCGCGATATGGGCCTGATCCGCGGCGTCTCCGACTCCAGCGCCATCATCCTCACACGCAAGGGCGTGCAGAACGGCCCTCTGCGTTTCCCGGACGAGTTCGTCCGGCATAAGGTGCTGGACCTCATCGGCGATCTGGCGCTTGCCGGCCGCCGCATCTGGGGCCGCGTCGTCGCCGAGCGCGCCGGCCATGCGATGCACACCGCGCTGGTGCAGCGCCTGCTGCGCGACCGCTCCGCCTGGGAGCTTGCGTACCGCACGGAACCCGCTCTCCAGGCCGCTGCAGCCCGCCCCATCCCAGCCCGGCACACCCTCCAGCCCTCCCACGCCTGAGCGGATATTTACTGTCTACTGTCTACCCTCTTCTGTCTGCCTGCCCATGCTCGCCGCCATCGCTCTCGGCTCCAATCTGTCCTCGCGCTTCGGCGCGCCCGCCGACAATCTCCATGAAGCCTTGCGCCGCCTCGCCTCACTCGGCCGCGTCACTGCCGTCTCCAGCTTTCATGAGACCGAGCCCGTCGGTTATGCCGACCAGCCACGCTTCCTCAACGCCGCCGCGCTGCTCGAAACCAAGCGATCCCCACTCGATCTGCTGCACGGTCTGCTCACCATCGAACAGGCGATGGGTCGCGACCGCACCTCCGCCCCGCCGAAGGGTCCACGCATGATCGATCTTGATCTTCTTCTCTATCAAGAATCGGAAGATCCAGAGACCCCGACCGGCAGCATCGTCCTCAACGACCCGGAGCTGACGCTGCCGCATCCTGCGCTGCACGAACGCCGCTTCGTTCTCGCGCCGCTCGCCGAGATCGCGCCTCAGATGCAGCATCCCGTGTACAGAAAAACGATCCGCCGGCTTCTCACGGAGCTAGCATCCTAGCGCAGGATCACCGTCCAGTCGCGCGCATCTTCGTCGCGGAAGCTGACGGCGCGGTTCGTCATCTTAAGGACGGTCCCGCCTGTAGGCAGGATCGAAGCCGGTTTCGCGTCCGTCATGCAGGCGAGCCAGTGAATGCAGTGCAGCCTGGTAGGAACGCCGACTGGCTGTCCGCTCTCGACCAGCAGAACGTGCATCGGCGGGTTGTCATTCTCAAGCAGCACATCGTTGCTGAAGTTGATGTAGATCTGCTCGCCCCCGACCTTCGATCCGTTGCGCATGACGCTCGCCAGCGGGTCACGCACAAACACGCGCTCCCGGTTCCAGACGAGATACACGATTGCCGCCAGCACCAGAAGCGCTATCAGTTTTTTCAAGGCTGCTTCTCCTCGTGGTATTCCTGCTCTGTGTTAATCGACCACACCGCCGCTTTATCGACATGCCCGCGCGCCAGCCCGTCTACTACAGCCATCGCCGTCAGCATCGAGTGGTCCTGGTTGTTGTACTTGTGCATGCCGTTGCGTCCCACTAAAAACAGATTCTCGAAACGGTCGATCCATTCACGCAATTCGCTGAAACGGTCATAGGTTCCAAAGTACGCCGGATAGGTCTTCGGCACGCGCACCACATGCGCATCCAGCACCTCCGCGGTCTTCAGGATCCCGATCTTTTCGAGCTCTGCAGCCGCGAATCTCTTCAGCTCGCCATCCGGCATCGACCACAGAGGGTCGGTCTCATAACAGAAATACTCGAGCCCGATCCACACCTTCGACGGATCGGCCACCATATACGGGCTCCAGTTATTGAAGATCTGCAGCCGTCCCAGCAGGACATCCGGCTCCTGGATATAGATCCAAGTATCCCTAATCAAGCCGCCCCCGCCCAGTCCGCCGTCCGGCTCAACAACATCCAGCTTGTTCGCCAGAATGCCCACGGTGATGAAGTCGCGATATTCGAGGCCCTCGCTCACCTCGCGCACATTCGCCGGAACCTCCGCACCGCCCGCAGCCAGCGCGCGCACCAGCTCCTTCATCGGCATGGTCGACAGAAAATAGTCTCCGTCAAACCGCTCGCGTTCGCCGCTCTTGTTGACTGTTTCGACAGCAACGACGCGCTCGCCTGCAACGATCAGCCGGTCGACCGCGTGGCCCATGTGAATCTCTCCGCCACCCGCGGTCACCTTGTCGGCCACATGCTCCCATAGCTGCCCGGGCCCAAACTTGGGATAGAGAAACCGTTCAATGAGCGAGGTGTCCGTGCCCTTCTGCGCGACATCCGCGTGTTCGGTCCGCGGCCTTCGCCCCAGCATCTTACGCACAAAGTGTTTCACCGCCGTCGTCAGGCTAAGCCCCTTGATGCGCTGCGCTCCCCATTCGGCGGAGATCCCATCGCACGGCGTTCCCCAAACCTTCTCCGTGTAGCTCTTGAAGAAGGTCAGATACAGCTCGCGGCCGAAGCGATTGACGAGAAAGTCTTCCAGGCTCTTCTCTTCCTTGATTGGCCGCACCCGCGCCACCGCATAGCTGACAGCGATCTTTGCCATGCGCGCCACACCGAGGTTCCTGATCGTGTTTCCGGTCAGCTTGATCGGATAGTCAAAAAATTTGCGTAGATAGTAGATGCGACTCTTGCGCGGCCGAACCAGCATCACCAGGTCGTCCGACTCCGGCTCCGGCGCGACAATCGTCGACGTGTGTCCGTGCTCTTCAAGAACCTCCTCATCCTCGACGTCCGTCTCTTCGGTATCGGTGATTACGGTCAGCGGACCCATTCCGCGCAGCGGAGGCTCCTCGGGCAGATCGGCCGGGACCTCGACCATTCTCCGATTGCTCTGTTCAACTTTCGTTTGCTTGCCCCGGTAGGTGATCTCCACCGTGTCCGGCACATCCGCATCCGCCAGCGGCGGCATCAGCTCCAGCCACCACTGCATCACCCGGTCGCTCTTTGAAAAGAAGCGGTGGCCGCCGATGTCCATGCGGTTGCCCTTATAGCGAATCGTCCGCGAGATGCCGCCGATCTCCTCAGTCGCCTCCAGCACAATCGGCTGAATCTCCGTGCCCCGCAGGAACTCCAGCGCCGCCGTTAATCCAGCCGGTCCCGCGCCGATGATGATTGCCTTTTGCGCCAAAGCGCCCGACTCCCAAAGCGCGTCCGCGCCTCTCAAAGACTACCGCAGTCGCGCGCCGCACCAAGCCATGCACCCGCGCATACCGATTCTCAAGTGCAGCGCACCCGCTTCGTTATACTTGAGGCTGCGTTACCTTCGCAGGAGACACATTCTTCATGCCAGCCCCCGAGCGCACTGAGGTCTCCTTTCGCCAGCGTCTCCGCGCTCATCTCGCCATCACCCGCCTCGATCACTCCATCAAGAACATCTTCGTTCTTCCGGGAGTCATCGTCCCGCTCAGCGTCGCGCCCTGGCTGTTCAATCGCCAGCTTATCCCGCGGCTGATCCTGGCGTTCGTCTCCGTCACGCTCGTCGCCTGCAGCAACTACGTCATCAATGAGGTTCTGGACGCTCCGTTCGATCGTCTGCATCCCATCAAGCGCAACCGCCCGGCTGCGCGCGGGCTCGTCAGCACCGGTGCGGCCTACGCGCAGTGGTTGCTGATGATGATCGCCGGCGTTGCCATCGGCCTTCGCGTCTCGCGCATGTTCGCACTCACGGCGCTCGTACTGTGGATCATGGGCTGCCTGTATAACTTTCCGCCCGTGCGCACCAAAGACGTTCCTTACCTCGACGTCCTCACCGAATCGATCAACAACCCGCTGCGCATGCTGCTGGGTTGGTATGCCGTCACCAGCGCCATCGTTCCGCCGGTCTCGCTGCTCATCGCCTACTGGATGATTGGCTGCTACTTCATGGCGTTAAAACGCTTCTCCGAACTCTCCGAGCTGCACAAGAGCGGCGATCACGCCGTCGCCGGCTCCTACCGAGCCTCGTTCAAGCACTACACGCCGGAGTCCCTGCTCGTCTCCGTCACCTTCTATGCGTCGACCGCAATGCTCTTTCTTGGGGCGTTCATCATTCGCTATCGCATGGAGCTCATCCTCGGCTTCCCACTCGTCGCCTTCACCATGGCGATCTACCTGAAGACGGCATTCAAGGCTGACAGCGCCGTGCAGAACCCGGAAAAGCTCTATCGCGAGCCGCTGCTGATGGCCTCCTTCACAGCCACCGTCCTTGTGCTCGGCATCCTGCTCTTCATCCGCATGCCGCGCCTCGAAAACTTCTTCAACCCCACGCTTCCTTCCAATACCGCACCCGTTGCGCTTCCACCGCACGCTCGCCTGCGTCCGCCCTGCCTGCCTGACCATTCAAAGATTCAGCTCGCGACGAACCCCAACGCATGAGCAGCTATCCAGTACATCCCAGCGCGAGCAGCCGGCCCGCAACGCCAACTCGCGGCAACACCCGCTTCGCCGCACTGTTGATCCTGCTGCTGACAGCCGCCATTGCTCTCGTCTGGTCACACGTAAAGCTTCTTTCGCAGGATGAAATCTTCGTTCTCCAAACCGACAGCGTCTCCAGCATTCGCGAGCTCATCCACATCCAGCGCAGCTATCCCATCTCGCTCGACCCGCTGCTTTATCATCTGCTCGCCCATGCCTGCACGAAGATCCTCGGCCCGACAGCGCTGGCGCTCCGCTTGCCATCCCTCTTTGGATTTCTGCTCATGCAGCTCTGCATCTTTTTCGCAACGCGCCGCATTGCAGGACCACGCGCCGCTCTCATTGCGACGGGCTTTCCCGCTCTCACCGCCACGCTCTTCTACGCGCCGGAAGCGCGCCCCTACGGCCTGCTGCTGGGCCTCTACGCGCTCACGTTCCTGTGCTGGCAGACGGCAACGCGCCGCGTCGCTTCACCGGAATCCTCACGCACCGGGCCGCTCCTCCTCCTCGCGATTTCCATCGCGCTTACCATCAACTCTCACTACTTCGGCATCCTGCTGCTCATCCCGCTTTGCCTCGCCGAATTCGCACGCACCATTCAGCGCCGGCGCCTCGATTTCCCGCTGCTTCTCGCCATCCTCATCGGCATCGCTGGCGTACTCGCCACACTGCCGTTCCAGCACGCCGCCGCCGAATTTCGCAAGCACTACTACAACGCCGGAGCGATTACATTACACGCTATCTCCCAGGCCTACCGGTCGCTCTTCGTCAACTACTCGACGCAGCCGCTTTCGATACAGCGCCTCGCTGACATTGTTCTCATCCTGCTCGCGATTGCGCTTGTTGTCCTCTGCGCAATGCACCTCCATCGCAAGACGGCGGATCTCCCAACACCAGAGCTCGTCTTCCTCTTGGCGCTCGCCGCGCTCCCTCTCTTCGGCGTCCTTCTCGCGGTCTTCGTCACACACTCCATCGAAGTCCGCTACGTCCTCAGCGCGCTCATAGCGGTTGCGATTTTCGTTGCAATCGCCGTCGCGCCCTGGCTGGGCAACCGCACGGTGTGGGCCACGTTCTTTATGCTCCTTGTCGTCGGAATCGTTTTCAGCGGCATCCTTCGCATCCGCGATCAGCAGCGGCAAACGGCGAACCAACTCGCATCGCTCATCCTGACGCCAGACCTCAAGGCGCAACTCCTCGCGCTGCCGGACAGCCGTCTTTATATCCAGGACATGGGCCACTTCGAATTCACGAGCTACTACGAGCCCGACCCCAACGTCCGCTCGCGTATGACCCTGCTCTACTCACGCGACGAAGAGCTTCGCTATGACCGCCATGACACCGCCTCGCTCACCGCCGAGCATATGAGCCACTTCACCGGCTTCACCATCACGCCGTACGCGCAGCTTAGAAATCAGCCCGGCGAGCACATGCTGGTCCTCTATCACAGCGGCTGGGATTGGACTGATCAGGCGCTCACAACCGACGCGCAGATTACGCCGCTCGGCCCCACACTTGGCGGCAACGCTGTCCTGGTCCGCTTCCGGCACTAACTTCGCGCCAAAGAAGAGGCCGGAGCACAAGCCCCGGCCTCCGTCGTCTTCTTCCCTCAAGCGTGCACGCGCTCGCTGGTTGAGAACTCCAGTTTGCCCGCCTTATCGGCGTCGATCACCACATGATCGCCATGCAGCACCTTGCCTTCCAGTATTTCCATCGCCAGCGGATTCTGGACCAGCCGCTGGATCGCGCGCTTCAGCGGGCGCGCTCCGTAGGCCGGGTCATAGCCTGCTTTGAAGATCGCCTTCCGCGCCGGCTCGGTGAGCTCGAGCGTGATGCGCCGGTCAGCCAGCAGCTTGCGCAGGTCGTCCAGCCGCAGATCGACGATGTGCTCGAGCTGCGACTCGTTCAGCGGATGGAAGACCACGATGTCATCCACGCGATTGAGAAACTCCGGGCGGAAGTGCTTGCGCAGCTCCTCCATCACACGCGCCTTCGCGTCCTCGAATCCCTCTTCGCCCTGCGCCCATGCGGTTGAAAGCTGCGACGCGCCAAGATTGGAGGTCAGAATCAGCACCGTGTTCTTGAAGTCCACGGTGCGGCCCTTCGAATCGGTCAGCCGTCCATCATCGAGCACTTGGAGCAACACATTGAAAACATCCGGGTGCGCCTTCTCGATCTCATCAAAGAGCACCACAGCATAGGGCCGGCGGCGAATCGCCTCGGTCAACTGTCCGCCCTCATCGAAGCCGACGTATCCCGGAGGCGCGCCGATCAACCGCGCCACCGCATGCTTCTCCATGTACTCGGACATGTCGATACGCACCATCGCCTGCTCGTCGTCGAACAAAAACTCCGCCAACGCACGTGCGGTCTCCGTTTTGCCGACGCCCGTGGGCCCGAGGAAGATGAAGCTCCCAATCGGCCGCTTCGGATCGGACAGACCCGCGCGCGAACGACGAATCGCATTGGCGACCGCAGTCAGCGCCTCATCCTGCCCGACGACGCGCTCCCGCAGCCGCTCTTCCATCTGCGTCAGCTTCTGCACCTCGCCCTCGAGCATCTTCGCCACTGGAATACCGGTCCACTTGGAGACGATCTTCGCGACATCCTCCTCATCGACCTCCTCCTTCAGCAGCCGATTCGACCCCGCAGCCCCAGCCTCAGCCGCATTCAGTCCATCCTGCTCGGCGGTCAGCTCCTGCAACGCGCGCTCCGCATTCGGAATCTCGCCGTACTGCAACTCTGCCGCGCGCTGCAGATCGCCCTTGCGCGTCGCCTGCTCGGCCTCAAACCGCAACTGCTCCAGCTTCTCTTTCAATGAGGCGATTTCGCCTATCGCCCCGCGTTCCTTCTGCCAGCGAGCACGCAAACCCGCTGCCCGCTCCTTCACCTCGGCGAGTTCGCGATCGACCTCGTGCAAACGTTCACGCGAGTTAGGATCGTTCTCTCGCTGCAATGCATTGCGCTCGATCTCCAGCGACGTTGCCCGCCGTTCCAGATCATCAATCTCAACGGGAACGGATCCGATCTGGATCGCCAGCGCCGCCGCCGCCTCATCCACCAGATCGATCGCCTTGTCCGGCAGGAATCGATCGCTGATGTACCGATGCGACAGCTCCGCCGCCGCGACAATCGCAGAGTCCTTAATCCGCACCTTGTGGTGCGTCTCGTATCTCTCCCTCAGGCCGCGCAGAATCGCAATCGTGTCCTCCACGTTTGGCTCGCCGACGAAGACGATCTGGAAGCGCCGCTCCAGCGCCGCATCCTTCTCGATGTACTTCCTGTATTCATTCAAGGTGGTTGCGCCTATCGCCCGCAGCTCGCCGCGCGCCAGCGCCGGCTTCAGCATATTGCTCGCATCGATGGCCCCTTCCGCGGCGCCAGCGCCTACGAGCGTATGCAGCTCGTCGATGAACAGAACGATCTGCCCGTTCGACTCCTCGATCTCCTTCAGCACAGCCTTCAGGCGGTCCTCGAACTCGCCGCGGAACTTCGCGCCCGCGAGCATCGATCCAAGATCCAGCGAGATCACGCGCTTGTCGCGCAGGATCTCCGGCACATCGCCCTGCACAATTCTCCGCGCCAGACCTTCGACGATCGCGGTCTTGCCCACGCCCGGCTCGCCAATCAGCACTGGATTGTTCTTCGTCCTGCGGCTCAGCACCTGCACCACGCGGCGAATCTCCTCATCGCGCCCGATCACCGGATCCAGCTTGCCGCGCCGCGCCAGCTCCGTCAGGTCCTTCGCATACTTTGCCAGCGCCTGAAACTTGCCTTCTGGATTTTGATCCGTAACGCGTTGCGACCCGCGCACCGCCTGCAGCGCCTTCAGGATCGCGTCGTAGCTCGCGCCCTGCGCCGCCAGCGCCGCCTGCACCGGCTCGCCCTTCTGCTTCGCCAGCGCGAGCAAAAGATGTTCCGTGGACACGTACTCGTCCTTGAAGTTGTCGGCCTCCTTGAACGCCTGGTCCAGCACCTTGGTCAGCGCCGCCCCCATCCCGGGCTGCTGGCTCGCGCCCTGCACCTTCGGCAGCTTCGCCATGCCGGCGTTGACCGCAGTCAACAGCTGCTGCACGCCGACGCCAATCTTCTCCAGCACCGGCAGCACGACGCCTTCCTTGTCCTCCAGCAGCGCCGCTATCAGGTGCAGCGGCAGCACCTCCGGATTGCCATGCTCGGCCGCCAATCCCGCCGCCGCCTGAATCGCCTCCTGCGATTTCACGGTCAGCTTGTCCCACTTGATCGCCATAACCAAACCCTCGCTTACACAAAAATCTACTCTCGTTTTAGATGCCCGCACCCAGCCCGGGGCGCAAAATCTTAGTCACTTACGCTCATATCTTGCCCTCGCAGCTATCGCCTTACCTCTCCACTAGTTGAGGCCGTTCTTCCGCTCCCCGCAGGCATCGAACCTCACATCTCGTGTCTGCGCTGATCGCCACCCCGCCCCAACATCCTTCGCCCGAGCGGCGCGCCACCAACTCTCTCCCCTCCGCCCTTCTGCTCGCCTTCACCGGCGGCGTCCTGGACGCCTTCCTCTACATTGCCCATGGCGAGGTCTTCGCCGGCGCCATGACCGGTAACGCCGTCCTCACCGGCATCGCGCTTCTCAGCCACGACCGGCAGAACGCGCTGCATCATCTGCTCCCCATCGTCTCCTTCCTCGTGGGCATCTGGCTCGCCTTCGCCGTCGAAAGCCGGATGAAGCGCCACGCCGCCGTCGCCGGCCTGCTGTTTGAAGGTCTCGGCCTCTTCGTCCTCTCCTGGCTGCCCGGCGGCTACCCCGACGCGCTCTTCATCGTCTCCATCAGCGGACTCGCCGGCTACCAGATCGCCAGCTTCCGCAGGGTCGACAGCTACTCCTACAACGCGACCTTCATCACCGCAAACCTTCGCACCGTCGTCGAAGCCTCGCACAATGCGCTCATCCCCGCCCAGCGCCGCGAGTCCCTCCGCAGGCTGCGCGACCTTGGCCTGGTCGTCATCCTGTTCATCGCGGGCGTCTTCATCGGCGCGCTCCTTACCTCCAGGCTGGGCAATCACGCGCTCTGGGCCGCCGTCATTCCGCTCGCCGTCGTGCTGGCGCTGGCCCTCGACCGCGACCTCCGCGCCGCCCGGTCCCAGCAAAGAGGCAGCCGGCTCTGAGAGCCCGCTTTCCGCCCCATCTCGAAACCACGAGCGAACCACCACAGAACCACGTTCGAACCACAAGAAATTGACCATTCCTGTATCGTGGAACGAACGGGAGAAGAGTCCGATGGCCGTCCTCAACCGCCGCCGCTTTATAGCCCTATCTGCTGCATCGACTGCGCTTATGGGCGCTCGCCAATCTCTGGCCACAGCCCTGAAAGTCCCCTCCGCCGGCCCTTACACCATGGTCGCCGCCACCGACCACGACCGCATCCTCCGCGAAGCCGCCCATTGGCTGCCGGAAGTGCCTGAAACCATTACCGCTTACCCCTCACCGAAGAGCCCCGGCGGCCTTCACGACTTCTTCTCGGAAGCCGACTATTTCTGGCCTAACCCTAAGAATCCAAACGGTCGATACATCAACCGCGACGGCCAGTCGAACCCCGCCAACTTCCAGCTCCATCGCCGCGCTATGATCCGCCTAAGCCTCGCTGTTCCAGCACTTACAGCAGGCTACCTCCTCACCCGCCGCAAGGACTACGCCCACGCCGCCGCCGCCCACCTCTCCGCGTGGTTCGTCAACCCAGCCACCAGAATGAACCCTAACCTCAACTATTCCCAGGGTTACCATGGCGGCCCCAGCGGCCGCTCCTACGGCATCATCGATACGCTTCACCTCGTCGAACCCGCCCGCGCCGCAAATTTCCTCCAACCCGCCCTCGGCCCCACAAACTGGGCCGCCGTCCAAGGTTGGTTCCGCGAGTATCTCAACTGGATGAAAACAAGCGGCTTCGGAGTCAAGGAGCGCGACGCCAAAAACAACCACGGCATCTGCTGGGCGCTGCAGGCGGCCGAGTTCGCGCGCCTCATCCATGACGATGCGACGCGTGACGAGGTCCGCACCCGCTGGGAGACCGTGCAACTTCCCGACCAGATGGGGCCCGATGGAAGCTTTCCACGCGAGCTTGCCCGCACCAAGCCCTACAGCTACTCCATCTTCAACTTCGATGTCGCCTCGACGCTCTGCTGGTCCCTCAGCGCTCCCGGCAGCAACGACGCCGAGATCCGCTTCGCGCTGCCCGACGGCCGCGGCATGTGCAAGGCCGCCGCGTTCCTCGAGCCCTATCTCGCCGACAAATCGAAGTGGCCCTACAAGCAGGACGTCGAACACTGGTCCAGCCTTCCCGTGCGCTCGCCCGGTCTGCTCTTCTGTGGCCTCGCCTGTCATCAAAAGGACTACATCGCCGTGTGGCGCCGTTTGAATCCCGATCCCACCGATCCCGAGATCATTCGCAACTACCCTATCCGCCAGCCGCTGCTGTGGGTAGCATAACGACAGCTTCAAACGATTCGATGTATTGATATCAATGCATCGCCCTGTTGTTTCTATTGCTTCACGTTTTCATGATCGAAGCTGATAGCTCGCGAGATCTTCCAGACGCCACCCTCGTACCACCTGTCCGTCTGCTTCAGATACGCCGGTGGCCAGGCAATGTTCCCGTTATCATTGACTTTTACTGATTACGGACGCAATGACATCAGCGCTCTGCCACAGACTCTTCGCCGCCGCTACGCTCGCTCTCTTTCTTACCTCTGCGACCGCGCAGACGGCGCAGCAACCCGGAGCTCCGATTCCCCCGACCCCACCCGTGCGCACCCAGCACGCGATGGTCGTCTCCATTCACCATTGCGCCACCGACGCCGGCATCGAGGTCCTGCATGAGGGCGGCAACGCAGTCGACGCCGCTGTAGCCGTCGGCTTCGCGCTCGCCGTCGTCTACCCCGCTGCGGGCAACCTCGGCGGGGGCGGCTTCATGCTCATCCGGCCGGATACTCGCAGCCTCGCGCACGGCCAGCCGCACTTCCTCGACTTCCGCGAGAAGGCGCCCTCCGCTGCCAGTGCCAACATGTATCTCGACGCGCAGGGCAACCTCATCCCGCATGCATCAACCGAGGGTGCGAAGTCGTCCGGCGTCCCCGGCACCGTCGCCGGTCTCGTCTATGCAGAACGCCACTACGGCCGCCTCGGCCTGCGCAAAGTGATGGCGCCCGCCATCCGCTTCGCGCGCGATGGCTTCATCCTTACCGGGGACGAGGCCCGCGCCCTCCACGCGCACAATCTCTCGCAATACTCCAGCTCTCGCCGCATCTTCCAGCGCGATGGCGACTTCTACAAAGCCGGCGACCGCTTCATCCAGCCCGAGCTCGCCCGCACGCTCCAACGCATCGCGCGCAACCCGCGCACCTTCTATCACGGCGCAATGGCGCAACAGATCGCCGCATATGAAAAGGCCAACGGCGGCCTCATCACCACGCAGGATCTCGCCAGCTATCAGGTGAAGGAGCGCAGGCCGCTCATCGGCCACTACCGCGGGCTGCAGGTTCTCACCGCGCCGCCGCCCAGCTCCGGCGGCATCGTCCTCATCGAGATCCTCAACATCCTCTCCGGCTACGATCTCACGCACCTCAACGGAGCCAACGGCGCGCCAACGCCCGATCGTTCGCCCGAGCAGGTCCACTACATCACCGAGGCATTCCGCCGCGCGTACATGGACCGCGCCGACTATCTCGGCGACCCAGACTTCAACCCGCACATGCCGCTCGCCCAGATGGCAAACCCCGTCTACGCCGCCGCCTGGCGCAAGACGATCGATCCCATCAAACCCTCACCCTCCGCCAGTCTCGTGCGGCCCGCCGGCTTCATGCCGCCTCCGCCGAACCTCGCGCCCCTCGCACCCGAGTCCAACCAGACCACGCACTTCTCCGTCGTCGACGCACAGGGCAACGCAGTCGCCATGACCTACACGCTCAACTTCGGCTTCGGCAACGGCATGACCGTCGATGGCCTTGGCTTTCTGATGAACGATGAGATGGACGACTTCTCCTCGAAGGTCGGTGTGCCTAACGGCTTCGGTCTCATTCAAGGACCGGCCAACGCCATCGCGCCGGGCAAGCGCCCGCTCTCCTGCATGACGCCCACCATCGTCGGCACGCCAGACACTCTCGACGCGCATGGACACATCAGGAAATTCGGCAGTCTGCGCCTGGTCCTTGGCTCCCCCGGCGGATCCACCATCATCACCACCGTCGCCAATGACCTCATCAGCGTGGTCGACAACGGCCTCAACATTCAGGCCGTTGCCGACGCTCCGCGCTTCCATCATCAATACCTGCCCGACGTCCTCCAGTTCGAAAAGGCCTTCCCGCAGGATGTCGTCAACATCCTGAGCGCAGACGGCTACGCCACCGAACGCGCCGGAGCCAAAGACGAGAACAGCCCCGGCACCTGGGGCGACAGCGAGCTCATCGAACGCGATCCGGCAACCGGCGAGCTCACCGGCGGACAGGACCACCGCCATCACTACGGCAAAGCCGCAGGCTATTGATTCACTGCGCCAGCGCCTGCTCCGCCAGCGGCTCCATGATGGCGTAACCCGTCGCGTTCGGATGCACACCATCGATGCTGATCCCCGGCTTCATCCCGCCGTCCGGCCCGGCCATGGAGTCGTAGTAGTCGAGATACGTGATCTTCTGCTCCTTGCAGTAGTCGGCGATCCACGCATTCAGCGCGCGAATCTTCTCTGCAGGATCGCCCGCCTCGGGCTTCCACGGATAGCGTGCCGCCGGCAGCACGGAAGCCAGAATCACACGAATTCCGTTCGCCCGCGCCAGCTCCGTCATCGAGCGAAAATTGTCTTCGATCATCTCCGGCGTCTCCGGCCCAGTGTTCCCGGCGATGTCGTTCGTTCCAGCCAGAATCACCACCGCCACTGGATGCAGATCGATCACGTCCTGCCGGAAGCGAATCAACATCTGCGGCGTCGTCTGCCCGCTGATGCCGCGATTCACGTACGGCTTGCCCGGAAAGAATTTGCCTCCGTTGAGCGTCCACGCATCGGTGATGGAGTCGCCATAGAAGACCACGCGCCCCGGCTGCTCCGCCGGCAGCGCCTCATCCGCCGCGCGATACCGCTCCAACCCGCCGAAGTCGTCATACTTTTGTTCGAGCGCCTGCAGTCGTATCTCCGCGCCCGGGGCAGTCGCAGCCGGGGCAGTCGCAACCGGTGCCGCCGCTTGCTGCGCGCAGGCCGATGCTGCCATCCCAGCCAAAGCCGCGAAAACCGCAACCAAACCTCGCCGCATTCTTCACCTCCACGCGTTCCTTTCGAAGCAGCAAATCCCCGTTCCGCGCGCGTGCTGCCACCCTACCAGAAAAACAAACGCCCTCAAGGGAGGGCGTCTGCCTGGCTGCTCATCATGCGGCGCACATCACGTGACCCGTCGCTACGCCGAAAACACACGCCGGCGCAGCAGGATCGCCGCCCCGACAATGCCTGTGCCCAGCAGCGCCAGACTCGAGAGCTCCGGCGTCGTCGTAATGTTCACCGTTTGAGTGTTGTAGTTCGCGCCCGCGTATCCGTAGGACGAGACCACATAGCCGCCCTGGTCGTAGAGGTTCACCTCGCCGCCCGAGCCATTGCTGAACAGCAGGCCGTCCAGATCCACAATCGGTCCGCCGCCGCGATAAAGCACATCGTTATAGAGATATTCCCCATCCGCCGTGTAGACAGCGCCCGGCGCGCTCGCGTCCGGCGCCAGCGCAAACGACATCCCATCCATCGTCAGCGTTCCGCTGGTGATGTCGAACGCGTCCGGCAGCGAGGCGTCCGCGATCCCGCTAAGGGAAGCGGAGCCGCTCAACCCGCTTCCGGCAAAGGTGAAAGAAAACGAATCGGCGCGCGCCGCACCCACTGCGCAGACCATCAGCGCAGCTGCAAAAAGACACACAACTTTTCTCATACGATCTCAGGCCCTCGTGAATTTCGATAGCAAGTACGCCTACCTTATCGGCACCGGGCGCCGGTTCCGACAGCGTTTTTTCCAATCCACAAGACCGTCGTTCCGAAATGGAACCTGAGTGCGTATAACTTTAGTACTGCATCCCCTGGGCTCATCCCCTTGTCCGTCACTCGTCCCCTCACCTTCAGAAGCAGGCTTCCACGATGCAACCCGGAATCTCCACGCACATCTTCCTCCCCGAGCGGCTCACCCCCGGCCGCCTCGACACCCTCCGCTCTGCCGGCGCCGAGGTCATCGAGGTCTTCGCCTCGCGCCACCACTTCGACTACATCGACCGCTCCGCCGTCCGAGACATCGCCGCCTGGTTTCGCGCCAACCCCGTCGCCGCCACCATGCACATGCCGCTCTTCACCCCCGAAGACGAGGCCGTCTGGAGCCGCCACACCGCCGCCTCGCTGAATCTCATCGACGCGAACAAGTCCGCGCGCATCGCCGCCATGGATGAGGTCAAACGCGCGCTCGAAGCCGCCGAGCAGATCCCCTTCCGCTCCTGCGTCCTTCACCTCGGCCGCAACGACGACCGCTGGGACACCCGCGCACTCGACGATTCCCTGACCTCGATCGAGCACCTCAAGGCCTTCGCCGGCCCGCTCGGCGTCAAGCTCCTGCTCGAAAACCTCACCAACGACGTCGCCACCCCCGAACACCTCGTCGAGATCGTCACCGTCGGCCACTTCTCCACCGTCGGCTTCTGCCTCGACCTGGGACACGCGCACCTCGCTCAGGGCACTCCCGAGACCAGCAACTCCCCTGCGAAGTCCGGCATCGACCTCGCCTTCGAGGCCTTCACCTCGTTGCCCGGCGACCATCTCCTCGAGCTCCACGTCCACGACAATCACGGTGCCGACTCCGGCAGCGGCAAGGACGAGCACCTCTGGCCCGGCGACGGCAGCATCGACTTCGCCGCGGTCGACCGCCACATCGGCGCCCTCAAGACCAAGCCCGTCGGCATGCTCGAGATCGCTTACGACCTCACCGGCGACACCGCCGAGATCACCCGCCGCGCCGCCCGCGCCTGCGAGATCATGGCGAAGCTCTAGCGGCCCAAACCACTACAATCAACTTCGTCATGAGCGAAGTCGAAACTCCCACCCTCACCACCATTGCCGATCTCAAGCAGCACATGGGCCGGACCGTTACCCTGCGCGGCTGGCTCTATAACCTGCGCAGCTCCGGCAAGCTGCTCTTTCCCACCTTCCGCGATGGCACCGGCACCGTGCAGGGCATCGTCCCCAAGGCTGCTGTGTCCGAGCACGTCTTCGACACCCTCAAGAACCTCACGCTCGAGTCGTCCCTCACCGTCACCGGCTCCGTCCGCGAAGACGCCCGCGCGCCCTCCGGCGTCGAGCTCGACGTGCAGGATGTCATCGTCACCCAGCGCATTTCGGAAGAGACCCCTTACCCCATCTCGCGCAAAGAGCACGGCGTCGACTTCCTCATGGAGCATCGCCACCTCTGGCTGCGCACGCCCCGCCAGTCTGCCATCCTGCGCGTTCGCGCAGCGATCATGCGCGCCGCTGCGGAATACTTTGACATCAATGGATTCGTCCGCACCGATCCGCCCATCCTCACACCCAACGCCTGCGAAGGGACTTCGGATTTATTCGAAATGAAGTACTTCGACGAAGAGATGGCCTATCTCACGCAGTCCGGCCAGCTTTACGTCGAGGCGACCGCCCTCGCACTCGGCAAGGTCTACAGCTTCGGTCCCACCTTCCGCGCCGAAAAATCCAAGACCCGCCGCCACCTCACCGAGTTCTGGATGATCGAGCCCGAGGTCGTCTATCTCGACCTCGACGGCTTGATGACCCTCGCCGAAAACTTCCTCACCCACATCGTCACGCGCGTCCTCGAACACCACCGCGCCGACCTCGCCGTCATCGGCCGCGACATCTCCAAGCTCGAGGCCGTCGCGACACCCGGCGAATATCCCAAACTAACCTACGACGAAGCCCACGCCATGCTCGAGCAGGCCCACAAAGACGGCAAGCTCGAACACCCGCACATCTATGGCGACGACTTCGGCTCGCCCGACGAGACCTACATCAGCTCGCAATTCGATAAGCCCGTCATGGTCCACCGCTACCCGGCCGACATCAAGGCCTTCTACATGGAGCCCGACCCCAAGGATCCCACCAAGGCTCTCTGCGTCGACGTCCTCGCGCCTGAAGGCTACGGCGAGGTCATCGGCGGCAGCCAGCGCATCGACGACTACGATCTGCTGAAGTCGCGCATTGAAGCCCACGATCTCCCGCTTGCCGCCTTCCAGTGGTATCTAGACCTGCGCCGTTACGGCAGCGTCCCCCACTCCGGTTTCGGCATGGGCATCGAGCGCTGCGTCGCCTGGATCTGCGGCCTCGAGCACGTCCGCGAAACCATCCCCTTCGCCCGCACCCTCAATCGCATCTACCCCTGAGCCAGTCCGCATCATGCCTCTTTCGGGCTGAATCATCGCACACGCCTCTGCATGCTCCTACGACGCGAGCAAACCCGACGAGGGCAGACCGATCACCTGTGCTCGCGAGTGATCCCCCTCCGCCGCCGCGCTCTCCCCACCCCTGAGGCACTTCGAGATGTATCTCACAATCTCCGCCGGATGCACCGGCTTGGCCAGCAGAGGAAAGTCATAACCGGCCGCACGCGCCTCCACAAGATCCGCCGCCGCCGCATGGCCTGAGAACAACAGGACCTTGCACTTGGGGAACTCCGCCGAGAGCGCCATCGCCAGCTCAATCCCGCTCATTCCGGGCATGTACACATCGCTGAGCAGAAAGGCAGGCTCTGCATCGCGTGCAACCTCCAGCGCAGCCTTAGCGCTGTAGACGCCTCGCGCCGCAAACCCCGCCCGCAACAGAATCAGCGTAAGCGTATCGGCCACTGTCGGCTCATCGTCAACCACCAGAACCAGCGGCAGCGCCAGTGTCTCCTCGACGTCCTCAACCGGAACTTCAGCAACCGGCACCACTACGGAATGGAGGGATGGAGCCATAACAAAACACCTCTGCCGATCACCCTAATCGTCACGTTTGGCTATGGGTTAACTCTTTTGTATCCTGCATTTGCACGAAAATTCAGCCCCTTGACAACATTAGGCCTTGATCGCGCGTCTGAAGCTGTGGTAACGTGCTCGTTAGTTTAGTACGCCGTTAACGTCACGATAAGATAAAATCCACGTTACGAGGTGTCCAATGGATGGCGATGGAGAGGCGCTTTCAACTCCGATGCGGTTCAAATCCGTACTTCAAACCGATGTCCCCAAGGGCAGGGACGGCAAACACAAGCAGATCATCCTGCAACTGCTTAGTGACATCGAACAGTTGACCGACGGCTCAGCCCTCAAGATCCCGCTGACGGAGCTTCCCGACTCCAAAGAGAACATCCGCTCCGCGCTCAGCCGCGCCGCCGCGCAGAAGCACCTCCAAATTGCCACCTCCAGCAACAACGACTTTCTCTACGTCTGGAAGACGAAGTAAATGCCACGACGGCGGCAGCCCGGCCATGCCGTAAGCTGCCTCGGCCAACACACCTAGCCAGGCCAACGCGCATTCGCGGGCCGTGCTCACGAAACCAGCACCGCATCCTCCACCGCCGGCCTCACCTCACGGCCCAGCAGCTTGATCGCCCGCAGCATCTTGTCATGCGCAATCGGGCCACCCGACATCATCAGGCTCACCCGGCTCACGCCGCCCAGCGCCTCGCTGATGTGGAGCAGCTTCTTCGCCGCCGTCTCCGGCGAGCCCACCACAAACGCCCCCGCCGGCCCGCGCTGCGCATCGAAGGCCGCCCGCGTCATCGGTCCCCATCCGCGCTCGCGTCCAATCCGCCCGAACGTGTGCCGATACGCCGGCCACAGCTCATCCGCCGCCTGTTCGTCTGTCTCCGCGACATAACCAATCGAGTGCACGGCCACATCCAGCGACTCCGGCGCATGCCCCGCCCGCCGCCCGGCCTCGCGATACAGCTCCACCAGCGGACGGAACCGATGCGGCTCGCCGCCAATGATGGCCACCGTTAGCGGCAGACCGAGCCTGCCCGCGCGCACAAACGAGTTCGGCGTCCCGCCCGCGCCCAGCCGCACCGGCAGCGGCGTCTGCACCGGCCGCGGCCATACTCCCTGTCCGCTCAGCGAGGGCCGATGCTTGCCCTCCCAATGCACCTTCACCTGATCGCGCAGGTGCAGCAGCAGGTCGAGCTTCTCCGCAAACAACTCATCGTAGTTCTGTAAATCATACCCAAACAGCGGATACGACTCGATAAACGATCCCCGCCCCACGATGATCTCGGCGCGCCCCTTCGAGATCAGGTCCAGCGTCGCAAAGTCCTGAAACACCCGCACCGGATCGTCCGAGCTCAGCACCGTGACCGCGCTCGTCAGGCGGATCTTCTCCGTGCGCGCCGCCGCCGCCGCCAGCAGCACCGCCGGCGAGCTCGCAATGTACTCCTCGCGATGGTGCTCGCCGATGCCGTACACATCCAGCCCCACCCGGTCGGCCAGCTCGATCTCCTCCAGAAGCTGCTCCACGCGCTCCTGCCCAAGCTCCGCCGCAGCACGCCCGTCTCCGGTCACCGTCTCCACAAAGCTGTCAATTCCGATCTGCATACCAAATCCCCCTTCCAAAAACCATCGATACCAAGTATATTGATGTCGATAGATATCGAAACGATGCAGCCCGAAAAGCCCTCAAAATCCGCCAAAGCCGAGAAACCTCAAGAACTGGCGAAACCCGTCAAGCTCCCAAAGGCCCCCAAGCCTGAAAAGGCCCCAAAAGCCCCCAAGCCCGACCGCAAAGTCTCGGGAACGCATCTCTGGCTGGTGCTCATCAAGGCGTATCACTCGCTGCTGGGCTTCACCGAGCACACGCTCCGCTCCAGCGGCCTGGGCGAATCCGAGTTCCGCATCCTGGAGGCCCTGCTCCACAAGGGCGCGCTTCCGGTCAACACCATCGGCGCGCGAGTCTTCCTCACCCCCGGCTCCATCTCGGTCGCCATCGACCGCCTGCTCAAGCGTGGCCTCGTCACCCGCACCCTGGGCCCCACCGACCGCCGCATCCGCCTCGTCGACCTCACGCCCAAGGGCCGCGCCCTCATCGAGCGAGTCTTCGCCGCCCACGCGGCACAGGTCGATGAGCTGAGCCAAATCCTCAGCCCCAAAGAGCGCCGCCAGGCAGCCCGCATCCTCAAGGCGCTTGGCAAGGCCGCCGCCCGACATCCAGACTGAGCGGCTCCGCCTGAGACTCCTTCACTCCATGTTCCAATAGAAGCGAAGGAACTCCAAGGAAATCTCAGACACATGGCTCTTAACTGTGGAATCGTCGGGCTGCCGAACGTCGGCAAGTCCACCATCTTCAACGCGCTCACCGCCGCCAAGGCGCAGGCTGCCAACTACCCGTTCTGCACCATCGACCCCAACATCGGCATCGTTCCCGTGCCCGATGAGCGCATGGACCGCATCGTGGCGATGGTGAAGCCGCACTCCATCGTGCCCACCACCATGGAGTTCATCGACATCGCCGGCATCGTCGAAGGCGCCAGCAAGGGCGAGGGCCTCGGCAACCAGTTCCTCGGCCACATCCGCGCGACCGACGCCATACTGCACGTCGTCCGCTGCTTCTCCGATCCTGAGGTCGTCCACGTCGCCGGCGCCGTCAACCCGCTCCACGACATCGACATCATCAACACCGAGCTCCTGCTCGCCGACCTCGACACCGTCGAGAAGCGCGCCGTCAAAGCCGAAAAGGCAGCCAAAGGCGCATCCGCCACCGCCGCGCAAAAGTCCGAGCTCTCCGCCATCCAGAAGCTGCTCGCCGTCCTCAACGCCGGCAAGCCCGCCCGCACCGCCGAGCTCACCGAAGACGAAAAACTCGCCGCGCGCGAGCTCTTCCTCATCACCATGAAGCCGCAGCTCTACGTCGCCAACGTCGACGAGTCCGGCATTCTCAACGGAAACGAATTTACCGAACAGGTAGCCACGCGCGCCGCCGAAGAGAACTCCGAGGTCGTGCACATCTGCGGAGCCATGGAGGCCGAGATCGCCCAGCTCGAGCCCGCCGAGCGCCAGGAGTTCCTCGCCGAGATGGGCCTCAAGGAGCCCGGCCTCAACCGCCTCATCCACGCCGCCTATCGCCTGCTCGGCCTCATCACCTACTTCACCTCCGGCGTGCAGGAGGTCCGCGCCTGGACCATCAAGCGCGGCACCAAAGCTCCCGGCGCCGCCGGCGTCATCCACTCCGACTTCGAACGCGGCTTCATCCGCGCTGAAACCTACGCTTGCGACGATCTCTTCCGTCTCGGCAGCGAGCAGGCCGTGAAAGAAGCCGGCCTCCTGCGCTCCGAAGGCAAGGAGTACGTCGTCAAAGACGGCGACATCCTCTTCTTTAAATTCAATGTCTAAGCTCCTCGCCGCTGCGAATAGTACCCCGCAAGATTCGCACCGCACGACTCGCCGCTCTCCACACCGGCTCCGTGCCGCACACTGAAAGACGACATGGCCCGCAAAAAACTCCGTGTAGGCATCCTCTTCGGTGGCCGCAGCGGCGAGCACGAGGTCTCGCTGCGCTCCGCCCGCTCCATCCTCGCCGCCATCGACCGCAAGAAATACGACATCGTCGAGCTCGGCATCACCAAGCAGGGTCGCTGGCTGCAAAACTCCGCCGCGCAACGCCTTCTCTCCGCCGCCGAGACGCAATCCAGCGCGCACTTTAGAGGAACGTCCAGCAGCGAAACCGGCCTCACCATCGCTGCCGCCGCCGCCGAACCCGGCGTCGGCACCGGCCTCGACATCGTCTTCCCCGTGCTGCACGGGACGTTCGGTGAGGATGGGACGATCCAGGGCCTCTTCGAGCTCGCCGACGTCGCCTACGTCGGCTCAGGCGTCCTCGGCTCCTCCGCCGCGATGGACAAAGACGCGATGAAGCGTCTCTTCGCCGCCACGGGCCTTCCGCTCACGCCGCACGTCACACTGCTGCGCTCTGAATGGCACGCCGACCAAAAGCGCGCAACAAAGCTCATCGAAAAATCCCTCCGCTATCCGCTCTTCGTCAAGCCCGCAAACCTTGGCAGCTCGGTCGGCATCAGCAAAGTACATCACCGCGCCGAACTCGCGCCCGCCATGGATCTCGCCGCCGGCTTCGACCGCAAGATCGTCGTCGAGCAGGGTGTTGGCGGTCCCGGCATCAAGCCGCGCGAGCTCGAAGTCGCCGTACTCGGCAACGACGCGCCCGAGGCCAGCGTCGTCGGCGAGATCGTCCCCGCCAAGGAGTTCTACGACTACGAGGCCAAGTACGAGCTCTCCGGTCCCGACGAGAGCGTGAGCATCATCCCCGCAAAGCTGACCAAGGCCGAAGAGAAGAAGATTCGCGCCATGGCGATCGCCGCCTTCCGCGCCTGCGACTGCGCCGGCCTCGCCCGCGTCGACTTCCTCATGGCTCCCGCACGCAAAGGCAAACCCTCCCAGATCGTGCTCAACGAGATCAACACCATGCCCGGCTTCACCTCCATCAGCATGTACCCCAAGCTCTGGGCGGCCACCGGCCTGCCTTACCCCAAACTCATCGACCGCCTCATCGAGCTCGCCCTCGAACGCCACCGCGAAAAGCTCGAAACGCAGTTCAGCCGCGATTAGGCCACACCATCGATTGAATTCCCCTCGGCTACGATAGGAACAATGGGCACGACCGCATCTCCAACACTGACGCTCGCCGACATCCTCGCCGCACGCCAGCGCCTCAACGGCGCCGTCTACCTCTCGCCCTGCGCGCGCTCGGAGATGCTCTCGCGCCAGACCGGCCTGAACCTCTATCTCAAGCTTGAAAACCTGCAGATGACCGGCAGCTTCAAGGAGCGAGGCGCACTCAACAAGATCGCCACGCTGACAAAAGAACAGGCCCAGCGCGGCGTCGTCGCTGCATCCGCCGGCAACCATGCGCAGGGCGTCGCCTACCACGCCACGCAGCGCGGCATCCGCTCGGTGATCGTCATGCCGCTCACCACGCCGCTCGTCAAAGTCCAGGCCACGCGCAACTTCGGCGCCGAGGTCGTGCTCCACGGGGCCAACTACGATGCCGCCTGCGACGAGGCCACGCGCCGCTGCGAAGCCGACGGCATGACCTTCATCCATCCCTTCGACGACCCGCTGGTCATGGCCGGCCAGGGCACCATCGGCCTCGAGCTCCTCGAGCAGATCGACAACCTCGAAGCGGTCGTCATTCCCATCGGCGGCGGCGGTCTCATCGGCGGCATCGCCTGCGCCCTCAAGGAGTCGCGCGCCTCCTCCGGCAAACCCATCCGCGTCGTCGGCGTGCAGACCTCGCGCCTGCCCTCCATGGCCGCGGCCCTTGAAGCCCACCATCCCGTCACCCTCGAACCCGCCACCACCATCGCCGACGGCATCGCCGTTCGTCGCGCCGGCGAGGTTACCTACCCCGTCGTCGCGCACTACGTCGACGAGATCGTCACCGTCGACGAAGACGAGATCGCCTCCGCCATCCTCACCCTGCTCGAGCGCGAAAAAACACTCGCCGAAGGCGCCGGCGCCGCCGCGCTCGCCGCCATTCTGCAGCGCCGCACCTCACTCCCGCCCGCCACCCGCACCGCCGTCATCGTTGGCGGCGGTAACATCGACGTCACACTCCTCAGCCGCATCATCGAGCGCGGCCTGGTGCAGGACGGCCGCCTCATCCGTCTGCGCATTCATCTGCTGGACCGTCCCGGCGCGCTCACTGAACTCACCCAGATCATCGCCGAGCACCGCGCCAACATCGTCGACACGCTCTATAACCGGGCCTACTACGGCGTCAATCTCGGCGACACCGCCATCGACATCACCATGGAGACCCGCGGCCGCGAGCAGGTCGAGGAACTCCTCGCCGCACTCACCGCCGCCGGCTACAAACACAGCCGCGTCCTCTAGCTATCTCCGCTCCCACCCGCGCCACCACTCCGCGCGCCCCACGCCCCTACGCGCTGATCGCCGCCGCCGTCGCGCCAAACACCCTCGGCCGCTCCATCTCCGAGTGCCGCTTCGGATCCGGCTGCATCGTCACCGTCATCTCATGCCGCTCGCGCAACACGGTCAGGCTGATCGGCCGTCCCTTGCCCTCATACAGCCGCTTGTTCCACTCTGCGATCGAGCGCACCGTCTCGCCCTCCGCGCGCAGAATCACATCGCCCGCGCGCAGCCCCGCCGTTGCTGCCGGACTTCCCGCATCCACGGCCTGCACCAGCAGCCCCTCGCCACGCGGCGCACCAAAAAACGCGGCCAGCTGCGGCTGCATCGCCTGCACCACCAGCCCCGTAAACGGCGGGATATGCAGCATCGTGCTCAAAAATGTCTGGTTCTTCACCGGCGCCGGCTGCGGTTCCACCGTATAGCTCTCCGTGAAGCCCGCGACGACCTCTCCGTCGCTCGCCGGCGGCGCAATCACGCGCTCCCACGCCTGCCGCGCCACCTGTTCGCGGTTGGCCAGCTTCGCGCGGATCGTAATCGGATCGCCATTGCGAAACACCGACAGCCGCACCTCCACGCCCGCGCCCGCATCATGAATCATCCTTCGCAGCGCCTCGCCGCTGGAGACGATGTGCCCGTTCAGCCCCGTAATCAGATCCTGCGGCCGCAGCCCGGCCTTCGCTGCCGGCCCATCGTGGTCCACCAGCACCACCTCCACGCCGCGCGGCCCGCGCAGATGCATCGCCTCCGCCTGCGCGTTGGTCAGGTCATGAAACTCGATGCCCAGATACCCCGGCGCCCGCTGCACCGCATGGGTCACCGTCGCGCGCGCTCCGCCTGCAACCGCACCGCGAGCGCAGGCCGCCGGAAGCCACAGCAGCGCACACACCGCCAGCGCCCCTGCGAACCGTCCTTCCCGGAAGATCGCATCCTGCTGCATCGTTCCCACCCTACTCGATATCGGCCGAGCTCTGCAGCGCCTCGTACGACGCATTGCGGATCGCCGCATTCGAGTCCTGGCTCGACACCGTCCGCAGCGCCTGCCGCACGCTCGAATCCGCCTGCACCGGGCTCAGCAGGCTGATCGCCTCGCTGCGCACGTCGGCGCTCTGATCGTTCATCAGCGTATCCAGCACCGCATTGCGCACGCTCTCATCCTGTGCCACATACGGCTGCAATCCCTCCAGCGCCTTCAGCCGCACATCCGGGCTCTTGTCATAGCGCAGGCTGGCCAGCAGCGTGTCGCGCAGGCCGTCGCCGGAGTTCGACGTGCCGCCGTCGCATCCGTGACCCTCGCGGCACTCGCTCGCCAGCAGCGCCACAGAATCCGCATGCACGTCATTGCTCGTTGCCAGCTTCGTTCCCAGCATCAGCAACTGCCGAATCTGCGGATCGTCCAGCGATCCCTGCACCGTCTCCGGCACCAGCCGGTTGTACTTCACCTTCACCAGCTCTGAGTTCGGCGTCTGCTCAATCCCCGAGACGCTCGCAATCGCGCCCTGCGTTCCGCTCGAAAGGATCACCGGCCGCGGAAGCTGCGGCGCATGCGCCGCCTGATACCGCGCAATAAAGTCTCCGCCTAAAAAACCCACGCCCACCAGCAGCACGGTCAGCGCCGGCGCTCCCTGCATATAACCCAGCCAGCGGAAGGCATTCGCCCAGAAGCGCTGCGGCAGCGAGCGCGGCGGCATCGTGTCCAGCGCCTCATCCAGCCGCATGCGCGAGGCCGCCAGCAGATTCGGCGAAGGCTCCAGCACCGGATGCTGCGCCAGCTCCTCGCCCAGCGCCAGCATCGCGTTCCACTCCCGCCGGCAGTCCTCGCACACGCTCAGGTGCTGTTCCAGCGGAAGCTGCAACTCATCCGGAAGCTCGCCGTAGTGCGCGAGAACGATACTTTGCTGTGCATTCTCACAATTCATGGTGCGTACTCCAACCTGGCCTTCTCCAACTTTGTTTCCTTACCGCCTGCGGATCTCTTGCCATCTCGTCCGCCAATCGGAATTCCTGCGTGGCCCGTTCTGTCCTCACCGGCCTTCGCCGGCCCCTGCACTTCGTTTGACTCTCCGGACTAGCGGATGTCCACAAGCTTTGCCCGCAACTTTCGTGTCGCCCGGAACAACGTATTCTTTGCCGTCTCCTCTGAGGTCGAGAGCATCTCCCCGATCGTCCTCAGCTTCAATCCCTGGTAGTGCTTCAGCTCAAACACCGTCCGTTCCCTCGGTGTCAGCGCATCCAGTGCGCTCTGGATCGCCGCGCGCATATTCTTCCGGTCCAGCTCGCGCGCCGGGTTGGCCGAGGCTCGCTCGTCCTGGAGATTGGCCATCAGGTCCATCTCCTCGCCGGCCGCGTCCAGCACCGTCGCCGGATCTTCCCTGCGGCTCTTCCTGCGCCGAAGCTGGTCCAGGCACAGGTTGGTCACGATCCGGTACAGCCACGTATAGAACGAGCACTCGAAGCGGAAGTTCGCAAGGTGCCGGTAGGCCTTGATGAACGCGTCCTGGTGAACGTCCTGCGCGTCCTGCTCGTTGCCCAGCATGTGCAGCGCCAGCCGCAGAACGCTGCGGTCGTAGCGCCGGACAAGGGCGTCAAACGCCGAGCGGTCGCCCCTCTGCGCGGCACGGATCAGCTCGTCGTCCTCTGCGCGCTGCTGCTGCCGCACCTGCAACTGCTCCGCCGTCAGCTTCGCGCGGACCCCGGGTTGAGCAGCCTCCTTCGGCATCACTGCCGCTGATTCTACGCTGCTCCCAGAGCTCTCCAGCCGCCCAGCGGCAAAGGGACTGGGACGGCGGCGGCCTACGCCACCGAGGACGATCGCATCGGGAAGACTCATATTGCTCTGACTCCGGAGTCAGGTAGCTGCTACACCCGTGTAGACGCAGCCTCTTCGGCAAAGGTGAGCGAAACCGTCCGTTTTCTTCGTCCTTCGCGCCCCGGCCTTCTTTCTTCCCTCCGTCTGCGTCCTATCGATTAGTCCACAGGCACGAAGGAGACCCATGCCGGACCGTTCCAAGCCCTCTCCGTTGAACCGGCGCGAGTTTCTCCGGCAAACCTTCGCCTTTTCGGCCCTCGCCGCGGCCTCGCCTCGCCTCGCCTTCGGCTATCAGGCCGCGGTCAGCCCCCAACCCGCGCCCGCGCCCGACCCCAACGGCCGGCACATGTTCCTCATCGGCGACTGGGGCACCGACAAGTACGCCGACCAGCAGATCGCCACCGCCGCCGCCATGAAGCAGTGGGTCGACCAGCGCCATATCCATCCTGGCTCGCTCTTCCTCCTGGGCGACAACTGGTACGGCGACATGGGCGTCGGCTATATCTCCGGCCGCTGGCAAAGCCAGTTCGAGCAGATGTACCCCACCTCGCACTTCCCCGGCCCCTGCTACGCCGTCCTCGGCAACCATGACTACGAGCGCAGGGTCTCCAGCAAGGTCGACCTCGAGCTCGGCTACGCCGCCCACGCCAAAGGCACCCGCTGGACCATGCCCTCCCGCTGGTACACCTTCACCTGGCCGCAGAAGGAGCCGGTCATCACCTTCATCTGCCTCGATAGCAACCTGCCCGGTACGAAGAAGGGCTACACCGCCTTTGAACCATGGAGCTTTGAGATGAAGCACGAGGAGCGCGACCAGCAGGACGCCTGGTTTCGCGCCGAACTCGCCAAACCTCGCTCCACTCCGTTCGTCGCCGTCACCTGCCACCACCCGCTCTACACCAACGGCATTCACCGCGACCAGAAGATCCTCATCCGCGACTGGGACGCTCTCATCCGCCAGTACAAAGTCGACTTCTGGATCAGCGGCCACGACCACGACCTGCAGCACCTCGAGTTCGCCGGCCATCCCACCAGCTTCATCATCTCCGGCGGTGGCGGCGCCGAACTGGTCAACTGGACCACCCCGCCCGAAGAGCGCGGTCCCTTCGGCAACAAGGCGCTCGGCTTCAGCGATATGGAGTTCTCCAGGGACGGCATCCTCTTTCGCCACGTCGGCGTCCACGGCCAGGTCCTGCACTGCTTCCGCAAAGCCCCCGGCGGCAAGGTCGAAATCTTCCTGCCAACGGTGTAGCCAAAGGCCCCCTCATCGCCATTGCGCCTTCGGAGCTTGTCATCCTGACCCTGAGCATCGCGAAGGGGAAGGATCCCCGCATTTCGCTCCTGCCATCGCCAACGCAGCCATAACCTGCGTTCTCGCCAACCTCCGTTCCCGCCGGGAATTGTCATCCTGAGCCCTGAGCGGAGCCGAAGGGCGAAGGACCTGTTTTTGCTTCTCTACCTGAGCCACAAACCGGCTCGCGCTCCATTAGCTCCTTTAGTCACCACATGAAGTAACCGTAGAAAACACCGTCGTTACATGGTGCCCTCACCGGATATCCCATAAACTCACCTCCTAATCTTCGATTCCAGGCGGGCCACGCTTCATCCACTTGTCTCCAAAAGGAAAGCATTTTATGAACATGAAGAAATTGCTGGTTCTCTCGAGTGCGTTCGCCTTGCTGGGATCTCTTCCGGCTTTGGCTGATTCGTTTGTGACCTATTCAACCCCAGTCTCCGCCTACACCAGCGGTACGACCAACTACGGCGGCGGCGATGGGTCTGAAGGAGATATCACCAGTCTCGGCGTCTTCTCCTTCAGTAATTCGTTGGAGGAGGACTCGGTCCCCAGTAGTTGGGACACCTGGAACTCGCCTCCGGCCGTCGAGAGCTCCACGCCGAACGTCCTCTGGACGCAGGGCAATTCGACGTTGACGCTGACGTTGAGCGGCAGTGCGAACACCGTCGGCTTCGAGTTGGAGCCTGACACTGAGAGCGCCGAGAACGTGACCGCCAGCTTCTATGACGGTGGCAGCTTGATCGACACTCTCTCGCTGGATCCGAATGGAGCAGCCGGCGCGCTGCTCTTTGCGCTGACGGATACCACGCCCGGAGCCGACATCACCTCCATCGTGATCGACGACACCACCGGCGATGACTTTGCCATCGCGCAGCTTCGTGCCGGCGATCTCTCCACCTCGCCGACTCCTGAGCCGTCCAGCCTCGCGCTGCTCGGCACCGGGTTGCTCGGCGCCTGCGGTATGCTTCGTCGTCGTTTGCACGTCTAGCGTCATCTCAACTCTGTCGCAGCAAAGCCCCGGTTCCCCCGGGGCTTTGCGTTGTGCTGTTCTTGCGCTCCTCGCGACGGACGGCGGTCGCAGTACACTTGGGGCGATGCCCACGCTCTTCCCCGAGCCCTCACAGCCTCGCGTTCCGCCCACTCGCACCAACCCGCAGGCCTGGGTCATCGCCTTCTGTGACGGCGGAGCGCGCGGCAACCCCGGCCCCGCCGGCTACGGCGCCCTCCTGCAGGATGAAACCGGAGAGACTCTCGCCGAGCTCAGCGAGTTCCTCGGCATCCGCACCAACAACGTCGCCGAGTACTCCGGCCTGCTCGCCGTCCTCGCCTGGACCCTCGAGCACGGCTATCGCCGCCTGCGCGTCGTCTCCGACTCCGAGCTCATGGTCAAACAGATCCAGGGCCGCTTCAAGGTCAAGTCGCCCGACCTCCAGCCGCTCTTCGCCGAGGCCCGCCACCGCATCGTCCAGCTCGATGAGTTCCAGATCACCCACGCCCTTCGTCACAAGAACAAGGCGGCCGACCGGCTGGCCAACGCCGCCATGGACCGCGGCATGGGCCGTGGCGCGGCCGGCAGCCCTTCAGAAAAATCGGCCGGTTTTGGCGCCACATCGTATCCACAAAAAAACCATCTCGAAACCACAACGGAACCACAAGTTTTGACCGGTTTTACCCGAAATGGTGTGGTTCATTTCCTCGGCGAAGCCCGCCTTCCGGACGGCATCTTCGTCAAAATTGTCCCCGAATCCAGGCACAAACCATAGCCCCGATGTTGCATCTAAATCCTCTGGTATGAATCGCATGCACTCTTGCTTGAAGCTCTCTCCCGGGCTGTTTCTTGTCGCCGCAGCCCTCGCGCTCACCCCTCCAGCCCACGCCCAGTCCGATCCCTCCGCCCTCGCCGCCGTCCGCCAGGCCGTCAACGCGGAACTTACTGCAAGCAAAACAGATAAGAGCATCTGGATGTACAAGGAACGCGACGATACACCGGAAAAACAAGCCCTCTACGACACCATCGAGACCCATCAGGGCACATTGAGGCGGCTTATCCAATTGAATGGAAAGCCACTTAGCGGCGCTGTAGAACAGAAGGAGATCCGCCGCATCCAGAACTATGTCAACGACACCGCCGCCCAGGCCAAGGCCCACCGCGCCTCCGTCCACGACGACGCCCAGGCCACGGAAATGTTGAAAATGCTGCCAGATGCGTTCATCTGGACCAAAGATAGCCAGACCACAGACACCGTAACCCTGAAGTTCCGGCCCAATCCGGACTTCCATCCACCGGACATGCAGTCTCGAGTGATGGGCATCATGGCGGGTGAGATGATCATTGCCCTTCCTGGCAACCGCATCAAATCATTGCGCGGAAAGCTAACTGAGGATGTGCTGATTGGGTTCGGGCTCCTCGGGAAGTTGGATAGGGGTGGCACCTTTGACGTTGAACGGCGCATGGTGGGCGACGGCCGCTGGCAGATCACCGAAACCGATGTTCATATCAGCGGGCACGCCCTTTTATTCAAGACGATTGGCCAGCAGGAGAACGATGTGAAGACCGACTGGCATCCGTCGACGGTCGCCACCCTGCAGGACGCCGCTCGCTTGCTTACCTCCGGCAATAATCAAATGTGAAAGGGAGGAGATCCGCGCATTGGTGTCTCCAGCTGCGATACGATTTCGCATCCCTGCGCCATCGATAGCACTCTAATTCCATAGTGAACGATCCTTCTTCCGGCTTCTCCGCTCGCAAATCGCAGCGCGCCTGGGCGGTTCTACTGCTAGCCGCGTCGATGTGGCTTGGAAGCGGCACGGCTCTCTGCGTTGCGCAGAACACAAGTCTGCCCTCGGCGCCGAGCGCGATCATGGCGCAGGAGGCTGAATCGTTGGCTCGCCCCGCAGGTTCAGGCTTCACGTTTACGGCGCCGCATACGATGCCCGGTGCGGACAAGACTGCGATCGAGCTGCCCGCAAGCGGCCCGGTGCCATTGTCGCTGGATGATGCGATTTCGCTTGGACTCGAACGCAACGTGCAGTTGCGCTACAACGTCCAGAAGCAGCGGATCGTCAAGGGTGAGGAACTGGGCGTGATCAATGCGCTGCTCCCGTCCCTGCGTGCGTCAGCTTCAACCAGCGCGGAGGAACTCAATCTTGCAGCGCTTGGATTCAGACCGCAGTCGCTGGCTGGAATTGCATCGCAGTTTGGCTTGAATCCGTCCGCAATTCCCACCATCGTCAAGGTGGATGTGACGCAGGCGCTGCTCAGTGCAGATCAAGAGCTCTTCAATCTGCCGGATTTTGAAGTTTACAAGGGCGCGAAGCGTGAAGCGAAGGTCGTCGATCTTGATGTGCTGACCAGTCGCGGTGAAGTTGTTCTCGCCGTCGCTTCCGCCTACCTGAAGGTGTTGGCCGACGAGACGAACCTGACGAACGCGCAGGCACAGGAGCGCGCTGCGAAGGTATTGTTCGATCAGGCGGTGGACCGGCGCAATGCAGGGATTGCGACGAATCTCGACGCGCTGCGTGGACAGGTGGAATACCAGCAGCGGCAACAAGCCAGCATTGCCGCCGAGACTCAGCTCGCTAAGGATACGATTCAACTTGACCGTATCATGGGACTGCCGGCAGGTCAGCCGCTAGAACTCACGGATGCTGCTCCTTTCACGCAATTGGCGGACATGAATCTGGATCGCGCTAAGGCGACGGCGTATGTGCATCGCAAGGATCTGCTGAGCCTTCAGGCGCAGATCGATGTTGCCGATCGGGAGTTGCGTGCCATTCGATATCAGCGCCTTCCAACCCTCGCCTTCAACGGATTCTATGGCGTGGTGGGAGAGACGCATGGGCTGTATCACGGCTCGTTTACGGCCGAGGGAAGCCTGCGTTTTCCGATATTCCGGGAGGCGGGCCAGCGCGGAGAAGAGGAGCAGGCACACGCTCAGTTGACCGCACTTCGTCAGCGCGAAAGCGACCTGCGCGTAGCGATCGACGCTCAGATTCGCTCGTCGACGCTGGATGTCAAGGCCGCTGACCAGCTTGTGAAGGTAGCGCAGAGCAATGTAGATCTGGCACAGCAGGAGCTCGCGGATGAACGCGATCGGTTTGCAGCTGGCGTGGACGACAATCTTCCCGTCGTGGATGCGCAGGCGACGGTCGCCGGAGCGCAGGCGCAGCTCGTTCAGGCACTCTACCAGTACAATCTGGCCAAGTTACAGCTCGCGCGAAATACGGGAATCATCGAGTCGCACTACCGAACTTACTTAGGCAAATAGGCATTCGCATTGGCGCGTAAACGAGTTCTGGTGAGCTGGAGCGGGGGCAAAGACAGCGCGTGGGCGCTGCATCTTCTGCGACAGCAGGACAATTGCGAGATTGCCGGTTTGCTTACAACAGTAAATATCCACTTTGACCGCGTAGCGATGCACGGCTTTCGGCATGTGCTCTTAGAATTGCAGGCCAAGGCTGCCGGGCTCCCGCTTTGGGAGGTTCCGCTGCCGTGGCCCTGCTCCAATGATGCGTACGAGGCTGCAATGGCCGAAGCCTGCGCACGCGCCGTCGCCGAAGAGATAGATGCTGTAGCGTTCGGCGATCTCTTTCTTGAGGACATTCGTGCGTATCGCGAATCGAAGCTTGCTCCGACGGGACTTGAACCGATCTTCCCGTGCTGGAAGTTGCCGACAGACGAACTGGCTCACCAAATGATCGCCTCCGGAGTGCGTGCGCATCTTGTCTGCGTGGACCCGCGACATCTCGACAGGAGCTTCGCGGGTCGGTTATTTGACGAATCGTTGCTCAATGAACTTCCTTCTGATGTGGATCCCTGCGGAGAACGCGGGGAGTTCCATACCTTTGTCAGCCGGGGGCCGATGTTTGCACCGGACGCGAGCTCGCGTAGCATCGAAGTACGGCGCGGCGAGATCGTCGAGCGCGACGGCTTTGTGTATGCAGATCTGCTTCCGGCCTCTGGCCCATCGCTTTCCTGAACGGTCTCTCCGTTGTCTGAGCTGCGGCGCATTGCTGGCGGCCGTTGTTCTCGTAGCCGGACTATGTAGCGCCCAAACTCTGGCCCGTCCGGGCTGGGCAGGCTCCGGACTCACATCCCAGTCATGGTGGCGGACGGCGGTCATTTATCGCGTGGAGCCGCAGTCGTTCGAGGATTCGGACGGCGATGGAATTGGGGATCTCGCCGGCCTTGCAGAGCGGCTTGACTATCTACAGTCGATTGGAGTGGATGCGATTCTTCTGGAATCCCATGCCGCAGACACTGGATTTGATGATCTGCTGAGCGACGCGAGCAGGCATCACATCCGCATCCTCGTTGAGCTTGGCGAGGGGGCTGTTGCTGGGCAACTGACATCGCAGCAGGAGGTCGACGAGGCCCGGGTGTGGTTTCGACGTGGCGCGGCAGGCGTGTATCTGCCGGGTATACTGCTGCGCTCGATTACCACACGCGGCTCATTTAACGATGCGGTGTTTTTGCTGCATCAGCTTCGGGCGCTGGCAGACAGCTTTCCGGGCGAGCGCATTGTTTTGACCGATGATAGTCCAGCGGTGGAGGCGTCGAGTGAAACGCGCACGGCTGGACCCGAGCTGATTGATGGGCCTGTCAGCGCGACCAGGTGGGATGCCGCAACACTTCGTTCAAAGCTGGTCCTTGCAGACCAGCCTTCCGTCGGTGAGCCGTTGCTCGAACTCGAACGTCCACCCCTGTCTTCAGCGACCACGCGTTCCAGCCATGATGAGCAGCTCGGGCGTGAGAAGATTCTTGCTGCGCTGCTGCTAAGTTCGCGTGGGGCCATCGCACTGTCCTACGGGCAGGAGATCAGCCTGCCCGCGGGCGAGCAGGTGATGCAGTGGACGCCGACAAATCTTACGCGCCCCGAGGCGAAGGGCGCAGCCTCTACCGAGCCGGTTATTCACTACGGTGCATATCATCCGTACGTCCGCCCGGCCCCTTCGACGGTTGGCGGGGCGCGACCACGCCTCCCAAGTGCTGCCGTGAACACCGAAGCAGCACCACCGCCTGTCGATCCCAATACGCTGCCAGGTTTTAGCACTCATCCACCCGCGCCTGGGGTGGGATTTGATCGGGTGAGCACGAACGTCGCCACCGAAGATACGGACCCCGATTCGCTGCTGAACTTTTATCGCCGCGTGTTGGAGCTGCATGACGGCAACGCCACGTTGCGTACAGGCTCGGTTTCGTTTCTGGATCATGATGGCGAAGATGCGCTTGTCTGGCTGCGCCGTGCGCCTGCAGGGGCTCGCACCGTCGCATCGGTTATTGTCGTTTGCAATCTCAGCGACCGGCCAGTGGTGCTGTCGCTGAACGAAGATCTCGCAAAGTTGCACATCCGCAACGGCTTTCTGCGGCCGCTACTCACGTCGCGGCATATCGATCACGTTGCGCAGGCGACAGGCCGCATTGCGCTATCGTCGCACAGCGTTTACATTGGCGAGCTTCACCACTATCCAGCGTATTGACGATAGTCGGCGCAGTAAATCCTCTCGAAGAGGATCAGGCGCGCTTTACGGTCGAGTGCGCGCGATCCCCGGCCCAAGTAGCTCCTCAGCATCTGGCGCAGGTTCGTTGGGAATAGGGCCGGTACCGCTGGTGTCGGTGATGATGTTGTCGAGGTGGTACTTCGTCAGACCCTCTTTGAGGATGCGGAATGCCTCCTCTGGCGTATCGGCGAATTGGAAGAGCTCGAGGTCTTTGGGCGAGATTGCACCTTTCTCGGCGAGCATGTCCATGTTGATGACCTGCTTCCAGTAACTCGATCCGTAGACGATGATCGTGATCTTCTTGGCCAGCTTGTGCGTTTGGTCGAGCGTCAACAGTTCGAACATCTCGTCGAGCGTGCCGAACCCGCCGGGAAATACGACCAGCGCCTTCGCGAGATACGCGAACCAGTACTTGCGCATGAAGAAGTAATGGAAGTTGAAGTTCAGTGCAGGGGTGATGTAGGGATTTGGCACCTGCTCGAAAGGAAGTTTGATATTAAGGCCGATGGTTTTGCCCCCAGCCTCCCACGCGCCCCGATTGGCCGCTTCCATGATGCCTGGGCCGCCGCCTGAGGTAATGACAAAGCGGTGTCGCCGGCCAGGAAGAGTCTTCGCCCACTCGGTCACCATACGGGCAAGTGTGCGCGCGTCCTCATAATAGTGGGCCATCTCGACGGCTGCTTTAGCGCGCATGTGCTGCAGTTCGGATGTTCCCTTGTCCGCGAGCTCGTCGTCCTTTGCCGGCTGCTCGTCAGCAGGTGCAGGCTGCGAAGAACCTGTATTGTCGAGCAGCTCCAGCTCATGGTTCGCGACATCCAGGGCACGGAAGCGAGCGGAGCCAAAGAAGACCACCGTATCTTGAATGCGTTCCCTGCGGAAGCGCCCCATGGGCTCGGAGTACTCCGAGATGATGCGAAGCGCGCGTCCATCGGGAGAATCGAGGAACTCCGGATTTTCGTACGCCAGCCGCGCCGCCTCAAGCGGATCTGGCTCGCGCCTGCTCTCCTGCGGGCGGTCTGCGTTCGCTGTCGAACCAACTCCTGCTGCCGAACTCTCAGACATCATTCTTCCTTTATATCTTTGTATCGACGGGAAATGCTCAAGACCGGTAGTCGCGGTAATGCAGCAGCTCACTGACCCCGATCCAGATATCAATCAGTCCGATGCCGCTGAGGATACCGCGCATCCAGCTCCGACCGAGAAATCCGCTCACAGCCGGGTGTGCCAGCAGCCAGGCATTGGCGTCGAAGTATCGCGGCGACCAGGGCAACACGATCAGCAGGCCGCCGATATAGAAGCAGAAGAGTACGAGCACGACAAGGCTTAGACGCTGCAGCCAGACCGGTGCAGGTGCCGGCTCTGCTTGTGGCCCTTCGCCCTGTTGCATCGCGCGCTTCCGTGCTTCTTCGGTAAAGAGCTCGCCTTGTGTTGCCATCTCATCAAGGCTAGCAGGGCACGCGGCAGATGTCTTCCGAGCCGAGGGCGGTTGAGCTCTATTGCGGCTGCGAAGCTGGCTGACCCCCAACCGTATGGCGCGCTACCTTCTCTTCGTGGTGCTCCGTTTTTCGCTTTTCTTTGTCCGCCTTCCGCTCGGCGCGTTTCTCCTCGCGTTTCGCTTTGGCACCCTCGATCATAGATTTTCTGTTGGTATGCAGATCAGCCGCCATCTGGCTTGAGCTTTCCTCCGCTGTCCCGTGCATTGCGAGTCCAAAGTGAACGTCTCCCTGTGTTCCGCTGATGGAGATCGGCAACTGCAGGCCGGCCCCGTTCTTTTTCAGGAAGGGATCAACCGGCTTAAGTAGCCAGCTCTTCCAACCGGTGACCATCTGCGATGCCGTCGCCTCCGTGCGGACGTGCCCCTTGAACTCGAAGATGTTCCCGTCGAGTGAGTAGACGCCATTCAAGAGCACAAGGGCGCCGGGAATCTGATAGTGAAGATTATTCACCGTCATCAAACTGTGTCCGAGCGAGAAGGAAGCCGACATCATCGAGCTCACCTCGGCCTGGTGATCGGTGCTGACTTCTGCCACCTCTTTGGGCTTGCCCTGCGCGCGTGCGCTCAGACCATCTACCTTGTCCTGAAAGATCGGATTGTTGAAATGCACCTGCCCCAATCGAAAGGCACCGGTCAGTTCGACTTTCTGAGAGACGCGTGCGGGCCCGGGAGGAATATGCAGCTTCGCTTTCATGGACAAGACGCCATTCATCAGGGGCGGATTGGTCTTTACGCCCAGTTCCAGCATGTCTTGCATGCGGGCGTGAGGAATGTCTACGTCCAGCGCAATATCGTGGCCCTGGCCCTTGACTCGCACTACCTTACCCTGCGCTGTGAAATCAGAGCGCTGCAGGCGCGCCTGAACGGGATCGAGATAGGTATCGCCGGTGGTGCCGTCTACATAGGCGTGAAAGACGGTGTGTAGCGGCATGGGGTGGTTACTGACATCGAGAGAAAAATTAGGGGTATCTGTCTCCCCGTCGATGGTGATGTGGTCGAGCACTCCGCCAAACTGTCCCTTGGAGGAGAGCATACCGCTGATGCCATTGATCGTGTTCAAGTCGGCATGGCTGAAGCTGTACGTGCCGTCCAGCGGTGTCTCGCGAGGCTCGTCGCTGACCCATGGGCCGAAATGGCCCTGAGCACGTACCTCCCCAATCGGCTTCGGATTGATGAGCTCTGCCTGATAGGTGAAGGGTTGATTCTGGCCAACATCTTGCAAAACTAAATCCTGGATGTCGAACTCCAGCGGCTCTTTTCCGGGCTTATTGGTCTCGATGAAGAGCTTTACGTTATCGCAGCGGATTTCGTGCACCAGCAGCGTGATTTTGGGCTGATGTTTGGCATGGGGGCCGAACATATTGCCGCGCTCGCCGGACGGAGGAATATGCAGCTCCATCCCTTGCACATCAACCTCTGCGATGCGCGTGGGCTGGTGCATTAGACCCCGGAGCCGGGTGTGGAAGGCGAAGTGTTGCACTGAAAGCATCGGTGCCGCACTCTGCTGGTCAGGCTGGTTCAGGCCGGCAAGGTACTGAATCCGCAGTCCGCTGCCCTCTACCTCGACGCCTTTTACCAGCGAGATATCCAGATGATCGAGCCGCACCGGGGAATGAAAGTGGGCGGAGAGCGTTTCGACGACGCGGCCACGGAGCATCGGCTCGGCGTTATGGATGACGTACTCCGCAGCGACGACAAATGCAACGCAGCAGAGGATCGCGACGCCGATCACCACCTTGAACCACCGCCGTCTCCACCAGCGCGGTGGACGTGCTGGCGTCGCCACCGGCGCTGTGACCGGTTCTCGGCCGTCTGGATGCATTTATCAGAGCTCCGACTTTCTTCGATGCGTTGAAAGCGTGATGTGTGGCGTGAAGCTGGCCTGATGGATGCGAAAATAGTTCCTGAATGTTGCAACTATCCGCTGCCGGGAAGCGTTTCGGCCCAAAACTGCTCTTTGAGGACGTCAACTGGCTTGTCACCCCGAACGAGCGCACTGGCCTTGTCGGCGGTAATGGGACCGGCAAGTCCACATTGCTGAAGATCCTCGCCGGCATCGAATCGCTGGACCACGGTCAGCGCACCCACACGAAGGGAATGACCATCGGCTATCTGCCGCAGGATGGGCTCGCGTTATCTGGCCGCAGCGTCTTTGATGAGTGCCTTTCCGTCTTCGACGAGCTTCGTGCGCTTGAAATTGAATATGAGCAGCTCACCCATACGATGAGCGATGCAGACCCGAGGTCGGCGGAGTATGCGGCTGCCGCAAACCGATATTCCGAGATTGCTGATCTGCTCCACGCCCATGACATCTACACACTCGATGCGCAGGTGGGTGCCGTGCTCGGCGGCCTTGGGTTTAGCAAGGAAGACTGGCAGCGGCGAACAGAGGAATTTTCGGGCGGATGGCAGATGCGCATTGCTCTTGCAAAGCTGCTGCTGCAGAAGCCTTCGTTGCTGCTGCTGGATGAGCCGACGAACCATCTCGATCTGGAATCGCGCAACTGGTTGGAAGAGTATCTGCGAGAGTATGAACACGCGTTTGTCCTTATCTCGCACGATCGCTATTTTCTCGACGTTACGGTAAACAAGACGGTTGAGGTCTGGAACAAGCGCATGCATGTTTACCACGGCAACTATGAGAAGTATCTGGTGCAGAAGGAAGAGCGCCGCACGCAGTTGATGAACTCCTATAAGAACCAGCGTGACCGCATCGAGGCGCTGGAGGTCTTTATCAACCGCTTTCGCTATCAGGCGACCAAGGCGAAGCAGGTACAGTCGCGCATCAAAGAGCTCGAAAAGATCGAACGCATCGAGGTGCCTGAGGAAGAGGCAACGATCCATTTCACCTTCCCGCAGCCGCCGGCCTCCGGCCGCACTGTCCTCGACGTGCGCGATCTGACGAAGCACTACAGCGAGAAGCGCGTGCTTGAAGATGTGAGCTTCACGATCGATCGCGGAGATCGCATCGCTCTGGTCGGTATTAACGGCGCGGGAAAATCCACACTGATGCGTATGCTCGCTGAGATGGAGAAGCCGACGAAGGGCGAGATCCGCGTCGGACACAATGTGCTGAGCGATTACTTTGCGCAGGACCAGTACAAGGTGCTCGACGGATCAGCGAGGATGCTCGAGGACATCACGGCGGCCAATCCGCGCGTCAGCACGGTGACGCTGCGTTCGCTGCTGGGCTGCTTCATGTTTACGGGCGAAGACGTCTTCAAGACCCTCGGTGTGCTCTCTGGCGGAGAGCGCAATCGTTACGCGCTGGCCCGGATGCTGGTCTCGCCCGCGAATTTTCTTCTGCTCGATGAGCCAACAAATCACCTCGACATGCGAGCGAAGGATGTCCTGCTCGATGCGATCCGGGAGTTTACAGGAACGGTGCTGTTTGTCTCGCACGACCGCTACTTCATCGACGGGCTGGCGACACGTGTCTTCGAGGTGGAGGATCGGCGCGTTCACGTCTACGCCGGCAACTATGAGGACTATCTCTTCCGCAAGAATGGCGGGCTGCCCGCCGGCGCAGAGGAGGCCGCAGCGCGTCTTCGCACCGATGCAACGACGGGAGCGAAGATCGACGCGGCGACGGGGATGCTCAAGCCTGTTATCCAGGTACGAAAAGTCCCCGAATCATTGCCTTCTGCTAGTACTGAGGCAAATTCGGGGACGTTGATCATCACCTCCGATCCAAACGAGCCTTGGGAGTCCACTCACGAGAGCGACGGCTCGCTCGCACCCGTCACAGCCACGCCGAAATCCGCCGCAAAGCGCCTGAATCCGATCAAGCTGAAGCAGATCGAAGATCGTGTCGCTTCTATCGAAGCCGAGCTTCCCGAGCTCGAGGCGCGCATTGCCAAAGCCGAACACCAGCAAGCCGTCTTCACTACCGCCGAAGCCGCCCGCGCCCTTGCTGCCGAAGTCGCCAGCCTTCGCGAGCAGCTCGCTCTCCGCTCGGCGGAGTGGGAAGATCTCGCCTCGCAGCTCGAAGCCCAAGCCTGACGCCCTATGGGCATCGGTTTAGGGCATTCTAGAGACATGCGCATTCTGGTCGTGGGCGCCGGCGCAACCGGCGGATTTTTCGGTGGCCGTCTCGCTCAGGCGGCCCGTGACGTTACCTTCTTGGTTCGCTCCGCGCGCGCTGAGAAGCTTCGCCGCAATGGGCTTGAGATCGTCAGCCCGCTGGGCGACGCGACGATCCGACCCAGGCTTCTTACCGCGGATGAGCTCCGTGCGCAGCCGCAGGTGTTCGATCTCATCGTTCTCGCGACCAAGGCCTACTCACTCGACCAGGCGATCGACGACCTCGCGCCTGCAGTCGGTCCCGAAACCGCGATCCTCCCGCTGCTGAACGGCATGCGCCAGCTCGATCTCCTTGACGCGCGTTTTGGATCCGACCACGTGATCGGGGGCACCTGCCGCATCAACAGTGACGTCGACCCGGAGGGTCGCGTGCTCCAGCTCTCAACACTCGGAGAGTTAACCTTTGGCGAGCGCAACGGCGAACACACAGAGAGAATCGAGCAGATTCACGCCGAGCTTAGCGGCGCGCTCTTCACCACGGTTCTCTCCGATGACGTGCTCGCCGCGATGTGGCACAAGTGGTATGTCCTCGCGAGCCTCAACAGCATCTGCATTCTCTCGCAGGGAGGTGTCGGCGAGGTTGTCGCTGTACCTCACGGCGTTGCCTTCGCAAACGCGGCGATCGACGAGTGCATCGCCATCACGACCGCCAGCGGCTATCCTCCTCCACTCAAGCTGATCGAAGCGGATCGCAAGCGTCTCACGCTTCCCGGTTCTGACCTCACTTCGTCCATGTACCGTGATATGGCAAAGGGCGCGCCGGTCGAGGCCGATCATGTTCTCGGCGACCTTTTGGCCCGCGGCGAAGCCCACGGCGTCTTCGCTTCGCTGCTTCGCGCTACCTACGTGCAATTGAAGGTCTACGAGCAGAAACGCCCAGCAGGCTAATCGTACGAAGCGCCTGAGGCGCGTCCATTGCATAATCGAAACATGCCTTCGCTGTGGATGCCTGAACGCTGGACCGATCGGCTTGCTGAGCTGGAAGCTCGTGACTTTGACACCAAACAGGCGCCGTTGCGCCGCGATGTACGCTCGCTAGGAGCGTTGCTCGGCCAAGTGCTGCGGGAACAGGCTGGCGAAGATCTGTTTGCGCAGGTGGAGAACCTGCGCCGCGCCAGCATCGCACGTCGCGAGGCTGAAGAGGCGAACGACCCCGAGGCTGCGCTCCGGCATCTTGAGGAGACGCAGGCGCTGACACGTGCAGCCGCTGCAGACCCCCAGACGGCCCACCAGCTTGCACGCGCGTTCGCCTTCTATTTCGAGCTGATTAATCTTGCTGAGACCAACCATCGCAAGCGCCGCCGCCGCGCTGCGGAACTGGAAGAGGGACCGCCGCAGCGCGGAAACTTTCGCGGTACGCTGCGCCAGATGCGCGAGGCCGGATTTACGCGAGACGATGTTCTTGCGCTGCTTGCTCGGATATGCATAACGCCGGTCTTCACGGCCCATCCGACCGAAGTGGCTCGGCGCAGTGTGATGTTCAAACGTCGTCGTATCTCTGACCTGCTGGAGCAACTGGACCGTTTTGCGATTCCGGGGGCTGAGGTCGCCGCTCTGGAGCAGGACCTTCTTGGCGAAATTACAGCACTGTGGCAGACCGATGATGTTCGCGATGCGCGGCCGACGGTACGTGATGAGGCTCGGATGGCGCTCGATTACTATGAGACCTCCATCTTCAGCACCATTCCAGTTCTGTACAACGAGATAGCGAACGCGCTCAACGCAGAATTTCCGCCAACAGAGCCTGCGTCTTCTTCGGTAGAGGAGGAAGAACAGCCTACAATCGCACGCGCAACCCTCGCCACTCTGCCGACGATGGTTCGTTTCGGCTCGTGGATCGGCGGCGACCGCGATGGCAATCCGTTTGTGACGGCAGCGACGACGGCTGAGGCGCTGTCCATGGCAAGCGAACTTCTGCGCGGCTACTACCTCGCGCAGCTGCAGACGGTATTCGAACAGCTCGCGTCCTCCCAGCATCAGGCGCCGATCTCAGCCGCGCTGCGCGAACGGCTGACCGGCTACGTCGCGCGGCTGCGACGCTCCGGGGTAGCCGGCGTACAGAAGCCACTTCCGAATGAGGCGGTGCGCCTTGCGATTGCGTGCGTCACGCTCCGTCTCGGAGGCGAATTGCCGGGCACAATGCATCGGAATCTTCAGCTCGCTCCGGATACGTCGTTGCCGCGATACGGAAGTGCGCGTGAGCTGGCGGACGATCTCCAGATCCTTCGCGATTCTCTAGCGGAAAATCGTGGGGAGCGGCTGGCGGAGATGTACATCGATCCTCTGCTGCTGACGGTCCGTACCTTCGGGCTGCACTTGCAGACGCTGGACATTCGCCAGCACGCTCGCGTGCACGCGGCTGCGGTCGAGGAGTTGACAGCCTGGAACGGCGATCGAGAACAGCTTCAGCTTCCCACCGAGCTGACGCCCCAAACCGCCGAGGTTCTCTCCACGTTCCGCGCAATCGCCGAGTTGAAGCAGCATTCACCGGAGGCGATTCATGACTATGTTGTATCCGGCGCAACATCGGCGGAGGATGCGATGCGCGTGTTGTGGCTTGCGCGTGTCGGGAACGTTCATGTCGAGGGCAATGCATTCGACCCGGGGCTGCAACCCGTGCTGCTCTTTGAATCCATTGAAGACCTGCGCAACGCGCCGGAGGTCTGCCGCGAACTTTGGACGAGCGAGGCCTATCGTCCCCTGCTGGATGCATGGCAAGGTCAGCAGGAAGTGATGCTCGGTTACTCGGATTCGAACAAGGATGGCGGCATGATCCCATCCACGTGGGAGATATGGAAGTCGCATCGTGCGCTGCATGAAGTAGCGCGAGAGTGCGGCGTGACGCTGCGGCTCTTTCATGGTCGTGGTGGAACGGTGGGCCGCGGCGGAGGGCCGACACATCGTGCGCTATACGCGCAGCCGCTCGATAGTTTCACCGGAGAGCTGCGACTGACAGAGCAGGGAGAGGTGCTGAACTGGAAGTACTCCGATGTCGTATTGGCAGAGCGCAATTTGGAGCTGATGATTGCAGCCGCGCTGGATGCGCTGGGTCGTCCGGAGCTCTTCGTGAGTTCTCCGGACGCGGCTGCTCGTACAAGGGAAAAACGGCCGCAGAATACTCATCTGACCGGAGCGATCGATCCTGCCTGGGAATCAGCATTCGACGAACTCTCGGCAGCATCATTGCGTTTCTATCAGGAGAACATCCTTGAGAACCCGCAGGTCTTCACGTACTTTGAGCAATCGACACCGGTTGCGGAACTTGAGCATGCGCGCATCGGTTCGCGGCCGGCGAAGCGTGGCGATCGCAGTGCAACACGGCAGCGCTCCTTCGCCGATCTCCGCGCGATTCCGTGGGTCTTCGGCTGGATGCAATCCCGCCACGTTGCTCCTGCTTATTTTGGCGTCGGATATGCGTTTGAAGAGTTCACGGCGAAGCATCCCGATGGACTGAAATTGTTGCAGCAGATGATGTGCAGCTTCCCGTTGTTTATCGACATGGTCCGGAACGTCGAGATGGCGTTGGCAAAGGCGGATTTCAGCGTAGCACGGCTCTATGCGACGCTTGTGGAAGATGAAGGCGTGCGAGAGCGCGTATTCACGCTGCTCGAAGAGGAGTTTGAGCGCACGCGCCGCATGGTGCTCGCAGTTACGCAACAGACGGAACTGCTGGAGCGAAATCCGGTACTTGCAAATTCCATCCGGCTGCGCAATCCCTACGTTGATCCGATGAGCTTGCTGCAGCTCGAAATGTTGCGCCGTAAGCGTGCGGGAGAAGGATCTCCGGAACTGGATCGCGCAATTGCGGCGACGATCAATGGGATTAGCGCGGGGCTGAGAAATACCGGATGAAAACTCAAACGCGTTGAGAGGTGGTTGGATCGGGCGTGAGACTAAATTGATGTAGATTGCGTTGGCCGGTGGGGCAGATTTGCAGCAGTGGACACTCTGCGCAACGAGGACTGTCGAAGGTGCACAGCGTTTGACCGTGCAGTTGGATGAGCGAGTGGTGCTCGTCCAGCATGCCGGCGTCCCAGGTCTCAGGGACAAGGCGCATGAGGCGCTCTTCCGTCATAGCTGCGTCGGCACGAGGGACGACGCAGAGGCGCTGGATGACGCGGAGGTGGTGCGCGTCGATGGAGAGAGCGCGACGACGGAGAGTGGAGAAGTTCACAACCGCGGCGGAGATCTGCGGGCCGATGCCTTCGAACTGTTCAAGCCACGCGCGGATCTTGTCAGTACGATAGCGGGCAAGAAAGTCGAGCGAGAGTGCACCACTGCGGGCCGTAATCTGTTCGAGCGCGGCTTTGAGGCGTGGCGCCTTTTGTTCAGGGAAGGTAACGATGGCGATGGCGCGCTCGAGGTCGGAGAGGTTTGCATCACGGACCGGCTCCCAGTTGCCGGGACCAGCGCCGGGGAAAACACGCTCCAGGTCACGCATGACCTGATGGGATTGCTGCGTTTTGGTACGAGCGCTAAGAAGCGAGTAGATGAATTGCGTGAGCGGATCCCACGGGGTGCGCGCAGGTGGCTGGCCGTAGTGCTTCAGCAGCAGCCGATGGATTTGCGGGAGTTTGTCGGCTTGCTCGGGAGTGAGCGGACGGCGCTCTTCTATATCTGCGGGGTCGTTTGGAGGGAGGAATAGGTCGGCGGTCATGGGGCGTTGTGCGTGATGCCGAAATCGTAACCGGTGGGGGTCGCGATACCCCAGGCCATGCGGGGCGTGTTGTGGGCGAGACCGAGGCGACCGTCCGGACCAAGGAGAATGATGCCTCCGTGGCCGCCAAGTCGGCTATATAAGTGCTCGATAGCGTCGATGGCAGCTTGTTGGGGTGAGATATCGGAGGCTACGCGGTCGACAGCCCATTTACCCAGTACAAGCTTCATGATGGGCTCACCCCAGCCCGTAAGCGAGACAGCGGCGGATTGGTCGTCGGCATAGCAGCCGCAGCCAATCAGAGAGCTGTCACCGACACGGCCGGGCGCTTTCGATAGCGTGCCTCCGGTTGAGGTGCCAGCCGCGAGGTTGCCGTGGATGTCAAGAGCAACTGCGCCCACGGTGTCGTGCGAGTGGAGTGTTGGATCATCGATGCGAAGCTCATCGGGGAGTGCTTGCTCGATTTCGGAGGCGAGCGCGACTTGCGTGGTGGCGGGATCGGGGACCTGCCCGCTGAAGGTGGTGTCAGGGACGCCGGCAAGTTCGGCGCGCTGGAATTGCATGAGGCGCTCGCGCTCGCGAGGGACGATCAGGTCGCTGTTGTCTATAAGCCGCATACCGTGTTGCGTCGCGAATCGTTCGGCGCCTGAGCCAACGAAGTAGACGTGCGGGCTCCTGTCGAGAACGAGACGCGCCGCTTGGATTGGATTGCGGAGACGCTCGACGCAGGCGACGCCGCCGGCGCGGAGAGTGGCGCCATCCATCATCAGGGCGTCGAGTTGGACGCGGCCGTCACGGGTGAGGAAGGATCCGCGGCCGGCATCGAAGGTGTCGTCATCTTCCATCACGCTGATAGCCGCCTCAATAGCGTCCAACGCGGAACCATCGTTTTTGAGCACGGACCAGCCGGCTACCAGCGCTTTTTTGACACCTTTTTCGTGGCCGGCGACAGCATCATCGGGCATGGCCCATGCTCCGCCATGGATGAGGAGAACAGGCTCGGCTGGTTTATCGGGCGGGCTGCATGTAGAGGCATTCATTGCATCTGAGAGTGTAAGGGAGGCGAACGACGAATGCCTTCGAGCGTGATTCGGGCCATGCGTTATGAGCCGCTTCGGCGGGAGCTGCTGGTTGCCTTTCGCGGTGGACGCGGGACATATCGGTACTTTGATGTGTCGGCGCAGGAGTGGAGGGCGTTTCTAAACGCTGAATCGAAAGGAACTTATCTAAACGAGATCTTCAAGAAGAAGGAGCATCTCTACATCAGGCTGATGGACTCTACGCGCAATGTAGAGGGTGCTTCTCTGGGTGCTGGAGAGAATCGGCCGGTGGAAGATGAGCCTGCGGTGTGGGGTGAGGCTTGGAGCTTGCCGAAGGCGCAAGTACAACATGTTAGAGCGGATAAGACCGTGGAGAAGATCAGGGCGTGAGGGTGGTGGGGAGTTTGCGGCACTCGGTTTCTAGGTAGGTGTGGCGGATGCGGTGGATTACGGTGATGGTGGAGAGCACCGCGAGCACCCAAAGGGCGGCTGGCATGGCGTCCCAGCGCTCGAAGAGTGCCCCTAAGATGATGAGAACAATACGCTCTGGGCGCTCCATGAAGCCGACCTTGCAGGAGCCGATAAGGGCTTCGGCGCGGGCGCGGGTGTAGCTGACCATGAGGCTGGCGGTCAGGACGAAGGCGACAAGGAAGACGTAAAAGTAGCGGTTGCCGCGGGCGTAGAAGACCAGAAGTCCAAAGAAGAGAGCAACATCCGAATAGCGATCGAGGACGGAATCGAAGTAGGCGCCGAAGACCGAGACCTGGTTGGTCTGGCGGGCGACGCGGCCGTCGACCATGTCAAAGAGGCCGGCGCCGATGATGACCAGGGCGGCATAGAGGAACATGCGAACGTAGTTGTCGGCGCGCGCGTAGCCGAAGAAGAAAGCGGCTATCACATTGATAATAAGGCCGATAAAGGTGAGGGTGTTGGGCGAGATTTTGGACAGGGCGAGGCCGTTGACGACCTTCTGGAGCAGCCAGCCGCTGCCTCTGCCGAATGCGCGTGTCCAAGTCATTGCTGGGTCATGGAAGCATTTTCAAGTCTACCGCTGCCGGCAAAAGTGGTCAGAAATTGCGGTTTCGATGTGGTTTCAAATGCGGTGCCGTGTGGCTTCGCAAGAGGCCAGGGGACGGGCTACTCGGCGGCGTCGTGAATGGTCGTCAGTTTGAGGATCTCGAGCTCGCGTTTTCCGGTGGGGGTGACGACGGTGGCGGTGTCGCCGACCTCTTTGCCGATGAGGGAGCGGCCGATGGGCGAGGTGGTGGAGATGAGGCCCTTGGCTACGTCGGACTCTTCGCTGGTGACGAGCTTGTAGGTGAGCTTCTCGTCCTTGCCGTTGTCGAAGACGACGACGGTCGAGCCGAAGCCGACCTTGTCATGGGGAATGTTGGCCATGTTGACGAGCGAGAGCTCGGCCATGCGCTTCTTGAGCTGGCCGAGGCGGGCGTTGACGAACTCCTGGCGCTGCTTGGCCATGTGGTACTCGGCGTTTTCAGAGAGGTCGCCCATGGCCACCGCCTTCTTGATCTCGGCGGGCAGCTCGGTGGTGAGTTCGTACTCGAGAGTTTTGATCTGCTCTTGCAGCGATTTCATGATGTCTTGCATGCGCGGGTCTGCTTTGCTCGCGGTCTAAGGACGGCAGAGTCTGGGAATTGGTGTCTCTCCATTATACGGATGCAAACCATAGAGGTTATGGCTCAGGGAGCAGGGATGGACCGGAGTGGAGGGTGAGGAAGCTTTCAAGCAGGAGGGTTGCGGCGACCTGATCGATGAGGTCTTTGCGGGCTACACGCATGGCGCGGCCGCTACGGGTCGAGGAGCCGGCGGAGCGGGGGGAGTGGCCGCTGTCATCGAGGAGGGCGTGGGCGTCGCGGGTGGTGAGGCGCTCGTCGAGGAGATGGTGGGTGAGCGAGGGATGGGCGGCCTGGAGGGCTTTGGCGAAGGACTGGGCCTTGGCGGACTGCGGGCTGGGCGAGCCGTCGGCGTGGAGGGGATTGCCGACAACGAGAGTGGAGACGTTGTGCTGGCGGATGAAGCGGGCGATGGCGCGGAGGTCGGCGCGGAGGGTGGAGCGATGGAGGGTGAAGAGCGGCTGCGCGGTGAGGCCGAGCGGATCGGTGATGGCGAGGCCGATGCGGCGGTCGCCGACGTCGAGCGCGAGGATGCGCGGGGGAGGCACGGGTTTCAGTGTAGCGGGATGGGGGAGTTGTTCGTTGTCAGCGGTCACTCCTCATCCATGCCTCAGCAAGAATCAGACAGCAGACTCAGTGGAGTATTCCAAGAGAGTACGGCCGCGCTCATCGCGAGGTGTTCTTTTGCCGCCGCCGCTCGCTCTCCCTTATCAATTCGCTTATATCCGCCGCTGGACGGATCTCGATTGTTCCGCACTGCAACTGCACTCCCGGAGATTGGGAGATGAGCTGAATGGCGTGATTCAGATCTCGCGCTTCAAGCACCTGAATTCCGCCCAGTTGCTCCTTCGTCTCCGCATACGGACCGTCTGTCACGGCGACCTCTCCGTTTATCCAAGAGACGGTCACCGCCGTGCCGGCGGCCTGAAGAGGTTCCTCAGCGATCAGGTGTCCGTTCTTACGCAGTTCGTCGTTGTAGCTGAAGCACGCGTCGAGCACGGTGTTGCGCTCGCTCTCCGACATGTTTTCGAACTTGCCGGGCGCGAGGTATCCCAGACAGATGTATCTCATCGTTCTTCTCCTCTTCCTTCGGAGGGGGAGCCAGCGGCGTAGCTTTCCGCCGGCTCGTTCATCTGGCTCGTTCATCCTGGAGTCTCTACGGTGCACACTCCCCGGTCGCGACGGGAGAGACTACTCCGTTGCCTGGTTCGGGGCCGGGAAGAAAAGGAGCTCGCGCACCTCGCCGGGCACCTCGCAGGCGATGGCGCCCCTCTTTGCCCATGCAAGCGCCTCGTCGAGGTTTGCGCATTCCAGGATCCAGAATCCGCCCATGTGCTCCTTGGTCTCGGTGTACGGCCCGTCGGTGACAAGCACCTTGCCGTCGGGCTGCTTGCGAAGGGTCCTGGCGTTGCGGGGAGCGGAGATGCCGCAGGCGAACTTCCTGACGCCGGCAGCAATCATTTCGCGGTTGAGCGCGTGGATCTCTTCCATCATCGCTTCGCTAACGGTGGACGGGTCGAAGTTGTCGGGCATGTAGTTGCAAACCAGATACTGTGGCATGACTTTCTCCTTTTTTACCTGCTGTGACTTTTCTCCGATGAGTCGTTTCCTGTTCGCTCAGGAACCGTAGATCATCGTTCTGTTGCCCTATAGTCGTTCGGGAGACCGGAAATCGACAGCCGTGACAATTTTTTTTGAAAGCCTTCGATTTTTTATTTGAGCTGGCGAATCCGCTCCTCGAGGAACTGGCGCTCCGGTTCCTGCTGGGTGAGGGCCAGGGCTTTCTCATAAGCAGATCGGGCCTCCGCTGTCCTGCCGAGCCTGCGGTACATATCGGCGCGGGCTGAATGCGCCAGGTAGTAGTTCGCCAGCTCGCCGTGCTCCAGGACCGCGTCAATCTGCGTCAGGCCGGCCCCTGGGCCGTCGCGCATGGCAATGGCCACGGCCCGATTGAGATGGACGACCGGCGAGGGCTGAATTTGTGCCAGTTGGTCGTAGAGCGCGACAATCTGTTGCCAGTCGGTGGCAGCGGCCGATTCCGCCTGCGCATGAACGGCTGCAATCGCAGCCTGCAGTGTGTAGGAGCCAAAGCGGCGGGAGTTCAGGGCCTCTTTCACCAAGGCCAACCCTTCAGCGATCTGATCGCGATTCCACAGCGAGCGGTCTTGATTCTCCAGCAGGATCAGCTCTCCGGTAGGAGAGGATCTTGCGGCACGGCGGGATTCCTGGAGCAACATCAGGGCAAGCAGGCCGGTGATCTCCGGATTTGGGACTTCGGACTCCGGCTGGAGGTCAGTGAGCAGACGGCCCAGCCGAATTGCCTCGGCGGTGAGCTCGGCGCGCGTGACTTCGGCTCCGGCCGCAGCGGAGTAGCCCTCGTTGAAGACGAGATAGATGACCTGAAGCACGGCGCCGAGGCGCTCGGGCAGTTCCTCGGATGCCGGCACCTCGTAGGGAATCTTTGTCTCTCGGATCTTTGCCTTGGCACGCACAATGCGTTGCGCCAGCGTGCTGGGCGTGGTGAGGAAGGCCTTGGCGATCTCCTCGGTGGTGAGCCCGCAGACCTCACGCAAGGTGAGCGCAACGCGGGCTTCCGGCGCCAGCGAGGGATGACAGCAGGTGAAGATCAGACGGAGGCGATCGTCTTCGAGGATGTCCTCTTCGTTGGAGCTTTCGGACGAACTCGATTGCGCTTCGAGATAGCGCGCGAGCTCGTCCTGGGATGCGTCGAATCTTGCCCGCCGGCGCAGCGTATCAATGGCTTTGAAACGGGCGGTCGAGATCAGCCATGGCCGCGGGTTGCCGGGTACTCCACTCGCCGGCCACAGGCTGAGCGCGGCCGCGAAGGCTTCGTGCATCGCCTCCTCGGCAAGATCAAAGTCACCGAGCAGGCGGATCAGCGTGGCGAGGATTCGTCGCGAATCGGCGCGATAGAGAGAGTCGAGAAGATCGCGTATCGGCTCGGGGGAGCGCTCGGGCATGAGGACGACCCTAGCAAAGCAGTTGCACCGAAGCAATCCGGCGGATGGCGAACGAGCGCCGCGCGCTTCCGGAGTGGCTCGTGGGACGTTGTGGGGCATCCGGCTTGGTTAGTGCGCGCGTAAAGGGCTCGGGGATGTGATTGAATGCGGAGGATGAGAGGCTTGCTGCGGCTGCTGAAGACGATCTTCGTGCTGGCGGTGGTGATTGCGGCGGCGTGGGCGTTCTTCTTTGTGCTGCCGTATGGGCCGAGCTCGGCGACGTTTGTGGACATTGCGCCGGGGACGGGGACGATGTCGATCGGGCGGCAGTTGAAGGATGCGGGCGTGCTGCGCGGCGGCTTTGAGTTGGAGGCATTGAAGCTGGCGCGCGGTGGGACGCTGAAGGCGGGCGAGTACAGGTTCGATCATCCGGCGACGGCGCGGGAGGTGTACGACCGGCTGCGGCGCGGGGATGTGTACACGGTCTCGCTGGTGATTCCGGAGGGGTTCAACATCTTCGACATTGCGGCGGCGGTGCAGGCGGCGGGGCTGGGATCGGGGGCGCGGTTTCTGGATGCGGAGCGGCGGGATACGGAGCTGATTGCGGGGTGGAGTCCGCAGGCGACGTCGCTGGAGGGATTTCTGTTTCCGGATACGTACAGGTTCAGCCGCCATGCGACGCCGGAGGAGATGCTGGCGGCGATGGTGAAGCAGTTTACGCTGGAGGCGGCGAAGCTGCGGATGACTCCCGAGGATGCGGAGCGCACGGTGACGATGGCCTCGCTGATTGAGCGCGAGGTGCATGTGGATGCGGAACGCGCGGTGGTGGCGGGGGTGTTTGAGAACCGGCTGCGGGCGGGGATGCCGCTGCAGACGGACCCTTCGGTGATCTATGCGTCGCTGCTGAATGGGACGTGGGGCGGAACGATTCACGAGAGCGAGCTGCACTCGGACTCGCCGTACAACACGTACGCGCATGCGGGGCTGCCGCCGGGGCCGATCTGCAATCCGGGCGTGGCCTCGCTGGAGGCGGCGCTGCATCCGGCGGCGACCGACTACATGTACTTCGTGGCGAACCCGGATGGGTCGACGCGGTTTGCGAAGGAGCTGGCCGAGCACAACGCGAATGTGGCGGCGTACAGGTCGGGGACGAAGTAGGGGGCGGGGCGTTGGTGGAAGAGGGTCAGAAACGGTGGATTTTGGTCGAATACCGGAGGACGTAGCCCGGATGTTCGGGGGGCGATACTTTGGTGCGGGGTTGGGGTGTCGAAATAGTTACCCCAAGGGCTTGTGGAGGCGAGGGCGGCAAAAGAGTGTGAAGCAGGGAGATGTGGCGGTGCAAGCGAAGATTTGGCGAAACTAGCAAGGTAAAACTTTGTCAATATACTCCAACACCATGCTGGCAAATATGTTACGTCTTGCACCCGGTCTGTGGGAAATTAGCCGTTGACAGAGGGTGGGTGCGCGGCTCTATAACCGCAGAACTCTCTCATGGTGAGACGGCGGACCGGACGAAGGGTTCGGCGGCCGACGGCAGTGAGAGGGGTGCACTGTCGGAGCAGGTTGTCTCCCATGGCCAGCTCCGACCCAACCGCGACAAACAGACGTCAGTGCAGTGAGACGCCAACACGGCAAAGAACGTGAGCGATCGAGGCACTGAGGTCTCAGAAAAACCTGGCGAGCCCATCCGACCGCTGAAAAATGACCGAGGCTCGTGAGGGAAGACGTGTGTGGAGATGAACTGTGAAGAACTTTCGCGTTGAACTGAAGGTATGTGAAGGGTGCGGAGGACTTTGGATCCGCGCCGTGGGCCATGGAGTGTACTGCCGTGGATGTGCGTTGCGGCTGTCGGAGTTTCCTCCACCGCGGGGAAGCAGCCGGCGCGGACGCAAGCGCAAGGTGCGGGCGACGGTTTGCCAGGGAGGTACACGATAGCCATGGAGATCGCGATGCGCAGGAAAACGACCACAGAGACGGAAATCGGGAGCACGGGAGTAGAGATGAAAAAGGCAGTCACTGGATTGCGGCTTGTACACGTTCAAGACAAGACCGCTGTGCGCGAGGTGCGCGAGATACGCGAAGCAACGACGGGACGCGTGTTGAGCGTGCCGAGAATCTGGGCGGTAGCCGCACCGGTGCGCGTGGTGAAGCGCGCGGGTGTGGAGGATGCGAATGCGGGCGCCGTGCAGGCGCAGGCAGAGACAAAGCTGGCAGAGCCGAAGGTGGAGCTGGGTTTCTACCGGAAGTACACCGAGGCGATGCTGCGGCGCTATCTGCGCACGTCGATGGAAGCGGGGAGGGTGCCTTCGCTGATGGGACGCGAGATGTTTCGCGGACAGGTGACCAGCTACAAGGTGAAGAGCTTCGAAGATGCGGTGATCTTCTGCATCGATGTGGAGCGTTGCCTGGCGAGGCTGAGGCGGCAGGACCAGCAGCTGATCCAGCGGATTGCGCTGCAGAACTACACGCAGGGCGAGGCGGCTCCGCTGGTGGGGCTGAGCCTGCGGCAGTGCGTGCGGGCGTATGGGCGGGCGGTCGACCGGCTGACGGAGATGTTTCTGGAGGCTGGGCTGCTGAGGCCGCTGGGAGGCTGTCTATAGGCGTCAATAGGAGGTGTCAATAGGGCGGACCTGCGGAAAACGTCGTAAGTCCGGTCGAGAGAAGAAGATAGCCGAGCGGAAGTCGTGGCGTAGTAATTCCACCTGGTTTGGTATTCTAGAGAAGTAAGGATTGAGCGGGAGACTCCACTGGGGTCTCCCGCTTTGCTTTGGGGGCGGAGTGGGCGACGAGGAGCGGGTGAGAGGAGCAAACGGCCGATTTCGGGCCGGAGAGAGCCGGAACGCAGAGCAGGCGGCGGAGCAGGGCGGGGTCGAGGAGAGAGCGCTGCGGCCAAGGCAGTGCGCGGCGTATCTGCGGAAGAGGCTGGCGCGGGAGTTTCGGACGATTGTGGATGGGTTTGTGAATGAGGCACGGAACGGCGGGTGCGCGCACATGAAGCTGACGGCGGAGCTGCTGGAGCAAAAGAAGAGCGAACGGACGGCGGGGAAGGGAACAGCGCAGAGGTTGCTGGAGGAGTTGGGCGAGTAGTTACGGCGAAGGCGGTGTTTTGATGCGGTGGTTACGAATGGTTTGAATCGGGAGAGCAGACTCGGGAGTCGATATACTTTAGGTCTGCAGGATGAAGAGTCTCCGGGTGGTTTCGATGGTGGGCGTGGTGGTGACGGCGGGGTTGACCGGCTGTTTCCGGACGACGCATGTGGTGCAGCGGACGCAGGCACCGAATGTGTATCGTACGGCGAGCGTGGATGTGCTGGAGAAGGAGATCTCGGACCGGGATGCGGGGATCAAGACGCTGAATGCGTCGGTGCTGCTGATCGCGAGCACGGGCGGCGGCAAAGAGGGCAAGGTGACGACGTATACCTCGTTCCGGGGATATATCTTCGTGCGCAAGCCGCATGATCTGCGGGTGATTATGCAACTGCCGGTGATCGGGTCGCGGGCGCTGGATATGGTGAGCAACGGACAGACGTTCACGCTGCTGATTCCGCCGCGGAGCAAGGCGATTGTGGGGAACAACGAGGTGACCAAGCCCTCGAAGAATGGGCTGGAGAATTTGAGGCCGGGGGTGTTCTTCGATTCGCTGATGGTGCCGGGGGTGGGGCCGGATGAGTTTGTGAGTCTGACGGAGGCGACCAGAGTGCTGGCGGCTTCGTCGAAGCACCAGCCGGCGATTGAGGAGCCGGACTACGATCTGGCGGTGCTGAAGAAGAAGAGCGACAACACGCTCGAGCTGGAGCGACTGGTGCACTTCAGCCGGGTGACGATGCTGCCGTTCGAGCAGGATATCTATGACGAGAACGGGCAGGTCGCGACGCAGGCGACGTATGACAAGTATCAGGAGTTCAATGGAATTCAGTTTCCGACGCTGATCAACATACGGCGGCCGCAGGATGAGTATGCGCTGAAGCTGGAGATTACCAAGCTGACGCTGAATGGGCCGCTGGAGAACGATCAGTTCGAGCTGAAGATTCCGGCGGGGATCACGGTACAGCACATGGATTGAGGGCTGCGGAACCAGATTCCCTTCGGGAATGACAGAAAGAAAAGCAACAGCAAAAGCAGATCCTTCACCCTTCGACTCGCTGCGCTCGCTCAGAGCTCAGGATGACAAATCTAACCGGTGGGCGTGTTCGGCGATCTGGTGATTGACTTCGAGGGCGAGCGCGAGGGCGGCGCGGCCGGCCTGGGCGGTGACGCGCGGCGGAGTGCGGCCGCGGACGGCGGCGAGGAAGTCTTCGAGCTCGAGGCGCAGCGGCTCGGCGTGGGGAAGGTTGAGCTTTTCAAGCGAGAGGCCGGCGGAGGGGTGGGAGCCGGCGGACGCCAGTGCGACTGCGGTGGCCGGGGCGTGCGCGAGGCTGGGGTCGACCTTGATGGTGAGGAGCTCCTGGCGGGCGAAGTCGAGCGAGAGATACTCGTGAGGCTGAAAGAGGCGGAGCTTGCGGACCTGCTCGGTGGAGACGCGGCTGGCGGTGAAGTTGGCGATGCAGCCGGAGTCGAACTCGATGCGGACGTTGGCGATGTCGACTCTGGGGGAGAGGACAGGAAGGCCGACGGCGCGGACTTCCTTTACCGCGGAAGATGTGAGGGCGAGGACGATGTCGAGGTCGTGAATCATGAGGTCGAGGACGACGTCGACGTCGAGAGAGCGCGGCGTGAAGATGGAGAGACGGTGGGCCTCAAAGAACATGGGGCGCGTGATGCGGGTGGCAGCGGCAGTGACGGCGGGGTTGAAGCGCTCGAGGTGGCCGACGGCGACGATGCGGCTGGCGGATGCAGCGAGCGAGAGGATGCGGTCGGCCTCGGCGAGGGTGGAGGCGAAGGGTTTTTCGATGAGGACGTCGAGGCCGGCGCGGAGAAGCTGCTCGGCGACGGCTGCGTGATGGAGGGTGGGGACGCAGACGGAGGCGGCATCGAGCGCGAGGCCGGCGGCGAGGAGATCGTCGAGCGAGGCGAAGGCGGGGATGTTGTAGAGCGCGGCGGCGTGGGCGCGGCGCTCGGGATTGGGATCGACGAGAGCGGAGAGTTGGACGGTGCCGGGGTGCGCGGCTTCGAGCTCGCGGTAGACGCGGAGATGGTTACGGCCGAAGGCGCCGGCGCCGATGACCGCGACGCGAAGTGGGGGCACGGTTATTTCCTGGCGCCAGCGACGGGGGATTCGACGGCCTCGCGGCAGCGGGCGTAGAGCTCGAGGAACTGAGCGACGAGGTCTTCGGACTTGACGGCTGAGGGTGGACCGAAGCCGGGCGCGGCGCCGGCGGAGCGGCCGACGTTGGCGTGCGGAGCGACGAATTTGAGCAGATCGAGGGCGATGTCTTCAGAGCGGCGAGCCGAACAGTTGCAGCTGGATTCCATGAGTTTGATGGTAGCGGGGCGGATGGATGGGTGCAATGTCGCGGCGGCTTGAGTCGCGAGTTTCGTGGTTGTGGCTGGGTGAGGCATTAAGAGGGATTCTGGAGGTGAGGTGCGAGAGATGAGGCGAGGATTGGTGCTGGTGGCTCTGATCGTCGGAGTGCTGGGCGGCGTAACGGCGTTTGCACAGGTGACGACGACGACGGTCCAGGACACGGTGTATCGGGCGGATGGGACGGCTGCGGGAGGAACGGTGCTGGTGAGCTGGCCGACGTTCACGACCGCGTTAGGGAATGCGGTTGCCGCGGGGACGACGGCAACGACGCTGGGACCGAACGGATCGTTGACGCTGGCACTGACACCGAATGCGGGAGCGATGCCGACGGGAAGCTACTACACGGCGGTGTTTCACCTGGATGACGGCACGATGACCAAGCAGTACTGGGTGATTCCGGTGAGCGCGACGCCGGTGACGCTGGCATCGATTGAGAGCCAGGTGCTGCCGGCGAGCGTGGCGATGCAGACGGTGTCGAAGGCGTATGTGGATGCCGCGATTGCGCAGGCGGTGAGCGGGGGAACGCAGGGCGGGGGAACGCAGTATGTGCCGACCACGGGCGGAACGATGACCGGGCCGCTGGTGCTGCCGGCGGATCCGGTGAGCCCGAACCAGGCCTCGGACAAGCACTACGTGGACACGAATGTGACTGCGCTGACGGGCGGCATGGCAGGCAAGGTGAGCCTGGTGCCGACGACGACGCAGACAGTGGCGCAGCCGGTGGGGACGCAACTGCAGGTGAATGTGATGAACGGCGCGCTGTATGCGAGCCAGTTTCCGAGCGGCGATGGAAACAACGGAATTGCGAATGCGCTGACGAGCACGGCGTGCACCACAGGATGTCTTGTGAAGGTGGACCCGAGTTACGCTTCGGGTGAGCCGGTGATTATTTCGGAGATTCCGCAGGCGGGACATGTGGTGGACGAGCGCGGAGGAGCGGATGTGGAGACGTTTGTCGATCCGGTGAATGTGCAGGTCTCGGAGAGCTGGGGCGAGATGCTGGAGCAGATCTCGACGCGGACGGATGCGAACTCGCAGTACACGGGGGCGACCGGAACGGACCATGTGACGCTGAGCCTGTTGAATGAGGGGTTGACGGGCGGATCGAACCAGCTGCCCGGCAATGTGGAGAATCCGCCCTATGGAAAGAGCACGTATGGCGTGACGACGGAGACGGGAAGCTACTACACGCAGGGACAGCATGTGCAGAACACGAACAACGTGAACTGCTATGGCGTGGGAGACTGCCTGGCGGGTGGGCAGTTCATTACCAGCTCGGGCGGCTACAGGGACATCGCCGATGAGGGCGCGCATCCGTTCGACCTGCAGGTGACGGAGGACTACAGGGTATTTCAGGGGACGTGCTCGAGCGGATGTGCGACGGGATCGACGTCGGTGAACGTGACGGCGAGCTCCGGCGGAGGAACCGAGGGCGACGGACGATACCTGATCGACAAGAATCCGGCGAAGGTGCTGAGCACGGGAGCGATTGTGGGGGAGGGCGGCGATCTGTTCAACATTGCGCAGTTCAGCGGAACAGGCTTTCCGGTGAGCACGTTTTTGCTGACGGCGGCGGCGGCCACCTCGCAGGCGAAGAACCTGTCGCCGGGCACGGTGACGCTGCCGATCGCGACGAGCGGGCTGCTGCCGGCGTTTTCGGCGACGACGGCGGGGCTGCCGAGCACGGGCGTGGCTTGTGTGGCGGATTCGAATGTGAGCGGACAGGGATTCCCGGACTTTGAGACGGCGAACTACGCGGTGGTGGACGCGACCCACATCACGCTGACGCTGAACAAGGTGCATGGATCGGGCGCGGTGATCGCCGTGGGCGGCCTGTGCGGATACGGGCTGGAGCAGACGGTGGATACGTTCGAGGCGGTACGGCAGGTGTTTCCGGTGATCGGGAGCCTGAGCGCGACGAGCCTCTATTATGCGAACGCGCTGACGCCGGTGATTGGCAATGGCTCGGCGGCGAGCACAAGCGGATACCAGAACCTGACGATGCCGGTGGCATCGATTGCGCGCGCGAACAATGTGGTGACGGTGACGCTGACGGCGAACATGCCGCAGGATGTGAATGGACTGACGCTGACGGTGAGCGGCGTGGCGGATACGAGCTACGACGGCAGCTTCGCGGTGACCACGACCGGCGGCAAAACGCTGACCTATGCGCAGAGCGGAACGAATAGCTCGAGCTCGGGTGGGACTCTGACGCTGCTGACGGGAGGGTTCGATCTGTATCCGATGGCGGAGGTGTTGAGTGTGTACGATCCGGCGAGCCGGGCGGTGGACGGGCTATTGACGCTGGCGCCGAATACGGTGGCGTGGGCGCAGGGCGATGCGGTAGAGGAGCCGCACTTCTATCAGCAGTCGACGTTTGCGGATACGGAGTATGTGACGCAGTATGTTCCGCGGCCGATCCAGTATGTGAGCGCGGGCAAGCAGTACCAGGGCGAGGTGGGGCCGGGAGTGCGCGGATGGGAGGTCACCAACCAGGTGGCGGCGAGCAACTACATCGGCGGAGGCGGAACGCATGAGCCGCCCGATGATGCGTACATGGCGAACGGTGTGTGGAACACGGACTTCGAGGTGGACGCCGGTGCACTTTCGCTGCTGCGCGTGCACTGCAACTGGCATGGATGCAACCGGTGGGACTCGGGGTACTCGCTGTTTGCGCTGGATGCGAAGGTAGGCGAGGACTTTCTGTTCTACAACCCAAGCGCGGATAGCGCGAGCTGGATTCTGGGCGGGCAGACGTTCAGCTTCGCGCCCACGGGGTTCACTGCGAACACGATCACTGCGACGAACGTGAATGCGAGCTCGTTCAATGGGCCGATCGGGAACACGACGCCTTCGACGGGAAACTTTTCGAGCGTCCAGTTCACGAGCAACTTTCCGCTCGATAACAACGACCATAATGTGCTGACGATGTTGAACGGCGGAACTCAGATGATCGCGCTCGAACCCTCAGGAAAGACGCTGGGCGGCGGTGGAGCGAAGATCGAGCTGGGCGATGGAGTTCACCCCGCATTTATCGACTTCTACGACTGGCTGGAGATGGGAACGGACAACGGCACGGATTTCGTGTGGAGCACCAACAGCGGGAGTTACACCTACGCGGAGCGGATGCGAATCAAGCAGAACGGAACCACGTTGCTTGGCGAGAACGGCGGCTCGGTCGTGATTGGAAGCTCGACGCCGGCGGGGTTGTTCTCGGTGGGCAGCGCGAACCAGTTCCAGGTGGATGGATCGGGCGATGTCAAGGTGAGGCAGTTGAGCGGATCGGGTGCGAGTCCGACGGTCAGTGCAGGATCGGCGGCGGGATCGGGCGCGAGTGCGACGGTCGCGGGGACTCTGATCTCGGGGGTACTGAACTTGACGACGGGTACAGCTACTTCGGCTTCGGCGGCGCTGTTGAATGTGAGTTGGACGATCAGTGCACCGGCGGCTCCCCAAGGATGCTCGCTGATGCCGCGAAACGCGGCGGCTGCTGCGGTGAGTGGCACGATCTATACCGGGGCTCCGAGTACCAGCGGATGGGTGGTTAATGTGGGTGCAACAGCACTCGCGGCGTCCACGGCGTATGCATGGTCGTATCAGTGCTTCTGAGACGCAGCAGATGAGGATGAGGTGGCGTGGGAGGGAGAAAGTCGGGAGAGCTGGAAGCGTTGATGGAGATGGGCCGCCGGATGGATCGGCGGCCTTCTTTTTCGATTGAGCTGGCGACGCAGTTGTTGCGAGTGCGCGGGCGCGACGGGAGGCTGCAGCCGTTGCGCGCCAATGCGGTGCAGAGGGCTTTCGAACAGAGGCGCGGGCGGCAGAACGTTGTGCTGAAGGCCAGGCAGATGGGGATGACGACCTGGGTGGCGGCGCGGTTTTTTCTGCGCACGATTACACAGCCGGGAACGCTGACGCTGCAGGTGGCACACACGCGCGAGGCCGCGGAGAACATCTTTGTGGCGGTGCGAAGGATGTGGGAGGGACTGCCGCGAGATCTGCGCGAGGGACCGCTGCGGTTGTCGCGGGCGAATGCGGGGCAGATGGTGTTCGCGGCGATGGACAGCGAGTTTCGGATCTGCGGAGCGGCAGAGGCGAACGCGGGCCGCGGGTTGAGCGTGCAGAACCTGCACTGCAGCGAGGTGAGCCGGTGGCCGGGAGATGCGCGGGAGACGCTGGCGGGTCTGCGGGCGGCGCTGGCTCCGGGCGGAGAGATGGTGCTGGAGAGCACGCCGAATGGAGCGTATGGGGCGTTCTATGAGGAGTGGTGCTCCGCGGGGGAGTGGAGCGAACCCACCTTAGCGTGCGATGAAGCTGCACGCGAAGATGGGGCACCCAGCGTGTCGGCGGTTCCGGAGGATCGGATGGTGCGGCATTTTTTTCCGTGGTGGATGGAGAGCGCGTATGTGGGGCCGGCAGTCGCGATAGAGGCGATGAGCGCGGAGGAGTGCGCGCTGGTGGCGCAGCATGGGCTGAGCGCGGCGCAGATCGGGTTTCGGCGCGGGCTGGAGCGAACGTACGGTGTGCTGCGGGGGCAGGAGTTCGCGGAGGATGCGGAGAGCTGCTTTCGGGCGACGGGTGCGTGCTGCTTTGATGTGGAGGCGGTGGAGCGTCGGATGCGCGAGGCTCCGGAGGCGGTGGAACGGCGGCGTGGAGGAGCGCTGCTGCTGTGGTTGAAGCCGGTGGCGGCGCGCGAGTATGTGGTCGCGGTGGATTCGGCCGGTGGCGGCGAGGATGGAGACTTTGCCGCGGTGGAAGTAGTCGAGATGGAGACCGGGCTGCAGTGTGCGGAGCTGCGCGAGCGGTTGCGGCCGGCGGAGCTGGCGAGAGTGAGTGTAGAGCTGGCCCGGGAGTATGGCGGAGCGATGATTGCGGTGGAGCGGAACAATCATGGCGCGGCGGTGCTGGCGTATCTGGAGACGAGCGAGCGGTACGGGAGGCTGTACAGGCAGCAGGGCGAGGCTGGATGGTTGACGACGGCGGCGTCGAAGCCGGAGATGATTGCGCGGATGGGCGTGCTGCTGAGTGAATCGGCGGAGAGATTTATGAGCCGGAGGCTGCTGGCGGAGTGCCGAACGTTTGTGGCGGATGAGCGGGGACGGACGGCGGCGGCGGCGGGAGCGCATGACGATCTGGTGATGGCGATGGCGATTGCCCAGGCGGTGCGGGCGGAGCCCATTGCATGGAGCGGACGCGCCTTCGGCGCCAAACCACCGCACTATGCAGACGTTCGGAGATAGCGCTGCTACTCTTCTTGTTGGGAGCCGGTCCTTGGCGGTTGTGGCGGTGCAGGCGATTCGCAGGATGCGCGGAGGGGCGCAGAGCCAGCTGATGCTGGGCGCGGATGGGCACTTGTGGGTGGTGAAGTTCAAGAACAATCCGCAACATCTGCGAGTGCTGGCCAACGAGCTGATTGCGACGCGAATTGCGGAGGCGGTGGGGCTGACGGTTCCGAAGAGCGAGGTGGTGGAGGTAAGCGAGTGGCTGATCCGAAACAGCCCTGGCATGGAGATAGAGCCGGGGCATAGCATGCGCGAACGGTGCGCGGCGGGACTGCAGTTCGGGAGCCAGTTCGTCGGAGGATTGATGCCGGGGCAGGTGGTGGACTATCTGCCGGAGCCGCAGATGGATGAGGTAAGGAACCTGGCGGAGTTTGCGGGGATGCTGGCGGTCGACAAGTGGACGGGCAACTGCAACGGGCGGCAGGCTGTGTTTGAGAGAAGACCGAGAGAGCGAAGATATCGGGCGGTGTTCATCGACCAGGGATACTGCTTCAATGCGGGGGAGTGGACGTTTCCGGATGCGCCGCTGCGGGGAGTGTATGCGCGCAACCAGGTGTATGCGAAGGTGACAGGGTGGGCGAGTTTTGAGCCGTGGCTGACACGGATCGAGGAGTTTGCGGCGGAGAGACTGTGGGCGCTTGCGGAGGAGGTTCCACCGGAGTGGTACGGCGGCGATCTGCGGACGATCGAACGTCTGATGGAGCAGATGCTGGAGAGGCGCGGGCGAGTGCGGGAGTTGATAGGTTCATTTCGGGATTCAGATCGGGAGCCATTCCCAAATTGGGGAGCGTCGAAGAGCGTGGCGGGGCCGAGGCAGTTTCGAGTTGCGGGAGATGCGGGCAATCTGGTGATGTAAGGTTGGTGGGCGGATTGCATTGTGAGGTTGTGGAGGAGAGTTGGCGGAGCGGCTGCAGTGTGAGTTCTCCCTGATCCGGTATGTGCCGGATGTGGTGAAGGGGGAGTTTGCCAATATCGGCGTGGTGCTTCGCGAAGCGGGACGCGCGGAGGGCGCCGCGGTGCGGTTTACGCGCAACTGGAGCCGGGTGCGGTGTCTGGATGCGGATGCGGATGTGGTGCTGTTGGAGTCGCTGGAGGCGGAGATTGCGGAGCGGCTGCGCGGGGGGGTGCAGGAACGCGTGAATGCAAAGCCGATGCTGGCGACGCTCGAGGACTCGCTTTCAAACAGTGTGCAGCTGACGGAGATGCGGGCGACGCTGGCGGAGAGCATGGCGGCGGAGATGGAGCAGTTGATGCGGATGTATGTGGAACCGCTGAAGGCTCCGGCGGCACGACGCAAGGTGAGTGGACGCGGCGCGATTGCGGGAAAGATGCGTGATGAGTTTGAACGCGCGGGAGTGTGGGGGCTGATGCGCAAACGAATTGCGGCGGCACAGTACACGCGGCCGGGTGATCCGCTGAAGATCGATTGCGGCTATCGCAATGATCACCCCAGCGAGCGGAGCTCGCCGGGGACCGCGAATGGGCGGGTGCGGATGTTCCAGGCTGTGTCGCTGGAGAACGATGCGGAGGCGGCCAAGGGGCTGGCGTATTCGGCGGAGGCGTTGCGCGCGGGGGTAAGCCGAGTGGAAGGCGTGGAGATGGAATTGACCGCGGTGGTGGAGCCGGCGGCTTCGGTGGGCGATGCGGAGATGTATGGATTTGGCGTGAGCGCGATGGAGAGCGCGGCGATTCGGGTGCTTACGGTCGCGGATCTGGGGCGTGTGGCGGAGACGGCTCGGCGGGAGTTGCGGGTGTGAGGAGAGTCAGGAAGTTAGGGAGTTGCTTACGAGAGCAGCAGGCGTGATGGGCGCGATGGGCGCAAGGGTTTCGTGCTTTCAGTTTTGAGCGATCAGCTGTGAGCTGTGAGTTTTGAATTTCGAGCTTGATTTGCGGCGTGGCCTTGGGGCTGCGCCGTTTGTTTTTGGAGAGGAGAGCGGATGGGTGTTGGGGCGGCGGTGAAGGAGATTTGGGACCGCGTGGCGGGCTTGAGTGCGGGCAAGGATGGGGAGGGTGAGCGGAAGACACTGGCTGCGCCGCTGGCGGGCTCGATCTTCGCTCCCATCCGCGGCGGTGCGGTGGTGAATGCTCTGCCAAAGCCGACGGCGGCGAACCTGCGCAGGTTTGCGGAGACGCCGGCAGCGCGACGCGCGATCAACTGCATCAAGGACCAGATTGCGTGCATGGAGTGGCGCCTCGAGGAGAGACCGGATGCGGGCGCGGAGAACGCAGACAGCCGCGCGGAGAGAGCGCGGGGATTGCGGCGAGCGCTGGAGACACCGAATGAAAGCGACAGCTTTCGGACGTTTGTGGAGCAGGTGATCGAGGACGTGCTGGTGGGCGGCTTTGGCGCGGTGGAGGTGGAGACCACCGGCGAGGCGGGGCAGCCGGTGCGGCTGTATCCGGTGGACGGCGCGACGATCCAGGTGAATGCGAACTGGAATGGCGATGCCGGCCAGCCGCGCTATGCGCAGGTGACCGGACGGATCGGCAAGGATGCGCTGCTGCCGCTGCTGGATGCGGAGCTGATGTATGTGCGGCTGAATCCGCGGACGCACACGGTGTTTGGGCTGGGCAAGCTGGAAGTTGCGTTTGAGACGGTCTCGCAGTTTCTGCAGGCGCACCGGTATGCGGGGAGGCTGGCGGCGAACAGCGTGGTGCAGTATGCGCTGTGGATGCAGAACCGCACGCCGGAGCAGCACGAGCGGCTGATCCAGTGGTGGCAGGATGAGGTGGAAGGAACGGGGCGGGTTCCGGTGATGAGCTCGGAGACGCCGCCGCAGGTATTGCGGTTTGGCGCCGGGACGGATGCGGACCTGCGGTTGGAGTGGCAGCAGTTTCTGCTGACGATGATTGCGAACGCGTTCGATTTGCCGGCGATGATGCTGGGGGTCTCGGCGGATGTGAATCGATCGACAGCCCAGGAGATGGCGCAGGAGGGGTTCAACCAGGCTGTGGTTCCTTTGGCGAAGTTGATTGCGGACCATCTGACCCGCGATGTGATTATGAAGCGGCTGGGGTGGGACGATCTGCGGTTTTGTTGGAACGATCTGGAGAGCCGCGACGAGCTGACGGAGGTGCAGATCCAGACGGAGCTGTTGAAGGCGGGCGTGCTGACGGTGGAGGAGGTGCGAACGATGCGCGGGCTGCCGGCACTGAGCAGCACTGCCAAGTGATGTGCGTGGATGTTGTTAGAGCAGATGAAGGAGGTATGCGTGAGAGAGGCAGGAGTGCGTCCGTGCAGGACGCATGGACTGACGATGGGCGCGATGGCGGTTGAGTTTCCGGAGGTCAGCGGGCACCCGAACCGGCTGCCGTTTGAGGGATGCCTGACGCTGGTGGATGTGGCGAGCGACAAGGCGCCGAGCGGGGCCCGAGGGCATCGGGTACTGCTGACGAAGGCTGCGGCGGAGGCGGCACTGCCGAGTCTGCTGGGCATGGCGGTCGACTACAAGGCCGGATGGGACGGGCATGATGCGCGGCAGAAGTGCGGCATCATTACGTCGGCGCACCTTGAGGGCCACAGGCTGCTGGTGGGCGGATTCCTGTTTGCGCGGGACTTTCCGGAGCTGGAAGACCGCATGGGCGGACTGGCGGCGGCGGCAACCGGCGAGATGGGCATGAGCTACGAACTGGCAGATGCGCATGTGGCGGACATGAAGGCGCAGGTGTGGACGCTGACGCGCGCGACGTTTACGGGCGCGGCGATTCTGCTGCGCGAGAAGGCGGCGTATCGAGGAACGTCGTTTCGGCTGCGGCGGCGTTGTCGCGGCGGAGCTTGATCGACGTGGAGCTGAGTGTGGATGAGAGGAGTGGACGAATGAAGGAAGTGAGTATGGACCTGGTGGATGCGATGGAGCGGTTGATCGAGGCAGTCGCGAGGCTTGAGGAGACGGTGCAGGCTTCGGGATCGACACAGGGTTCGCTTGCAGCGAGCGCGGAGGCGATTGCGGAGAAGATTGTGGCGACGGTGGAGTCGCAGCGCGAGGCGGAGCTGGAGCGGAAGCTGGCGGAGGCGGAGGCGAAGATCGCGGAGCTGATGGCAGGGGCTGCGCCTCAACAGACGACACGGAAGACGCTGCCGGCGAGCACAGCGACGATGCTGACAAAGCAGGGCGTTGCCGTGGAGTCGATGGAAGCCGGAGCGCTGGATGGCGCGCTGGCAAGCCTGAGCGTGGAGCAGCGGATCGCGGTGAAGTCGGAGCTGCTGCGGGCCGGGCTGCTCGGGTAGATCGCTCAGAAGCGACAGATGAGTGCAGGAGATCGGCATGGCGAGAGCCATGTCTCTTCTTTTGCGGAACAGATTTGACCAACAGAAGAGGAGAAGGAATGAACGCAAAGTTTACGGAGATCAGCGCGGCGGCAGATTATATTGGGCCGGGCGCCATTGAGGTTCCGCTGTACCAGACGGAGATTCTGGACCTGGTGCGCCGGCGCGGACCGTTTGGGCAGCGCATCAAGCAGGTTCCGGCGACGGGGCATCCGTCGCGCTATTTCGAGGAGCAGGCGATTCCTTCGCCGGCGGCGAGCGCGGGGTTTGTCGACCCGCGGAATATCGTGGCTCCGCTGGTGCAGCCGACGCGTGTGGAGCGCAGCGTTCCGCTGAAGGCGCTGGTTGCGCAGATCAACTACAACCTGTTCGATCTGGAGCTGGGCAAGCAGCAGCAGCAGTTCGCGTATCTGCAGGCGAAGGATCTGACCGACACCGTTGACGGCGTTCTGCGCACACATGACATTGCGCTGTGGAATGGAACGGATACGAGCCTGAGCGCGCCGACGACTCCGCAGTACTTTGGCGCGGCGGGGCAGATTGTGGCAGGCGGCAACTCGGTGACGATCGGAGCTTCGGAGAGCATTGTCGATGGATTCAAGTCGGCGATCGCGCAGATGCTTTCGAATACCAGCTATGGAGTGCGGCCGACGGCAATCTATGCGAATCCGGTATTGCTGGACCTGATCGATCGCGAGATGAAGACCGAGTTCAACGTGGTGCTGAACACCAAGGCGATCGAGGGTGGTTTGACGGTGAAGACGCTTTCCACACAGGCGGGCGACATTCCGTTGATTCCGGAGTGGACGCTGCCGTATACGGGCACGCCCGGGTCGGGAAGCGCAGTCCTGCCGGCGTACATCGTGACGGAAGACCTGATCGAGTACCACTGGCTGGGCGACCAGAGTCCCCGGGTGTTCCAGCTTGGGATGCCGGGTTCGCTGGCGAGCCAGTATGTGGTGGTGAAGTTTGGCGCCGTGGTGGTGAAGGGCGCGAACTACGCGCACTATCAGGTGCTGGTCGACCGCTAGAACCGGGTCTGCCGGTGACGTGAGCTGATGTGAATCGCGAAGCATTCAGGGCGCAGCGGAGGAGAAACGACCTTCGCTGCGCACGAATGCCCGTCCATCGGCTGGGACGACTGGTTTCCATCTGGATGGATGACGGAGTTTTGGGAGGGATGGATGGGCTATCTTTTGCCCGCAGAGTATGCGGCGTATGGGTTGACGGCGGAGACCGCGGATTCGTGGGTGACTGCGGCCTCGTCGATGATGGAGGCTTACTGCAAGCGGCCGACGCTGCTATCGGCGAGCTATACAGAGCGCGTGCGCGTGGCGAGGCATTCGCAACGCGTGCGGTTGAGTTATGGACCGTTGGTGAGTGTGGATGCGGTGAAGGCGCGGTACGCGAGGCCTTCGTGGCGCGATCCGATGGACGCGTTTGCGATTGAATTTGCCGAGGCCTTTGGCGTGCCGGGAGCGTGGGCGAGCGTGGATACGTCAACGCTCTGGGTGGATCTGCCGCTGGGCGAGTTTCGGTTTGCGTGGAATGTGATGGGCATTCGCTATGCAGAGGCAGAGGTGACGTATACCGCGGGGCTGGCGACGGTTCCGGATGCAGTGAAGGTGGCGTGTGCACAGATTGTGAAGAACGCGCAGGCGACGCCGGGGCTGAATGTGCGCTCGAGCAAGATGGACACACTGCAGACACAGTACTTCAGCGATTCGCTGCTGGATAGCCAGGTGTGCGCACTGCTGCGGCCGTATGTGGCGGAAAGGCTGTCATAGCGTGGGCGATCTGTTGCGTTGTGGAGAGGCTGTGGTGCGATCCGCGGATGCGGCGTTGCGCGCGAATGGCGGGCGGTCTGTATGGCTGCGCATGCCGGCGCCGGCGGTTGCGGGGAGCGATGCGGAGCAGTTGGGGTTGGCGACGCCGGAGTTTCAGGATGCAGAGCTTTCGCCCGCGGTGTTTCGCAAGGCGGAGAGCACGACCACGCTGCTGGTTTCAGCGAGCGCGGTGAGGGCGATGGTGTGCAGCCTGAAGTTCGATTCGGCGGATGTGCTGTTCGAGACGGCGGCGGGCGTGTTGATCGATGAGGTGCTGTACGCGATTGCCGCGAGTGAGGCTTCGGTTTGGGATGGCGAGCCGTACAGCTACTGCCTGACGTTGCGCGCACCGGACCGATAGGGATGCGGCAGGGTCGCACACAAGGCTTGTGGAGGCAGGATGCAGAATGCAAAGGACACGTTTTATGAGGCGCTGCGGTCGAGGATAGCGGCGGGGAATCCGGAGCGCACGATTGTGCTGCGCGGACAGGTGCGGCCCGGAGTGCTGGTTGAGGAGAACGAGCTGGTCACGACGGTGACGATGCCGGATTGCCTTCGTCTGCGCTGGGATGAGGCGAGCGTGGACGCGGCGAATGCGATGCCATTGGTGGCGCTGCGCTGCGAGATTCTCTACGAGACGGCCGGGACGGCAGGCAATGGCGGCATGGACCGCGGACGTGCGCTGGCAGCGATGGATGCGGAGCTGGCTGCGGCGGTGAATGCCTGTCCGCAGTTCGTGGTGAAGCAGAGTTATGCAGCGTTGGCGAGCGGCGGAAGCACCGTGGCGATGAACACGAATGTGTGGTGGGGCGATGTGGCATTTGGGACGGCACAGGTGAAGGCGGATCGCGTTGCCCGAACGGCGACGGTGATGGTGATGAGTTATCAAGAGGCAGGTGAGCTTTGAATGTGACGACGGGAACGATGCCTCCTGCGGTGCGGAGGATACGAGCGTACTTTGCGCCGGTGAACCGGAGTGCGCAGCAGCCGACGATCTTCGATCCGGCGCAGCAGGGCTTATTCGATTTGAGCGCGCCAGCGGCGCCGTGGATCGACCTGGGCTGGATCAGCGCGTTCACGCGGAAGTCGGGGACCAAGATTGATGCTCTGCGTGCGGGTGCGCCAACGACGGTGCAGATGCAGAGTCGAAGCGAGATTGAGGCGACGGTGTCGTTTCAATTTTCGAGCTGGGGCAAGCTACAGATGGCATTGGCCTCAGGAACGCAGCAGATGAATCTGCTGGCGGCGCAGCAGGGTGTGGCGGCGGCGGGATCGGGCGGAACGGCGGTTGCGGCTGTTGCACTGGAGAGCGGATCGACGGCGACGGTGCTGCAGGTGGGCACGACGGCTGCCGCCGGATTTTCTGTGGGCGAACTGGTTGTGGTGGACGTGGATTACACCGGGCAGACGGGATTTGTGGGCAGCGGCGTGAGCGGAGCTTATGTGAAGTCCGCGCTGACAGATGTGGATTATGTGCGGCGTGTTTCGCTGAATGTCGGGCGAGTGAATGCGATTCAGGACGGAGCGCTGACGCTGGAATCGGCTCTGATTGCCGGAATGCCGACGGCCGCGATGAAGGTGAGTGGCGTGGTTGGATTCTGCGACCGCGAAGGGTCGACCTTCTTTCAGGAGTGGTCGGCGCTGTTTGTTGCGGAGGGGCAGCAGGGCGAGCGGACGTTGTGGCACTATCCGCGGCTGCAGGCGATGACAAGTGTGGGCGAGGTGGCGGCAGCTGCTGGAGGTTTGGAGTCGCTGCGGCAGAGCGCGGCGTTCCGCGCATTGCCGGTGAAGGACCCGGTGGATGGCGAGAATGTGGTGTGCTTCCGCAGCTTTGTGGCGGGCTCGTGATGTGGATCTCGGATTTGCGGATGAGGGGGTAAGGGTTGCGGATCACAATCGACAATCTGGATGGGCTGGGAGCGCGCGACTATACGCCGACGATCGCCGCAGAGGGACCGATGACGATTCAGCGGGTGCTGAATACGCCGACGCGATGCACGGCGGAGGTGATTGTGGGCGCGGCCGGACTGCCGCTGCCGGCGCGGTTGGGGCGCGTGGTGGTGGAGGCGGACGATGCGAGCGTGTTGTTTACGGGATATCTCGCGACCGAACCTGTGCGCGTGTATGCGGGGGAGTCGAGCTGCGGATCGGCGTATCGCGCGCGGCTGAGTGCGGTGAGCGACGAGTGGCTGCTGGACAGGGCGGGCTCGGGAGCGCCGGAGGAATCGGGAGTTTCGCTGTCGATGGATGGAAGCGATCTGCTGGCGCGGCTGGCGGCGCGGGCGCAGGCAGGACAGACGGCGAACATTGGGACGATCCCGGTGTCCAATGCGCGCACGAGCGGCGTGTTCTCGGCACAGGCGACTGTTCCGTGGAGCGTGAATGCGGCGGCAGCGGCTAGTGCGGCGTACGCGGGCTACCGCGTGATGTCGGGCCAGGTGATGCTGCAACCGGCGGCAGCGGTGACGCACAGCTTCGGCGACGCAGACGGAACGCTGAGTGTGGCGGAGCTGCAGGTGAGCGCGGTCCGCGATCTTGCGAACGATGTCACGATCTCCGGCGAAGAAGAACCAGCGGCGTATGTGAACGAGAGCTTCGCAGGCGATGGAACGACGACGGCATTCGAGCTGAGCGAGTCGGCCTATCGGGATAGCAAACGTACGCTGGTCGACGACAGCTTCGACGATCCGGCGATCGATACGTCGCAGTGGGCGTTCAGCGATCCCGGTAGCCATATTTCTTTGGGCGCGGCGGGGCTGGTCGTGAATGGCGGCATAGATCAGGATGGCCAGACGACGGTGTATGCGCTGGATGCGATTGAGCTGGGTGGAAGTGTGCTGGTGGAGCTTGGCGGTGTAGTCCTGGGCGCGTCCTCGGATGGAATGCTGGGCGCGATGTACCAAGGGATGCTGCTGCTGGCCGATTGTTTTGCCGGATTTCGCGTGCGACAGAGCACGAGCGGTAGCGGAGGCGTGACGATCATTGTGCCGGTGCTGAATGGCGTGGAGGTCGGGACGAGCTTTACGCCTGAGGCAGGGCACGCCTATACGCTTCGGCTGCGGCTGCATTCAGTGGAGATGCAGAGAATTGCGCAACGCTACTACTGTATGGCCGATGGCGTGGTGCTGGGCTTCGGAAGCGGAGCCGGGATCGCCGCGCCGCTGGATGTGGTGTTCGAGCTGGTGGATGAAGGAGCGAGCTCGAATACGCCAGCGACGGTGCTTTACGACAGCGCTGCAGCAACCGGCCCTGTGATCAACTCGCCGGCGACGTGCGTGTTTGCGTTAGTGAATTCGACGCAGATCTATGGGTCGATTCGTTCGGTAGAGGTGACACGGCCGGGAAGCGCGTGGGTGGTGAGCACGCTCCCCAGCGGGGTGAAGCAGACACGGCTGGTGGGTTCTGCCGGGGAGGGTGTGGATTGCGAGGTCAGCTATGGAACGAGTGCGGGAACGCCGGGGAAGGTGACGTTCTTCAGCGGGCGCGTGCCGGTCGTGGGCGAGACGGTGACGGCGCAGTATCGCGGCGAACAGCGTGCGGTGGCGCGGCTTGCGGATGCGGCGAGCGTGGAGGCAGAGGCGCAGGCGGGGGCGGCGGGCGGCATCAATGGAACAAGCCGCTGGATGGGAAAGGTGTTGCAGCCGGAGGCGCGCTCAAGCGCAGACTGCGAGGCCGCGGCGCAGACGATACTGGCGTTTGCGACGAGCCGGACGGCTGCGGTTGCGGGATCGTACGCGGTCGTCAATCCGGCGGACGATATATGGCCGGGTGATGTGCTGGCGGTGACGAGCGGCGGCGTGACCTCATCGTTGCTGGTGCGAAACGTTGAGGTGAAGGATGGCCAGGCGGTGCCGGAGGTCCGTAACTATGCGATCAAGTTTGCGAACGACTGGGCGACGGAGTGGGCGGATGGGTTGGGACTAAAGCTGAGCGAGACGATTGCGGCGGACGCCTATTTGCCCGCGACGGCCGAAGCAGCACCGGCGCAGGTGCTTGCAAACCTGCAGCAGCTGAGCGCTACCAGCATCAGCGGGACCGAGATACAGATCGATGCGGGCTGCGATCCGCCGACGGGCGGTGGGTTCGAAGTGCGGCGAGTGGATTGGAACTTTGGGGCGGACGTCGATACGGCCGATTTGGTGTTGCGAAGCCCGGTACGGAGCTTTTCGATTCCGCGAGCGGCGCAGGTGGAACGGTATTACGTGCGAATGTATGACGCGAGTTCGCCGACGCTGTATTCGCGGTTTTCGAGCACTGTGTTTGTGAACGTGCCGCTGTCGTGATGGTTGGCGCGGATGAAGGTGAGGGTGAGATGACGGAGTTCGAGCGGCAGGTGCTGAGCGACCTAAGTGTGCTGCAGGCACAGATGAAGGAGCTGCTCGGGATTGGACAGCCGGGACGGTTGCACAAACTGGAACGGCGAGTGGATTCGCATGAGCGCAGCATGCAGAGGCTGAAGGGCGTGGGTGGTGCCTTTGGTGCGCTGCTGACGCTGCTGCACATTGCGATTGCTTGGCTGGGCGGAAGGCACTAGACGGTCCGCGAGACGGGATTCTCGCGGGATGAGGAATGAATGAACTTTTTGAAGATATTTTTTCGCGGGATCTCATTGCTGCCGGGCGTGGTCCAGAGCGTTGAAGCGCTCTTCGGAACCAAATCCGGAGCACAGAAGAAGGAGGCCGCGCTGCATCTGGTGAGTGCGACGATCAACATTACGGACGCTCTCGAGAAAAAGACGATCATCGATGCGCCGAGCTTCTCTTCCGGATTGGGCACGATCATCGATGGCGTGGTGGCTTGTTTGAATGCAAGCATCTGGCACAAGTCTTAGCGGTTCTATTCGCGCGGGACGAAGAATTACATAAGGAGATGACGGAGTGAGTGTGGCAACTGTGCTTTCTGCGGTGGGGAATGATCTGAAGAGCTTCTATAAGAAGCTGTCGGCCGATGTTCAAAAGGCGAAGCAGGCGTGGCTGATTATTTCGAGCGCCCAGACGCGATCGGTTCTGCTGACCGTTGGATCGGATGCGATCAGGATCGTGAAGGACGCAACGGCCGCGGTTTCGGGCGGTGGGCTGTCGCTGACACTGGATGCGGCGGTAGTGTCGGATATCAAGCAGCTCATCGCGGACGCCAAGGCGGGCGACGGTGTGATCGAGACCGATCTGAAGACGCTTGGGCTGACGATCTAGCAAAGAGAAAGCGGCAGACTCGATGAGTCTGCCGCTGAGCTAGAACAGCGTTTCTGCTTTCTCTATTTCTCGATACCCTCTGGTTTCGTTACCCGATATCTTCGGACCAGTTCTCGAGGTAGGACTTGAAGTCGCTCATGAACTTGCCGGCATCGGCGCCGTCGATGATGCGGTGATCGAAGCCGAGGGTGAAGCGCTGGATGTTGCGAATGGCGATGGAGTCGTTACCGTCCTTATCGGTGAAAACCATGGGCTCCTTGTTGAGGCCGCCGATGCCAAGAATGGCAGACTGCGGCTGCGCGATGATTGGCGTGCCAAACTGCTCGCCGAAGATGCCGGAGTTGGTGAGGGTGAAGGTGCCGCCGGCCACTTCATCGGGAGCGAGCTTCTTGTTGCGGGCGCGGTCGGCGAGGTCGACGATGGCGCGCGCGACGCCGAGGAAGCTCTTGTCTTCGGCCTGCTTGATGACGGGGACGATGAGGCCCCACTCGAGCGCGACGGCGATGCCGATGTTGATGTTCTTGTTGTAGAGAACGGCCTCCCCCTGCGTGGAGGCATTGACGATGGGGTGCTTGCGCAGGGCGTGGACGGCCGCGCGGGTGATGAACGGCATGTAGGTGAGCTTGACGCCGTTGCGCTGCTCGTACTTGTTCTTTTCCTTTTCACGCAGGCGGACGATGCGCGTCATGTCCACCTTGAAGACAGTGTGGACGTGCGCGCTCGTGGCCTTGGATTCGACCATGCGCTTGGCGATGATGGCGCGCATCTTCGACATGGGGACGAGCTCGCCGGGCATGGGCGCGTAAGTTGGGGCGGCAGGTGCGGCAGGTGCGGCGGGCTTCGAGGCGGATGCCGGAGCGGTAGCGCCTCGGCCGGAGAGATGGCCGAGGATGTCCTGCTTAGTGATGCGGCCCGAGGCTCCGGTGCCGGGTACGGCGGTGAGATCGACGTTGTTCTCGGCGGCGATCTTGCGGACGAGTGGCGAGGAGCGCAGGCGTTCGCCTGCGGTTGCAGCCGCAACAGGAGCGGCGGGTGCGGCGGGTGCGGGAGTCGCTGAGGGAGCATTGGCGGGCGCTCCGGCTGCGGGTGCGGCAGGCTTCGGCGCGGCGGCCGGCGCAACTGCACCGCCGCCGATGATGGCGACGACGGTGTTGATACTGACGGTCGAGCCTTCGGGAACTTTGATCTCGGTGAGTGTGCCGGCGATGGGCGAGGGGATTTCGGCGTCGACCTTGTCGGTGGAGATCTCGAAGATGGGTTCGTCGCGCTGGACCGTATCGCCGACCTTCTTGAGCCACTTGGTGATGGTGCCTTCGGTGATGGATTCGCCCATCTGTGGCATGAGGACTTCAGTGCCGGGGCCGGATGCGGCGTTGCCGTTGGGTGAAGGGGCAAGCGCGGCCTTCTCCGCAGCGGCATCGCGCGCCGCGGTGTCAGCGGCAGCGGGGGTGACGGTGCTTTCCTTCGTTGGCACGGAAGCAGCAGGCGCTGCGCTGCTCGCGCCGTCTTCATTGATGGTCGCGACGACGGTATTGATGCCGACGGTGGCGCCTTCCTGCACCTTGATCTCGCCGAGGGTGCCGGCGACGGGCGAGGGGATCTCGGCGTCGACCTTGTCGGTGGAGATCTCGAAGAGCGGTTCGTCGCGGGCGACGGTATCGCCGGGCTTCTTGAGCCACTTGGTGAGGGTGCCTTCGGTGATGGATTCGCCCATCTGGGGCATGAGGACGTCAGTCGGCATCGGGAGTGTTCTCCGGGGTAAATGGGTGCGCAAGGCGCAATTGTGGATTATACGAGGCGGAGACGGCCTCCGCCCGTTGTGTTCGGTTAGCGGACCCGGACTGCGAGCAGCTCCTCCAGTGAAGAGACGGCCAGGACCTGACGCTGGAAGACGCGGCCGAAGTTCGCGGCTGTGCTGTTCGATGCCTGCCGTAGCGTGGGTACGGACGTTTGCGGCGATTCGAGCTCGAGCGAGGTGACGCCGCGGTCGGCGATGCCGCAGGGAACGATCAGATCGAAGTCGCGGAGGTCTGTGGTGACGTTGAGCGCGAAGCCGTGCGAGGTGATGGCCTGCGAGACGTGAATGCCGATGGCGGCGATCTTTTTTTCGCGAATGGAGCCGCCGGCGATCGTCCAGACGCCGGTGCGTTTGCAGATGCGCTGCGCGGGGACGTCGAAGTCTTTGCAGGTGAGGATCAGGGCCTCTTCCATGAGACGGACGAAGTCGACCGGGCCGAGGAATGGACCGCGTTTGTTGGGGAGATCCCCGCGGAGATCGAAGATGGGATAGCCGACAAGCTGGCCCGGGCCGTGGTAGGTGACCTCGCCGCCGCGGTTGGTTTCGTAGATCTCGACGCCTTTGCGGGCGAGGAGTTCATCGCTGGCAAGGATGTTGGCGCGTGTGGCGTTGCGGCCGAGGGTGAGAACGGGAGGATGCTCCATGAGCAGGAGCGTATCGCCGATGGCGCCTGCTTTGCCGGCGGCGACGATCTCATCTTGCAGACGGAGGCCTTCGGCGTACGGAACACGACCGAGTTGGAGGAGATGAAGGTGCATGAGGCAGAGGAGCCGAGCTGTATGCCCGGCTCGGTTCTTCATGGGCGTGACTCAGACGTTGATTGCCATACCTTCCACGCTGGCGAAGCCGTCGAGGAGCGATTCGTAGAGCGTGGGGTGGGCGTGGATGGTGAACATCATCTCTTCGACCGTGGCTTCGAACTCCATGGCGGTGACAGCTTCGCTGATGAGTTCCGTCGCCTGAGGGCCGATGATATGGACGCCGAGGATCTCGCCGTACTTTGCGTCGGAGACAACCTTGACGAAGCCGTCGTGGGCGTCGACGATGGTGGCCTTGGAGTTGCCGACGAAGGGGAACTTGCCGACCTTGACCTGATAGCCCTTCTCTCTAGCTTGCGCTTCGGTGAGACCGACGCTGCCGATCTGCGGATCACAGTAGGTGCAGCCCGGGACGCGGTCTTTGCGCACCGGGCGCGCATACTTGCCAGCGAGTTTGGAGGCGACGACGATGCCGGCCATCGCGCCGACGTGCGCGAGCTGCGGCAGGCCGGCGACGATGTCGCCGATGGCATAGACGCCGGGTACGGCGGTCTCCATCCACTCATTCACAGTAACGAAGCCGCGATCGAGCTGGAGATTGACCTTATCGAGGCCGGCGTCATAGGTGCGTGGCGCTCGGCCGACGGCCACGAGGACCTTGTCCGCTTCTTTGGCTTGCGACTTGCCGGCGGCGTCTACCCAACTGACCTTTGCGCCTGATTTGGTCTTCTCGATCTTCTCGACCTTGCAGGAGGTGTTCACCTCAATGCCGCGCTTCTTATACTGGCGGGTGAGCTCCTTGGAGACCTCTTCATCTTCGACGGGAACGATGCGCGGCAGGGCCTCGAGGATGGTGACATCGGCACCGAAGCTCTTGAAGACGGAGGCGAACTCGACTCCGACCGCGCCGGAGCCGATGACGATGAGTGACTTCGGCATCTTCGCCAGCGTGAGAATCTGCATGTTGGTCAGGATGGTGTCGTCGGCCTGGTAGCCGGGCAGCATGCGCGCGTCCGAGCCCATGGCGAGCACGACCTTCTTCGCCTTCACCTCGGTCTTGGCCTGCTGGGTATAGCCCTCGGCCTGCAGGTCGCGGCCCTTACCCTTGTCCTCGTCGGTGATCTGGAGGGTGAAGACGCCGTCCTTCGCCGGGCCCATGAGGCGACCGTGTCCGCGCAACACCGAGATCTTGTTCTTCTTCATCAGGAAGTCCAAGCCCTTGGTGTGCTTGAGCGTGATGTCGTTCTTGCGCTTGAGCAGATTGTCCCAGTTGAGCGACGGCTTGTCGACGTTGTCGATGCCGAGTGCAGCGCCGGCTTTGATGTGGTCCCAGACCTCGGCTGAGAAGAGCAGCGCCTTGGTGGGAATACAGCCCCAATGCAGGCAGGTGCCGCCGAGCTTGTCTGTCTTTTCAATGAGCGCGACCCTCAGGCCGAGTTGTGCGGCGCGGATCGCGCAGGTGTAGCCGGCGGGTCCGCCGCCGAGGACCGCGAGGTCATACGTTGTCTCAGTTGCCAAGGGAATGCGCTCCATTCTGTTGGGGGCTTGCACGCGGAGGTGCGGGGAACGCCCTCAAGTTTACGCCAGTGCCGCGCTCCAATGCCGCCCCACCATTCGATGCCCAAGCGCTATTCAGGACTCAGGGGGTCCCGTTGCGGCCGGGCTGCAAACCCTGCGCACAAGGAGGCGCGCCGATCCATGGAACCTTTTGAATACAGCAGCACGGGCTTTGCTTTGACGTGCAACTTTGAGGGCTTTCGCGCGGAGGCGTACCAGGACTCCGCCGAAGTTTGGACGATCGGTTACGGGCACACCGGTCCGGAGGTGCATGAGGGCCAGCGGGTGAGCGAACTAGAGGCCGAAGCGCTTCTGCGCAGCGATCTGGCTGGAGCCGTTGCCTGCGTATGGCGTGCGGTGAAGGTGGAGATCAATCAGGACCAGTTCGATGCCCTGGTCGACTTCTGCTTCAACGTGGGCCGCGGCAACTTTCTGAACTCGAGCCTGCTCCGCTACGTCAACCGAGGTGAGTTTGAGAGCGTCGTGGTGCAGTTCGGACTTTGGGTCCATGCCGGGGGTGAGGTAGTGCCGGGACTGGTGCGGCGTCGCGCTGCGGAGGCGGCGCTGTTCTCCGGACGCGGATCCCCTGCCAAGCAGCCCGCAATCGCAACCGCCTAGCTCGTCTATACCGGTGCGGAGCGGGTCATGGGAGGCCGAACCCGGGTCGGCACTACCGCTCCCAAGGCATCCACATATAGCCTGAAGAGGCTCGGCGGTTCTTGCGACCTCCAAAGATTCGGCCATGTTCATAAACACCTCTCGGCTCCGGCAGCAGATCGCCGACCTGCTCCCTCGTTTCTCCGGTTCCTTTTTTCTTGCGTTTCTGTTGACCGTGCTCGTCGCCGGCACAGCCGCCTGTCCACCGGCCTACGCGGCCACCCGTGAGGCACGCCTGCGTCGCAGTGCGTCTGCGGCGCATCTCGTCAGGGTCAGGGCTTCGCGTTCCAGAAGAACTCGTTCAAGCGGTCACAGGAGTCTGCGAACGGCTTCACCTACACGAGCGAGAGCAACGATACGCTCGCGCCATGCCAGGCACCGCGTGACGAGGGAGCGCGTGGCAGATATTCACTCGCGACGCGCCCGTCACCATCGCGCGATCGAGATCGCATTGAACGACCCGACCTCGTCGCGCACGACGCGTGTGCGGTTGCGGCGAGGGCAGGCGAGCCGAACCATCGCTACCGCACGTTCCGATCGCACGCCTTCTTGGCTTGCCACTTCGGCAAACGGTGAACCTGGGCGCGAGCCTGTGGAAGCAGTCGCCTCCACTCATCGCTCTGGCATCTATGCGAGCGGAGAGTCGCGTCCGCCCGGCGATGAACGTCTGTCCATGAGTGCCGGCGATAAGCAGGATTCAACCCTTGCGCCCACGGGCGCGACCGGGCTGCGGCCCGACGCGAACGAGATCTCCAGCCGACAGTCCTCTACTTCAGACGAACAGACTTCCTCCGAGATCGACGATTCCGCTGATTCCGACAGCGACGATCAGGCCGCCGATCTCGCGAAGCTCTCCTCAAGACCCTCCCAGCGCGAATTGGCCGAGGAGGCGGTGCAGCCTCGTATGTTGCCTATCTACAGCCGCAGCGGGCATCTGATTGTTCCGCCGCCGCTACGCGGCTCGCGCGAGATTCTCGTTCACCAAAACGCGATGGCGGATGCGGCCGGCCTTGAGCGTATCCGCAACGACCGCGATCTAAAACGTCTCCGTTCCGCACACCGGCTGGTGAACCTCACAACCACCGCAAGCCTGCATGTGAATCCGGAGTTGCCACCCGATCGCCGCTGCGCTCGCCTCTGGACGGTGCGCTTCGCTGCCGACATTGCACGAGCGTATTATGCGCAGTTCGGCGAGCCGCTGGAGTTGAACTCCGCTGTGCGCACCATCTCCTACCAGCGTCGTCTTGAACGTGTGAATGGAAATGCGGCGGCCGTCGCGGGCGATACAGCGTCGCCCCATCTCACGGGTCAGGCGATCGACTTTGGGAAGCGCGGCATGTCGCTCGCCGAGATCGCCTGGATGCGCGCATACCTGCTGCCATTGATGCAGGCAGGCGCCATCGACGTCGAAGAGGAGTTCCAGCAAGCCTGCTTCCACATCAGCGTCTATCGCAGCTACCTTGCCGACCGCGAGCTGCCGCGCCATCGCTTCGACGTGGCGCAAAAGTAACCGTCGTTGTCGCACAGATCAAATCACCGCAAAAAAAAATTGGCGCGTCCCCCCGATTCTTACCAAGGGGAATCGCGCCTCGAAGACGAATCGGTGTCGGCTACTTATTGGGGTTAGGCGGAACCTTTTCGCCCTTCTTGCGCGCCTCCGAAAGACCGATCGCGATTGCCTGCTTGCGGCTCTTGACCTTCTTGCCGCTCCGTCCGCTCTTCAGCTTCCCCTTATGCATCTCGTGCATCTCAGCTTTTACCTGCTTGCCGGCGCCCTTGCTGTACTTGCGGCCGGAGCTCTTCTTCTTCGATGACTTCTTCGACGAAGATTTCTTCGACGAGCTCCCCGAAGACCGCTTCGATGAGGACCTCTTCTTCGACGACTTCTTCGATGAAGATTTATGACTACCTTTCTTGCTGGAAGACTTCTTGCTCGATGTCTTCCGGCCCGACTTCTTGCGGCTTGCCTTTTTGGTTGCCATGGGTACTTCCTCCCGTGAGATTGGAGCACTGCTGCACCAACTTCGTTGCATCGCAGACAGCACAATTGCCCGTGCTGCATCCCTGCGAGGGGAAGTGTACTGTCTCTCAGCGCGCGCGTTGCCGGCGAACCGCGGCAATCAATGCAGAGGCACCAGCAAAGGCAACCGCCGCGGCGACGGCATCGAACGCGCGCCCATGCGTGTGGTGCAGATCCCCGCGCTGCCATGCGGCATAACTCGCGCTCAGATCCGCGCTGACTCCGGGAATCGTGATGGTGTCAAAGCTGCCGGCCGCTCCGGGCTCTGTCGGCAGCGAACCGAAGATGCGCTCCGGCTGCGGAGGCGCGCCGCTGCGGTCCTTCGGAATTGCTCTCATCATCGCATTCACCTCCGCGTCGCGCGGATCGTTGAAGAGCGCCGTGTCGGCGGTGTTTGGAAAGAGCGTGACCTTGCCCGTCATGCGCCACTCGATGGCAGAGATACCGTCCTGGCAGACACCGAGGTCGTAGTATCCACCGAATGGGAGATGGGGATGTCTCTGGTGCTGGTGCGCGTAAGCGATCGTGAGCAGCCCGGCGAGGCGCGTCACCTCAACCACTTGCGCTCCTGTGTAAGCGTGCACCGCGCGCTTCAGCACCCACGACTGGTCCAGCGTATCCATCGTGCGCCACTCGCTCTTTCCATCGATGCCGAAGTAATAGCTGACGTCGGCGTTCACCTTCGGCCCGCGCACGCGCCATTCGTACTCCGCATGCGCAACCGGCACCAGCAGTGGTCGCGCGCCCAACCCGAAGATCCATCCACTATGCGGCACCGCGAGCCTCGTGTTGATCCAGAACGGCATCATCACCTCGTCGCCCTTATAGTGAAGGTGTCCGAAGTTCGCGAAATAACGCGCGTCGATCACGCTCACCTGATGGCCCGTTGCGATCAGTGTCTCCATCAATGCCTGCGGTGTAGAGGCAGACCTTCCTCCGATTGTGACTGTGAACGGTTTCGCGCCATCAAGCTCATTCACCGCGAGGCGATTCAACGCATCGGCCAGCCGCTGGCTGGCTGCATGCTCCGGCGCGAGCTCATTCGGTCCATCGCCGCGAATGACACCATATCCCATCGGCGCAATCAGCCCCTGCGTGCTGAATCCCGGCAGCGTTGACGGCTCATCGAGCGAGAGCGTCTGCTGCTGATCGAGCGCATACGGTCCAAGATCGAGAAACGGCGCGAGCTCGACCTGTGCGCCTGGAATCGCACCGCCCGGACTATTCTCAGACGATCCCCGCTTTTGGCCGATCACCCCACTCAGCGCGTGCACCGTCGCCGTGATCTCGCGCATCGTCCATCCGGGAAAGCGATCCAGCCCCTGCCAATCTTTGCCGAGGATGCGCTTGCGCAGTTCCGTGATGAGATCCGGCGTGAGCAGCGCCGGACCTTTCTTTCCAGCCTGCGACCTGCCCCCAAGCTCCTTGATCAACGCGTCCGTAAATCCCGGCTGCGTCGAAAGATCACGCATCATCTGCGAGAGCAGCACGGTATTCAGCGGCATCGGCTGTTCAGGCGGCACAACGCGGCTCCGGCAGCCGGCCAGCGACAGCGCAGCGAGGAGTGCGACCTTCCCTCTGTGTCGGCGTAGCCGATACTGCATGGCCTGAGGGTACACCCGCCCGCCGCGGACCGACGCTGCTGGTAGACTGGCCCGCATCATGGCTCGTCGAGCACTCCACGCGCTTTGGCTTGTCGCGCTCCTTGTCTGCCAGCCTCTTGTCGCGGCGCAGGCGCAGAATAAGGAAGCCCTCGGCGCGGTCACCGGCCGTGTTCTCTATGCGGACACGCAGCAGCCGGCGCGCCTGGCCCACGTCGTTCTGCAGCCGGTCGTCGACCTGCAATCGCCGCTGTTGAAAAAAGGCGATGAGGGCTATCAGCCCGAAGGTCTCTTTCACCTGCAAACCGTGAATCTCGACGGCTCCTTCAGCATCCTCGCCGTGCCGCCGGGTCTTTACTATGTCATCGCGGAACAGGACGGCTACATCTCCCCGCTCGCGCTCTTTACACGCGACCAGCTCAACCATCCCGACGATGCGTTGCTGCATAGAATCGCGCGCTACATGACGCCGATCTCCGTCACCGCGGGCCACACGACGCAGACCGAGGTCGATCTCATCCGCGGCGCTGTAATTGCCGGGACAGTTCGCTTTGAGGACGGTTCGCCCGCGGTCAACGTCGCTGTCAACCTGATCCAGCTTGACGCCAAAGGCGAATGGAAGGCCGTGCGCACCCAACACCTCGCCAGCCACAACAGCAGCTACACCGACGATCAGGGCGCCTACCGCTTCAGCGGACTTCCGGCGGGCGAGTACCTCGTCCGCGCCTCCATCGAGCTCAACAAGGTCATTCTCGACCACATCTTTTCATCGAACGGCTCAACCAGCTACGGCGACGGCTATCACCTTCGCATCTATCCCGGCGATACCTTCCGCCCGCGCGACACTATGCCGGTGAAGGTAGAAGAAGGTGAGAATGTCACGAGTCTCGATGTCGACGTTCCGCTCTCTAAGCTCTATTCGCTAAGCGGTGTTGTGATGCGTCCAGACTCCGCTTCGCCCGCCAACGCAGCCCACCTCACGCTCAGCTTCGCGGACACCGGCGAGGAGCTCGTCTCGACCGACGTGGACGCCGACGATGGCAGCTTCCGCTTCGACTTTGTGCCCGGCGGCAACTACATCCTCCGCGCAACAAAGATTGCTACCGTTGCGCGCACTGAGGTGCCCACATGTAATGGCTGTATTCCGCCAACTCACACAGAAATGAAGATCATCAACCGTTTTGGCGACGTCTCGGTTCCAGTCCAGCTAACCGGCGATCAAAGTTCTGTGCTCCTGCAGGCCACCCTGGCGACAAAGCCCTAGCTTCGGATTGCAGCTTCGTCCTCTGCCGCGTCCGATGCCACCGCATCTCAGGCATCCAGCTTCCTCACCACCAGCTCATTCAGCAGCGTCGGATTCGCCTGCCCCTTCGAGAGCTTCATCACCTGCCCGACAAAGAACGCCGCCACCGTGCGCTTGCCTCCCTTGAACTGCTCCACCTGCTTCGGGTTCGCTGCAATCACCTCATCGATCATCTTCTCGATCGCTGCCGTATCAGTAATCTGCTGCGGCTTGTCGCGGTCGTAGACGAAGGCAAAGTCGCGCCCCTCGGCAAAGCACGTATCCAGCAGTTGCTTCAGCTGCTTCGAGCTGATCTCGCTGGCCTCCGTCAGATCTGCGGCCAGTACGATGCCGTCCAGTGTCACCGGAGACTGCTCGAACTCGATGTTCGCCGCACGCAGCCGCATCGTAATCTCGCTCAGCAGAATCGCCGCCACGCGCCGTGGCGACTTCGCCTGCTTCGCCGCAGCCTCAAAGCGGTCTGCAAACGCCTGCTCTGCCGTCAGGGTCGCCGCATCCTGCGGACTCAACCCGTACTCCGCAATCATGCGCGCGCGCCGCGCCTCCGGGAGCTCCGGCATGGCGCTCACAATGTCGCGCAGCCAGGCTTGGCCCACGATCAGCGGCGGCAGGTCCGGCTCGGGAAAATACCGGTAGTCGTGCGCCTGCTCCTTCGAGCGCATCGAGTACGTGCGGCCCTCGGCGTTGTTCCACAGCCGCGACTCCTGCACCACACGGCCGCCCTCTTCGATCGCCCCAATCTGTCGCTCGATCTCATACTCCAGCGCCGCGCGAATATATCGAAATGAATTGACGTTCTTCACCTCGGCCTTGGTGCCGAACCTGATGTCGGTCTTCAACATCACGCTCACATTCGCGTCGCAGCGCAGCGATCCCTCTTCCATGTTGCAGTCGCTCACGCCCGTGTAGAGCAGAATCTCCTTCAGTCGCGTCAGATATTCAAACGCCTCATCCGGCGTGCGAAGGTCCGGCTCGGAGACGATCTCCACCAATGGCGTTCCGCAGCGGTTCAGGTCGATGTGCGTCCGCGAGGCCGAATCCGCAAAGCCGTCGTGCAGGCTCTTGCCGGCGTCCTCTTCCATGTGCAGCCGCGTAATCCCGATGCGCTTCGCGTTGCCATCCGCGTCCGGCACCGTCAGCGATCCATGCTCCGCGAGTGGTCTGTCGTACTGCGAGATCTGGTAGCCCTTCGGCAGATCCGGATAAAAGTAGTTCTTGCGCGCAAATACGCTGCGTTCGTTGATCGTGCAGCCCAGCGCCTTCGCCGCCAGCGTCGCAAACTCCACCGCCCGCCGGTTCAGCACCGGCAGTGCGCCCGGCAGCCCCAGGCATACCGGGCAGATGTGCGTGTTCGGCTCGCCGCCGTACTCGTTCTTGCAGCCGCAGAACGCCTTCGTCTGCGTCAGCAGTTGGACGTGGACCTCGAGCCCGATGACAGGCTGATATTTGGCGAGGACCTCGGGCGCGAGACCGGCAAGTGCTGGCATAGAGGTCGATTTTATCAACTACCCGCCAGCACTTCCGCATTCCTTCGCATCTCATACGATCAGCTTTGCCAAAGGTGACCATCGTGCCGGACGATACCAGCACCGCGAATGACTCCGCCCAAACCACCGCCGACCGCTCCGCCGAGAGCGGCTGGGCCGATCCCGAACAACCAAAGTCCGGCTCCAGCGATGAGACTGGCGCAGCCAAGGCGCCGCAGAAAGATCTCGCGCGCCCCAGCGCCGAGGACATCTACAAGCAGGTCGCGCTCAATGCCAAGGCCGAGCTCAAGCGCACCACCACCGCACTCGCCATCTCCGGCTTCGCGGGCGGCATCTTCATGGGGCTCTCCGGCCTCGGTGTAGCGCTTGTGCTGGGCCTCTTCGGCACCAGCCCCAGCACGCACTTCATCGCGACGATGTTCTACCCCCTCGGCTTCATCGTGGTCATCATCGGCCGCGCGCAGCTCTTTACGGAGAACACGCTCTATCCCGTCGCACTCGTGCTCTCGGAAAAGCGCGAGCTCTGGAACACGCTGCGGCTCTGGTGCACCGTACTTCCCGCGAACGTGCTCGGCGCGCTGGCCTTCAGTGCCCTCGCCGTGCGCACCGGCGCGCTGCAACCGGCGTCGCGCCACGCCCTCATCCAGCTTGGACTCACCGCAGCGCACGTCGCTCCCTCCACCATCTTCTGGAGCGCCGTCACCGCCGGCTGGATTATCGCCACCGCGGCATGGCTTGTCTCCGGGTCGCACTCCATCACCGGCTCGGTCATGATCCTTTGGATGCTCACCTACGTCGTCGGTCTGGGCAGCTTCGCGCACTGCATCGCCAGCTCCGGCGAAATCTTCTCCTCCGTGCTCGCGGGCCAGCTCGGCTGGCTCGCCTATCTGCACTGGCTCTGGCTCGCGGTCGCCGGCAACGTCTGCGGCGGCGTTCTCATGGTAACCCTCCTCGAGTACGGGCAGGCGATCCTCGCAAAAAACGAGAAGGCACTTGAAGAGGAGCAAGAGGCCGCCGGCTGATCACAGGGCTACACTAAGATCTGCATGATTTTGCCCTTCGTCCGCGAGTTGGTCGCGGACCTGGAACACTCTCCAAGCTTTCAGCGTGTGCGTCGCCATCTCGCGGTCGGCACGGGTCGGAGACGTGTGTCTGGACTCACGGCAACCGCCCGCGCTCTCTATCTTCCCTTCTTCGTTCGCTGCGCCCAGGCGCCCGCGCTGGTTCTCGTCGCGGACAATAAGGGCGCCGAGATGCTGCATGCCAACCTGCTCGCCGCCTGCCAGCTCAGCGGCGCGCTCAACGTGGAGGAGGTGCTGCGCCTGCCCGCACACGACGTCCTCCCGTTTGAAAACCTCTCGCCACATCCTGAGATTCAGGAGCAGCGCGCGGCCACGCTCTGGAAGATCGCCGGCGGACAGGCCCGGCTGGTTGTCGCTCCCATTGAAGCTGCATGCATGCGTCTCTTCGCGCGCGACCACTACGCGGCTCTTGCCCTCACCCTGCGGCGCGGTGAAGAGCACCTCCCAGACATGCTCGTCGAGCACCTCGTCTCCGTCGGCTACACTCGCGTCGACATCGTCGACATGCCCGGCCAGGTCACCGTTCGCGGCGGCATCCTCGACGTCTACGGCCCGGAGATGGAGCGGCCCGTCCGCGTCGAGTTCTTCGGCGACGAGATCGAATCCATCCGCCGCTTCGATCCCGAGACGCAGCGCTCCTCCAACTCTGTCGATGAGGTGCTTCTTCTTCCGCTCACAGAAACGCCGGCAACCGAAGCTCTGCTCGAAGCCATCAACTCGCGCCTCACCCGCAGCGGATCCGCTGGCGCCGCGCTCGAAGGCGGCGAGACGCCTGCTGAGCTCCAAACCAACGTCGCGGGCAACACGCGCGAAGCTACGATCTTCCCCGGCTGGGAGTTCTACGCCTCCATCGCCGGCGCGCGCTCCACGCTGCTCGATCTCATGGGCCCGCAAACCCGCATCTTCGTCGAAGAGCCCGCGATGGTGCTGAATCAGGCCGAGCGCTGGTGGGACAAGGTCGCCCAGCGCCACGAGCGCTCCGGCATCGGCTCCCTCGTCCGCGCCGAGGATCTCTACCTTTCCCCGTGGGAGCTCGGGGACCGCATCCGCACCTTCCCCGGCTGCGATCTCGATCAACTCGGCGCGGTCGATGTTCTGGAAAACACGCGCAGCGATGCCAGCGAGATCGAGTTCGCCACCCGTCCCACCCTCCGCGTCCACGGCTCGATTCCCGCCTTTGTCGACGAGCTCCGCAAACTGATGGAGAACGAGGCGCGCGTGCTCATCGCCGCGCCGAACCAGGGCGAGGTCGAACGGCTCGCCACGCTGCTGCAGGAGTACGGCGTGCCTTACCGCATCGGCTGGCGTACCGACCACGCCGCCTCCACCACGGTCTACTCCGAGTCCAGCTACCTCGCCGGCGACCTCCGCACGCCGGTGCTGGTTCGTGCCGCCATCGCCAACGGCGTACAGGTGCTCGATCTCGACCGCGCCACCGCGCGCCAGTTCGTCCTCTTCGGCGCCAACGATCTCAACGACGACGCCGACGTTCATGCGCGTCCCGTCAAACGCTCCAAAACCACCGCCTTTGTCTCCGATCTTCGCGACCTTGCCATCGGCGACTACGTCGTTCACGTCGAGCACGGAATCGCCCGTTACGACGGATTGCGTACCATCGACGAAAAGGCCAGGGCCACCGGCGACTCCGACTCCGGCACACAGCTCGAGCTGATGATCCTCAGCTTCGCTGACGACGTAAAGCTCTACGTCCCGCTCACCCGCCTCGATCTCATCCAGAAGTACCGCTCCACCGAAGCCGGTCCCGCGCCGCAGCTCAACCGCCTCGGCAGCCCCGCCTGGTCAAAGACCAAGGCGCGCGTGAAGAGGGCAATGGAGGACATGGCCGACGAGCTGCTGAAGCTCTACGCGCAGCGCAAGGCCGCTGTCGGCACCGCCTTCTCGCCGGACAACAACATGATGCGCGAGTTCGAAGACGCCTTCGACTACAACGAAACGGAAGATCAGGCCCACGCCATTGCCGACATCAAGCAGGACATGGAATCCCCGCAGCCCATGGACCGCCTGCTCTGCGGCGACGTCGGCTACGGCAAGACTGAGGTCGCCATGCGCGCCGCCTTCAAGGCCGTGCAGGACTCCAAACAGATCGCCGTCCTCACGCCCACCACCGTTCTCTGCTTCCAGCACTTCGAGACCTTCAAGCGTCGCTTCGCCAACTTCCCCGTCACCGTCGAGATGATCTCCCGCTTCCGCTCGCCAAAGGAGCGCAAGGAGATCCTCGAGCGCGTTGCCGACGGCAAGGTCGACATCCTCATCGGCACTCACGCCCTTCTCTCGCAAAGTCTGAAGTTCCAGGATCTCGGCCTCCTCGTCGTCGACGAAGAGCAGCGCTTCGGCGTCCGCCACAAGGAGCGCCTCAAGCAGATGCGCGCGGCCATCGACGTCCTCAGCATGAGCGCCACGCCCATCCCGCGCACGCTACACATGAGCCTGATCGGCCTCCGCGACATGAGCATCATCGAGACGCCGCCCAAAGACCGCATGGCCATCCAGACCGTCGTCGCCAAGTTCGACGAGAAGCTCGTCCGCACCGCCATCGAGGTCGAGCTCGAGCGCGGCGGCCAGACCTACTTCGTCTCCAACCGCGTCGAAACTATCTACGAGATGTCGACAAAGATCCGCGAGCTCGTTCCGCAGGCGCGAGTCGCCGTCGGTCACGGCCAAATGCCTGAGGCCGAGCTCGAGCGCGTGATGCTCGCCTTCATGAACGGCGAATATGACGTGCTCTGCGCTACCAGCATCATCGAAAACGGCCTCGACATCCCGCGCGCCAACACGATCCTCATCAACCGCGCCGACCGCCACGGTCTCGCCGAGCTCTACCAGCTCCGCGGCCGCGTCGGCCGATCTAACAGGCGCGCGTATGCGTACCTCCTCATCCCGCCCGAGCAGCAGCTCACCGAGATCGCGCGCCGCCGCCTGGCCGCGCTCAAAGAGTTCTCCGATCTCGGCGCCGGCTTCAAGATCGCCGCCCTCGACCTCGAGCTTCGCGGCGCCGGCAACATGCTCGGCGGCCAGCAGTCCGGCCACATCGAAGCCATCGGCTTCGAGCTCTACACCCAGATGCTCGAAGAGGCCGTCAGCAAGCTCAAAGGCGAAGGCCGCGAGGAACGCCCGCAGGTCACCGTCAACCTTGGCATCTCGCTGCGCATCGACGAAAGCTACATCGCCGAAGAGAACCAGCGCCTGCGCATGTACAAGCGCATCGCCGGAGCGAACTCCGAAGCGAATCTCACCGAGATCCGCGCCGAACTCCAAGACCGCTATGGCACTCCCCCCGAGAGCGTGCTCCATCTGCTCGCTGTCGGCGACATCCGTCTCCTCTGCGAACGTCTCGGCGTCGCGCAGATCGAGCGCAAGCGCGTCGCCGTCGACGACTCGAAAAAATCCACCTCGTCCCCGCCCGCCTCGCGGCCCGCACCGTCTGCTCCCCATGTTCGTCAATGGACGGCCGGCACCGCGCCGCCGCCGCTAGCCGGGCGCCAAGGTCAAGCCCCGCAAGCACCTTCGCTGCAGTTCTCCAGCCGCGCCGCGCTCTACCGCCCCGAATCGAACGCCACGCGCGCCGCGCGCGAGATCGCCGCCGTCCGTCCCATCGACGCTCCCTTCGCACGCGCCGGCCAGATGAAGCCCATGCGCGACATGCTCTTCGTCAGCTTCAGCGAAAAGCTCCACGCCGCCCCCGCCGACTCAGGCAAGGGCATCAACCTCGGCGCTCTCATGCGGCTCGTCTCCCGCAACGCCAAGAATGGCGCGCAGCTCACACCCCAAGGTGTTCTCCGCTGGCCACTCTCCTTCGCAAACGCCGAAACCGTCATCGCCGAAACTCGCGATCTCCTTAACTCGCTAGGAGCCGAGATCGTTTAAGGCACAACCATCTACACTGTGCAGGTCATGGAAACCATCTTTGCGGTCCTTTTGCTCATTGGAGCAAGAGTCTTCCACGCTCAGACTCCTGTACCGTCACCCGCTTCACCATCTCCACCCCTTGCTGCGGACACGCAAGGATCTGCTCCAGCTCAACCTGGCGATGTTTCGGCTTGCAACTACAAAGGGTTGAAGATCGCTTATATCAGCCTGACGGTCACAAAAGAGGGCAAACCGCTAGACATCAAGCTCGAGCATTCTTCTGGCAATCAATGTATCGATCAGCAAGCGATCCAGATTGCTGCTGGATATACTTTCCGCCCCGCCAGGAAAATTCGGGGGCCCGGTCGCATCACATATCGTCCTTCAAATGAAATTTGAGCACCGTTAACATCACGTCCTGCAGCAAATACTCCTGTTCCCTCACCATCGTTGCCTGAATACGGGGATACACCTAGACTCTCTGTAACAGAGAACGAAGAGAGTGCAGGAGTGAGCCATTGGTTGAACTGGCGTTTTCGATTCTGGCAGCGGACTTTGGGCACTTGGCGGACGAGATTGCGCGTGCAGAGCGCGGCGGCGGCACGATCGTCCATGTGGATGTGATGGATGGTCACTTTGTGCCGAACATCACCTTCGGGCCGCCGGTGGTGCAGGCGATCCGTCCGTTGACGAAGCTGCCGATCGACTGCCACCTAATGATCGAGGACCCGGACAAGTTCATTCCGGAGTTTGCGCAGGCAGGCGCGGACATGATCTGCGTGCACATGGAGGCGTGCCGGCATCTGAACCGCACGCTGCAACTGATCGCCGACCATGGAGTGCAGCCGGCGGTGGTGCTGAATCCGGCGACGCCGATCGAGATGCTGGCCGAGGTGCTGCCGATGGTGCATCACGTTCTGGTGATGAGTGTGAACCCGGGGTTTGGCGGGCAGCGGTTTCTTCCGCGGTCGGTGGAGCGGATTGCGCACCTGCGGCGGCTGCGGCATGAGATCGGGCTCAACTTCCGGATTGAGGTAGACGGCGGGATTGCGGAGGATACAGTGCAGCCGGTGGTTCGCGCCGGGGCGGAGATGCTGGTCGCGGGGACGGCGATCTTTGAGGGCGGAAGGGCGGAGGAGAATGCAAGGGAGTTCCTGCGCGTGGCTCGCGCGGCCGAGGGCGTGGAGGTTTAGTAGGCGGACGCTGGTGCGGAGGGGTCTGCGTCTAACAATTTTGGGCGATTTTTAGGCCTGCGGCGGGGCGCCGAAGGTCGGCCCGGCCAGTTAGAATGAAACAGCCCCCGGGACGCCTGAGCGCCCCAGGGGCGGATGAGGTTTTTGGATGACGAAACGGTCCTTTTCTTCCTGTTTTTCTCCCTTTGCTGCTTTTTCTCTCCCCTGTACGGCGCAGCTGGTGGCCGGAGTTGTGGCTGCCGGGCTGATGCTGACCGGGATCTCCGTGCACGCGCAGGTGGTGACAGGAAGTTCGCAGACGACGACGGATGCGCAGGGGCAGAAGCAGGAGTCGACGACGATCAGCGTCGATACCTCGAGGAAGAAGCACCATCACGTCGACAAGGCGGACCGCGTCCAGCAGACAAAGGACACGCGCAGGGAGCTCAAGAAGGAGAAGAAGTACAACCCTCTGATCGGCAAGGATATGGACCTGCCGGACAAGCAGCTGTATGACAAGGCGATGGCGCAGATCAAGTCCGGGCACTTTGATGTGGCGCGGCTGGACCTGAACACACTACTGAGCACGTATCCGGACTCGCAGTATCAGATGAGAGCGAAGCTGGCGGTGGCGGACAGCTGGTACAGGGAGGGCGGATCGGCGGCGCTGGCACAGGCCGAGCAGGAGTACAAGGACTTCATCACGTTCTTCCCGAACTCGCCCGAGGCCGCAGAGGCACAGATGCGCGTGGGTGACATTTACTTCAAGCAGATGGATGTTCCCGACCGCGACTACTCCAAGGCGGAGCACGCCGAGCAGGAGTACCGCACGATGCTGCAGCAGTATCCGGATGCTCCGAAGGAGATTCTGACCCAGGCGACGCAGAAGCTGCGCGACGTGCAGGAGGTGCTGGCGCAGCGTGAGGCGGACATTGCGCAGTTCTACGGAACGCACGACAACTGGCCGGCGGCGATTGCGCGCTATGAGACGGTGAAGGAGACCTATCCGCAGTACAGCCACATGGACGATGTGCTGATCGGCATTGGCGATGCGTATGCAGCGGAGGCGAAGGCGGTGCGCGCGCAGGCATCGTGCTCCAAGGACCTGCCCAAGGGGCAGACCTGCCTGCCGGAGGGAGCGAAGTCCCAGCTGGAGCAGGAGTATGACGGCAAGGCCGCCGAGGAGTATCGCGAGGTGGTGCTGAAGCATGCGGCGGCTCCACATGTGGAGGACGCGAAGGAGCGTCTGGCGGCGATGAACCTGCCGATTCCGCAGCCGACGGCGGAGGAGGTGGCCGCGAGCGAGGCGCTGGAGGGCAGCCGCGCGCAGTACACGATGCGCAAACGGCTGGAGCTGATCTTCCTGCGCAAGCCGGACACGGTGACGGCGGCGGGGATGGGGAATCCGCCGCTGGCGGACCCGCAGCCGGTGGTGGCGCCGACGGTGGTGAACGATCTGATGGCGGATTACCGCAGTGCTCTGAATCCAAATGCGCCGAAGGCGGATGCGATCAAGGCGGCGACGCCGGCGGTGGAGACGCCGGCGGAGGTTCCTCCGCAGCCGCTGACGCCGCCAGGCACGCCGGCGTCGACAGCGCCGCCGATGCTGTCGGATGTACCGTCGGCGGGCAATGGGACGGGCGACGGCTCGACGAGTGTGATGACCGAGGAGACGCCCTCGACGCCGGGAGCCACAACCGGCGGATCGAATGCGTCGATGGGGGTGGAGGTGCTGACGCCGGGAGCGACGAGTGGAACGGCGGCGAGCTCGCTGCCTGCGTCGACCGGGACGCCCGACGCGAACTATGGGATGAAGGCTGTGGGGCCGAAGGACACCTCGGCGTTACCACCTGTGCAGGCGCCGGAGGCGGCTCCGGACCAGGTGAATGAGGCGGCGGGACAGCCGCAGCCGCCGGCGGAGACCAAGAAGCCCGGACAGAAGAAGAATCCGAAGCCGGCGTATGACAAGAACGACGAGAGCTCCAGCAAACACAAAAAGAAGAAGGGCGTGGATAAACTGAACCCGTTCTGAGGAGTGTTTGGTGGTTGGTCATCAGTGGTTCGTGTTTAGTGGAGAGGCGCCTTTCGGCGCCTCTCTTTTTGTTTGCTGATTCTGCGGGGTGTGTCTGCGGCTCTCTTGCGTTCGCCTGCTACCTTAAGTCTTATGAGTTCTGAGCTGCCGAAGGCGTATGAGCCTTCGTTGATCGAAGAAAAATGGGCGAGGTACTGGGTAGAGCTGGGGCTGTTTCATGTCCCGACGCCGCCGAGCGGTGAGGCTTCGGCGAAGCACTTCGTTCAGCTTCTGCCGCCGCCGAATGTGACCGGCCGGCTGCACATGGGCCACATGCTGAACCAGACGGAGATGGACATCCTTACGCGCTGGCACCGAATGCGCGGCGAGACGGCGGTGTGGGTTCCGGGAACGGACCATGCGGGCATCGCCACGCAGATGATGGTGGAGCGGCAGCTCGCGGCCGAAGGCGGCCCAACTCGCACAGATCTCGGCCGCGAGGCATTTACCGAGCGCGTGTGGCAGTGGAAGAACCAGTATGGCGGCGCCATCACGGAGCAGATGCGTCGGCTGGGCGTCTCCGTCGATTGGTCCCGCGAGTACTTCACCATGGACGACCGCCTGAGTGTGGCCGTGCGCGAGGCCTTCGTGCGCCTGTGGGAGCAGGGGCTCATCTATCGCGGCGCTTATATCGTCAACTGGGATCCGCAGCTGCAGACCGCCCTCAGCGATCTAGAGGTCGACAACGAGGAGCGCGCCGGCAAGCTCTACCACATCCGCTATCCGCTGGCCGACGGCTCCGGCGCGATCACCATCGCCACCACGCGTCCCGAGACGATGCTCGGCGACGTCGCCGTCGCGGTAAACCCCGACGACGAGCGCTACAAGAGCTTCATCGGCAAGGCGCTGGTGCTTCCGTTGAGCGCGGTGGCCGGGGGATCACCGCGGGAGATTCCCGTCATCGCCGACGCCTGGGCAAACCCTGAGTTCGGCACTGGTGCCGTCAAAGTCACGCCCGCGCACGATCCAAATGACTTCGCCGTCGGCCAGCGCCACAACCTTCCACAACTCAACATCATGGATGAGCTTGCCCGCATCCGGGTCGAGGGCTCTTCCTACGATGGGCTTGATCGCTTTGCCGCGCGCGAGCGCATCGTCGCGGACCTCGAAGCGATGGGAGCCCTGGTGGCCGTGAAGGATCACGCGTTGACGCTGCCGGTGAGCCAGCGAAGCGGTGCGGTCATCGAGCCGCGGCTTTCCATCCAGTGGTTCATCGCCGTTAACAAGGAGCCCGTCGGCGGCGGAACGTCGTTGGCGGCCAAGGCGCTGGCTGCGGTGCGTGACGGCCATGTGCGCATCACCCCCGAGAACTACACCAAGACCTACTTCGAGTGGATGAACAACATTCACGACTGGTGCATCTCGCGGCAGCTGTGGTGGGGGCATCGTATCCCGGCGTGGCACTGCGACGCCTGTCACGAAATCCTCGTCGCCCGGGAAACACCGACGGTCTGCACAAGGTGCGGCGGGACCGTGCTGCGCCAGGAGACCGACGTGCTCGACATGTGGGTCTCCTCGGGTCTGTTGCCCTTTACCGTCTTTGGCTGGGACGGAAGCGGCAAGCTCACGCCCAACTTGTCGGCGTTTTACCCCACCGATCTCCTCGTCACCGGCTTCGACATCCTCTTCTTCTGGGTCGCGAAGATGATCATGCTCGGCTGCCACTTCATGCTGGATGTGCCGATGCCGGACGGAAGCGTGCGCACGCTCGAGGATGCAGTTCCCTTTCGTGAGGTGTACATCCACGCGCTGGTGCGCGATGCCGAGCGGCAGAAGATGTCGAAGACCAAGGGCAATGTCATCGACCCGATCGATATTGTGACCAACTACGGAACGGATGCGGTGCGGTTCACGCTGGCGTCTCAGGCTTCGCCGGGAACGGATATTGCGTTTAATGAGGCGCGGACTGAGGGCTATCGCGCCTTTGCGAACAAGATCTGGAACGCGGCGCGGTTTCTCTTCATGAACATCGGCCGCGCCAAAGAAGCCGGTTACGAGGTACAGCTCGCCAAAGATGCGCTCTTCGTCATTCAGAAAGGAATATTTCCGGCTGTAACTGGGAAGGTATTCGCCGCGAAAGAGGCCTTGACTGACGGCACGCCATTCGAAGCGATTTGGATATTTTCCCGCTTGAGTGCCGTCTGCTTAGAGATTGACCACGCCCTCGCTACCTACCGCTTCGACGAAGCAGCCAACGCCGTTTACCAATTCTTCTGGGGAGAGTTCTGCGACTGGTACCTTGAATTAGTCAAACTGCGTCTCGATTTCAGCATTGAACTTAACACAACTACTGCTCTTACCCTCAGCGCCCTCGTTACGGCCTTCGAGGCAGCGCTCCGCCTACTCTCACCGTTCATGCCGTTTCTTACCGAGGAGCTGTGGCACGCGCTCTATGCGGTGATTGAGCAGCCGCCTCCGGCGAAGTCGATTGCGCTGACGTGCTATCCGCGCGCGAACGACTTCCCCGCGGATGCTGCGAACGTGGCGGCGATGAACACGCAGCAGAGTTTGATTACCGCCGTACGTGCGAAGCGCAAGGAGCTAGGTGTTCCTGAAAAGGAGACCGTTCCGCTGCGACTGTCCGGTATGGACCATACGAAGCGGGCGGTCAGCAATCACCCAGAGTTTTTGACGCGTATGGCGCGCGTTAGCGGAATCACCATACTTGAAGCAGGTGAACCCGCGCTGCGTGGCCCGAATGTTGCTGTCTCTCCGGAGTTCGAAGCAGAGATCGTTTACGAACGGAAGGTGGATGTGGCAGTGGAGCGTGAACGGTTGGTGAAAGAGCTTGCGAAGTATGAAAAGGGATTGCAGGCGGCGGGGCGGCAGCTTGGCAATGAAGGATTTATGGCGAAGGCGCCGGCGCAGATCGTCGAGGGCCTGAAGAGGCAGGCGGCGGAGACGCGTGCGCTGAAGGAAAAGGCCGAGGCGGCGCTGGCTGCATTGCCGAAGGGTTGACAGCCCCTTCGCTGCGTGTGCAGGTCGCGCGTGCTTCGGCCCTCTCGATTTACTGTCCGCTTACTGTTCGCGTTGCTATCCGCGGTGTTGCTTGCCAATGCGCGACATTTGTTGTGGCGGTTCGCGCATCTGCTCGATGCGGTGCATGTCGGCGACGGGTTGGTGTGGCTGTGGGCCATGCCGAGGTGCGCAGCCGGCGAATGTGCGTGGCTGCCGTTGTCGGCTGGTGGCACGGCGTCGACTTTGGGACGCACGGGTTGCGGCGTGGTGGACGCTTTGACTGCGTGCTCAAGAGCGTCGCCCTGCTTCTTCTCTTCCTGCTTTGCGGGATGCGCCTGTCGTTTCGTCATCGTTGCTCTTCTCCCGATTTCGTTTGCTTGTTCGTGCGTGGGCTGTTCCGGGCGTTCTGAGTGGGAGCGGCGGGTTCGGCGAGCGTTGTGTTCATCGGCTCGTCGCCGAAGTCCTGCGCGCCGTAGTCGTAGTCGTTGCCGCCGTCGGTGTTTTGCGCCTGCTTCGTCTGGCGGCGGCGCTGCTCGAGGTTGAGGCCCCATCCCTGCTCGTGGGCGTACTCGCCGGCCAGACCGCGCGCGTGTTCGCCGAAGCCGCGCGGCTCCGGACCTTCGGGCTGCTGCCGAGGATCTTCTGCCATGATCACCTCCAGCTGCTTAAGATGGCCGGAGGGTGGACTTCGTTAGCCGCTGGGAATCGCTTAAGCCGTGCGCTGCGGCGATTCTGGCTGTGGAGGTGGGTTGCCTTGCGGGATGGATTCTTTCTGCGGAGCTGATTCTTTTTGCGCGACGCCGGGCGGAAGCGCTGTCTGCTCGACGGCGATTGCGACGTTCTCGTGTTTGATGTCCAGACGCAACCGGTTAAAGAGGCTCATGTAGGCGTTGGCCATCCAAACCAGCGCAAACCAGCCGACGAGATAGCCGCGCCATCCGGTGTAGAGCAGATGGAAGTGGAAGATCCAGAGGGCGAGCGCGGCGACGTAGTGCGAGAAGCAGTACTCACAGGTCAAGAGATAGAAGAACTTGCGCTGCGGAAGGGCGTGCGCGTGCTCGCTTTTCTTCTTGCAGAACTCGCGTGGCTCACGGAAGACCTCTTCGTGCGTGACGGTCCAGGCGACGCAGGCGACGGGCAAGGCCAGCAGCAGCAGAACGGCCGTTTGATGCGTGAGTGGGATCGAGAGCTCGTCGAACATGAGCGTGGCGGCGGCTAAGAGGCGCAAGGCCGCTTCACGGTGAGATGCAGGTACGATCAAGAGAAGCACTGCGATGCGAGAGAAAACCGACACGATCGACCCTGTTGCCGTAGCGCGCGCGCTGGAGCTGACGGCGCTGGCGGGGCCGGTGCTGCATCTGCCGGTCACGGAGTCGACCAACGAGCTTGCGCTGAGGGCCGCGCAGGCAGGGGCCGCGCGAGGCGTGTGGGTTGCGGATCAGCAGATGGCGGGGCGTGGGCGCGGAGGGCACAGATGGCACTCGGCGCGCGGCGATGGTTTGTATGTGAGCGTGCTGGTGACGCCGGAGCTCCCTTTGGAGCAGGCGCTGTGGCTGTCGCTGGCGACCGGGCTGGCCGCGCAGCAGGCGATTCTGCAGGTGGCCAGTGTGCGCATCGATCTGCGCTGGCCGAACGATCTGATGCTGCAGGGGCGAAAGCTGGGCGGAATTCTGGTCGAGAGCACGGTGGCGAACGCGGCGGCGAGTCGGGGAGCGATGCTTCGCTATGCGGTTCTGGGGATCGGGATCAATGTGCATCATGCGGAGTTTCCAGCGGAGATTGCTCCGTTGGCGACCTCGCTGCGCGTTGAGGGCGCGGAGATCGACCGGCAGTCGTTGCTGATTGCCCTGCTGCGCGCTCTGGATCGCGAGATGGACCTTCTGGACCGCGAGCATGCGGGAGTGATTGAAGGGCCGGGAGTTCTCGCGCGGTTCGATGCGTCGTCGTCGTGGACACGCGGCAGACGCGTCCACGTGCCGGAGGGCGGCGGCTATACTGGCCTCACGGCCGGATTGAACCAGCGCGGCTATCTGCTCGTAGATGCTGAGGACGGGCAGCGCCGCACGGTGCTCTCCGGCGGTGTGCGCGACCTGTAAGGGTTGCGCGTGAGGCGAGAGAGCGAACCATGCTACTGGCACTCGATGTAGGAAACTCCAATACGGTGATGGGGCTGTTCCGGCTGGGCGGGGAAAATACTCCGGCGACGATGGTCGCGGACTGGCGCATTACGACGCCCTACAGGCAGACGCCCGATGAGCTGGGCGTGCTGATGCAGACGCTGTTTGCGATGCGCGGGCTGAAGACCGACGAAATTGACGGAATTGCGATCTCATCGGTGGTTCCACCGCTGGATGGAGCGCTGCGGCGGGTGTGCGATCTTTACTTTCATGTGCGTCCGCTGTTTGTGGAGCCCGGCGTGAAGACCGGCCTCCCCGTGCTGACGGACAATCCGGGCGAGGTGGGCGCGGACCGCGTGGTGAACTGCGTGGCGGCGTTCGAGCTGCTGGGCGGCCCTTCGATTGTGGTGGATATGGGAACCGCGACGACGTTCGATGTGGTGTCGAAGCAGGGCGCGTTTCTCGGAGGAGCGATTGCGCCGGGGCTCGGCATCTCTGCCGATGCGCTGTTTGCGCGCGCGGCACGGCTGACGCGGGTGGAGATCAAGAAGCCGGCAAAGGTGATCGGCACAAGCACCACCGACAACATTCAGGTGGGACTCTATTACGGCTACATTGGGCTGGTGGACGGCATTCTGGAGCGGCTGATCCATGAGCTTGGGCCGGAGACGCAGATCGTCGCGACGGGTGGCTTCGCGAAGTTGATTGCCACAGACAGCAAGTACATTCGGCGCGTCGATGAAATGCTGACGCTGACCGGGCTGCGGCTGATCTGGGAGCGCAACCAGGACCGGCATCGCCGCCGGTAAAGCAAACAGTAGAGAGTAGACAATAGACAGTTGAGAGATTGTCTGGACCGACGAGGCGGTCTACCGTCTGCTGTCTTCCTGTTTCTGTTTTCTGTTGGCTCTCTATTTCTTTTTCTATTGTCTTTTCTTATGCAGAACTATTTTTGTTACTTTTGGGAGATCGAGGAGCTGTTCAGCCGGCGGCGCGGCTCGGTGTTGCTGCTCTCTACGCTGGATTGGGCGCTGATCGAGAGCTGGCGCGAGGCGGGCGTTCCGCTGGAGGCCGTGTTGCGGGGAATCGATGCGGCGTTCGACCGATATGAGACGCGCTCCCTGCGTGCGAAGGGACGGCTGCGCAAGGTGAACGGCCTGGCGTGGTGCGCGCAGGCGGTGATGGAAGCCGCAGCGGAGATGGTGGAAGCTGCGACCGGAGCGGTTCCGCAGCGGGCAAAAGACCGCGTTACGTACGAGGTACGGAGCGGCTTTGAAACGGAGCGCGTCGCTTCGTATCTTTTTCGCAACGCGGAGCTCATTACTGCGGCGAGCGAGAGGATGGAGCGCAGCGATGCGGCGGAGTCGCTGAACTCGCTGGCGCAGAGATTGCGCGAGCTTGCTGCGGCGCTGCAGAGTGGAGACGCGGCGCCGCTTGAGGATCTGGACCGCACGCTGACGGTGCTGGAGGAACAGATGGTGGAGAGGATGCGCGGGGCGCTGCCGGAGGCGGAGATGGTGGCCCTGCGGGAGCAGGCGGACCGCGAGCTCGCGCCATTCCGCTCGCGCATGAGCACGGTGCAACTGCGGCAGGTGCAGCGGCAGTTTTTGATGAAGCGGCTGCTGGAGTCGCATGGGCTTCCGCGGCTGAGCCTGTTTTACATGGGCGTGGGCGAGTGACGGAGATCGAGCGCCTGCGTGTGGACCGCTTTGTCTACGGTGGATACGGATTTGCGCGGCCAGAGGAGGACCACGAGGCTGGCCTGCTGATTTCCTTCACGCTACCGGGTGAGGTGGTCGAGGTGGAGCGCGCGGGTCCGGAGGGCGAGCCGCGGCTGGTTCGCATCGTGGAGCCTTCGGCGGCGCGTGTCGAGCCGGGCTGTCCACACTTCGGGATCTGTGGCGGATGTCATCTGCAGATGGCAAGCTACGAGGAGCAGTTGCGGCTAAAGCAAGAGGTGCTGCTCGATGCGCTGCGCCGCGCGGGGGTGACCGATGTGCCCGCGACGGTGACGCACGCCGGCGAACCGTGGGGCTATCGCAATCGGATTCGTCTGCATGTGGTGCGCGAGGGCGATAGGCCGAGGCTGGGCTATCGCGAGCGCAAGAGCAGCGCGGTTCTGCCGATTGCGACCTGCCCGATCGCCGCGCCGTTGCTCTGGGAGACGGCCGAGGCGGTACTGGCGCTCGCCGAACGGGATACGGGGATGAGCCGATGGCTGCGCGCGTCCGACGAGGTGGAGATGTTCTGCGATGACAGCATGTCGCGCGTTCAGCTTTCGCTTCTTTGCTCCGGGCGGGTTGCGGCGCTTCCACGCGGTAGCTTCGAGCGTGCGATGACGGCTTTGCAGGCGACGCAGCCCGCGTTGGTTGGCGCGGGAGCGGCACGGGTGCATCCGCGCACGGGACAGATACAGCAGGAGATTGCTGCGTGGGGATCGGCGGGACTGCACTATGAGGCGGCAGGCGAACGCTACTGGGTTGCGCGCGGAAGCTTCTTTCAGGTGAATCGCTTTCTGCTGGGCCCGCTGGTCGATCTTGTCTGCGCGGGGCGCGGCGGCAGGCTGGCGTGGGACCTTTTTGCAGGTGTGGGGCTGTTTGCGCGTGTGCTGGCGGACAGCTTTGAGCGCGTGACTGCAGTCGAGGCGAATCCTGGCGCTGCGGCGGTTCTTCGCGCGGCGTTTGAACGTCTGGGTCCGCAGCATGCGGCGATCCAGACGGTGATGGTCGAGTTCCTGCTGCGCGCCGTGGTGGAGCGCGACCGGCCGGAGCTGGTGGTGCTCGATCCGCCGCGCGCAGGGGCCGGCGGCGAGGCGTGCGAGCTGCTGGCGCGGATCGCACCGGGGGAGATCGTCTATGTCTCGTGCGATCCGGTGACGCTGGCGCGCGATCTCGCGGTGCTCGAGTCCGGCTACGCGATTGCAGAGCTGCACCTGGTTGATCTCTTTCCGCAGACGTATCACCAGGAAGCCGTAGTGTTTTTGCAGCGCCGTTCATGACACACTGACAGGAAAGATTCGCGATCTCGCGGAGCGCTTCCCATGCAGGCAGTCGGTGCTCCCCAACATTGGATAGACTCGCCGTCGACGGTCGAGCCTCTGCGGCTGCGCAGAGCGCCGATGCTGGCGACTGCGATCTGCTTTGCGGCGGGGGACCTGCTGGCGCGGCGATGGCAGCCTCCGGCGCTGCTGGTCGCGGCGTTGATTCTGTTGCTTGGATTGGCAGCGTGGAGTCTGTGGCGAGCGCCGCGGATCGCTGCTCTTCCGGTGCTGGCTGTGTGGGTGGTTGTGGGATGTACCTGCGCACAGATTGAGCGGCCGATTGCACGGCAGGACGCGCTGACACAATATGCCGATGGCTTGAGCCGGACGGTGCGCGGACGGGTGGTGCGCGTGCGCGATCTGGCGCCCGAAAGCAACTCCGCCACACCGGACGGCGCCGCTCCGTGGCTGCTGGGGCCCGGAGCGTGGGAACCGGTGACCGGCGCGCCGCATCTCTCTGTCGATCTTGCTGTGAGCGCCGTCGAGGATGTGACGCCGGATGTCTCAACGATGCGGTCCATCCATGGCGGCCTGCGCCTCACTGTAAATGGAGCCGCACCCGATCTTGCCTGCGGCGATGTGATCGAGATTCCGCTCCGCCTGCGTGTGCCGGAGACCTATCGCGATCCCGGCGCGTGGTCTTATGCAGACTATCTGCTTGGGCAGGGTGTGGGCGTGCTGGGCACGGCGAAGGCCGACCGGCTGCAGGTGGTGGGACGCGAAGAACGCACGTGGAGCTGCCGGCTGAGCGCGGCACAGGTGTGGGCGTCGGGACGTGTGGATGCGTTGAGCGCATCGACGGCGAATGCGCGACTGCCGCAGTGGCTTCGATTGCAGCCTGACGATGCGACGATGCTGAGTGCGATGCTCTTTGGCGATCGCACCAAGCTGAGCAGCCAGCTTCGGCTGGGGTTCGAGCGCACGGGCACGTTTCATCTGTTTGTCGTCTCGGGGCTGCATGTGGTGCTGCTGGTGGGCGGGCTGCTGTGGCTGCTGCGCCGACTGCGCGTGCCCGATGGGCCAGCGGTGCTGGTGACGCTGGCGGCGGGACTCGCGTATGCACTGTTCACGGGCTTTGGCGCTCCGGTGCAGCGGGCGCTGGGGATGACGGCGGCGTATCTGCTGGCACGATGGCTGGGGCGCGAGACGGGACCGCTGAACGCGCTCGGCATTGCGGCGGTTACGATCCTTGCGCTCGATCCGCGCGCTCTATTTGAGGCGAGCTTCCAGATGACGACGCTGGTGATTGTGGGCGCGGCGGGGCTCGCTGCTCCGCTGGGAGAGCGGACGTTTCATCCGCGAGCGCGCGCGCTGCGGCAGATGGAGGTCTCTGCGCTGGATGCAAATGTGCAGCCGAGGTTGGCACAGATGCGGGTGCGGATGCGCATGTATGGAAGGCTGTGCGCGTCGCTGCTGCATCCGCGGATGCGCGGGCTGCCCGTGTGGCTGCTGCGCGCGGGATTTGCGGTGCTGGCCGCGACGGTCTTCGGGATCGCCGTGGAGATATGCATGGTGATGCCGATGGTGACGTACTTCCATCGCGCGCCGCTGCTGGCGCTGCCGGTGAATCTTCTGCTGATTCCGCTGATTGGGCTATTGCTGGGGCTGGCGATCATCACGTTCTGCCTCTCGCTGGTGAGCGCTCATCTGGCGCTGGTGGCGAGCGTGCCGACTGCGCTGCTGCTGCATTTGATCCGCGGCGCGGTGGAGCACGTGAGCCATTTTGCGCTGGCGGACATTCGCGTGCCGGCTCCGAGCGCGGGGACGTTGATCCTGGCGTGTGCCGCCATCGTCTTTGTGTGTGTGGCGATGCGGCTACGATCGCGAGCGTGGACGGCAGCTGCGGTTGTGGTTCTGGTGCTGGTTCCGCTGGCGGTGCTGTGGCCGGAGCCGGCGCTGGTTTATCCGGGAGTGCTGGAGGTGACGGCGCTTGATGTGGGGCAGGGAGATTCACTGCTGGTCGTCTCGCCCGAGGGACGGACGATGCTTGTGGATGCGGGCGGCCCGATAGGACCGGCGACGTTCAGCGGACGTTGGGACATTGGCGAGGAGGTCGTCGCGCCGTATCTGTGGTCGCGGCATATTCGCAGGCTGGATGTAGTTCTGCTGACGCATGCGCACAGCGACCACATGGGCGGCATGCCGGCGGTGCTCCGCGATCTGCGTCCGCGCGAGCTGTGGATCAGCATTGAACCGGCGCAGGCTCCGGCGATGCGGGCGCTGCTGGAAGAGGCGCAGACGCTCGGCATCACGGTGCGGCGATTTCATGCGGGCGATGTGTTCATGTGGGGCGGACTTCAAGGCACGGTGCTCTCGCCGGAGCTGGGATATTCGAATCCCGGGACCGCGAAGAATGATGATTCGCTGGTCGTCCGTCTGGCTTATGGGAGAGGCAGTGCACTGCTGGAAGGCGATGCCGAATGGGCGAGCGAGGTGGACATGCTGCTGAATCATCGCGTGCAGGAGTCGACACTGCTGAAGGTGGGCCATCACGGAAGTAAGACCTCGACTGCGCCGGCGTTTTTGACGGCTGTGTCGCCGCACGAGGCAGTGATCAGCGTTGGGGCGCATAATCCCTTCGGACATCCGCGCTGGGAGGTGCTGGAGCGCCTGGAGCAGGCGCATGTGCCGACATGGCGCACCGATCGCGAGGGGGCGGAGACGTTTCTGATTACCCGGACAGGTAGCATCTCAGAGGCCTCCGCGGATGAGGGCCCCTAGGGCAGTTGCACCCCTATGCTATACTAGAGCTGCATGTAAAACCATGCATGGTGCCGCGGGCAAGGACTCCCGATGGATTCGAGTCTGGCCAGAGACCGCGAGCGCTTTCTCCTTCCGCCAAGCTGAAGATTTCAAGGGCTTTGCGCGTTGGTTGCTCTGGCTTGGAGGCCGTCATCGGACAGGCCTCGCCGTGCAGCAGCAGCTTATTTGAGAGCCTTTGGACCCGAAGAGAACCGAAGCCTTGCTGAAACTCGGAATCCATGACGCCGATCTTGCGTTTTCGCACGCGCGCGTCTCTGCCGACCTATCTCTCTTCCGCTACCACAGAGGAACCCTTTGTCTACCCTTACGCTTGAATCTATTCTGAACCCCACGCCGCTCGCACCCACGCGGCACATCACCCAGGCCGAGGCCTCGGCCCTTCACTTCACCGACTTCCGCATCACGCAGTCGCTCAAAGACCGCCTCACCGCCGCGGGCTTCATCAAGCCGACGCCCGTGCAGGCCGGCGCTATTCCTCCCGCGCTCGACGGCGACGACATCCTCGCCACCGCCTCCACCGGAACCGGAAAGACGCTGAGCTTTCTCGTTCCCATGATCGACCGTCTCGAGGAGATCTCCGAGCCTTCCAGCAAGGCGAAGAAGACGCCCATCCTCGCGCTGATCCTGCTGCCCACGCGCGAGCTCGCCATGCAGGTGCTCGAGCACTACTTCAGGGTCTGCCCCGTCAACAAGAACGACGCCGTTCTGGTCTGCGGCGGTCTCTCCGAGAACCCCCAGGTCGACGCCATCAAGCGTGGCCCACGCCTGGTCGTCGCCACGCCCGGCCGTCTCGAGGACTACCTCAAGCGCAAGCTCATCAATCTGCGCGACGTTGACATGCTCGTCCTCGACGAGGTCGACCGCATGCTTGACATGGGCTTTTTGCCGGCGATCCGGCGCATTGTCGGCTCGCTGCCGAAGGACCGGCAGACGATGTGCTACTCGGCGACGCTCGACTCCAACATACGCGAGATCGTGCGCGACTACGTGAACAAGCCCGTCCGCGTCGAAATCGGCCAGACCTCAAAGCCCTCCGACCGCGTGACGCTGCGCGTCTACTCGGTCATGCAGGACCAGAAGCTGGCGCAGCTCGACCGCATGCTGCAGGATGAGGATGGCAGCTTCCTCGTCTTCTCGCGCACCAAGCATGGCGCGGAGCGCATCGGGCGCAAGCTGGAGAAGCTCGGCCACAAGGCGGAGACGATCCATGGCGATCGCTCGCAGTCGCAGCGTACGGCGGCGCTCAAGAAGTTTACCGAAGGCAACGCGCGTGTGCTGGTCGCGACCGATGTTGCGGCGCGCGGGCTCGACATCCCACACATTGCGCATGTGGTGAATTACGATCTACCGAATGGCTCGGATGACTTCGTGCATCGCATTGGACGCACGGGTCGCGCGGGGGCCGACGGGGTTGCTACTACCTTCATCACGCCATTGGAGAAGCGCGACGCGCAAAAGCTGGAGCGCGAGCTGAAGATCAGCTTTGACTGGCGCGAGGCCGACAAGGACCTGGCCAAGGAGGAGCGCAACAAGCCGCTTGACCTCACCGCGCAGAAGGTCGACGATCTCTCCGCGCTGCTCGCCCTCGAGACGCGCAGCTGGAAGCAGGACGGCGACTCAGCCAAGCCGCATCACAGCCACCAGCACGCCACGCATCATCCCCGCGGAAGCTCCGACGCCGGCCACGGACGCGCCCATGCCGGGCAGCGCTCCTCGGGCGGACGGTCCAACAGCTCCTCCTCCACCGGAGGCCGCGGCGCCGCCAACCGCCGCCGCCGCAGTCGCTAAACCACAACCGCTAAGCCGCAACCGAAGAGCCAGAGCCGCCGCCGTCAACCAGCGGCCGTGCGCTCGCGCGGGCTCACCGCCCGTAGCGCTCCACCTCGCCGAGCAGTGCCAGCTTCCTCTCCGGCGGAAGGAAGCTGGCCTCGATCGAGTTCGCAGCAATCTCGCGCAGCGAGTCGAGCGGGAACTCGAAGACCTCGTGCGCCAGCATGTATTCGTCCAGCAGTGTCGTTCCGAAGAACGGCGGATCGTCGGAGTTCAACGTGACCATCAGCCCATCCTCGAAGTAACGCCGCACTGGATGCTCATCGAGCGCGGCGCAACAGCCGGTGCGCAGGTTTGAGGTCACGTTCAGCTCCAGCGGAACCTGCCGTTCGACAAGTATCTCGAGCAGATCAAGGTCCTGCTCCGCGGACAGCGCGTGACCGATGCGCTCGGCCCCGATGTTGAGCGCGGCCCAGATGCTCTGTGGGCCGACGGCCTCACCGGCGTGGCATGTCAGGTGCAAGCCCGTGGCCTTTGCTGCGGCGTAGATCTCGCGGAACTCCTGCGCTGGCCCGCGCGCCTCATCTCCTCCCAGGCCGACGCCGACGACGCTTGGATATGGTGTTCGCAGCTCCGCCGCTTTTTGAAAGACGCGGTCGCACTCCTCGACGCCGAAGTGGCGGACCGCATCGATGATCCAGAGCAGCGATACGCCGAAGTCGCGTTCGCCGCGCTCGCGTCCACGTTCAATCGCCGCCATCACCTCATCCACATCCAGCCGGCCAAAATGATAGAGAATGCCGATGGAGATGTACGTCTCCGCATGACGAACGCCCTGCGCGGCCAGATCGCGCAGCATCGCGTAGGTGATCGTTTCGTAGTCGGCGGGCGTGTGAAGCCGCTCGGTGACGGCCTTGAAGCTCATCAGGAAGCTGGGGAAGTCGACGTACCGGTAGATTGCCCGCGCCTGCTCCGCGGTCAGCGGGCGGCCGTCGTGGCGCTTCGAGAGCTCGACGAGCGTGGCGGGGGTGATGGAGCCTTCGAGGTGCAGGTGAAGCTCAGCCTTGGGCAGCCCGCGAAGCCATGCTTCGGCCTCGGGCCGGGGGTTTTGCATGCTGCGGGCCATCTGCCTAGTGTAGCGGGTCAGCTAGCTCCAGCGGCTGCTGCTGCGACCGCCGCCGTTGTTGCCGCTGCTGCTGCCGAAGATCTGCAGGAGTGCGATAAAGATGTTCAAGGCGTCAAGATAGATGCTCAGCGCCATCTGTACGGGGCTGAGACCCTGCGCGCCGTCGCGCAGCCGCATGAAATCGACCAGCAACAGCATGCTGAAGATCGCCAGTGTCGCCCAGGCGTAGAGTCCGGGGCTGACAAAGTGCACAAACATGCCGATTACGCCGATGACGATGAGGCCGAGCAGCGCAGCGAAGGCGTAGTTGTAGAGGCGGCGGTAGTCGAAGTGGACGATCTGCGCGATGACGCCCATGGCGAACATGCCAAGCGCGGTGGTCAGCGCGGCCTCAAAGACGACCACCTCGCCGCCTGGGAAGTGCAGATACGCCTTGAGCAGCGGGCCGATCTCCACGCCCATGAGAATGGTGAAGGCGTAGAACAGCACCAGCGCGAGCCCCGGCGAACGCCGCGAGGCGAAGCTGATCGCGAAAATGAGGCCAAAGGTGAGGATGAATAGCCCGATGTAGGGGATGCCGCCCATTAGCGCCGGCGCGAGATAGGCGCCCAAGGCTGTGAAAAGAAAGCCTGCGGTGGTGATCCACAGCACCTTGCTCAGCAGACTCGCTGTGGAGCGGCTGTCGAGGATCCGTACTCCCTGGGTTGCGTCAATTGTTCTCATTGTGTGTTCCCTGCTTCTTAGTGTATTAGACGCAGATTTCGCTGTTCGGTCGCGGGCTGCCTACGTGGCCCGGACCGCTCAGACCGGAGGCCGGACTCCAGAATAGACCTTGACCGCGGAGCCTTCTGCGAGCAGAACACTGGCTGCGGGTTGGCCGTTCAAAAAGGCGAACTCCGGGCCATAGAGCATGCCGAGATCGACTGCAATCTCATAGCGTTGCAGGCGGTAGGTCTGCCATCGCGGATGCTCGACCTGATAGGCGGAGGTGCTCCCATCGCTGCGCTTCGTATAGCCCCAGTAATGCTCGGTGATGAACTCCTCTTCGCTGCCCGGCGCGATGGGCTGCGATTTGGAAGCGGCGCTGGCGCAGAAGGTATACCACCTATTTCCGTACTTCCAACCGTACTCGGCGGTGAGCGCCTGCGGGGTGCATGTGTAACTGTGGCGCGTGGGTATGGCGAGATATGGCTCCTCGTACGCGCTCTTAGCTACCCACGCGATAGCGCGTCGCGGCACAAACTCCCGCACAAAGACGACGCCGCGCTTAGCGGAACCGCTAGGCTCGGTGCGCCGGACATAGAACCGGAGGTTGATCTCTTCAAAGCTCGTGTGCAGAGGAACCGCGAATCCCTTCACCCGCACGCGGTCGAAGAGAAACGCAACGAGCGAGACGAAGCAGCGGCCCTCAAACAGATCGAGCTCCAGGCCGCGCGGAAGATAGGGCGCCAATAGCTTGGGCTGCACCTCATACTGCGCCATCAGCAGCTTGCGCCATTCGGCGGTGAGAAAGGGAGAAGGCATGAGGTGGATCACCTAACGGGAGGGCCAGAGACCGAGGCCTAACCCTGGTAGAACTCGCTGCGCTTGCGGCTGTACAGGAAGTAGACGAAGAGGCCGATGATGAGCCAGATGAAGAAGCGTTCCCACGTGCGCACGGGGAGGCCGGCCATCAGCAGGAGACAGAAGACCACACTCAGCACGGGGAATACAGGGCCGCCGGGGACGCGGAAGCCGCGTCGCCGTTCGGGCTGCTTGTGGCGAAGGACAAGGACGCCGATGGAGACGAGGATGAACGCGAAGAGCGTTCCGATGTTGGAGAGCTCAGCAAGCGTTCCGACGTCGAAGAGGCCGGCGGGAATTGCCACCAGGACACCCGCAACCCAGGTGGCGAAGGCCGGCGTGCGGAAGCGCGGATGCACCTTCGAGAAGACATCGGGCAGAAGGCGATCGCGGGACATCGCGAACCAGACGCGGGCCTGCCCGAGTTGAAAGACGAGGATCGACGAGATCATACCGATGATGGCGCCGATCAGAACGACGAGACGGGTCCAGTGGAGCAGCGAACTATGGGTGGCGAGCGTGAGGCGTTTGAGGCCGTTGACGATGGGCGCGGCGTCTCCGATGACGGAGCGCCAGGGAACGATGCCGGTAAGGACGATCGAGACGCCGATGTAAAGCACTGTGCAGACGATGAGCGTGGCGATGATGCCGATGGGGACGGTGCGCTGCGGGTCGCGGCACTCTTCGCTGGCAGTGGAGACGGAGTCAAAGCCGATGTAGGTGAAGAAGATGATGGAACCACCTGCCAAAATGCCAGGCCAGCCGTTGGGCGAGAACGGATGATAGTAGCGCGGATGGATGAAGTGCAGGCCAACGCCGATGAAGACCAGGATGGCGACCAGCTTGATGAGCACCATGATGTTGTTGGTGCGGGCGGACTCGCGGATGCCGCGCACCAGGACGACGGTGAGCAGAATGACGATGAGGAACGCCGGAATGTTGAAGCCGAAGTGAAAGCCAGGGGCGTAGATGGTGTGGCCGGTGAAGTCGGTGAGGCCCTGCGGAAGGAAGGCAGGCGAGAGCCACTTGGGACTGATCGGAATGCCGAGCCAGTCGAGGAGATCGACGAAGTGCGCGGCGAAGCCGACCGAGACGCTCATGTTGGAGAAGGCGTACTCGAGGATGAGGTCCCAGCCGATGATCCAGGCGATGAGCTCGCCGAGCGTGGCGTAGGTGTAGGTGTAGGCGGAGCCGGCGATGGGGATCATCGAGGCCAGCTCGGCGTAACAGAGGCCGGTGAAGCAGCAGACGATGGCGACGAGAACCATCGACAGCGCGAGCGCGGGGCCGGCGCCGGGACGGCCGGCGATGTGGCCCGCGGTTCCGTGCAGCCAGCTGAGGAGGACGTCGATGACGGGAGAGTCGGCCAGGGAGGCGGTTTGCGCGGGGTTGCCGCCGATGGCCGTACCGATGACGGTGAAGATGCCCGAGCCGATGACAGCGCCGATGCCCAGCGCGGTGAGCGAGACAGGGCCGAGGGTCTTCTTGAGCGCGATGTCCGGCCGCTCGCTCTCGACGATCAGCTTGTCAATGGACTTGGTGGCGAAGATCTGCCGAGGACCGGTTTGTCGGGCTTGCTGTTCGGAGGGCAGGGCGTGACGTCCTTGTCGGCGGGATCGCGGAGATGAACCGATTGTATGCGGAGTCTTTCGTTTCTCCAGCAGAAAGCGGGCGAAGCCGAAGCCTCGCCCGTTCACAACATAAGGAGCTTTTGCGGTCTTTCTATCGCTTGGACTGACCGCGAACGAGCTTCTTGACCTTGGCCTTGTTGCTGCCGCGTGGGGTGGTGCGTTTAGCCTTCGGCGTCGCCTTCTTGCGGGCCGCGCGCTTTACCTTCTTACGCTCTGTCTTATCCGTGATGCTCTTGGTGTTTGCCATGTGTGTGTCTCTTTCAGAACTTGATTGGGCGGCGGCGCGCCTTATGAAACGGTAATTCTGCTCTTTTATAGTCGCTCAAGCTGGGCGAATCGCTCCACCAGCTTCTTTGTGCCGTGCCCGCTAAATTGTACTGTAATCTTCGCGTCATCTTCCTCACCCTCGCGCGCGACGACGATGCCCTCACCATATTTGGGATGGCGCACGCGAGCGCCCTTGCCGAGGCCGGTGCGGCCGGCGGGCGCGGGAATGTCCATCCTGGGGCGCGCAGGATAGCGTTTTTCGCCTGGCTTGTAGCCCGCGCCGCCTCCTTCGCCGAAGAAGGCGGCCGTGTTGTCGAGCGGACCCACGCCCCCGCGAGCACGCTCGCCGGAGACTCCGCTTCCGCTTCCGCTGAGACGCGACCGGTTCGCGCCGAATCGCTGCGCCGCGTAGCCGCTTGCTCCGGAGCGGCTGGAGTCGCTCTCCTGACTCTCATCTTCGTAGCTATAGTGACGTTCGAAGTCATTGTCTCCGCCGCCCTGACGGCGATTGCGCTGCGGATACGGCGTGGCATACGGATTGCGATAGTTCAACGCTCCGTAGGCTTCGGGTGAGCCGAGGTCTTCGATCAACGCCGAGGGCACCTCTGCAAGGAAGCGCGAGGGTGTGGAGGACTCCGGCATGTCGTTGCCGTAGCGGCGGCGATAGCGCGCGCGGGTGAGGACCAGGGTATCCATCGCGCGGGTCATGCCGACGTAGCAGAGGCGGCGCTCCTCTTCCATCTGAGCGGGGTCGGTGAGGGTGCGCGAGTGCGGAAAGAGACCTTCTTCCATGCCGCAGAGGAAGACGAGCGGGAACTCGAGACCTTTGGCGGCGTGGAGGGTCATGAGGGTGACGCGTGCCTCGGCAGAGTACTGATCGGCATCAGAGACCAGCGCGGCGTGGTCGAGAAAGTCCGCGAGCGTCTCACCGCGCGTGGTGGCGTCTTGCGCAGCGTTGGCGAGCTCCTTGAGATTTTCAATGCGTGAGAAGCTCTCGGGGGTCGCCTCCTCTTCGAGCGCGCGGATGTAGCCGGAGCGATCGTTGAGGAACTTGATGAGTTCGGGAAGCGTCGCGGGATCGCCGGGCTTGCGGAAGGCTGGCTTGCCCGCAGCATCAAGTTCGTCATTCGTGCCGACGGCCGCGATGCGCTCGAGACGCGCGCGGTTCTTCTCGCGAACCTTGTCCGACGCCGATGGCTTGAGCGGGACCGGGGCGAAGGGGTTGAAGCTTGTATCCATTGTGGAAACGGCTGCGTTCTCCGGCGCGATGGTGGAGATCTCTTCGCTGGAGCCGAAGTCGAAGCCGAAGTTGAAGCTGGTGTCGAAGTCTGCGTTGGCGTCATTGGCGAGCACGGTCGGCGCAGCGGTTTCAGGTGCCTCCTCGTCGAAGCTTGATGGATCGAAACTGGTGCTTTGGGCGCCGGCTTGCGTTTCCTCTGCTCCCGGTACAACAACCTCGGCAGACAACGCAGCGGCGAAGTCGGCGCCGAGCATGGCGCGTGCGTCCTCGATAAGCGTGCGGAAACTACCGAGCGCCGCGAGGGCTCGGGCGGGAAGCAGTTTCTCGTCGATGGCGCGTCCGATCGCATCCCAGGTGCTGAGGCCGGTGGTGAGCGCCATCCGCTCGAGCGTGTCCATCGTGGTTTTGCCAACACCCCGCGGAGGCGAGTTGACGATGCGTCCGAGAGCGATGGAGTCGTGGGGATTCTGGACAAGCTTCAGATAGCTGAGCATGTCCTTGATCTCCGCGCGTTCATAGAAGCTGAAGCCGCCAACCATGTGGTATTGGACCTGATAGCGGCGCAAGGCCTCTTCAACCAACCGCGACTGCGAGTTGGTGCGATAGAGCACAGCGCAGCGGGGCTGGGCTTCGGTCTCGCCGGCTTCGCGAAGGTAGCGCTGAACGCGGTCGGCGATGAAGAGGGCTTCGTTTTCTCCGTCGGGCGCCTCGTAGTAGCCGATGAGCGAACCGCCTTCGCGCGAGGTCCACAGGTTCTTGCCCTTGCGCTGAGTATTTTGCGCGACGACCGCGCTGGCGCCTTCGAGGATCGTCTGGGTGGAACGGTAGTTCTGCTCGAGGCGAATCGTCTTCGCGGCGGGAAAGTCCTTTTCGAACTCGAGAATGTTGCGGATGTCGGCGCCACGCCAGGAGTAGATGGACTGATCCTCATCGCCCACGACGCAGACGTTGCCGTGTTTGCCGAGGAGCTTCATCAGCTCGTACTGCGGACGGTTGGTGTCCTGGTACTCGTCGATGAGCAGATATTTGTAGCGGCGGTTGTAGCGCTCGCGTACCTCGGCGGAGGACTTGAGCAGACGCACGGTTTCGAGCAAGAGATCGTCGAAGTCGAGCGCGTTGGCTTTGGCGAGTTCCTCGCGATAGACCCTGAAGATGTGCGCGATGCTCTCTTCGAGAGGATTGGTCGACGCAAGAAAGTACTCCTGAGGATCGATCATGTGGTTCTTTGCCCAGGAGATGCGGCCGAGCGCAACGCGCGGCTTCAGTTGCTTGTCGTCGATGCCAAGCCGCTTGATGGCCTGTTTGACGACTGCCTGCTGGTCGGCCTCGTCATAGATAGCGAAGGTGCGCGTCAATCCCTTGCCATTGAGACGGAGCGCTTCGATGTCGCGGCGAAGAACACGCACGCAGAAGCTATGAAAGGTGGAGAGCGTCGGCTTGGCGAGGGTGGAGTGGGCGAGGATTCTGTCGACGCGGTCCTCCATCTCCTTGGCTGCCTTGTTGGTGAAGGTGACGGCAAGGATGTTGTCCGGTGATACGCCGCGCTCCTGAATGAGGTAGGCGATGCGGTGGGTGATGACGCGAGTCTTTCCTGAGCCTGCGCCGGCCAGCAAGAGAAGCGGGCCATCGACGGTGGTGATCCCCTCGCGCTGCTGCGGATTCATATTGGCGAGAAGGTCGGCCACAGACCCAATTTTAGCTGTCTGTTTACACTGCTGTTGCGTTTTGGCCCCTGTGTGAAAAATTTGCAACCTGAGGGAACCAAAGTTTCGTTATTTCGTATAACCAAGTACGCCGAGCGCTCCGATCCATGGCGGGGCACTCGACGCTTGAACTTCCGTTTCGAGAATGAGGTAGAGAGATGATTCGTCGTGTTATGGGAAGCACCATGGTGCTGGCCGCGGTTCTGCTGGCCGGTGAGACTGTCTACGCTGCGCCGTTCCACAAGTCTGATGTGCCGGCACACGCAAAGGTAAAGCTGGTGAGTTTTAACCTTCGCAACGATTCCAGGACGCCGCTGAAGGTGAAGGCCGGCGACCAGGAGCTGACGCTGGCGCCGGGCAAGGTCACTCCGGTGAAGCTTGCTACCGGAACCACGATCGTCGCTGAGGAGACGACACCGGAGTTTGAGGCGGGTGCTGTGCTCGCCACGGTCGCCTCGAACCTGAGCGACGCAACGATCGCGCTAAAGTAACGGCCCGCGAAGATCAGGATGAATGCCGCGCGTACGCTCGTGCCAATAGGTGCGACGCACGGGCGGCCCGCTTCGTCTAGCTGGCTGACAGTGGCCGCTAGCGGGTCGTGGTTGGCTCGATCTTCAGTGTTTGCTGCGCGCAAGAGTGGAGACCGAGGCACCGCATTGTGCTCAGGCCCTTTGTGAAGCAGCCTTCGACGGCCGTGAACTCATTTCGTTTACAGCTCACCACAAGGCTGCCGCGAGGCAACTGCGGGTTGGCTCTGTAGAAGAGACCGAGGATCTGAGCGGGGCTCATGCTGAGCTCGTCGTCGACGTGATGAAACGCGGCTGGAATCTTGATGGAAGCGAAGGCTTCGTGCTCCATCCGGAAGAATCGATCCGGCCCGACGTTGGAGCAAGTGCCGTGCTTGGCCCATTCGTGCCTGAGCAACTGCAGATCGGGCGTGATGTCGAGATTGAGTTCGGGATGGGCTGGACCGGGATGGCTTGAGCACGAGACCGGATAGCTGCCATCGTTGTTCTGCGCCCAGAGGCCATGAACGACGAAGCTGTGTTGCGGCCTGCATTGCGGAGAGACGTCGCTGATCGATGAGCAAAAGACGGGGCCCCATGGCATGTTGAGGAGATAGAAGTCGAAGTTGCCTGGTTCTCCCTTGTTCTGTGCGCAGGCGACTGAGGAAGCGGCGCAGAACATGGCGGTGACGATTGCCAGCGACGAAAGGAAGCTGCTGAGGGAAGCGAAGAGTCGGTGGCTCTGCATGAGAAGCTTTCGTTAGACCGAAGGTTGCGCGACAGGCCCTCATGATAGCGCGCATAGACCACTTGAGCGGGCGCTGTATGCTGACGATATGTCCGGTAAGTTGCCAGCGAAGAGTGTCGCCGTGTTTTGCGCTGCGGCGATGGGCGTGAAGGTGGAGTATGGTGCGGCGGCGACGGAGCTGGGCCGAACACTGGCGGAGCGCGAAATCGGGCTGATCTATGGCGCCGCGAGGATTGGACTGATGGGTGCGGTTGCCGACGCGACCCTCGCCGCGGGCGGTTACGTGGTTGGGGTCATTCCGCACGTTCTGGTGGACAAAGAGATCGCGCACGACGGCCTTAGCGAGTTGCACGTCGTCGACACGATGCACACACGCAAACGGCTGATGGGAGAAAAGGCCGATGCGTTCCTCATCCTGCCGGGCGGATTCGGCACGTTTGAGGAGTTGTTCGAGGTGCTGGCGTGGCAGACGCTGAAGCTGCATGAGAAGCCGGTTGTGCTACTGAACACAGCTGGGTTCTACGACACGATGCTGGAGTTTCTGGATGTCTGTGAGCGCGAGGGGATGTTGCGCGGGAATCGCCGCTGTCTTCTGGTGGCAAATACGGTGAACGAGGCACTCCGGCTGGCGAACCTCGACTGAGGGGCTCGCGGTTGAACGATACGTGACACTCCCGTGTTAGTGGTTGGGCCGACTACAATCGAGGCAGATGCATCTCCCGCATATTTCTCACCTGCATTACATCTGGCTTGTGACCGCGTCCACCATCGCCGGCGTGATGAACGCGATGGCGGGCGGGGGATCCTTTCTTTCGTTTCCGGCAATGCTTGGGATGGGAGTTCCGCCGGTGCAGGCGAATGCGACGAACACGGTGGCTTTGTGGCCGGGACAACTTACGTCGCTCGCGACGCTGCGCGGAGATGTGCGGCGAGATCTTCTGCCAACTGTTGCAATCACCTGTGTCCTGGGTGGCGTTACGGGGGCAGAGGTGCTGCTACATACGCGGCAGCGCACCTTTCTGCACTTGATTCCGTGGCTGATCCTGGGCGGAACGCTGATCTTCGGATTGAGTGGGCCACTTTCGAAGTGGCTACGCCGCAGGACCGAACATCCGCACTTGGAGCGTCGCATTCCATTGCTTCCGCTGGCGCTGCTTCTCTTCCCTGTCTGCTTTTATATCGGCTACTTCGGCGCGGGCGGCGGCCTTCTGGTGATGACCATTCTCGCGCTGCTGGGCATGGAGAGCATGCACGCGATGAATGCGATGAAGGTGGTCGCCGCAACGCTCTCAAACCTCTGCGCGATCATTACCTTCGTCGTGCGAGGCGCGGTCGTCTGGCACTATTGCATCGTTTCGATGGCATTTGCGGCATTGGGCGGATGGATCGGCGCACGTTTTGCGAAGCGAATGGACGGAGATGTATTGCGCAGGGTTGTGGTGGCTACCGGATGCTTGGTGGCCGGATATTTTTTTTGGAGAGAGGCCCACGGATGAGTACTCCGCGAACGGCGATCGATGGCATTGGCTATGTTGCGGCGGCGATGACCACTGTATCGTTTCTGCCGCAATTGATTCAGGTGGTGAAACTGCGGTCGGCGCACGATATCTCGCTGGGGATGTTCCTGATCTTTACGGTGGGCACAACGTTCTGGCTGGCGTACGGGCTGCTCGCACATTCGCTGCCTGTTTCGCTCGCAAATGGGGTTACGCTGGTTCTTTTGGCTTCGATCCTTGTGTTGAAGCTGCGTTGTGATGCAAGGGCCACGAGCAGATCGCAGCCGGCCGGTGCGCCACGATAGAAGTGAGGGACAGACGATGAGCCATGAGGGAATTCGCTTCGTCAGTGCTGAACACAGCGCGCACGAGGAACAGCAGCCGAAGCTCACCGGTGATGCGATTCGGCCGGCAAAGGTGCGCATCGACAAGACTGGCGGGACAGGGATGACGATTGAATGGCGGGACGGGCACACGAGCCATTGGAGCTTCGCGTGGCTGCGCGCGGCATGCCCGTGCGCTACATGCCATGAAGCGCGGGAGGCGGAGGGCCGGACTCCTGGGACAGCGAGGCCCAAACCCGCCACGCTGTTGCCAATGTACGAGGCACCGCCAAGGCCCGTGGACGTAGAGCCCGTAGGCAGATATGCCCTGCGGTTCAAGTGGGAAGATGGCCATGAGGCGGGCTTGTACTCGTGGGACTATCTGCGCAATGTCTGCGATGTCAAGGTTCGGAAGCAGGCGACAGGCACTTAGCAGTGATCAGCGGGTGTGGGAAGCTCGGGCGTGGCGGCAAGGAGCTGACGCGTATAGTCCTCCTGCGGTGAGTTGCACACCTGCTGCCACGAGCCTTTTTCCACGATCTCACCCTGCCGCATGACGGCGACCTGGTGGCAGAGGTAACGCACCAATGGCATGGAGTGCGAGATGAACAGACAGGTGAGGTCATAGCGCTGCTGCAGATCATGCAGCATGTTGATGATCTGCGCGCCAACGGAGACATCGAGCGCACTGACGGGTTCATCCAGCACGAGCAGCTCAGGGCGAAGCGCGAGCGCGCGAGCGATGTTGATGCGCTGCCGTTGGCCGCCGGAGAACTCGTGCGGGTACCGACGAAGCGCACTCTTCTCGAGGCCGACCTCGGCGAGCATCGCGGCGAGCCGCTCCTTAAGACCCTCGGCCGGTTGTTCATGGTGGATCGCGAAGGGCTCGGCCAATGTTTGTCGCACGGTCATGCGCGGGTTGAGTGCGGCGTAAGGGTCCTGGAAGACGATCGCCAGCCGGCGCCGCAGCCGGCGCATGGCATGAGCGGGCAAGGCGAGCAGATCAAGCGTGTGTGGCGGGCCGTTCTCGCGGACGTCGTGCAAGAGAATGCGGCCGGAGGTGGGCTCGAGCAGCCGCAGGATCATGCGCGCTACGGTGCTCTTGCCCGAACCGGACTCGCCGACGAGACCGAGGGTCTCGCCGCGATGGATGCGCAGCGAGACGTCGCGAACGACGCGCGCGGAGCCGAAGTCCTTCGAGAGCTCGTGCGCCTCCAAGAGCAGAGGCGCGCTGGAATGTGTTTGGGCTGCCGTGCTCATGTGCTCTGGCTGAAGATAATCTGCCAGCCCGCAGGGGTCTTTTCAAAGAGCTCTGTAAACGTACCCTGCACGTCGCCGCCTGCCTTCCGCGAGCGCGTGAGGTGGTAGTTTCCGGTAGCGAGGGCGAAGTTGTCGCCGAGTGCGCGAACCTCCACTTCGGAGTCCTCGATGGTGCCCATGCTCTCTTTGTTGGGGAAGTTCAGGCGATAGGCGGCGCGTATGTTGTCGAAGCCGCGAACAAGATTAGCGAGCACGGCCTGCGTGTCGGGGGCGTTCTTGTAGTGGGAGAGGTAGGCGTTGAGATCGCCCTTGTTCCAGGCGTCCCGTTGCGCGAGGATGACCTTCACCACATCGAGCTGCTGCCGGGTGGCGGTAAAGAGAGGGTTAGGCGACTGTCCGATGGTTCGGGCCGGGAGTGCCGTGAAGGCACAGAGAGCGAACAGGACCGGGACGACACAGCGGGCGCGCATAGACCCTCCAAGCTTGCCTTCATCATACGAGCCTTCGCGGCGGATCACGATCACCGCTGCGGAGGGTCGTTGGTGCTGTCGTCGCGCACGATCTTCCAGCCGGCGGGCGTCTTTTCGACGACGAGGAGATAGTAGCCGCTCACGTCGCCACCTCCGGCTGCGGTGCGCTGCAGGTGGAAGCGGCCCGTGACGGTGGCGAAGTGAGCGTCGAGAGGCTGTATCTCGAGATCCGAGAAGGACAGTGTGCCCATGGCCGCGCGCGTGGGAAAGGCTTTGTGGTAGGTGGCAAGCATCTCCGCATAACCGCGATGAATGGTGCGGCCCATGAAAAGAATGTCGGGCGAGTTCTTATAGCCGGTGGCAAAGGTATCGAGATCGCCGCGATTCCAGTCCTCCTCCTGCCGATGGAGCATGCGGAGGATTGCTATGGCTTCAGGTGACTGTGCGACGGTGGGCGTTTGAGCGATTGAGGGTTTGCTACCAAGAGCCAGCAACACGGCAACGCCTGCAAGAAGGATTCGAGAGTAGGCAAAGCGGAGCATCGTTTAGGGCTCCAGAGAAATCTCGCATACGAACAAAACAACTATAAGGGTTGTGAGCCGGAAGCCTAGAATATGGCTATGCCTGAGGGCTCTGCCAGAACGCACACGGTCCATGCGGTCTGCACCCACGACTGTCCGGATTCATGCGGGGTCCTGGTGACGGTGGACGAGTTGACCGGGCGGGCGATTCGCGTGCAGGGCGATCCGGCGCACCCCGTGACACATGGATTTCTGTGTGGCAAGGTGGCCCGGTATCTCGACCGGGTCTACTCGCCGGAGCGGCTGCTCTATCCGATGCGGCGCAGATGTGGGGTTCCGAAGGGACCGCTGCCGAAGGGGCGAGAGATCGAATCCTTCGAACGAATCTCCTGGGATGAGGCGCTGGATGAGATTGCAGCGAGGCTGCGTGCGATAGCGGCGGAGTTTGGCTCCGAGAGCATTCTGCCCTATAGCTATGCGGGAACGATCGGGCAACTTGGCTTTGGCTCGATGGACCGGCGGTTCTTCTACCGGCTGGGCGCATCGCAGCTTGACCGGACTATCTGCTCGGCCGCCGGGACAGCAGCGCTGAACAGCGTGTACGGCACGCGCATGGGCACGGCACCGCAGGACTTTGCGCATGCGGGCCTGATCATCGTCTGGGGCGGGAATATTCATGGCAATAATGTTCATCTGTGGCCGTTCATCGAGGAGGCGCGGCGCGATGGTGCGCGGTTCATCGTCATCGATCCCTATCGCACGCGTACGGCGGCGCTGGCCGATGAGCATCTGTCGATTCGTCCGGGAACGGACGTCATGCTCGCGCTGGCTGTGATGCATGTGCTCTTTCGCGAGGGTCTGGAGAACGCGGAGTATCTGCGCGAGTGCACGAACGGGTGGGAGGCATTGCGTGAGCACGCTCTGCGGGAGGAGCATTCGCCGAAGCGGGCTGCGGAGATCACGGGACTGAGCGAGGCGGCTATTGAATCGTTGGCGCTGGCCTATGGCCGGGCGGGACGGAATGGAACTCGGGCTGCGGCGATTCGTCTGAACTACGGTATACAGCGCAGTGAGAACGGAAGCACCGCGGCGCGCGCGGTAGCGATGCTTCCCTTGATTACCGGAAGCTGGACGCAGCGTGGAGGCGGTCTGCTGCTCTCCACCAGCGGTGCGTTCCCTTTCAATTCGGGAAAGCTGCACATGCCGGAGCTGATGAAGTCGAGTCCGCTTGGACGGGCGGCGCGGATGGTGAATATGAACCAGCTCGGCGATGCGCTGACGCAGCTTAGCGATCCGCCCGTGAAGGCTCTGTTTGTGTACAACTGCAACGCCGCTGCGGTGGCGCCGGACTCCGAACGCGTGCTGGCCGGACTGCGGCGCGGCGACCTTTTCACCGTTGTGCATGAGCAGTTCCTGACCGATACGACCGACTATGCCGACATCGTGCTGCCGGCAACGACCTTCCTCGAGAGCAAGGATCTGATGGGCGCCTACGGCCATTACTTTGCGCAAATATCGCAACCGGCGATCGCACCGCTGGGCGAGGCGCGCTCGAATGTGCGGATGTTTGCTGAGCTGGGACGGCGCATGGGGTTTGAGGAGGCAGCGTTTCGCGATACCGAGGAGGATCTGATCGCGCAGGCGCTGGATTCAAACCATCCCTGGCTTGCGGGCGTGACGAAGGAACGTCTGGAGCAGGAGCCGCATCTTCCCCTAGCGCTGCCGAGGAATGAGCACGGCGAGTCCTTGCCGTTTAGTACACGTGAGTGGTTCCGCACGGCGAGTGCGCGCGCGGAGCTGCTGCCGGTTCCGGAGTGGCGGGCCCCCACAGAGTCGCGCGGAAACACGGAGGCGGCAGCGAAGTTCCCGCTCGAGCTGCTGGCACGCAAGGGCGACAACTACATGAACACTACCTTTGCGAACCTGCCCAATCATCGCAAGATGGAGGAACGCTATGCGGGCGTGCTGGAGATGCACAGCCGCGATGCGACGTCACGGGGGATTACGAGCGGCGATCTGGTAGAGATGTGGAACGATCGCGGCAGGCTCACGCTGATTGCGAGAGTGAGCGAAGCGGTCGGTGCGGGTGTTGTCGCGTCGAGGCTGGACTGGCAAAAGCTCTCGCGCAACGGGGTGAACGCCAACGAGCTCACCAGCCAACGGCTGACGGACCTCGGCGGCGGGGCGACCTTCTACTCGGTACTGGTGGAGGTGAAGCGGCTCGCGCCAGAAGAGATCGCTTCAGGCAGATAGAGACTGCTGCATTCGGGTGATAGCCTAGACGTTCGGGGCTTTTGCCTCGCCCGCACAGCATGGATCCCAAGTACATCCGCAACTTCGCGATCATCGCGCACATCGATCACGGCAAATCCACGCTTTCGGACCGGCTGCTGGAGCTGACCGGATCGCTGACGGCGCGCGAGATGCAGGCGCAGGTCCTGGATGCGATGGATCTGGAGCGCGAGCGGGGTATCACCATCAAGGCGCATACGGTGCGCATGATGTATACGGCCTCGGATGGAAACAGGTATCAGCTGAACCTGATCGATACGCCGGGGCATGTGGACTTCAGCTACGAGGTCTCGCGTTCGCTGGCGAGCTGTGAGGGCGCGCTGCTGGTGGTGGATGCAAGCCAGGGTGTGGAGGCACAGACGCTGGCGAATGCGTATCTGGCGATCTCACACGGGCTGGAGGTCATTCCGGTCATCAACAAGATCGATCTGCCAAGCGCGGACATCGAGCGCACCAAGGAGATGATCGAGAAGTCTGTGGGCTTGCCGGCGAGCGATGCGGTGCCGGTGAGTGCGAAGACGGGGCAGAATGTGGGCGACATCCTGGAGGCGGTTGTGCATCTATTGCCGCCTCCAAAGGGCGACGCCAACAAGCCACTGCAGGCGCTGATCTTCGACTCGTGGTTCGATGCGTATCGCGGCGTGATTGTGCTGGCGCGCATCGTCAACGGAAGGCTGCGCAAGGGTGACAAGATCAAGATCATGTCGAACGGTCGCACGTTTGATGTGGAGTCGATGGGCGTGATGACGCCCAAGCCATTGGAAATTGAGGAGCTGAGCGCGGGAGAGGTTGGGTTCTTCGTGGCGACGATCAAGAACGTCGCGGACACGAAGGTGGGCGACACGATTACGTCGGTGGAGAATCCGGCGAGTGAGACGCTGCCGGGATTTGAAGACATCAAGAGCATGGTGTTTGCGGGCCTGTACACGGTGGATTCGCATGAGCATGCGCTGCTGCGGGATGCGCTGGAGAAGTTGCGGCTGAATGATTCGAGTTTTAATTTTGAGCCGGAGAGCTCGGTGGCCCTGGGGTTTGGGTTCCGGTGCGGATTTCTTGGGCTGCTGCATCTGGAGATCATTCAGGAGCGGCTGGAGCGTGAGTACAATCTGGATTTGATTACGACGGCGCCGGGGGTGCGGTACAAGATCACGCTGACGGATGGGCGGATCGTCGAGGTGGACAATCCGTCGCGGTGGCCGGACCCGAGCGAGATCGAGCAGATCGAGGAGCCGGTGATTACGGCGAAGATCCTGACCAACGAGGAGTATGTGGGCGGGATCCTGAAGCTGGTCGAGGAGAAGCGCGGACGGCAGCAGAACTTCGAGTACGTGAGCGAGACGCGCGTAATGCTGACCTACGAGCTGCCGCTGAACGAGATCGTGCTGGACTTCTACGACCGGCTGAAGAGCGTTTCGCGCGGATATGCGTCGCTGGACTATCACCTGGCCGGATCGTGGGTCTCGCCGATGGTGAAGATGGACATCCTTATCGGCGGCGATCCTGTCGACGCGCTCTCGCTCATCGTGCATCGCGACTCGGCGTACGACCGTGGCAAGGTGCTGGTCTCGAAGATGCGCGAGCTGATTCCGCGGCAGATGTTCGAGGTCGCAATCCAGGCGGCGATCGGGTCGAAGATCATCGCGCGGGAGACGGTGACGGCCATCCGCAAGAACGTCATTGCGAAGTGCTACGGTGGCGACATCAGCCGCAAGCGCAAGCTGCTGGAAAAGCAGAAGGAAGGCAAGAAGCGGATGAAGCGTATCGGCAAGGTCGATATTCCGCAGGAGGCCTTCCTGGCGGTGCTGAAGGTCGGCGAAGACTAGCAGGTTAGCGGTTTGTAAGGCTCTGTGCGGTGGTACCCCCCTCCCCCCTTATTTTTGCGCAAAGTCTTCAAAACAGATAGTTTAGCTTTGGACTTCAGTTGCGGCTGTTTTGCAAATTCTTGATTGCAAAAGAGTTGCTAAATCATCCCTACGCAAAGTCTTCAGACATAAGGGTTTGCTGCTGGATCTTGGATGGTTCTGCGTTAAATGGAAAGGCCCGGCGGTGGCCGGGCGTCGCATCAATCCCTGCTTTCATTTTACAACCCGTGTCAAGCGTGCCGGCGGGATTTTGGGGTGGTAGGATCGGCTGCCATGAGTCGAACCTCGGTCTTTGCGGAGCCGTTGACGGCGGCGATGCGGCATGCGCTGGAGCATCTGGACGGGCTGGAGGAGCGCGGCGTGGATGCGACGGCGACGCTCGAGGAGGTGCGCCGGCGGATCGACGTGCCGCTGGAAGCGAAGGGCATGGAGCCGGTGCGGGTGGTGGAGGAGCTGGTGAGCGCGAGCAAGGATGCGATCGTCGCATCGGCGGGGCCGCGGTTCTTTGGATTTGTGATTGGCGGTTCCCTGCCCGCGGCGCTGGCGGCGGACTGGCTGACCTCGGCGTGGGACCAGAATGCGGGGCTGTATGTGATTGGGCCGGCGGCGGCGGTGGTGGAGGAGGTTGCGGGCGGGTGGTTGAAGTCGATGTTTGGTTTGCCTGAGGCGGCGAGCTTTGCTTTAGTGACCGGATGTCAGATGGCGCATGTGACGTGTCTGGCGGCGGCGCGGCATGCGGTGCTGGAGCGTGCGGGATGGGACGTGGAAAAGGATGGGCTGACCGGAGCGCCGGCGGTGAGAATCCTGACCAGCACGGAGCAGCATGCGACGGTGCCGCGGGCGGCGCGGCTGCTGGGATTGGGCACGGCATCGATTGAGGCGCTGGAGTGCGATGACGAGGGGCGGCTGCGCGTGGATGCGCTCGCGGGTGCGCTGAAGAAAGATGGCAAGCGGCCGACGGGCGGGAACCCGAAGATCGTCGTTTTGCAGGCGGGCGATCTAAACCGCGGAGCGTTCGATGAGTTTCAGAGGCTGATTCCGCTGGCGCACGAGCATGGAGCGTGGGTGCATGTCGACGGCGCGATGGGGTTGTGGTGTGCGGCGTCGCCGAAGTACAGGTGGCTGCTGGAGGGAGCGAGCGAGGCTGACTCGTGGAGCACGGATGGGCACAAGTGGCTAAATGTGCCGTACGACTGTGGATATGCGTTTGTGCGCGATGCGGCGGCGCACTATGCGGCGTTCGGCGTGCACTCGGCGTATCTGGTGCAGGGCGCGGGCGCGCGCGACCAGGTGGACTGGACGCCGGAGTTCTCGCGGAGAGCGCGCGGGTTTGCGACCTATGCGGCGCTGCGTCAGCTTGGACGCGAGGGCGTGGCGGAGATGGTAGAACGTTGCTGCGCGATGGCGCGGGCATTGATCGAGCGGATCGGCGCCCTGCCGGGAGCGAAGGCCCTCTGCGAGCCGCTGATCAATCAAGGGATGGTGCGGTTTCACGATCCGACGCCGGGTGCGACGGAGGCCGACCACGACCGGTTTACAGATGAGGTGATGACGGGCATTCGCTCCAGTGGAGAGGCTTTTTTTACGGGGACGACGTGGAAGGGCGTGCGGGCGATGCGGGTGAGCGTGTCGAACTGGCAGACGTCGATGGAGGATGTGGAGCGGACGGTGGAGTGCGTGGCGCGGGTGGTGGAGACCGCGCATGTGAAGCGGGGACAGCCGCGGTAGTTGATTTCGGCTTTCTGTGATCATCCTGCGAACCCAGGTCTCAGAGGCGAGACCCTTCGACAAGCTCAGGGCGGGCTCTGGGGCGCCCATTTCTCAGCAGAATGCTGTCGTCGCGCGCGCGGAATACAGGGATCCTTCGACTCCGCCTTGCGATGAGACTGCAAGGCTCCGCTCAGGATGACAGTGGTGGATTCGAGCTTCCAAAGAGCAGAACGGAGGCCCGAGGGCCTCCGTTCAGAGTGGATGATTTCAGTGATGGCTTTATCGCGCCCAACCGAAGAGGCGGCGGCGGGTAATGCCGGCAACACCGAGAAGACCAGTTCCCAAGAGCATGAGACTGGACGGCTCGGGAGTAGCGCCCACCGTGTTGCTGAGATCGACGACCACAGTATCTCCAGCGTTGATACCTTCGCCCTGCCAGTTGACGTACAGGCTGGAGCCGCTGATGGTCAGGACAGTGTTCAGATAGTCGGGCTCCGTGGACGAGGGATCGAGGGTTGCTGTATAGCCCGCGAGACTCTCGGAGAGATCGGTGAAGATGGGGCCGTTGAAGGGCGCGTCACTCCAGTAGCTCCCACTGTCCTCGTCCAGGTAGGTGAAGGTGAGCTGATCGTTGGTGATGGAGTAGGTGAATGCCCCTTGGCAGTCTGTTACGGAGGTGGATCCGGCGACAAAGGTGCCGCTCGAACAAACTGTGCTGCCGGGTTGGGGCCAGCTGTAGTTTTCGATGAAGGTATCGCCGGTGACGTCGGCGTGCGCTACAAGTGGAGTAAAGGCGGCTAAGCCGATGCCGGCGAGGATAGCAGGAACGATGAGGCTACGCATTTGTGTCTCCGCGAAGCAGCATGGAAGCTATGTCGTGAGACTGTACGCCACACACACGGGAAACATCAACGGTCCGATCGTAATTTCGCGCAGGTTACTAGATGTTCAAACAGAGGTTACCGTCCTGATCCGTGGCCGGGGCTAAGCCCTTTTTCTAAAGCACGTCATTCAGCTAATTCGGATTGGAGTGGACGACGGAGCTTTTCAAAGTTGCCGATTCAGCGAACGCGTTCTGCGCCGGGATTCGCAAAAAGCAGAACGGAGGCCCTTGGGCCTCCGTCGCTGTGATGCGTTGCTGTTTGATTAGTGCGTGGTGGGATGCGCGGCTCCGGTGGGAGCGGTGCGGTGCGGCGTGGGAGCGGCCGGCGGCGGAGGCGCGATGCCCGAGCTGGTGTTGTAGGCATTGATGACCGCCTGCGTGACGTCGGTCGTCGGTGCAGCCCAGAGCACAGGGTTGGGGGCCTGCTGGCTGCCACCTACATTGAGCAGCAAGGTATAGCCATTCGCCTGGCAGTACTTGACGGCGGAGACGCCGACCTTCTGCGCGACCTTGCCGTAGGCTTCCTGGAGATCGCCCTGATAGGCGTTGGAGGCGTCCTCTTCGTCGCGCTGCAGCGCCTTCTCCTTGGTATCGATGACGCGCAGGCGGTTGGCGCGCTCGTCGTCGGTGGTGTTGGCGGGGAGGGCCTGTTCCTGCTTGCGCAGGGATTCGACCTCGGCGCCTTCGGAGTCGATCTTGCTCTTCTGCGGCTCGTACTTCTTCTGCACCTCGGCGACGGCGCGCTGGCCCTCGTTGGTGGCGACGACGGCCTGTTCAAAGGCGATGATGGCGATCTTGGCGGGGATAGGCTCGGGATTGACTGCGGCGCGAGCTGCAGCAGGCCTTTGCGCGGATGGAGCTTCTGCGGCTGGAGCCTGCGCGAGAAGGGAGGGGACGGCGAGGCCAGCGGCCAGCGCTGTAGCAATGACAAGCGTGCGATTCATGCTGTGTTTGAGGCTCCTTCGGGGATTGATACGTGCGTTGCGGAGATGAAAGCTTTGGCGTGGGGCGCACCGGCGCCACCCGGCAGAGGGATACTGTTGTCCGCTTCCAGCGTGGAATGCGGGCATCGCCTGCTTGCTCATACTCCGGAATGAGGAAGGGAGTGTCGCGGGCGTGGTGCGGGCCGACTGCAAGGGAGATTATATAGGAGCAAAGCGCGGGGCGGTCAATGCCGGGGGTTCTTCCGAAAAGCGGAAAGTAGGGGGGCGGGTTCTCCGATTTTGGGTAGATGGTGAGGCAGCGGCGTTGATTTTCGTGGCATTTAGGGGAGCATGGGTTTGGAAGCTTGATTGCTTATGTCAAGGGTGTTCGAACGTAGGCCCGGCGCAGCGGGGCAAAGCGGCGGACGTCCAGCGGCGATTCTAGATGCCTCATTCAAGGGGCACGGCCCGCGGGACAGCTCCAAGGGGAGCGTTTTGGAGGCCAGTGACTGGCCTGTAGGGGTCCGAGGGCCATCTTCCGGGGAGGGGAGGTGGCCCAACGGCTTTCTGGGTGGACGTGGGGCAGAGATCAGGTGGGAGACGGCGGGCGAGTGGAGTTCGGGCGGGCGAGTGGAGTTCGGGCGGGCGAGTTGTAGAGTGGCCTGCCGGTGTGGAATGGCATGTGGGTGCGGGTGGGGTGAGACTCAGGGCAGAGTACAGGGCGCAGGAACGGCTTGCGCTGAAACCGAAGCAGGGGTAGACTTAAGGAGTTCCGGGCGCTAGAGTACGTGAGCCGATGGCGGTCTTGGACCGTCTGTGATGGCCGAAAGACTCGTGGGACGCTCGTATTGCAACTAGGATCTCTCTGGAAAATCGAGACGAAGGACGGTCGCGCCGGATCGGGAACCTGGCAGAGAACCGTTCTGACCGCGGCTGAATAGGGCCGCGGCGCGGAGAGCGCAGAAAGACCTTCGCCGGAAGGCGGAATGATTCGGCTGAGTTGAAGAACGCGAGCGCCGAGGGCGCCGCAGGTCAGGACTCAGTCGCATGTAGCAAGCAGTCGTTTCCAAGAGCAAGACTTGAGACCGTCTCCAGACTCTGCTGTTCGAATTGCGGCTCGCGCTCTGATGGACAGAGGCGTGAAGCAGGCGATCGTATCGTTTGAGTCCTCGGGGCCCTCGAAGTCCTTGGATCCGCACCAGTAAGGGGAAACCAACAGCAATTATGTCAGAACAGAATGTAGCGGAAGCTCCCGGACAATACGCGGGAGATGAATTTGACGGCGGCGACTTCGGCGGCAACGACGACTTCGACGGCGGAACGGACGCGAATGGCAACGGCGCGCCTGCTCCGGGGATGGGGCAGAGCAAGAGCAGCCGCCGGCGCAGACGGAAGCGGAAGAACAAGATGCTGGGTGGGGCCGGCGAAGGCGCAGCGGTTGGCGCGAGCGAGGGCGGCGAAGCGGCTCCGGCGGCGCCGATCGTGATGGAAGGCGAGAGCCTTGCGCTGGCGGCTTCGGCTGCCCCGGCGACGCAGCGGCGGCCGCAGGGCGGGCAGCAACAACAACAGCAAGGCCAGGGCGGCAAGCGCTGGAAGAAGAAGTTTCGCGACCGCGAGCGGCGCAGCCAGCGCTCGGAGAATCCGGGCAATGACTTCCGCTCCGATAACGGCGGCGGCGGCAATGGCAGCGGCAACGGCTATCGCCAGAACAACCTGCCGGATAACTTTGGCAATCTTGCGTCGGGGTTCAAGCGCAAGAACAAGGGCGGACAGCAGAGGGAGCGCGGATTTGTCGGGCCGATGGACCACAGCTATCGCGCGGGCGACGCGAATTATGCCGACGCACCGCCGTCGACGATCCAGCTGCATGGGCACGGACGGCGCGGACACCGGCATCAGGGCGATAACCAACCGCTGGATTTCTCCGGACCGCGGCCGGTTCCGATCCCCGAGGATGCGGAGACGCACATCTACCTCTTCATCGAAGATCTTTTTCTGACGGCAAAGATCAATGAGACGGCGCGCAAACAGGGCGTGAAGGTCGCGTTCGTGAAGAACGAGAAGGACGCGCTCGCGGAGCTGACCAACGGCGAGGATGAGAACAAGCCGTCGCTGATCGTCTTCGACCTGAACAATGCGAACGCAAAGCCGCTGACGACGATTCCGAAGATCAAGGCCAAGCTGAAGCGGACGGTTTCGATCATCGGATTCCTGTCGCACCTGCAGGGCGACCTGAAGGCCAAGGCGGTCGAGGCCGGGTGCGATGTGGTGATGCCGCGGGCGGCGTTCTCACAGAATCTTCCGAATCTGCTGCGGCGGTATGGGGTCGAGGAAGCGGAAGAGGTCAACTACAACCACTAAGAACAGTGATGAGTCGTTCGTAGTTAGTCGTTAGTAAATTGCAAAACAAGGAAGCGCTCCGGATTGCGGAGCGCTTTGTTTTTCAGTGCGCGAGATTGCGAGCTAGAGAGAGGACTGTGCGGTGTCCTTGAAGAAGTCGAGGGTGAGATCGATGACGTTGAGCTGGCGATCGGTCTGCGGGACGAAGGAGTAGTCGAGGCCATGGAGGTTGATGCTCTCCGCGACCTTCTGGTGGAGCTCGTCGATGGCCACCTGGTCGTAGACATCGCCGGGGACGAGTGCGAGAAGGTTGCGGACTTCGGCTTCCTGCTTGGGCGAGAGGTTGCGCAGCGTGACGGTGCGCAGACGGTACTGCGGGCCGGGGAAGACGAGCAGGCGATAGGTGGCGACGCCGCGATCGCGGTCGAGAATGGGAGAGTCCTGGAAGTGCACGGCGGTGTAGCCGGACTGGAAGTAGACGGTCATGATCGAGCTCTCAAGCCGCGCGAAGGCAAAGGGAGTCGCGACCTCGCCGGGCTGGAGATCGAAGTAGGGCGAGAGATCGCGTCCGCGAAGGAGCGGGCCGCCATCGGCCGTAACCATGCCGACGTGATAGACGGGGCCGGCGTCGACGCTGGCATTGAGCGGAACGACGTAGCGGCCGTTCTCAAGCAGCGGATCAGCGGGCGAGAGTGTGATGGAGGCGGAGAGATAGCCGCTGTGTTCCATGGGCTCGACGAGCTGACGCTGCTGAAGCTGCAAGGTTGTATCGTCGAAGGGCTTGCCCTCCATCTGGCGCGCGATACGCGCGAGCAGGTCGCTTTCGGAATCGGGCGCCTCGTAGACGGAGACGGCGCCGATGACGATCTGCGGCGAGGAGATGCTGAAGCTGATGTGCGGGCCTTGATCGTCGCCGTCGGGAACGAAGAACGGAAGCTTCGACAGGAACGACGAGACCTCGGTGGAGGCCTGCGAAGGATCGGTGCTGACGACGGTGGCGTGAACGCCCTTGGCGAGCAGCATGGCGGTGAGCTCGCTGCGAACCTTCGCCTCCTGCGCAGAGCCGCAGGCGAGACTGTTGCCGAGATCCGGGATGCGGCTCTTGAGCTCGGCGCGAAGCTGCGTGCCTGTCCACCAGGCGAAGTTGCGGAAGGAGTACGGAACGTTCGAGGAGCACGCGGTTGGATCGGGCTGCGGTTCTTCCGCAGACGCTTTGGGAGAACAAGCTGGCAGGAGCAGCGGAGCCGCCAGAGCAACGAACGCAACGTACAACGCGGCTTTTTTCAGGGGGAAGCTCACAACAGGAGCTTATGCCACTTTGGTGGGACGCGGTACAACAAAAGTAGGGCGAAAACGGTACGCCCGTAAGTAACTTTCGGGATGTCAACTTAAGCCGGAACTTAAGGCTGAACCACGGAAGTTAACCCCTGTTCAAGTGGCACTTGAGGTCTTGGGAGAATGGCTTTTCGTGCGGCCGAAGTGGGCTTTTTGCGGGTGGGATTTGCCCCCTCAGGCGGTCCGGCCGCGGGCCTGTATCTCAAGAAAACACTGGATTAAAGAGAGTGCGGCAGGGGTGACGCCGGGAAGGCGGCTGGCCTGCCCGAGGGTGGAGGGGCGAACGCGGCCGAGGCGTTCGACCATCTCGCGGGAGAGGCCGGAGACGCGGGTGTAGTCGAACCATTCGGGGATGTGGCGGGCCTCGTCGCGGCGAAGGCGGTCCATGCTGCGCTGCTGCTGGGCGAGGTAGCCGGCGAACTTGATGGAGGTCTCGACGGTCTTCATCTCGTTGCGGACCCAGGCGGGGAGAGTCTGGGTGTGCTCGTAGCCGGCGGCGCGGAGGGCGGCCAGCCATGGACGGAGCTCGGGTGTGCGCTCGATGTGCGCGAGCAGGATGGGCAGAAGCTGCTCGATGGTGACGCTGGGGCGCTTGAGGAGCTGGGCGGAGCGATCGCCACGCGCGAAGGGTTGTGGTAGTCCCGGAGAAGCAGGTCCTTCGCTCCGCTCAGGATGACAATTCAAACTCTTATCGGAGCTGTTCAAAGCGGAAATGTTCTGCTCGGTCAGCGCCGAAATGTCCTGCTCGGTGAGTTTCGTGGTTTCAAGGAGGGTGGTGAAGGCAGCGGCGCGGGATTTTTTGGCTTCGAAGGCGGCCCAGGCGCGGTCGTCGATGAGGCCGAGGCGGCGGGCGTGCGGGGTGAGGCGGGTGTCGGCGTTGTCGATGCGGAGATGGAGGCGGAACTCGGCGCGCGAGGTGAACATGCGGTAGGGCTCGTCGGTGCCCTTGCTGATGAGGTCGTCGATGAGGATGCCGGTGTAGGCTTCGGTGCGGTCGAGGGTGAAGGTGGGGAAGGTCTGGGGTGATTCCGGTAAAGCAGATCCTCCGCCTTCGGCGAAGGATGACAATTTCTGAAGGGCCGATTGCGACTTTGCGTACAGCGCGGCGTTGATGCCGGCCATGAGGCCCTGGCAGGCGGCCTCTTCGTAGCCTGAGGTTCCGTTGATCTGGCCGGCGAGGTAGAGGCCGGTGAACTTTTTAACGCGCAGCGTGCGGTCGAGCTCAGTGGGATCGATGGCGTCGTACTCGATGGCGTAGCCGGGGCGCAGCATCTCGGCGTTCTCGAGGCCGGGGATGGAGTGGACCATCGCGGCCTGGACTTCCATCGGCAGAGAGGTGCTCATCCCGTTGATGTAGACCTCGTGAGTGTTGAGGCCTTCGGGCTCGAGGAAGAACTGGTGCGAGGTCTTGTCGGGGAAGCGGACGATCTTGTCTTCGATGGAGGGGCAGTAGCGCGGGCCGATGCCTTCGATCTGGCCGGTGAACATGGGCGAGCGGTGGACGTTGTCGCGGATGAGCTGGAGGGTTTCGGGGGTGGTGGTGGCGATGTAGCAGGAGACCTGCGGGAGGGGTGGTTGCCATTTTGCGGCGCTCACATTTTGCGAACCCACCTTAGGCTCGCCTCCGCTGGCGCGAAGCCGATCCGAAGATGGGGCACCCGGATTCGTGGGAGCTTCGAGAGACATGAGGCTGCGGAAGCTGAAGGGGGTGGGGTCGGCGTCGCCGGGCTGGGGTTCGAAGCGGGACCAGTCGATGGTGCGGCCGTCGAGGCGGGGAGGGGTGCCGGTCTTGAGGCGGCACTCGCGCAGGCCGAGCTTCTTGAGGTTTTCACCGAGCAGGACGCTGGCGGGTTCGCCGGAGCGGCCGGCGGTGTACTGCTGCTCGCCGCAGTGGATGAGGCCGTTGAGGAAGGTGCCGGTGGTGACGACGACGGCGTGCGCGTGGATGATGCGGCTGTCGCGGAGCTTCACGCCCACTACGCGTGGGGCGGGACGCGCTTCGCGCAAAGACTCTTCGGGTTCTTCGAAGACGAGGTCGACAACTTCGGCCTGCTTGATGAAGAGGTTGGCGATGGACTCGAGCTTTTCGCGCATGCGGACGCGGTAGAGGGCCTTGTCGCATTGGGCGCGGGGCGACCAGACTGCGGGGCCGCGCGAGGTGTTGAGCAGGCGGAACTGGATGCCGCAGGAGTCGGCGACCTCGCCCATGATGCCGCCGAGGGCGTCGATTTCGCGGACGAGGTGGCCTTTGGCGACGCCGCCGATGGCGGGGTTACAGGACATCTGCGCGATGAGATCCATGTTGAGCGTGAAGAGCGCCGTGCGCAGGCCCATGCGCGCAGAGGCGGCGGCGGCCTCGCAGCCGGCGTGGCCGGCGCCAACGATCAGAACGTCGAACTGCTCAGAGAAACCCACAGAGCCATTCTATCGGGCGATAATGGACCTTATGGTGAGGCCCTGCTTCCTTGTTGTTGACCGTGAATTTGCCGGCAGCATCTCCACGCGAAAATTGGTAATCGAAACTGCGAAGTTCAACGTGCTGACGGCGTACAGCGCGCGCGAGGCGGCGGATACGCTGCGGAAGTTTCCCGGCATGACGGCGGCAGTGATCGATGCGTATGCGCGCGATATGCGTTGTGATGACCTGGTGGACGAGCTGAGGGTCATCCAGCCGGGCATTCCGATTGTGGCCATCAGCGCTCCGGGCGCGGAGGGATGCACCAAGGCAGACCACCACCTGGCCTCGTTCGATCCTGCCCATCTGCTGGAGCTGCTGAAGGGTTTTGTGCCGGAAGCAGCGGGCGAAATTGAGAGACGCAATGAGGAGCTGGAGCGCGAAGGACACTAGCGAGGGCCTGCGCGGAGAGCGCAGGCATTCTCTAGTGGCAACCTCTTATGCCGAGGGTGGGCCGGTGAGGAGCGCGAGGGTTTTCTCGAGGCTGGCGGGGTCTTCGACATTGGTGGTGATGAGGGCGCGCGCTGTCTCTGTTTTCAGGATCTGGCGGTTGAGGCCGGAGAGGACTTTGCCGGGGCCGACCTCGATGAAGTGGGTGGCGCCGGATTGCTGCAACAGTTGAATGCACTCGACCCAGCGGACCGGGCCGGTGACCTGGCGGATGAGGGCGTCGCGGACTTCGGGGCCGCGGTGCAGGAGACGCGCATCGACGTTGGCGGCGACGGGGAATAGGGGATCCGCGAAGGAGATGGCTTCGAGGGCGCTGGCGAGCTGCTCCTGCGCGGGCTGCATGAGCTTGCAGTGAAACGGAGCGCTGACGGGGAGCATGACCGTGCGTTTGGCGCCGGCTTCCTTGCAGAGAGCGGCGGCGCGCTCGACGGCCTCTTTGGAGCCGGAGATGACGACCTGATCGGGCGAGTTGAGGTTGGCCGGCGAGACGACGGCACTGACGCGGGAGGCGGCCTCGGTGGGGGTGAGGGCGGGGTTGGCGGGATCGTGAAGCGCATCGATAGCGGCGGCGGCCTGCTCGGAGGGGTTGGCGGGATTGTCGGGCGGAGTCTGGGTGAGCTCGTCGGAGACGCGGGCGCAGATGTCGTTGATGCGTTCGGCGGGAAGGCCGAGGATGGCGGCCATGGCGCCCTGGCCGGCGGGAACGGCGGACTGCATGAACTGGCCGCGGGCGCGGACGGTGCGGACCGCGTCGGCGAAGGTGAAGGTGCCGGCGGCGACGTGCGCGGTGTATTCGCCGAGGGAGTGGCCGGCGGCGAAGGCGATGGAGAGATTGCGGGACTTGAGTTCGGGTGAGAGCGCGCGCAGGGCGGCGATGGAGACGGTGAGGATCGCGGGCTGGGTGTTTTCAGTGAGCTTGAGGTCCTCTTCCGGGCCTTCGAAGATGAGTTTGGAGAGCGGGAAGTTGAGTGCGGCGTCGGCTTCGTCGAAGACGGCGCGGGCGGCGGGGGAGCTGTCGTAGAGGGCGCGGCCCATGCCGACGGTTTGCGAGCCCTGGCCGGGAAAGAGGAGGGCGAGCTGTGGAGGAGAAGAGGATGCGGTGTCGTCGCTCATCGGCATGTAGTGTAGCTGCTGGGCTACCCCCCTCCCCCGTCAAGTTTGCGCAAAGTCTTCGCGTAAAAAGACTTAGGTCCGGACTTCCTCAGCGCCCCGGTATGCCGGGCGGACTTAAACTAAGACGCCCGGCAGAGGCCGGGCGGTGGTTGGTTTGCTGGTTTCATTATAGAAGGCGTGTCAAGCTCCGGGCGCCGGAGCGGGTGGGAGCGGGACTATTCGAGGATGCCGGTGATGAAGGTCTGCTGGGCGTGGGCGGAGGTGAGCGAGTAGAGCGCGAACTGGCGGCTGCTCCTGGCACGGAGCTCGAAGAGCAGGCTGGCGCGGTGCGATCCGTCGGCGTCGACGGCGTCGATGAGACGCATCCAGGGGGTGCGGTCGAGGTGGGCGTCGTCGGTGGCAGAGGTGAGGGAGAGCTGCAGATTGCCGGCGGGAAGACGCTGGGCGATGACGGTGACGCGGACGAGCGGGCCGGTGAGCGGCTGCGTGGCTGCGGCGTCTGTTGTCATGACACCCGCGGGAACCGTGGTGAGGTGATGAGCCGTTGCGTGGGTTGGCGTTGTTGCAGGGCTGACGGGCGCAGAAGCAGGAAGCGTGGGGAGCGTTGCGGTGTAGACGAAGGTGGGAAGGCCGCCGTAGCTGAGCGTGAAGCCGGCGAGCTGCTCCTCCTGAAAGACCAGCGGCGTTGTCTTAGGCGCGGCGGCGCGGTGGGTGGTGCGATGCGTGGCAGAAGAACGCTTTGTAGAGGGGGTGATGAGCTTAGGGCCGGTGGAGGCGGGCTCGGGCCGGAGATGGTTGGTGGCGAGGTATTGCTGCGCCAACGGCTGCGCGAGTCTTTGCATCGCGGCGAGGGTGTCGGCGCGCTCGGCGAGTGAATCCCAGTCGCGCGCGAAGATGTGCTGCGGGGGTGTGGCAGCGTCCGAGACGGCGACGGTTTGGTGGAGGTTGGCGGGGAAGCCGGTGAGCGGCGGCGGGGCGACGGCGGATTCGACCTTGCCGTGGTGGAGGGTGGGGCGATTGGGGTCGTCGTTGAGCGAGGTGCTCAGGGGGATGACGGCGCCACCGTCCGCGGCGCGCTTGCGGCGCTTCTCTTCTTCTTTTTCCTGCTTCTTGTCGGTTTCGTTGTCGTCGCGATGGCCGAGGGTTGGACGATCGGGATCGTTTTCGGTATCGGCCGTGCCGGGCGAGGAGGGCGCGTTGTCGGTGGAGGCGGCGTCGGGGCTGCTGGAGTTGGCGGGGCTGCTGGAGTTGGGAGCGCGATGCAGGACGGGGCGATCGGGGTCGGCGGGCGGCGCGGGGGTGTTGGTGGAGCCGGTTGTGGGGCTTGTGGAAGAGCCGGGATTTCCGGCTTCGCCGGGAGAGCGATTGATGAAGTGGGGCTGATCGTCGTCGCCGGAGCTGGCGATGACGGAGAGATGGCTGGAGGGATGCAGCGGAGGCGCGGGCGTGGCGCTGAGGGGAAGAAAGCGGCCGTAGCCGTACCAGGCGCCGATGGGGTTGTCGTCGGCGACGTCGCGGCGATCGACGATGTTGCGGGCGTAGTCGAGATCGAGGGTGCCGATAGGGTCGCCGGATTTCTGCAGAGCGTAGACGTTGCCGGTTTCGAGCGCGAAGGGAACGGGCTGGGCGAGGAAGACGCCGGCGTCTTCATAGTGGCCGTGAATGAAGAGCGAGACGGGGATGAGGCGCTCGGCGCCGGGCTTGGCGAGGTCGCCGGTCCACTCGTAGACGCCGACGGCGCGGGTGACCTGACGCGGCTGGTCGACGTGATGCATCTGCGCAGAGAGCGGCATGACCGCGACGGAGAGCGAGAGGAAGGGGCCGAGGATGCGAGGGCGGAACATGGCTGCTGTTAAGAATGTAGACGGTTTGAGGGAGGGGAGCGTTGCGGGGGAGGGGAGGTGGTTGGGGCAAGTGAGACGAAATACAGGGGTCTCTCCGCTGTGGCGCTTCGCGCCTCCGGTCGAGATGACAGCATTTGAAAGTAATCCCTGCCGGGATGGCAAAGGCTGGGGGTGGGCTCCGTTGAGCGGATGTCACGATCAGGTCTTGCTTTCGAAGCGGGCGTCAGTCGCCGGCGGCGGGGGTGGCCTGGCCGGGATGAGGAGCGGGGCGGCGGAAGCCGAGGGCTTCGAGGACACTGCGCCGCAAGCGTGGAAGGGCGTCGCGGAGGCGGTCGAACATGAGGTAGATGACGGGGGTGGTAAAGAGGGTGAGGCACTGGCTGACGATGAGGCCGCCGACGATGGTGACGCCGAGGGGGCGGCGGAGCTCGGAGCCGGTGCCGGTGCCGAAGGCAAGGGGAACGGCGCCGAGCATGGCGGCCATGGTGGTCATCATGATGGGACGGAAGCGCAGCATGCACGCCTCGTAGATGGCGTCCTCCGGCTTCTTGTGGTGCTCGCGCTCGGCAACGAGGGCGAAGTCAATCATCATGATGGCGTTCTTTTTCACGATGCCGATGAGCAGGATGATGCCGATCATCGCGATGACGGAGAGATCGATCTTGAAGATGAGCAGAGCGAGCAGAGCGCCGACGCCGGCAGAGGGCAGCGTGGAGAGGATGGTGATGGGGTGAATGTAGCTCTCGTAGAGGATGCCGAGCACGATGTAGACGGTGAAGATGGCGAGGAGGATGAGGTACAGCTCGCTGGAGAGCGACTGCTGAAACGCCTGCGCGGTGCCGGCGAAGCCGCCTTTGATGGTGGAGGGCATGCCGATCTGCGTGCGCGCGGTTTCGATGGCGGCGGTGGCGTCGGAGAGAGAGGTGCCGGTGGCGGTGTTGAACGAGAGGGTGACCGCGGGCGAGAGCGACTGGTGGTTGACGGCGAGAGGAACACGCTCATTGACGAGCTGGGTGACGGCGGAGAGCGGGACCTCCGCGCCGCTGGAGGACTTGACGTAGATGTTCCTGAGCTGCGAAGGATCGTTCTGGTACTGCTGCGCCACCTCCATGATGACGTGGTACTGGTTGAGCGTGCGGTACATGGTGGAAACCTGGCGCTGACTGAAGGCGTCGGAGAGCGTGGCGTCGATGGCCAGGGCGCTGACGCCGAGGCGGGAGGCAGTGTCGCGGTCGATGACCAGCTCGGATTCGAGGCCGTTGTCCTGCAGGTCGGAGTTGACGTCGCGGAGCTGGGGCAGTTTCTGCATGGCGGCCAGCAGCTGCGGCGCCCACTTGTCGAGCTCCTGTTCGGTATCGGCGGTGAGGGTGTACTGATACTGCGCAGCGGAGGAGCGGCCACCGACGCGGAGCTCCTGCACGGACTGAAGATAGAACCGCACGCCGGGCATGTTGGTGGTCTTGGGGCGCAGGCGGTTCATGATGGCATCGGCGGTTTCGCCGGTTTTGAGCCGCTGGTCAATCGGCTTGAGGGTGATGTACATGCGCGCGCTGTTGGAGGCGCCGCCGCCGGGGCCGCCGCCGCCGAGGAAGCCGAGGACGTTCTGAACGCCGGGATCCTGCTGGATGATGTCGGCGATCTTCGTCAAGGCGGTGCGCGTCTTGAGGAAGGAGGCGTCCTGCTGGGTCTGGAGGCTGCCGCTGAGGCGGCCGGTATCCTGCAGCGGGAAGAAGCCTTTGGGGATGATGACGTAGAGATAGATGTTGAGCGCGAAGGTGAGCAGAAAGACGATGAAGATGGTGACCTGGTGGCGGATGACCCAGCGCAGGCCGCGCTCGTACTCGGCGGTGAGGCGGGCGAGGTGCTTTTCGCCGGTGCGGTAGAACCATCCTTTCTTCACCTTTGAATACGGCTTGAGGAACTTGGCCGAGAGCATGGGGGTGGTGGTGAGGGAGACGACCAGCGAGACGGCAATGGCGATGGAGAGGGTGACGGCGAACTCGCGGAAGAGGCGGCCGACGAGCCCGCTCATGAGCAGGATGGGGATGAAGACGGCGACCAGCGAGGTGGACATGGAGAGAACGGTGAAGCCGATCTCTTTGGAGCCGACCATGGCGGCATCGAAGGGGCTGAGGCCGTGCTCCAGATGGCGCGTGATGTTTTCGACGACGACGATGGCGTCGTCGACGACGAAGCCGGTGGAGATGGCGAGCGCCATCAGGGAGAGATTGTCCAGCGTGTAGCCGAGCATGTACATCGCGCCGAAGGTGCCGAGCAGAGAGAGCGGAACGGAGACCGAAGGGATGAGGGTGGTGCGGCCTTCGCGAAGAAAGACGAAGACCACGAGAATCACGAGCAGGATGGAGATGATGAGTGTGCGCGTGATGTCCTTGACCGAGGCGCGGATGGTGCCGGTGCGGTCGAGCACGACCTGGATCTTGATGGCCGGCGAGATGGAGGCCTGCAGCTGGGGAAGGATGTGGAGGACGTTGTCGACGGCCTGAATGACGTTGGCGCCGGGAGATTTAAAGACGACGACCAGGATCGCGGGCTTGCCGTTGAAGGTGCCGCCGGTGTGCACGTCGGCGACCGAGTCGGTGACCTCGGCGACGTCGCTGATGCGGACGGTGCCGGAGGCGTTGGCGGCGCCGACCGTGGTGACGCGAGAGGTGGCGAAGTTCTTCACAGTCGCGGAGCCGGCGGAGCTGGAGCCGGCGGCGGATCCGGAGCTGACGCCGGAGGACGATCCGTTGGCGGTGGTTCCGTTGGAGGAGGTGCTGGACGAGGTGGAACCGGCGGCGCTGGAGCCGCCCGCGGAGGTGTTGCCGGTGGCGCTGCTGACCGAGGAGGCGACCGCGGCGGGAAGGCCGCTGGCGGCCGCGGCGTTGGAGACGGGACCTTTGCTGGTGGCGATGATCAGGGGCCGATAGACGGCGGCGCCGTAGAGCTGATCGGTGGTGGAGATCGACATGCGCGTGGAGTTGGGGCCGGTTCCGTTGAGATAGCCGGTGGGCTGCATGACGTTGAAGGTGCCGATGGCGGCGCGCAGGTCTTCCAGGCTGAGGCCCTTGGAGGTGAGCAGGTAGGGGTTGACCTCGACGCGGACGGCGGGGCTGGACGAGCCGCCGGTGAAGACCTGGCCGACGCCCTGCACCTGAGCGATCTTTTGCGCGAGGATGGAGTCCGAGGCGTCGTAGATCTGCGGCTTGGGGACGGTGTCGGAGGTGAGGGCGAGGATGAGGATGGGCGCGTCGGACGGATTGATCTTGCGATAGGTGGGGTTGGAGGGAAGGTCGGCCGGCAGCTGGGCGCGGGCGGCGTTGATGGCGGCCTGGACGTCGCGGGCGGCGCCGTTGATGTCGCGGTCGAGATCGAACTGGAGGATGATGCTGGTGGATCCGGTGCCGGAGGTGGAGGTCATCTCATTGACGCCGGCGATGCGCGAGAACTCGCGCTCGAGCGGCGTGGCGACGGCGGAGGCCATAGTGTTGGGATCGGCTCCGGGGAGCGAGGCGCCGACGGAGATGACGGGATATTCGACCTCAGGGAGCGAGGAGACGGGAAGCAGCTTGTAGGCGACGGCGCCGGCGATGAGGATGGCCGCGGAGAGCAGGAAGGTGGCGACAGGGCGCTTGATGAACGGCGCGGAGAAGTGCACGGTGCCGACGCTGCCGGGGCCGGCGGGCGAGTCGCCCTGGCCGAGCGGAGCGTCGCGCTGGTTCAGTTGGCGGTTGACCTTCGCGCGGTCGGCGGCGGTGGCGGCGTCCTCGGGCGAGCGCTCGCCTTCGCGCGCGTTGGGGCCGCCGCGGGCGAAGGCCTTGATGTCGTCGCCGGGACGCTCGCGATCGCGGGGGGTCTTGTCGCCGGGTTGGAGTGGCGAGTCGCTCACAATCAGTCTCCGGGCGCGGGCTGGGGCGTGCCGCCGTGATTGCCGGGCGGATGGTGGCCGCCGTGGGTGTGCTCGTAGAGCTCTTCGTCGGCCTTGGCCGTGCCGAGGTACTTGCGGCCGACGCGATCGAAGAAGAGATAAACGACCGGCGTGGTGAAGAGCGTGAGCACCTGCGAGATGAGCAGGCCGCCGATGATGGTGACGCCGAGCGGACGGCGCAGCTCGGAGCCGGTGCCGCTGCCGAAGGCCAGGGGAACGGCGCCGAGCAGGGCGGCCATGGTGGTCATCATGATGGGGCGGAAGCGCAGCAGACAGGCTTGATAGATGGCGTCTTCAGGGCTCATGCCCTCTTCGCGCTCGGCCTGCAGCGCGAAGTCGATCATCATGATGGCGTTCTTTTTAACGATACCGATGAGCAGGATGACGCCTATGAGCGCAATGACCGAGAAGTTCTCATGGCAGATGAGCAGCGCGAGGATCGCGCCGACGCCGGCGGAGGGAAGCGTGGAGAGGATCGTTACGGGGTGGATGTAGCTCTCATAGAGCACGCCGAGCACGATGTAGACGGTGATGATGGCGGCGAGGATGAGCAGAGGCTCGTTGGTGAGCGAGGCTTCGAACGCAGCCGCGGTTCCCTGGAAGGCGACGTTGACGGAGGCGGGCAGGTGCATGGCGGCGACGGCCTTGTTGACGGCATCGACGGCGTCGCCGATGGATTTGCCGGGCGCGAGGTTGAAGCTGATGGTGGTGGACGGGAACTGACCCTGGTGGCCGATCGAGAGCGAGGTCGGCTGCTGGGTGAAGGTGGTGATGGCCGAAAGCGGGACCTCGGTTCCGTTGGAACTGGAGACGTAGAGATTGTTCAGGGTGTTGGGATTGCCCTGGAAGTTGTTGGGGACCTCAAGGATGACGTGGTACTGGTTCTGCTGGGTGAAGATGGTGGAGACCTGGCGCTGCGCGAAGGCGTCGTCGAGGGTGTCATCGATGTTCTGCGGCGTGACGCCGAGACGAGAGGCGGTGTCGCGATCGATGACCAGCGTGGAGCCGAGGCCGTTGATCTGCTGGTCGCTGGCGACGTCGGTGACCACGGAGTTGAGCGTGCCGAGCTTCTTGACGATGCGGTCGGTGATGGTGGCGAGCTCGGCGGGGTCGGGGTCTTCAACGGAGTACTGATACTGGGTGCGCGAGATGCGGTCTTCGACGGTGAGGTCCTGCGCGGGCTGCAGGAAGGTCTGGATTCCGGCGACGCGATTCAGCTTTCCCTGCAGACGCTGGATGATGGTCTCGGCATCGTCCTTGCGGTCGTCGCGGTCCTTGAGGTCGATCTCGATGCGGCCGGCGTTGAGCGTGGAGTTGGTGTTGTCGATGCCGATGTAGCTGGAAAGCGAGACGACGTCGGGGTCCTGGAGGATGGTGCGCGCGACCTCCTGCTGGCCGGCGGCCATGGAGCCGAAGGAGGTGCTCTGGTTGGCCTCGGTGATGGCCATGATGACGCCGGTGTCCTGCACCGGGAAGAAGCCCTTGGGCACGACCACGTAGAGCCACAGCGTGAAGATGAAGGTGGCGAGGGTAACCAGCAGCGTGAAGGTCTGATGGCGCAGCACCCACTGCACGCCCTCGCCGTAGCGGGCGATGACCCAGTCGAACCACTCTTCGCTCTTGCGGTAGAAGCGGCTCTGCGCGGATTTGGGTTTGTGCTTGAGCAGACGCGCGGACATCATGGGCGTGAGCGTCAGCGAGACGATGGCGGACATGAGGATGGTGACGGCGAGCGTGACGGCGAACTCGCGGAAGAGTCGCCCGACGATGTCGCCCATGAAGAGCAGAGGGATGAGCACGGCGATGAGCGAGACGGTCAGCGAAATAATCGTGAAGCCGATCTGCTCGGAGCCTTTGAGCGCCGCGTCGAGCGGGGAGTCGCCCATCTCGAGGTAGCGGTCGATGTTCTCGATCATGACGATGGCATCGTCGACGACGAAGCCGGTGGAGATGGTGAGCGCCATGAGACTGAGGTTGTTAAGCGAATACCCCAGCATGTACATGATGCCGAAGGTTCCGACGATGGAGAGCGGAACGGCGACGGCGGGGATGACCGTGGCGGCTATCGAGCGCAGGAAGAGGAAGATCACCATGATGACCAGCGCGATGGTGAGGCAGAGCTCGAAGTCGACGTCCTTGATGGAGGCGCGGATGGTGGTGGTGCGGTCGGTGAGGACCTTGAGATCGACGCCCGCCGGCAGCGACTCGCGCAGCTTGGGCAGCAGCGCCTGCACGCGATCGACGACGCCGATGATGTTGGCGCCGGGCTGGCGCTGGATGTTGATGATGATGGCCGGCTTCAGATAGGCCGGGCTGGCGGGAACCTGCTGAGTCTGACCATCAGGGGACTTCTCGGTGTGAGCGGGCTGCGCGGCGTAGCCCATCCAAGCAGCCTGATAGAGATTCTCGGCGCCGTTGACGACGTTGGCGACGTTCTTGAGGTAGACCGGCGATCCGTTGCGGTAGGCGACGATGACGTTTTCGTAGTCCGCGGCGGAGAGCAGTTGATCGTTGTCGCCGATGGTGTAGGCCTGGGTGGGGCCGTTGAGCTCGCCCTTGGCCTGATCGACGTTGGCATTGCCGATGGCGGTGCGGATGGACTCGAGCGAGAGACCATAGCTGGCCAGCTGCGCGGGGTTGGCCTGGATGCGGACCGCGGGTTTCTGTCCGCCGGCGATGGAGACGAGACCGACGCCGGAGAGCTGCGAGATCTTCTGCGCGAGCGTCGTGTCGGCGAGATCTTCGACCTGCTGCAGGGGAACGGTTTCGGAGGTGAGCGAGAGGGTAAGGATGGGCGCGTCGGCGGGGTTGACCTTGGCGTAGACCGGCGGGTTGGGAAGGTCTTTGGGCAGGAAGGTGTAGGCGGCGTTGATGGCGGCCTGGACATCCTGCTCGGCGACGTCGATGGACTCGGCGAGGGTGAACTCGAGGGTGACGACAGAGCCGCCGCCGGAGGAGATGGAGGTCATCTGCTGCAGGCCGGGGATCTGGCCGAACTGGCGCTCGAGCGGGCCGGTGACGGTCTGGGCCATGACCTCCGGGCTGGCGCCGGGGTAGTAGGTCTGGATCTGAATGATCGGGTAATCGACCTCAGGAAGAGCGGAGACGGGCAGCTGCTCATAGGCGACGAAGCCCGCAAGCAAAATGGCCACCATCAGGAGTGAGGTGGCCACCGGCCGAAGAATAAAGGGCCGCGACGGGCTCATTAGTGAGCGCCTCCCGTGGAGGTGGACGACTGGCCGGGGTTCTGGCCGCCGGCGGTTTGGTCGGTGGGCGTGCCGCTGTTGTTGAGGCCGGAGGCCTGCGAGGCGTTGGCCGACGATGCGCCTGCGCCGATGGTGCTGGTGCTATTGGCGGCGGGAACGGAGCGCGCCTGCTGGGGGCTGACGTTGCCGCCGTCGACGAGCTTCTCCTGGCCGTCGACGACGACCTGCTGTCCGGGCTTGACGGCGCCGGGCACGAGGACGGAGTTGGTGTCGATGGTGAACTGCACCTGCACGGGGACGATGTCGGCGTGGTACTGCGCGCGCTTCTTGCCGTTCTTGCCCTCAGTCTCTTTTTTGGGCGGGGTTGGCGCGGAGGCGCCCGTGGTGGTGTTGGTGGGCGTGTAGCCGGGAAGGTTCTTGAGTTTGTCCGGCGGCGTGGGGCCAGGGTTCACGACGAAGACGTAGTCTCCCTGATTGCCGTTCTCGACCGCAGCGGTGGGAACGACGATGGAGTTGGGCTGCTGGCGAAGGATGAGGCGGATGTTGACGAACTCGTTGGGGAAGAGCGAGCCGTCGGAGTTGTCGAAGACGGCCTTGAGCTTGGCAGTGCCGGTGGTGGTGTCGATCTGGTTGTCGATGGTGAGCAGCGTGCCGGAGGCAATCTTGTGCGCGTCGGCGCGGTCGTAGGCTTCGACGACGAGCTTCTTGCCGCCCTTCATCGCCTGCTGCACCTGGGGAAGCTGATCCTCGGGCAGAGTGAAGATGACGGCGATGGGATGGATCTGGGTGATGACGACGAGGCCGCTGGTGCTGGTCGTATTCACGATGTTGCCTGGATCGACGAGGCGCAGACCCACCACGCCGTCGATGGGCGAGTAGATGTTGGTGTAGCCGAGGTTGACCTTGGCGGCCTCGATCGCGGCCTGATCGGCCTTGATGGAGCCGGAGGCCTGGCCCTCGTTGGAGATCTCGAGCTGCTGCTGCTCCTTGGAGACGACGCCGGCCTCGTAGAGCGAGGTGTAGCGCTCAGCCTCTGCCTGCATGTTCTTCAGGTTCGCCTCGTCTTTGGCGAGCGTGCCGACGGCCTGATCAACGGCCGCCTGGTAGGGCCGGGGATCGATCTTGAGCAGCAGCTGGCCCTTGTGCACCGCCTGTCCCTCGCGAAAGTTCACCTCGAGCAACTGCCCGTCGACGCGCGTCTGCAGGGTCACCGTGTTGTACGCCGTGACCGTACCGAGCGCGCTGAGAAAGACCGGGACCGTCTCCTGCACGACGGGGCTGGTCTGCACGGGCGTGGGGCGCTCGGCGGCGGCGGCCTGCTTCTGCGCCTGCTGCGTGGCTTCGACGTTGTTGGAGTGGACGCGCCAGAGGATGAAGGCGATGATCAGCAGGATAAGAACAACGACGATGATGAGACGGCGGCGGCTGCGGCGGCCGGCGGGCTCGGTGGCGTGCTCGGGAAGCAGGTGATGCGGATCGGTGACGGCTGCCTCGCCGGGATCTGCGGCGGGCAGGGCGTGATGCGGATCGGGACCGGCGGACCGCGGCGAGGCGCCGGCGGCATCCTGATTCGAAGAGGCGGACATGAGGGTCGAAGAACTCCTGCTGAACTCGTTGAGGCTAAACCCGGTAAGACGCGAAATGCGGTACACGGGTAGTTCCCCGGCCGCCTTGACCGCGCGGATTACGAATGGGAAGGCGGGCGTCTATGCTCCCATGATACTGACGGTATAGTGACGGAGAGCGGGCATACAAGGTTTCGGATGACGGTTTCGGGTACAGAGACGGCGCGGGCGGGCTCTCCGGCGGATGCCGTGAGGGCGAGCGCGGCCGAACGGCCGGCGCTGGCGGCCGGGGTGGCCCTGTGCGTGGATCTGGACGGAACGCTGGTGAAATCCGACACATTGGTGGATTCGGTGCTGGCGCTGGCGCGGCAGCATCCGGCGAAGATGTTGCGAATTCCGGGATGGATTTCCCAGGGGAAGGCGCAATTTAAGCAGCAGGTGACGGCGGCGGTGGAGCTGGATGTCGAATACCTGCCGTATAACCATCCTCTGCTCGAGTGGCTGCGTGCGGAGCATGGAGCAGGGCGGGCAATCTATCTGGCCACGGCGGCGGACCGTGGTCTGGCGGAGCGCGTGGCGGAGTATCTGGGGATCTTCGCGGGGGTGCTGGCGTCGGACGGAACGACGAATCTGGCCGGCAGCAAGAAGCTGGAGGCGTTTCGAGAGCACTTTGGGGGGCGGTTCTGTTACATCGGCAACGCACTGCCGGACGCCGAACTTTTGCGCGCGTGCGAGAGCCCGATGACGGCGAATCCGCAGCGGGCGCTGACAGGGAGGCTGGAGCGTGCGGGGACGAAGACCGCAGCAAACTTTGAGGACCGGCGATCGGCGCTGGGAAGCTGGGTTCGGGCGCTGCGGCTGCATCAGTGGGCGAAGAATACGCTGATCTTTGTGCCGCTGCTGCTGGCGCATGCGTGGAGCGCGCCGACGCTGGTGGGCGGTGGCGTGGCGTTCTTCAGCTTCGGGCTGTGCGCTTCAGCGACGTACATTCTGAACGATCTTCTGGATCTTGAAGCGGACCGGCGACATCCGCGCAAGCGGCGGCGTCCGTTTGCGGCTGGCGATCTTTCGGCGATTGCAGGCGTGGGCGCGGTGGCGCTGCTGATGGCGGTCTCCTTTACGCTGGCGGTGCTGTTGCCGCGGATCATTCTCTCGGTGCCGGGACGGATGGGAGAGCTGCTGCCGTACAAGTTTCTGCAGTGGCTGTTGCTCTACACGGTGACGACGCTGGCGTATTCGCTCTATCTGAAGCGCATGCTGCTGCTGGATGTGTTTGTGCTGAGCGGGCTGTATACGGTGCGGATTCTTGCGGGAAGCGCGGCGACGACGACGTCCATCTCAGTTTGGCTGGGAGGATTCAGCGTGTTCTTCTTCCTGTCGCTGGCGTTTGTGAAGCGCTTCAGCGAACTGGAGAACGTGCGCGCACGCGGCGGAACGGTGACCGCGGGGCGCGGCTATCATGTGAGCGATCTGGAGCAGCTTCGCGCGCTGGGAACCGGTGCGGCGTACGCGGCGGTGGTGGTGACGACGCTGTACATCAGCAATCCGGAGACGAGGCTGCTGTACAGCCACGTGGTGCGGTTGTGGCTGGTGGTTCCGGTGCTGCTGTTGTGGCTGGCGCAGGTGTGGATGCTGGCGAGCCGGGGTGAGATGCACGACGATCCGGTGGTGTGGGCGATCACGTCGCGGCGAAGCCTGCTGCTGGGCGCGGTGATGGCGGCGGTGGTGTGGTGGGCGGCGTGACGCGGAGCGATGCGTTGTGGCTGTGCTGGGATGCGTTGTGGATGCGAGGGCACGTAGACTGGAGAGACAAGGCACACGATTGTGGACGTTTCGCAACTGACAGATTTTTCGCCGGAGTCTCTGGATGTGGCCTTTGCTGCGCTGGAGGCAGAGGCGCGCGCGCAGGTGGCGGCCTCGGACTTTGACGTGGAGGCGTTCCGGCTGGCGTGGACGGGGCGCAAGCAGGGACGGCTGAAGGCGGTCTCGGACGCCTGGCTTAAGGCCGCGCCGGCAGAGGCGAAGCGGCTGATCGGTCAGCGGTTTAATGCGCTGAAGGAGCAGATTGAGGCGGCTGTGGAGGCGGCGGCGACGCGGCAGCGTGGGGCGGCGAGGGCGAGTTCGCTCGACATGACGCTGCCGGGCATTGCGCAGAGGATCGGCGCGGAGCATCCGTTGATCCGGACGATGAATGAGATGGTCACGGTCTTTGAGCGGATGGGATACTCCGTTGGCCTCGGGCCGGAGGTGGAGAGCGATTTTTATAACTTCGAAGCGCTGAACTTTCCGCCGAATCATCCGGCGCGCGATACGCAGGACACGCTGGTGATCGCCGACCAGGAGGGCCGGCCAGGGCGCGAGCGTTTGTTGATGCGCACGCATACGTCGCCGGTGCAGATACGGTCGATGCTGGAGCAGGATCCGCCGCTGCGGCTGGTGATTCCGGGCAAGGTGCACAGGAACGATGCGGCGGATGCGACCCACTCGCCGGTCTTTCACCAGGTGGAGGGGTTGTGCGTGGACACGAACAGTACCTTCAGCGACCTGAAGGGCACGCTGGACTATGCGATGAAGGCGTTCTTCGGATCGAGCGTGAAGACGCGCTTCTTCCCTTCCTTCTTCCCCTTTACGGAGCCCAGCGCGGACGTGCAGATCTCGTGCATCTTCTGCGGCGGAAGGCGCTGCCGCAAATGCAAGCACTCGGGATGGATTGAGCTGCTGGGCTGCGGCATGGTGGACCCCGCGGTGTTTGCGGCGGTGAACCAGCGCCGCGTGGAGATGGGACGAGAACCGGTGTACGACACGCGGCGCATCAGCGGGTTCGCATTTGGGATGGGCGTCGACCGGATCGCCATGATGAAGTATGGGATCAGCGATATCGGGTTGCTGTACTCGGGGGATGTGCGGTTTCTGGAGCAGTTTACCTAGCATTTTCAATGGTTTGCGCGAACATTAAAGCCAGCTAGCGGCGAGTTATAACAAAATTAGCGTAGTTAACAAATATTGATAAACCGACCGGGCATGCATCGCTCCGGCGATATTGCGGCGGTGCTCGACAAAAAGGTGAGCACTCTGGCGCCGATCCGGGACCGGATCATTGCCAAAGGCATGATCTGGAGTCCGAACCACGGGGAGACCGCATTTACGGTTCCACTGTTTGATGACTTCATGAAACGCATCCTGCCGGGCGATGATTGGAAGACTGAGTAAAGAGAGATAGCCGAAGAAGACGATGAATATTTTGACCAAGTGGCTGCGCTCGTACCTGCCAGAGCTTGCTGTGTCCGATGAGCGGCTTGCCGAAGACCTGACGCTGCGCGGGATTGCGGTGGAAGGCGTCTTCGCTGCTGCGCCCGGCGGAGCGCGCTTTGAGATGGACATTACGACCAACCGCGTGGACGCGATGAATCATTATGGCGTCGCGCGGGAGGCGGCGGCGATCTATGGATTGCCGCTGGCTTCGTTGAGCGAGGGCATCGGCGCGGCGGTGGACGCGCAGCGCGAGGGGCCGGCGTTTCCGGTGCGCATTGAGGCCAAAGATCTGTGCGGTCGGTTTACGGCGCGCGTCATTCGTGGTGTGACGGTGAAGTCCGCGAGCGGACTTATGGCCGAGTACTTCGAGGCGTTGGGGCAGAAGCCGATCTCGGGGCCGGTGGATGCGACGAACTTTGCCTGGCTGGCGATGGGGCAGCCGACGCATGTCTTCGACCTGGACAAGATCGAGGGCGGGATTGTGGTGCGGCGGGCGCGGGCGGGCGAACGGCTGCAATTGCTGGATGGAAGCGCGCGCACGCTGACGGCGGACGATCTGGTGATCGCGGATGAGAAGAAGGCGCTGTCGCTGGCGGGCGTGATGGGCGGGTGGGATTCGCGCGTGACGGAGGCGACGGAGAACATTCTCGTCGAGGCGGCGTGGTTCGATCCGGGTGCGGTGCGGGCGAGCTCACGGCGGCACGGATTGCACACCGACGCGAGTCATCGGTTCGAACGCGGCGCGGATTTCAATGCGGCGCCGGTGGGGAACCATCTGGTGACGCGGATGGTGGTGGAGCAGGCGGGCGGCGAGGTTGTGGGGCCGCTGGTGGATGTGGTTGTGCCGGAGATGGCCGCGAAGACCACGGGGCGCGAGCGGATTGTGCTGCGCGTGCCTGAGGTGCAGCGGATTCTGGGAACGACGATGGATGATGCGGTGCTGGAGACGGGGCAGCGCGGAGGTCAACGTGTTTCGGGGTTGAATGAGGCGGTGGTCGAGCAGGTGTTGACGGCGCTGGGGTGCGAGCTGGAGCCGACACGCGCAGTGGCGGGCGAATATGCGGTAGGGCTGCCGAGCTGGCGGCTGGATCTGGAGCGCGAGATCGACCTGATCGAAGAGGTGGCGCGGGTGTATGGATACAACCGCTTTGCCGACACGCTGCCCGCATGGGCAGGCGCGGTGGTGAAGCAGCCGCATGCCGAACAGGAGCGGGCGATTCGCGAGACGCTGCTGGCGATGGGGTACAGCGAGGCGATCTCCAGCACGTTTGTGTCGGCGGAGGAGGCAGCGGCGTTTGGCGAGGCGAAGGCTGGCGCGGTGGCAATGGGAAATCCGCTGAGCGAAGAGGCGGGGATACTGCGGCCTGCGCTGGCGGCAGGGATGGCGACGATGCTCGCGCATAATCTGCACCGCGATGTGGGGACGGTGCGGCTGTTTGAGATGGGCACGGTGTTCACGGGATCGACCGCCGAGGTGCGCGAGGAGACGGGGCTGGCGATGGGAGCTACGGGCGGGACGTCGGGGAGTGGAGCGGCGGCGAGCCCTCTGCATAGTGCAGAGGATTCGCTCTTTTTTGAGGTGAAGGGAGCGCTGGAGTCGTTGCTGCAGAGGTTTGAGGGGTCGGTGACGTTCGATGATGCGTCGCTGCCGATATGGATTGCTCCGGGACGCGGCGGGCGCGCGCTGCTGGAGGGTGAGGCGGTTGCGGTGTTTGGGGAGCTGAGCGCGGAGGAGATGCAGCGGCGCAAGCTGCGGCAGCCGTGCGTGGTGGCGGAGGTTCGCGCGCAGGCGCTGCTGACGAGGCCGCTGCGGCAGCCTGTGGTGCGGGAGCTGTCGCGCTTTCAGGCGGTGGAGCGCGACTTTTCGTTTGTGTTTCCGGAGAGCGTGCGGTGGGAGGCGATTGAGCGCGCGGTGCGTGGGCTGGGGATGAGGGAGCTGCGCAGCGCGGGGCCGGTGGAGATCTTCCGCGATCCGGAGGGGAAGGCGATTGCCGCGGGAAGTTATTCGCTGCTGGTGCGGGTGGTGTTCCAGTCGGATGAGCGGACGCTGACCGAGGAAGAGTTGAGCGCGTGGAGCGAACGCGTGGTGGAGGCGCTGCGCAGATTGGGTGGATCGCAGCGGGCGTAGGCGCGCGTTGAGGGTGGCAGGTTAGACGAGGCTCGCGCAGCTTCGCTCGCGCCGGAATGAAACGAAGCGGCAGGAGTATCAAGGGGGATTCGCAGAGGTTCCTTTGCGAATGGGCGGGCGCTAATCCACGATGCGAATGGCTATACTCCGAGTTGAATTCGGTTGAATTCCGTGGATTTTTTGGCAAGCGAAAAACAGGGGGCCAGATGAGCGCAACGGCGGTGAGTATCGACGAGTTTCAGGCGCTGGAGCAGAAGGTGCTCCAGACGGTCGGGCTCATCAAGAAGGAGCGCGAGGCGCGGGCGGCGGCTGAGACGGAGCGCAATACGGCACAGGCCGAACTGGCGGCATTGCGCCAGCAGATCGCGACGCATAGCAATGTGGCGAGCTCGGCGGCGAAGGAGCTCGAGGCTCTGCAGCGCGAGCGGGAGATGGTTCGCAAGCGGGTGGAGTCGATGCTCGCCCAGATGGACGAGCTGATATAGATGGACGAGCTGCTATAGCTGGACGAGTTGATATAGCTGTTGCGGCGGAGATCGGCTGCAGACGGGTTTCTGAAGGTCGAATCTTCAAGAGGAGGGCGCTCTAAATGCCACAACTCGCAGAGCCGATCGGGACCGAGGAGATGTTCGACGAGCCGTACGCCGCCGAGAGAGATGAGGAGAGGCAGTTGACGCAACAGCAACAGAGGAGTGCGGCGGAGGCGTCGCGGGCGGAGTCCATGGCGCGGGAGTCGGGCGCGGTGGTGGTGGACATCTACGACCAGGTGTATCAGCTTCGCGGCACCGATCCGGAGTACATAGAGCGGCTGGCAATGATTGTGGACGGGAAGATGCGCGCGGTTTCGGCGCGAGGGGCGACGGTGGATTCGCTGCGTGTGGCGGTGCTGGCGGCACTGAATATCGCCGACGAGCTGCTGACGCTGCGGGCGCGGTTTGAATCGCTGGCCGGCAGCCTGAATCAGCAGCAGACCAGCGTGCGGTCGCGCGCGGGGTCGCTGATGGGCATGCTGGATGAGGTGCTGGAAGAGCGCAAGGCGGGGTAGCCGCCGGCTGTTCCTTGTACAAACGAAAATCATCTTGCAGGGTGCGGGGGATCGCGTGGATGATGGGAGGACCTTCGATTCGAGGTCCTTTGTGATGATGCAGCTTCGTGTTCTTTGTGCGGCCGCCGGTGTTGTCGTATTGCTGTCACTCCCTGTGCGGGGACAGGCGCCTTCGCAGGCGGCTGGCGCGGGAGCTCCGGCTTACGGGAGCAATCCTAAGTTCGTTGAAGCGATGCACCAGGGTGAGCAGGAGCTGCAGCAGCATCGGGCGGAATTTGCGAAGGGCTCATTCAACAAGGCGAACAAAATTGCGGGCGGCGCGTGTAATGAGTGTTTGCTGGGGATGTATGAGGCACAGCTGGCAGAGCCGGATTATAAAGGCGCGATTGCCACGGCGGAACGGCTGGTTGAACTGGCGAAGACACCGCCGGATAAATCGGTTGCGGAGTACAGGCTGGGCGCGGCGGAGTTTCTTAGGGGTGGGGCCAAGCCAAAACCGGAGGAGTTGCAGGCAGCGCATGCGGCGCTCGAGCAGGCGCTGGCGGACTATCCGAACAGCCCGGCGGCGTTGTACCTGGATGGGCGCGTGCTGGCGCATATGGGCAAGATGGAGGAGGCGAAGGCAAGCTTTGCGAAGTGTGTGAGCTGCGTGCGGCCGTCGGATCCGGCGCGGCTGCGGGCGGAACATTTTGCGGAAGACCCTTCGCTGTCGCTGAAGCCGATGGCGCCGCCGTTCGAGGTGACGGCGCTGGATGGGACGAAGTTCAATCTGGATGCGATGGGCGGGCGCGTGGTGTTGATCGACTTCTGGGCGACGTGGTGCGGGCCGTGCAATGAAGAGCTGCCGCACATGAAGAAGATTGCCAAGGAGTTTGCGGGCGAGCCGCTGGTGATCCTGAGCGTGAGCTGGGACGATGATGATGCGAAGTGGAGGGCGTTCATCCAGAAGAACGAGATGACGTGGATGCAGTATCGCGATGCGGACAAGTCACTGACGCGCGCGTTCGGAGTGGAGGCGATTCCGCACTACTTCACGATCGACTCGGATGGGGTTCTGACGTCGGAGATGATGGGCGAGGGATCGGATGTGGAGGGAAGGCTGAAGAAGCTGGTGGCGAAGGCGCGCGAGGCGGAGAAGCAGCGGGAGACGGCCGCGGCGAGCGAGGGCGGAGGCCGCTGAGTTAATAAGCCCTGGCTACAAGGCCATGCGCGGTCAGCGGTTGAGGTCGTGAAGGGTCTGTCCGGCAGCCTGCGCGACGTCACCGGCGGTGTGCTGGACGGCGGCGGCGATGCGGTCGCCGGTCCCTTCATCAGCGAGCTGGTCGCTTCCGGTGAGATTGCCGATGCCCTGCTTCACCCGGCCGAGCACGTCTGAGCCCGCGCCCCTGGCCTTCTGTCTGGTTCCCCAGTGTGCGGTGGCGCGCGCGGCGTCCTCTACATCTTCATCTTCAGAGCCGGTGGCGTAGCGCGGTGCGGGTGTATTGAAGATCAGGTACGCCGCGATGCCGAGGCCAACGCCGGCGGTGAGCCATAGGAGCTTCATGGTTTGTGTCTCCTCTGCGGTATTGGATGCGGCTTGCGGTTGGCGCGTGCGTGCGCGGGGCGCGGGGGTGGTGCTGTCCCTAGAATGGGAGGGTGAGCAGGCCGTCGGCGCGAAGGGTGGATGTGCTGGTGCTGGGCGCGGGCGCCGCGGGCATGATGGCTGCGCTGGAGGCGGGACGGCGCGGGCGTCGTGTGCTGCTGCTGGAGCATGGTGAACAGGCTGGGCGAAAGATCCTGATCTCCGGCGGCGGGCGGTGCAACTTCACGAATGTGCGGACGCGCGCGGAGAACTTTCTGAGCGGGAATCCGCACTTTGCGCATTCGGCGCTGGCGGGGTATACGCCGGCGGACTTTATGGCGATGGTGAAGCGGCATGGGATTGCCTATCACGAGAAGACGCTGGGGCAGATGTTCTGCGATGGCTCGGCGCGGCAGATCGTGAGCATGATGGAGCGGGAGTGCGGTGAGGCGAAGGTGGAGTTGCTGTGCGGTGTGCGGGTCTCGGAGATTCGGAGGGTTGGAGGGCCCATTGGGAGAGAGCGGTTTGCGGCGGAAACGAGCGTGGGAGAGATTCTGTGCGAGTCGGTGGTGGTGGCGACGGGCGGTCTCTCGATTCCGAAGATGGGCGCGACGGGATTTGGGTATGAGGTAGCGCGGAGGTTCGAGCATGGGGTGGTGGAACCGAGACCGGCGCTGGTGCCGCTGGTGTTTGCAGCACAGGAGCGCGAGCGATGGTGCGACCTGGCCGGCGTGTCGGCTGAGGTGATTGCACGGGCAGAGCGGATGGATCGCGGACGAAAGGGAGTGGCGCCGGAGTTTCGCGAGAAGATGCTGGTGACGCATCGCGGGTTGAGCGGGCCGGCGGTGCTGCAGGTCTCGTCGTATTGGCGGCCGGGCGGTGAGGTGACGTTTGATCTGGCTCCGGGAAGAGAGGTGTTTGCGCGCCTGCTGGAACGGAATGCGCGGCGCGATGCGATGGCGGTGGAAGCACCGGTGAGGGCGGTTCTGCCGGCAAGAATGGCGGAGCGATGGACGTCTGTGGTGCTGGGCGACGGGGCGGATTGGACGAATGCGGGGATTCAACGGCTGGAGCAGAGGATCCATGCGTGGACGGTGCGGGCGGAGGGGAGCGAGGGTTTCGCGAAGGCCGAAGTGACGGCGGGCGGCGTGGATACACGCGAGATGGATGCGCGCACGATGGAGAGCCAGCGCGTGGCGGGGCTGTACTTTGTGGGTGAGGTGGTGGACGTGACCGGATGGCTGGGTGGATATAACTTTCAGTGGGCATGGGCAAGCGCAGTGGCGGCGGGGCGCGTCGCATAAGCTGCGCCGTAGTGGATGCCACGGGAGAAGACTATTGAACGGTTAGCGTGAGGTTGACGCTGTGGGTGATTCCCGCAGCGGAGCCGCTGACGGTGAGCGTGTAGGTTCCGGAGGGCGTCGGGGAACCGGAGCCGGGACCGTTTCCCTGGCCGGGAATCGTTCGGCCAGTGCCGCAGCCGCTGAGGCTGACGACTGTGCAGAGCAGAAGCATCGGAAGGAGAACGCGGGTGAGCTTGCGACGCCGGCCTGCGAAGGCTGCGGGCAATACAAGCAGAGCGAAGAGTGTGAGCGGCTTGCCGGAGCGGCCGGGAGCGCGCGGCGGCATCGTGAGAGCGCTGGTCTGGGTGCCCTGGCCAGTCTGGATGGTAGCCGAAAGAGTTGTTGTGCCGCCGAGATTGGCTGTTGAGGGCGATACGGTGCAGACGCTGTTGGCGGGGGCTCCTGTGCAGGCGAGCCCGACGGTGCCGGAGAGGCTGGGCAGCGAGGTGAGGAGCAGTGGGTAGGTTGCGTTCGAGCCGCTGCTGAGTGCCGCGCTGGTGGGGCCGTTGGAGGAGAGCGTGAAGTCGATGCCGGTTCCGCTGAGATTGGAGACCTGAATGCCTGAGGCCGCGTTGTCCGTGAGTGTGAGCGTGCCGGAGGCTGCGCCGGCGACGGCGGGCGAGAAGACGATGACGAGGTTGCAAGCGGCGGAGGGCGCGAGCGTTGCGGCGCAGGTATTAGAGGCGATGGTGAAACCGCTGCTGGCGGCAATCTTCGTCAGGCTGAGCGGAAGTCCGCCGTTGTTGGTCAGCGTCACGGTTTGAGCGGGTGCGCTGAGGCCGACTCCGGTCGCAGGGAAGCTGAGCGAGGCGGGGCTGAGCGAGACGCCTGGGGGAGCGATGCCGATGCCGGTGAGCGCGACGGTCTGGGAGCGGACCTGGTCGGTGACGGTGACTGTGGCGGTGCGCGTTCCGATAGCAGAGGGAACGAAGGCGATGGAGATGGCGCAGGTGGCGTGCGCGTTGAGCGACGAGCCGCAGTTGTTGGTGGCGATGAAGTCGCCGGGGCTGACAGATGCGGAGATGAGGCCGAGGGGAACGTCGCCGGCGTTGGTGAGCGTGACCTGCTGTGCGGCGCTGGTGGTGCCGATGGCCTGCTGCGCGAAGGTGAGTGCGCCGGGAGCGAGGGTGTCGGTTGCGGGAGCGTTGCCGGTGCCGGTGAGCTGCGCGGTCTGGGTGCCGACGCTGTCGGTGATGGTGAGGACGCCGTTGCGCGCGCCGTTTGCGGTGGGCGTGAAGGTGATGGAGATGGAACAGGCGGTGTCCGCTGCCAGCGTTGCGCCGCAGGTGTTTGCGGAGATGGCGAAGTCGCCGGTGAGGGTGGGGGAGTTGAGGGTTGCGGCGCTTCCGCCGGTGTTGGCGACGGTGATGATCTGCGCAGCGGAGCTTTGGTTGACGATGGTTGCGGGGAAGGTGAGTGCGGGCGGCGTGAGCACGATGGAGGCGGCTGCGGTTGCGGTGCCGCTGAGAGTCGCAGTCGCCTGGCCGCCGCTGATGTTTGCGTAGAGCGTCAGCAGCCCGGAGCGGGCACCGGCCTGTGTGGGAGCAAAGCTGACGGAGACGGTGCAGGTGGCGCCGACGGCGAGCGTCTGACCGGAACAGGTGTCGGTTTCGACGAAGTCGCCGCTGATGGAGAGCGTGGAGAAGGTGACGGCGGTGCTCCCGGAGCTGGTGACGAGGATGGTCTGGGGGGAGCTTTCCGTGGAGACGGGCTGGGGGCCGAAGGTGAGGGTGGTGGGTGAGAGCGTAATGGCCGGCCGATTGAGACCGGAGGCAGTGAGCAGCGGAGTCTGCCAGAGACCGCGGCCGTAGGTGCCGGCGCGCAACATGCCGTAGCGGCCGTCGCCGGTGGGGAGTTGTGGCGCGGCTTCAAGTGCGGTAACGGGAGCGTTGGGCAGGCCGGTGCCGAGCGGGCTCCAGCAGCTGGTGGTGGTGCATTGGGCGATGGACTGCGTGACGTAGACGCCGGTATCGAGCGCGACGTAAACGGTGTTGGCGTCGTTGGGATCGACGACGACGGCGTTTGCGGGAGCGTCGGGAAGGTTGGAGGTTACGGTGGTCCAGTGCGCACCGAAGTCTGTGGAGCGGTAGAGGTGCGGGACGCCTCCGAAGCCCATGATGGTGGCGTAGACAGTGGCGCCGGTGAGGTCATGCGGATCGGCGACGAGGGAGGAGATGTCGAAGAGGCCGGGGTTGAAGACGGAGGCGTGGAGGACATCGTTGGTGACGGGATTGAGACTGATATCGGTCCAGGCAGTTGTGGCGTCGGCGGTGTTGGCGGAGGTGGTGACGAAGAGGTGGCCGGGGATGGTTCCTCCGCCGTCGAACTCGCCGGACATGCCGGCATAAAGGATTGAAGAGCCGGAGTTCTGAGCGTTGCCGGAGGTGAGCACGGGGCCGGCAGCGGCGAGCGAGCGCACGAGAGCCGACGTCGAGGTGCAGGGAGCGCCATCTCCGTCGAAGGAGGGGCTGATGGCGTTGGCGGGGCTCCATGTGCTGGGAGAGTTCGCTGGACCGCGCCAGACGCGGCAGGTGGCGACGAGGGCGTTGGTCGTCTGTTGTGGATCGAGGAGCGTGGGCGCGTCGAGTGGAGCGGCGTCGTTGCTGACCTGGGGTTCGCCGAGGGATGCGGGAGGAAGAAAGCTGGACGCGTCACAGGCCGAGCCGAGTGGACAGGCATCGAGGTTTACCCCCGCGCCGATGGCGAGGAACCAGTTCGTCGGTGTGCTCTGATCGATCTGCGGATAGCCGCCTTCGCCGGCGGCGAGCTGCGGCCACGCAGCAAGCGAACTGGCGGTTGTGGTGCCTGCGGAGCCGTTTTCACCGAGGCCGGCGAGGAGGGTGTCGGGGTCGGTGGGGTCCTGGGCGGAGCCGATGATCTCTGCCAGAGAGCCTCCGGCACCGATGGCGGCGTTGAGGTTGTCGAAGTGCTGCTTGTCGGTGGCGGCGCAGGGAGCACCGGTCTCGGCTACGCCGTCGGTCGAGCGCCAGAGGCCGCCGTCGTTGCCGAGCAGAACGAGCTCTGCACCGCTGGTCTGCGTGGCGACAATGGCGTGTTGCGCGGGCGCGACACCGGCGGGAGCGTCGCATCCGTTGAGCGCGTTGGTGGTGTTGCGGAAGGTGCAGGTGGAGGCGCCGGCGGCCAGCGAGCAGCGGTAGAGGTCTTCGGTACCGGCGAAGAGAAGCGTGCCGCCGGAGGGGGTGGGCATGGCAGCGAGCGCGAGGTTGTAGCTTCCCTGCGCGATGGCTGTGCTGCCGGAGCCGACTTCGAGCGCGCCGTTGTCGAGGCGGGTGTTCCAGGTTGGAGACGGGCTGGCGCAGGCGCCGCTGGAGTTGGCGTTGCAGAGATCCTGCCAGAGGCCCTGGTCGTTGTCGGCGGCATCGACGGTGAGTGCGTAGAGGTCACCGGTCGCGGGTTGGACGGCGAGCGCACCGCGAAGGATGGGGCAGTTGGCGCTGGCGGTCGATGAGGGGCAGTTGGCTGGGGTGAGGCCGCTCCCGGGCTGGACGGAGAGACGTGTCCAATTGGCTCCATCCGGCGAGCTGTAGTAGCCATGGCCGCGAATGGCGGCGAAGAACAGGTTGCGCTGCGCGTCAAAGACGACGGCGGTGGCGGCGTAGCCGGTCTGTGTCGAGCCGACGGGTTGGGGCTGCTGAACGAGCTGGCTGCCATCGTAGACGGTGCTCATGTGCCAGGTTTGGCCTGCATCGGTGGAGTAGTAGAGGCCGGGGATGGAGAGCGTGCTCATTGCGTCGACGACGGCGGACTGCGGCGAGGTGGTCATGGCCGCGACGACGAGCGAGGGCGAGGTGGTGCTCCAGGCGATGGCTGCGGTGCCCAGGCCGGCGAAGAAGTGATTGCCGTTGAGGCCATCCTGCGAGCCGGTGACGAGGGACCAGGTTTCGCCGTTGTCGGTGGAGCGCAGAAGACCTTCACCGTAGAGCGAGTCGGAGGTGTCGTTGGGGTCGCCGGTGCCGGCGAGGATGACGGGATTGGGCGCGGGCTGGACGGCGACGGCGCCGATGGAGAGCGAAGCAACGGTGCCGCCGAGCTCGTCGTTGAAGACTGGAAGGGTGTCCGTAAGCGGCTTGAAAATGACGGCGGAGAGCTGGCCGGCGGCGGTGGTGGACTTCCAGACGCCCCCGCCCGTGGTGCCGAGGTAGACGGTGTTGCCGCTGGTGTCGTTGGGATCGAGCGCGATGGCGGTGATGCGGCCGGTGAGGTTGCCATAGAGCGAAGAGACTACGGAGGTGGGACCGAGCGGCTGCCACGGAGCGGTGAGATCGGTGGCGCCGTCGTGGGCGCGTACCTTCTCGCGCGCAAGCAGAGCGGCGTGCTGGATCTGGGCGTGTATGCGAGCCGCGGCGGGGCTGCTGCCGTCGCGGGTGGTGCGCTGCGCGAGGAAGTTGCGGAGACGGGCCTGGCGCGTGGCAGAGGAGGGCCACGCCTGGGCGTGAACCGCGATGCTCGAGGCCGCGAACAGGATCAAAGGCGCGAGGGCATGGAAACGGGTGCGGAGCCGCGGTGCGCGAACGGCTGACGCGCGGGGAGACGCGATGCTTGCGAAGCTGCTCGGCGGCAAGCGGAGACCCAGTCTTCCTCGCGCGGATTGTCTGCGGCGGAGAGCCATGCCGTAGATAGAGCACGTGCGAGGGAAAATCCAGGAGCCAAAGAGAAGACTGTTCTAATCTGACGCACTGGCGAGATAAGAACCTTCTAATGGCGCAAGGTAATGAGAAGTCTAGTCAGCGCGGCGATTTGTGCAATCGCCGGGACGGTGAAGCGAATGGCCCTTTCAGGGAAGGGCGAGGGTCGGGAGTCAGTGCGGATCAATAGCTGTGGCCGAGGACGGGATGGGGCTCGTAGAGCTCTTCGAGGCGCTTGATCTCGTCATCGGAGAGCTTGAGCTGAAGGGTGGCGAGGGCGTCTTCGAGGTGCTCGGGCTTGCTGGCGCCGATGATGGGCGCGGAGACGGCGGGCTTGGAGAGTATCCAGGCGAGAGCGACCTGCGCGGGCTTGGCGTGGCGCTGGTTGGCGATCTCGATCACGCGGTCGACGATATCGAAGTCGGTATCGCGGTAGTACATGCTGTGGCCGAAGTCGTCGGTGCGGGCGCGAACGGTTTCGCCGGGGCCCTGGCCCCGCTTGCGCGTGCCGGTGAGGAAGCCGCGAGCGAGCGGGCTCCAGGGGATGCAGCCGATCTTCTGATCGAGGCAGAGCGGGATCATCTCCCGCTCCTCCTCGCGGTAGACGAGGTTGTAGTGGTTCTGCATGGTGACGAAGCCGGCGAGGGCGTTTTGACGCTGGAAGTTGAGCATCCTGAGGAATTGCCAGGCGTACATGCTGGAGGCGCCGATGTAGAGTGCCTTGCCGGCACGGACGACGGCGTCGAGCGCTTCGCAGGTCTCCTCGATGGGTGTGTTGGGATCGAAGCGGTGGATCTGGTAGAGATCGACATAATCGACGCTGAGGCGCTTGAGGCTGCGGTCGATGGACGCCATGATGTGCTTGCGCGACAGGCCGCGGTCGTTAGGGGCTTCGCTCATCGCCTGGAAGACCTTGGTCGCGATGACGAGCTCGTCGCGTTTGGGCTGGAACTCGCGCAGGAGCTTGCCGGTAAGGACTTCGCTCTCGCCGAGCGAGTAGATGTCGGCGGTGTCGTAGAAGTTGATGCCGGCTTCGATCGCGCGGCGAACGAGCGGACGGGCCTCGTCTTCTTCGAGGACCCATTCACGCCACTTTTTCGAGCCATAGGTCATCATGCCGAGGCAGAGCGGAGAGACACGAAGGCCGGTGTCGCCGAGACGGACGTAGTTCATCGCAGAGGTTTCCTCACGGGCATTGGACGCCGCACACGGGCGTGAAGTTCCAGTGGGTGGCTTGGCGTGGGCTTCCTTTGCTTTCGAGAACGCATCGCATGGACGGGACGCTGCTGTGCGCGCAAACGGCTGTCTTTGGACGGCCCTGGGCCCATGTAGAACGGCGCGCACGGCGGCGCGCCAGACACGACAAATTCTCGCCGGGAAATAGGGACGCGGCGACTACCGGCGTCGAATATCGGTCAGGAGGTCCGGGGATAGGGCTGGCTGGGCATCATGGCGATGCCAGGCCGATCCTGCCAGAGGCCGCTCCAGCTTTCGGCGACGACGATGCTGTTGCCGGGGTTGCGCGGGTCGTAGCGGACCTGGAGGGGCTGGTCAAGCCGCCATCCGCGGACGAGCTCGGGCAGGGCCGAGACGTCCTGCGCGCAGTCATAGGTGACGCCGGCGAGGCGATAGCTGTAGATGAGGACCTCGGGGGTGATGGAGACGCTCTCTTCGCCTCTGAGGGTGCGTGCGTCGATTAGCACGCCGTCGGTGATGCGGCCGGCGGTGGCCAGGTGTTCGCGGCGGCGGTGCTCGATCTCTTCAGCCGAGGGCCGGCGGAGGCGGACGACGATCCAGACAGCCACTCCCACGGCGGCGGCCGCGGCGGCAACGCCTCCTGCGAGACGCGGGTCAAGCCCGTGCAGAAGGTGGGTCAGGTGCTGAACAAAAGGCTTCACGTGGAATGAGATGAGGATAGCGCAGGCGGCGGCAGCGGCGGCGAGCGCCAGTACCAGCGAAGGAACCAGTTGTGGTGCGGAGATATACTTCAGGTTGCTCATGAACAGAATGGCTTTCAACACAGGATCGGGTGGCGGGCGGGGTGGTCGCAATGACACTACCGTGGGGCGGGGGATGACACGGGAGCCGCTTGGCAGAGAGCCGTCTGCTGACGGTCCGCTGGATCTGGCAGACGGACGGCGGGTGCGCTCGACGACGGTGCTGTGCGTGCGGCGTGGCGATGCGATCGTGATGGCGGCGGACGGACAGGTGACGCTGGGCGCGACGGTGATGAAGCACTCGGCGCGAAAAATACGGCGGCTGTACAACGACAAGGTGCTGGCGGGATTTGCGGGATCGACGGCGGACGCGTTTTCGCTGTTCACGAGATTCGAGGCGAAGCTGGAGCAGTATGGCGGGAATCTGGGGCGCTCGGCGGTGGAGCTGGCCAAGGACTGGAGGACGGACAAGCTGCTGCGGCAGCTGCAGGCGCTGCTGATCGTGGCCGATGCGAAGCAGATGTTTGTGCTGTCGGGCGATGGGGACGTGATTGAGCCGGATGCGGTCGGCGATGGAACCATTGCGACGATCGGTTCGGGCGGGAATTATGCGCTAGCGGCGGCGACCTCGCTGCTTGAGAACACGCAGCTCTCCGCGCGTGAGATCGTGGAGCGCTCGATGAAGATCGCGGCGGATATCTGTATTTACTCGAATCAGAACGTGGTCATCGAAGAGCTGAAGGCAGAAGGATAGATGGCTATCTATCTTCCCGGAACCGCAGAGGATCAGCCGCTGGCTCTTGAAGAGCTGACGCCGCGCGAGATTGTGGCCGAGCTGGACAAGTATGTCGTCGGGCAGGCGGCGGCAAAGCGCGCGGTGGCGATTGCGCTGCGCAACCGGACACGGAGGCAAAGGCTGGCGGCGGAGCTGGCCGAAGAGATTATGCCGAAGAACATCCTCATGATTGGCACGACAGGGGTGGGAAAGACGGAGATTGCGCGCAGGCTGGCGAAGCTGACTAATTCTCCGTTCTTGAAGGTGGAGGCTTCAAAGTTTACCGAGGTGGGATATGTGGGGCGGGATGTGGAGTCGATTGTGCGCGATCTGGTGGAGATCGGGATCGACATGGTGCGCGAGGAGAAGCTGGAGGAGATTGAAGACCGCGCGGAGCTGGCGGCGGAGGACCGGCTGCTGGAGCTGCTTCTGCAACAGGGCACAACGATTGCGCAGAGTTCGGAGAGTGAGGCGAGAACGGCGGCGGTGGGACATGAGGGCTCGCAGACAGCGACGAATTCAGACGCGGAGATGAATCATCAGGCGACGCTGACGGTTGTACCGAAGAGCGAGGCGGAGCGGCAGCGGGAGCGTGATCGTCTGCGGCAACAGTTTCGCGAAGGGCGGCTGGATGACCGGCTGGTGGAGCTGGAGACGCGCGACCGGACGCAGCCGCAGATCGAAATCCTGAGCAATCAGCCGCCGGAGGAGATGGACGGCAGTGGACTCAAGGAGATGTTCTCCAGTTTACTGAGCCAGCGCACGCGCAAGCGCCAGATGAAGCTGGCCGAGGCGTTTGACTATCTGGTGCAGGAGGAGGAATCCCGCCTGCTGGATATGGACCAGGTGACGCGGATTGCGGTGGAGCGGGTCGAGGACTCGGGGATTGTGTTTCTGGATGAGGTGGACAAGATTGCGGGACGTGAAACCGGCCACGGTCCGGACATCAGCCGCGAGGGCGTGCAACGGGACATTTTGCCGATCGTGGAAGGAACGACGGTGAATACGAAGTATGGGTTTGTGGCGACGGACCACATTCTTTTTATCGCGGCGGGCGCATTTCATGTGTCGAAGCCGAGCGATCTGATTCCAGAGCTGCAGGGGAGGTTTCCAATTCGTGTGGAACTTCTGGCGCTCACCGTCGACGACTTCCTGCGCATTTTGACGGAGCCGCGGGCGTCGCTGGTGAAGCAGGCGGTGGCGCTGCTGGAGACCGAGGGGCTGAAGCTTGAGTTCACGCCGGAGGCGCTGGAGGAGATGGCGCGGTTTGCGTTTGAGGTGAATGAGACGACGGAGAACATCGGCGCGCGCAGGCTGCACACGATTATGGAGAAGGTGCTGGATGAGATCAGCTTCCAGGCGCCGGACCTGGTGAAGGCGGCAGGTGCAACTGCGGGACAGGATGCGATTGCCCAGAACCCGGCCGTTCCTGCGTTTGAGGAGCGCACGACGGAGAAGGGCACGGAGAGGGTGCTGGTGGTCTCTCGCGAGTACGTGCAGCAGCAGGTGAAGAGCATCGTGAAGAACCAGGACCTGAGCCGCTACATTCTGTAGCCGGCGAGGATGTACCTGAAGGAGCAAGCCAGAGTGAGAGCGGCGCAGGATATCCTTAACTCCAGCAACCGGAGCTCTTGATGTCCTCCTCGCGTCTGCGCAAGCTGCTGATCGTGTACGTGCTGTTGCTGGTTCCGATCGGCTGGCTGGCGACCAAGTACGAGCCGTTCCAGGTGGATGGTGACGCGGTGTCGTACATGGACATCGCCGATCTGCTGCACGCGCACCGGTGGGCCGGGGCGGTGAATGGATATTGGCATCCGCTGTATCCGGCGCTGCTGTGCGCGGCGCAGGTGGCATTTCATCCGACGCGATGGAATGAGCTGGGTGCATATTACGTTGCGAACTACGCCGTGTTTCTGCTGCAGATTGTGGCGATGCTGCTGTTTGTGAAGGGGCTGGACAGGCTGCGGGCGCGGATGACGGACGCGAGCGGCGAGCCGCTGCTGTCGCGAGCGGCGCTGGCGCTGCTGGCGGTGGGGTTGATGGTTATCGCTTCGCAGCGCGAGCTTTCGATGGGCAAGATTCGGCCGGATGCGCTGCTGCAGGCGATGATGCTGTTTGCGTTCGCGATGCTGCTGGAAGCTCTGGCGACGGAGAGCCTCGTGTATGCGCCGCTGATGGGATTGTTCTTCGGATTCGCGTATCTGACCAAGTCGTTTGCGTTTTTGATGGCGCTGCTGAGCATTGGCGTGATGGTGGTGTTTCAGGCGTGGCTGCAGCGGCGAAGGCCGGGGCGCGTGGCGGTGGGCGGCGTGCTGGCGCTGGTGGTGTTTGGAGTGGTTGCGGGGCCGTATATGGCGGCGCTGTCACACCAGAAGCATCGTTTTGATTTTGGCGACTCGGGCGCGCTGAACTATGCGTGGTACTCGGGCGGCGTGGAGAAGATGCACCTGGAGCCGTGGATGATGAAGAGCTTTGGGCCGGCGACGGTGCATCTGGTGCATCCGGAGAAGCAGCTGCTGGCTTCGCCGGGGATTTATAGCTACAAGTCAGAGCCGTATGGGACCTATCCGGCGTGGTTTGATACCACGTTCTTCAATGAGCGGATTATTCCGCACCTGGATGCGCAGGTGCTGGTGAAGCGCGATGCGCGGAATTGCATGCTGGTGGTGCGTTATCTGTTCGACCATCCCGAGGCGTGGATTTTGCTGATCCTGCTGTTGGTGTGCGGCGCGCGGTTGAGGTTTGGGAGCCGGCGGAGCTGGAAGCATGCGGGGGGCTTCTGGCTGCCGATGATCTTGCTCGGGCTGGCGATGTGGGTGATCTACGGGATCGTGAACATCGAGGAGCGGTATGTAACGCTGGCGTATCTGGTAATGGTGCTGCCGGTGTTTGCGGCTCTGCGTGTGCCGGAGCCTGAAGCGGATGAGTTCGGAACGACGCAGACCTCCTGGCTGCGCGGCGGGGCGACGGCGATGGTCTTGCTGCTGGCATTTCTGGCTGCGGGAGAGAGTTTGCGGATTGCGTTTGAGCAGAGACGTGATGAAAAGGCGCTGCCGCATGCATGGTATGACCCGCAGATGTTCGGCGCGGCGCAGGGGCTTGAGGCGATGGGTGTGCATCCGGGAGACGAGGTGGCGTGCATGGGAACGGGAGCGTGCCTGAATCAGATTTACTGGGCGCGGCTGGCGGGTGTGCGTATTCTGACAGAGGTTTATGCGCCGGATCCGCAGCATCTGTTTGAGCAGTGGGCGGGGCTTGGCAACCGGCAGCAGGTGGTTGGTGTGGTGAAGGGACAGGGGGCGAAGGTGATGGTGGCGACGTTCGATCCGGGTGTGATGAACGAAAGGTCGCCGGCGGCTGCGGGCTGGGTGCGGCTGGGCGAGACCGATTTCTACGCGCTGCCGTTGACTCTGCGCAGCGCTCTGGCACCCGGCACGCTGACGACCAGCTCGACGCCTGCGGAGCTGCCGTGGACGACGACGCGAACGAGTGTGCCATGAGCGTAGAAGCTGCGAACGGTGTGATCTCGCGTGAGAACTCTACCGGCTCGTTGGAGCTGACCGTGGTGATGCCGTGCCTGAATGAGGCGGAGACACTGGCGGTGTGCGTGGACAAGGCACAGGCGGCGCTGCGTGAGAACGGCATCGCGGGCGAGGTTGTGGTGGCGGACAACGGATCGACCGACGGCTCGCAGGCGATTGCGCTGGAGCATGGAGCGCGCGTGGTTCCGGTGCCGGTGCGCGGATATGGCGCGGCGCTGAATGCCGGGATTCTGGCGGCGCGCGGGAACTATGTGTTGATGGCGGACGCGGACGACAGCTATGAGTTTGCACATATTCCGCGATTTCTGACGGAGCTGCGCAAGGGCGCCGATCTGGTGATGGGCAACCGGTTTCGCGGCGGGATTGGGCCGAAGGCGATGCCTCCGCTGCATCGCTATCTTGGAAATCCGGTGCTGAGTTTCCTGGGACGCTGGCTGTTTCATGCGCCGATTGGGGATTTTCACTGCGGCATTCGCGCGTTCCCGGTGGAGTCCTATCAGCGGCTTGACCTGCGCACGACGGGGATGGAGTTTGCAAGTGAGATGGTGGTGAAGTCGGCGCTGCTGGGACAGAGGATGGTGGAGGTGCCGACGACGCTGAAGAAGGATGGTCGCAGCCGGCCGCCGCACCTGAAGACGTGGCGGGACGGATGGAGGCATCTGCGATTTTTGCTGATGTACTCGCCGCGCTGGCTCTTTCTGATTCCGGGGTTGACGCTGATGGTCGTGGGGCTGGCGCTGATGGCGTGGCTGCTGCCGGCGGAGCGTCCGCTGGGCCATGTGAACCTCGGCGTCGACACGCTGGCGTATGCGGCAGCCGCTGTGCTGCTGGGGTTTCAGCTGGTCTTCTTCGGGATCGCGGCGAAGGTGTTTGCGACTACGGAAGGTCTGCTGCCGGAGGATGCGAGCTTCGACCGATGGTTTCGTTACATCACGCTCGAGACCGGATTGGCCGCGGGTGTGTTGCTGCTGCTGGCGGGATTAGGGATTGCGATTTCGTCGGTGGTGTCGTGGGCGCATACCGGATATGGGCCGCTGCCTCCGGTGGCGATGATGCGGCACACACTGCCGGCGATGCTGTGCCTGATGCTGGGGACTGAGGTGTGCTTCGCCAGCTTCTTTTTGAGCCTGCTGGGGCTGCGCAGGCGATAGCCAAGGGCAAAGGAAAGGCCGCCCATGTGGCGGCCTTTTTTACGTTGTGTATGGAACGGGAGTTAAACCTTCGCCAGCTCTCCAACGCGCTTGGCGAGCACCTTTTCGAGGTCCTCGAGGGCCTTGGAAAAGCCTTCAATGCCTTCCTTCAGCTTGTCGCTGGCCATTTTGTTCGACGCGTGCATCTTGTCGAAAGTGGCCTTGTCGACGGTGATCTTCTGGATGGAGTCGCTCTTTGAGGATTCGGGATCAAGCTTGCGAACCAGCTTGCCCTCGGTGTCCTGCAGCTCTTCGAGCAGTTTGGGCGCGATGGTCAGGAGATCGCACCCGGCGAGCTCGAGAATCTCGGCGGTGTTGCGGAAGCTGGCGCCCATGACGACCGTCTTGTAGCCGAACTTCTTGTAGTAGTGGTAGATCTCAGTGACTGACTGGACGCCGGGATCGTTGGGGCCATCGTTGTCGCGGGAGGGCTCGTTCTTCTTGTACCAGTCGAGGATGCGACCGACGAAGGGCGAAATGAGAGTGACCCTGGCCTCAGCGGCGGCGATGGCCTGGTGCAGGCCGAAGAGCAGCGTCATGTTGCAGTGGATGCCGTCTTTTTCAAGCTGCTCGGCAGCGCGGATGCCTTCCCAGGTGGAGGCGAGCTTGACGAGGATGCGCTGGCGGCTTACGCCGGCCTGCTCGTACTGCTGAATGATGTCGCGGGCGGCGGCGATGGAGGCCTCGGTGTCGTAGCTGAGACGGGCGTCGACCTCGGTGGAGACGCGCCCGGGAATGATCTCGAGAATTTTGCGGCCAAAGGCGACGGCGAGGGTCTTGAACGCCGCGTGCGCGACCTCCTCATCGGTCGCCTTATCGCCCACCTTCTTGCGTGCGTCTTCCAGCACGTCGTCCACGATCTTCTGGTACTCGGGCATGCCGGCGGCGGTGGCGATCAGCGAGGGGTTGGTGGTCGCATCGGTCGGCTTGTACTGCTTGATGGCGTTGATATCGCCCGTATCGGAAACGACGGTGGTCATCGACTTGAGCTGATCGAGCAAATTGGCCATGGCATTGACTCCAGAGAAGCAAAGTGGCGCGAAAGTACGCCCAAAATCCTCTCTTGAGTATAGATGCCCGGACGCGCGATGGGTTACGGCGCTGCGAGCGATGGGCTCGCGGTTCAGGGGCGTGCGGCGAGCAGACGCTTATACAGCTCAATGGTTTGCGCGGCGATGGCGGTCCAGGAGAAGTGCTCTTCGACGCGCCTGCGTCCAGCTTCGCCCATCGCCTTGGCCTTCGCCGGATCATCGAGAAGCGTGGTGATGCGGGTGGCGAGATCGCGGCTGAACTGCTCCGGTTCGGTCGGAAAGCCAGTGGCTTCGTCGGCTGCAAAGGAGACCAGATAGCCGGTGTCACGGTCAACGACGACCTCAAGAATGCCGCCGGTCGCGGAGGCGACGACGGGAGCGCGGCAGGCCATGGCTTCAAGGTTGATGATGCCGAAGGGCTCGTAGACGGAGGGGCAGCAGAAGACGGCGCAGTGCGAGTAGAGCTCGATGGCCTCTTCCTTGCTGACCATCTGCTCGATCCAGACGATGTTGTGGCCGAGACCGGAGGGGTCGCCGGTGGCGATGGCGTGGCCGGGAGGATTTTCGATGCCGTCCGATTCAACGGAGACGAGCGCGGGCAGGCTGCCGGGAGTGGCTTTACGCGCTGATTCGACCTTGGCGCGCATCTCGGCGGCGATCTCCGGGGTGTCGGGCGCGCCGGCGCAGAGGACAACCTGGGTACCCGCGGGCAAGTACTTGATGGCGTCGACGAGGTGGGTGACGCCCTTCTGGCGCGTAATGCGGCCGACGAAGAGGACGTAGGGCTTCATGGGGTCGATGCCGTACTTGAGCAGGGCTTCCTGATGCGGCGTGTACTGGTACTGCTGGAGGTCGATGCCGTTATAGATCACGTGAATACGATCCGGATCCACGCCGGGATACACGCGGAGGATGTCGGCTTTGGTGCCGTTGGAGACGGCGACGATGGCATCGGCATCAAGGATGGCGGTGCGCTCCATCCAGGAGCTGAGCGCGTAGCCGGTGCCGAGCTGTTCCGCCTTCCACGCGCGGAGGGGTTCAAGCGAGTGCGTGGTGAGGACGAACGGGATGCCGTAGAGCTTCTTGGCGAGGAAGCCCGCCATCGAGACGTACCAGGTGTGGGTGTGGATGACGTCGAGCTTGTCGAGATGAAGCTGCTCGAGGAGGTTGAGCGAGAGGGCTTCGAGCGCCCCTTTGAACTTCGCGGAGGTGCCGTTGGTGATGGCCTCCCAGGGCTGCTCGAAGTGGACTTCGAGAGGGTTGCCGATGTGCACGTCGCGCGAAGGAGTTTCAGGTTGCTTCTCGCCGGCGGGCGGATTGCCCCAGGCGTGGACTTCGACCTCGATGGCCTTCGCCAGCTCGCGGGAGAGGTACTCCACGTGCACGCCGGCGCCGCCGTAAACGTAGGGCGGATACTCACGGGTCATCAGGCCAACACGCATCGGCTCGGCTCCTTCTCAGATACCGCTCAACCAAGGACGGAGGATACATCGATGCTGACGCTCGCAGACGAACCTGAAACACCGATCCCTACGAAACTTTACATTGCCAAACGATCAGAGTGCGAACGAGGTGCGGGAATCTCTTCGCCGAGAGATTTCCGCGCTTCCTCACCCGTGTAAAGAGTCGAAAGACAATCATCTGGGCGCAGCGAGTAGCGCGATCTCCAGTTTTGGGTCTTCACGGGGACCTGAATCGGGGTTCGAGGATTCCTCGTCCTGCCTCGCCTGGCGCTCGGCACCTGTCTCGGCAGACCAGAGGAAGCCTTCGTCTCCTGCGATACGCACCTCCCGCAGGAAGTAGCGGTCGCCATAGTGATGAAAGACGATGGCGCTGTCCTGGAAAGGCCTTGCCCCGGGGGCCGAGCCGGCCAGGATGATGGTCGATCCGGAGTCGCCTAGCATCGACAGGAGATCGTTCCCATACATCTTGAGTCTGTAGGTGCCACAGGACAGATGACTGGGACCGAGCTGAAAGGCAAATGGAACGTTGACGACAAGCCTGGCGCCGGCCGACTTGGCTTCCGCGACGGGCTTGGCGACCAGAACAGCGAAGACAGCGAAAAATACGATGCAAATACCAGCCGCGATATGTGTGCCCATGGCGATCTCTCCTCAGGAGGGCGTCTCTCAGACGCCTTCACCTGATAAAGCGGGGTCGCCCCGGAAAAGGGGACACGATTTCTTAAGAAAATTTCAGACGTTTGCCGAAAGGCCGGTGTCAGGCCAGTCCGGTGGATTGTGCCTGCTCGTGGGCGTGGTAGCTGGAGCGGACGAGGGGGCCGGATTCGACGTGGCGGAAGCCCATGGCGAGGGCCTCGTGCTTGAGGAAGGCGAACTCGTCTGGCGTGTAGAAGCGCGACATCGGCAGGTGGTCGCGCGAAGGGCGCAAATATTGGCCGATGGTGAGGATGTCGACCTCGCGGTCGGCGAGGTCGCGGAAGACAGAGAGCAGCTCGTGCATCTCCTCGCCCATGCCGACGATGATGCCGGTCTTGGTCACGAGAGACGAGGGTTGAGGGTCCAGGGTCGAGGGTCCAGCAGGACCGTCGGTGGATTCCTGAGCGTCACCGGTAAGAGCTGCGGCGTCACGCTTGGCTTCGGCAAGGAAGTGGAGCGAGCGCTCGTAGCGGCCGCCGGATTTGGCGACGCGATAGAGACGCGGCACGGTCTCGATGTTGTGGTTCAGGATCTCGGGGCGGGCGGCGACGACCATGCGGCGCGATTCTTCGAGCCCCTGAAAGTCGGGAGTCAGAACTTCGACCCGACAGCCGGGGGCCTGGCGGCGGATCTCGGCGATGACGTTGACGAAGGCGCGGGCGGCGCCGAGGTTGTCGTCATCGCGGTTCACGCTGGTGATGACGGCATGGCGCAGGCCGAGCGAGGCGACGGCGTAGGCGACGCGCGCGGGCTCGGTGTGGTCGATGGGTTCGGGGCGGCCTTTGGGCACGGCGCAGAAGCCGCAGCGCCGCGTGCAGAGGTTGCCGAGCATCATGAAGGTGGCCGTCTTGTGGTTCCAGCACTCGCCGATGTTGGGGCAGTGCGCGCTTTCGCAGACGGTGTGCAGGTTGAGGTCGCGGGCCAGCTTCTTGAGGGAATGGAAGGTCTCGCCCATCGGGGCGCGGGCCTTCAGCCACTCGGGCTTGGGCATGGGCTTGCGCGGCGCGAGATCGATCTGAACGAGCGTGTCGGTATGAAGAAGAGGCGTCATCGGCTGTTTACATTCTAACTTTTGCACGATAACCGGTGACGCATCTATCCGAGACCGGCGCGACGACCCTTCTTCCTTGCCAGCCGTTACATCTGAATCAGGAGAGGCGGAGCCTGCGGCGAAGCGCAAGAGCCGCACCGGTCAGTCCTGTGCCCAGCAACAGCAGCGAAGACGGTTCCGGGGTGGGAGCCGCACTCCCTACTTCGAGCGAGCTCATGACAATGTAATCGCCGCTCACTTCCAGGTAGCCGATGTCATCCGATGAGCTCTCAATGCCACGAAAGGCCCCGCCATTAATTAATCCGGGCGAGCCGCCGATTGGGGCGAGCGTCTCAAGATCGTACGTACCGATCACGGTCGTGCCATCCAGACCGAGCGCCGTAATGGTAGCGTCGTCACCGGCGCCGGGATCATAGTCCATGAACCCACCTACGAAGCTGTAGGCGCCGCCGAGATCGATTGTCATACTGCTGTCTGTATAAACAGTGGGTCCGAGGAATGGCGTGTTGACCCAGGTGCCGTTGCTGCCCAGGCCAACATCGATATCGCCATTTATGAAATACGAACTCCCGCTGACCGAGAAGCCGTAGAGCACAGTAGGCGCCGCGTAGTAGTTGGAACCATAGCCGGCATAGGTAAAGGTCGTCGTTGTGCCGGTCCCTGGATCTGAGGTCAGGAGAACGGTTGAGGCAAAAGCGGGCGTACAGCCGAGCGTCGCGAGCACAAGAAGGAACAGGAACCGTTTCATTGGCATTCTCACTCCTGGGAATGCGGCAACTCTACCAGACGAATGAGAGCGCAACATGTTTTTTCAATGAATCCAGGGGAATCATTGGTAATCAAAGTAACCATTCACGCGGACCGGGCCCGCGCGCCGCCCTTTTGCGCAGACTGAAGGACAGCTCGGGGCTTACCGCAGCCGGTCGCGGACCTCGGTGCGGCTGAGGTAGAGGAAGAAGACCATCGCGAACAGGCCCTGGATGATGTACGGCGTGATGTGGGTGCGGTGGAAGCCGTAGAAGTACCCGGCGGCCATCAGCAGACAGCCGGCGGAGACGATCGCCCAGCCCCAGCGCAGCAGACGAAGAAGGCCGAAGACGCCGACGACGAGAAGGCTGCAGATGGCGAGAATCGAGTACTTCGCCGGGCCGAGGCCGTACTTCCCTGCCGCGGCCGCGAAGGCGTTGATCATCGCAAGCACCAGCAGGTACATGGCGATCAAGGCCATGCCCGGCAGCATGCCTTTCGCTTCGCCCGCGGATATGCCCGGCAGGCGGCGTCTGCGGAAGCCGCGATCCTCGGCAGGCGGCGCGTTCGGATTTTCAAAACGGGATTTTGGATCGTTCGGCATGGTCATTCGTCTGGTGCGGTTCAAAGCGTATGGAGATAGGCAAGCAGGTTTTGAAGGTCCTCGGGGTCCATGTCGGGCTGCGCGGGCATTAAATCGCGGCCGTGCAGGATGGTTGCGGTGACGCGGTCGTCGTTGGCGGGCGCGCCGCTGGGCAGGTACTGCTTCTTGAACATGCCGCGCAGCGAAGGACCGTGCAGCGGGCCCTCGATGCGATCGTAGTGACACTGACCGCAGTGCGCCTCAAAGACCGTGTGTCCCTCCAGTTGCTGCGCGTTCAATTGATCGAGCGGCGTCGGCGGAGGAAGGCTTCGGCAGCCGGCGAGCAGCATAGCCGACAACGGGAGGAGGCCGAGGAGGCGGATGCGTGATCTGTGCGGCGGCCGATCCACGGGCTACTGCGTCGCATCCTTGAAGACCTGCTCGGCGTAGAAGTTGCGGACCTTGGCTTCGTCCCGCAGGATCTCGAAATAGGCGTTCTTCAGAAGCTGCGAACGGCTGTCGTGAAGCTGCTGGCGAATGGACTGCTGCACGCGGGGATCGCTGAGCTCGCGCTGACCGGCGGGCTCCTTGCTGATCAGCCTGTAGATGGCATAGCCGGCGGGTTTGTGCGTCTGCGCGTCCAGCAGGGGAAGGATGTCCGTCGTCTCGCCTGGCTTCAGCTTCATGATCGCCGCAAAGGTCTGCGGATCGGTGGCGCTCTTCACCTGCGACTCGGGAAAGAAGCCCATGTCGCCCCCGTTGGGCGCGGTGTTGGGCTGCTCGGAGAACTGCGCCGCAAGCGAACCGAAGTCTTCGCCGGCATCGATGCGGTTCTTGAGCGCCTGAATCTTCTTGCGCGCGTCGAGATCGCCGGAGGCTTTGTTGTTCTGGAGGTTGGTGATCTGGCTGGCAGGCTGGTCGGTAACCTGAATCTGCGCGAGGTGGTACTGGGTTTCGATGAGATTGAACTCGGCCTTGTGGGCGTTGTAGTAGTTCGTCACATCGGCGTCGCTGACAGTGATCTTGGAGTTGATCTCCTTGTTCAGCAGTTTGTTGATGGTAAGGTTCTGGCGCACGCTGCGGCGCAGGCTGTCGAGCGTCTGTCCGCTGGCCTGCAGCTTATTGCGGAACTGCTCCTCGGTGTAGGAGGCCTTGAGCTCGTCGATCTTGGCATCGACTTCGGCATCGGTCGCGGTGAGACCGAGCTTGGCTGCGCGCTGCGCGATGATCTCTTCGACGATGAGCTCGTGGAGGATATTAAGGCGCAGGGACTCCGCCTGATCGGCGGAGGGCGTCTGGGTCTGCGGATTGTTCGCAAGCTGCGCGGTGTAATCCTTGTCGAGATCGGAGCGGAGAATCGGATGGCCGTTCACGGTCGCGACGACGCCGTTCTGCTGCACCTCATGACAGCCGGTGAGCAGGCCAAACGACACAGCGAGAAGAACGGCAGGCAGGCGAACTGATTTCAGCATGGGGAGGAATCCTGGCGAGCGGTTTGGCGCGCCGTTGGTTCAGTTTACAGGAATAGCAAAAAGCCCGACCGCGGGGTGAATGCGGCCCAGCTTATCGCAATTGGAAGGCAGCGGTCGAGTCTTAGAGCTTTGCCAGCTCGACGACACGGACGCTGGTGATGGCTTCGACCCTGCGCAGCGCCTCGAGAGCAGCTTCGAGCGCGGGCTGGGGGCCGGCGGGAATATCGAGCTGGACGACCGCGAGGGCCTGGCCTTTGACAGCACGCGGGCCTGCGGATGTGCCGGCCCGGCTGCGGCCGAGAGCGAAGTTGGCGATGTTCAGGCCGGCTTCGCCGAGGATGGTCCCGATGCGGCCGATGACGCCGGGAACATCGCGATTGCGGATGATGACAAGGGTTCCGGCGAGCTCGGCTTCGATGTCGATGCCGTCATAGCTGAGCAGACGCGGGGAGCTGCTGTGGATGACGGTGGCCAGCCCGGTCCAGTCACCGTTGTTGGCTTCGGGCTGAGCGCCAGCATCCTTGCGCGTCCAGTGCAGCGAGACACGCAGCGTCGCGCCGGTACCGCCGGAGACGTGCTCGCGCTTGTCTTCCTGCACGCGGATGCCGCGCTCAGCCGCGGCTGCCGGGGCGTTGATGCGGTTGATGCCATCGACGCCGTGGAGGACGCCGGCGATGGCGGCGTTGCGGATGAGATCGGTCTTCAACTGCGCGAGCCGGCCGTTGTAGGTAAGAGCGATGCTCTCGACGCTGCCGAGGCCATCGCCGGCGTGAGAGGCCGCCTCATGGCTGAGCAGCTGACCGAGACGCGCGGCCATCTCGATGTACGGCGAGACCTCGGCGTACTCCTCTTCGCTCAGCGAGGCGACGTTGACGGCGTTCTGCACGACGCCGAGCTTGAGGAAGTCGCGGACCTGGTTTGCGAGCTGAATGCCGATGGCCTCCTGCGCCTCGTCGGTGGAACCGGCGATGTGCGGCGAGAGCAGAACGTTGTCGAGCTCGAAGTAGGGAGAGTCCTTGAGTGGCTCGGCGCGGAAGACGTCGAGCGCGGCGCCGGCGACCTGGCCGGACTTGAGCGCCTCGACGAGCGCCTGGTCGACGATCAGCTCGCCGCGCGCGCAGTTGATGATGCGAACGCCCTTCTTCATGATGGCGAGCGAGTGTTTGTTGATGAGGCCTTCGGTCTGAGGCGTGAGGCCAACGTGCAGCGAGAGGAAGTCGCTTTGGGAAAAGATCTCGTCGATGGGGACGAGCCTGACGTCGTTTTCGCGCGCGATGACCGGAGCGACGAAGGGATCGTAGCCGAGCAGCGTCATGCCGAAGGCCCTGGCGCGGCGCGCGACCTCGAGGCCGATGCGCCCGAGGCCGATGATGCCGAGCGTCTTTCCGCGCAGCTCAGAGCCCTGCAGCGATTTTTTGTCCCATTTGCCGGAGTGCAGGCCGGCGTTGGCCCGCGGAACGGAGCGGGCCATCGCGATCATGAGGCCGAGGGTGAGCTCGGCAACGGCGACTGCGTTGGCGCCGGGGGTGTTCATGACGACGATGCCGCGACGCGTGGCTTCGTCGGTGTCGATGTTGTCCACGCCTACGCCGGCGCGACCGATGATGCGGAGCTGCGGCGCATGTTCAAGCAGCTTTGCGTCCGCCTGCACAGCGGAGCGGACGATCAGGGCGTCGGCTTCGGCGAGCTCGGCGGGCAGGCCGCCTGCCGCGATCTTGTCGGCGGTGACAACGTTCCAGCCCGGCTCCTTTTGAAAGATGGCGGCGGTGGCGGGCGAGACCTTTTCAGCAAGAACGATCTTCAAAGCGGCTCCAAAACGCGAGATGGGTATCGCTTTCAGTGTAGCCGGTGCGGAGGAGAATCCTCCAGTCCGCGCTTATTGCATCAGATTCGAGCAGGAGTCGATCTTCACGCTGTTGTTCGCTCCACCCAGATCATTTACATACTGCTGATCGAGCTGCTCGATCACCTGCCGCAGCACGCACAGATCCAGCAGCGAGGAGGCGCTGCCGTGCAGCATGGCGTCGAACTCGCCGGGCGGCAGATCCTTGAAATCGGTTCCCATAACGGTGGGGGCGAGCAGCTGGAACTCATTGTGCGCGGCACGATTCGCCTGCTGGTTTACATCACTCTGCTCCGTGTAGATGTCTGCGTAGCGCTGCACCTCCGCGTACGGCATGTAGGCCAAGGCGCCCGTATCGCGCGCCGTGCTCCACGCCGCATCTCCCATCGCCGAGTACTGCATCGAGTTCACCAGCGAAAGGTGGCCGGCCGCCTTCTGCTCCAGGAGATGGATGGTGCGGATGTTCGACTCCATCGCGCGAATGTTCCGATCGAGGTCCTTCACATTGTCCTGCGCCGCCTTGTGATTGTCCTCGATCTCCTGGCGGATATTGGCGCGCGCCTCCGCCACGATGTGGCGGTGATGCACGTACTCGACCAGCCCTTCGAGCATCAGCGCGATGAACAGGCCGATGGTGACGATCCCGAGGTGGATCGCAATATCTTTCCAGTTGTGAATGGGCTCAAGCGGCGCATGAATGTCCATGTACCGCAGTTTAGCCGGAAGAGATTATGAGGCTTCCTATTTCTTTGCCGGGTTGGGTGCCGACGCAGAAGCAGACGCCGATGCAGCGTCGGGGCCTGGCGGTGCGACATACGGCGGCGGTGGCGTGACGCCCTCGGCGCGAAGGGCATCATCGATCTCCGCGAAGAGGAAGTCGAGCGGAACGGCGCCCTCGAGCTTGACGCCATTGATGAAGAGCGTTGGTGTGGATTCGATGCCGAGCGAGTCGCCTACCTTCCTGGAGGCCTCGATGGCCGAGGTGTCCTGCTTCGTCAGGCAGGCGTTGAGCTTTGGCATATCGGCCTTCTGTGCCTGGCCCTGCGCGCGGGTGAGCGTATCGAGCTGCTGCTCGGCGCGGGGCAGCGTCTTGTCCGCCTTCGGATCTTTGGGGTCCGCACCGATGTCGGAGGCGTGTGCGTGGATATAGTCGACGAGGTTCCAGTAGCCCTGCGGCGACTGCGCGCCCATGCAATTGATGTCGACGGCGGCGTGCATCGCCCAGGGGTGTATGTCGAGCGGGAAGTCCTTATAAACAAAGTGCACCTTGTCGCCGTAACGCTGGGTGAGCGCGGGGAACAGGCTTTCGTGGAGGCGGGCGCAGAACGGGCACTCAAGATCGTCGAAGCCGACGATGAGCACAGGCGCGTCTGCGGGACCGCCGCGCGAGGGCCGGCCGTCGGCGGAGACGAGCGTGCGCGGATCGGCGGAGATGTCGAACTTGCTGAACTCTGCCAGCGTCTTGCCGTCCTTGGAGAGCAGGAAGTTCACCGGGCGCGAGACCTTGCCGTCGGCGCTGAAGCTTACGGCGACGTTGTCGTAGCCGGGGACGTCGGAGGGGGTACGCGGCCCGATGTTCACGGTGGAACCGGGCGGCAGATTGGCCTTCTGGCGGAGCAGGACCTCGATGCGGTGCTGATCGGCCGGGGTGACGGGCGTTCCCTGCACTGCGGGCTCAGCCTGGGCGGTTGGGGTCTGTCCGGGTCGAGGGGTCTGCGCGTGGCAGCCGACGGTGACAAGCGTTAGGGCAAGGAGGATGAGGGGAAGACGAGAGAGCTGCACACTTCGATTATCGCAGGGATAGGCGAAATCTGGCGCGAGCGGCGCGGGTTAGAAGAGGCGCTCCGAGCGGCGCAGATTGCCGGCGCCGCCGATGTTGGCGAGGGTGAAGCTGAAGCGCTCGACGCCTTCATTGCGCACCGAGCCGAGCTCGTATTTGCGGTATTCGACGGTGAGCCCGCAGCAGTTCCAGTTGTAGTTTGCCTGCACCGAGGCGTACTGGAGGCTGTCGAGACGGAGGTCGAAGCCGGCGTTGCCGGCGAGCGAAAGGCCGGGTTTGGTGGGCGTACCGTACCCGAGCAGAACCCGCATCTGCGAGAAGTTCGAGGTGGGCGAGCCAATGAGCGCGGTGCTCCCGAGGTCTTCGGTGTAGAAGCGGCCGGGCGCATTCAATCTGGCGTAAGAGACGCCGCCGAAGACAGAGCCGGTGTGCGCATCGAGAAAGATGTTGGAGCTGGTGAACTTCTTGGCGCCGGTGTCCAGGTCGAAGTCCCACTCGGCGTCAGTGTGCGCGGAGGAGCGGAAGCGCATGCGCGAGATCAGCGGCGAGATGCTGCGCGGTTCGGTGAGAAAGGCGATGCCGGAGAGCGAGAGCGTGCTGTCGAAGATGTTGCGCCGCGAGTCGATGACGGCGCCGCCGAAGGTGGGATCGAAGAAGTGGCGCTGCGCCAGCCGCCAGCTGAACCACTCATGCTCGGTTGACGTCGCAGGTTGCGGGGCACACTGGTCGGCGTGACGAGGGTACGTGCGCAGGGGCGCATCGGAAGCGGTGGCCGAGACGTTGGGAATGCCGTTGGCGTCGGTGCCGGTCTGGGTGTCGGGATCGAGCACGTTGGGGATCGACTCGGCCGGGGGCCCGAATAGAGGCGCCGCCGGTTCGCCGGCGAGACCGTTTGCACGAGATGCGCTTGCTTCGCTGGCTGAGGCGGCAGGGCAGCCCGGCTTTGGCTTGGCCGGTTTGATGCGCGGGCGAAAGTAGAGATGTTGTGTGACGCCGTATTCCAGTTCGTCGGTGTCGCTGTCGAGATCGTTGTCGTCAAAGCGCAGGATACTGAGGAAGTTGTCGATACCGTGCGTATTGCGCCAGGTAATCTCGGGCTCAACGGTGTGGCGGACCTCGGTGCCGAAAAACTTCTGCAGCGAGGCAGGCACGGTGAAGGTACGTTCGATTGCAGGCGGCAAAATTTGCACCTTCATCTCCACCGAAGCGCGATTGATGGGCTGGGTCAGTTCGATGGGCGATGCGCTGGCGGTGTAGGGGGTTTCGCGGGAGCGCGAGTACCACGTCTCGCGCACGGCGATCGAGGACATGGTGTGCCAGCCGCCTCCGGAGAGCGGAAGATCGAGCTCCGGGCGAAGATCGAACCGCTCGATCATGCCCGAGGAGACGAAGTTCGGCTGCGATCGCTTGAGAGCGGCCGATGAGCCGGTCAGGTCCCAGAAAAACGGCGTCCCGCCGATGCGGTGGTCCATCGCGGTCACGTCCAGCGAGGGAGCGTGGAAGATGCGCACCTCCTCGCCGGGCTGCGTGCCGATGGGAACGAGCTTGAGTCCTTGATAGCGGTCTGCGCGGACGTCGAGCGAGTAGCCGTCATCCTGCCGGGTGATGTAGCCGATGGAGGTGATGTCGGAGCTGACCGCCTGATTGAAGTTGTTGGTGAAGGCTTCGCGATAGACGTAGGAGCTGAGATATTCGACATCGGCCACGGCGCGCGTGTTGGCGGCGATCTGACGGCGAAAGCCGGCGGTCACATCCTCGCCGCCCTGGTTGACGTAGAGAAGCGTAGAGGGGTCAATGTAGCCGCGATCCTGGAGCGCGGAGAAGTGCGCGTCAAAAAAATTGTCGCCGAGACCGCGATAGCGGAAGGTGCTGGATTCAGAGAAGCCGCGCGCGGAGAAGTATTGAAGACCGGCGGTCAGATCGGCGGATCGTCCGAGGGTGAGGTAGGCGTCCTCGCCGATGACATAGCCCTTTGTGCTGGAGTGGCTGAGGATGGGAATCAGCAGGCCGGACTGACGCTGTTCGCTATCTACCGGGTGCGTGACATAGGGCAGAAAGAGGATGGGAACTCTGAGCAGGCGGAATGTGGAATCTTTGGCGCGAACCTTGTCCTGATCCATCGAGAGATGGCCGGCGGAGAGCTGCCAGTCGGGATGCGGAAGCAGGCAGGAGGTGACGGTGCCGTCATAGATCTCATAGTTGCGCGGCCCGGTCTTGACGACAAGGCGGCCGGAGAAAAGAAAGGGATTTGGGGACACGAGCCCCCCATGCTCCGGGGCGCCGGACATCCGGTTCGTCGCGTGGAGGCCGACCGAACCGGTGACATCGTAAAAGCGCCCGGTGCCGGTCTTCAGGTTGTAGGTCCCGTGCGAGGCTGCAAGGTACTCGTCGTTCTCTCCACCGGAGAGGCGCAGATGGCCCTGGGCTTCGATCTCATCGGTATCGGAGTCGTAGCGGATGGTGTCCGCGCTGAGGGTGTGGTCGCCGTAGGTGACGATGACGTTGCCGGCCAGAAGGTAGACGCTGCCGTGCTGAGACTGCGTATCGGCCTCCCAGACGATCTTCTGCGGGGCTTTTTCCGGAGGCAGCGGCGTAGCCTGCGGGATGGTGGATAGATCCGGAAGGGATTGCGCCTGCGGCGTGGTGACAGGCTGCGCCGCCGGGGCTATGGAACTCTGTGGAGGTGCCGAAGACGACACCTGTTGTGCAAGCAGATGTGGATGAACTCCCAGAGCGCCGATGATAGACATGAACACCAGAGCCCTGTGCATCCGCGAAAGACGGCGCTCGAAGCTCCGGGCGGTTCGGTTGGGCAGTGGAGCGCAGCGGGTCACAAACTGAAGATTAGACGATGCGAGCCGCCGCCCGTCATCGGAGCGGCGGATGGTTCAGTATCGAAGAGTGGACACAGAGGGTTGAGCATGCAGGGTGCAGCGGGGCACGGTGAGGAGATGGTGGCCGAAGGGCTGCTGGCCACCGGCACGGAGGGCGGACCGACGTTGCGCGAGGTGGTGGCGCAGCGAGTCGCCGCGCACCGCAGCCGCCGCATGAGTGCGCAGACGCTGCAGGCTGAACGCGAGGCGGCCATGCGCGCGCACCGGGAGAGGATGGCGCGCGAGAACCGCCCTGGAGCATCGCTGGTGCGCGATGTGGTTCGCGCGCGGTATGAACGCAGCCAGAGCTATCGTGATTTTCTTGCGGCCGAGGCCGAGCGCGCGCTGCAACAGGCGCAGGCCGAGGCCGAGATGGCGGCGCGCAAGGCGCAGGCGGTGGCCGCGGCGCAGATGCAGCTGCTGGCGGAGATGGAGGAGTGGAACCGCCCCGAGCCGGGTCCCCGCGAACAGGCGCTGGCCGAGTATCAGGCTGGGGCGCGCGCGGAGCTGGCCCATGAGCTGGCGGACATCGCCATGGGCGCGCGGGAGTTAATGGCGGAGCCCCTTCCGATGCGGATCGAAGAGGCTGTGGCGGCGACGAGCGGTGAGCTGTTCGAAGAGCCTGCAGCGCCCATCACGGAGATCGCCGCGGGCGGCCTCACCGTCAGGTTGTACGAGAACCTTGGGCCGTCGACCATGGTCGAGCCGATGCGGCGGGCTGGCGATCAGGCCGCAGTCGTGGACGCCGCCGACGCGGCGATGGAGCTTGAGCAGCTGGAGCACGAGATTGAGTTTCGGCGCTCGCCTGAGTTTGCCGACCACAAGATCGAGACGCTGCCGCTGCCTGCGAATCTGATCGAGTTTCCGCGACAGTTGATCGCGCCGCGAAAAGCCCGTCCGCGGCTGGCGGAGGGTCCGCTGCGCGAAGACATGGTGGCGGAGCCGCAGTTGCGCATCTTCGAGGTCGAGCCGGAACAGATCTCGACAAAACCTTCTACGGCAGGCGAGGTTGCCGCAGATGCGCCGGAGTGGCAGAGCCTCCTGCTCGACGGCACGCCGGAGCCGCTTCCTCAGCCCGAGCTTCAACGACAGAGGGCACAGTCGCTGAACATTGCGCCGGTTCACCTGCGGCTGATGGCGGCGATGGTGGATGGATGCTGCATCGGAGCGGCGTTCCTGGGCTTCACGGCGGCAGCGGCAGAGATCGCCGGATCCGGACTGGAGGCGCTGTCGAAGCCGGCCCTGGCTGGGTCGGCGCTGGGCGCATTGCTGCTGACGGCGCTGATCTATCAGCTGCTCTTCTTTACCTTTGCCGAGGCGACGCCGGGGATGCGCTACGCACGCATCGGGCTGTGCACGTTCTCGGACGAGAATCCGTCCCGCAAGGCGATGCGGCGGCGCATCCTGGCGACGATCCTGGCTGCGTGCCCTGTGGGGCTGGGACTGCTTTGGGTGTGGATGGATGACGAGCGCCTGGGATGGCACGATCGCATCTCGCGCATGTATCAGCGCGCCTACTGAACGCGAATCCTAGCCGAAGAGAGTGGCGCGGCGCGGCATCTCGATGCCGAGGTGCTCATACGCAAGCCGGGTGGCAACGCGGCCGCGGGGAGTGCGGTCGATAAAGCCGATCTGAATGAGAAACGGTTCGTAGACCTCTTCGAGCGCGTCCTGCTCTTCGGCGAGCGCGGCCGCGAGTGTGTTAATGCCGACCGGGCCTCCATCATACTTTTCGATGATGGTGCGAAGCAGGCGCCGATCCAGCTCGTCAAAGCCATGCGCGTCGACCTCCAGGAGGGCCAGCGCAGCCTGTGCCGTGGGCAGATCGATGCGGCCGGCGGCGCGCACCTCCGCGAAGTCGCGCACGCGGCGCAGCAGACGATTGGCGATGCGCGGAGTTCCACGGGAACGGATGGCGATCTCCGCGGCGCCCTCGTGGTCGATGGGCACGCCGAGGACCTCTGCTGAGCGCTCCACGATGAAGCGCAGCTCATCTTCGGTGTAGAACTCGAGCCGCAGCAGGATGCCGAAGCGCGAACGCAGCGGCGACGAGAGCAGGCCGGGACGCGTCGTTGCGCCAACCAGAGTGAAGGGCTTCAGTTCCAGGGTATGTGTGCGGGCGCTGGGACCCTGCCCGATGATGATGTCCATCTGGTAGTCCTCGAGCGCGGTGTAGAGCTTCTCTTCGAGGACGGCCTGCAGGCGGTGAATCTCATCGAGAAACAGCACCTGCCTCTCGCGAAGGTTGGTGAGAATCGCGGTCAGGTCTCCCTGGATCTGCAGTGCGGGGCCGCTGGTCTGCTGGAAGCCAACTTCGAGCTCGTTGGCAATGATCGTCGCGAGCGTCGTCTTGCCCAGGCCGGGAGGGCCGAAGAGCAGGACATGATCGAGCGCCTCGCCGCGCGATTTGGCGGCTTGGAGCGCGATCGACAGCTGCTCCTTCGCCTTGGATTGGCCGATGAACTCGGAGAGATGCTTGGGGCGGAGCTTGAGATCGAACTGGGAGTCGTCATCGAGTGCCCCGGCGGAGACCAGGCGCTCGGCCTGCGCGGCATGGCTTCGGGCGACGTTCTGCGCGGGCCTGTTGGAGGCTGCCGGCTGATTTTTATTCGAGGGGTTGAAGGGAGCGGCCACTGAGGCGATGGTACGGCGAGGGTAGATGTGTGGCAATGCGGGTTTTGAGGCATGCCCTGCGGAAAAGCGGGCTTGCGGTCACTCGAAGAGCAGCCTCTGACGCCGAAAGGCCGTCCCGAAGGACGGCCTTGGTATTTCGTGGCCCGTACGGGAACTTAGGCGAGCCCCACGTCTCTCCCCCAAGAGACGTGGGTTCCTGCCTCGCCTCCCCGCATGCCTCAGGCTTGCGCCTTCCGCAACTTGCGCTTGAGAACGCCGACCGCTCCAAGCAAACCGGTGCCAAACAACGCCAGGCTCGATGGCTCAGGCGCCGGCGCCATGCCGATGAAGGTCTGAGGGATTCCATCCCCGGACGGTATCTGGGTGCCGGGGACCGGAATATAGATCTCATATCCCGCGCCGGTGAAACCGTTGTTGACAGCATCCTGTGCCTGGGTCACCAGCGAGGAAGCGTCGTTCCACAGCGTCGTATCGGAGTAGCCGACAAGATAGTTTTCAACGTCGCTGTACTCACCCACTGCCCATACCGCATACTGCAACGCATCTTGCGATTCAGCCGAGCTGTAGGAAGGGTTGTCTAGGAGAGAAAAAAGGTAGGCATCTTCCTTCTGCTGGGTCGCGTCCAGGTTGGGAACCACAGTATCGTTCGCCGGAATGGACGCGACGGTGGCAGTCCAGGACTCGCCGGTCCATATCTCCTGATCGAAGCTCAGGCACATGAGACCGGTCGTCGCTGTCGACCCATTCACAGTGAAGCCGTAGGGATAGATATAGATTCCATCCTTGCTGGGGCCCACGGTCGTCAGCTTCAACGTAACCGTCGAATCCGCAAAACTCATTTGGGGCAGCAGGGCTGCGCCACACGCCACAGTCGCCACCAGCATCGTCCATTTCAATCGCATTCTTGCTCTCCGTGCCGCAGGCTGCCGGCTTCTGGGGGGAGATGCCGGTTACAGGGCGGGCTTCTGCCCCCTCCTGCTTTGCACCTGCCGTTTTTCTTCGCACATGTCCTGGTCGAACCACGCGCAGTAATCGTCGTCACGTCACGCAAACAAACATTGACGCGTCCCTCAGAGGCCACAGGCTCTCCGGCTGACTCATCCTGTTTTTTGCGGCATGGGTAAATCCGCTGCAACCTGCGGGAAGACCACCAACCTGGTGGAATCCTCGCCTTCAACTTTTTTTCTTCTGTAGAGAAGCTAATCCCAGATTCTCTACCACGAAAGATGTACTTGGTAATCCAAGTGCCGGAGAGTGGTAACCAACTTGCTTGCGAGCGGTTCGAACTTCGGTAATGCACTCCACACGGTACGGCTGAACCTGTCGCGGCGCGAATGAGCAGGCCTCAGGCTCCATGGCGGCCCGGGCTTGTATTCTGGAGCAGGAGAGAACAACGAAGAGCTATGCCGCTTTACGAGTACCAGTGTCAGGAGTGCGGCCGCCGCACGGAAAAGATTCAGAAGTTCTCCGATCCGGAGCTGACCGTCTGTCCGCACTGCGGCGGACGATTGGAACGCACGCTGACTGCACCCGCGATCCAGTTCAAGGGCAGCGGATGGTACAAGGACCTGTACTCTTCAGCGAAGCCGCAGACGGCAGCACCTTCCGGAAACGACGCGGCCGGTGCCAGTGGGGGCGAGGCGGCAGCATCCAAGTCCACAGAGAGTGCAGCGCCGGCGGGCGGCGCGGCAACATCGGCCCCGGCGGCAAATACGCCCGCAAAGACGTAGCCTTTGCACCGGCGTCCATCGGCACACGAGATATGGTTGTGGTTGGTTTGCATAGAATTTTGGGCGGTTTTTCAGCGTAAATGTTGACTCGGATGCAACTTGCACAGAGGTCGCAGACGGTTTGATACACAAGATTCGCGAGGCTGCGCTATCATCCATCGCATGAAACACGAAAGTTCACTTCGCGGGGCGCGCCAGTTTGCGGACCTCTCCGTGGAGGATGGCGGGACCTTTATGCGGAACGTAGGCTTGGTTTCAGCCGGTATCACTGTGCTGGCCATAGGGTTAGTCGTGGGCCGGGAACTTCGGGCGCGGTACAAGTTCCATCGGCGCACGCCGTATGACGTGTATGCCCACTCGGGCGATCAACAGGATGTGGAGTTTGTGGTGGGAATCTAAGCGGCGGCATCCACGCAAAAGTGGTCAAAAATGATGGATTCGCGTGGACGCGAGGCTGGAAAGCTTCGCGTTTTTTTCTGGTCCTGAGATGGGATGATGTCAGGCCGCGGTGCGAAGCTCAGGCCGCGGTGCGAAGCTCAGGCAGCGGTGGAGCGCGAGATGCGGGGCGAGGCCTGCAGCAGCCGGATGAGGTCTTCGACGGTGACCACCGGGTTGGGAGTGAGGCCGGGGCTGTATTCGCGGCGCAGCGCGATGGTCAGATCGCGGACGGCCTGGTCGATGTCGTTGGAGTCGAGGCCGAGGTCTTCGTCGAGCGCGTCGCTGGGCAGGATGGGGAACGGGACGAGCTGGACCTCCTGCAGGTAGCGGTAGGTGGACGAGGCGATGACGGGATCGAAGCCGTACTGCTGCAGGTAGGCGGTGAAGCTGTCCTGGGTGACGCCCGCGCGCTTGCGGCGGAGCGAGTGCTGGCGGAACCAGGCGGAGATGCGGAGCAGGAAGGCGATGATCAGCAGCACCGCGGCGAGAAGCCCGAGCGGCCACGCCTGCTGGCGAATCCATGCCGGGATGTGGAACGGCAATACCATAAAGCATTTCCTGGGCGGCGAGGAGCAAACCGCGGCGAGGGGGGCGTCGAATCATCAAACGGGCCCAGGTTGCCACAGTATGGCACGGAAGCTGTGGCCGGGCTGGGAAAATTGCATCCGAAGAAGTACTGTTGCTTATGGCCGTGACGCTGCCACCGACCGTTAATCCTGAGATGTACGTTGAGCCCGAGACGTACATATCGCCCGGAGATCTCCGGCGCGAGGTTGTGGAGGCTGCGCGGCCGAAGGTGACGGGAGCCGGCGTGGGATTGCGGGACAAGTACGGGCGGGCGATCACCGATCTGCGGCTCTCGGTGACGGACCGCTGCAACTACCGCTGCGTGTACTGCCGGACGGGGAACGAGGGGGCGGTTTACAGCGAGCTGCCGATTGAGGAGTATGCGCGGATTGTGCGGCTGTTTGTCTCGCTGGGGATTGAGAAGATCCGGCTGACGGGAGGCGAGCCGCTGCTGCAGCGGGGGCTGGTGGAGCTGATCCGGGAGACGGCGCGGCTGCGGCCTGCCTTTGCGCCGGAGAAGCGGCTGGAGCGTCTTGATTTAGCGCTGACGACCAACGGACATCTGCTGGCGAAGATGGCTCGGGAGCTGAAGCAGGCCGGGCTGAACCGGGTGACGGTAAGCATGGATGCGGTGGATGCGGAGACCTTTGCGCGGATCACGCGGGTGCCGGGGAGCTTTGAGCGGGTGCGCGACGGGATTCGGGCGGCGCAGGACGCGGGGCTGGGGCCGGTGAAGGTGAATGCGGTGCTGCTGCGCGGCTTCAACGACGGCGAGATCGAGGCATTTGCCGAGTTTTCGCGCAAGGAAGGTGTCATTGTCCGGTTCATCGAGTGGATGCCGCTGGAGGAGGACCGCAGCTGGACGCCGGAGGCCGTGGTACGGATGGACGAGATTGTGGCGCGGCTGAACGCGGTGCGTCCGCTGGTGGCGCTGCCGGCGAACCACGTTTCGGAGACGGCGCGGCGGTTTACCTTCGACGATGGCCGCGGCGAGATCGGGATCATCGCGCCGGTGTCGCATCCGTTCTGCGGACAATGCAGCCGGGTGCGGGTGACCTCGGACGGCAAGGTGCGGACGTGCCTGTTTTCGCAGAGCGACCATGACCTGGTGGGCCCGATGCGGCGCGGAGCGACCGACGAGGAGCTGCGCGGGCTGATCCGGGGGATCGTAGATCGGAAAGAGGCGCGGCACCACATCGGCGAGCCGGGGTTTTTGAAGCCGTCGCGGTCGATGGTGCACATCGGCGGTTAGACAGGGTTGTGTCCCGTTTTGAGACTCGATTCACGGCCGGCATAAGGCTGCCGATGCATCTAGAGTGCAAACTCTTGACACGAAACGGCCTTCAAAGACAGCAACCATTTTGCGCTATCCTTGTGCTTCTGGAGAGAATGGTCTTTCTAGCTCCTTTGGAACGCACGTGGCAGACAGGCGCAATGCCGAGTTGATAGGAAGCCGTCAGCTTGATCACCTGCGGGTCTTCCACGAGGTGGCGCGGGCGCTGACGGCGAACCTTGAGCTGGAGCCGCTGCTGCGGGCGATCCTGAGCCAGATGGAAGAGTACTTCGGCCCGGAGCAGTGGTCGCTGCTGATGCTGGACGAAGAGGCGGGCGAGCTGTACTACGCGCTGCACGCCGGGATTGACACGGAGAATATCGCGGACCTGCGGATCAAGCTGGGCGAAGGCATCTCCGGCTACGTGGCGGCGACGGGAAACCCGCTGGTGGTGCCGGACGTGAGCGTGGACCCGGACTGGTCGCGATTTGCAAAACAGCATCCGGAGCTGAATCTGCAGTCGGTGGCGTGCCTGCCGATCCGGCACGGCGGACGGACGCTGGGCGTGCTGCAGCTGCACAACAGCAAGCTGGACCTGCTGCCGGACTCCTCGATCTCGTTCTTGCGCGTGCTGTGCGACTACGCGGCGATTGCGCTGGCGAATGCGCGCTACGTGAAGCTGGTGCAGCACCTCAGCATCACCGACGACTGCACGGGGCTGTTCAACGCACGCTATCTCTACACGATGCTGGAGCGCGAGATTGCGGCGGAGAGCGATCCGCGCGTGATTCCCATACAGCCGCACTTCAGCCTGCTGTTTCTTGATCTGGATCACTTCAAGAGCGTGAACGATTCGCATGGGCATCTGGTGGGATCGCGGCTGCTGGCCGAGGTGGGCGGCGTGATCAAGCGCACGCTGGGCCCGGACCACGCGGGCTTCCGCTATGGCGGCGATGAGTTTGTGGCGCTGCTGCGCGGGCTGGACAAGCCGGCGGCGAAGGAGCTCTCGAACGAGCTGCGCCGGCAGATCATCGAGACCAAGTTTTTGAGCGGCGAGGGGCTGAACCTGCATCTGACGGCGAGCTTTGGCCTGGCGACGTACCCGCAGGATGGGGAGACGCTGCATGCGATCATCCGCTCGGCGGACACGATGATGTATCACGCCAAGGCGCGCGGGCGCGACCAGATTGCCGTCGCCGACGCGGAGGTGCTGGCGTCGATGCCGGTGCTGAAGACGTCGCGGCATGCGTAGCGGTGAGGGCAGCGGCGGTTAAGTAGATCTGACAAGTAGATCTGACAAGTAGACCTGAGAAGCAGATCGGAAGTCTCTTCCTGTGATGGTGCGAAACCCCCCATCTCAAAATCGGGATGCGGGGCGTCCGGCGTTTGGCTGTTGTCTGAAGTCGAGAGCTTCAGTAGCGGCGGCGGCGTTCGAGGGTGGGCGGGCGTTGGGGTTCGGGGTGGATGGCTTCGGCGTTTTCGGGGGCGTCGGAGTGGACGCCGAAGTCCCACACGTCGAGGTTGACGGCGCCGGGGTCGAGCACCTCGATGAGCGCGTACTCGCCGAACTCCAGCGGCTGAAGCGGGCTGAGCTTGAGCCAGCGGCCGCCGGAAAGTAGATCGGCGCGGGTTTCGATGATGTCGGGCTGGCTGCGGCCGCTGCCGAGCAGGCCGAGGCGGAAGCTGTCGACGCGGCGGAGGTCGGTGCGGACGTCGACGCGCTCGATGACGTAGATGCTGTCGGCGCTGCCGCCGGAGGGGGTGGCGCGGCCGCTGGCGCCATGGGTGTCGACGGTGAACGCGGGGCCGCCGCTGTCGACGGCGGTGTTGTCGGCGGGTGTGGCGATGCGGACGAAGAAGACGGGATCGGAGACGTGCAGCTGGATGTCGGCGCGCTCGCGTGGGATGTCGACGAGGCGGTGTGGGCTGGAGAGGGGGTTGACCGGACCTTTGAGGACGCCGTGCGCGGTCTCTTTGTTGAGGTCGGAGCCGGGTTGCGCCAGGGGGACGAGCTCGGGCGCGGCGCGGAAGGTGTCGAGCACGAGCACACTGTCTTCTTCGGGCAGACGCAGGTCGGGAGCGATCTCGGGGGTGAGGGCGGCGCGCTCGGCCTCCTCTTTGGCGAGCTCGGGGCTGAGGACGGGCGCCTGTTGTGCGGAAGATTGCGCGCCAGGCGTGTGCTCTCGCTTCCAGCGCTCCGTGGCGGGGAGATCGACGAGTGACAGCGGGATGTCTTCTACTTCGCCGTTGCGCTCGGCGCTGCGGAAGCGGACGACGTTGCCGACGACTTTGTAGCTGAGCATGAGCTGATAGGTGCCGTCTTTGAGGATGAGGCGCGTGCGCTCGGGCGCGGAGGTGGCGGTGTTGTCGGGCACGTCCATGGGGCGGTGCTGCTGCTGCTGCTGCTGCTGCGCGCGCGCGGAGCAGGACAGCAGGGCGCAGAGAATTGCGGCGACGAGAAGCGGAATTGCCGGAGACCGTGTGCGCGTGGCCAGGAGCATGCCAGCCTTCAACGTAGCAGAGAGCGCGTGAAGTGGGAAAAGGCGGGGCTTGGGCGCGCTAGCCGCGGACACGAACGATGAAGGATTCGGGCTTCTGCGGTTTGGGCTTTTCGTTCTGCTTCTTTGCCTTGGACGTCTTTGCTTTGTTGCTTGCGGGGTTCTGGGGCTCGATGGTGATTTTGATGGCGGCGTTGGCAGCGAGATCGCGCGTGCGGAGCGTGGCGCAGTGCAGGCTGAAGCCGGTGTCGGTGGTTTTGGCGGTGCCGCGAGCGCGGCCGGCGGTCCAGCGGACGCGCGCAGGTGCGGTGAGGTCGAAGCGGAGGTCTTTGCCGGCGGTGAGCCAGGCGCGGCGCTGATCGGGCGTCCAGATCTGGAAGCCGGCGGTGTGGCGCTGGCGGATGTAGCGCTCTTCGGTCTGCGGGATGCGGTCCCAGACCTCGCCCGCGTGAAGCGAGCGGAGCAGCTTGATGTACTCGCTGTGGGCCCAGGCGAGCGGCATGCCGGAGCCGGAGGGATGGCCGTTGAGCAGGAAGCGCGCGGGGATGTCGGGACCGTCCCAGACCTGCTCGGGGATCATGCCGCACTGGCTGGTCTGGCGGGCGATGGTCTTGAGGAGATCGAGCGCGGCGCGGCGGCGGCCGGCGGCGAGCTCGTAGTGGCCGCGTTCGCCGGCCAGCAGCGGCCAGCAGCGGCCGATGCCGGTCTTGTCGAAGGGGCGGCCGTCGGCGTGTTCGCCGTAGCCGTCGTCGGTGGAACGGACCCAGCCCGGGCCGGTCTTGGTCTGGCGGCGGAGGGTGGCGTCGATGAGCTTGAGGGTCGAGAGGATGCGGGGATCGTCGGGCGCGCGCAGGCCGAAGCGGACCAGAGCGAGCGCGCCGGGGCTGAGGATGTCGATGGCGCGGCGGGTCTTGGGGCCGCGCGGGACGTTGGGCAACTTGATGCGCAGGTGGCCGATGGCGCGGCCTTCGATGCGGCGCGGCGGGGCGAGGCGAAGGTAGTAGCCGCGAACGGAGTGGGCGCGGGCGAGCGGCGTGTCTTCGACGTAGGTGAGCTCGTCGATGGCGTCGTTCCAGGCGTCGGCGGTGGAGCGGAGGAAGGCGGCGCGGGCCGGCAGACCTTCGCGTTCGGCGAAGCCGGCGGCGGCGAGCAGAGCGACCACCTGCGTGGCCATGGTGTAGGGCGAGTAGCCGGGCGTGGTCTCCCAGCGATCCTGCTGCGTGACCGGGCCGTGGCGCAGAAGAAAGCTGATGGCGTCGTGCACCATGCGGGTGGGATTGACGCCGCCGAGCGCGTCTTCGCGATGCAGCTTGTCGGCGAGGATGATGGGCAGCGCGACGTTGTCCAGCTGGACGCCGCTCCAGTGCGGTGTGCCGTCGAGCCACAGATTCTGGCTCCATCCGCCGCCGGCGTCCTGGGTGCACTGGAGATAGAAGAGCGTGGAGCGGGCGCTGTGGGCGTCGCCTGAAGCCAGCATGCCGAGTGCGGTCTCGACGGTGTCGCGCGGCCAGAGGACGTGATAGCCGCCGACATCCTTGTCGCCGCGAGCGAAGCCCCAGGGCAGCGAGAGGCTGGCGACGAAGCCGCCGCGGAAGCGCTTGGACTGATGGCTCTCCAGCACCGAGGTGCTGACGCGGTAGAGGTCGAGCTTGTGGCCGGAGAGATCGGCCATGTCATGGAAGCCGGCCTGCTTCTCGCGCCATTGGCGAAGGAAGAGATCGCGGGTGATGTCGAAGTCTTCGAGGACGCCGGCTCGCGCCTGCTGTGCGGCCTCGGCGGAGTCGCTGCCGGCGCCGATGGCGACGAGGAAGCTGCCGTCTTTGGATTTGGAGCTCTTGTAGTCGATCTCCAGCGTCATGGCGACGTTGCCGTCCGGAGCGTGATTGGCGTCAGGCAGCTGCTTGTGCCGGCAGAGCATGGTGAGGCCGTCTGACCTGCCGACGTAGCCGACGCTGGTCTTTGGAGACGGCGGCGAGGTCATGCAGGCGAGGCTGAGGTTGCCGCGCTGCGCGAAGACCATGGGAGCGCCCTTGTAGGTGCCGGCCCAGGCGTCGTTCCGTTCGCCGCGGTCGCCGATGTGCGCGTCGATGACCAGATAGAGCTTGAAATCTTCTTGCTTGGCCGGCATGAAGCGGCAGCGCAGCAGCAGCGTGTCGCGTGTTGGATCGGGAACGATCTCCTTGGTGAGACGGTAGCGGCCTGAGTTCGAGCGCGATTCGATGCGGCAGGAGGGTGCGCCCACCTCGAGCCATTCGACGTGATGCGTGGCATCGTTGAGCTCGTCGGAGAAGAACTTGCGGCTGCCGGTGACGATGAACCGGACGGCGCGGGTATTGGCCTGATCGACGTCGGGGAAGTAGATCTCGGCGAGCGTTCCGTTGTTGACGGTGTACCAGATGCGACTGGCGGCGGAGACGGCGGTGCCTACGATGGTCTTCGCGCCGGAGCTCCAGCAGGGCTTGGCTCCGGGCTTGCCCTTCGCGTTTTTGGGGTGCGCCGGACGGGTGATGTCCTGCTTCTCAATCCCTTTATCCATGGTTGTTTTGCGTTCATCCGGCCAAAGGGCCGCCTGACGCGTTGGATGCAGGATTCACGCGGTGTACTGGCCCAGAACGGACGGCGGACGGTCAGAAGCTCTGCTGCTTCAGCCACTCACGGAAGCGCGGGCCGAGATCGTCGCGCTTGAGAGCGAACTCGATGTTGGCCTTGAGGAAGCCGACCTTGTCACCGGCGTCATAGCGCGTGCCCTGGTAGGTGAAGCCGTAGACCTTCTCATATTGCAGGAGGGCGCGGATGCCGTCGGTGAGTTGAATTTCTCCGCCCGCACCGGGCTTTATCGTCTCCAGCATGGAGAAGATGCGCGGCGTAAGAATGTAGCGGCCGATGATGGCGTGCTGGCTGGGCGCCTCCTCGGGCTTCGGCTTTTCGACCATGCTGTGCACGTCGAGCAGGCGCGGATCGTCGGGGTCCTGGGTGCAGTCGAGGCAGCCATAGGACGAGATGGCCGCGCCCTCCACGATCTCGGAGCCGAGGATCGAGGCCTGGGTCTGCTCGAAGGCATCGACCATCTGCTTGAGGCAGGGGATGGGAGCGTCGACGACGTCGTCGGGCAGGATGACGGCGAAGGGCTCATTGCCGACGAGCTGCTTGGCCTGCAGGACGGCGTGGCCGAGCCCGAGCGCGTCAGGCTGGCGCGTGTAGCTGATCTTGGCGAGATGCGAGACGGCGCGCACCATCTCCAGCAGCGCCGTTTTGCCGCGGGCTTCGAGCGCGGTTTCGAGCTCGTAGGACTTGTCGAAGTGATCCTCGAGCGAGGATTTGCCCCGCCCGGTGACGATGATGATCTCCGTGCAGCCGGCGGCGACGGCCTCCTCCACGCCGTACTGGATCAGCGGCTTGTCGACGAGCGGGAGCATCTCCTTGGGAGTTGCCTTGGTGGCGGGCAAAAAGCGAGTGCCAAATCCGGCTGCGGGAAACACAGCCTTGCGAACTTTCATGGCAGACATGAGGTATTCCTACTCTCCTCGGGGAGCTTGAACGATGGTATCAATCGACCTTGATGCGAGCGACCTTGATGCGAGCGACTTTGATGCGAGCGACTTCGATGCGAGCGACTTCGATGCGAGCGACTTTGATGCGAGTGACTTCGATGCGAGTGACTTCGATGCGAGCGACTTTGATGCGTCTCGAGGGGAAACCTGCCGTGCAATGGCTAAGGCGCGAACAGCACCGCCGCACAGCCTAGAGCACGGGAGAGTCGTCATGCAACATCGTCTTGCGAATGATGCTCACGGGGGCGAAGCCCTGGCGCATGAAGTCGTCGTGGAAGCGCTCCAGCGAGAAGGCCGGGCCCTCCTTCTTCTTGAGGTCGGCGCGGAGCTTGAGGATCTCGAGCTTGCCGAGCGTGTAGTAGAGGTAGAGCGCGTCGGAGGTGCCGCGCTTGGCCTCCATCTCGGCGATGGGGCGGGCCTGGTAGCCCTCGGTGACGAAGACGTCTTCGGCTTGAGGGATGGTGAGTGCGCCGCCGACGCCGGTGTGCATGCGGATGGCGACGATGAAGCGCGCGTCGCGGAGCAGAGCGTCCTGCAACTGGCCGAGACGGATGAGCTTCGATTGACGCTCGGCTTCTTTCGTTCCTGCCGCGGCGCTGGTGCCGACGCCCGGCGCGTTGTAGCCCTCGTCGAGCATCATCTGCTCGCAGTAGTGCGCCCAGCCTTCGATGGTGGTGTTGGCGCCGAGCAGCTTGCGAATGGTGGAGGGAAACTGCGGCTCCCACAGGAACTGCACGTAGTGTCCGGGATAGGCCTCATGCACGCTGATGGAGACGACCGTGCCGATGTTGAAGTCGGACATGTACTCGCTGGTCTTCTGCGCGCTCCAGTCTGCTTCAGGGAGCGTGACATTAAAGTAGGCCTTTGCCGAGTGGGTTTCGAAGGGGCCGGGCGCATCCATGGAGGCCTGCGTGGTGGCGCGCATGAAGGGCGGCGTCTCTTCAAGCGTGGGCTGGACGTCCGAGGGGAGGGTGATGATGTGGTGCGAGCGGATGAAGGCAATCTCGGAGTTGAAGCCGGCCTGAAATGCTTTGAGAAGATCGGCTGGCGCTGGATGAATTGAACCCAGCTCGGCGAGCTCCTGCTGCGGAGTCTTGTCCGGGTCGATCTCTCTGGCGACGCGCGCGAACTCCGCCTGGTTCTTGTGCAGGTCCGCGTAGCCGATGGCGAGCAGACGATCGAGCGGAGTGTCGACCATCTCGTTGTACTCGAGCGCCTTGCGGAAGGTGTCGGCGCCGTAGCGGAAGTCGCCGTTGGAGCGCGGCAGCAGCTCGGACTTCATCCACGCGGCGTAGCTCTTGAGCGCGTCAATGACAGCGGCGTTGGTCTTTTGAAACTCCGCAAGCTCGCCTTTGTCGGTGGCGGAGGCAAAGGCCTGCGGCACGTCGTTCTGGAAGAAGCTGATATCGCCGTCGATCTGCTCCAGCGCGATCTCGGTGTAGATGTGCGGAGGGTCTTTGAGGTTCTGGCGCGCGTCGGCAAAGACCTGCGGGATCAGCCTCTCGCGCTCGATGGCGGCGCGCAGGCGGGTGTCGAGCGGAGCGTAAGGACGCTCGATGAGCACGAAGATGGAGCCGGTGACGCCGCTCGAGTAGGCGTCAGGATTCTTCTCCCAGCCGCGGATCACCTCAAGCTGCAGCAGCGTGGCGCGGATGGAGTTGAGCAGGATGTCGCGGTCGGCGGCGGGCTCGGCGTCGAGCGCGGAGGCGTCGATGGCTTCGATCTTCTTCTCCCACTCATGCAGCGCGGCGGCCTGCTTCTCGACACCGGCGGCCGTGTAGTCCTCCAGCTGCGCATCGTACTGGTGCAGGCCGGCGGAGGTGCCGGCGGTGGGCGAGAAGTGAAAGTAGACCTGCTGAAAGTATTGGTCGGAGAGGGCGTTGAAGGTCTGCGCAGCGCCGTCGGCGGAGAGGTGCTGGGCGCAGGCCGCAACCGTACTGAGGCAAATCGCGGCAATCAGGATGAAGGATGAAAATCGACGCATGCGGCGAGTCTATAGCGGGAGGCCGGACGGGAAAAGGACAGAAGCTGCCCGCCGGCGCTGAGTTGTGACCGCTCTTCGCCTCCGCGGGCACTCCGCGCAGAGCATCTCCCGCCGCCCACACCGGTCGCTCCGCTCATTTGTCCGGGGCCACATCTCCCGGCGTGACACTCGTTCTCCGCGCTCGCTTGGGCAGCACAGGCACCACCCGCTCCACACCCTCGCGTCCCTCATGCAGCACCCGCGTCTTCATCTCCTTGGCGGCCTCCCGCGCTGAGTCCCGGTCCACCGGCGCCATCTCTCGCGGCCTACCCAGCGCCTCGCGCGCCGCCGCATTCAGCAGCCGCCGCATCGGCCATCCGCCATCGCGGTTGGGCAGCAGCACCGCGCCCGCGCGCTGCTTCTCCGGCCTGTAGTACCAGCGCCGCAGAATCGCCAGAAAGTCCCCACGCTCGGCCGCCTCCGGCTCTTCGTTCTCCGCCGCGCGCTCTTCCAGCCGCGCCACCACACCCTTCGCCCGCTCCTCCGGACTCAGCATCCCGCTGACTTGCCGACTCGCTGACTCGCTCGCTGGTTGTGCTGACTCGCTCGTCTCTTCCCGGGGTCCCCGGCGAGCATCGGGGTCCCCAGCAAACTTGTTTGCTGGGGTGGGAGCTTGCTCGCTGGGGTGGTCAAGCGGAATCGCCTCCAGCATCAGCGGCTGCGCAAATAACGAGCTCCCCACCGCCGTCTGCTCCCGCACCGCCCGCACCCCCAGCGTCGCAAGCCGCTCCGGCCCGCAGATCCTCCCCTTCTCAAACACAAACACCGCCGCGGTCTCCTGCACCGCTTCACCCTCAACGGGAGCAGCCCGCTGCACAATCAATGCCCGCAGCTCCGCCAGCGGCCCCACCAGCTCATCCACCAGCCCCGCCGCCGCGTGTACCTTCTCCCACATCTTGTGCTGCGCGGCGGCCTGCTCAAAGTCCATTGCCTCGCTCGCGGCCTCGCGTCTTGCCGCCACCTCCGCGAGCATCGACGCCCCATTCGTCCACAGAAAATCCCGCACCCGCCGCGCCTCCGCCGCATACTCCTCGCGCGTACACGCTGCCTTGCACGGCTCCATGCACATCTTCATCTCGCCGTACGCGCATCCCGGATGCTGCGGGCTCACCTCCAGGTCCTCGCAGCACCGCCGCAGCTTGAACAGATCCAGCATCGCATCGCAGTACCGCTCCGCCACTGCCCGCGAAGGAAACGGCCCCACCGCCTCGCCCAGCATCTTCCGCCCCAGCCGGTTGGTCGCATACACCCGCGGATGCTCATGCGTCATCGTCACCCGCAGCACATAGGGCGCATGCAGATGCAATCTTCTCCTCGCCTCTTCGGCCCCGAAGATCGCCCGCGCCGCCGAGTACAGCAGCACATTCGACTCAAACTCCGACCCCGTCCGCGTCCACTCAATCCAGCGCACGCGCTCGCGTAAATTCAGCCGCTTCGAAAACACCACCGCTTCACTCACGGGCTCCGGCTCGCCCAGCAGCCGCCTCACCCTGCGCCGCATGTCCGCCACCCGCGTCAGATACGGCTGGTCCGTCTCCCGCTCGCCGCGCAGGCAAACCACCCCCGGCGCCGCCGGCACCTCGCGCAGAATCTCCTCCGCCCTTTCCGGACGAAACTCCACTCTCCGCTCGAACTCAAACTCCGCGCCCACAGCAAGAATTCTAGCCGCGCTGAAGCCTGACCCCATCTCTTGTCATCCTGACGCTGAGCAACGCGAAGCGGAAGGACCTGCTTTTCCCGATGCCGCCCTCATCTTTCCGCCTTCATCCGGCGACTGCAGCAGAAGAAGCATCGACATCTGGTCCGATCCGCCCGGCCCCGCCCCGTCCTGATCGATCACCACCATCCGCCTGGCCACAACCCCACCCTGCGCCCACGCCGAAGCCACAAAACACCACCCGCCCACCACCGCCAACGCCCAAATCCATCGCTTCATCGCGCCCGCCCTAACGTCCTGTGATTCTGCACCTTACCGCTGCCCCACCGCCACACGCCACCGTGCGATAAACTTAACCGGTTGCCTTCTTTTTGCGCTAGCCCGCTCTTGAAGGGCGGCTATCTCGTGTCAGAACAGGAACTTCCCCCAGTGAGCACCGCTATCGCCGCGCAGCCCATCCGCAACATCGCCATCATCGCCCACGTCGACCACGGCAAAACCACCCTCGTCGACGCGATGCTGCGCCAGTCCGGCACCTTCCGCGCCAACGAAACCGTCGCCGAGCGCGTCATGGACTCCAACGACCTCGAGCGCGAGCGCGGTATCACCATCCTCGCCAAAAATACGGCAATTCACTACAAAGACACCAAGATCAACATCGTCGACACCCCTGGCCACGCCGACTTCGGCGGCGAGGTCGAGCGCGCGCTCAAGATGGTCGACGGCGTCGTCCTGCTCGTGGACGCCTCCGAAGGTCCGCTGCCGCAAACGCGTTACGTCCTCTCGAAGGCCCTCGAAGCCAGGCTCACGCCCATTCTCGTCATCAACAAGATCGACCGGCCTGATGCTCGCGCTCAAGAGGTCCTCAACGAGGTCTACGACCTCTTCATCGATCTCGATGCCGACGAATCGATGCTCGACTTCCCCGTCATCTACACCAACGGCAAGGCCGGCACCGCCACCATGGACCTCGCCGAACCTGGCGCCGATCTCCAGCCGCTCTTCGAGCTCATCCTCAACACCATTCCCCTCGCGCAAGGCGACCCCGAAGGCTCGCTGCAGATCCTCGTCACCAACCTCGACTACTCCGACTACCTCGGCCGCCTCGCCATCGCGCGCGTCTTCAACGGCACCCTCCGCACCGGCCAGGAGGTCGCCGTCTCCAAGCGCGATCACTCGCTCCAGACCGTCAAGATCACCAAGCTCTTCTCCTTCGACGGCCTCAAGCGCACCGACATCACCGAGACCGTCCTCGGAGACATCGTCGCCATCGCCGGCGTCCCCGGCATCACCATCGGCGAAAGCTTCACTGACATCGAGAACCCCGCGCCGCTCCCGCTCATCACCATCGACGAGCCCACCATCGCCATTCAGTTCTCGGTCAACAACTCTCCCTTCGCCGGCCGCGAAGGCCAGTTCGTCACCTCGCGCAATCTCAAAGAACGCCTCGACAAAGAGCTCCTCACCAACGTCTCCATCCGCGTCGAAGACACCGGCTCGCCCGACACCTTCAAAGTCCTCGGCCGCGGCGAGCTGCAGCTCTCCGTCCTCATCGAGATGATGCGCCGCGAAGGCTTCGAGCTGCTCGTCTCGCGCCCCGAGATCGTCACCAAACGCATCCCAGTTGACGGTGTAGATCAGCTCATGGAACCCTCCGAGCTGCTCACCATCGACATCCCCGAGAGCTTCATCGGCACCGTCATCGAGCGCCTCGGGCCGCGCAAGGGCGAGATGGTGAAGATGTCCAACCACGGCTCCGGACGCGTGCGCCTCGAATTCAAAATCCCCTCCCGCGGCCTCATCGGCCTGCGCAACGAGATGCTCACCGAGACCCGCGGCACCATCGTCATGAACTCGATCGCCGCCGACTACATCCCCTATCAGGGCGAGATCCCGCAGCGCCCCACCGGTGCTCTCGTCGCCGACCGCGCCGGCACCACCACCACCTACGCTCTTAATGGTCTTCAGGACCGCGGCGTGCTCTTCGTCCCCGACGGCACCGAGGTCTACGAGGGCATGGTCATCGGCGAACACTCCCGCGACAACGACCTCGACGTCAACGCCGTCCGCGAGAAGCGGCTGACCAACATGCGCGCCAGCTCCGCCGACGAGGCCCTTCGCCTTGTGCCCTACAAGCAGCAGACGCTGGAGCAGGCAATCGAGTTCATTGCCGACGACGAGCTCGTTGAGGTCACTCCCAAATCGCTCCGCCTCCGCAAGCGAGTCCTCCAGGCCAACCGCCGCCCCCGCAAAGGCTTGCTCGTCGAATAATCGCTCTTCTTTCTGTCATTCCCGAAGAGAATCTGCTTTCTTAGTCGCAACTACGAACCGCCCGCTGACCCGGGTGGCCCATAACTACGTGGATGGAGGGTTAGGCTGGCTAGAGACCAAAGGTAGATAGGGGAGGAATCCAAGTGATCGAAACACATGCGCTTAAAACCGAAGGGGTAATTCCACTCCCTCCTAAAGCGACGGTTCCCCACCTTTACAAGTACTCAAACCTCGCTATGCCGGAGCATCTTGATCGGCTTCGCGTCATTATTCAAGAACACGAATTGTACTTGCCGAACCTGGATCAATTGAACGACCCAGCGGATGGAAGACCGCGCCTTGCACCGCTGTCGGAAGAGCAGATGGGGGCCTTCCTGTACTCGAAACTCAGCCAGCGCAGCCCTCACTTGACACGCGCTGAGTTGGACAAAGAACGAGAGATTATTACCCACAACGTTAAGCTTCATGGCTCGGAAACTCTTCAGAGAATTCTCACCGAGGCCCTTCATTCGGAATTGATGGACTACCGTATTTATTCCATGTCGACACGCTATGACAATCTAAGCCTTTGGGCGAAGTACGCGGGAGATCACTCTGGTTACTGTTTAGAGTTCGTGAACGAGGGGCCGTTGTTCGAAACTGCGAGAGATGTGATGTACGAGGATACCCTTCAAATGGATCTTAATAATCCGCACCATACGAATGGGTTCTGGTTCTTCTGCAAGCGTCCAGAGTGGAGTAACGAGGAAGAAGTCCGTTTGGTTCTTTCACGTCACCGGGGGTCGAAAGTGAAGATCGAACCGGGATGGTTGAGGAGATTGATTCTCGGCAAAAACGTTTCAGTGCAGAATGAACAAGTTATTCGCGCTTGGGCGCTCCAGCGAGTGCCCGATCTGGCAGTGGTCAAAGCTCACTACGATACCGTAGAGCAGAAGATCAAGCTAAGCCGATAACCCTAAAATAGGGACGGGGTACAGCACCGGAGCTACGAGCCCGCGACCGTCATCCCCTCAATCTGGATCGTCGCATCGCAACCTGCTCTCAAGATCGTTCCCGATCGCGCTCACGTTGGCTATACTCGCCTCACGGCTTCGAGGTTCGTGATTGAGATGATGACACGCTTCCGTGGAGTTCCAGGACTCCTTCTCTCCTTTGCATGGCTCGCAATGGGCCTTCCCCTGTCGGTGCAGACAGCAGCCGCACAGACGCACAACGCCGCGGCCGCCATGCAGCTTCCCGCCGACCAGAAGGCCTACAAGGCCGCGATGGCGAGCCCCACCCCGGACGGTCAGATCGCCGCTCTTCAGGCCTTCGTACATGACTTCCCCGACAGCAAGCGCGTGGGCGCGGCGCGCCTGAAGGTGCTTCGTCTTCTGCTCGGCGTCCATCCCGATCGCGTCAGGCAGATTCATGCGCTCGCAAAGACCATGATCCATGACTCCGGCGCCGGTATCGACCGCGCGAACGAGGAGAATGAGGTCTCCTATGAACTCGCCGAGGCGATGCCCAGCGGCATCGATCTGAAGTCCGCAGAAAAGTGGGCCGCCGACGCGGTGACGCAGTCGACACTGCCCCTTTACACCGCCTACCTCCGGCACTCCTACGCGAACTACAAGATCCCCGCGCCCTCCGCGACCGAGATTCAGCAGAGTTTCGAGCAGACCCTCGCCGCCGATCTGCAGACCCTCGCCGATGTCTACTTCCACGAGGGCAAGCTGGACGCAGCAGCCGCCGCGCTCGACCGCACCAAAGGTTTTGATCCTCACGCCATCGAGCCCGAGCTCGGGGCGATCCTTCTCAGCCGCGGCCAGATCGCCGATGCGCGCCACCATGATGCTGAGGCCCTGGACGACCTGGAGCGCGCCGAGGTCTACGGCGGCCTCAACGCGCAGGGCATGTCCGTGCTGCACCGCCTTTACGCGCAGACCCACGGCGGCGGCACCGCGGGGATGGACGCAGAGATCGATGCCCTGTATCGCAAACTCATCCCGGCCGCCTTCACCCCGGCGCCCCACACCGCGCCGCCCACCGGCCGCACCGTTCTGCTCGAGCTCTACACCGGCTCCGGCTGCGCCCCCTGCGTCGGCGCCGATCTCGCCCTCGACGGCGTGCTCCAGGCCTATCCGCGCTCCGAGGTTGTCGCGCTCTCCTTTGACCAGCACATCCCCGAGCCCGACCCGCTGGCCAATCCCGAAACCGTAGCGCGCGCCGGCTTCTATCACATCGGCGGCACACCCACAGCCTTCATCGACGGCCAGTCTCCCGGCTTCGTGGGTGGGGAGCGCAGCAACAGTCAGAAGAGCTTCGCGGCACTCGCGGCTGACCTCGATAAGCAGCTCAACACACCCTCCGGCGTCACGCTGAAGCTCGAGGCCTCCGCCGCTCCCGGCCACACGGTCGCGGTCAACGCCACGGTCAGGATCACCGATCCGGAAACGCTGCATAAGCTGCTCGCAACCTCCGACGGCAAAGCGCCGGATGCCAAAATGCCCAGGCTCGTGCTCAACCTCGCGCTCGTCCAGCAGGACGTTCGCTACAGCGGCGAGAATGGCATCCGCTTTCACTCCATGGTGGTGCGCTCGCTCGCCCGGCCGTCCGCCGAAGGCTTTCCTGTTGCAGTGACCGGAGAGTCTCACGCCTCCTTCAGCTTCGATCCTGCCGCCGTCAGCGCCGCTCTCGGCAAGTACCTCGCCGCCTACGCGCAGTACAACGATCGCTTCGGTGTCGTGCACTTCCTCAGCACCGATACCAGCCTCACCGGCCCGCTCGCCGTTGCCGCCTGGGTCGAAGACCCCGCCACGCATAACGTCCTGCAGGCGGCCTTCGTTCCACTGAACGCCACCACGCAGGAAGCCGCCCGATGACCCGCCGCCGTCAGCGCCGCGCCGCCCTCTTGCTGGCGGCTCTCTCCGCTTCCGCCTGCGCATTCGCCGTCGCCGCTCCGCCGAATCCAGCCGCTCCGCCGAATCCAGCCCACTGGAGCCTTCAAGGTCTGCCCGCGAAGCCGCTCCCGCCCGGCGCACGTCTCACCCTGCAGCTCACCGCGAAGATCGACCCCGGCTGGCACATCTATGCCATGGAGGAGCCCGACGGGGGTCCCATCCCCACCGAGATCGGCCTCGGCCCCGACGATCCCGTCACGCTCCTCCGCGTCGACGAACCCCGGCCCCAGACCATCGTCGATCCCGTCCTCAGGCAGCCCACCGGCATGTTCCACGGCACGGCGAGCTTCACCCTCCATCTCCAGCTCCCGCGCAAGCCCGTCGCCCGCGGCGCCGTGCTCCACGTCATGGTTCGCTACCAGTCCTGCAGCGACAGGCTCTGCCTTCCACCGCACACCGAGACGCTCGATCTTCCGCTGGCCCCCATTCTGCGCTAGCGTCTCCATCGGTTCCCGGGCATACTTTTTCGCCACACCTATGTTGCGTTTTGGACACAAGTCCAAGCCTAAAGTATCTGTTTTGAAGACTTTGCACAAAAAGAGGGGGGAGGGGGTATGCCGTCTCGCCTCAGCTTCCCGCCACCGTCATCCCCTCAATCCGCACCGTCGGTACGGCGCCCGCGCCACGAAATTCAAGATCGTTGCCAATCGCGCTCACGTTGCGGAACATCTCCTTGAGATTCCCCGCAATCGTAATCTCCTCCACTGCGTGCGTCAGCTCGCCGTTCTCGATCCATAGACCGCTCGCTCCCTGGGAATAATCGCCGGTGACCACGTTCACCCCGAAGCCCATCGTGCTCAGCACAAACAGTCCCTCCTTCACCTCGCCGACGATCTGCTCCTGGGTCAACTCGCCCGGCTCCAGAAAGTAGTTCCCGCCGCCGATCCCCGGCGCCCCTGCCAGCCCCCGCGACGCCTTCCCATTCGACTGCATGTTAAGTTTTCGCGCCGTGTAGGTGTTCAGCAGCAGCTCCTTCAGCACGCCGCGCTCGATCACGACCGTCCTTCGCGTCGGCAGTCCGTCGCCATCGAACGGCGACGTGCCGAATCCGCCCACGCGGAGCTTGATTTCCTTAGCGCCATCCTTCAGCGCATGCTCGAAGACCATCGTCCCGTCATCGACCAGCGTGATGTTCTCGCCCGCCACCTGCTCGCCCAGCTTGCTGGCGAACATCGATGCATTCCGGTAGATCGCTTCACCATCCGCCGCATGCAGCAGGTTCGCCATCAGCCCCCGTGCAACCTCCGGCGGAAACACCACCGGCACCCTGCACGTCGGCACCCTGCGTCCCCCCAGCCGCCGCAGTGCACGCGCCGCCGCGATGCGACCGACCTCCTCCGGGCTGTCCAGCAGCCGCGACGTCCGCGCGCTCGAGTACCAGTAGTCCGACTGCATCGCTCCACTCGCATCCTGTGCAATCGGCGTCACAGAAAATCCGCAGTAGCTCCGCCGGTACTCGCCTGCAAAGCCGCGCGAGTTCACCATCACACGGTGCGACATGTTCAGCTCGAAGGAGCTACCCTTGCTGTTCTGGATGCGTGTGTCGGCCGCCAGGGCTGCCGCCTCGCAACGCCGCGCCATCTCAATGCGCTCCGCCGATGGAATCGCATGCACGTCCTCGAAGTTGAGCGCCAGCTCATTCACCGACAGCGAACCGAAGGCTTCTGGATCTGGCAACCCTGCAAACGGATCGACACCCGTCACCTTCGCCAGATCCGCCGCTCCGCTCACCAGCCGCGCGATCCCATCCCGCGATAAGTCCGAGGTCGATGTGCTCGCCGTCCGCTGGCCGCCCTCGGCTTCGAAGAACACCCGCAACCCCAGTGCCCGCGATCCCGACTCCGTAAGCTCGTCGATCTCTCCCAGCCGCACATGCGCTGCAAACTCCTCCCCCTCGAACGCGACGGCCTCGGCGTCCGCCGCTCCCGCGCGCCGCGCGAGTTCAACGGCCCGCTCTGCCAGAGCAAGCAGCTCGGTTGCAATCGCCGTACTCATCTCACCGTCGTTTATCGTGCGGGACTTCATCGTGCCGTCCCACCCACCGTCATACGATCCAGCTTCACCGTCGGCATGCCGACCCCTACAGGCACGCTCTGCCCATTCTTTCCGCAGGTCCCAATGCCTTCGTCGAGCGCCAGATCGTTACCCACCATGGAGACATGCTTCAGCGACTCGGGCCCGTTGCCGATGAGCGTTGCGCCCTTCACCGGCGCGGTCACTTTCCCGTCCTCGATCAGATACGCTTCGCTCGCCGAGAAGACGAACTTGCCCGTCGTGATGTCCACCTGCCCGCCGCCGAAGTTCACCGCATACAGCCCGCGCTTCACGCTGCGGATGATGTCGGCGGGCTCATCTTCACCTGCGAGCATGTAGGTGTTCGTCATGCGGGGCATCGGAATCGCCTGGTAGCTCTCGCGTCGTCCGCTGCCCGTGTTCGGCATGCCCATGAGCCGGGCGCTCAGCTTGTCGCTCAGGTAGCCGCGCAGGACGCCATTCTCGATCAGCACTGTCTCCTGCGTCTGGTTGCCTTCGTCATCAACGTTCAGCGAGCCGCGCCGCCCCGGCATCCGTCCGTTATCGACAACCGTTACCTTGCTCGATGCCACCCGCTGCCCGATCAATCCGGCGAACGCGCTGGTCTTCTTGCGGTTGAAGTCCGCCTCCAGACCATGCCCCACGGCCTCGTGCAGCAGCACCCCGGGCCACCCCGGTCCCAGCACCACCTCCATCTCCCCGGCCGGAGCGGCGACAGCGCCCAGTTGTAGCACAGCAGTGCGCGCGGCCTCGGTTGCAAAGTGTTCTGGACTCTTTGCTCCGGTAAAAAAGTCGAGCGTCACGCGTCCGCCGCCGCCGCTCGACCCGCGTGCCGTCTCATGTTCATCTTTGGCGATAGCAGCTACGTCCATTCGCACCAGCGGCCGCGTATCTGAAGCGAAGCCGCCATCCGATGCGGCGACAAGGATGCGCCGCAGCACATCGTTGAGCCTTACGCGAACCTGCACGATGCGCGGATCGAACGCACGCGCCGCCCGGTCAGCTCGTGCAATCAACTCAAGCTTGGCGTCGATCTCCACGTCCGGGATGGCGCCAACAAGCGGATAAAGCTGGGGCGCATGTGCCTCCTGGAATCCCTTGACGCGCGTCGTCTGCGGTCCGCTTGCAATCAGCGCAGCAGTACGCGCGGCCTTCAGCAGCCTCTCTGCACTGAGGTCATCGGTATACGCAAATCCTGTCCGCTCTCCGCTGAGTACGCGTACGCCACAGCCGACGCTGACGCCCTGTGCCGCGGTTTTGACGATGCCCTCGTCCATGCCAAGGGAGGTCGACGTGGCCGCTTCGAAGAAGAGATCAGCAAAATCTCCACCCGCGCTCAACGCCTCGCCCAGACAGCGCTCCAACAGACGCTCGTTGAGACCAAGGGTTTCAAAGAAGTAGCGTTTGTGATCGTGATGGGGAGGGAAGATCGGAACTGCGGCCATCATTAAAGGATACGCGGCTTCTGCTAACGGCCATGCGAGGGATCAGGCGAGTTGCCGATGTCCATGTCGAGAAAGACATTGGGAAAGCCCGGCGCGTAGCAACTGCCGTTAGCTGCGTACGTTGCTGCGCAGCTCTTCGTGATCTCCGGCCGGCGCGGCGATTGGGCATACTGCCACGCGGTGAGGTCAGGGTCTGGAGCGGTGCTCAGGGGTTTCGCATTGACGGTGCAGCCCGGAGCCGGCGGACATTGGTCCAGTGCGTCGAAGACGGATACCTCGTGCAGGCCACGTTTCTTCACCCGCGCGCGGATGTCTTCGATGGTGTCGATCCATACGCCGGGGTCGTCCTCCACGCGTTGACCACTGGCGTAGACACCCGCTCGATAGTTAGAGCCCGCGACGGCCTCGGTCCAACCGAGCAGATAGGCTGCCTGCTCATCGAGCAGACGCCCGCCCTCTTCTTGGTCGAGGAAGAGGATCGTATGCGGGGGAAAGCCCTCGCGCCTGGCCGCCGCAATCGCAGTCGCAGCGTCCTGCCGCCCCTGCGCAGCGGCCGAAGTCCCCGCCTTCTGTGCTTTAAGAATTTCGGCATCCAGTCTGCCGTCCGCCAACACCAGAAAACCCCAGCCCTGCGCCTTCAAGACTGTCCGCTTACCCAGCCATGTGTTGCTGCTCGCTCCGGGTGGACTCGTAAGCCAATAGCCGGTGAAGGCGAAGACCTTGTGCATGGCGGCCATCACATCATCGCCGGGATAGTCATTGCGGTCGAATCCACGGTATCCGCCGGCAACATAGCCGGTCGGCGAGTTGGCGGCTGTCTCAGTCGTGACTTTCGCCGGACTTGACGCGGCGTTTGCGAGGACTTCGGTACGGCTTCCGCGCGAGCATCCCACTGCCGCAAGAATCGCCAACAGACCGACTGAAATGCACACGCGCTGTAACACCGAGGACCTCCCGGCCAGCTTACATCGGCGACACAAGCTACAATCTCTGCACGAAGCTGGTCTCACAAGGATGCACCATGTCTGAGTCCAACGATCCTCGCTATCCCATCGGCCCATTCAAGCCGCCCGCTGTAGTTACGCCCGAGGACCGCCGCTACGCCATTCTCACGATTGCTGAGATGCCGGAACAGTTGCGCGAAGCGGTTCGCTCGTTGAACGAACAGCAGATCGATACGCCGTATCGCGAGGGCGGGTGGACGGTTCGTCAGCTTGTTCACCATCTGGCGGACTCCCATTTGGCTGCATTTCATCGGCTATGTCGCGCGCTTACAGAGGACGAGCCGACGGTACCCGGCTACAACGAGAAGGCGTTTGCGGAACTGCCCGACCACGCGATGCCGATTGAGTGGTCGCTGAATATCCTCGAAGGCGTGCACGCCCGCTGGATCTCTTTGCTGGAGTCCATGGATGAAGAGCAATGGCAGCGCACATGGAACCACACCGAACGCGGCATCCAGCGGCTCGATACGGTGACGATGCTCTATGCCTGGCATTCTCGCCACCATGTCGCGCACATTACGCATCTGCGCGCACAACAAGGCTGGTGATCTTGCCGGTTCATCAGAGAGCGGCCGGATGATACGCTCCATGCATGCCTCCGCCTCGAGCCTCTTCCGCGGATTCCGCAACGTCGCCACAGACGCCTGAGCAGATTGCCGCCGCGATCGAAGCATTCCTGACGGAACACCAGAAAACAGCGGTCATGGAGGACGGCAAGATCCTCTTCGATCTTGCCAGCGACAGGTGGTCGCTCTCGACAGAACATGGCCGTTGCACGCTCCATCTGTGGAGTGAAGAACGCAATATGGTTCGCAACATCGTCTCCGCCGCTCCCCGCGCTGACTCGTTGCGGCTGGCTACACGCAGGCTCGGGCAGGCGCAGCCGAAGCTGCTCGAACTCATCAACTCACGAGAACGGTGGGCTGCGACGACGCGCAATGCGGCACGCGCTCGCTATCTAAAACTGTTGCAGCGAGTTCTCACGCGCAACTTCCCCGACTGGCGGCCCGAGGGTTTGCGCGCCGCGATGGATCTCGAACGCAGCTTTGGTCCTGCTTACATCCGCGGCACGCTGTTGCGAGGTGCCCAGGCGTGGGCCGTCATCGGCGTTGATGAGCATGAAAGCGTTGCCATCATGGAGGGCGTGCTCACGCTGGGTGTCCTATGGCTGCATTGCTGTCGCGAGCAGGGCGGGGGCCGGCGCTTGTATCAGGGCCTCAAGGTAATCGTGCCGCGCGGCGCTGCTGCGTTGACACTCGCCAGAATGGGATGGCTCAATCCGGATGCAGCGCAATGGGAGCTCTATGAACTCGATCAAGCGAGCGAAGAATTGACGCAATGTGATCTCGTGGATCGAGGCAATCTGCGCACGCGTTTGGTTCATCGGCCTGATGACAGAGCCGCAGTGGAACGCTTCGCCGCTGCAATCGCGGAGGTCTTGACCCTCGTTCCATCCTCTGACCATCAACGGGTCGAGCATCGCTTGCGCTCCTCCTCGGAGCTTGGATTCTTTCTCCATGGGCTCGAATTTGCGCGCGCACGTATCAGCCTTGCGCCGGGCAGCTTTGCTCGTACGCTCGAGATCACGGTCGGGACCGGGTCCGCTGAAATGCCTCTGACTCCAGCGACGCGCGAAGAGCTGGCCGCACACGTCGCCGAACTGTTCGAGCGTCGCAACGTCCTTCCGCCAACGGTGCGTGATCGAATGAGATCGCAACCGCCATCTCGCCGAATCGGCGAGCCGACAGTTCGCCCGGCCCATTCGCGTCTTCCGCTTCGTGGGCGCGGAGCCCAATCCACCGCAGGGAATCCCGCGCAGGATCCCCTCTTCCGTGCCGCACCCGAGCGGTGGCTTGAGTCTGCGCTGCGTCAGAATCTTGCTCCGCTCACGCGCGGGATTGCACCGGAGCCGACAAGCTCCGGCCGCAATCTGGACCTCTTCGCCAACGATCCTGATCCTGACACGCGCGGTAATCGGGCGGATGTCTGTGAACAGCAACCGGACTTTTTCGGTCCCGACTCAAGTCAGCAACCGCATTCGCGAGTGCTTCCGCGGCTCGATCCGCGGCACGTCTATGCGCAGGTGCCGGCCATCGCAGGTGCAAGCGATCGCGGGTTGCTCGACCTGCTGGGAGTGACTGCGGACGGGCGGCTTGCGGTGCTGGAGCTAAAGGCTGATGACGATCTGCACTTCGCCCTGCAGGGGCTCGATTACTGGATTCGCGTGCGCCACCACCATCTGCAAACAGCCGATCCCAGGACCGGCCTTGGTGAGTTCCAACGTCACGGCTACTTCCGAGGCGTGGAGCTTTCGCCGTTGCCACCGCGCCTGTATCTGGTTGCGCCGGCACTGCACATTCATCCCGTGACGGAGACCGTGCTGCGCTATCTGTCGCCCTCGGTGGAGTGGCATCTGCTTGCGCTCGATGAGCGATGGCGTCAGCAGGTGCGCGTGGTCTGGCGCAAAAGCAGCGCTTAAATTGATTTTTCTCCAGAGGCGCCCCGGCTTGACCAGCCGGTTCGATTAGCCCCGCTGGCTCTAGCCCATCCAGGCCGGGGCGGCGTTGAGTTCTTCGTCGGGCTCAAGAGTCGTCTCGGCCTGCGGCTCGTCGGCTCGCGCGGTGAAGAAGCGTTCGACGCGTTCCATCACTTCCGTGCCGCGTTTGGCTTCAAAGATCTCGCGGCGAAGGGTGGCACCCCCGGGCACGCCATGGGTGAACCAGCTGGCGAACTGCTTCATCTTGCCGATGGCGTCGCGCTGCGCGCTCTCGTGGTCGCGCTTCATCCGCTTGGCGTCATCGCTGAGCGCAGGAACGTTGATCTCGGGATGGTCTTCGATCTCGCGGAGCAGGCGCTCGAAGTAGTCGCGGATCATGCGATAGCGGTCGAGATCGGTCGGTTTGTCGTAACGGCCGACGCCGGTGACGCGCTTCGATGCGGTGTATTGCGCGATCTGGCGGAAGATCCATGGGTTCGCGGGTGCGGCGCGGCCGATCATCACGGCGTCGCAGCGCGTGGCTTCGACCATGGCGGCAGCGTCTTCGGGCGTGCGGATGTCGCCGTTGCCGATCACCGGGATCTTGACGGCATCTTTGCAGGCGGCGATCCACTCCCAGCGCGCGTCGCCAGAGTAGCCCTGCTCGCGGGTGCGGGCGTGGAGGGCCACGGCGTTCAGCCCGCAGTCCTGGGCCATCTTGGCCAGCTCGACGCAGACAATGTTCGTGTCGTTCCAACCGAGCCGGAACTTGACTGTGAAGGGAATGGTCACCGCGGCGCGCACGCGCTCGAAGATGGCGCGGATGGCGGGCAGATCGCGCAGCAGGCCGCTGCCGCCGTTGCAGTTGACGACGCGCTTGGCGGGGCAGCCGAGGTTCAGATCGACGAGATCGAAGCCGGCGTCCTGGCAGATGAGGGCGCTCTCCGCGAGCGTGTCGGCATGCGAGCCGAAGAGTTGCGCGGAGATCGGATGTTCGTCGTCGTAGTAGGTGAGATAGCGCTTGCGCTTGGTCTCGCGCATGCGGCTGAGGCCGTCGGCGGAGGTGAACTCGGTCATGATGAGACCGCAGCCGGAGACCTCGTTCGAGGTTTCGAGATCGACGTCGCTCGTTGCGCTCTGCGGCGTGTACAGAGATGCATTTTTGACGAAGCGGCGGAAGACGGTGTCGGTGACGCCGGCCATGGGGGCGAGCACGGTGGCGGGGGCGATGCGCACGCCGCCGATGTGCAGCTCGGCGGGGACACTGGCCTTGGCCGGCATCTGGCGCTCGATCGTTGTCTCCCAGGCCTTCTTCATGGGGTCTCGTCGGTGGTGCAAGCGAAAGGCCTCCGCGAACGGAGGCCTTTCCGGTTTGCCGTTCTGTCGTAGTCTACTTCGCGGCTGCGGCGGCCTCGGCCTTCCCGGCGCCGGAGGCGGCGTACTTGCGGCGGAAGCGCTCGACGCGGCCGGCGGTGTCGACCAGCTTTTGCTTGCCGGTGAAGAAGGGGTGGCAGGCGGAGCAGATTTCGAGCACCACGTCGCCCTTATGGGTGGAGCGCGTCTGGAAGTGGTTGCCGCAGGCGCAGCGAACGTTGATGGTCTCGTACTTGGGGTGAATGCCTTCCTTGGGCATAAAGAAATCCTTTCAAAGCTAACCCGCCGCAGAACGGATCGCTTGCCGGGGCATACGTTCAGCCAATCTGCTGAAATCAGCGGCTCCCGACATCGAGGTTCCTGTCGCGCTGCGAGCTTGGGGCCCGACTCCCGGGCCTTCAGGCGCTTTCTTTAGTTTACCATCCGAGCCGGACAGGATTGAGGGTATCCCCCCTCCCCCCTGTTCTTGCGCAAAAACTTCAAAAGAATGGAGTTAGGTCCGGTTCTTCTGGGCAACCAAGTGTATCCGGCGGAGCGCAATTCCTGCTCGAACGGCTGCTTCTATTGTACGTGGGGTGTCAAGCTTTCCTCGTTCCCGGCGGGATTCGCACAGCAGCGCGGGGAGGGCGCGGGCTGCGATACTGAAGACCTCATGGAAGAGATTTGTCCTCTTTGTGAAGGCTCCGGCCTGCGGGTGGTCGAACGCGCGAATGGCCTGCGTGTAGCCGAGCCATGTGTGTGCCGGGCGGAGCGGCGCACGGTGCGTCTGCTGGAGCAGGCGCGGATTCCGCAGCGCTATGCGCACTGTGCGCTCGATGAGTACGTTCCGAACTACAACGGCAACAATGCGTCGCTTTCGGCGGCGCTGGTGCAGGCCCGCAACTTTGTCCGCGCCTATCCGCTGGAGACGGGGGGCAATGGGTTGTTGCTGACGGGATCGATTGGGGTGGGGAAGACGCACCTGGCAGTCGGCATGCTGCGCGCGTTGATCGTCGAACGCGGGGCAAAGGGACTGTACTTCGACTACCGCGATCTGCTGAAGCAGGTGCAGAACAGCTACAACCGCAGCGTGGAGGTGACGGAGCTCGAGGTGCTGCGGCCGGTCTTCGATGCGGAGGTTCTGGTGCTGGATGAGCTGGGCGCCTCGAAGCCAACGGATTGGGTGTGGGACACGGTGGCGCACATTCTCAACACGCGCTACAACGACCGCCGCACCACGATCATTACGACAAACTATGCCAACCTGCCGCCGGGCGGCGGAGAGCTGAGCGGACCGCGCGCGGCGGTGCGGGAGGAGACGCTGGGCGACCGGATCGGCGAGCGCATGCGGTCGCGGCTGCAGGAGATGTGTGTGGTGGTGGAGATGAACGGCGAGGACTTTCGCCAGGGCGTGAAGAGAGCCAGCTTCGCCTAGAAGCCGTTTCCTGAAGGTGTTGGGGAAGCGAAGTCCGCTCCTGCCGTTTTCTCTCAAGGAAAACGGCCTCCACGGACGTTGCGCAGCGCCCAGTATGTTGCGCAGCGCCCAGTATCCAGTATGTTGCGCAGCGCCCAGTATCCAGTATGTTGCGCAGCGCGCAGTATCCAGTATGTTGCGCAGCGCCCAGTATCAGGAAAACGGCTCTAGAAGCTAGTGGCGCACAGGGTGGCGGCGTTCCACCCAGACCTTGCCGCGACCGCGGAGCAGATCGATCGCCTGAAAGAGCCGATCGAGGAAACCCGGGGCGGGCGGGGGCGAGCCTGCTCTGTGGAGCGCATCGGTTACGAGATGGAGACGCTCGAGGCGGGTCGTTCGGGCGAAGTCGCGCTCACGTTCGAGCTGCGATCCGCCGGGAATCTCGGCGCGTGATTGACAGACCCGAAGAGCGGCGGCAGGATGCTTGGACATCATTGGAATCACTCCCTCGGACAATCTGGTGGGGGACCCTAGAGCATCAGGAGAAATGCTCTGGCCGTTGTGGCACGACCAAGCCAGCCTCTGCGCCGCTGCTGCGCAACATTGCCACCGCAAAAGGCATCCGCTCTACAGTACAAGTACATCCACAGTACACGCGCGGACCGGATGGCGTCGTAGAGCACCCTCATCCGGACCTCGAGTGTAACGAGGGCAGTATAGAATCTCGAATGATGTCTGAGAACCCAAATTTTCCACCGCCTCCAGAGAAGCCGGCCGACGGCCTCTTCACCGAGCCGCCCAAGGAACGCAGCTTCCCGACCGCAGCCGTGATTGTGGCTGCGATCGCCGTCGTGGTGGTGGTTGCAGTGCTGGTGGTGGTGGGACGGCATGGAAGCTCGAACCCGCAGGGGTCGGAGGCCTATGCCTCCAGCCTGCAACTGAAGGACCTGCAGGTGAGCCAGTCCGAGAGCTACGCGGGTGGAAAGTCGACGTATGTCGACGGCCACGTGGTGAATACCGGGGGCAAGACCGTGACGGGCATTACTGTGCAGGCGACCTTTGCAGGAGATGGCGGCCAGGCTCCGCAGGTGGAGACGGCGCCCCTGGCGCTGATCCGCACCCGGCAGCCTTATGTGGATACGGAGCCGCTGAGCGCCGCTCCGCTGGCGCCGGGAACGCAGGCGGAGTTTCGCCTGATCTTTGAGGATGTGAATGACAACTGGAACCAGCAGGTTCCGGAGGTCCACATCACCGCGGTGGAGACGCGCTGAGGCCGTTTTACGAATCCGATGTCGACGCGTGATGTTGGTGCTTGCTCAGGCTGAAGGCAGGGCTGCGTGCAGGGCGAGCAGCGTCTCCAGCAGAGGGCGCAGACGGTTGAGGTGCAGGGCGTTGGCTCCGTCGGACCTGGCTTCGGCGGGATTGTCGTGCACCTCGAGGAAGATGCCGTCGATACCGGCGGCGACGGCGGCGCGGGCGAGCACGGGGATGAATTCGGGCTGGCCTCCCGAAACTCCATTGGCGGCGCTGGGCGTCTGGACGGAGTGGGTTGCGTCGAAGACGACCGGAGCGAGCGCGCGCAGGATGGGCAGCGAGCGCATGTCGACGACCAGGTTGTTATAGCCGAAGCTGGCGCCGCGCTCGGTGAGGGTGACGTGGACGGGTGAATCGGCGCTTCCGCTCTCGCGGATCTTTTCGACGGCGTGGCGCATGTCCCAGGGAGCGACGAACTGGCCCTTCTTGACGTTGACGGCGCGGTGAGGCGAGGCGGACGCTTTGGCCGCGGCGGCGAGCAGGTCGGTCTGGCGGCAGAGGAAGGCCGGGATCTGCAGCATCGCGTCGACATGGCCGAGGCGCTCGGAGACCTCGGTTGCCTGTTCGGGGGAGTGGATGTCGGTGAGGATGGGGAGGCGGTTGGCTTCGCCGATGGCGCGGAGGATGCGACAGCCTTCCGCGAGGCCAGGGCCGCGGAAGCTGTGGATCGAGGTGCGGTTGGCCTTGTCGTAGCTGGCTTTGAAGATGCAGGGAATGGAGAGATCGGAGGCGATGCGCTGGATGGCGTCGGCCATGCGGCGGGCGTGGGCTTCGGACTCGATGACGCAGGGGCCGGCGATGAGGAAGAGCTTGTCCCCCCCCAGCGTAAGGCCGCCGAGAGAGAAGCTGGACGAATGCACCATGAGGCTATTGGAGCATACCGGCGCGCAGCGAGTGAGGCGGGCGATGTGCGCTGCGGCGCAAAAATGAAGCGCTCCGGAGAGCCCGGAGCGCTTCAAGGCGAATGGGGTTAGGGTTGGTCGCTCTGCGTGGAGTGCAGCCCGTTGGGCACGGAGGCGATGCAGGTGGGCAGCGGCGAGACGGTGAACGGAGCCGTCGCGATGCCGGTGAGGCTGCCGGTATTGGGGCTCAGCTGGGCCGCGCCAACCTGTCCCGCAAGATAGTTGGAGGTGTAGAGGTAGATGCCGAGAGCCGGCTCGATGGTGAGGCAGGTGGGCTGCGCACCCACGTTGAAAGCGGCGCCGGTGGCCACGCCGCTCAGCGAGCCGGTACCGACGTCGATGGCGAAGGCGCTGACGGTGTGGTCGTTGTAGTTCGCCGTGTAGACATACTTGCCGCGTGGATCAATGGTGATGGCGACGGGATAGAGGCCGGTCCCGAACGGGCTGCTGACGAGAGCGGTCAGGTTGCCGCTGGCGCCGGAGTCTATGGCATAGCCGAGGACCCAGTTCGAGGTCTTGTCGGTCACGTAGACGAAGCGCGCGGTGGGATCGATGGCAATGGCGCTGGGCGTGACGCCTGCGTGATAGCCCTGATAGGTGTTCAGCGACTGGTTGAAGGTGGTGCCGGAGAGCGGGGTGAGGGTTCCGTCGGTGGTGTTCTGGGCGAAGCCGAGGATGGTCGCGTTGGGAGAGGGCTCCTGGTCGACGACATAGACGAAGACGTTCTCATGTCCGGCGCCGGTGCCGCCGGTGCACGCAGTATTGGTCGCGATGACGGGAGTGACGGTGCAGGTGGGCGCGGAGACCGCGATGGAGACCGGATTGTTGCCCACCGGAACGTAGGGCAGGCTGTTCTCGGAGACCGCGGTCAGCGAGCTGTCGCTGTTGATCTTGAAGATGGCGATGCCGCCGGGCCCGGGCGAGGCGGGCGTGAAGCCGACCTGGTAGGTGAAGGTGACGTAGAGATAGCTGCCGGTGGAGTCAATGGCGGCCGCGGTGGGGTAGGTTCCGCCGCCGAGGCTGTAAGCGCCGCCCGTGACGCCGTAGAGCTTGCCGTCCGTGCCGACGGTGAAGGCCGCCACCTTGGAGTCCTCCGGGCCGCTGACGGCGTAGATGGCCTTGCCGCTGGGAGCCGCGAGGATGGTGGTGTTGCTGATGAAATGATCATTGAAGGGCGAGGCGCTGATCTGCGTCAGGATGCCGGACTGAAAGTCGACGCCGAAGGCATTGATGTTGCCGTCGGTGCCGGAGACCGTGTAGACATAATCCGCCGTGTAGTCACGGCTGCAGGCCGTGATCCCGAGGCCGACGACGGCCGACAGCCCTGCCGCCATGGCAGCCCGAAGCATCTTCTTGTACGTCATTTGCTTCCCTTGCGCCGGCGCGCCGCAGCGGGCCGTGTGAGTTCCGGTCTCGATGACCGGGTTGAGTTTTTGATGGGTAGCCTCCATGCGTGTGCCGGCTCCTAGTCGATCGCTCCGCTGATGGCCATGCAGGCTGCCTGGCCCACGGCGGTAAAGGTCGAGCCGCGCGGCAGGTCCGAGAGCTGTCCTGTGCTCGGGTCGAAGATCTTGCCGGTGACCGTTCCCGCATTGTGGTCGGAGGTGTATATGTATTTGTTCGTCGGATCCTCCACCATGCAGACCGGCCCGGCGCCGGTGGGGAAGATCTGGGTGCCGTTCAGCGGCGACAAGCCGTGCGTGGGATCGAGCAGGAAGGCCGAGATGGAACTGAAGGGAGCCGTCTGATCGATGCTGGTGGTCTGCTGGTTGAGGATGTACAGATAGGTGTTGGTGCCGCCGGTCGTGATCAACGAGTAGGTCGGATCGGAGGCGCCATTGATATTGTCGATGATGCCGCCGGCCAGCTGGCTGAGCTGACAACTGCCGCCGCTGGTGTAGGGGATGATCTGGTTGTTGCCGGCGTCCGTCAGGATGATGTTGTTGCCGGAGCCGTTGATGGAGGTAATGGTTTTGGCAGGCGTCGTGATCGTTCCGGTGGTCTCAGGAGACAGCTGACCGTTGCCGGAGACCGAGTAGGGCGTGATGGTCTGATCGGCGGAGTTGACCGTATAGAGGCAGCCGCCCTCCTGCTTCATCATGAACGGCGAGCCGCCGACCTCCCAGTAGTTGATCGCCTTCTGACCGGGGGGGATCGACGTTTCATTGTCCAGCAGGAAGAGCCGTCCGGTCGTCGCGTCGATGGAGAAGGCGGTGATGGAGCCGTTGCCGTCGCCGCTGGGAGAGTACTTGTCCAGGATGTAGAGGAAGCTGCTGCTGTTGTCCAGCTGCATCCACTGGGAGTCAGAGCCCACGCTCTGGTAGGTCTGCTCGTAGGTAAGAGAGCCGTCGCCGCCCACGCTGAACTCGACGATGCCGGCCCCGTCCCAGTTTCCGGTGGCGGAGTCGTAGGTTCCCTGGTTGAGAACGTAGAGATAGCGTCCGCCGGTCTTGACGACCAGCATGACCGGATTGGATCCGCCGCTGGTAAACGGCTGGTGGGGCGCCTGGGTCAGATTGCCGGTGTAGTCGTCCACCTTGAACGCCGCGATCTGGTTGTACTGCTGCCCCAGAACCCAAATATAGGCGATGGTACCGCCGCCACAGGCCGTCATGCCAAGTCCCAGAGCTAACGACGCAAACAGGGCCAGAGCCAACCGGCCGAACCAACTCAACTTCATGTGCTTCCTTCATCTCAGGGCGAAGCGGCGTGTCGCCGTCGTCCGGAGAAACCTGTCTTGGAGAGAGTCCAAACCTTCCCCCGATTGTAGTGGCTGAGGCGGTTTCTGCCAATTTTCACAGAGTCCAACGCCGGGGTGAGCTGTCCCCCCGGCCTCCCAGCCAGCTGTCGGTCCTGGGAGTGTAGCGAAAAAGTGAGGCCCGGAACCGAGGTCCCGGGCCTCACTCGGCGGACAGGCTCCGCCATGCGCATTCAGACCGTCCACCGGCCTGCTTGCGGGGTCTACCAGACGCGGCAGCCTCCGTCGGCGGGCATCATCGGCTGGCCCTTGTGGCAGCCGAAGGCCTTGCCGAACGCGTCGAAGTTCTGCACCGTGCCGTTGGTGCGCCACCGGCCGGAGCTGTGCGGGTCCACCTTGGCGGCCACGCGCGCCGACTGCTCTGTCCGGTTCTCGCACCACACCTGCCCGAAGGAGATGAAGAAGCGCTGCGCCGGCGTGTAGCCGTCGACCGTCTTGTCCCCGGCCTGCGCACCCTCCTGCGCCAGCGTCTGCATCAGCGCCTGGAAGGCGATGCGCAGTCCGCCGTTATCGGCGGTGTTCTCGCCCAGGGTGAGATGGCCGTTCAGGTTCTGTCCGGGAGCCACCTCGAAGCCGTCGTACTCCTTGGCCTCGCACTCGGTGCGCTGCTTGAACTTGGCCAGATCGTCCGGCGTCCACCACACCCGCACATTGCCGTGCAGGTCGTACTTGGCGCCCTCGTCGTCGAAGCCATGCGTCATCTCATGGCCAATCACCACGCCGATGCCGCCGAAGTTTACCGCCGGATCCTTGGAGAAGTCGTAGAACGGCGGTTGCAGGATGCCGGCAGGGAAGTTGATGTCGTTCATGCTGGGGTTGTAGTAGGCATTGACGGTGGGCGGCGTCATGCCCCACTCGGTCTCGTCGACCGGCTTGCCGTACTTGGAGAGGTTGCGGTTGCGCTCGAAGACGGCGTTGCGCTGCAGGTTCCCGAGCAGATCGTCGCGCTTAACGGCGAGTTTGGAGTAGTTGCGCCAGTGCGAGGGGTAGCCGATCTTGTCGCGGATGGCATCGAGCTTGAGCTTTGCCTGCGCCTTGGTGGCGTCACTCATCCAGGGAAGCTGCTGGATGTCCTGCGCGAGCGCGGCTTCGAGCGCCTTGACCATCTGCTCGGTATTGTCTTTGGCGGCAGGCGGGAAGTTCTGCTTCACCCAGTCCTGGCCAACCGCCTCGCCGAGCGCCATGTCGGTGGCGCGGGTGCAGCGTTTCCAGCGCGGCTGGTCCTGCTTCTGCCCCTGAAGGGTGCGTGAGAAGAAGTCGAAGTTCTCTTCAGCGAAAGGCTTGGAGAGCCAGGGCGCGGCGCCATGCACCGCATGCCAGCGCAGATAGCTCTTGATGGCGGAGAGCGGCTCGCTTTCAAGCTGCTGATTTACGGCGTCGACGAAGTGCGGCGAGCTGACGTTGAGGCCGGTTGCCTTGCTGAGGCCGATGCCGTCGAGATACTGCTTCCAGTCGTAAGCGGGCGAGAGCTTGCTGACCTCCGCGATGGTCATGACGTGGTAGGTGTTGTCGGGGTTGCGGCGCTCGACGCGGGTCATGGAGCCCTGGGCCAGCGCGGTCTCGATCTTCAGGACAGCGGCGGCCTCGGTTGCGGCCTGCTCGGGCGTGTCGCCGAGCAGACCGAACATCTTCTGCATATGCTCGACGTACTCCTTGCGGATTGTCCGCATGCGCGCCTCTTGCGAGAGGTAGTAGTCGCGATCCGGAAGCGTGAGACCACCCTGGCCGGTGGCGAGAATCTGCCTGGAGGAGTCCTTCTGATCCTGCTCGACGCCGACGCCGAGCAGCTCCGGGCCGCCGAAGCGCCTGGACATCGCGACGTTGAGTGCGGCGAGTCCCTTCGTGCTTTCGAGGCTATTGATCAGATCGAGCTCAGGCTGCAACGGCCTGGCGCCGAGCTGGTTGACGCGGTCCTCATCCATGCAGGCGGCAAAGTAGTTGCCGTACTTCTTCTGCAGCCGCGTCTGCGGGTCGTCGGCAGCCTTCTTCAGGTCGGTGTAGAGCAGATAGTTGTTGTAGTCGGACAGCTGATTGAAGCGGCCCCAGCGCACCTGGTCGGCGGGAATCGGATTGTCCTTGCGCCAGTTGCCGCAGGCGTACTGATAGAAATCGACACAGGGATCGACCGTCTTGTCGATCGCCGACAGGTCAAAGCTGACCGGCTTCTTCGGGATCGACGTCGGGCCGGCGGTGGTGCCGGCCGGCGAGAGGCTCTGAGCCAGACAGAGTGGACCGGCGAGAAGAATCAGTGAAGCAACGACGATTGTGCGCATGGGTCTCCTTGAAGGTGAGCGGGGATCTGCGGTTTGGCCTGGGGCGGTGCACGCAGGCATCTCCCGTTTTTGTGGAAGCGTTTCACGTACAGCCGAGCGGGCGTCGGTGAGACGAGGAAGGATACAGCGAAGTTTCGGTCAGCGCCAAGAGCTAAGGGCTCGCCAAGAGCTAAGGGCTAAGGGCTTTAGAAGACCTTCATGTGGATCGTCAGGTACTTCTTCGGGTCCTGGCGGATCATGGTCACAAGATCGCTGCTCTGGGTGAGCAGCTTGTTCAGGTTGTTGTAGGCGGTGTCGTCGGTGGCGAACTTGCCCAGTGTGCCTTTGCCCTCGTCCACATTGGTCAGAAGAACGTCAAGCTTCGCGACGGTGTCGTTCAGGTGGTCGGCGAAGGCCTGGTCCTTGATCAGCAGGCCGAGGCCGCCCTTGCCTGAGTTGATCTGCGCCAGCATCGCGTTCGTCTGGTTAAGTGTGTTGTTCAGGTTGTTGTAGAGCGTGTCATCGGTGAGCAGCTTGCCCGCGGAACCTTTGCCGTTCGAAAGGCCGGTGGCCAGCGAGTCCAGGCGGGCGGTCGTGTCTTTCAGGTTGTTATAGACCGAGTCGTCGGTAAGGAACTTGCCTGCGGTGCCACGGCCCTTGTTGAGGTTGGTTGCCAGCGTCTGGAGCTGATTGATCGTATTGACGGCGCGATTATAGAGCGCAGGGTCGTTGATGAGCTTGCCGGCGGTGCCCTTTCCCTTGTCAAGGGAGGTGATGATGTCGTTCATCTTCGGCATCATCTCGTTGACGCTCTTCACGGTGTCCTGGCTGGACCTCACCACGTCCTGAATGCTGGGCTCGTCGCGGGTGGGCAGGATGTCGCCGGTCTTGAGCGGGGGCCCGGTGGCGGTCTGGCTATTGATCTCGACGATAGTGTCGCCGAGCACGCCGGAGGTCTCGAGCGAAGCCACGGAGTCGGTGTGCAGGCTGTCCTGGAAGTGCGGGGAGAGCTTCAAGACGACTCTGACTGGGGTGAGTTTGCGCGCGGGGTCGGTCGAGATCGCCACGCGCCGAACGTCGCCGATGGTGACGCCTTCGAGGTCGACCGGAGCGCCGACGCGGAGGCCGGAGGCGTTATCGAAGTAGGCGGTGACCATGAGGTGCTTCTCAAAGACGCCGCTGCCGGAGGCGCTGGTCATCAGAAAGAGCAGGGTGCAGAGCAGCGCGAACGAGATCAGAACGATGGCTCCGACCTTGAGCTGCGACCACCGGACCTCGGTCTGGCTGGGCATGGATGCACCTCGCGACGACCCGCCGGACCGTGGCGGCGGGCGACTGGGTTCATCGTACCAGCGCACAGGCCCTTTCGGCCCGTACGAAGGTCATGGGGCGCAGGGCGCGGGAGCCGCGGCTCTAGGATTCGGCGATGACGATGGCGATGGCGTGCTTGCGGGAGTGCGAGAGCGAGAGCGAGAGACGGCGGACGCCGAGGGCGGCGGCGAGCTCGGCGGCGCGGCCGGAGAGATGCAGCTCCGGGCGCCGGCCGGGAAGGCGGACGACCTCGAACTCGCGCCAGCTGACGCCGCAGCTGATGCCGGTGCCGAGCGCCTTGGCGGCGGCCTCCTTGGCGGCGAAGCGGGCGGCAAAGCTCTCGGCGGAGTTCTTCTTGCGGCGGCAGTAGGCAATCTCGCCGGGGGTGTAGACGCGGCGCAGGAAGACGTCGGCGAAGCGGGCCAGCGAGTGCTCGATGCGCGCGATCTCGATCATGTCGGTGCCCAGGCCAACGACCATCTGCTGTTCTCCGCGAAGTTTGAGTGTACGGCAGGCACACGGGGGACGGACTGATGGCGAAGGACTAGCGCAAACTGCGACACAACTGATGCTCTTTTGCGCCGGTTCCGATGACAGACGCAGTAGAAGATGCCGACCGACCGTTCATGCTCCGTTGCTCCACTGCCGCGTCCGCTGCCGGAGGCGCCCGTGCTGCGGAGCTTCAGCTATCGCGACCCGGACGGCGCGCTCTCGGACCTGATGCAAACCCTGCGCGGGTGCGGATGTGCGCTGGTGGCGCATAAGTCACTTCACTCAGGGCAGCTGGAGATCTACTTCGAGCTGCCGCTGCGGGCCGCCATGGATGCCTACGCGGCACTGTTGGAACTGCGCCTGGAGCTTACGCGGGAGAGCCATCTGCAGATGTCCACCTTCTGTACGCTGCGCCAACATGATCGGACTGCCAACACCATCGTTCCCATACGGCTGCTGGTCAAGTTTCTGCGCGGCGAATAGCGGATGTGTGAGGGCAGAGGAATGCCGTCAATCTGTCGCCAGGCCAATGGCATCCGAACGTGGCAGACGGGCGCGGAGATGCGCGGAGGAGCTGCGATAGACTTGAGGGGCGCGCTATGGCACCCATCATCGAAGCCAGCCATCTCGGCAAGACCTATCGCTCGGGCAAGCTGGAGGTTCCGGCGCTGCGCGAGGTCTCTTTTAATGTCGATCCGGGCGAGTTTGTCGCGATCGTCGGCCCTTCGGGCTCGGGCAAGTCCACACTCTTTTATGTGCTGGGCGGGTTGACCTCGCCGACCTCGGGCTCGCTGAAGATTCGCGGCCAGGACTTTTCGCGGCTCTCGGACGCGGAGCGAACGCGTTTGCGGCGGGCGCACATCGGGTTCGTCTTTCAGCGCTTCAATCTGTTGCCGACCATCTCAGCCGACGCAAACATCGAGCTCGCGCACGAGATCGCGGACACGGGAAAGCCGCTGGACCGCGCGCTGCTGAAGCATCTGACGGAGTTGCTGCGGATCGACGGCCGGCTGGAGCATCGGCCCAACGAGCTCTCCGGCGGGGAGCAGCAGCGGGTCGCCCTGGCGCGCGCGCTGATTACGCGGCCGGCGATTGTGCTGGCGGACGAGCCGACCGGTAACCTCGACACCCAGAACTCGGATGCGGTGCTGGAGATGCTGCGGGTGTCCAGCCGCGAGCTTGGCCAGACGGTGCTGATGATTACGCACAACCCCGAGGCCGCCATGATCGCCGATCGCATTCTGCACATGCGCGATGGGCAGATTGTGAAGACAGAGGCTGGGCGCGGAGCTCCTGTCCCGGTCTAGACAGCGGACACGTCAGTCTGACCGGACCGTCTGGTGTAGGCTCGGCCAGCGGGAACACCAAAGCCGTCTTCGGAGGGATTCTTCATGCGCCGTCTCAGCTGCATTCTGTCGTTAAGCTGTCTCGCCCTTCTGATTTGTCTTCCGCTGATGCTTTCCGCCGGAACGCCTGCAGCCCAGCCGCACGCTCTGCTGGCGCCTGCTCCGCCGGCTGCTGCCCTCATCGACATCAACACCGCGACAGCAGACCAGCTGAAGACGCTGCCGGGGATCGGCAGGGAGTATGCGAAGCGCATCATTGCGGGCAGGCCCTATAGCGCGAAGAACCAGTTGTTGACGCGCGGCATCATTCCGCAGGGCGCCTATAACAGGATCGCCGACCAGATCGTCGCGCGCCGGGTGAAAAAGTAACCCGCTCAGGGCCTACGGAGCGCGGCGCTCCCGCATGTCTGTGAGGAGCCGGAAGGTTGCCCTCCGGCGTGGGCTTGCAGGGGCTGATTTCTGCGGCCCGCGCGTACAATCGACCGAGTGGCCTCTCAGCTTTTTCTATTGGGCGAGCGATCGCCCGGCCGGGCTTTGCGCGCGCAGCTTCCGTCAGGGACGCAGCTCCGCCGCTGCGCGCTGGGCATAGCTGCCACGGCCGCCTTGCTCCTGGCGGGCTGCCAGAATATGGACATGAGCGCGGCCAATTCGGCGCAGCTGCGCGTGATTGCCGCCTCGCCCGATTCGCCGCAGATGGACTTCTACCTGGGCAACACGGCGCTGGCGTATGGGGTGGACTTCGGCAGCGTGAGCTCGTATGTGCCGCTGGCTGCAGGCAACGTCACCGTCTCCGCACACACGGCGAACAGCCGTCAGTTGCTGATCTCGGCCAGCTCCGGCCTGGTGGCGGGACGACAGTACACGGCCGTCGTCACCAACATTGCGGCGAGCCTGCAGGAGACGATCTACGCCGACCAGACCGAGCCCGCGCCGGCCGGCGAGACAGCCCTGCGCATTATTAATGCGGGAACGCGGGCGGGCAGCGTCGATGTTTATCTGGTGCCGAACAGCTCGAAGCTGACCAGCACCTTTCCGGTGCGCACCGGCGTCAGCTTCGGCGCGTCGACCGGCTACATTCTCGCGCCGGCGGGAACCTACTCGCTGGTGATTCTGCCCGCGGGCACGGTACCGGTCGCGACGACCCAGGAGCTGTTGCGCGCGCCGCAGGTGGACTATGCCGCGGGCTCGGCGCATACCGTGGTGCTGGTGGACCACACGAACTCGTCGTCGCCGGGGCTGGATGAGATTGTGGCAGACGACTACGAGCCGAGTTAGAGAGACAGACAGTAGAGGGTAGACAGTAGACAGTAACATGCCGTAACAGGAGGGCCGCCGGAGTCCGGCGGCCTCTACTGTCTACTGTCTCTCTGTCTACTGTCTGTCTTAGTACCGATAGTGTTCGGCTTTGAACGGACCTTCGACCGGAATGCCAAGGTAGTCGGCCTGCTTCTTCGAGAGCGTCGTGAGCTTTACGCCGATCTTCTCGAGGTGCAGGCGCGCCACCTCTTCATCGAGCTTCTTCGGCAGAATGTAGACGCCGGGCTTGTAGGTGTCCTTGTTGGCCCAGAGATCAAGCTGTGCGAGCGTCTGGTTCGAGAAGCTGTTGGACATCACGAAGCTCGGATGGCCGGTGGCGCAGCCTAGATTCACCAGCCGGCCTTCGGCGAGGATGAAGATCGAGTTGCCGTTGGGGAAGGTGTACTGATCGACCTGCGGCTTGATGTTGAGCCGTTTGGCATCGGAGCTGTCGAGCTCGGCCATCTGGATCTCATTATCAAAGTGCCCGATGTTGCAGACGATGGCCTGGTCCTTCATCTTGCGCATGTGCTCAAGGGTGATGACATCGACGTTGCCGGTGGTGGTGACATAGATGTCTCCGCGACCGAGCGTGTCCTCGAGGGTTGTCACCTCGAAGCCTTCCATGGCAGCCTGCAGCGCGTTGATGGGGTCGATCTCGGTGATGACGACGCGCGCGCCCATGCCGCGCAAGGACTTCGACGAGCCCTTGCCGACGTCGCCATAGCCGCAGACGACCGCGACCTTGCCCGCGACCATCACGTCGGTGGCGCGCTTGATGCCGTCGACGAGCGACTCGCGGCAGCCGTAGAGGTTGTCGAACTTGGACTTGGTGACCGAGTCGTTGACGTTGATCGCAGGCACAAGCAGCTTGCCCTGCTCGAGCATCTTGTAGAGCCGATGCACGCCGGTGGTGGTTTCCTCGGAGACGCCGCGCCAGTCTTTGGCGACCTTGTGCCAGCGCTTGGGATCTTCAGCCTTCACGCGCTTCAGCAGCGCCTTGATGACCTCTTCCTCTTGCGATCCTTTGGGGCCGTCGATCCAGCTGGTGTCGCCGTCCTCGTACTCGTAGCCCTTGTGGATGAGCAGCGTGACATCGCCGCCGTCGTCGACGACGAGCTGCGGGCCGAGGCCGCCCTCATGGCGCAGCGCCTGATCGGTGCACCACCAGTACTCCTCCAGCGATTCGCCCTTCCACGCGAAGACCGGAACGCCGACGGCAGCGATGGCCGCGGCGGCGTGGTCCTGCGTGGAGAAGATGTTGCATGAGGCCCAGCGGACGGTCGCGCCGAGCTCGACGAGCGTCTCGATGAGCACCGCCGTCTGAATCGTCATGTGCAGCGAGCCGGTGACGCGCACGCCCTTGAGCGGTTTGCCCGCGGCGTACTTGCGGCGAATCGACATCAGGCCGGGCATCTCCTGCTCGGCGATGGTGATCTCTTTGCGTCCCCAATCGGCCAGCGAGATGTCCGCGACCTTGTACTGCAGTGCTGCCTGTTCGAGCGTGGCTGTAGCCATTGTTTCTCCTTGAATGTTGTCCTCTTAGGGTATCAAACGGCCACGCCATACTGGGGGTTTTGTTGGGTTTTGCCGCGGTCTCGCGCCATGCGCCGCGGGCTCATGCCTGTGGCCTGGCTTGTTCAAGCACAGTCAGTCGCTTCCATAAGCTCTGCGCTTGCTCGCGCAGGGCGTCCATGTCTCCGCTGTTCTGCACCTCGAGAACATTCGCGCTCTCTGGCATAGGAATGCGCTGTACAAGCAGCCGCCGCTGCGCATCGGCGCGCAGGGCAAGCAGCTCGCCGGGACTCAGCTCGCGGCCCTGCGCCATTCGTCTTACAAAGCGCTCGACTTTCACCTCATCCGGCGCCGTGACCAGCACAATGCAGTCGAAGCGCTTGTGCCAGGCGCCTCCAGGAGCGTATCGCGTGGAGAAGATCAGCGCCGACTCGACGACGACGATGGCATGCGGTTGTGTCTTCGCGAGGTTGGCAATCTGTTTTGCCTGCTCTGCGATGACAGCAGGATGCACAATCGCATTCAGCTCTTCGGCGCGTGGATGGCGGGGATCGAAGGCGAGATGTGCGAGCGCTTTGCGATCGAGCGAGCCGTCCGGTTGCACGACGCCGCTGCCGAACAGCGCGACGATCTGTGTGTAGACCGGATCGCCCGGCTGCATCATGGCGCGCGCCATCTCATCGGAGGAGAGAACGACGGCGCCGCGTTCGGCGAGCATGTGGGCGAGCGTCGACTTGCCGCTGCCCAGCTCGCCGGTGAGGCCAACGCGCAGCATCTCCGCGCTACCCGCGCCGTCCTGCGCGGCTGCGGCGCAAACGCGCTGCCTTCACCGTGTTCGACATCAGCATTGCGATCGTCAGCGCGCCGACGCCGCCGGGCACCGGTGTGTAGGCTCCAGCGAGCGAGAAGGCTGCGGGATCGACGTCGCCGATCACCGTCGATCCGCGCTTGGCAAAGCTCTCGCGGCGGCTGGCGTACTCCGGATGCTCCGGCGGAAAGAAGCGCTCGAATTCTGCTTCGCTGGTCAGACGGTTGATGCCGACATCGATGATCGTGCTGCCGGGCCGCACCATCTCCGGCGTGACGAAGCCGGCGCGTCCGATCGCGGCAACGAGAATATCGGCTTCGCGGGTGATCGACGGGAGATCACGAGTGCGCGAGTGGCAGACCGTCACCGTCGCCGAGGCGTTGATCAGCATCGCCGCCACCGGTTTGCCGACGATGTTCGATCGTCCGAGCACCACAGCGCGTGCGCCGCCGATTGGAATCTCGCTGCGGCGCAGGACCTCGAGAATTCCTGCGGGCGTGCAGGGAGCGAGCACGGCTTCAATCGGCACACCGCTCAGCAGGCGGCCGGCGTTGATGGGGTGGAAGCCGTCAACGTCCTTGCGCGGATCGACAGCCTCCAGCAGCAGATCGGTGTTCACCTGCGCAGGCAACGGCAACTGAATCAGGATGCCATCGACGTCGTCGCGCTCGTTCAGGGTGCGCACCAGAGCGAGCAACTCCTCGGTCGTGATCGTCGCCGGCGGCGTATGCATCTCGGAGCGGATGCCAAGCTCGGCGCAGGTCTTTATCTTGCTGCGAACGTAGATCTGCGAGGCGGGATTTTCACCCACCAGAACGACGGCGAGGCCGGGTGTATATCCGTCGCTGCGCGCCGCAGCCACCTGCTCGGCAACCTCGGCTTTGATCTCGGAGGCGATCGAGACCCCATTCAGTACGCGTGCTTCAGATAGGACCGGATGCATAGTAGAAGAATAGCGCGCCGCGATTTCCATCCGATGAAAGGGGAGAACCGAAGGGAACAAGGCGTTCTTCCTGGCCGCGCTACAACTCGCCGGGAGCGCCCGCATCTAAAAAACAGGACGGCCTGTAATCGTTCAGAGGCTCCGATCGACCGGAGGGGGATGCACGGTGAGCGACTTCGAAACGTCTGACGACCGCGTCCTCACAGAGAAGTTTGCAGCCGCTGACGTGATGGCGCTCCGCGGAGAGCTCCTGCAGTCCGGCCTGGATTCGTTTCAGGCGGCCGAGATTGTTGCCAACTTCCTGAGCGGCCGCGGATACGGCATCTCCTCGCAGGAGGCGCGTCACGTTGCCTCGAAGATCGAGGGCCTCGGGTGCAAGCCGGAGCACATCCAGGCGGAGCTCGAGCGCGTCGCACGCGTGATGTAGTCGCGTGATGTAGTTTGGTGGCTGCCTACTGTGTCAGCTCGCCGTCCGGCTCATCGGTGGGCGAGTCGATCTCGGCCTGAAATCCTTCGATCATCCGGTTCAGAAATACCTCTTTGTCGAGGTCTTTGCGGTGCAGCGACTCCGCATTGAGGATGTGGCGCGCGAGATCGGCCAGCACGATTCCCCAGGCAAACGGATCGTCCCACACACCGGAACGCAGACTCACATGCTGCCCCTGCTCGGCGATCCAGACGCGCAACAGCTCGAAGGCTGCGCTGTCGCGACCGGCTGCGGGCGGCGGATCCAAAAACTTATTGCCAGCGGACATGAAACAGTTCCCGTTCCCAAGGATACAGACCGGCGCGCCTGTCACGGAGGCCGTATTGCATCGTGTAACGAATCATGCGATGAGGCGGCAGCTGCGAAGTGTCGCCGGCGAGGCGAGTGTGCACGAAACGCTATACGCGGGGTGCATGTCTCGCGGCGATCGCAGCTTCAATGCCCGAGTTCACGTCCGCCTGCGCGAACTCGGCGGCGACACGAATGCCGTTCATGATCGCGCGGTCGTTGGAGCTGCCGTGCCCGACGATGCAGACGCCGCGCACACCCAGCAGCGGCGCGCCACCGTACTCGGTGTAATCCAGGCGCTTCTTGAAGGCATAAAACGCCTTTTTGCTCAGCAGCGCGCCCACCTGTGAGGTCACGGTGGACTTGAGGCTCACGCGCAGCGACGAGTTGACCAGTTTGACGAGACCTTCGCTGGCCTTCAGTGCGACGTTGCCGACGAAGCCATCGCAGACCACTACATCCGCACGCGCGTTGTAAAGATCGCGGCCTTCCACGTTGCCGATGAAGTTCAGGCCCAGTTCGCGCAGCAGCAGCAGCGTGTCGCGCGTCAGATTGTTGCCCTTGGAGTCCTCTTCGCCGATCGACAGGAGGCCCACGCGCGGGTTCGCCACATGCAGCACATCCTTCGCGTACATATGGCCCATCAGGGCGAACTGAACGAGGTTGTTGGCATCGCAGTCGACGTTGGCGCCGACGTCGAGAAGAACACACGGTATGCCAGCCGTCGTGGGGAGCACAGTCGCGAGCGCCGGACGGTCTACACCCACGAGCGAGCCGAGCACCATTTTGGCCGTGGCCATCGCCGCCCCGGTATTGCCTGCGGTCACGAAGCCCGCCGCGCGTCCCTCGCGCACCATCTTCAGGCCCACGCGCATGGAGCTGTCGCGCTTGGAGCGGACGGCGAGCGCGGCCTTGTCCTCCATGCTGATCCACTCGCTGGCCTGGACCAGAAAGACGGGCGGACGATGGCGTTTGCTGCTGGAAAGGCCGGGCAGGCTCTGCAGGGGATTGCCGTTCTGCAGGCTGAGGCCGCGGCCGCGCGTATTCAGCGCCTCGCGCAGCTTCGGGCGCAGCACGTCCTCCGGCCCGACCAGATGAACGCGAACATCCAACTGGCGCGCGGCCAACAGCGCTCCTCGAATCTCAGGATCGGGGGCCTTGTCGGACCCCATGGCGTCGAGAACGATGTCGACTGGCATTCGCTGGGCTAAAGGGTACCGCTATGTAAGTGAAAGACGAGCAAATTACAGGGTTACTGGCGAACTACTCGTTCTCTTTTGTGGCGACGATGGCGCGACCCTTGTACTCGCCGCACTTTTTGCAGGCGCGGTGCGGCAGCTTGGGCTCGCCGCAGTTTGGGCAGGTGGAGACGCCCGTGGGGGTCAGAAAGTCGTGGCTGCGGCGCTTGGCGGTGCGCTGCTTGGAGTGGCGCCGTTTCGGGTTAGGCATGTAATTCCTCTCAAACTTGGGCAGCCGCGGTGAAGGCTCGCGCCTGCGAAACATATCTGCTGCAAAACTTCTGCGGAAGGCGACGCTCAGGCCTTGTGGCTGCTCGCGAGCCCGGCCAGCGCGTTCCAGCGCGGATCGGCCGGAGCCTCCCCGCATCCACAGTCGGCCAGGTTGCGATTGGCGCCGCACTGCGGGCACAGACCCTTGCACTCCTGCCGGCAGAGCGCCCGCCCCGGCAGGCTCAACAGCACCTGCTCGCGCACGGCGTCCTCCAGCAGAAGGCCGCTCTTTTCATAATACCCGATTTCGGTCTCATCCTCGGTGATGGCGCGCTCTCCGGCCTCGGTTTCCACTGCGGCCGGCCTATAGATCAGATCAAAGTCACCGCTGAGCGGCGTCTTCACCGGCTCCAGGCAGCGGGCGCACAGCAGCTCGAAGCTGCCGTTGAAGTGCGCGCGCAGGCGGATGTCCTCGACGAACTCGCGGGGGCCGCGGTGTTCGACAATCAGCTCGGCCTTGCCCTGAAGCGTCAGCGGCCCCATCTGGCGGACGTCCGGCGTGTAGTCGATCGCACCCTCCGGCAGGGTCTCGTTTAATTGGAGGGGCTCTTCGACGAGTTGCAGCGGAGTAATCAGCATGAATTAAGGGTAGGCGACGGGGCGGCGAGCGTCAACGAATGCAGGGCGGCCCGGAATCAACGGCAGTTCTCTCAACGATGTGAGGTTTCCCAGGCGCGGAAGGCTGCAGTCAGGATTCGCGGTGAAACAGCCGAATTCCCGCGACGCCTGCAGCGCCGCTCTCGATGCAGAGCGGAATCGTCTGCGGGGTGATACCGCCGAGTGCGAGCACGGGAATCGGAGCGGCAGCCTCGCAGGCCGTGTGCAGCATCTCCGTGCCGACGCCGTCACGGGCCAGGTCGCCCGGGACGCATTTCTCAAAGACCGGGCCGAACAAGATATAGTCCGCTCCGTTCTGCGTCGTGCGCTTCACCTCGTCGAGCGTGTGGCAGGAGACGCTCACGATCGGCGCCGGCCTTCCCGCGGCTGCGAAGACCGCGCGCACCTGCTCCGGTGTAAGCTCACCCGGATGCGACGTCAGATGCACGCCGTCCGCTCCAGCCGCGACGGCGACATCGACGCGGCCGTTGATCAGCAGCTTCGTACGCGCTGGCCCATCGGCGTGGAGAACCCGCAGCATCTCTTCTGCAAGCTCCAGCAGAGCGCCGGCCTCGAGATGCTTCTCGCGAAGCTGAACCAGATCGATGCCGTCAGCAGCCCAGCGCCGCGCCAGTTCCAGCAATCGGCCGCGCTGACCGGCAACCTCTTCGGCCATCGAAGCACCGTCCGTAATCGCGCAGCGGAGCATCCCTGGAGTGTATCGTCGCCGCTGCATTGCCGGCCGGTGCGACGAAGCGGGCTATGATAGACAGCGGTAGTGCCGGAAGAGCAACCCGCTTGAAGCGCGCCCAGCTTTAGACTTCAGGAGAGCGCACAGTAACGCCTATGGCCATTCCCTACGACCTCCTCGTCATCGGCTCCGGACCGGCGGGCCAGCGTGCCGCCATCTTCGGCGCGAAGCTGGGCAAGAGGGTCGCTCTGGTGGAGATGCGCGAGGTGGTCGGCGGCGCCTGCATCAACACCGGCACCATCCCCTCGAAGACCATGCGCGAGGCTGTGCTGCACCTCTCCGGCTACAACTACAAGTCCATCTACGGCATGAACTACCGCGTGAAGGAACGGATCACCATGGCCGATCTCGCCTTCCGCGTGCAGCACGTCATCAAGACCGAGATCGACGTTACCGAGGCGCAGCTCTCGCGCAACAACGTGGAGATGCTCACCGGCACGGCCAGTTTTGAAGACCCCACCCACATCAAGGTGACGAACTCCAAGGGATCGACGGTGTATGAGGGCAGGAACATCGTCATCGCGACCGGCACCAAGCCCGCGAGTTCGCCCAAGGTCCCCATTAACGGCACCACCATCGTGAACAGTGATCTGGTGCTGAACCTGCCCAACCTTCCCCAGACCATGATCATCGTCGGCGGCGGCGTCATCGGCGTCGAGTACTGCTGCATGTTTGCGGCGCTGGGCGTGCGCGTCACGCTGATCGAGCGCCGGCCCCACCTGCTCGAGTTTGCCGATCAGGAGATCGTGGAGGCGCTGAGCTACCATCTGCGCGACGCGCGCGTAACCATGCGGCTGAACGAAGAGGTGGACTCGGTCGAAGAGACCGACGGCAAGGTCGTCGCCAATCTGGAGTCGAAGAAGAAGCTGCAGGGCGATGCGCTGCTCTACGCCGTCGGCCGTCAGGGCAACGTCGACGAGCTGAACCTCGCCGCCGCCGGCATCGAGGCCGACGCGCGCGGCCGCATCCCGGTCGACAAGGACTTCCGCACCAGGCAGCCGGAGGTCTTCGCGGTCGGCGACGTCATCGGCTTTCCGTCGCTCGCCTCCGTCTCCATGGAGCAGGGCCGCATCGCCGCGGCGCGCGCCTTCGGCGATGAGACTGTCGTCTCCAACCCCAGCTTTTATCCCTACGGCATCTACACGATCCCCGAGATCAGCTTCATCGGCAAGACTGAGGAGCAGTTGACCGAAGAGGATGTTCCCTATGAGGTCGGCGTCGCCTACTATCGCGAGATCGCGCGCGGACAGATTCGCGGCGATACGACCGGCCGCCTGAAGATCATCTTCCACCGCGAAAACCATTCGATTCTTGGCGTCCACATCATCGGCGAAGGCGCGAGCGAGCTTCTGCACATCGGCCAGGCGGTCATGGCGCTGGGCGGCAAGATCGAATACTTTGTCGACACCGTCTTCAACTATCCAACCCTTGCCGAGTGTTATAAGGTCGCGGCATTCAATGGTCTAAACCGCGTCGCCAAGCTCGATTAGAAGCCGCTGGATGCAGCAAGATTGACGGTTGTGCCGCCGCAAGCTACCGTCGAAGGTCTTAGCCGAGGCGTTAACGCATCACAGGCCCCAGCCAGAGGAACCGGACGATGACAGAACGCAGCACAACGGCTCCGGAGCAGACGAATGGCCCGCTCGAGACGGTCGGCGTGAACGTGGCCGAGCGCATCTATGCCGGGCTGCTCGTCGATGACAAGCTTCAGGGCAAGCTGCTGTCCAATCCGCCTGATTCGGTGCCGCAGGATGAAGACGATGACAATTTTCTGGTCGAACTGCCCACCGAAACGCTCGTGAGCGATGTCTGCGACCTGGTGCTGAAGGTGGCCAGGGGACACGAGTCGCAGATCGGCTGCGTGGGCGTGGCGCTGCCGGGTCTGGTTCGCAGCGGCGTCGTCGAAGAGGCGCCCAATCTTCCCCAGCTCAAGGGTGCGTCCGTTCAGGAGCTGGTCTCGAGCGCACTCGCCGCCCGTGGCCTCAAAGTTTCCGTTACCGTCCTGAACGATGCTGACGCGGTGGCCGCCGGGCTGGCCCTCAGGCACGGCAATCTCGATCGCATGGTGCGCGTCTGGACCATCGGGACCGGCATCGGCTACGGCTGCTATCCGTTCATCGAAGGCGTCTGGGAGGCGGGTCACAGCGTCGTCACGCTGGACGACAAGGAGAACTACTGCGGCTGCGGAGGCCGCGGTCATCTTGAAGGCATCATGGGCCACCGCGCCATGAGACTGCGGTTTCTCGACATGGAGCCTGAAGAGGTTTTTGAGGCCGCCAATCGCCGCTCCGGCGCCGATCCGCGCTGCGTGGAGTTCAAGCATCTGTGGCACAAGGCGCTGGCCGCCGCCACCGCGACCTCGATCCATCAGGCCGGCTCGCGCAAGTTTTACATCACCGGATACAACGTGCGCTTTCTCGATCTCCGTCTGCTCAAGGACTATCTCAGCCAGATGGTGAAGATGAGCCCGCTGCAGAACTACTCCGTCGAGGTGGTCGAGGACGATCAGACGCTCCGGGTGATGGGCGCGGCGGTTGCGGCCGAGCAGGCCCTGGGCCGCTGCTGAGTTATTGCTGACCTATTGCTGGCACTTCGGGCAGTAGACTGTCGTTCGTCCACCCACAACGATCTTCTTCAGCCGCGTTCCACACACCCTGCATGGCTCACCGGCGCGGCCGTAGACCTTGTGCTCGAGCTGGAAGAAGCCGCGCACACCGTCCGCGTCCACATAATCGGAGACCGACGATCCTCCCAGCTCGATCGCATGCGCCAGCACCTGCTGCAGCGCCGCGTGCAGCCGGTCGAGCTCGTCATGCGTCAGTCTTCCAGCCGCTCTGCGCGGGCGAATCCCCGCGCGAAACAAGCTCTCGTCCGCGTAGATGTTGCCCACGCCGTGCAGGATCGACTGGTTCAGCAGCGCAGCCTTGATCGCCAGCTTCCGTCCGCGAAACAGCGTCGCGAACTCCTCCGCACTGATGGTCGTCGGCTCCTTGCCCGGACCGGCGTAGCCCTCCTTCTGCTCGCGTGTGAGCGGAACAACAGACAATCGTCCGAAGCGCCGCGGATCCACGAAGCGAATCTCGCGCCCGTCGCCCAGCGTCAGCACTGCGTGCGTGTGCGCAGGCAGCGGTAGGTCAGCCTGCGAAACCAGCAGCCGCCCTGTCATCCCCAGATGCACCAGAAACTGCGCGTGCAGCTTTCCTCTGCGCGTCAGATCGCAGACAATCGTCTTGCCGACGCGCCGCACGCGGTCGATCCGTGCTCCGGTCAAGGTTTCCGCGATTTCTTCTTCGGACGACTTGAAGGTCTGCGGCTTTCCGCTCGTCCATACGCGCACAATGCGCTGCCCGCGCACGCGCGCGTCCACGCCATTGGCAACGGTCTCGACCTCGGGAAGTTCGGGCACGGCGAGAGCATTTCTCCTGAAAATGTGTTGAGAAACCACGAATATGGGCGCTGTTTTCCAGTGAAGAACGGCATTCGACGATTTCTCCAAAGGTACAGCATCAGGAGAAACGCTCTATCCGATGCGCTCCGGCCGCCGGGCGCCTCGGCGATAAAAGAGATAGCCAACGATATTTGCTGCGGCGACGGTTCCAAGAATCTTGGACGCAAAGCCGAGAGGGCTTGCGACCGCGACAAACGGATAGGCGTTGAGCACCAGGATCGCAAGCGAGCTCAACACGCCCAGGCCGCACCACGCTACCACCCACGCCGGCAGATGTCGCCGTATGTTGCGTGCTCCGATAAACGCGATGGCGAACATCGCCACATAGGCAACCGCATAGAACTCCGACGACGCGTTGTTCAGCACGTCAAAGGCCTCGGCCGCGCGCACGCCCAGCGACCCCGCGACCAGTAGCGCCGCAACCACCGCAGTGGTGAAGTAGATGGAGTTGGCGGGCGTGCGAAAGCGCGGATGCAGCTGCGTAAACCACCTCGGAGCCAGATGGTCCCAGCCCGCGGTCATCGGCAGCCGGGTGACGCCGGTGAACAGATAACTGCACGCGCCGAGGATACGAATCTGCAGGAGCAGAATGACGAACTGCGCCACGAAGGTCGCTGCATGACTCCCCGCAAACGCCAGCCGCAGCGTCTGGGGGATGGGCGCGATGTAGTTGATCGCGACGCCGGGGTTCGCGTTGTGAAATGAGAGCACCGATCCCGTGCCGAGCATGAACATCGCAAAGACGATCGGCGTGGCAATCACCACGCTGCGCCCGATGTCGCGCGCCGGCGAGTGCGTCTCGCCCGCCAGAATCGCAATGTACTCAAGCCCGGAAGACGCAAACAGAATCTGCCCGATCAGCGCCAGCGACTCTCTGTCCATATGCGGCAGCGCAAAGGTGAACGGCGCAAAGTGCACATGCCGTCCGTGCAACATCGCCCAGAACGGCCCGGCAATCAGCAGTACAAACGCCAGGATCATCGCCGATCCGCTGACGTTATGGATCCACTTGCCCAGTCCCAGCCCGCGCACCGCGCTCCACGCCAGCAGTGCAACGAGTACGGCGAGGAGCGAGTAGACAAAGGTGTGGTTCTCCGGCAGCCGCGCCGCCGACGGGCCCACCATGTAGGAGAACTCGCTGGGAATCTGAAACAGGATCGTGGCAATGCTGGTCAGCGCATACAGCCACACATTCCATGCGGTCAGAAATCCGGCCCCATCGCCGAATGCCCGCCGCGCCCATACATACAGGCCACCTTCCAGCGGCATTGCGCGGTTCAGATAAAAGACCGCGACCGCCATCGGCAGGTAAAAGCTCGCCAGCGCCAGCAGCCACACTACGGTCTGTGCGCGGCCCAGTCCACCGGCGATGCCCACCCATGAGCTGCCGACGACCGTGAGCACCTGCGCCAGCACCAGATCGCGCAGCCGAAGCTGTCGCTCCAGATGGTGTTGCTCGGGCGGATCGCCGCCGCTGTGATCGCCTGCGCTGCCTTGGCTCATCGAAGCATCTTCGCACACGCCTGGCCCCACCGGACGGCGCAGTAAATCATCGCCCTTCATGAGCGCGATGCAATAATCCACGCATGCCTCGCGATCCGCTCAGCGCCTCTCCGACCATCAGCCGGCGCACGATTCTTTCCGTCTGCTCTGCGGCCGGTCTCGGCCACACATTATTTCCGGGGGCGCTCCTGGCGCTGGCGGCGCATCCGCAGAGCCCTGCACCGGCCTCTGCATCGACAACCAGATCACCCGCCTCCAGCAGCACGGACGATCTTCGCGGCTGGCCGGCGATCACACCCGCGATGATCGATGCGGCCGCGGTCATCGCCGCCGTTCACATCACCGACGAGCAGAAGGCGATGATGCTCGACGGCATCGTCGGCCAGCGTAACTCCGCCTTGCGCGTGCGCGGGCTGCATCTGCCCAACAGCATCGCTCCCGTCGCGATGACGAACCCCATTCCCGCGGGCACGCCGCCGCCGCAACCGCAGCCGCCGCAGCCGATTCGTCTCGGCCCCGCGCCGGACATCGCGAAGATGGTCGCTGAGGTGAGAGCGACGCGGGAAGACGGAGCTCTGGCCGAAGAAGCATGGGCCTTCGCCAGCGTGCGCGAGCTTGGCGTCGCGCTGCGTCAGCGGAGAACGACCTCGCTCGCGCTGACGAAGATGTATCTCGCGCGCCTCAAGCGCTACGATTCCACGCTGAAGTTTGTCATCACGCTCACCGAAGAACGCGCGCTCGCACAGGCCGCGCAGGCCGACCGCGAACTCGCCGCGGGTCACGATCGCGGCCCGCTGCACGGCATTCCCTGGGGCGCGAAGGACCTGCTTGCGGTGAAAGGCTACCCGACCACCTGGGGCGCAGCCGGCTTTGAGAATCAGCGCTTCGATGAAGACGCCGAGGTCGTCAGGCGCCTCGATGCGGCCGGTGCGGTGCTCGTCGCCAAGCTCTCCATGGGTGCGCTCGCGCAGGGCGATCTCTGGGGCTATCCCGCAGGCTCGGGCAAGCCCGGCGGCCGCACGCGCAATCCGTGGAACCCGCACCAGGGTTCGAGCGGAAGCTCCGCCGGTCCAGCCAGCGCCGTTGCTGCCGGATGCGTTGGCTTTGCGATTGGCACGGAGACGCTCGGCTCCATTTCCTCGCCGTGCACTCGCTGCGGTGCCTCCGGCCTGCGTCCCAGCTTTGGCCTGGTGCCGCGCACCGGAGCCATGGCGCTCTCGTGGTCGATGGACAAGATCGGCCCCATTGCGCGCACGATCGAGGACTGCGCGCTCGTGCTCCACGCCATTGCCGGGCCGGACGGCCGCGACCTCAGCATGCATGGCACCGCGTTTCATGCCGATCTCACCATGGATCCGCGTATGCTGCGCGTCGGTTATCTCAAGTCCGCCTTTGACGCTCCTGTCTTTCAGCCGCTGCCAGCCGACGAAGGAAAGACACTGTCCGCCGCGGACCGCACCGCACGCGAGAAAGACCATCGCGCCGAGTTCGAGCGCCGCGCCTACGACGCGAAATATGAAGCCGCCGCGCTCGACCGCCTGCGCGAGATGGGCGTGAAACTCACGCCCTGCGAATTGCCGTCCTTCCACTTCTCCGCGCTGCTCAACATCCTCTCGGCGGAGGGCGCTGCCGCCTTCGACGAGCTGACGCTCTCCGGCCGCGACGCTCTGCTCACCGGCCAGAAGACCTATGACTGGCCAAACGAGTTCCGCACCGCGCGTTTCATTCCCGCGGTGGATTACATCCAGGCCCAGCGCGGCCGCACGCTCGCGCTCGCCGCGATGCACGATCTCTTTGCGCCATTCGACGTCATCGTCGCTCCCAGCGGAGGCGCGCAGCTTACCGCAACCAATCTCTGCGGCCAGCCCGCCATCATCGTGCCCAACGGCCTGCGTGGAGACGACGCTCCTCCTCCGCCAAGCACGGACGATGGATCGCCGCAAAACATCGGTGGCCCGGGAACGCCGGTCTCCATCACATTCCTTGCGCCGTTGTACGCAGAAGCAAAGGCCTGCGCGTTGGCCCATGTCTATCAGCAGAAGAGCGGTTTTACCACGCCGCGCCCCAAACTGTAATGTTCGGCGCGCTCATCCGTCTTCTATTTGTGATCGCAAGATTGCGGTTGCGAAAGGAGCTTGCTATGAAGATCAGATTCGTCTGTCCATGCGGTCCGGGGTGTCCCTGCCCGGACGGCGAGGACCCCACCGTACCCTGTTGCTAATCCAATGCAGCAGAGGCGCTCCCACGCCTCTGCTGCCAGTCTGCTATGTCAAAATCACTCGACAATCTGCTCCATCGTCGCGCAAGCTTCCTGGCCTTTGTGCAGCGGCGCGTCGGCGACAGGTCACTCGCGGAGGACATCCTGCAGAGCGCCTATGTGCGCGCGCTGCAACATGGCGAAGATCTGCGCCAGGCACAGTCCGCCGTAGCCTGGTTCTACATCGTGCTGCGCAACGCGGTGGTCGATCATTTTCGCAGTCGCGCGTCGGAGAACAGTGCACTCGAGCGCTGGGCCAGGGAGCTTGAAACCGAACCACACGCAGGACAAAGCGCCGCGCCGGATGAGTTCACGCATGCCCTCGTGTGCGGCTGCATCAAACATCTGTTTCCCACACTGCGGCCGGCCTATGCGGAGATTTTGCGCGAGGTCGACCTGGCCGAGCAACCGCTGTCGCAGTTCGCGGCGCGGCATCAGCTCACTCCAGGGAACGCAGCCGTGCGCGCCCATCGCGCCCGCGCCGCGCTGCGCCGGCAGCTGGTGCGTGTCTGCGGCGCCTGCTCGCTGCACGCATGCCTGAACTGCTCCTGCAAGACACCGCGCGATGCCGGACCGGCCGCAGCTACGCGCCCTTCGCCAGCTCCGCCTTCACCATCTCGCTGACCATCCTCCCATCGGCGCGAATGCCGTTGGCGAGAATTCGCTGCTGCGCCGTCTTCATCACCGCACCCATGTCCTTCGGTCCGGGCCGCTGCCCACCGTTGTCCTTCGCGATCTGATCGAGGGCGCCGCAGACGATCGCGCGCACGTCCTCTTCGCTCGCAGCCTTGGGCAGATAGGCCTCGATCAATGCAATCTCCGCCTGCTCCTTCGCGGCCAGCTCCGGTCGTCCGCCCTTGGTGAACTGCTCCACGGACTCGCGGCGCTGCTTCAGCATCGTCGTCAGCACGGCTTGCTGCTCGGCGTCGGTCAACGGCTCGCGCTTGTCGATCTCCTTGGACTTCAGCGCCGACTTCACCATCCGCAGCGTGGTCAGCGTGTGTTCGTCGCGCGCCTTCATCGCCGTAATGATGTCCGCGTTCACGCGCTCCGCAATCGTCGCCATCTTTGCCTCCAGAAAAAGACCACAGCCTTTCAGCTTACCAACCTGCAGCGAAGTGTGTCGCTCGCTAAAATGAGGATATGATTCGCAAAACGCGCCTCTTCACGCCGGGTCCCACGCCGCTGCTCCCCGCCGCACAGTTCGCGATGGCCGCGGCAGACATCCACCACCGCACTCCGGAGTTCCGCGCCCTCTACCAGCGCGTCCTCGCGCAGCTCAAGGAGTTCGTCGGCACCAGGAACGACGTCATCATCCTCTCCAGCTCCGGTACCGGGGCCATGGAAGCCTCGGTCTCCAACCTCACCTCGCCCGGCGATCGCGTGCTCGTGCTCTCCGCCGGCAAGTTTGGCGAGCGCTGGTCGGCGCTGGCCAAGGCCTTCGGCTGCGAGGTCGATCTCGTCAGCGCGCCCTACGGCCAGACCTTCGTGCTCGATGAAGTCAAGGCTGCGCTCAGGCTCGAGACCCGCGCCGTCTACATGCAGGCCAACGAGACCTCGACCGGCACGCGCCACGACGTCGAGGCCATCGCGAAGCTATTAAAAGACCATAAATCGGAAGCCCTGCTCGTCGTGGACGGCATCACCGGCCTCGGTACCACGCACCTCGACATGGACGCAGCCGGCGTCGACGTGCTCATCGGCGGCTCGCAGAAGGCCGTCATGATTCCGCCCGGCCTCAGCTACCTCGCCGTCAGTAATCGCGCGTGGGATCGCATGGAGGCCACCTACAACCCGCGCTACTACTTCGATCTCCGCAAGGAGCGCAAGAACGCGAAGAATGGCGAGAGCGCCTACACGCCCGCCGTCGCGCTCATCGCCGCGCTTGGCGCTTCGCTCGACTGGATCGCCGCGCAGGCGTCCACTCCAGCCTCGCCGCAAGGCGACCTTGTGGCCGGCCGCAGGAAGCTGGTCGACAACGCCGAGCTCATCGCCGAGATGACCCGCGCCGCGGTCCAGGCGCTCGGCTTCAAACTATTTTCGGCCTCGCCCGGCGCGGCGGCCACGGCCGTCCTCGCACCCGAGGGCACCGACTCCGGCCTGATCGTCAAAGAGCTCAAGTCGCGCTTCGCCGCCATCATCACCAACGGCCAGGGCGAAATGAAGGGCCAGATCTTCCGTATCGCCCACCTCGGCTTCTTCGACTTCCTCGACACCATCGCGCTCATCGGCGCGCTGGAGCAGGTCGTCGTCAAGAGCCTGCCGCAACTCAACGCGAAGTTCGGCGACGGCCTGATCGCCGCCCAGAAGGTCTTCGCGGAGAAGACCACGAAGTAATCGCAATTTGCGGGAAAAGGTGAGCGGCAGCTTAGGCTGCCGCTTTTCTGTCCACTTTTCCGCGTGGGCTCATAGGAAATCCTTCGAACTACACAGGTTCGCTTTCGGGCGATGCACAGCGGCCGCCTCTACACTGAGACCGTCCCTTCCGGAGTTCTCCCGCCCATGGCCGCCCAACCTATTCCCATCTCTCCGAACGACGGTCTGCCCTCCTCGGTCCAGACTGAGGTCACCGTCCTCGGAGCCATGCTGCTGGATGCCGTCGCCATCGTCGACGCGACCGAGAAGCTGCGCGCCGAAGACTTCCTGCTTGACTCGCACCAGCGCATCTACCGCGCGATCCTGGAGCTGCAAAACGTCGGCCACGCGGTCGACTCCATCACCGTCATGGAGGCGCTCAGCCGCCGCAAGGAGCTCGACGCCATCGGCGGCCCGGCCTATCTTGCGTTCCTCACCGAAGGCATCCCGCGTCATCCCAACATCGAGTCTTACGTCCGCATCATCAAGGACAAGAGCCTGCTGCGCCAGCTTCTCTCCATCTTCAACGAGGGCATGGCCGCGGCCTCCGATCAATCTGAAGATGCAACCCAGGTCCTCAACGCCGTTGAAACCCGCCTCGCCGAGGTCGCCGACTCCGCCATTCAGCGCGGCTTCTCCAACATCCCCGAGATCGTCGCCAACTCCTTCGGAAGCATCGACGCGCTCTACGAGCAGGGCCGCGAGGTCACCGGCCTCGCTACGCACTACATCGAGTTCGACAAGATGACCTCCGGCCTGCAGAACGGCGAGCTCATCATCATCGCCGCGCGCCCCTCCATGGGCAAGACCGCGTGGGCCATCAACATCGCGCAAAACTGCGCCGTGCGCGATCAAAAGGTGGTTGCGGTCTTCTCGCTCGAAATGAGCAAAGAGTCGCTGCTGCGCCGCATGCTCGCCAGCGAGGCCACCGTGGGCTCGCGCAAGCTGCAGACCGGCTTCATCCCGCGCGGTGATCGCGACAAACTCATCGCCGCGCTCGACCGCCTCATGTCGTCAAAGCTGTTCGTCGATGACACGCCCGGCATCACGCTCGCCGAGATGCGCGCGAAGGCACGCCGTCTGCGCCAGCAGGAGGGCCAGCTCGACCTCGTCGTCATCGACTACCTGCAGCTCATGACCGGCTCCACGGGCTCGCAGCGCAAGTTCGAGAACCGTACCCAGGAGGTCAGCGCCATCTCGCGCGGCCTCAAGTCGCTGGCCAAGGAACTCGGCGTTCCGGTCGTCGCGCTCTCGCAGCTCTCACGCGGCAGCGAGCAGCGCACCGGCGACAAGAAGCCGTTGCTCTCCGATCTGCGCGAGTCAGGCTCCATCGAACAGGACGCCGACGTCGTCGCCTTCATCCATCGCGAGGAGTACTACGACCGCGACAACGAAGACCTGAAGGGCAAGGCCGAGATCATCATCGCCAAGCAGCGCAACGGCCCCACCGGCTCCATCCAGCTCGCGTACCTTGCCGACTACACCCGCTTTGAAAACCTCGACACGATGCACGGCGAGGTCGGCGGCGGCGACGCCTACTGATAATTTCTATCCTCCTGACACACTCCTGACAGTATGCTGTCAGCAGGCCCGTCCTACTCTGCGCATGGAATTCAATCTAACTCCGCAGAGGAGAACAGTCATGAGCAAGTTTGAAGCAAACGCCATCACCTGGTTTGAGATCCCCGTCGCCGACATCGACCGCGCCCGCGGCTTCTACGAGAACCTGCTGGACAACAAGCTCGTCCCCTATCCCGCCGAAACCTGCTTTATCTTCCCCGTAAAAGAAGGCGGCGTCGCCGGCTGCATCGTCAGCCGTCCGCAGAGCAAGCCTTCCACGGACGGAACCATCATCTTCCTCAACGCCGACGGCCAGCTTGACGCCGCGGTCAAACGCGCGCAGGATGCAGGGTCCAAAGTCCTCGTTCCGCGCACCGAGATCCCCGGCGGGCATGGCTTCTTCGCCTGCATCACCGACTCGGAGGGCAACCACGTTGGCCTGCACAGCCGCGGTAACTGATCGCACCGGTGCGGAAGGTGCACGCGCATGAGACGCGCCGACCGCCTCTTCCGCATCGTGCAGATGCTTCGCTCCGGTCGCCTGAAGACCGCTCGCGCGCTTGCCGAGCGGCTTCAGGTCTCCGAGCGCACCATCTACCGTGACGTCCGCGACCTGCAGCTCAACGGACAACCGATCGAAGGCGAGGCCGGCGTCGGCTACACGCTGCGCCGCGACTTCGATCTTCCGCCGCTTATGTTCACGCCTGAGGAACTGACCGCGCTTGTGCTCGGCGCACGCCTGGTAGAGGCCTGGGGCGGCGCCGAATCCGTCAACGCAGCCCGCTCTGCGCTCGCACGCATCGAAGCCGTGCTTCCGGCCGATCTCGCCGCCCGTCTCGACGCCATCGCGCTCTACGCTCCCGGCTTCAAGATGTCCGCCGCGCATCGCCGCCTGCTCGATCAAATACACGCGGCCTGCCTGAGCAAAACCGTGCTCGAGTTCAGCTACACGCGCCTGAACGAAGACGTCTCGCGCGCCGAGTGGAGGACCGTCCGTCCGCTGGCGCTCGTCTTCTGGTCGGGCGTATGGACACTCTCCGCCTGGTGCGAGACCCGCAATGACTTCCGCAACTTCCGCACCGACCGCATCGAGTCGCTCACCGTCACAGCGCGCGTCTTCACTCCGCGCCGGGGCCAGCGCTTCGAAGATCTTCTGCGCCGCGTCCGCGCCGAAGCACGACAGCGCGCCGTCACATCCACCGACGATCCCACGCTCTAACGACATTCACAGTCTTTTCACAAAACAGATGGAGCGCGCTCCTATACTTCGTCCATGCATGAAGCGCCTCTCAGCTACACCGCCAGAGATGGCGTACGAGCGGGAACGACTATTCTCAAGCTCACCGGTCCGCTGACGCTCTCCAACATGTTCGCCTTCCAAAACGATCTTCGCTCCATGAACTCACCTGTCCTCATTCTCGACATGAGCGACGTGGTCTACATGGACTCGGCCGGATTGGGGCTGCTGATGAACGGCTACGTCTCGGCGGAGAACCACCAGCGCAAGTTCCTGCTCGCCGCCGTAAACGATCGCATCTCCGCTCTTCTGCAGATGACAAAGGTGGATCGCATCCTTCCCGTCTTTCCCTCGGTTGAGGCGGCAGAGGATTCGATCTAACCTCGCGAGCGATCCCGCTACTCCGTCTCACCCGGCGTCAGCTTCGGATTGATCTTCATCGGGGCCTGCTCATAGGGCCGGCCCTTGGCCAGCGCGGCCTCCAGCTGCTTGTCATATCCGTAGAGGTCGTCGTAGAAGTGCAGCGTCCCGTCTTCGTCGGCAACCGCAGTCAGATAGGTGATCGTTACCGGCAGCGTGGTCTTCAGCCCCACCTGCTTGTTGTCCTCCGGCTGGCTGCCGTCGGTCGGGCCGTACATTGCCTCGTGAATCTTGTCCTCGTCCCAGTCGCCCTGTCCGTCGAGCACCCAGTCCGCCATCTTCTCCGCATCGTTCAGCCGCACGCATCCGTGGCTGCGGTCGCGCCGCGACAGATTGAAGATCCACATATCCGGCGTCGAGTGCATGTACACGTCATACTCGTTCGGGAACATGAACTTCACCAGTCCCAGCGAGTTCTTCGGCCCCGGCTTCTGCCGCACCATGTACCGTCCCTGCACCAGGTCCGCAATCGTCCACTTCGTCACCGGCTCCCCCCTGCCCTTGGTGACGATGTAATCGTTCTTCTCCAGGTAGGCGCCGGCGTTTTTCTTCAAATGCTCCACCAGCTCCTTCTTCACAATCGAGACCGGCAGATTCCAGAACGGGCGGAAGATCATGTAGCGCATCGAACGCACAAACATCGGCGTGTCATGATTGCCCTTCGCCTCGCCGTCGACGACCTTCATCTTGAAGGCGAGCGTGTGGTCCGGATCGAAGGCGCGCACATAAAACTCCGGCAGATTCACCAGCACACGCGGTTGGACAAAGTTCTCCGGCAGCCAGCGCCAGCGCTCCAGCGCATCGTCAATCTGCTCGACGCGCGCTTTCATCGGCACGTTCAGCGAGTCAATCGTCACCTCGCTTAGCTTGCCGTCCGGATACAGGCCGTGCCGCTCCTGATAATGCCTCACCGCTCTTGCGGCCTTCGCATCGTACTGCCTCGGCGCAGGAGCGTCGGCCGCCGCTTCGCCCTCCATTTGCAGCCGCGTCCACAGCGCCGCCATCGCCGGATACTCGCCGCCCTTCGCCACCGGCTTCTCCACCGCAGGCAGCGGCGGTTGAGCCTGCGCGCTCTGCTGCTTGGCCAGCTCCAGATATCGCGGCAGCGCCTCCTCCGTCGCCTGGTACATCGGGCTCTGCGGCTCCAGGCTGTTCATCGCGTTTCCGATCCCGCCCGCATCCGCGTCTACGAGTTTTCCATCGACGAAGCCCGCCACATCGAACGCCGCGCGCCGGCCCGGCACATCAATATCGAAGTTCAGCGACTGCGGATTGATCCTGCCCAGGTGCAGGTCCGAGGCATAGCGCATCGCCGCAATCGTCATCGCCACATCAAACTGCGCGACGAAGCTCTCTGCACCGTCGCCATCGTCGCTGCTCCTGCGAATCTGCTCCAACCGCGCGATCCGCTGCGGCCACAGGGCGGCGTCGTAGTCCGTCGGATTCAGCCCCTTCAGCGCCGCGCCCTGAAATACCTGAACCAGCGTCAGCGCCGCTCCGGTCGGCCTCCCGTCGCGCGTCCAGGCCAACTCATACGCGCGCCCGTCATAAAACTTTTTTACCGCCGCCTGCTCGTTCGTGTAGTTCGGCCACTTCAAAATCGAGAGCTTGCCCGAGCCCACAATCGCCTGCAGATCGCCCGCGTAGTCGGTTGTATTCGGCTTCGACTTCGATCGCCGCGCGTGAAACTTCGCCAGAAATCCTTTGATGCCGCCGCGGCAGCCGGTCATCGGCAAAAGCAGGCAAGCCAGCAGCGAAGCGGCCAGCGCGGAACGAACAACGCGATGCGTCATAAGCGATACAGTCCAGGGAGCGTCACGAACAGCCTATACGCTGTGTTTGACGCGCAGCGCGAAATTTTCGCGCGGAACAAAGCGTGGCTCGTCTTTATTCCGAAAGACACGGTTGCCGGTCCCATCAAATCGTCAACCCCGCCAGCGATCCCCAGCACAGTGCCGCCTGCGTCACGACGACTGCCGCCGCCAGCAGCAGAAACACCCGTCGCTGCCGGCTCTCGAAGACATCCGCAAAGACGCCGCCGATAAACGTGAACAAAAACGGCAGCGCCCACACCCACGGCGCCGAGATCACCTGCGTCGTGTACAGCGGCACCAGCGCAATTACCATCAGCAGCGGCGCGGTGTTGCCGAAGTACCGGCTCGGTCTGTTCACGATGTACACCACCAGCGCCACCGCCGCGGCCACCACAATCCCCGCGTTTGCGTGCGAGGTCGAGAAGCTGCGCAGCGCCGCCGTCGTAAACCAGAACCGCCCGCTCCCGCCGGTAAACACGTACATAAACGCCGACGGCCTGAAGCTGAAGAAGGCAAAGACAATCGCCAGCGCGCCCAGCCCGGAGAAGACCATGATCTGCGAGACGTGGCTGCGCCGCCGCTCCGCCACATAGAACAGGAACAGCAGCCCCGCCACAAACCCCACCATCGCCGCCAGGACATGCGCGGCCGCCGTCAGCCCCAGGGCCACCGTCAGCAGAAGAATGCGCGGCCTCCACTTTTGCTTCGGCCCTTGCAGCGCGTGCGCCACGCCGATCGCCGTATAGACCAGCCCATACAGCCCCCACAGCGCCAGAATCTCGTTGTTCGGATGCACCGCATACCGCACCACCGCCGGGCAGGTTGCATACAACGCCAGCGCAAACGCTCCACCCTCATTGCCGAACAGCCGCCGCGAAACCCACCACAACCCTCCGCCCAGCCACACCGCAAACAGCACAAACGGCAGCCGCAGCAGATACTTCACATAGCCCAGCTCATGCCGCGCCTCCCATGTGCTTCCGTTCAGCGAGCCGCCCGCATACAGCCGGTTCTCCGGACTGCGGAAGTGATCGATGCCCAGCAGCACCCACCGCTGCGCCGTCAGCGGAAACCCCGCCAGCCGGTAGGCAAACGTGCCGTCGCCGTTCAGGTTGCCGCAGGTCGTAAAGTAGCCCTGGATCGCCGTGGGCCGTTCCCACATCTCACGCCCGCAACGGGCATAGCGGTAGTCGTTCGCATCCAGCGGCTGGTGCGCAATGGTGTAAAGACACTCGCCGATCAGCAACAATAAAATCACGGCCGCAACGCGCTGCGCCGGGCCAAGCCTAAACCCTCGTACCTTCACCTCTACAGGGTACAGGCATGATTCGCCATCTCATCCAACACCGTCACCAAACCGGGCGGCCTACCCTTTCGCGAAAGGGGTGGGTATGGCGCAAGACATCCGAGGGAATGCCTCTACTGTCTACTCGTCTACTGTCTATTGTCTGCCTTGTACCCTACCAGAATGGATTCGCTCACCTTCACGCCCGGCCGCGCCTTTCTCTCCTCCAACTCGCCCGCCGTTCCCTGGACGGCGGTCTTCGAGGATGAGGGAGCAGCCGGCTATCTCTACGCCTGCGACCGCTCATGGCAAACCCAGCAGGAGAGCATCCTCGACGCCATGCTGATCTACAACGTCGCCTCGCTCGAAGCCCCCACGCGCGAGCGCCTCGCCTCCGTGCAGTGGTCGCGCGACGGCCAGCAGGCCGTCTTCTATCTCGACGGCACCGCGCAGGCCTTCCTCGATTTCGCCGCGCGCCAGAGCTTCTGCCGTTCCAACTTCCCCAACTTCATGGAGCAGCACAGCGACCGCTGGCGCAGGTCCACGCACGCCTGGGATGAGGAAGCGTTGAAGCGCTTTGAAGCTGCACTGTATAGCTAGAGGGCGGGTGGCAGGGCGGCGAAGGAGAGATCGGGTTCGAGGCGCGAACCAGGAGACACCGGGATCGGAAGACCGTCTCGCGCAACCGTATATCTCGTGATGTCTGGAAAGAGGAAATGCGTCGCTCGCCGGGACTTCAGTCCCAGTCGTCGTCCTTCTCCGGGTGCCAGCGCAGGGTTACGAGGCACGGCGAGAGCACCATCAGAATGAAGGCCCCCGCGATCAGAAAGCTGTGCATGGATGCTATCTCCGGCACGTCAATAGAGGGTTTAGCTTCTCTCGCCTGTTCCCTGGCGACTACCCCCCGAAGGTGGAATAGCCCGAACCGAAGCATCACGGTAGCGGCTCCGCGCCGCGTGGCGCATCCTCCCACCCCACTCCCCCCGCCAGCAGGATGCCGTCTTAAGTCATTCGGATGATGACGTGGGCGAATCCAGCGGTCACCGCGCCAGCCCCAGCCTGGCGGTCTACTGTCTACTGTCTATTCCTCTACTGTCTGTTGTCTGGTGCCGAAGAAAGGACTCGAACCTTCACACCCTTGCGAGTACATGGACCTGAACCATGCGCGTCTGCCAATTCCGCCACTTCGGCTCACTTCAACCGGGCGCCCACCCTGCCCAATGCGTGAGGTTTTAGTCTCCCAGAGCCTTCTCCTGCTGTCAATTCGCGTCCGCCGCGGGTAAACTGTGCGCACTGTGCCTACGTCTGTTCGAGTGGCATACGTCACCCAAGGGAGCATTGTCGCGCACATGAGTGAGCCCTCCACGGCCTCCAAGCCGGCCGCCACCTCGTCCGCGCCGGCCCAACCGGCCCCGCAGATCCCCGAAGAGCTCGCGCTCGAGATCCGCCGCATGGCGCACGATCTCTCCAACGCCCTCGAGATCATCGTCCAGACCAGCTATCTGCTCTCGATGGCCGAGCTCAAAGAGCCCGCCACCGACTGGCTGCGCATGCTCGAGTCCGGCGTCAGCAAGGCCCTCGAGCTCAACATCCAGCTCCGCAGCTACATCAAGCAGCACACGCCGCGCTGACTCACTCCGCCGCCGCAATCGCCGCCACCACCTCATCCATCACCCTGCGGCTCGCCGAGCTGCCCGGCGTGTGGTCGTCCACAAAGATCGAAAAGATCACCTCGCGCCCGCTCGCCGCATCCACATAGCCTGAAAGCCCGCGACTCTCGCCCAGCGTCCCCGTCTTCGCAAACAGATGGTCCTTCAGCGGCGGGTCAGGGAAGCGCGAGGCCAGCGTTCCATCCTCGCCGCCCACCGGCAGCGCCGCCTTCCACTCGGCAAACCACGGCTGCTTCGCCGCATACGCCAGCAGTTGCGCCGTCGCCCGCGGCGTCACCAGATCATGCGAACTCAACCCCGATCCGTCATAGAAAACGAAATCGTCCGGATCAAGCCCCGCATGCAGCAGAAACGCTCGCCTCATCCGCGCCCCCGCCACGGTTGCTACTCCCTGCGGACAACTGTTCAACTCCCCCAGCCGGTGCAACAGCATCTCCGCATGCAGATTCTGGCTCACCTTCAGCGTCAGCCTCACATCCTCCGCCAGCGGCGCCGACACATGCTCCGCGAGCACCGTGCCCCGTACCGGAGTCATCAGGCAATCGATGGCGCAACTGCCACTCCCGCTCAGCCAGGACAACTCACATGGGTCCGGAGCGGGCATCAGCTCCGACAGATATCCATGCCCATCGTTCAGCGGCTGATGCTCCACCGTCGCCTCGCCCCGCACCTTGATCCCACGCTCGATCAGCATGCCGCGCAGCGCCATCGCCGCATACATCGCCGGGTCGTCAATGCTCACATGCTCCACATCCGGCGGGGAATTCGCGGCTATGGTTCCATACACACGCAGCGTGCGACTTCCCGGCAGCCGCTCCACGTCCACATGGCTGCCCGTCCCCGCCGCAGTCGTCTCCACCTGCGACTCCACCGTGTAATACGCAACGCCGTTCTGCTCCAGCGTCACCGTCGCCTGCGCATACACCTCACGTCCCCCAACCCGGCGGCGCGTCCCCCGCGTCACCGTCAGCTTCAGCTCATTGTCGGCGATCATCAGCGCGCTCACCGGAGCCCCATACCCCCACACCAGGTCGCCCTCATCCCAGGTACCGCTGAACGGCTGATAACCAAACAGCAGATCGTCGCCCACGATCTGCCCTGTCACGCGCTTCACGCCCTTCGCCACCAGCTGGTCGGCCATCGCCCGTAAATCATCGAGCCCAACCGGCTGCGGCTGTGGTCCTCTTGGCCGCAACGCTGGCGGGATATACGGCAGATCGTCGCTCGCGAGGTTCGCATCCCCCGCGCCCACTAATGTCAGATCGCCGCGTACCGTCCCCTTCGTATCCAGCTCGCCCATCACCCTCGTCGTCACCGTCGCCTCCGGCCCCAGCAGCGCCATCGCCGCCGCCGTCGTAAACAACTTCGCGTTCGACGCCGGACGAAAGAACCGTCCCTCGTCGAACCCATACAGCGGCGTCCCATCCATCGCCGTCACTGCAATGCCCCAGTGCGCGCGACTCACCGCAGGATCGCTCAACAGCGCGGCAATCTGCGCTCCCAGCGGCGTCGACGTTCCGCTCGGAAACGCCGGATGCACCACCCCCGGTGCAGCGGGCTGGCCGTTCTGCTCGGGAACGCTCTGCATCTGCGCGGCCGCGGGTATCCACAGCGCCGCTGCCACCCCCATCCAAAAAAATCGCATGCAACGGAGTCTACGTCAGCCGCTCCTGTTGCGCCCGGGCTCGCAACAGACGCGCATCGCAAAGCTCCTCACACAAGCCGCCCGCAATGTGTCTACAATGTCGCGCATGCCGCTGGCCGCCCGTCCGCTGTACCGCTGGCAACTCCGCACCCGTGCGCTGGAGCTGGGCGAGCGCACGCGCCTGATGGCGATCATCAATCTCACGCCTGACAGCTTCTCCGGCGACGGCCTCAGCCCACGCGGCCTCGACGCCTCCCTCGCCGCCGCCATCAGCGCCGCCGACGAAGGCGCCGACATCATCGATCTCGGCGCCGAGTCCACCCGCCCCGGCTCCACGCCCATCACCGCCACGCAGGAGCAGGCGCGTCTTCTGCCCGTGCTCGAAGCTCTCCTGCAGGAGCGCCCCACCGTCCTCGTCTCCGTCGACACCTATCACGCGGCCACAGCGCGCGCCGCCGCCCTCGCCGGCGCCGAGATCATCAACGACGTCTCCGGCCTCGCCTGGGACAGCTCCATGGCCGCCACCGTCGCCGCCACCGCCTGCGGTCTTGTGATGATGCACACCCGCGGCCGCCCCACCGAGTGGCGCACGCAGCCACGCCTCGCCGCCGCCGAAATCCTTCCGCTGGTCTTCGCCGGCCTCTGCGAAAGCCTCGCCTCCGCCGAGGCCGCCGGTGTCGCCAGCGAGCGCATCGTCGCCGACCCAGGCTTCGGCTTCGGCAAGGTCGATGGCGAAAATCTCGTGCTGCTCGCCGGCCTCAGCCGCCTGCACGAGCTCGGCCGCCCGCTGCTCGTCGGCCTCTCGCGCAAAAGTTTCTTAGGAAATATCGTGCGGCCTGTGCAGAGCGGTCCACTCCCGCCCATCGAGGCCCGCCGCACCGCCACCACCGCGGCCAACGTTGCGGCCATTCTCGCCGGCGCGCACGTCCTCCGCGTTCACGATCTTCAGCCCGCCCGCGAAGCCGCCGCCCTCGCCGACGCTCTGCTCGAGGCCCACACCCCCGTGCTCCAACCCGCCGCCTTCGACGCCTGAGCCGGCACCAGCTCAGACCGTCATCACCTCTTTTTCCTTCGCCTTGAACAGCTCCTCCACCCGCTTGATCTCCGCGTCGGTCAACTGCTGAATCTCCTCGTTCGCGCGCTTCTCGTCGTCGGCGGAGATCAGCTTGTCCTTCATCGCCTTCTTCACGTGATCGTTGCCGTCGCGGCGGATATTCCGGATCGAGGTCTTATGTTCCTCCAGCACGCCGGAAAGATGCTTCACCGCGTCGCGCCTCCGCTCCTCGTTCATCGGCGGCACCGGCACGCGGACGATCTTGCCGTCGTGCATCGGATTGAACCCCAGCCCGGAGGTGCGGATCGACTTCTCGATCGGCGCCACCATCGTCTGCTCCCACGGCTGCACAACAATCATCTGCGCCTCCGGCGTGGTAATCTGCGCCACCTGCGAGAGCGGAACTTCCGTACCGTAGTAGTCCACGCGCACCGGGTCCAGCATGTGCACCGACGCGCGCCCCGTGCGCACGCTCAGCAGATTGCCGCGGAAGCCCTCTACCGTCTTTTCCATACGCGACTTCAGCTCCTCGTACACGCCCTTCAACGCCACAATGCCTGCCATTCCGGTTGCCATCGCTCGTCGCTCCTCCTCTCGCCTGTCACCGCGATTCTAACGTGTGACGCGGGTTGCCCTGGAGGTGTCATCCCCCAGCCCGCGGAAGATATCGGCGGCCGTTCCCCGCAAATCCTGTACCACCTTCGCGGTAGCCACAAACGATACCTTCGTGTCGGCAAACCTGATTGACGCTGGCCATCCCGGGCCCGTATTCTGACATCACCTATTCAGGGAGCCGGAATGGTCTGCCCTGAAGGTCAGGGCTACCGAGCACCCGCAAAGCCCCTCAAACGGGAAGGACTGAAGTCGCGGACCGTTGGTCCGGGGCGGAAGAAGAATCAACAAGGATCGACAATGAAGAAAGCCATCCTGTCTCTCGCGCTTGCGATCCCCCTGATTGTTGCTCTGCCCGCACGGGCGCAGCCAAGCGGCTGCGACGACTCGCCTGAAAATCCGACCCTGGTTCTGGCTGGTCTGGCAGGGGGTGTCTTTGCCGTCTCCTCGCTCCGTAGCCGTCTGCGCGCCCGCCGCGGCTCCCGCACTCCTGAAGACAACAAGCAGTAAAGCAGTAGCACCCTGCGCCTTGCCGGCGTATTCTTCCTCTCGAACGCCCGCCGAGACGGAAACCTGTCTGCGCGCGTTCCCTTGACATCCTTCGTGCCCGCTTCCGAGACCCCCATCCTCCAGCCCCGCTCCGTTGTTGCGCTCGCCTGTCTCTGCGCCGCCGCGGGCCTGCTGACCATCTTCAACTCCGTCCAGATGCTCTGGGCCATCTGGCGTACCGACGAGCTGAAGTCCATGGGCATGGTCGTTCCCTTCGTCTGCGCCGCGCTCATCCTGCGCGAGTGGCGCCGCCTCGGCTGGGAGACCGAAGGCAGCTGGTGGGGCTTTGCCGTCCTCGCGCTCTCCGCCGCGCTCATGTTCCTGCGCGACCAGACTCTCTTCATCGTCACCATCAACCGGGACTGGCTGCTGCAGATCCCGCCGCTTCCGCTGGTCGCGGTCGTCTACGCCGGCGGCATGGTGCTGCTCTTCGGCGGCAGACGCCTGCTCCGCGCCGCCTGGTTTCCCGTGCTGCTCATGTGGGCGGTGATTCCCGTTCCGCAGACCTTCAGCCGCTTTATCGATCTTCCCTTGCAGCACGCCGCCGCCACCGTTGCCCGCGCCTTCGCCCACGCGCTCGGCCAGCCGCTCACCCAGGACAAGCTGCGCCTCATGTTCACGCCGCAGTTCGGCATGTTCATCGCGCCCGGCTGCAACGGCATCCGCGGCGCCATCACGCTCGGCCTCGCCGCCATCGTCGTGGCGTATCTCTATCGCTTCCGCTGGTATGTGTTCGCTCCGGTCGTTGCGGGCGCTGTTCTTCTCGGCTACGTCTTCAACTTCCTCCGCCTCTGTCTTCTGGTCGTCTACTACAAGATCGCTCTGCCCCATCCCTGGCTGCAGAACCACGCCAAGCGCGCCGACTACATCATCGGCGGCTGCCTCTTCGTGCTCGCGCTGGTTATCTTCTTCGCCGTCGCCGACCGCCTTCGCCATGATCCCCAGGACGTGCGCCCCGCATCTCCCGCGCAAGCGCTCGCGGCCCCATCCATTCCGCCGCGCCGCGCCCGTCCGTTCCTTCTGCGCGTCGCCGCCGTGCTTGCGCTCTCCGCTGTCTTCGGAGCCGAAGCCATCCACACCCTGCGCGTCAACGCCGCCTACGACGCCACCCGCCCCACGCCCGCCGGCCTGCCGGCACATATCGGCGATTACACTCTCGTCCGCACCTGGCGCGACACCCTCGTCGAAGGCACGGTCGTCTACCTCTGGGGCGAGTACGCCGCGCCCGCACCCGCCACCGGCCCTGCGCCGCTCCAAGTATCGCTCGGCATCTCGCCCGAGCTGGGCGTGCATGACGCCGAGGTCTGCCACATCGCCCGCGGCGAAGAGCCCACCTGGCACGGCCAGATCGTCGCCCCCAGCCCCGGTGGCGAGATCGACCTCACCGGCGCCGCCTACAATGACGGCGTCACCCAGCGCCTCGAAGCTTCCACCGTCTGCGACGCCGGCGCCTGCCGCCAGTACTCCGAGACCACGCAGCACATCACGCTGCTCTACGCCCGCCCCCACCGCGAACTCCCCATGCAGTCCGACCGCACCCGCTCCGTCCCCGTGCTGCTCAAGGTCGAATCGCTCGATGTCACCTCACCCACCAGCGTCGTCGAGCCGCAGCTCGCGGCCACGCTGCGCAGCTTTCTTGCCCAGGCTAACCTTGTTCAGATCACCGCCCCCTACAGCGTTCATTGACACTTCCTCCCGCCGCCGGTTCGCTCAATGCGCGGCCCGTCGCCTATAATCGAGATTCCCGCCGCAAGCGTGCAGGGTTAGAGCATTTTCACTGCTGGTGTACACAAGGATCGCGAACGCTGACGCCGTTTTCCCTCGAAGAAAACGGCCTTCGCAAACCTTATCCAGTAGGCAGTAGCAGGGAAAATGCGCTTAGAGCTTAACGAGCAGTGAGGGTGTGGTTATCTTTACCGGAATACGAGTGAGCGCAAGCTCCCTGAACTGTACGTCCCAGCCTGTGCGCACGCGCCCGAGCCGCTTCGGCCTCCGCAGCTCCCGCATCTCCTTCCCCGTTCTGTCGCTGCTCTGCCTGGCGGCCCTCGCCGTCGGCGCCCCGGCCGTTGCCCGCGCCCAAAATCCGGGTCCAGTCCGCGCGCAAACGCCGTTCTCGGCGCCCGCCGCCGCCTCGACGCCGCAGGTGCTCTGCCCCGCGCAGGTCATCGGCAACCGTCGTATCCCGAAGGAATCGATCCTCGCCCGCACCTACCTGCAGCCCGGCGACGTCTACGATCCCGCCGCCGTCGAGCAGACCTTCAACTCCCTCTGGAACACCGGCTACTTCGACGACGTACGCATCGAGCGCGTCGACCAGCCCAACTGCGTCCAGCTCCTCATCTACGTCCGCGAGAAGCCCACCGTCCGCGAGATCAACTACAAGGGCCTCAGCTCCATCTCCGTCTCCGACATCCTCGACCGCTTCAAGAAGGAAAAGGTCCCGCTCTCCGTCGAGAGCCAGCTCGATTACACCGTCATCAAGCACGCCGAGGTCGTCATCAAGGAGATGCTCGGCGAGCACGGCCACCAGTTCGCCACCATCCGCACCGAAATCAAGACCATCCCGCCCGCCGCCGTCTCCGTCACCTTCATCGTGAAGGAGGGCCCCACGGTCAAGGTCGGCAGGATCGCCTTCACCGGCAACCACGCGCTCTCCAAGCGGGAGCTGCGCTCGTCGATGCACTTCCTCAAGCCCATCGGCATTCCCCACTCGATCCTCTTCGAGAACCTCTTCCCGCGCACCTACGACGCCTCCAAGCTCGACGAAGACGCCGACCTCGTCCGCGAAGACTATCGCGACCACGGCTACGCCCGCGCCAACACCGGCGAGCCGCAGACCAACGTCCGCAACGCCGGCGGCATCAACCCCTTCACCCTCCGTCCCTCCCACGGCAAGCGCGTCGACATCCTGATCCCCATCGAAGAGGGCGATCGCTACCGCCTTGGCCACATCACCTTCTCCAACAACAAGGCCATCGCCTACACGCCCGTTCTCCGCGCCCAGTTCGCCATCAAGGACGGCGACTGGTTCAACGGCAGGCTCTTCGGCAAGGGCCTGCAGAATCTGCAGAAGCTCTACGGCGCGCACGGCTACATCAACTTCGTCGGCACGCCCTATCCCACCTTCGACGACGCGCACCACATCATCAACCTCAACATCGAGTGCGAGGAGGGCAAGCAGTTCTACGTCTCGCGCATCGAGTTCACCGGCAACACCATCACCCGCGACAAAGTCATCCGCCGCGAGCTGCTCATCGAAGAGGGCCAGGTCTACAACTCGCAGCTCGTCGATCTCTCCCTGCTGCGCCTCAACCAGCTCAACTACTTCGCCACCCTCAAGGCCGAAGACGACGTCGAGACCCACCAGAACGCCGACGCCGGCACGGTCGATCTGCTCATCAAGCTCAAGGAGAAGGGCAAGAACTCCATCGGCCTCAACGGCGGCATCAGCGGCCTCTCCGGCTCCTTCCTCGGCCTCAACTACGAGACCAACAACTTCCTCGGCCTGGGCGAAACCCTCTCCGTCAACGCCAACATCGGCGACCTCTCGCGCAACCTCAGCTTCGGCTTCAACGAGCCCTACCTGCGCAACAAGCCTGTCTCTCTCGGCATCCAGCTCTACACCAGCAAGTTCGACTACAACCCCGCCAAGAGCTACGCGATCAGCGGCAGTCAGGCCACCAACCTGACCAACGCGCAGCAGTCGCTGCTGACCAACTACAACCAGTCCTCCACCGGCCTCACCATCTCCACCTCCACCGCGCTGCGCAAGCTCTTCCGCCGCTCCGGCGTCGCCCGCGTGGGCATCTCCTACGGCCTCTCACGCTCCGGCATCACCACCTTCAATGACAACACGCGCAACGTCTTCCAGACGCTCGCCTTCCGCGCCGGCATCCAGGGCCAGAACCAGCTCAACGGCATCATCACCTCCATCATCACGCCCAGCTTCAGCTTCTCCACGCTGGATCGCGCCATCGGCCCCACCCACGGCAAGGACCTCAACGCGGCCTTCCAGTTCGCCGGCATCGGCGGCAACACCAAGTACTTCGCGCCCACCATCGCCTGGCGTCAGTTCTTCCCCATGAAGGGTCTCCGCGTCAACCGCGAAGGCCACAACGTCCTTGGCTACCGCATCATGTTCAATGAGGTCACGGGCTTCGGCGGCGAGGTCGCGCCTCCCTTCGCGCGCATCTACGGCGGCGGCGAGAACGACGTCCGCGGCTTCGACATCCGCGCCAGCTCGCCCTACACCTTCATCCCCACGCGCGTCCTGCTCAACCTCACCAACCCGGACGGCTCCCTCGTCCCGACCAACACCGGCAATCCCACGCAGAACACCTACGTCCAGGTTCCGCTGCCCGTCTACCGCCTCGCCTCCATCGGCGGCGACACCAACTTCACCTCCAACCTCGAGTACCGCATCCCCATCGTCAACCAGGTCACCTTCGCCTTCTTCACCGACTTCGGCCTCACCTTCGATACGCAGCCCGGCCAGCTGCGCCAGAGCGTCCTCGGCCAGTCCATCCTCAACAGCCCCATCTACGGCTGCCCGCAACTGACGCAACCCACCAACATCTGCGTCGGCGGCACCGCGGTCAAGTTCCCGCTCCAGCTCCAGACCGTCCCCGGCACCAACTTCGTTCCCCGCATGTCCAACGGCGCCGAGCTGCAGGTCATCCTGCCCATCGTCAACGCGCCCTTCCGCATCTATTATGCCTACAACCCGCTGCGTCTCTACAAGACCATCCCGCAGAAGCTCGCCGTCGACGGCGACACCTTCAAGAGCCTCTTCCCCTGGCAGGATGCTCCCGGCGCGGCCGCCTACAGCTATCAGGAGGCGATCCAGCTCTACGGCGCAAACTATGTCCTGCGCGAGCCCCGCAAAACCTTCCGCTTCACCGTCGCCACCACCTTCTAAGAACAGACAGTAGAGGGTAGACAGTAGACAGTAGAGTCAGACAGCCTCTTTACTGTCTACTGTCTGCTGTCTGCTGTCTGCTGTCTGCTGTCTGCTGTCTACTGTCTGCTGTCTGCCCTTACTGCGCCACCGTCGGCGGTCCCACCACCATCCTGTTCAAAATCTCCTGCACAAACACGATGTGGATATGGACGCGCTTGGCCACATCGGGCAGAAACTCCGCAACCAGCGCCCCTGAGGGATCGGTCGCAATCCCCAGCGCCACGCGCTTGCCCGTCGACTTCAAATCCGTCTGCACCCCCGGCACATACCCATCCGAGACCTCCGCCGTAATCGGATACGTCAGCAGCGTGGCGTAGTTCGGCATCCGCCGCCCATCGTCGTGCTGTGAGACGTAGGTGTGCTCGATCGCGTGCCACAGCCGCCACTTGAACGGCGCATCCGGCATGCGGTGATAGCGCGGGTCCTCCCGCACCAGCGAGGGGATCGCGTACGTCTCCAGAAACTCCCCCTGCGCATCCTGCGCCAGGCCATAGCCCGTCAGCCTGGCAAATCCCTTGATCCCCGGCCCATACGCCGAGTGCGCATTCGCCGCGATCGCAATCGCCGAGTAGCCCGCGATGGTCACAAAGTTGAACGGATTCGTGAAGTCGCGAATCGCCAGCTCGCCCTTTTCCTTCGAGCTCAGCGGCTTCGCATAGCGCGCGCTGATGAACGGCTGGATCGGGTTCTCCTGATAGCACGGCGGCGGCCCCTGCAGCGCCGGCGGCGATGCGCCCGGCGTGCTCGCCGGGCCAGGCGCCTTGTAGTCGCAGGGACGAAGATGCCGCCGCCTCGGCATCTGCACCGTCACCTGTGTCTTCGGATCGGCGCTCGGGTCCGCCCGCCTCGCGTCGCTCTGCGCATCCGCCGCCCGCACCAGCAGCGCGCTCGGCGCATCCGGCAGCGTGCCCGCTTCCAGCGTCTGCGCCGCCCCCGCAGAGGCCAGCCCAAACACCAGCACCACCGCCGTCGCCGCCGCCGCCGCATATCGCCGGGCTTCTATCCAGTCATTCGGCCCGTGGTCGCACGGCGGCAGCCTCCGCTCCCAATCCATCTCCCCATAAACCCCTTCGGCTGGAAAACCCCGCGCTGCACCCTCGCAAATTCCATCCCATCGCCGGCCTCGTACCCAGGGCCCGCGAAGTCGCGGCCGGCAGGTGCCCGCTGCGCGCATCTACGACTTCTTCTTCAAATGCAGGGCTTCCAGCGCCTGGTCATAAAACTCATCGACAAAAAACCCCAGCGCCGCTCCTCCGATCGATCCGCCATAGGACGACAGGTTGTCGCGAAGGTTCCGGTTGCTCTGCGGATAGTACGCATTGGTCAGCGCCGTCGAAGCCGCATACCCCAGCAGCAACCCGCCGTTGATCGTCTTGTGGCCGTTACTGCTGTTGCGCGTCACCAGCGGCCGCGTGATCGCATACAGCGTCCGGTGCACCAGCCCGTACTCCGGCCCCAGCACAAAGTAGCGTGGGTCCTCATGCAGCATCACCGAGAAGACGCCGTCCGTGAAGATGCCCTCGGTCGTCTCCCGAATCCCCGCCGCGCCCAGCCGCTCGCCAAACGCTCCCCGGTCGGTCCCGTAGTTGGGCGAGCCATTCGTCAACTGCTCCCACCCCGCCGAGACCAACATGGCCGCAAAGTTCCCCGCCGAGTACAGATCGCGCGCTCCCAGGATGAACTTCTCCCGGCCGTGAATCTGCGGCGCTGCCGAGTCCGCCGGAATGTACTTCACATACCGTCCCACCACCGGCTTCGCGGTCGTCACCGGCACCGTCTTCGGCGAGGCCGCCACCAGCGGCTTCTGCGAAGGCTCCTGCTGCGAATCCTGCGCGTTCTGCGGCTCCGGCGCATCGGGCAAGCCTGACAGCATGTCATCTGACGAACTGCTCGGCGAGCCGCTCGCCGCTGCATTCGCGGCCCCGTTCGCGTCGCCTGCCGCCAGCTCCGACCGCAGCAGCGGCGCGCTCGCCGCCGCCTCCGCAAACGCCGCCGGGCTCGCCGCCGCCCGCAGCAGCCCATCGTTGTCGAGAGCAGGGAAGAGACTCTGCGCTCCGCACCGCAGTCCGCCGATCAAAAACAAAACGGCCGCCGCACCCGCACCCATCGTCCATCGGCTCGGCCATCCGCACCGGCCCGATCGTCGCGAAGGGCCGCCTGCAGCCAGTGAAAGGGTCCGGCTCTCATCAACGCTCATAAATCCTTTCGCAGACGAACCACCCGAGCTCGCCGTTGCCGCCATCCTTGGCAATCATTTTTCGCGCCAGATTCGGCCGTGCGTAAGAAGACGCGCAATCGTGTGTTACAGGTTGTCTTTCCATTACTTTAGCGTGTTCCATTCGTCTCCGAAGCGTATTCAAATCGGGACAAGCAACCTTTCCTCACGCGCCTCTCCGCGCTACCCTCTCGCTGCTTCCGGGTTTACCACTTCGACACAACAGCCCTTCGTGCCATTGACCCCCGTAGCCGACAACACCCACCATCGAAGAGCAGCACGTTTTGCGACCACCGCGGAGATCCACTCGTGAGCCCCAGCCAAATCCAGATGCGCCTCGCCGCCTCCGCCCTGGCCTGCCTCGCCCTTCCGCTCGCCGGCTGCCATCACAACCGGCCCCAGGTCGCCTACCAGCCGCCTCCCTCCATCGACCGCTCTCACCGCCCCACAACGGAACCAGCAAAAACCAGCACAGAAACCACAACGGAACCACAAAATCTGGCCACTTTTGACGACGCATCCGGCCCTCCCGTGTACACCGAAACCGGCCTCGCCAGCTGGTACGGCCCCAACTACAACCACCATCATGCTGCAGATGGAACAACTTACGACCAGGACGGCATGACCGCCGCCCACCGCACCCTCCCCCTCGGCACCACCGTCCGCGTCACGAACCTGCAGACCGGCCAACAAATCTACGTCCGCATCACCGACCGCGGCCCCTTCGCCCCCGGACGCATTATCGACCTCTCGGAAGGTGCCGCTAAAGCCATTGGGCTCTATCGGATGGGCATCGGCAAAGTGCGCGTCGAAGCCTTCGCCCACACCACCGCCGACCCCGCCGGGCGATGGTGCGTCCAGACCGGCCCCTTCATCGCCGAGCGCGACGCCCTGGACCTCAAGAGCGCGCTCCTCGACCGTTATCGCGGCGCCAAAGTCTCTGAATTTCCAGGACCTACGGGCTTCTGGGTGCGCATCGATCCCGCCGGCCACGCCCGCAACGACGCCGTCGCCATCCTCGACTGGATCGGCAACCCCGACCCCCACGCCGCTCCCTATCTCGTCCGCATCGATTAGGCTGGCCCGGTCGCCATTGCCCTCTCTGCTATACTGATTTCTGCTGTTTTCAGGCAAGTTTTCCTACAGGAACACCCCATGCCCAAGTTAAAGACCCACTCCGGCGCGGCCAAGCGCTTCAAGAAGACTGCGACTGGAAAGTTCAAGCGCGGCCAATCGAAGATGCGCCACATCCTCACCTCCAAGCAAACGAAGACCAAGAAAAAGCTTGGCCGCATCGTCCTGGTGAGCGAGGCCGACACGCCGAAGGTCGCCCGCATGCTCCCCTACGCGTAAAGCCGGGAAGCAAGCAAGTTTTCGAATCGAGACGGCAAAAGCCACAGGGCCAGAAAAGCGTCGAGGCCCCTCGGTGAGCACAACGCCCACCGACACCAGATTCGAAGCAGCAAGCGAGTGAAGAGGTACACCTTACCTCCAGCCGCTCCAACGACGACGCAAAGAAAAAGGAGCACACGATGCCTCGTGTCAAACGCAGTACAAAGCGCAACGACCGCCGCAAGAAGATCCTCAAGCGCGCCAGCGGCTACTTCCTCACCAAATCCAAGCTCTACCAGGCTGCTCAGGAGGCCGTCGAGCGCGGCCTCAAGTTCGCCTACATCGGCCGCAAGCAGAAGAAGCGGCAGTTCCGCTCGCTGTGGATCGTACGTATCGGCGCCGCTGCCAAGCTGAACGGCATGAGCTACTCGACCTTCATCAACGGCCTCAAGAAGGCGGGCGTCGGCCTCGATCGCAAGATCCTTGCCGACATCGCAGCCAACGATCCTTCGGGCTTTGCTGCGCTTGCGGATCAGGCCAAGGGTGCACTCGGCAACGCGAAGACTGCCTGAGCAACAATCTCTGACTGGCGGAAACAAGGGCGTGGCCTCGGCCGCGCCCTTTGTCTTGGCCGGATCCTCGCGGGAAACTACTCTCTGTCGTCCGCAGAGGTGTGGTGGTCGATGGTCACTCCGCCGTTCACGGTCTGGAACTGCACCGTGGCGCCGCCGCTGCCGAGATTGGTGTCGATGCGTTTGCCGGTCGTCTTTTCGGCGCTCATCGGAATGGCGACAGAGACGTTTCCGTTGGAGGTCTCGGCGATTAAATGCGCGGAGTAGCGGCCGGGCAGACCCACGGAGATGCCGCCGTTGGTGGTATCGGCGAAGAGCCCCGCTCCCCGCCAGCGGTCTCCACTGAGCGCGGCGCTGATGCCGCCGTTGATCGTCCGCGCATGCACCTCGCCGGCAAGGTCGCGGAGACTGATGCCGCCGTTCGTCGTGTCGGCATTTGCGGTCCCGTCGAGCCCGCTGAGATCGATGCCGCCGTTGACGGTATGGAACTGTGCGGCGAGATGGCGCGGCACAAAGAGCCGATAGTTGACGTACCAGTCGCGGCGGGACCAGCCCGAGCTGTTCGGGCCATCGGCGTGGATGGTGTCGCCGAGGTCGATCTTCACCTGATGCGCGATGGACTGCGCCTCGTCACGAGTCGAAGCGACGCCGATGACGCGGGCCTCGAGCGCGATGTCGCGGCGGTCCTGGCCGATGACCTCGATGCCGCCGTTGCGGGCGGAGACCTTCAGCTCCGCGCGGGAGGGCAGCACGGTGCGGCGCAACTCGCAGACGCGCTCCTGATGGCCCAGAAACCACAGATCGTTGGTCGTGTGACCCTCGTCGTTGCTGCACGGACTGGTGGTGAAGGACTGCGCGTGAAGGATAGGCAGGAGAAGCAGGAGAGCGGTGAGTGCGAAGAGGGATTTGCGCATGGGTCGGCGTCTCCGGAGAACGGGATTGCAGGTAAGTACGCAGCGAGGCGGCGGGCGGTTCCCGCCGGAGCGCATTTGGCCGCTCGCCTTCGCAGATAAACTTACGCCTATGTCGAGATCGCTGCTCCGATGCTGCGCTATGTTGCTTGCGATGACGGCGGGTTTGTCGGCACAGAGCACCTCTCCACAGGTTGCCTTCACCTTCGACGATCTCCCCGCGCACGGCCCGTTGCCGCCCGGCATGGCGCGTCCAGCGCCCGTCGCCTCCATTCTCGCCACACTCAAGCGCGAGCACATGCCGCCGGTCTACGGCTTTGTGAACGGCTTTCGCGTCGCGCGCTTCCCGTATCAGGTCCATATCCTCGAAGCCTGGCACGCCGCCGGCGAGCCACTCGGCAGCCACACCTGGTCGCACCCAGAGTTCGACAAGCTCACCGTCGCGCAGTACGAAGCCAACATCGCTCGCAACGAACCGCTTCTGCGCGAAGTCGATCCCGGCGGCGACTGGCATTGGTTCCGTTTCCCATTCCTCGAAGAGGGCAACACCATCGAGCGGCGCGAGCAACTTCGCGCATGGCTCTTCGCGCGCAGTTACCGCATCGCCGAGGTCTCCATGGACTTCCAGGACTACAACTGGAATCCGCCCTACGCACGCTGCGCGGCAAAGCATAATGCAGCTGCTATTGCCTCACTGCATGACAGCTATCTTGCCGGCGCGGACGAGTCCATCACCGTCTATCGCGCCATCGCGCAGAAGCTCTACCACCGCGACGTCCCCTACGTCCTTCTGCTGCATGTCGGCGCCTTTGACGCCCGCATGCTGCCGGACCTCATCGCCCTCTTTCGCTCACGTGGCTTCACCTTCGTCACACTCCAGCAGGCTCTCAGCGATCCTGTCTACAGCATCGATCCCCAAGTCACTTCGCCCAGCGGCAACACCTTCAATGAGATGGTCGCGCAGTCCCGCAACATCAACGTTCCTTCGATCACGGATCGTTCCAAGCAGCTCGACGCTGTCTGCCGTTGATTGAATCGCGCGTCACACCTTCAGCCCCACCATTCGCATCAGGGCCACGCCATTGCTCGAAGTCACAACTCCCTCGCGCAGTTGGAAATCGAAGCGGAGGACGCCATTCTCGATGCGATCCTCGAAGTGCACGTTGCGAAGGAGCCTCTCTTCACCAATCTCTGTCAGCGCAAGATCGTGCGTGCTGATGAGCCCGATCGCACCGCTCGAGATCAATGCCTGCGCAATGCCGGAAGCGCCCGTCAGCCGGTCGCGCGAGTTCGTCCCATCCAGCAGCTCATCCAGCAGAAACAACACCGGAGGCTGCTGCTCCGCCAGCGCACAGATCGCGCGCAGTCGCAGAATCTCCGCATAAAAGCGCGACTGTCCTTCTTCGAGCGAATCGTTCACCTGAATGCTCGCGCCCACGCGCAGCGGCGTCAGCCGCAGACTCGCTGCACGCACCGGAGCGCCCGCCATCGCCAGCACCGCATTGATGCCCACCGCGCGCAGCAGCGTGCTCTTGCCGGACATGTTCGATCCGCTCACCAGCAGCAGCCGCGTCGCACCGTTCAACGCCACATCATTGCGCACGCATCTTGCCGCCGCAATCAGCGGATGGCCCAGCACGCGCGCCTCAAAGCACGGGCCGCCTTCAGCGATCTCCGGAAACGGATCGTGCGGATGCTCATAGCTGTACGTCGCCATCGAAGCCAGCGCCTCCAGCTCGCCCAGCGCCTGCAACCATCGCTCAATCGACGCGCCGTTTGTCTTTCGCCACCGCTGCACCGCACCCGCAAGCTGCACCGAATACAGCAGCGGAGCATCCAGCGCCCGAATGAAGGGGTTGCGTCGGTTGTCGATCCACTCCGCCAACGTCGCCAGCCGCGCAAGCGCATGCGACGCCCCTCGATCGCCGCCAACAAACGCTCGCCGCAACTGCTGCAGCAATGGCGCCTCAAAAGGCTCGCTCTCCAATGGCGCGATCAACGCCGCCACCAGGTGCAGGCTGCGCGCCGCGCGGTCCGCCGCCAGAAAGAGCGCCTCCACTCGCTTCTGCAGTCTGTAGGTCAGCGATGCATCCACCATCACGGCGAGCACCAGCAGCACAGGCGACTTCGTTAACGCCCAGTCCACCGTCGCCGCCAGCGTCAGCAGCATCAGCACCGGCGCAGCCCACCGCAGCCATGCCGGAACCGCATCGCGCCTGTCTGCTCCCCACGTCGACAGTGTCTTCCCATCGAGCACCGCCACCTCCGGCCCCTCGCAGCTCGCCAGCTCCTCGCTGAGATTGAACTGTCCGAACCGCTCGCGCATATCCCGCACCGCCGCCTGTCGCGTCAGCACCTCATCTCGTCCCGCAGGCTCCAGCAGCCACGAGGCCAGCGTGTCCTCGCCCATCGAGGTCCGCGCCGTGCACAGCAGATCGAATAACCCAGCACGCCCAAACAGATCGAGATCGCGCGCAAACAGGCTGTGCGAAGCGTCCACACGCGGCTGACGCTCCGGCAGTTCGCCGCGACGGTCCTCCATCCGCGCCACGCCGAGCTCATAGAACCGGATTGCCCGCCGCAACTGCGTGCGCTGCCGCAACACGCGCGCATGAACCCGCGCGACCACAACAAACGCCGCACACGGAGCCAGCACCCACCACCCCGAAACCCCGTGCCCGTACACCGCAAACCACGCCAGCACAAGCGCGGCCGCAGCCAGCAGGAGCCGCAGATATCCCAGCCAAACGTGCTGCCGCTCACGTATACCTACCTCCGCGGCGCGAAGTTGCACCCGTGCGCGGTAGGTCTCCATCGGCGCGTGAGTCAGATTTGGCATCGCTCTCCCATCTTCGTGGCCCGCCCGGTGCATATCCGTGCAATACCTCGGTCCTTGCCCATCCGTTATCCTAGAGCCATGCCTTCCGCGGTCGAAGCTCCTCCCCAGACCACCCCTCCCAGCGCACCACCAGCCGCCGGCTCCGACATCCCCTCCAACCCTCCCTTCGAGTCCTGGGGCCGCTACCCGGTCTACAACGCCGATCTGCGCTCGCTCAACTGGCAGGACGAGTTTCCCCGCGTCATCGACGGCGTGCACCACGGCGCGCTTCCCGTCGGCATGGGCCGCAGCTACGGCGACGTCTGCCTGCTCAGCGAAGGCACGCTCGTTCGCACCACCGGCATGAACCGCCTGCTCGCCTTCGACCCCATCAGCGGCATCCTTACCGCCGAGGCCGGCATCACGCTCGCGCAGATCCTCGACTTCGCCGTTCCGCGCGGCTACTTTCTGCCCGTCTCGCCCGGCACAAAATACGTCACCCTCGGCGGCGCCATCGCCAATGATATCCACGGCAAGAACCACCACATCGCCGGCACCTTCGGCTGTCACGTCCCGCAGTTTGAACTCGTGCGCTCCGACGGCACGCGTATCCACTGCTCGCCCACCAACAATCCCGAGTTTTACTCCGCGACCATCGGCGGCCTCGGCCTCACCGGCATGATCACCTGGGCGCAGCTTCGACTCAAGCCCATCGTCAGTCGCAAGATCGATTACCAGGGCATCCAGTTCCATGGCATCGACGAGTTCCTCGACCTCACCGCAAAGTCCCAGAACGTCGAGTACACCGTCAGCTGGATCGACGTCACCTCCACCGGCAAGAACTTTGCGCGCGGCATCTTCATGCAGGGCGATCACTCACAGATTCCCGCGCTGCTGGAGCCGTCGCGCGAACCCAAGCTCACCTTCCCCTTCGAGCTTCCCGGCTGGGTCCTGAACGGAACCACCGTCGGCCTCTTCAACGCGCTCTACTTCAACAAGCAGATGAAGCAGCGCGCCTCCGCTCTGCAGGACTACGAGCCGTTCTTCTATCCGCTCGACGCCGTGCTCAAGTGGAACAAGATGTACGGCAGGCGAGGCCTGTTGCAGTTCCAATACGTCATCCCGTGGGAGCACGCGCGCGAAGGCACCATCGCCATCCTGCATGAGGTCGCGAAGTCCGGCCTGGCCAGCTTCCTCGCCGTGCTCAAGGCCTTTGGCGATGTCCGTTCGCCGGGTATGATGAGCTTTCCCCACCCCGGCATCACGCTTGCGCTGGACTTCCCCATCAAGCCCGAAAAAAGCTTCACGCTCTTCGACCGCCTCGCCAGCATGACCTACGAGTTCGGCGGACGCCTCTATCCCGCCAAGGACGCGCGCATGACCGCCGCGCACTTCCAGGCCTTCTATCCGCAGTGGCAGCGCTTCGCGCGCTACAAGGATCCCGCGCTCACCTCCAGCTTCTGGGAGCGCGTCGTCGGCGGTCCCCAGTTCATGAGTTCAGGATTCATGCAATGAGCTCACCCGGCGGCCTTCCGCCCGCACCTCCGCCTGCCCATCCATCGCTGCCCTCGCAGAGCAACGCTGCGAAGGCTTCTGCACCTCACGCCGAACCGAAGCGCATCCTCGTCCTCGGCGCGACCTCCGGCATCGCCGAAGCCTGCATCCATCTCTGGGCCAATCGCGGCGACCATCTCTTTCTCGTCGGGCGCAACGCCGACCGCCTCGCCGTCGTTGCAGCCGATGCGCGCACCCGCGGCGCCAGCCACGTCGGCACGGCCGTCGTCGATCTCGACCGCACCGAGTACCACGCCGATCTCCTCGCCCACGCCATCAACTCGCTCGGCGGCCTCGACCTCGCCTTCCTCGCGCTCGGCGTGCTCGGCGATCAGGCCCGGGCGCAGCGCAGCTTCAACGACGCCGCACAGATTCTCCACACGAATTACACAGCGCCGGTCAGTCTGCTCACCTGGCTCGCCAACTACTGCGCGCAACGCCACGCCGGCACCATCGCCGTGCTCAGCTCGGTCGCCGGCGAGCGCGGCCGCAAATCCAACTACGTCTACGGCAGCTCCAAAGCCGGCCTCACCGCCTTCGTCGACGGCCTCCGCAATCGCATCGACCGCGAAGGCGTCCGTGTGATCACCATCAAGCCCGGTCCGGTGAAGACCTCCATGACCGAGGGCATGCCGAAGTACAACACCTTCGCCGACGTCAACAAGGTCGCCGCGGTCCTCGTCAAATCCATCGATCGCGGTGGAGACATCGTCTACGTCCCCGGCAAGTGGCGCGTCATCATGGCCATCATCCGCTCCATCCCCGAGCGCCTCTTCAAAAAGCTGAATCTCTAGTCTCTCCGCAAAGACAATATCTCCGAGTGATATCGTTGCCGTGGCCAAAGAGCCGCGCCAAGAGGATCTGTGAACAAATCCATTCCACTATTTGCCTCGTGTCTTAGGCCCTCCACGCTGCTTAGCATGCGCCGCCTCACCGTCGCGCTCGTTGGTTTCGCCCTACTATTCACTGCCACCGGCCTCACCGCGCAGTCCATAGCCGGGCACGACATGGGCGCGATGAAGGAGATTCCTCCGCCGGACAAGCTGCCGCCGCCGCTGACCATGACCGGCATCGGTAACAGCCATCTCACCATCACCGCGACGCCGGAGGCCCAGGCCTGGTTCACCCAGGGACTGAATCTTCTGCATGACTTCTGGGACTACGAGTCCGCTCGTGCCTTCGAGCAGGGTATCCGCGTCGATCCTCACTGCGCGATGTGCTACTGGGGCCTGTACCAGGCCCTGACCTTCTCGCACAGCCTCGGCGACGGCTACTCCAAGGCCGCGCTTGCCAAAGCCGTCCATCTCGAGCCGAAGATCACACCGAAGGAACGTCTCTACATCGAAGCCGCCGTCGCCGAACAGGCCGAACAAGCCGATGCCCCCGAAGATCGGCGCGCTGAATCCAAGTCCACCGCCATCTGGCGCCAGATCGTTAAGCTCGACCCCGACGATCTGCAGGCTCGCATCTTCCTCGCAGGATCTCTTCGCGACGGTTACGACGACTCCGGCGAGCCGAAGGCCGGAACGAAGCAGGCAATCGCCGTGCTCCAAGACGTGCTGAAGCGCGCGCCGGACGACTCCGCCGCCAACCACTACTGGATCCACGCCATGGAGCCCGGCAATCATCCCGAGCGCGCCCTGGCCAGTGCGCAGCGTCTCGCCTCGCTCGCTCCCGCCTCCGGCCACATGGTTCATATGCCCGGCCACATCTTCTACCGCGTCGGCGACTACGCCGAAGCCGAGCACTGGTTCGCCGCCTCCACAGCCGTCGATGAGGCCTACATGCGCGCCCAGCACGTCGACGTCGACCATGACTGGAACTACGTCCACAACCTCATGTACGCCATCGCCAACTACATGGAGGAGGGCAAGCTCCAGCAGGCCACCGCGCTCTCCGGCAAGCTCGCCGGCGCTCGCGGCGAGTTCTCCGACACACTCTACATCGGCAGCCCGCGCGACGACATGACGCGCATCAACACGCTGCTTCCTGTGGCGATGCGCACTGGTGACTGGCGCCGCGTCCAGTCGTTGCTTGCCTCCAGTCAGCCGGACAACAAGCTCGAAAACCTGCTCTTCCTCTCCGGCCAGCTGCGCGAGTTCGCCACCGGCATGCTCGCCGTGGAGAACAACGATCTTGCCGCTGCGGAGGCCGCCTCCAACGCGCTCGACGCCGACCTCTGGCATCTATCGCAGAAGGTGAAAGACGCGCCCCAGCCCAGCAAGTCCAGCAAGCTCGACAAGCCCGAAAAATCGAAGTCGGCATCCTGTTCTCCCTCGCCCGTTATGGCCGCGGTGATGCCGGATGCCGAACCCGAGCCCATGCTCTCCAGCCTCTCCATCATGTCGCTCGAACTCCGCGCCTCCATCCTCGCCGCGCAGAAGAAGCTCCCTGAGGCCAAAGCGCTCTTCGCCCAGGCTGCGCATGAAGAAAAGGCGCTCGGCTATCGCGAGCCGCCCATGTACATTCGCCCCGTCGGCGAGACCGAAGGGCTCGCTCTGCTGCGCGCCGGCGACCCCGAAGGAGCGCACCACGCCTACGCCGCCGCGCTCGCCGAGCGGCCCAACTCCGGCTTCCCGCTCTACGGGCTCGCCCGCAGCAGCGAGGCCGCAGGCAACGCCAAGGCCGCCCACGCCGAGTACGCGAAGTTCCTTCAAGCCTGGAAAGGCAGCGATCCCACCAACCCTGAGCTCGCCCACGCCCACGCCTTCCTCGCCGCTCCGCACACCGAAACGAAGGCCACTGCCAGCCTGCGCTAGTGCAGCCCTCACCTCAAACAGCCGAAGGGCCGCTCTCATAACAGAGCGGCCCTTCGCACTGTGCATCGTTTTTGTGCGCCTACTTCTTCGCCTGCTCGAAGCGCTTATTCACCTCGGCCCAGTTCACCACGTTCCACCACGCCGCCAGATACTCCGGCCGGCGGTTGTTGTACTTCAGGTAGTACGCGTGCTCCCACACGTCGTTGCCCAGGATCGGATACAGCCCCTGCGACAGCGGGCTGTCCTGGTTTGGCGTGGTGATGATCTCCAGCTTGCCGCCCTTCCACACCAGCCATCCCCAGCCGGAGCCGAACTGCTTTGCCGCCGCCTCATTGAACTTCTTCTTGAAGTCCTCAAAGCTGCCGAAGTCCGCGCGGATCTGCTGCTCGATGCTGCCCGTCGGATCGCCCCCGCCGCCCGGCTTCATAATCTGCCAGAACATGGTGTGATTCACATGTCCGCCGCCGTTATTACGCACCGTGGTGCGCACGTCCTCCGGAACGCTGCTCAGGTTCTTCAGCAGCTCCTCGGGCGTCTTCTTACCCAGGTCCGGATGCTTCTCGACCGCGCCGTTCAGGTTGGTCACATACGCCTGGTGATGCTTGTCATGGTGCAGCTTCATCGTCGCTTCGTCGATCGTCGGCTCGAGCGCAGCGTAATCGTAGGGCAGGGGAGGAAGTTCAAATGCCATGGGGAGTGCTCCTTCTTTGGAGTAATGCGCAGAGCCCATCTCCGCGCGATGAGGTCTCATCAACCCATCCGTTGGATGCGCTCCGGACAGGCGGCGACGCAACAAGTGTGAGCTTAGCGCAATGCTGCGAAATCTGCTTGTTTTCTCGCCGATTACAGCCGCTCTATGGCTCCAGCGGCTCCAGCACCAGTTGGCACTTATCCATAAAGCAGTTCACCATCGCCCCGCGCGCCAGCTTGGCGTCCGAGCCCTGCGGGAAGAAGTGCGAGAAGTCCGCCCGCTTCATCATCTCGTCCGCGCCTTCGATCTTCTTGTCCCCCACCGGCTCGGCGCGCTCCACCGTTCCGTGCGACAGCAGCAGACGGTACTCAGCCACCCCATGCCGGCCCTTTGCCGGCCCCAACGGAATCGTCCGCATCGCCTGCATTGCCGTCGCCGTAACCGTAACATCCGCCTTGGGCAACGGCGTATGGTGTGAAGTCCCGGAGATCCCCACCGCCGCGTTGATCTGGTCAAGGTGTTTCTTCACCTCATCATCCGCTTGATTTGTCCACGAGGCCTCAATATAGGACTTCGCTTCCCTTGCGTTGCCCTGACGAAACAGAATCCATCCCATCGTGTCCCACGAGGCAACCAGCAGACTCGTCTTCGATAACAGTGTGCTCGGAGACTCATCCAGCGTCCAGCTTTCTGTCTCCGTCGTCAGCTTGGCGAGCGCCGCCTTTTCCGTCTCTTCATCCAACGCCAGCACCCGCCCTGCGTCGGCCAGCGCAAACGCCGCATCATTGATCACGAGTGGGTTCTCCGTCGACTTGAGCAGCGCCGTCAGCGTTGCCGTTCCTTTGTCCACTTCCTTGTTTCCCAGTTGCGATTGACCCAATAGCAGCTCCAACGCCTCCTGCGTCGTCCCCTGAGAAGTTAATGCGAGCGCCCGCTGCGCATCCTTCTCGGCGTCTGCGTATTTTTTGTCCTCATATTCCATCTGCACCAGCTCGCTGAGCGGCTTCGCGCCGTTCGGATCGGCCTGCGCCCACTCCCGCAGCGTCGCTTCCATGCCTGCCTTGTCGTGCTGTCGCCCTTGAATCCACGCGATCACCTCATAGCGATCGAACTCATCCGGATGAAGCTCCAGCTCTTTTCTGTTATCGGTCATCGCCTCGTTCATGTTTCCACGCAGAATCGCCAGCGCGCCCTTCCACCCCATCAGCCGCGGGGTCTTCGGATCCAGCGCCTCGATCTGCTTCAGAAGCGACTCCAGCCTGTTCGCCTCACCCAAGCTGTACGCCTCCTGGGTCTGCTGCATCAGCACATCGATCTGCAACTGCTTGCTGCTGCCCGGCGGTGCCGCCGCCGGAGCCGCGGGAGGCATCTCCGCCAAAGCGCCAACGCCCCGCCGCAGCTGCACGTACGTCTCATTCGAAAGCCCGATCGCATCCGCCCACGTCTTGTACGTCTCCCAGTCCTTCGCCGGAATCTTTTGCTCCAGCACCACCAGCTTGCGCTCGCTGTACAGCGTCCCGCTCTCGAAGCGATAGCTCTCATCGAAGGTCGCAAACGGGGCCTTCTCGTGAACCGCCTCCGGCAGCTCCGCCTTCCATCCCGCCGGCAGCTTCATCTCCGCCGTACTCGTCTCTGTGCGCGGCTCGCCCAGATTGATCGTCGCTACCGGCGGCTGCTTCTCATCCACCGTCGGCAACGCCATCGGCGCAAGCTGCGGAATGATCTTCAGATTGTCCCAGTCGCCGGCCTTCTCGCGGTGATAGTCGAAGCTGAATGTATACGGCGAATCCGTATCCTCCGGCCGGCTGAACTCCGCATGGCTGCTCGTGCCCGCATACCCCACGCCGTTCACAATCCGCTGCGCCACCTCGTCGTACTGCGCCGGCCCCACCTGCCGCATCGCCACTCGCAGCAGCAGCTCCTCATCTCCGCGTGCGGTCATCGTGATGTGCGAGTCCGAGACGCCATTTGCATCCAGCGACCCCTTCGCCGTCCACGTCTGAAACGCCGCAAACGGGGCATCCGCCGGCGTCCGCTCCAGCATCGCCACACCCGTCGCTGGAACCACCAGCGCCTCGCGGTCGCGCAGCACCGTATACATCATCCGGTACGGCGCAACCTCCTCCGTCGAATCCAGCCACACATCCTGTCCATTCAACTTCAAATGTGTAATCAGATGATTGAACACACCCGGCGACGGCACTGCCTCATTGAAGCGAACGCCCGCGCCAATCAGCGCCGCATCCGACGGTACGCCCGCCGTCGCCAGCATTGACGTCAGCAGCGTCGCCTTGTCCTTGCAGTCGCCGTACTGGTTGTGCAGCACATCGATCGCCTCATGCGGCTGATAGCGCCCAATGCCGAACGCCACGCCGATGTACCGGATCTGCGTCGACACATACGCATACACCGCGCGGATCTTCTCCTCTTCCGTCGTCTTGCCCGCCGTCAGCTCCGCAACCTTCGCTTTGATCTCGTCATCCGGAACCGCGCGGTCGCCTTCCAGCCCGCGATACCACGCACCCACCGCCGCCCAATCCGGAAACGTCGTCCACGCCACCGACGGCAGCTTGCCCTGCTCGTTGTCTGTCTCCTCAGCCGCCGTCAGCAGTTTCGTCTTCTTCGCCGCCTTCTCAGCCTCAGCCTCAGGTCCCACCGTCGGCTTCAGCGCCGCATACTCCCAGCGGTAGATCTTCTCGCCGCCGTCCGTCGTCTCCTTGTCCTTGATCCCCAGCGCCGGATTCGTCCACACCGTCACCGTCTTCGTTGCCGGAACCCGCAGCTCAACCGACTGCTCCTTCGCCACAGCGTCCTCGGTCACAAACGACTCTTGGCTCCAGAACTCCCCCGGGGCCTCCGACCGCGAGCGCTCCACCCGCGCCTCCCACTCCAGCGTGTCGCCCACGCGCAGATTCCTGATGGGAAGCTGCAGAGTCTTCAGGTCGCTGTAAAACGGGGCCTCCTGCGTCACCTGCGCCGGCTGCTCGATCGCGCTCGCCACCGGCGTCTCCGTCACCGTCCCATCCGGCTCGCGGACCCGCGCATAGTGAAACTCCGCGTGCTCCGTCGCGCCCGCAAACGGCACGCCAATCACGCCGAACTGCCGCAGCGCCACCTCTGACTGGATCTTCACCGCAACCGTCGTCTGCTTGTAGCCGGTGCCGTCGGCGTTCATCGCATACAGTGTGTCGTCGCGTTCAATCACGAACGACTCGCCCGCATACTTGTCCGCGGCCGAAGCCTGGGGCGAAGCCGGAGCCGCACTCTGAGCCGGACACTCCGTGGAGACACAAACCAAGACAAGGGCCGCGAGCAGAAAACTGAACCTGAGGGTGCGCATGGGTTTCATGCTGTATAGCAGATATCCCGCGCTTTAGCGCACGATTCTATGACCAAAGTTTCAAACCCGTCCTGTTCCGTCCCGCTGCCCATGCCGGCTCAGCGGCGCTTTATGGTCGAATAACCCTATGGGAGCTCTCAACGAAACCTATCGCTGGCTCGACGACGACGGTCCTGCCTTCGGCGCGCCCGGCCTCCAGCCGCGCTGGACCTCCAGCCAAAAGGACGCGGTCTGCACCGCCTACGCCGCCTCCAGCAAAATCTGGTTCACCGTCTCCCACGGCATCCTCAACGAGATCTACTTCCCCACCATCGATCGTCCGCAGACCCGCGACATGGAGCTCCTTTTCACCGACGGCGAGACCTTCTTCCATGAAGAGAAGCGCGACTTCGAATACGACTTCCACTACATCGACTCCGACGCCCTCGCCGTCCGCGTCGTCGCCAACGATCTCGGCGGCCGCTACACCGTCACCAAGGAATTCATCACCGACCCCCACCATCCCGTCATACTCATGAACGTCAAGATCGATGGCGACGAGGCCGTCCTCTCCAAACTCAAGTGCTATGCTCTGCTCGCGCCCCATCTCGATGGCGGCGGCGAAGGCAACTCCGCGCGCTCCGTCGACGTCGCCGGCCGCCGCTGCGTGCTCGCCTGGAAGAATGGCGTCTCGCTTGCCTTCGGCTCCAACTGCGGCTTCACTCGCTCCAGTTGCGGCTTCGTCGGCTCCAGCGACGGCTACCAGGACCTTGCCAACAACATGCGCATGACCTGGAACTTCGGCCAGGCCCTTGACGGCAACATCGCTCTCATGGGCGAGATCGACGTCAACTGCTATCGCGAGTTCACCATCGCTCTCGCCCTCGGCCATAACCACCACGCCGCGCTCGCCGGCATGATGCAAACGCTCTCCACGCCTTTTGAGACGCACCGCGCCCGCTTCATCGAGCAGTGGCACCGCGCCGCCTCGCCGGAGCGCTTCGCCTCCGCCTCTGCAGACAAAGGCCGCCTCATGCGCGTCTCTCACAACGTCATCCTCGCGCATGAGGACAAGACCTACTCCGGCGCCTTCATCGCCTCTGCGTCCATCCCCTGGGGAGCCTCCAAGTCCGACGACGACCTCGGCGGCTATCACCTCGTCTGGACGCGCGACATGATCCAGTCCGCCACTGCGCTGCTCGCCTGCGACCGCGCCGAGACCGCCCTGCGCGCGCTCGTCTATCTCGCCTGCACGCAGCACCCCGACGGCGGCTTCTCGCAGAACTTCTGGATCGACGGCACGCCCTACTGGTCCGGCATTCAGCTCGACGAGGTCGCCTTTCCCATCATCCTCGCCTGGCGTCTCTGGAAGCTCGATGCACTCGGCGGCTTCGACATCGTTCCCTTCGTCACCCGCGCCGCCAGCTTCCTGGTCCGCTACGCCCCCGTCACACAGCAGGAGCGCTGGGAAGAGAACTCCGGCTACTCGCCCTCTACGCTCGCCCCGGTCATCTCCTCGCTCATCTGCGCCGCGGAGATCGCCCGCTCCAACTTCCCCGACCTCTCCAACTTTCTGGAGGACTACGCCGATTGGATCGAAGCCCACCTCGATGAATGGACCACCACCACCGCCGGCGTTCTGCTGCCCGAAGTGCCCTACCACTACATGCGCATCCGCCCGCCCGCCGAAGGTGAGCCCTTCCATAACCCTGAGATCCCCGCCGGCATGATTCACATCGCCAACCGCGAGCCCGGCGAGAAGAATGACTTCGAAGCCCGCGAGGTCATCGATGCCGGCTTCCTCGAGCTCGTCCGCTACGGCGTCCGCCGCGCCGATGATCCGCTCATCATCGACTCGCTCAAGGTCGTCGACCACGTCTTGAAGATCAAGACGCCTTACGGGCCCTGCTGGCGCCGCTATAACCACGACGGCTACGGCCAGCGCAAAGACGGCGGTCCCTACATCGGCTACGGCCAGGGCCGCGCCTGGCCTCTGCTCACCGGCGAGCGCGCCCACCACGAGCTCGCTGTCGGCAACGACGTCCGCCCGCTCATCGCCGCCATCGAAAAGTTCAGCTCCTTCGGCGGCATGCTCCCCGAGCAGGTCTGGGACTACGCCGACATGCCGTCCGAAGGCCTCTACTGCGGCCGCTCGGCCGGCTCCGCGCAGCCGCTGTGCTGGGCCCACGCCGAATACATCAAGCTCCTCCGCTCCGTCGTCGACGGCCGCGTCTTCGATCGCATCTCCGTCGTCGAAGAGCGCTACGCGGTCCCCAAGGAGCAGCGCACCTTCCAGAGCCGCATGGAGATCTTTCGCACCACCCGCCCCATCTCCGCCATGGTCTGCGGCGGCACGCTCCGCATCGTCGACCCCGAGCAGTTCACCGTCGTCTGGACCGCCGACAACTGGGCCACGACCAACCGCACCGAGGCTCATTCCGTCGACGCCTTCGGCTCCTTCGCCGATATCACCGCCACGTCCGGACAAACCGGCAGTATCGCCTTCACGCTCTTCTGGCCCAGCGAAAACCGCTGGCTCGGCCGCAACTACGAGGTCACCATCCACAGCGCGCAACCCGCCCAGATGCCCGCCTCCAGCAAGCCCCAAAGCTGACCCCGGTTGCCGATATTTTGGCCATGGCCCAATTCTGAGTGAAGCGCAGCGCAACGAAGAACTCCGGCATTTTGTCCTCGCATCCAAACACTTCGACTACCATCTAATAGATATGGCAAAGCCCCGCGCCAAATCCCTCACCAACGACCAGATGCAGGCCATCGCCCGCGCCCTCGCCGACCCGCGCCGCTTCGCCATCCTGCAGCAGATCGCCCACAAAAACACCATGCCCTGTACCGCGCTTGAAGAGCAGCAGATCATCAGCCCGGCCACCATCTCCCACCATCTGAAGGAATTAGCCGATGCCGGCCTCGTCGGCGTTCAGCGCGAAGGCCGCTGCGCCAACCTCACCCTCCGCCGCGATATCTGGAAGGCCTATCTCGGCCAGCTCGCCAAGCTCTAACCTCACCTCTTTAATTGTCATCCTTCCGCGTGGCGGGAGGACCTGCTTCACCGGACCACCCCAAAATCCAACCCTTCGACATCCATCGAAACTTTTGAATCCTGCGCCGCCACCCTTCATCCATTCGATGTACGTCGAAGTATTCGACGAAAATCGAGGAGAGAAAATCATGGGTAAGCTCACAGGAAAAGTCGCCGTCGTTACCGGAGCCAGCAAGGGCATCGGCGCAGGAATCGCCAAAGCGCTCGGCGCCGCCGGAGCCTCCGTCGTCGTCAACTACGCCTCAGATAAGTCCGGCGCGGACCGCACCGTCGCCGAGATCGCCAGCTCCGGCGGCAAGGCCGTCGCCGTCGGCGGCAGCGTCGCCAAGTCCGCCGATATCGAAAAGCTCTTCGCCGAGACCAGGAAGGCCTTCGGAAAGGTCGATATCCTCGTCAACAACGCCGGCGTCTACTCCTTCGCTCCGCTCGAAGCGGTCACCGAGGAGGAGATCAACCGCATCTACTCCACCAACGTCACCGGCCTTCTGCTCACCACCAAGGCCGCCGTCGCGCTCTTCCCCAAAGAAGGCGGAAGCGTCGTCAACATCGGCTCCGTGGTCAGCGAGCTCACGCCTGCCGGCTCCTCGGTCTACAGCAGCACCAAAGGCGCGGTCGATACCATCACCCGCGTCCTGGCCAAAGAGCTCGGCCCCAAAAACATTCGCGTCAACGCCGTAAACCCCGGCTTCACCGTCACCGAAGGAACCCACTCTGCGGGTCTCGCTGACTCTGATTTCGAGAAGAATGCGATCTCCGAAACTCCGCTCGGCCGCTCCGGCAAGCCCAGCGACATCGCCGATGTCGTCACCTTCATCGCGTCGGATGATGCCCGCTGGATCACCGGCTCGCTCCTTCAGGCCGGCGGCGGCCTCCGCTAGAGCAGGTCTCCTGAACATGTAGCGTGGAACCGAAACAATTCGGGCGGTTTTCAGCCAAGAAAACGGCATTCACGGTCGCCCGCATGCTCGCCGTATCAGGAGAAATGCTCTGAACCCTCCGCGCCAATGGGTTTCAACAGATATTTACGCGCCTGTTGAAGCCCATTGCACCGCGCCGAGTCAAATCCGTAGAAAGGACACCGACCATGGACCTCGCGATCTTCCTGCTGCCCGTTCTCGCCACCGTCGCGCATTACATCCTGGCCGACGCCGCCAAGCCGCACTCCACACCCTGCCGCGAATCCGACTGCTGCTGACACCAGATAGACAAAGGCCCAGGTCTGTTCGCCAGACCTGGGCCTTCGCGCACTGCGCTAGTTCATCGGTTCGCCTGGCACGCCGACCATCCAGCCCACGCCGAACCTGTCCGTGCACATCCCGAACAGTGGCGACCAGAAGGTCTTCGTCAGCGGCATCTGTACGCTTCCGCCATGGCTCAGCGCTTCAAAGATTCTGGTCACCTCCTTCTCATCGCTCGGCTCCACCGACACCTGAAATCCGCCCAGCGGCTTGCTGCGGTCCGGTGGCGCATCGCATCCCATCAATAGACCGCCGCCCAGCGGAATCGATGTATGCATCACCTTGTCGCCCCAATCCGGCGCGACAGGCATGCCATGCGGCGCCTGGCTGTACGTCATCGAAAACGGTGCCGCTGTCCCGAAGACCTTCTGGTAAAACGCGAACGCCTCCTTGCAATTACCGCCGAAGTTCAAATGCACACTCATCTTCATCGCTTCTCTCCTTTGTCCGACTGCTTATGTCCGACTGCTTACGTTCGACTGCTTACGTTGATCGCGGCCACGCCGGCTGCCATGGTCCATCCGCCGAAGGTCCATACAAACCCGGCAGCGGAACGCCGAGCATGCGCAGATAAACGCCCATCTGTGCGCGGTGATGAACCATGTGGTCCACGCACATCAGCTGATACATTGCTGCTCGCGGGCCCTCCTCCAACACCTTGTCTCCTGCCTTGAACGCCCACGGCGCCTTCAGATAGTCGTCGCTGGCGTTTGCGAGTGCCTCACGAAGGCGCGTGCCGTTCTGCTCCAACGTCTGTTGCAGATCGGTTCGGCCTGCGTACTCCGGCAGCGCCGGCGGCCCTCCGCTCGCATCCATCGAATCCGTCGTCAAAAACACCGCACCGAATCCCGGCAGATTGGCGATATGTTTGGCCAGCGACCCAAGGCCCGGGGACAACTCGTGCGGCTTCCAATCGGCCTTGTCCTCCGGCAATACGGCAAAGTAGCTGCGCGTCTTCGCCGCCTCGGCTTCGAACTCCATCGTCAGCAGGTCTGCAATCCTCATCACATTCTCCTGCCGCCTACGAATGCCGCCAGCTTCTCCAGCATCTGGCTCCATCCCTCGCGCATACCCTTCAGCGGCATCGTGGCCTCCGGTGTGCTCATCGTTACGTGCACGTCCACAATCATCTCGGTCCCGCCATCCTTCTCTTCGAAGAAGACCGACGTCCACGTCTCCAGGATCGGTTTCCCCTCTTTGTTGACCGGTCCTGACGTGAAGTGAAACCGGTACGGCGGATAAAACTCCACAAACCGTCCCGTCATCGGATACACCGTCCCATCCGGCCCCTGCATGTGGATGCGGATCTCTCCGCCTGCCCGCGCATCCACCTCGCACACCGGGTTGGTGAAGCCCTTCGGCCCCCACCACTGCCTCACCATCTCCGGCTTCGTCCACGCGTCGAACACCATCTGCCGCGGCGCCGCAAGGTAGCGTCGCAGGTGCAGCTCGCTCGGCACCTCCTCCGCCGCGGCCGTCCTTCCCGGCTGCTCCGCCAGCATGAACTCCGCAAAGCGGTCGAAGGAGCTGTTCCATCCGCCCCCATGTCCATCGCGCTCGCTCTCCGTCGCAAACGGAGCCTGCGTAAAGTGCATCACCGTCTTGTCTCCTCGCTCTTCCAGTCGTATCGTCACCACGTTCTCCTTGAACGGACTCTCCGGCAGCCCCACGCTTGAGCGGTCATCCCACGCAAAGGTAAAGACCAGCAGCTCCGGCGGCCGCATCTCTTTCACCACGCCATGCTGTCCCATCCGGGCCAGCTCCTCGCTGCCCGGACGCTTGCCTTCCATCTTCGAGTGCCAGCGTTCGCCCGGCCCATGCGCACTCACATGCTCCGTCACCTTGAATCCGCGCGGCCCCTTCCACTGCTTCATCATCTCCGGATCGGTCCACGCCTTCCACACCAGCTCTCGCGGCGCATCAAACACCCGCGTAATCTTCAGCTCATATCCCTTCGTCGTTTCCGTAGCGGTCGCGCTCATCTCCATTACCTTCCTTTGCTCCTGGTCTTGATCTTTGAATTCTTCTTTTGCTTCGTGCTCCTTGCCTGCTCCGCCTGCAGCCGCTTCAGATACGCATCCAGCCGGTCGAAGCTCTCCTCCCAGAACTGCCTGTACTCCTCGATCCATCCCCACGCCTGCTTCAGCGGCTCCGCTCGCAGCTTCACCGGCCTGTACTGCGCCTGCCGGCTCCGCTCCACCAGCCCCGCATTCTCCAGCACCCGCAGATGCTTTGAGACCGCCGGCATGCTCATCTCAAATGGCTCCGCCAGCTCCGTCACGGACGTCTCGCCCAGCGCCAGCCGCGCCAGGATTGCCCGCCGGGTCGGATCGGCCAGCGCCGCAAACGTCGAACTGATCGAATCATTCATGCCGTACTAAACCTTTAGGTTATATAACCTGTAAGTTAAATACATCCACTGCCCGATCATGTCAAGAGCCCTCGCCAAAAATATTTCGGCCTCCCCGCATCCGCCGCACGCATCCCCATGCGACATTCGTCGCCCGCCGCCCGCCGCCCTGTAGAATGCCAGCCTGAACACCCAAAACTTTTCTCATCCTGCGAGGTAACGGAATGCGCTTCCCGCTTCTGCTTGGCTCTCTTTTGTTTGCCGGCCTCGCCGCCGCGCAAACGGCCGGCAATCTCTCGGACTTCGTCAGCGTCAGCGCCCCGGTCTTCGTGCTCAACCACGTCCGCGTCATCGATGGCACCGGCGCGCCCGCCCGCGACGACCAGGCCGTCGTCGTCGCCAACGGCAAAATCCAGTCCATCGGCCCCTCCGCCTCCGTCCAGGTCCCGCCCGGCGCGCAGCCGATCGACCGTCCCGGCTACACCGTCATCCCCGGCATCGTCGGCATGCACGATCACCTCTACTACACCGACTCGTACGCCACGCAGGTCGTTGGCGGAAAGGTCGCTGAGCCCGGCCTGGTCGTTGCGGAGGTCGCCTTCACCGGCCCGCGCCTCTATCTCGCCGCCGGCGTCACCACCATGCGCAGCACCGGCAGCATCGAGCCCTACACCGACCTCAAGGTCAAAAGCCGCATCGACGCCAACCTGATGCCCGCCCCGACATCGACGCCACCGCGCCCTATCTCGAAGGCGCGCCCACCCTCTTCGCGCAGATGCACGAGCTCACCGGCCCCGACGACGCCACGCGCATGGTCGACTACTGGGCCGCCGAGGGCATGACCTCCTACAAGGCCTACATGGACATCTCCCGCGACGAGCTCGGCGCCGCCATCCGTGCGGCCCACGCGCACCACTTCAAACTCACGGGGCATCTCTGCTCCGTCACCTGGCCGGAGGCCATCGCCCTCGGCATCGACGACTTCGAGCACGGCCCCGTCTTCACGGACACGCAGTTCGTCGCGGACAAGAAGCCCGACGTCTGCCCGCACGGCGGCGCCCTTACCTGGCTCAAGCAGGACATCAACGGCCCCCAGGTACAGGAGCTCATTCACAACCTCATCGCGCACCACGTCGCCGTCACCTCGACACTTCCTGTTTTCGAGGCCGGCGTCCCCGGCCAGCCTCCGCTCGAGCAGCGTACCCTCGACGCTATGTCACCCGATGCTGCCCGCAGCTATCTCATCTCCCGCGCCCGGCTCGCGCCCGATAGCCCCATGCCCGCCCTCATGCACAAGGAGATGGACTTTGAGATCGCCTTCGTCAAAGCCGGTGGCCTTCTGCTCGCCGGTCCTGACCCCACCGGCAACGGCGGCGTTCTTCCCGGCTTCGGCGATCAGCGCGAGATCGAGCTGCTCGTCCAGGCCGGCTTCACGCCCGTCGCAGCCATCCACATCGCCACCGAAAACGGCGCCCTCTTCCTCGGCCGCGCCGCTCGCATCGGCACCCTCGCCCCCGGCAAGCAGGCCGATCTCGTCCTGATCAAGGGCGACCCCGCCGCCAAAATCGGCGACATCGAGAACGTCGAGACCGTCTTCAAAGCGGGCGTCGGCTTCGACTCCAAAAAACTGATTGAGAGCGTCCAGGGCCAGGTCGGCATTCGCTAACCGCGTGCCATTCCAACCCCTCCGGTCCTTGACACGGCCTGTACAATAACCACAGAGCAATCACCTCAGCCCGGCCCGCGCCGGGCTTTGTTTTTGTCCGGCCAAAGCACCTTCGCCAGACCCGAAGTCCGGACCTAAGTTTTCTCTTTTGAAGACTTTGCGCAATTTTGATGGGGGGAGGGGGTAGGCTGCGGCTGTCCGCGGAACATGAGAAACTAGTAGAGATGATCTCTGTTTCTAATGTCACCATGCGCTACGGCGCAAAGCTCCTCTTCGAGGACGTCTCCGTCACCTTCACTCAGGGGCGGCGCTACGGCCTCACCGGCCCCAACGGCTCCGGCAAGTCCACCTTCATGAAGGTCCTCACCGGCGAGCTCGATGCCCAGAAGGGCACCGTCGTCCGCCCCAAAAAATTCGGCGTCCTCAAGCAGAACCAGTATGAGTTCGACGCCTTCCGCGTCATCGACACCGTCATCATGGGCAACAAGGGCCTCTGGTCCGCGCTCGAAGAGCGCGAGGTCATCTACTCCAAACCCGAGATGACCGACGAAGACGGCATCCGGCTCGGCGAGCTCGAAGGCATCGTCGGCGAAGAGGACGGCTACGAGGCCGAAGCCAACGCCGCCATTTTGCTACAAGGTTTGGATATCCCCGACGAGCTCCACAACCGCAAGATGTCCGAGCTCCAGGGCGGCCAGAAGGTCCGCGTGCTGCTCGCGCAGGCGCTCTTCGGCAACCCCGACGCCCTCTTCCTCGACGAGCCCACCAACTACCTCGATCTTGACTCGATTCACTGGCTCGAAAACTTCCTCAATCGCTACAACGGCACCGTCATCACCATCTCGCACGACCGCCACTTCCTCAACTCGGTCTGCACGCACATCGCCGACATCGATTACGAGACGATCATCACTTATACGGGCGGCTACGACGAGATGGTCATGCAGAAGACGCAGATCCGTTCGCGCATCGAATCGCAGAACGAGCAGCGCGAGAAGAAGATCGCGCAGCTCAACGAGTTCATCGCCCGCTTCTCCGCCGGCACGCGCTCCTCACAGGTCAACTCGCGCAAGAAGGAGGTCGAGCGCCTCCAGACCACCGAGCTCGCCCGCTCCAACATCCAGCGCCCCTACATCCGCTTCGACATGCTCCGCCCCAGCGGCAAGCACGTCCTCGAGTTCGAGCACGTCAACAAGACCTACACCCAGCCCGACGGCAGCACCGAACACGTCATCCGCGACTTCTCCGCCTCCGTCCTGCGCGGAGACAAGGTCGTCCTCATCGGCCGTAACGGGCAAGGGAAGTCCACGCTCCTCAAGGCCCTGCTCGCCAACACCGGCCTCGACGAAGCCGGCAAGTCCGACATCGACTCCGGAGACGTAAAGTGGGGACATGAGGCGCAGATCGGCTACTTCGCCCAGGACCACACCGCCTCCATTCCCAAAGGCACCACCGCCGCGGAATGGTTGCACAGCTTCGACCCCAAGGCCGCCAAGGAAGACATCCGCGGCCTGCTCGGCCAGATGCTCTTCCGCGGCGAAGAGGGCCTCAAGAAGACCGAAGCGCTCTCCGGCGGCGAGGCCGCCCGGCTCATCTTCTGCAAGCTCATGCTGCAGAAGCCCAACATCCTCGTCCTCGACGAGCCCACCAACCACCTCGACCTCGAGAGCATCATGGCGCTCAACACCGCGCTCCAGAAGTACGAAGGCACGGTCTTCCTCGTTACCCACGACCAGGACCTGATCGAAGAGGTCGGCACCCGCATCTGGCACTTCGAAGGCGGTCCCACCGGCTTCCACATCACCGACCACAAAGGTCCCTACGAGGAGTACGAACAGCAGATGGAGCTGGCAGCAAAGTAGCGGACTGCACTCATCCTGCGAATCGCGAACCCGCTTCAAGCCGCGCTTTGGTCGTTCCGCGCTTCGCACGCGCCTCATCTTCCAGTACACTCAGCGCCAGAACGTCGTATGCAGCATCACCCCGCCGGACGACGCGCTCGCCGGCCTCTGAGGAACGTCACAGATGGCTCGAGTCGTCGTCATCGGAGCCGGCGCCATGGGTTTGGCCGCCGCCTTCCGCGCCGCAAAGAACGGCCACCACGTTGACCTGATCGAAGCCGCCCCCGAACCCGGCGGCATGGCCGGCCACTTCGACTTCGACGGCCTCTCGCTTGAGCGCTTCTATCACTTCGTCTGCCACACCGATGAGCCCACCTTCACGCTGCTCAACGAGCTCGGCCTCGGCTCCGCCATGCGCTGGCGTCCCACCTCCATGGGCATCTACACCGGCGGCGCGCTCTATCCCTGGGGCGATCCCGTCGCTCTGCTCAAGTTTCCGCATCTCTCTCCGCTCCAGAAGATCCGTTACGGTCTCTTCGCTCTGGTCAGCGTTCGCCGCAATCGCTGGCCAGCCATCGAGCACGAATCGGCAAAGGACTGGATCATCCGCTGGTGCGGCCAAGGCGTCTACCATCGTCTCTGGCAGCCGCTCTTCGACTACAAGTTCTACGAGTACGCCAACAACATCTCCGCCGCCTGGATCTGGACACGCATCCGCCGCATCGGCCGCTCGCGCCGGAGCATGATGCAGGAGGAACTCGGTTACATCGAAGGGGGTTCGCTCACGCTCGTCAACGCCCTTGTGGACGCCATCCAGAAGTACGGCGGCCGTCTCCATCTCGGCGAGCCCGCCCTCGAAGTCGCCTCCGAGAATGGCCGCGTCACCGGCGTGCGCACTGCGGCGGCCTTTTACCCAGCGGACGCCGTCATCTGCACCTCGCCTACGCCGCTCATCTCCGCCCTCGTACCCAGCCTTCCCCAGGAATGGAAGCACCGCTACGAGGCCATTCACAACATCGGCGTCATCTGCGTCATCTTCAAGCTGCGCCGCCCCGTCACTCAGCACTTCTGGGTCAACATCTCCGAGCCCGGCATCGAAATCCCCGGCATCATCGAGTTCTCGAACCTGCGCGCCATCGGCGGCGACGCCATTGTCTACGTTCCGTACTACATGCCCGTCACCCACCCCAAGTTCTCCTGGCCGGAGCCGGATCTTCTCAACGAAGCCTTCGCCTGCCTCCAGCGCCTCAATCCGTCGCTCACGCGCGACGACATCCTCGCCACCAAGGTCGCGCGCCTGCGCTACGGGCAGCCCGTCTGCGAACCCGGCTTCGCCCAAAAGATCCCGCCCGTGCAAACCCCCATCGCCGGCCTCCAGATCGCCGACACCTGCTTCTACTATCCGGAAGACCGGGGCATCGCTGAAAGCGTCCGTCTTGGGCAGCAGATGGCCTCCGCTGTAGACGCATCCTGACCACAGCACCCCATCTCAAAGGACATTCTCTTAATCGCCGAACGCGGCGATGCGCCCTGCTATCATCCTGAGAAATGACGCTCACTGCAGAGCTCAACGACCGGCCCGAGCTTGCTCGCCGGCGGTCAGGATCTCTTCGCGGCAATCTGCTTCTCGCCGCGCCATTCCTCGCTCTTTTCTACGTGCAGCTCGTACACCATAACCTCTGGCGCGATGAACTCAACGCCTTCGCCATCACCTGGGCCAGTCCCACGCTGCACTCGCTCTTCTGGCACATTCACCGCGAAGGCCACCCCTGGCTCTGGTACGTCATCCTCTGGCTGCTCTCGCGGTTCACCGTCTCCCTCGCGGCGTTCAAACTTCTTCAGGGCTGCATCGGATCGTCCATCATCCTGCTCATCGCCCTGCGCTCTCCCTTTCGGCGGTGGGAGAAAGCTCTCATCCTCGCCAGTTACTTCTTCAGCTTTGAATACACCGTTCTCGCCCGCATGTACGGCATCCTCGTCGTTCTTCTTCTGCTCTACTGCTGGGAACGAACCATGCGGCCCGCCCGCCCGATCGTCAGTGCCGTCCTCCTCGGCCTCATGGCAAGCGCCGACGTCGTCGGCATGATTCTCTCTGCCGCTCTGCTGCTGGAGTATGCCTGGGCCGCCCTCGCGCAGAGCCGCACGTCGCCGCTCTTCTCTCGTGCCAAAGCCGCGCTCGCTCTGCTCGTCTACGCCGCCATCACGCTCTTCGCGGTCTGGTCCGCACGTCCCGCCCCCGACGTCAGTTGGCGCACCACCGGCAGACCCCTCGTCTACGCGCACAGCTTCTCGCATCTCTACGGCGCGTTTCTTCGCTACACAAGCGAGGCCTTCTTCTCCGTCAAGAGCCCCCGCAGCGGCTATTTCTGGAATCCGCAACTCGGGAGCGGCGGCCCGGCCTACTCCATCCTCATGCTCGTCGTCCTCGCAGCGTTGTATCTCTCTCTGCGTCGGCATCGGAATCTCATCCTGCTCGTCGCCGTCACCATCGTCGCCGGCACGGCCTTTAGCCATCTCGTCTATCTGGGATCGATCCGGCACTACGGCATCACCTTCCTCGCCTTTCTTACCGCGCTGTGGATTCTGCGCGGCGCGATGCCCTCAAAACTCTTTCCCGCGGCAGCATATCTTCTGTTGGCTCTCTCTGTGGTCTCCGGCGCATGGGCTGCGATTGCAGCCTGGCGTCATCCCTTCTCCAACGCGAAGGTCGCCGCCGACTGGATTCGCGCCAACAACCTGAACAGTCTGCCGCTGGTCGGCCAGTGGGACACCAGCGTCATCGGTGTAGCCGAGCATCTGCATCGCCCTATTTACATGATCGAGTGCCGCTGCCAGGACACCTATCTGCTCTTTTCCTCTCGTCGCGACGACTACACCGATGACGAAGCGCCGCAGCGCATCCTCGGTGCGGAAGACTTCTATCACGGACAGCCCCTCCTGTTCGTGGACGCCGAGCCGCTCCCTTCTTCAGAGCAGTCCGCCATGGAAAGCCTCGGCCTTCACGTACAGCCGCTGGCCGCCTTCTCTGGCGCCGAAGAGATCCTCGAAAACTTCTATCTCTACAGGATCACCCGTGACGCGGCAGGTTCATCCTCGTCGATTACATTCATAGAGAGGCGCATGAGAGAGGCGCATGAACGATCCGCGAGGTAGGCTGCATGCTCAACGGTAAGAAAGTGGCGGTCGTTCTGCCCGCATATAATGCGGCCCGCACACTTGAAAAGACCGTGCATGAGATCCCCGCGGACATCGTCGACGTCGTCATTCTCACCGACGACGCCAGCAAGGACGAGACCGTTCTCATCGCCGAAAAGCTCGGCCTCATCACCATGCGTCACGACCGCAACCGCGGTTACGGCGGCAACCAGAAGACCTGTTACATTGCTGCGCTCGAGCACGGAGCCGACATCGTCGTTATGCTCCATCCCGACTATCAGTACACGCCCCGGCTCATCACCGCCATGGTCTCGATGATTGCCTACGACGAGTACGACGCCGTGCTCGCCTCCCGTATCCTTGGCCGCGGCGCGCGCAAGGGCGGCATGCCGCTCTACAAGTACATCTCCAACCGCTTTCTCACGCTGATGGAGAACCTGCTCATCCGCGAAAAGCTCTCCGAGTATCACACCGGTTACCGCGCATGGAGCCGCCAGGTCCTCGAGCGTCTTCCGCTTCGCAGCTGCTCCGATGACTTCGTCTTCGACAACCAGATGCTCGCGCAGACCTTCTACTTCGGCTTCCGCGTCGGCGAGATCTCCTGCCCGACAAAGTACTTCGAAGAGGCCTCTTCCATTAATTTCAGCCGCAGCGTCAAGTATGGCTTCGGCGTACTCGGGACCGCCCTGGATCTTCGTCTCAAGCGAATGAATCTCAAACGGCCCGCCATCTTCGCGGACCGTCCTGGCGAGCGGCTTCACGACGATCCTCGCGCATCCGGCGTTATCTCATCGTGAACGCCAAACACAACCAGACCGCGCGTGGCCGCATCCTGTTTTCTTGGAACTCTATGCAGAAGACCTCCTGGTACCGCCTCGCGTTCGCAGGGGCCGTCGCTGTCGTCTTATTCACCACCTGGCTCGCCGCAAGCTCCTTGCACACGCTCATCGACGCGCAGTTCTGGCAGGCCCACACGCTCGAGGTCATCTCGCAAACCGAGGGCCTCGTGGCTCAGGTCCACACCGCGGAGAGCGCCGCGCGCGGCTACATCCTCACCGGCGCGCCCACCTTTGAGCGGCAGTACCTCGCAGCCAACGACCAGATTCAGCGCGGCATCGTCAACATCCAGCGGCTCACCGGCGATAACAGCTCGCAGCAGCAGCGCATCGCCATGTTGCGCACGCGCATCGCCGGCAAACTGGCCGCGCTGGAGGCCGGCATCGCCGTCCGCGAGGGCCATCCCACGGGCATGATCGATCCCACGCTTCTCGGCGCCGTCGTTCGCGATACCCCCGATCGCATGGACAGTGTGCAGAACACGATCCGCGAGATCGAGAACGAGGAGCACCGCCTTCTCGCGGATCGTATTCACGCCTCTGCCTTCGCCCGCCGCAACGTCTGGCTCAGCTTTGTCTTCGCCTTTGCCCTCGACTTCCTTCTGCTCATCGCCGCCCTTGAGCAGCTTGTCCGCGCCGAGCGCAACCAGCAGCGCATCGCCGCCGGTGCCGAAGAGATCCGTCAACTCAATACGGAACTGACCATCTTGAACACCGAGCTTGAAAACCGCGTGCAGGAACGCACCCATGAACTTGCCTCATCCAATCAGGAGCTCGAAGCCTTCAGCTACTCCGTCTCGCACGATCTCCGCGCGCCGCTTCGTACCATCGACGGCTTCTCGCTCGCGCTGCAGGAGGACTTCGCCGGCAAGCTCGACGAGGAGGGCCGCGACTACATCGAGCGCGTCCGCAACGGTGTGCAGCGCATGGGCATGCTCATTGACGCGCTCCTGCAGCTCTCCCGCGTCACCCGCTCGGAGATCCAGCGCGAAGAGGTCGATCTCTCCCAGCTCGCCACGCTCGTCTTCCATGAAGTTCAGGCCGCGGATCCCGGCCGCGAGGTCAAATGGATCGCTCAGCCCGGCGTCATCGCCGACGCCGATCCCCGGCTCATCCGGATCGCCTTTGAAAACCTCATCGGCAACGCCTGGAAGTTCACAGCGCGTGCGCCCAACGCCGCTATCGAGTTCGGCAGTAGCCGCCGCGACGGCCAAACCGTATACTTTATAAGGGATAACGGCGCGGGATTCGACATGCAGTATGTCGATCGCCTCTTTACCGCGTTCCAGCGTCTCCACGGTGAGCGGGACTTCAAGGGTTCAGGCATAGGCCTGGCTACCGTCTCGCGCATCATCCGCCGCCACCACGGAGCGATCTGGGCCGAAGGCGATATCGGCCGGGGTGCGACGTTCTTCTTCACCCTCGCTGCCGCAGAGACGCCGCTCGCTGCGCGGTCACAACATGAAAACGCGACGATTCAATGAGTGAAAGCATGATCCTTCTTGTCGAAGATGATCCAGACCATGAAGCGCTGGCAATCCGCGCACTCCGCAAGGCAAATGTGGCCAACGAAATTCGTGTCGCCCGCGACGGCGCCGAAGCCCTCGAATACATGAAGGGCATCGTCTCCGGAGTCAATCAGATTCCGCAGCTCGTGCTCCTCGACCTCAAGCTTCCCAAGGTCGAAGGATTCGAAGTCCTGCGCGCCATCCGTGCCGCCGACAAGACATCCCTGCTGCCCGTCGTCATCCTCACCTCGTCGGACGAAGAGCGCGACATCGTCTCCAGCTACCGGCTCGGCGTCAACAGCTACATTCGCAAGCCCGTGAACTTCAGTGACTTTGCCGAGGCCACCCGTCAACTCGGTATGTACTGGCTGCTGCTCAACCAATGTCCACCTCCCCAGTAAATCCCGGGCGGCAGCCCCTGCGCGTCCTGCTCATCGAGGACTACGAAGAGGACGCGCTCCTTCTGGAGCGTTTCCTCCGCCGCGCCGGCTACGCCGTCGAGCCGTACCGCATCCAGACCGCCGCCGAGCTCCACGACGCTCTCGCCTCGGATCGCGGCTTCGACCTCGTGCTCGCCGACTACACGCTGCCCAGCTTCGGTGCTCGCGACGCCCTCGCCATCATTCAGCAAAGCGGCGTCGATGTCCCCTTCATCATCGTCTCCGGCACCATCGATGAGGTGTCCGCCGTCAATGCCATGCGCGCCGGCGCCCACGACTACGTCCTCAAGGGTCACCTTGATCGCCTGCTTCCCGCCATCGAACGCGAGCTCTCCGACGCCGCACGCCGCCGCGAACGTTTCCGCACCGAAAACGAGCTGCGTTTCGTCCAGCAACGGTTTTCCGCGACATTCAATCAGGCCGCCGTCGGCATGGCGCATACCTCCGTCACCGGACACTTCCAGCTTGTCAATCAGCGTCTCGCCGGGATGCTCGGCGCACCCGTCAGCAAGTTGCTCTCTCTCTGCCTCACAGACTTCCTTCTGCCCTCCGAACGCGAGCTTGACGCCGCCGAGCTCGCCGCACTCGTCGCTGGCCAGCGCAGTGGCTATCGCACCGAACGCACACTGCTGTGTTCCGACGGAACCACCTTCCCCGCGCAACTCACCGTCTCCCTCCTCCACCACGATGCAGACACCCGCCCCAGCGTCCTCTGGGTCGTCGAAGACATCTCCGCGCGCAAGGCCGCCGAGCGCGAGACCGCCGAGCTGATGTCGCGCCTCATCAACTCCGAGCGCCTGGCCGCCGCCGGCCGCATGGCCAACACCCTCGCGCACGAGATCAACAATCCGCTCGAAGCGCTCACCAACATTGTTTACCTGTTGCAGAACCTTGAGCTCTCCGTGCAGGCTCAGGAGCTCGCCTCGGTTGCCGCGCGCGAGCTCGAGCGCGTCGGCCACATCACCCGCTCCACGCTCAGCTTCTATCGCAAGATTCCCGGCCGCACCCTTGACCTCCGCACCATACTCGACGAGGTGCTTCAGCTCTTCAGCTCGCGCGCCACCCAATATCGCATTGAAATCAACACCCGCTACGGCGACGACCTCCGCGCCGCGCACTACGATCCCGCGCTCCGCCAGGTCGTCGCCAACCTCGTCGGCAACGCCATCGAGTCCATGGAAACCCTCGGCGGCTGCCTCATCGTCCGCGCGCGCGTGCACGGCAACTACGCCGTCGTCCTCATCTCCGACACCGGCCACGGCATCGAAGGCGCGCATCTCCACTCCGTCTTTGAGCCCTTCTTTACCACCAAAGGCGAGCGCGGCACCGGTCTCGGCCTCTGGGTCACGCGCGGCATCGTCCAGGAGCAGGGAGGCAAGCTGCAGCTTCGCTCGCGCACCTCCGGCCCCCACCGCGGAACCATCGTCCGCGTCCTTCTGCCCATCGCGCCGTCCGGCGCAGCCTCGCCGCTCGCATCCTCTCGCCCCAACTAGCCCATCGCCGCTCCCGCACCCATCACCGCTTCGCCGGCTACAGGCCGCCGCGCTCTACAATCTTCCTATGGCCACCCGGCAGTCTCCTCGCCAGAAGAACGTCCTCGGCCAGCCGCTCGAAAGCTGCGGCTGCGAACCCATGACCGGCTTCTATCGCGACGGCTGCTGCAACACCGGCCCCGACGATCTCGGCCTGCACACCCTCTGCTGCGTCGTCACCGAGCACTTCCTCGAGGTCTCCGCAAGTCTCGGCAATGATCTCTCCACGCCCATGCCGCACTATGGTTTTCCCGGCCTCAAGCCCGGCGACCGCTGGTGCGTCTGCGCCGCCCGCTGGCTTCAGGTGCAGCGCGCCGGCGCGGCCTGCCCCGTCGTTCTCGAGGCCACCCACGAAGCCACGCTCGAGATCGTCCCCTTCGAGCTTCTGCTCCAGTACGCCGTCATCCCCAAGACCCTGCACTAAACCGAAGACAGAAGACAGTAAAGAACTACGCACTTAACCACCGGCGCTCCACCAATCGCCGAGTTCGAGCACGTCGAGCACAACCTTGCAGCCAACAAAAAAGGGCGCCACCGTTCTCGGCAGCGTCCTTGTAGTGATCAAGCGGTTAGAACGTGATATGCAGATCCATCGTGATCATACGGGCGCTTCCAATCGAGGTCGTCACTGATCCGAATTCGTCCGCATAGTTGGCGCAAGTGTTGGTACTGCCAATCGTGGTTGATGCAGTACAGCCGTTGTTAACGCCCGGAACAAGCGGGATCGAGATCGGCAGCATCGTGGACTTGCCGGAAGTTCCGCCGGTATAGGGAAGCCGATACAACGCGGCGCCTGCGGAGCCGCCTCCCGGAGGCCCTCCGGCGGCGGTCGCGCCACTCGCCTGGTCTGCCTGGCTGGTCACGATCATGCCATAGTCCTCGTACCCGCTCGCGCAGTCATCCGTAGTGGCGAACTCGCTTGCGCAGGCGCCATGCTGGCCAATCTGCACGCCGTTCTGCGGCACGTCCATGCTTGTGTGGTTGAAGACGTTGAAGATATTGAAGCCATAGAGGAGATGGATGCGCTCGCTGATACGGAACTGCTTGCGTATGGAGAGCTGCAGGCTCTCCTGCGGCGCCTGCCGGAAGATGTTGCGCTGGTTCACAGGAGCAAACGCTGTCTCGTATACGTCGGCGGGATCGGTGGCTCCTCCCGCGGAAGCCGCAGGAACACCACCCTGTCCGGGGGCGAGATACTGGACCTGGATCTGGTTCGGATCGAGGGCCGGAATAAAGGCGCCACCGGGTCCACGGAAGCGTCCCGGATTACCGGTGAGTGCCGAATGCGGATTGTGCGGATCGGCGATGGGCAGGATGGGGTTGATCAGGCTGGGGTAGTAGCCCAGCTGAGCACTGGCGACTGCGCCGTTGTACTCGTACAGAGAGTATGGTTCGCCGCTCTGCAGCGTCGCGATACCGTTCAGGCCCCAGTCGTTGGTGATCTCGGCAAGCAGCGAGTTCGATTTTGCCATGTTGGGAAGCTGCGCCACGAAGTCCCCGTTGAACACATGGGTGCGGTCAAAGTCCGCCGACGCCCACGAGTTCCTCAGGTGATTCGGGTCGTTGCCCGTGAAAAACAGGCCAATGTCGCTCTGTTCATCCAGGGCGTGCCCCCACGTATAGCTCCCACCGAACTGGATATTGTGTGACATCCGCTTCTCGATGTGCGTCTCCAGCGAGTCGTACGCCGAATTGCCCGCCGTTTCGAACAGCGCCGAGTATGGACTGTAGCCCGGGTACGGCGCGCGGAAGTCCGAATTGCCGCCGTCGTATGTGGACCACGGCTCCGGCGCGATCGGGCAGGGATCGTCATATTTGCCGCAGCTTTCGTTCCCGTTGAGAACATCGTAGCCGTAGCTGTAGATTTCGTTGCTGGAGTGCGGCGAGGCGCCCCGGATCATTGCCGGATTTCCCGGCGTGGCGAGCTGCGGCTCGTTGAACGGGATGGGAATGACGCTGTGCCGGCCGCGATTGCCGGAATAGCCGATGGTCACCGCCAGATCCGGGCGCGGCTGCCACTGAACATTGAGACTGAAGTTCATCGTGTAGGGCAGCACGTTGTTCTTGTCGTAGGCGCCCAGATACAAGGGCGTAGTCGTGCAGTCGTCTTCCAGGTTGCCGACGCCGCCGCAGTTCAGGCCGAAGTTGGCGGTGCTTCCCGTCATGTAATTCAGCTGATTCTGCAGGGCCGTCAGTTGAATTGCAGGGTTGACGCCAGGCGCCGGGGGCGTGGATGTCGAGGTGAGTAGACCTGCGCCGCCCAGTGGATTTTGCACCGTCATCGGCATCCCGGTGGCCGCCTTTCCGGAGACCGCCGCAACCAGTGGCGACTGCTGGGTCACACCGAAGGGGCCGCCTACGGAGCCGCCGGCCGGCGGAGACAGGTAGGTGAAGAGCTCGCCGCGGTCGTAATACAAACCGAATCCGCCTCGAACCACGAACTTTCCATTGTCCCGCTTCGGGGACCAGGCAAATCCCAGACGCGGGGAAATGCCCCACTGCCGCCCGGTCAGCGTGGAAGCGCTGGTGCCTTTGGTGGGAGCTGTCGGGTTGTTTCCGGCGACGACCAGACCGTCGTTGAGCACCGTGAATCCGGAGCCGCCCACTCCCGGATCGGTACCGGTCACGCTATAGGCGTTCGGATCGAAGTTGAAGAAGTTGCCATACTTCTCCGTAAAGCCGCCGTGGTAGTCCCAACGCACGCCGCCTGTCAGCGTCAGTTGCGAGGTGATGCGCCATTGATCCTGCACGTATGCGTCGCCCTCTTTGGTCCGATAGTACCGGTCGGCGAGGTTGTGCCCATTTCCAATCGTCTCCAGCACCGACGAGCTGTGGATCTGACCCTCGAGGAAGTCCGTCAAGTTTGAGGCCGACGCCGAGATGAGACCGTTGCGGTTGTTTTCGACGTTGAGCTGGGTGTAGCTAAATCCCCCTCCGGCCACAATCGTGTGCTTGCCCAACTGATAGATCAGGTTCGTGGACGGATTCAGACGGTTCTGGAAGTAGCCCGTGTTGGTGAACGTGCTTTGATGACCCCAGCTTAGAGTCGGCGTTCCGGTCTTGGCCGCGATCTCGGAGATGGAGTAGGCCGGCATCACGGCCGGAGCCCCGGCTACCGGGTTCGCTGTGCCGAAGGTCGGGCCGGTGTTGGCGTTGTTGATCACTGTCTGGGTATAGCCGCTGTAGGTCCCCATACGGCTAAAACCAACCCGCTGTTCCCAGTTCAGGTGTTGTCCGATCGAGATCGTGTTATCGATCGCGCCCACCTGTGCGCCATTGTAGGTATTGCTCGGAAAGCCGAGCAACTCGGACTGTTCGCCGAACGGCCGCGTCAGCGGATCGTTCTGGTAGTAGTACTTAAACGAGAGCCGGTCGCTCTGGGAAAGGTCGTAGTCCAGGTCGGCGGCAGCCTGATCACCCAGGAGATGTGAGGTGCCCACCAGCGTCACGTTGTACGCGCCGGATTGATATGGATTCGAATTCTGCGGCGTTGGGATGAGGTACCCGCCGCCCGGCACCGTCGCACTGAACAACGCCTGAGCGGTGGGATCGAGCGTGAAGCCGGCGGGGACCGTGCCGCCGTTATAGACAGCTTCCGCCTGCATAAGGCCGGCGGCCGAGCGGTCGTTGGTCAAACCGGTCGGAACGTTGAACTGCGACAAGCCTGTCGACTGATCGGAGCTGTAGAGGTGCTGATAGGCCAGGAAGAAAAAGAGCTTATCCTTCACGATGGGACCGCCGATCGTACCTCCCGTCGTCCACCTGTGCAGCGCCGGATTGGCGAGATAGGTTGGGAAGGATCCCACACCCTCCCCGGTCAGGAGCGCGTCCTGCTTGAAGAAAAACGGGGCCGCATTCATCGAGTTGTTGGCAAAGCTTCCGTAGAGTTGCCCATGCAAGCTGTTTGTGCCGGTCCGGGTGCTGGCATCGATCTGCGCTCCGCTGGTCATGCCCTGCTCCGCGTCATACATCGACGCATTCACGCGCAGTTCCTGCAGAAACTCCGGCGGCGGCGTCGGCAGACTGTTCCCGTTCGACCCATATACCGATCCTGACGTCTGCGTCTCCCCGCCGACCGCGGTCCCCTGACCGATGTTGAACTGATACCGCTGCGAGCTCGAGTTGCTGGAGGTCTTCCCATTGAAAATATTGCTGGAGTCCACGCCATTCACCTGGAAGGTGTTCGATGTATCGCGTTGCCCATTCGCCCAGATCGGCTCGTTGCCGAGACCTGCGTTGGTGTCGATCGAGCTCAGCAACTCAGCATTGACGCTTGGCGACAGAGTCGCGAGCTGGGTGAAACTGCCGGTCGCCAGCGGAGTACTTTCGATCTCCCGAGAGTTCAGGGTGTATCCGTTGGTCGCGTCGGTCGCGTCCAGCAGAGGGTTCGCCGTCACCTCCACCGCCGTCGCAAGCTGCCCGACCTTCAAGGTGATGGGCACAGTCGTCGTATGGGCTTCGGTGACCTCGATGCCGTTGACCTGCAAGGTATCGAACCCACTGAGGGCCGCGCTCACTCGATAGGTGCCCACAGGCAGGTTGAAAATCTGGAAGGTGCCGTTGCTGCCCGAATTTGTCGTGCGCGTCACGCCGATGTCCGGATCGGTGACTGTCACCTTCGCACTCGACACCGCTGCGCCGGAGGTGTCGTAGATCGTCCCGTTGATCGATCCCAACGTCTGCTGTGCGTCCGCCGGACGCAGAAAGGCAACAGCGGCTAACAGAACCAGACAGCAAAGTGTGACAAACGGCCTTCCGAAATGCTTTCTCATAAGTTCCTGTGCTCTTGTGTGCTCTTGGTTGGGGTTGAATCTGCGATTGAATGACGGGACCGCATCCGCTCTGGTCAAAATGCGTCCGGCACGAGATCCTGCTTGGCAAGCAACTGGAATGTGAACAGTGTGCGACTTCGATGCCGCTAAATTCAAGAAAAAACATCGTAAAAAGACCCGGCTTTCCACAGCCCCGGCCAAAAACAAGCCGCGCCGCACGTATGACGTCACAGCCGCGCTGAGACTCCTGTGCAACCCTTTATCCTGTGCATTCGTGTGCACTCCGCCGCTGCACTCATTCTTTGCGCTCGACAACTTTCATCGCCACGCCCGCGCATATCAGCTCCAGTTCGCGCCCACTCTTCTTCTCACCCACCACCCACCCAAAACAACAGGTCCGGAATCTCTCCCGGCCGTCCTCTCTACACTAGCCTTACTCACGATTCACTACTCACTGTCCTTACGTCTCCTGCCCCTGCGTCTGTCCCTCGCTCGCATCCGACAGCGTCACCTTCACGCTGAACCGTCGCTGCCCGCGAAAGACGGTCACCGTCACCGTATCGCCCGCATGGTGCTCATTCAGCGCGTTGGAGAGGTCCTGCTTCGTCGTAATCGTCTCGCCGTCGATCGCCACAATCAGATCGCCGCCCAGCACAATCGGCGTGAACCCGAGATACGCGTGCTGTGTCCCGCCCTTCAGTCCCGCGCGCTCCGCCGCTCCGCCCGGCAGCACCCGCTCAATCAGCACGCCATAGTCCGCTGGCAGCCCAATCTGTTCCGCCAGGTCCGGCCCAATCGGCAGCGTCACCATATCCATCGATGGCCGCCGCACCCGCCCATAGCGCGCAAAGTCCTCCAGCACCGCCTTCGCCGTCGAGATCGGAATCGCAAACCCGATCCCCGCCGACTGCGCCGCTCCTCCATTCGGGTTCGACGCAATCATCGTCGTAATCCCAATCACCTCGCCATGCGAGTTCAACAGCGGCCCACCCGAGTTCCCCGGATTCACCGACGCATCCGTCTGAATCGCATTGTCGATCTTCACCCCGCTCGGCAGTTGCACCGACCGCAACGCGGAGATGATTCCCCGCGTCATCGTCCCCTGAAACCCAAACGGATTGCCGATCGCATACACCCGCTGTCCCACCAGTAGATCGTCCGAGTTCGCCAGCGTCGCCGGCTGCAGGTCCGGCGCATCGTGAATCTGCAGCAGCGCCAGGTCGTGGGCCGGGTCCGTCCCCAGCGGCGTCGCCTTGTACTTCTTCTTGTTCCACAACGTCACCTCTACCAGTTGCGCGCCCTGCACCACGTGGTAGTTGGTCAGAATGTGCCCCTGCTTGTCGAGGATGAACCCCGATCCCTGTCCCTGCTCCGGCACCGGCTGGTAGAAGAAGTCATACGCCACCTGCGTTGACGTAATGTTCACCACCGAAGGCAGCGCCTTCTTGTACACCGCGATGTTCTGCTCTTCCTCGGCATCCAGCGTCGGCGCGGCCTGCGCCTCGGTCATCGTGAAGTTGCCCAGCGGCCCATGCAGACTTGAGCTTGCCGCTCCCGGACTCGCCCTGTTCACCAGCCGCGCCAGCGTTCCAGTCGGAAGAAAATAGGTGGACAAAAGATAAAAGCCGCACAGGATCAACAGCACCAGCACCACAGATCGCAGTTTCATCGACAGAACCTTTACGGACGCACGCTGCGTCTCTGTCTCAATTCTACGGAAACCGCCCTCCGTCCGTTCCCACCACAACCCGGATTAGCAGGGGGCTTCAGCCCCTGCATCATCGCCACCGGTAGAGAGGCTTTAGCCTCGGCTCCCGCCCGAGTGCGCTGCTCTTCGCCTGTCATCCTGAGTGGAGCGCAGCGAAACAAAGGCCCCCCGCATTTCGCCATGCCCCGGGGTAACCCATCCACTACTCAGCCGAGTGGGCAGCCCGCTCCATCTCCAGCAGCTTCCGCTTCCGCTCCACGCCCCACCGATACCCCGTCAATCGCCCATCCGATCCCACCGCCCGATGGCACGGCACCACCACCGCCAGCGGATTCGCCCCGCACGCCGCGCCCACCGCGCGCACCGCCTTCGGCGCTCCAATCTTCCGCGCAATCTCCGCATACGTTAGCGTCTCTCCGCGCGGAATCGCCCGCAGTGCCTCCCACACCCGATGCTGAAATGCCGTCGCCCGCACGTCGAAGGGAAGGGAAGCGGCCGTCGCGCTCTCGCTCATCTCGCCCAGCACAAACCGCACCGCCCCACCCAGCCCCATATCGTCCCGCCGCAACTCGGCCTTGGCAAACCGCTCCCGCAGCTCCCGCTCCGCCTCCGTATCCGTGTCCGCGAACAGGACACAGCACAACCCCCGCTCTGTACTTGCCACCAGCATTCGGCCCAGCGCGGAACCAGCAATTGTCCACCGAATGTCCACACCGTAACCACCGTTTTTGACCACAAATGGCCGCATCCCCAGCGTCGCTCCCGCGCTCTCATACATCCGGCTGGACGACCCAAACCCCGCCGCATACACCGCATCTGTAACAGAAGAAAGGGGATTCCGAACCTCCTTCCGGAACCGCTCCCGCCGCAGCGCCCGCACAAACTCCGCCGGCGTCACCCCCAGCACCCGCCTGAACGCACGCAGCAGTACAAACCGGCTAACTCCAACATTCTGGGATAGTTCCGCCAACCGAACCATCTCTCCATCAGCCTCACGCAGCCGCTTCACCGCTCGCGCCACCGCCTCCGCCCGCGGATCTTCCTTCGCGCTCAGCCTCTTCGGCTCACACCTCAGGCAAGCCCTAAACCCCGCCTTTTCAGCCTCTTCGCATGACTCAAAGAACCGCACATTCTCCCGCGAAGGCTTCCGGCTCGCGCAGCCCGGACGGCAATATACCCCGGTCGTCGTCACCGCATACACAAATCCGGCGCTCCGATCCCGTTCCAACACCTTCCGCCACGCCGCGCTATCGTTCATTGTTTCAACCACTTCCGAAACCACACTCATCGTCGCCATGCCACTATCCTGCACTCCTCGCGCCCCCGCCGCACTCCGCCCCTTGCACCCAAATTCTCCTACACCATCTCCGCCGCCGCATCCACACTCACATGGTGCTCGCGCCCAGTCCCTCCCCATAAGTGGATCACTATCAGCATGATAGCTCCCGTCACCAGGCTGAACAGCGCATCCGTCATCAGCAATCCCTTCGCCCCAAAGTGCGCGTAACCGCGCCCATCGCTCACCACCACCGTCTCAATCGCCACATTGCACGCCGCCATTAGCAGCGCATATTGTGTAGCAGACAAAGGGTTATCTACGCCCATAATGTCGAACGCGGCCGCGCTGCATGCCACAAAGTTGATTCCTGCCATCAGATAGTAGAACCCCACCCCCACGCAAAAAACCACCGCCGTCCGCGGACCGAACGCCATCCCGATGCTCGCGAACGCCGCAACAATCCCTGTGCCTACAAACAGCGTTCGGCGGTCCATCCGGTCCGCAATCCAGCCTCCCACAAACGCGCCCACGCAGCACAGCAGCGAGTTGCCCGCTCCCGTCAGCCAGGTCGTCGTCGCATTGCTGGTATGGAAGTCGTGCCCCAGTCCGCTAAAGAGATTAATCGCCGCAAACGGTGCTGCGGGCGTGATAAAGATCAGCAATCCGATCAGCGCCGCGCGCGTCCGGCTCACCGCCCACAGATCAGGAAAGAGACGCCGCATCGTCTCTCCGAAACCCCGCGGCACACGTCGCTCACGGCCCAGCACAAACAGCAGCATCGCCGGCGCGGCGATCACCGTCCCGACTACCAGCGCTCCCCAATGCAATCCCAGGTGCCCGACCGCCAAAATTCCCATCTGCCCACCCAGTCCCAGCCCGCCGAGATTCGAAATATTCAGCCACGTCGAGGCAGCGGCCGTGTCCTCCTCCTTGATCAGGTTCGGCGTCATGCCGCCCATCGTGCTCCCATAGAGCTGCGCACCCAGCGACCCCGCCGTCAGCAGCGCCGTAAAGCCGATCGCGTGCCCCGCCGCCGCTCGATCCAGCAACAGGATGCCCCCTGCCGCGCAGATCCCCAGCCACGCCGCCCAAATCAGCGCCCACGTCCTCCGCGACAGTCCGCAATCGACCATCGGCACTACCAGAAATCCGGTAAAGGTAGGAATCAGTACCACCGACGTAATGGCTGCCACATGGTCCAGACTCACGCCCCGCGCCGTCAGCAGGAACGGCATCGCGATCATCGGAAACCCCGAGAAGAGGCCGAACGGCAGGTACGTTATTCCCGCCAGCCACGCCGGAGCGCCTCTCCTCATGCGCTGAGTGTACAGGTCGATCACGATACCTTCTCGAACCCCCTCGCCTATACAAACCGTTACTTTTGCGTATACCTTCGTTACAGTTTCTGAATAACCTAAATGGGATGCCTGGCCTTCGGAGCACAGGCCTGATCCTTAAAGATCCCTCCCTTCCTGGTGTACCCGATGCCGTCTCTGCGCTGCTTTTTCGGCAGGCCCCTCATCCTTGTGCTCGGAATCAGCGGCATCACCGCCGCTCAGACCCTGCCTCCCATTCAAGCCCCCCCAGCGGCGACGCTCTCCGGTACGGTGGCCGACCCCTCCGGCGCCCGTATCCGCCACGCCGCCCTTCACATCCACAGCGATTCGCTCGATCGGGACATCCTCACGAACGACACCGGCGTCTTCACCGCCTCCCTGCCGCCCGGCGGCTACACGCTTGCCGTCGAAGCTCCCGGATTCCGCATCCTCACCCGCGACGACATCGAGCTCCGGGCCGGCAGCCGTCTCGACCTGAAGCTTCGTCTTGCTATCGCGACCCATCCGGAAGAGGTCAGCGTCAATCCTTTCGCAGCCAGCACCAACCCGGACGACAACGGCAACGCAGTCAGCTTCTCCGGCAACCAGCTGCAGGTCCTCTCCGACGACCCCACCACGCTCCGCGAGCAGCTGCTCGCCATGGCCGGCGCCGGTCCCGGCGGAGCGCAGTTCTACGTCGACGGCTTCAGCAACGGCCAGCTTCCGCCCAAGTCCGCCATCCGTTCCATCCGCATCAACAACAATCCTTACTCGGCCGAGTTCGACCGTGCCGGCTTCGGCCGCATCCAGATCGAGACCCGTGCCGGCGGCAACAAGCTGCACGGCACATTCGATGTCGCCGGAAGCGATGCCGCCTTCAACGCGCGCAATCCCTACACCGGCGCGCAGCCGCCCTACTATCAGCTGTTCTTTGACGGCAACCTGAACGGCCCGGTCGACAAGAAGACCACCTTCTTCCTCGCCGGCAACTCCACCGATCTCCAGAACAATGCCGTCGTCAACGCCGCCGATCCCAATGCGCCTTCCACCAATCTCTCTGAGGCCGTGCCCAACCCCCAGCGTGACGACGACTACAGCCTTCGACTCGATCGCCAGATCTCCGCCACCAACAGCATCAACGGCCGCTATGAGATCCATCGCACCCATCTCACCAACGCCGGCGTCGGTCTGTTCGTTCTTCCCTCGGAAGGCTACGCCGCCAACACGCTCGTGCAGACATTGCAGCTCGACGACAATGACATCATCAACCCGAAGATCGTCAGCGACGCGCGCTTCCAGTACATTCGCACCCGGCTCGGCCAGGACCCCAATGACACCTCACCGGCCCTCATCGTCGAAGGAGCCTTCTCCGGCGGCGGCTCACCGTCACAAACACTGCGCAACAATCTGGATCACTACGAGCTCCAGGAAGATCTCTCCATCGACCACGGTGCGCACTTCATCCGCGCCGGGGCACGCTACCGTCTCTATCGCGACAGCAGCTACTCCAACGGCGGCTACAACGGCCAGTTCCTCTTCCCCAACGTCACCGCGTACCAGATTACGGAGCAGGGGCTCGCCAACCACGAGAGCGATTCTCAGATACGCGCGACCTGCGTCCCGACCAGCACTGGCCCTGTCTGTGGCGGAGCGACGCAGTTCAATCTCACCGCCGGCCGCGCCAGCGCCGCCGTCTTCACCGGCGATCTTGGCCTCTATGCGGACGACGCGTGGAAGCTCACACCGCACTTCACCTTGAGCCTTGGCCTCCGCTACGAAAGCCAGTCCGCCATCGCCGACCACTCCAATCTCGCGCCGCGTGTCGGCTTTGCCTGGGCGCTGGGCTCGCGCAAGGCCAAGGCCCCCATCCTCACCCTGCGCGGCGGCGCCGGCATCTTCTATACCCGTTTCGACGTCGCCAACCTCCTTCAGGCCGTCACCCAGAATGGCATCTCGCAGACCGCCTACTTCGTGCAGAACCCTTCATTCTTCACCTGCACGTCCTCGAGCTCCGGGCTGATAGGCGAAGTCTCCGGCTGCACGGTTCCGCAGGCCTCCACGCTTCCCTCCAGCGAGCCCACGCTCTACCGCGTCGATCCCCACTTCCACACCGCCTACGACATCGTCACCAGCATTACCGCCGAACGCACCATCGGCAGAATCGGCGCGATCACCGCCAACCTTCTCCAGGGGCACGGTGCGCATGGGTATCTTTTGCTCAACGCCAACGCTCCGCTGCCCGGAACCTACAATCCCGCCGACCCCAACAGCGGCACCCGTCCGCTTGGAAACCTCGAGAACATCTATCAGTACACCTCTGAAGGTTCAGACTACGGTCGCATCTTCTTCTCCAACTTCAATCTTCATCCCACCAGCAAGCTGTTTTTCTGGGGTTTCTACATCTGGGACCACAGCTACGGCGACGCCAACAGCGCCTCTGAGTTCGCCTCCAACCCCTACGACATCCACCAGGACTACGGCCGCGAAGATAACAACGCCACCCAGCAGCTCTTCTGTGGCTTCTCTTGGAATCTTCCTCGCGGCTTCAGCCTGCAGCCCTTCATGAGCACTCACAGCGGCAAGCCATTCAACATCACCACCGGCACCGATCTCAACGGCGACACCATCTACAACGATCGTCCCGCCTTTGCCACCGACCTCTCACGCTCTTCCGTGGCGCGCACGGTATACGGCACCTTCGACACCGACCCGCTGCCTACCCAGACCATCATCCCCTACAACTACGGTCGCGCTCCCGGCCTGATCTGGTTTGACCTTCAGGCGAGCAAGAGCTTCCATCTCGGTCCGCGTCCCGCGCTTGCATCCAGCGCGAAGCCTCCCTCGTTCACTCCGCTCGCCGCACAAGGCGCAGCGGCAAAACCTGCATCGCATCCCGCCGCTCCGCCCGAACGCCCCTGGGCGCTTACCTTCATGGTCGAAGTGCAGAATCTCTTCAACCACAACAATCCCGGCCCGCCGGTCGGCGTGCTCAGCTCGCCCTACTTCGGTCAATCCATCTCCATCGCCAGCGACTTCTCCTCGCTTACCGCCGCCAACCGCAGCCTCTCGCTTCATGCCTCCTTCACCTTCTAGCGATCCACTGTCTCAACAGAACGCGCAAAGGTAGAAGGGGAGCCATTGGCTCCCCTTCATGGTCTACCCTCTACTGTCTTGTCTCTTTACTTTGCCGCCAGCTCCGCCTGCGCGCCCGCCTTTAGCGCCGCAGCCTTGTCGGTGGCCTCCCATGTAAACGTCTCGCCCGAGCGCCCAAAGTGTCCATACGCCGCCGTCTTCTTAAAGATCGGCCGCCGCAGGTTCAGGCTCTCGATGATGCCCTTCGGCGTCAGCTTGAAGTTCTCGCGAATCAGCTCAACCAGCCGTTGCTCGCCGACGCTTCCGGTGCCGAACGTATCCACACGCACGCTCACCGGCTCCGCCACGCCGATCGCATACGCCAGCTGCACCTCGCACCGCTCCGCCAGTCCCGCCGCGACGATGTTCTTCGCCACGTAGCGCGCCATGTACGCCGCCGAGCGGTCGACCTTTGTTGGGTCCTTGCCCGAAAACGCTCCGCCGCCATGCCGGCCCATCCCGCCATACGTATCCACGATGATCTTGCGGCCCGTCAGCCCCGTATCGCCCATCGGTCCGCCGATCACAAACCGTCCCGTCGGATTGATGTGATACTTCGTCTTCGCATCCAGCAGCTCGGCCGGAATCACGGCCTTGATCACCTGCTCCAGGATCTCCTTGCGAAGCTGTTCGTTGCCCACATCCGCCGCGTGCTGGGTCGAGATCACCACCGCATCCACGCGCACCGGCTTGGAGTCCGAGTCGTACTCCACCGTCACCTGGCTCTTGCCATCCGGGCGCAGGTAGGGCAGCTTGCCGTTCTTGCGCACCTCGGTCAGCTTCTCCGCCAGCCGGTGCGCCAGCGAGATCGGCGTCGGCATCAGCTCCGGCGTCTCGTTGGTCGCATAGCCGAACATCATGCCCTGGTCGCCGGCGCCGCCGGTGTCCACGCCCTGCGCAATGTCCGGGCTCTGGCGGTTGATCGTCGAGATCACCCCGCACGTATTGCAGTCGAAGCCCTTCAACGCATCGTCGTAGCCGATCTCGCGAACCGTCTCGCGTACCAGCGTCTGAAAATCCACATAGGCCTGCGTCGTAATCTCGCCGGCCACCACTACCAGACCTGTGCAGGTCAGCGTTTCGCACGCCACGCGGCTGGTCGGATCCTGCTCCAGGCAGGCATCAAGAATCGCATCCGAGATCTGATCGGCAATCTTGTCCGGATGACCCTCGGTCACGGACTCGCTGGTAAAGAGGAAACGGTCGGTTGTAGTCGCCAAAGCGATGTGCTCCTGAGTAAGATAGCCGGACCTCCTTCGACGGTCTGCTCGTCCACGCGGTATGCGTCGAAGAGCCTGTCCTGAGCGAAGCCGAAGGACCCGACGACCGGCTTCATCCACCGCACACGCACGCTCTCTCAAGCGAGCAGACTTGGCAGACTGACTGAACTCCGGTCGCTCCACACCCCGACGACGCTCTCGATACACCCAAGCGAATCGGATTTGCGGAACCCATCCATTCTACCCTGTAGAGCCGCCCAATCCCCGCGGCTTTCATCCATTGGCGAAATCCGCACCCCGAACGGCGGTCCCCGCACCCTCAACGGCAACCCACCCCAAACCCGCGCCAAAACAAAACGGCGCCCGCCGAAGCGAACGCCGTCATGGTTAAGGAACGCGACCGGTTAGAAGTCGAAGCGGCCTGCGAACTGCACGATGCGGGCATCGCGATAGCCGGTGACCTCACCGAACGTCGTTGAAGAGCCGATGGACGTAGTCACCGTTTGCACGTTGGTGTGGTTGGGCGCATTGAAGGCTTCCGCGCGGAACTGGAAGTTCAGGTTCTGGTAGATGCGGAAGTTGCGGTGGATGCCAAGGTCGAGGCGACTGAAGCCCGGACCTTCGATCGTGCCACGCTTCGCCGTTCCTGGGACGTTGCTGCTGGGGCTCGGTGCCGCGAAGGCGCCTGTATAGAACCACAACTGGTTGTAGCCTTTGTTGTGGATCTGCACGCCGTAACCATTGTTGGGATTGCCCAACTGGTTCGGGCGGAGACCCGCGTTCGTGTTGCCGAGCACGCTCAGCCCCGCGTTGTCCGTCTCATAGCCCGTGTTGGTGCGGCCGTTGAAGACGCTGGTAACGCCGGCCGGCAGGTTGTAGCTCGGCGTGTACGCGCTGCTGGCGGAAACTGTTAGCGGCAGGCCCGAGTCGATCGCATAGATTCCCGAGATCTCCCATCCGCCGATCACCCGGCCCTTCAGCCCGTGCTGATCGCGATACCACGGCAGCTCCCACACGCCGTCGAAATTGAGCACATTCGTGCGATCCACGGCCGCCCGGCCGTAGTCGCCGTTGACGTTGTAGATGTCCTGGATGAAGCCGGAATAATCCGCCTGCGCGTTCGTCAGATCGCGCGACCAAGTGTAGTTGGCATCGATGTAGCTCTTGCCGCTGAAGCGCTTCGTCGCCTTCACCTGTAGCGAGTTGTAATTCGAGCTGAAGATCGTCCGCAGCGCGTCGATGGCAAAGTAGCCGATATACGGCTTAATCTGGTTCAATACGCGATCGCAGGTCGAGTTCAGGAACGACGGCGCACCCGTGTCGGGATCGATGCATGCGCTGCCCGAGTTCTGCGGCAGCACCTTGCCCACCCATGCACCCGGAGCCGGTTGATTGATCTCTTCCGCGCCCAGCAGATGCGTGCCATGATCGCCGAAGTAGCCTACATCCAGCATCAGTGTTGGCATGATCTGCTGCTGCACGTCCAGCGAGTACTGCTGCACGTACGGCGTTTTATAGTCGGTCGGCACAGCCTGCAGCCGTCCCGGTGTTGTTGAAAGCGCCGTCGTCGCGCCGCCCGCCGGACTGTCGAACGACGTCTGGCCCACCGAGTAGGTGGCCACCGCCGGCGGATTGTCGAACACCGTCGTCTCGTAGTAGCTCACTTCGGCGTCATCGAAAGACCATCCGTATCCGCCGCGCAGCGCCGTCCTGCCGTCGCCGAACACGTCGTACGCGAAGCCGAAGCGTGGAGCAAAGTTATATTTCTGGTTTGCACCCACCTTGTTGCCGTAGGGTGAAGCCTGATTGTTGTTCGCGCTGTTCGGGCCGTTGAAGATCATGCCGTTGATGTAGTTGATCCCGGAATAATCCGCATTCGGGTTCGGCGACGTGGACTGTCCGGCGTTGCTGCCCGTCTGGTCGCACGGCCCGGTGAAGCAGATCAGGCCCGAGGCAGCGATGGTCGGCGCCTTTCCGGCATCGTAGGTCGCGGGATCGAAGTTGCTCAGCAGTCCATTCGCATCCCAAGGCTGGCCGTAGTAGGCATATCGAACGCCAAGATTCAGCGTCAAACGCGGCGTTGCCTTCCAGTTGTCCTGCACAAACGCCTCATACAGTGCCTCTTTGATGTCCGTAACCGGATCCTTCGAGAGTTGGCTGAACCCAGAATACGAACTATTGCCATTCGCATTTCCAATTAGGAAGTTCGCGAATCCCTGCGCCTCACTCGCACCGGAGTTGCTGTTAAGCGGAACGCACCCGGGAGTGGGCGGGGCCGGCGGTGCAGGACAGGCATATTGCGAATCATTGTTGAACCCGAACGCTCCCTGTGTTCCGGTCGTGTTGTTCTCCAGCTTCTGGTAGTGGTTGTAGGAGAAGCCGGCGATGATCGTGTTGGTGTGCAGTTGCTTTGTAATGTCGCCAAAGATCTGGTGATTTGTTCCATGGTCGGTGTAGAGGACTGAGCCGTTCAGCGTGGCCATGCCGCTCACACTGATCGTCGGTACCAGGCCAACGGTGTCGGCATACGGCAGTGTCGGGTTGATGTCAGGTGACTGTGCGGCGCTCAGAAAGCCCGACGGCGTGCTCACAATATTTCCGTTCGAAAAGGCGTATCCGGCGTTCAGCAGAAGAGTCGGGCTGAAGACATAGGTCACATGGGCCAGGTGCTGTGTCCCTGGGTTGACCACCGACGCAACGTTCGCGCCGGGGATAGCAACTGTTGTGAACTGGCCCTCGGAAAGCGTCTCGGGGAAGGTGTCGTGCATGTAGCGATAGAACACGCTCAGCTTCTCGCCGAATTGCTGATCGATACGCACCACGGAATCCAGGTTGTTATAGAGGTTCCTGAAGTTCGAGAAGATCGAGTGCGGATCGAAGCCATGCGCGATGTCGTACGCCTCATCCGGTACCGGCACCTTGCTATAGACGTCCTTCATGTACGCCGCGGCCGTCGGCGAGATGTTCGTGACCTGCGTCCCCGATTGCGTGCAGGTGTTCACCTGGGTCGTTGGATTGTTCGTATAAGCCGTGCACACGGCTATCGGGCCCGTAGTCCATGTACTGCCAACCTTCTCCCCGGAGTTCGAGAAGTCGCCGGTGCGCTCGGTGGCCTGCGGCACAATCGCTTGCACGCCAGACGCGTATTGAATAATGCGCTGCCACTCTTCCGAGACAAAGAAGAAGGTCTTGTCCTTGCCGTTATAGATCTTCGGAATCCAAACCGGTCCGCCAAGGGAGAATCCGAAGACGTTGTAACGGTATGGAGTCTTCTTGAATCCAAGGAAGTCGTTGGCATATCCGTTCGCGTCAAACGCATCGTTGCGCAGATACTCATACGCGCTGCCATGGAGCCTGTTGGTGCCCGACTTCGTCACTACGTCAATCTGGCCGGACGCGTCGCGCCCGAACTGCGCGCTGTACTGTCCGCGTAGCGTCTTGAACTCGGCGATCGCGTCCGGGCTCGGATAGGTATACAGCGTGAGATTGGCGCCACGGTCCAGGTTGTCCGCGCCGTCAATCGTCCAGCCATTGGAAGTCGTACGGCCGCCGTTGACGGAGAAGGCCACTGTGCTCGACGCGCCGCTCAAACCCGAAGGGCCGCGGGTAAGGTCATCAGTGGCACCGCCGAACGATACGCCCGGCTGCAGGTTCAGCAACGTCTCATAGTTCCGCGTCACCAGCGGCATCTCATTCATCTGGGTGCTGTTGATCAGACCCTGCGACGTCGCATCTTCAAAGTTCAACTGCACCGGATTCGCCTGTACGCTCACCGTCTCATTCACGCCACCCGCTGGAAGCGTACGGCTTACCGTCAACGCATCGTTGACGTGCAGCGCCAGTCCCTTCACGTCCACCGTCTTGAAGCCCTGGTCCACCACCTCCACGGTGTAGGTGCCCAGCGGCAGCGACGTGCCGGTATAAAATCCCGAGCCATTCGTGCTCAGGGTGCGCACCGTCTCCCCACGGTCGGTGTTGATCAGCTTCACCGTCGCGCCCTTGATCGCCGCGCCCGTCGCATCCGTAATCGTTCCGCTGATGCTGCCCGTCGTCGCGCTCTGGCCATGGGCGGCAACAGCCGGTCCAATCGCCACCAGAGCCGTGCCCAAAGCGGCACAAAGAGCAGCCCCTATCCATCCTGTGTATCGTGTCATCGTCTTGCCTCCAAAAAAAACTCTGTACTTCCGTCCCTCAAAGGGGCTGCGCCTTGGGTCCCCTGTCTCGGGGACCTCCCAACGCTGTTGCCTTCCCTGTTCCTCAAATACGCAGAGCGCCGAACCCCGGCGAAAAACCAAACAGGAAACGTAAGTGAAAGAAAGAAACTAGGTGACAAATCTCATCACGAAACCCGGCAAAACGAAGCCGGAGCAGGAAACTGGGTTAACAAAAACCGAAAACGAAAACCGTAAAGCCGCCGCATTCCCCGTCGAAAGCCCACGTGCTGAACCGAGAAAAACTCCTCCTGGAGCATTTGTTTCACGCGGTATAAGACTCTTCAGCTTATAGCCGACATTATTCTGGCGTTCATCGGGTGTCAAGAAGATTCTGTGTCTCAGGGCCCGGGGAATGCCATCCTGGTTGGCAGGATTTGCCCGGTATTCCTGCAAATCGCATCGCGGAGGGTCCCTTCCGTCCTGCTGTCTTACCGCTCTGCGATCTGCCCCGATGCCCTCCTCCGCCGGCCTCTACAAGCTCCGCCTTCGAGCGCCATGTACGTTATTTCGGATTCGTGCGGTACAAATGTTTCACAAAATGATATACGGTTGGAACCCGTGGACTCCCTCCCCAGGGCCAATCCTCTGAATCTGTTCTTGCCTGCTCCACCCACGGTCTCAGTCGGGTTATCTCTCTATGCAAGACTCCGTCTCACCCATCGCCGGTCTCCTCCACAAGGAATCCCACCCTATGCCGCCCAAACGAGAGCTCGCCCACCCGCACTTCCAGCCACCCCTGATGCTTCCTCTGCACGAGCTCAGCGAGGCCCGCCAGAAGATCATCCGCCCCGTCCTCGAAAGCCCCCGCGAGTTCGTCCTGCTCAACGTCCGCGACATGGCCCACCGTCTCGAAACCGGCTCCGCCACCGTCCTCCGCATCGTCCAGGCCCTCGGCTTCGACACCTACAAGGACTTCCAGCACTACCTCCACGATCTCTCCATCACCAACGCCACCATCCTCGACAGCATGCAGGCCGGCGGCACCACCACGCAGACGCCTCGCTTCCTCCGCGACTCACGCCGCCAGATCCACCAGAACATCGACTTCGTCCTCGAGCACCTCGATCTGCATCAGGTCCTCAACATCGCCGTCCGCATCGATGGCGCCGAGCGCATTCTCCTCCTCGGCGGCGACATGGCCGCTCCTCTCGTCGAGTACATGGAGTACCACCTCACCATCGCCGGCCTTCCCGTCGTCGCCGCCATCAGCCCCGGCCGCGCCACCCACCTCGCCCGCTCCACCGGCAGAAAAGACATCGTCATCGGCATCAGCTTTCGCCGCGGCCTGCGCATGACCATCGAAGGCATTCAGAAGGCCAGGGAAAACGGCGCCTACTGCATCGGCGTCACCGATTCGCCGCTCTCGCCGCTGGCCCGCTTCTCCAACGAGCTGGTCATCGTTCCCATCAACAGCCTGTCCTTTGCCGCCAGCTACGTGGCGCCCATCGCCCTGATAGACCTGATTACCGCCGCCGTCGGCAGCCTCCGCCGCAAGCAGGTCGTCGACCGCCTCAAGGAAGCCGATCAGGAACAGAAGCACGGCTATCGCTGGTACCAGATCGAGTCCTGACCTTCCACACAAGATCAGCCAGGGCCGACGAAGTCGAAGGACTCCCAACAAACCGCCGTCATTCTGAGCGGAGCTGCTTGCCTCGCGAGCAGCGAAGCCGAAGGACCCCTGTATTTCGCGCGAATCACCACGCTCTCCACGCATCCCCAAAACCGCTGTCATCCTGAGCGAAGTTCTGCGTCCCTGCGCAGAACGAGTCGAAGACCCCGACGGTGCCGCGCTCACCCATACCGCTTCCACCTTTTCCACCACGAACCCACGATCCGAAGGGGCACGGCTTCAGCCGTGCCAATACAGCACCGAGTAAAAAGGGGCTTCAGCCCCTGAGGTACGCCTGGCTAAGTCGCTCGCTGCGACTCAAGCCTATATTGCCAACTCCCGTCTCCGCCGGCCTCACCATCGCATGCGCACTATCCGCCGCCGGACGCTGCCACCGCACCCGCGGCCCCACCGCGAAGTGCCACACCGCCCACCCCAGTGCTGCCAATCCCATCACCATCAGCGCGACGCCCAGCCAGCCCCGCGAGGCACGCTGCCGCGCCGCCAGCCGGTTGCGCTTCACACTCTCCGCGAACGCCGCCCAGTCAGGCTCGCTGCTCTCGCCCAGCTCGCTTGATGCGAACCGCTTCAGCCACACCGCCTCTTCCAGCCCCACAAACTGGCAGTAGCTCCTCACAATGCCCCGGTTGAAGACACCGCCCGGCAAATCCGACGGCCGCTCCGCCTCCAGCGCGCGCAGATACTGGAGCGATACCTTGGTTCCCCTGGCGATGGCCTCCAAAGCCACGCCGCGCGCCTCGCGCTGTCCCTGCAGATCCCTTCCGAACCCCACGTCCATCGCCGCTTTCCCCGCCCCGCACGCCGCTGCGCCGGGACTCCCGAGTGGAATTGGTTCCTAAGGGCGCTGGGGCTCCGGGCAAAGCTCCAGCACAAGCATCGTCTGTCCCGGAACCGCCTCCGTCTGCGTGGGGTGAAGTTTCTCGGCGACCACGTTCGGCGAGCCCGGCAGATGCTCGCCGTCCAGAATTGCATAGCTCGCATGCAAGTCCAATGCTTCCTTCGTGATAGCATCTAACCCGTTACTCGGCATGGGAATTGCCCTGTACCCGGTCGTGACCGAGAACTGCACAGGATCAGCGGTCATCACCACCGCGTTCTCCGGCTCCGCCCCCATCGCCGCCAGCTCCGCCGCCTGCGCCCTGTCCGCCTCGCCGATCGCATTCATCGGCCCGATCTCCCGGCGGTCATCCATCACGCCGCTCACCGCATACACGGCGATCACCGTCCCCGCCAGCGCCACCGCCACCCGCCGCGACCTCGCCAGCCGCACCATCGCCACCACCACGATCACAGCCGTGACCGGCAGCAGCCCCACCGCCGTCCGCAGCGCGGAAAACGTCCCCACCGTCGGCAGCACCAGCCCGTAGACCACCAGCACGACCACCCCAAACGCCACGGGTCCGGCCAGCTCCGGCATCCGCGCCGCGTCCATCCCCGTTCGCACCACCTCGCTCCCGCTCGGCCGCCGCGTCACCACCAGTGACGGCAGGAACACCAGCGCCGCATAGCCTAAAACCAGCGCCAGCAGGCGATAAACGATCATCGCCACCGCATTCACCCGCGCCGCAATCAGGTGCTTCACCCCATGCGCCAGCAGCGTATGCAGGCTTACCGGCGCGCCATAGCTGCTGAAGTCGCTCATGTCATTTAAGAACAGCGCCTTCGAGGTGCCCGCCGGAAACGCCGTTCCCAGCACATGCCGGTAGAGCAGGTGCATCGGCCCCAGCGCCACAAAGAATCCCACCACCATCGCCGCCGTGTACCAGCCCGAGCTGCCCGCCGGCGCCGCCTCTCCGCGCCGCCGCGCCGCACCCGCCTGTCGCATCCTCAGCCACAGCACCGCCGCCAGCGGAGCCAGCAGCAGACCCGCATCGTTGCGGATCAGATACGCCGCTCCCACGCACCCCAGCGCCACCACATCCTGCCACAGCCCCTGCCGCTCCACCGTGAACAGTGCCAGAAACCATGCCACCGCCGCCGCGTAGTAGAGCGTTGGGTCCGGCGTCAGCGAGCTCTCCCACCCTGGTGGGAGTAACAAACACAGCGCATAGCTCGCCAGGGCCACCCTCCGGCTGCCTGTAGCCCGCATCGCGATCCACCACGAAACCAGCGCCCACACCACACCGAACCACACAGTTACCACCAGACTGCGATGGAGGGTTACACCCCCAAACAGCCTTAAACCCTGCAGAATCAACGCAACACCGGGTCTCCAGTATTCCAGGCCGGTTGTGGGCAAATGGGCCGCATGTACTTGTAAATCAAAGAGAAAGCCCAACCGGAACCCATGGCCGCTCGCCAGCGCCCGCCCCATCCCCACCCCATAACACGAGTCCGGTGTCCCGCAGAAGCTGACCTGCCGCGCGAACCAGATCCGCAGGGCCACGACTACCAGCGTGAATACCGCCGCCGTGCGCTGCTCCCACCCCATCCGGTTCATCTCGCGGTCCTCTCGATCAGTAGCATCACGCCTCTCGTTTCGCCGAAACCCGCATCGCCAAGTCAACCGTCAGTGATGTCGGCGCTAAGGCAAAGGGGGCGAAGGTGCGCACCTCGTCCAGCTTACCCATCGCGATCCACAAAGAGACGCAGAGAGCACTCGCGATAACCAACCCTGAGTCCGCCCTGTTCAATCTGTGCCTCTGCCGTCAGAATGGCAACCGCCTCCGCACAAGAGGGACCATGAACAAAATAACCGGAATCGAAATGGAAAAATGACCATGGAAGGATGACAGCCGCTGTCGATACAAATTTCTTGTGCCGCACGAGATCGCACATGTCGAGGACAAACGCCAGCAAAGACAATTCGAGTCACTCGCGCGGTCCCGCCTTGCGGAGCGCCGCCGTTAGATCGTCTACGGCCGATCGCCGCAGCGCGAAAGCCGGTTGATTGATGGACGGATATTGCATCGCCCAGTGGGAGTCAACCGCATTCCGCGGCGCCACTTGCATGCGCGGATTTCGCGTACTCTGTATTCCAGCATGCGTCTTCCCTTTCCGACCAGAATCTCCGTCGAGAAGACCCTGATCTTCGCCGCCGCGGTATTAGGCGCGCAGCTCCTTGAGGGGACCAATCTTCTTTTCGGCGTACTGTTCTTTGCATTCATCATGCTCAGCGTGCTCGCCTTCAACCTTGCTGGAGGCTTCTCCCGCGCATCGGGAACCTACGTCTTCTCGTTCGCGCTGCTTACCTGCGTCGTGGGAGGGCTTTGGAAGATCGTCCTTGCCGAACCGGCTGACTCCAATCTTTCCTCCCCCGAGGTCACCATGCTCACCTATGTCGTCAGCATGGTCGGGATCATGACGTCGTTGTTTATCAGCCACAGGATTACCAGGAAGTCCCGCGGGTTTCTTGATGTCATCGGCATCGACAAGGTCAATCTTGGGCTCGCCAGCCTTGGTTGCTTCATCGGAAACGTACTTACAGTGCCCGCAAACATCCTTCTGCCGGGTGGGAACGGCAGCCTCATCAGCATCATTAATCAGGAGAATGTCTTATTCCCTCTGGCCATCCTCTTGGGTACGGTGCACACGATTCGCATTAGCGGCGGCCGGCGCAGCGTGAATGTAGTTACGTTCGTCTCCGCTGTGCTGATGTTTGTAGTGGGTGGCCTTATCAATTACTCCAAACAAGGTATGTTTACTCCCATTGTTTGCTGGGGCATTGCCGCCGCGTCTCAGCGATACCGTCTCCGCAGCTGGCAGATTCTTCTGCTGGTTGCCTTCGCCGTCTATTCGGTGACGATCCTTTCCCCCCTCTCCCAGGTGGGCCGTCAGCTTGGCTCAGAGGATACAAGCGGATGGGAGCGGCTTCAACTCAGCATCGATCTTCTAAGCCATCCCAAGCGTTTGCGTGCAGAGTACATCAACGCCATCGAGCCCGCAGGCTCTGTCGGCCCCGGCGAATCTGTAGCGAACTTTGCCAAAGGCTACTTCAACTCACCCCAAGGTCTTCTCGATCGAATGACCATTATTCAGATGGACGATCGCCTGATCACCTACACTCTTCAGGGCCACACCGACGGCTATCAACGCTACATCTATTACTTCATCAACTGGATCCCGCATTTTATCCTTCCTAACAAGGAGAGCCTCGCACCTCCAGGCGCAGCGGCCGGTGGCAACTACTATGCGCATGAGATAGGCGGTATCTTGTCCCCGGATGACTTCACAACCGGTATCTCCTTCAGTCCCTCAGCCGAGGCATTTCACATGGAGGAATGGGTCGGCCTCCTTTTCCTGGCGCCTTTAGTCTGGACTCTTCTTTTCACGACTGTCGATCTCATTTGTGGCGATCTTCGGAGGTCCCCGTTCGGCCTCATCGCTGCCGTGGCCTTCGCCCACCTCGCGCCGGAGAGCCTGCTTGGCGGCCTCATCCAATTCGTCTGGGCCGGCAATCTGGCTATCGTGGGGGCCACCATCTTCTGTCTCTACTTCGCTCCGGTCCTTGGTGCCCTGCTCGCGGGGGAGGCCCCAACCCAGCCTGCCTTCTCTGTCTCGACGGCATCCATCAGGACAATCTGAAGGCGCAGGCCGGCTCTTCGCCTTGCTGCCGTTTTCGCCGCGACGTCTTCTTTGACCATCACGTACACTTTTCAGGAGATTCGGCCGGCGCCATGAACAAACTTATTCTCGGCAATCTCGTCCATCGGCCCCTGCGCTCCATCATCAGCGCCTTTGCCGTCGCGATCGAGGTCATCATGATCCTCTCCATCGCGGCCGTGATGTTCGGCATCCTCAACGGTAGCCGCAAGCAGACCACCGGCATCGGCATGGACATGATTGCGCATCCCGGTGCGGCCAGTGCCCTGATGAACACCACTGCCGCCTCCGCCGACGTCCGCATCGCCGGCGTCCTGCGCAGACTGCCGCATGTCGAAGTCGTCGCCCCCGTGAACATCAAGCTTACGGCCGGCTCGTCTCTCGAAAACATCTACGGCATCGATTACACGAGCTACAACGCGCTGCGTCCGTTTGTCTTCAAGTCCGGCGGTCCTTTCCAGCATCCCTTCGACATCCTCATCGATGATCTGCAAGCCGCCAGCGGCAAGGGAACGCAGGTCGGCGACACAATCAAAGTCCTCAACCACAACTTCACCGTCTGCGGTATCGTCGAGCACGGGAAAGGCAGCCGCAAGTTCATTCCGCTCGAGACCATGGACCAGCTCGACGGCAATCCAGGCAAGGCCGCCGAATTCTTCCTCCGCACTGAGAATCAGCCGGAGTATCAGGAGGCCGTCCGCAAGGAGATTCTCTCCACCCCCGGTCTCGAAGACTGGAGCGTGCAGACCATTCAGGAGTTCCTCTCCACGCTCACGCCGGAGCGAATGCCCGGCTTCAACATCGCACTCCGTGTCGTCATTGGCATCGCCGTCATCATCGGCTTTCTCGTCATCTTCCAGTCGATGTACACCGCCGTTATGGAACGCACGCGCGAGATCGGCATTCTCAAGTCGATGGGCGCGGGCCGCGGCAACATCATCTCGGTCGTCCTACGCGAAACCGGCTTCCTCGCGGTGGTCGGCGTCGCCCTCGGTGTAGGAGCTACGTATCTGTTGCGTATCCTGCTGCACGCTCGCTTCCCGACGCTCAGCTTCCAGATCACCCCCCGCTGGGTGCTTAGTGCTGTCGTCATTGCGCTCGTTGGAGCCCTGCTTGGAGCGCTCTACCCTGCGTTCAAAGCCGCCCGGAAAGACCCCATCGACGCACTCTCCTACGAATAACCTGCAAGGATTGATCGCTTGATGCCAGACGCTCCCCGCAATCCGGTCAGCCTCGCATCGCGCTTCACACAGTTCGTCGGGCTTGCTCTTCTTTCAATCTCCGCCGTCTTCCTCTGTCTCCACTTCCTTCATCTCACCGCCGACTTCCCCAACAACTCGCCTTGGATGGACTGGTCCAAGTACACCGACGAGGGCTGGTACGGCGACGCCGCCATCCGTCACTTCCTCACCGGCCACTGGTACTGGGCCGGCGACTTCAACCCAGCCGTCGCCCTTCCCGTCTGGCCGGCCATCGAGCTCGTCGTCTTCAAGTTCACCGGCGTCTCACCCTCCGCTGCCCGTGCGCTCACCCTTTGTGTCTTCGCTCTGACCCTCGTCATCTTCTATCTGCTGCTCCAGCATTCCGCACGCTCGCTCCATCCCGGAACGCGCCCGCTTGCGGGCCCGCTCTGCGTCCTCTTTCTCTGCCTCAGCCCTTATCTGTATGTCTTCGAGCGCATGGCCATCCTTGAGCCGCTGCTCATTTCGCTCGCCGCCCTCGCTCTGCTGGTGGCGTCCCACATGCGCGCCGAAATACCCGCGTCGCGGAGTCGAACCATCTTGCTTTGGATCGCGCTCGGCATCCTCCTGCCCGCGATGGTCCTCACCAAGACCACCGCTATCTGCCTCTTTCCCGCCGTCTTCTACATGATCTGGTCGCGCGCCGGCTATCGTATCCGCGCCTTCGTTCGTCTCGCCTTGCCGCCCTCGGCCCTCGGCCTCGCGCTCTGGCTCACTTACTTCTTCGGCTTCGTCCACCCGCACTACCTTGAGGACTACCGTTACCTCTTCTCCGCCAACGCCTACACCGGCTTCGAGCTCGACCCACTCGCCACCGTCGTCCTCGACACCATCAAAGACGGCGCCTGGATGGGCCACGTCCTCTATCCCACCTTCTTCATCGTCGTCGTGCTCGCACTCTTCTGGCGTCCGCGCCTCTTCACGGATCCGCTCTTTCCCTCGCTTCTTCTCTGGGCCGGCGGCTACTTTGCCTTCCTCACGTATCACAACAACCTGCAGCCGCGGTACTACCTCGTCATCGCCGTCCCCGTCACGGCCGCCGTCGCGCTCGCGCTCGACAACTTCCGCGAGGTCCACGGCCGTGCCGCCACGCTGATCGTCTCATCCATCGTCGCCGCTGTCGTCCTCGCCATCGCCGTCCCCGACGCGCTTCTCCAGCTCGACTTCATCCTCCACCCCACCTACCAGTTCGAAGCCGCCGCGCAGGCCATCAAGCGCATCGTCCTCGCCGATCCCACGCACTCCCACCTCATCCTCTCCATCTCCGGCTCCGACATCACCCTCATGACCGGTCTTCCCTCCATCGACGACGACTTCGGCACGCTCGATCTCGATCAACGCGTCGCTAAGTACCATCCCGGCTGGTACGTCGCCTGGAACGAGCTCGATGACGACAAGGCCGCCGACATCACACCGCTCTACCGCCCCGTGCGTGTCGCCGCCTTCCCCGCGCTCGACGATCCCGATCGCAATCTGCTCATCGTCTACCGCCTCGATCCCAAACAACAGACCACGTACGTCCGTTCCAGACACCATCCGATCCCAGCCCAGCTTCAGACCAAACTTGGCGAACAGCCGACCACAACCCAACTGAAGCACTAGCAAATTTGAAAACGAACATTGATCGTCTGTGTCTGCCTTTGTAAGGCACGTTCCTACGGGTGACGCCACCAACCCCTGCTCCTCCGCATGCGCATGGATGATGGCTGTCGTTTGCGCGGCGCGCTTCCTGAAGGCATCATGAGACAGACAAGCGATCGCACAAGGAGCCGTGTGGACGTACTATCTGAAGCCGGGCCGGCCGCCGACCGGCGGCGCATTCCTGCAACCGCTCTTATCCTTCTTCTTCTCGCCGCCCTCTGGTGCATCGTCTGGTTTCTTCACGCGCGCGGCTATTGGGAGGATGACGCCTACATCCACCTCGAATTCGCCCGCTCGGTCGCCGAAGGCCACGGCTTCGCCTTCAACGGCACCGTCGTCTACGGCGACACCTCGCCCCTCTGGGTCTGGCTCCTCGTCGGCTTTCATCACCTCATCCCCGGCTGGCTCACCGCCGGCAAGACCCTCGTCGCTCTCGCTGCCGTTCTCTCACTTGCCGGAGCCTTCTTCTTCGCGCGCAGTCTTACGCTCGATCTTCCACGGTCGCGCAGCTTCACCTTCGCCGCCGCCATGGTGCTGCTCTTCGCCACCAATCCCTACTTCGGTTACTGGGCCTACTCCGGCATGGAACCCCTTGCCGCCGCCGGCCTGGTCTGCTGGGCCTGCGTCGCCATCGCGCCTGCGCAGCTCTCCACGCGGCGCTTTCTTCTCTCCGCTTTTCTCGCCGGGATCGCTCCGCTCCTCCGTCCGGAGATGGGCTTCTTCACCGTCCTGCTCGGCCTGGTACTTCTCGATCGCCTGGTGAAAAAACCCGCGCCGATCACACGCCGCGTCGCCGAACTGATCGCCGGTCTGCTCCTCATCGCCGCGCCCGGCATCGCCTGGGGCCTGTACGCGCTTCACACCTTCGGCCGCATCCTTCCCAATACCGACGCAGCCAAGCGCGCCGGTCCCGGCGAATCCGTCATGGTTCGTCTGTTCGACGTCTACGGCCTCGGCTTTCCCCTCGTTCTCATCGGTGTCGCGCTGCTTATCGTTTGGCTCGTCATCCGTTATTCACGCGGGAAGGGAAGCGTCGCCGGCCCGCGCCTCATCCCCTTGCTTCACGCCGGAGGCTGGATCATCTTCCTCTGGACGGCGATCAGCTGCATCTTCTACATCGCCAACCACACCTACGTGCAGACGCGCTATATCTTCGTCTCTGCGCCCATACTCACCATTGCGCTGCTGGCGCTCGCGCTCAAGCTCTCGCCGCGCCTCTATCGCGCCGGCCTCATCTTTGGCCTCCTCTTCGGCATCGCCATCAGCCTCGACGCCACCTGGCCGCTCATTCACAACAAAGTCGGCATCGACCGCGGTTACGCCGCGCTCGCCGCTTTCTTTGATACCCTCCCGCCCAATGCCCCCGTCGCCCACTACTCCATCGGCGAAGCCGCCTTCCTCTCGCGTCATCCGCTCGTCGACACCGGCGGCATCACCCGTCCCGGCATCATCCCCTATATGTGGGACCCCACGGACGCTCGCCGCCTCGCCTGGATTCACAGCCAGGGCGCGCGCTACATCGTCATCGACCATCAGCCCGAACCCGGAGCCACCCTCGTCTGGTATCGCCAGATTCCCACCAGCGGCTGGTTCCTCAACCGGCATCGCTACGCAGAGCGCGACACCCTCGAGGTCTGGAAGCTCCCATGAAACTCCTTGACTCCATCGCCGACACCTTCATCCTGACCTTCGGCATCACACCACCCCACCCCGAACGCCGCCGCGTCGCGACCCTCTTCATCAATGCCATCCTCTTCTTGACAATCGTTGCCGTCCTCGCCTTTTTCATCACCGTCATCCACCGCCTGCTCGCCCGCTAAACGGTCACCGACCGGCCGCTAACCCTCTATTCTCATTGACTCTGCGCCTCCTCTCAGCTATCCTGAAAGCTCGCGCAGTCTTGCGCCTGCACCCTGTATTCTTAGCACGCCCGGATGCTCCGGGCAGCGCCAGGGCCAGCCGGACAGGACACCGTGGCGAGGCTCTCATCGCCGCCCCCGCGCGGGTTCGGTTTCCGCATCGTTCCCGCTGCTCCGGCTCGAAGCCCGCTCCCCGGCCATGCATCATCCGGCTCCGTGCGCCACTACAGCAACTCTGGTCTCCCGCCCGTGAGCAATCCGGCTCGCGCGCGTCTGAGCCGCCCAACGCAGGCACAATATCTTCGCGCTTCACGCCGGCCACGAAGACGGCAGATGTAAGGAGTAAACGTGAATCTGAATCAGACTACGACGATCCCCAGCGGCAAGGACATCCCGCGCAAGTGGTTCGTTCTCGACGCCAGCGGACAGACCCTCGGCCGCCTTGCTACGCGCGCCGCCAACGTCCTCACGGGAAAGAACAACCCACTCTACACGCCCTACATTGACATGGGCGACCACGTCATCGTCATCAACGCCGAGAAGATCCACGTCACCGGCATGAAGGCCAACCAGAAGATGTATCGCCGCTACACCGGCTTCCCCGGCGGCCTGCGCGAGGAGAGCTTCACCAAGCTGCTCGCCCGCCGTCCCGAGAAGATCGTCGAAGAGGCCATCAAGGGCATGCTGCCCAAATCCAAGCTCGGCCGCCAGATGGCCACCAAGCTCAAGGTCTACAAGGGCGCCGACCACCCGCACCACGCCCAGCAGCCCACCGCGCTCAGCGCATAACGACGACTCGGACAAAGGACAAGATTCATCATGGCAGATTTGATCCAATACTACGGAACCGGCCGGCGCAAGAGCTCCATCGCTCGCGTCTTCCTGCGCCCCGGCTCAGGCAAGTTCACCGTCAACGGCCGCGAGTTTGAGCAGTACTTCGTCACCCCCGCGCAGCGCTCCGCCGCGAAGCAGCCGCTCGGCATCGCCGACATCAACGAGACCTTCGACGTCATCACGACCGTCAAGGGCGGAGGTGTCGTCGGCCAGGCCGACGCCGTCAAGCTTGGCATCGCCCGCGCCCTCATGGAGTTCAACGCCGAGCTGCGCAAGGCGCTCAAAGCCGGCGGCATGGTCACCCGCGACGCTCGCGGCAAGGAGCGCAAGAAGTACGGCCAGAAGGGCGCCCGGGCTCGCTTCCAGTTCTCCAAGCGCTAGCGCTTGGAAGACAGTAGACGAGCAGACAGTAGACAGTAACCGTTTTTTCTACTGTCTACTGTCTACCCTCTACTGTCTCGCTCTTCCGCTTCACCCGCAGGCACTGCGCCCGCGGCCAGGAACCAAATCTCCCAACCACGGGAATCAATCGCTTCACGTCGCATCGCAAGCGATGCCCAGAAAAGAGAGCCACTATGGCCAGCATCACCATGAAGGAGCTGCTCGAAGCCGGCGTCCACTTCGGTCACCAGACCAAGCGCTGGAACCCCAAGATGAAGGAGTACATCTTCGGCGAGCGCAACGGCATTTACATCATCGATCTGCAGAAGACGCTGAAGATGTTCAAGGAAGCGTCGAAGTTCGTCACCGAGCTCACCTCCGGCGGCAAGCTCATCCTCTTCGTCGGCACCAAGCGCCAGGCGCAGGACGCCATCGCCGAAGAGGCCACCCGCGCCGGCATGCCCTACATCAACTCCCGCTGGCTCGGCGGCTTGCTCACCAACTGGGTCACCGTGCAGAAGTCCGTCAAGCGCCTCCAGGAGCTCGACGACATGTCCACCGACGGCCGTTACGAGCTGCTCACCAAGAAGGAAGTCATCAAGCTCGAGCGCGAGCGCAAGCACCTCTCCACCAACCTCGCCGGCATCAAGAGCATGAAGCGCCTGCCTGACGCGCTCTTCGTGGTTGACTCCAACAACGAGGCCATCGCCGTCGCCGAGGCCCGTAAGCTCGGCATCCCCGTCGTCGCCGTCGTCGACACCAACTGCGATCCCACCGTGGTCGACTACGTGATCCCCGGCAACGATGACGCCCTGCGCGCCATCCGCCTCTTCACCACCAAGATCGCGGACTCGGCCTACGAGGGCACGCAGCTCATCTCCGACAAGGCCTTCGCGCAGGAGTATGCGGACGTGCAGCCCGCCGCTCCCGAGACCCACCTCCTCGGCGAGGAGGAGGACGACACCGCGCTCAACGAGATTCAGGTCTCCGCCGGCGCCGCAGCCGACTCCGTCGAGGACGTTACGGACGAGGACGAGGACATCGACCTCAACGCTGCCCTCGGCGGCGGCATCCGCAAGGCCCCGGCCGCGGAGACCGAGACCGACGTCACCCCGGCCGAAGCCACCGCCTGAGCACCACGCAACACTCTAACGGGAGAGCGTGGCCGCACAGTCGCCACGCTCTTTCTGTTGCCGGAGCGCAACCCGCTCTCACCAACTGATTCACTGGAAGGGAAGAACCATGTCTACCACTGAAGCTGTCAAAATCGACGCCAAGCTCGTCAAGGAACTCCGCGAAAAGTCCGGCGCCCCCATGGGCGACTGCCTCAAGGCCCTGCAGGAGGCCAAGGGCGACATGGAGGAAGCCTTCGTCGTCCTCCGCAAACGCGGCATGGCCTCGGCCGCCAAGAAGGCCTCGCGCTCCACCAACGAGGGCGCGGTCGGCACCTACATCCACGCCGGCGGCAAGATCGGCGTGCTGCTCGAGCTCAACTGCGAATCCGACTTCGTCGCCCGCACCGAGGATTTCCAGGAACTCCTCAAGGACATCGCCATGCACATCGCCGCCGTCGACCCCCGCTTCATCGGCCGCGACGAGGTCACGCCCGAGGTCATCGAGAAGGAGAAGGAGATTTATCGCGCGCAGGCCGCCGCCACCGGCAAGCCCGCCAACATCATCGAGAAGATGCTCGAGGGCAAGATGTCGAAGTTCTATGAAGAAGTCTGCCTGCTCGAACAGCCCTTCATCAAGGAAGGATCGCTTACCATCCAGCAGCTCATCTCGCAGAAGATCGCCAAGCTGGGTGAGAACATCTCCGTCCGCCGCTTTGCCCGCTTCAAGATCGGCGAGCCCAATTACACCATTGCCGCGGCAAAGCCGGCTGCGACCGAAGAGGCCTCCGCATAGCCTTGCTTTTGAAGAGGCGGCCGCCAGCTCGAGGTTCTGATCCAGAACCTCTATACCGCATCCTCGAATCGCACCGAGCCCGGGTTCATCCCGGGTTCGTTTTTTTTCGGAAGTATGCTTTCCCGGCCGATACGTTACCATTTTCTTAAATGGCGCAACCCTACCCACGCTGGTTTTACCGGGCCCTGTTTGTTCTTATGGTCCTGGCCATTCTGGTCCGCCTCTTCTACTGGCACTACACCGACAGAACGTGGGAGGACGCGCTCATCACCGTTCTCCACTCCGAGAACTTTGTACGCGGTCTCGGCCTCACCCACCTCCAGCCGGCTGGCGAACCGCCGCTGCATGGGTTCACCAGCCCGCTCAGCGTCCTCATCCCTCTCGTCGGCGATCTCGTTCACGTCGGCTGGGGTTTGCCCTTTCTCAAGCTCATCTCCGCCCTCTGCGGAGCCATCGCCGTCTGGTTCGGCGCACGCATCTGCCAGGTGCTTGAGCTCTCACCCGCGGCAACTCTAACCGCCGCGGCGTTTCTGGCCTTCGAACACCATCAGATTATGTGGGGCATGGCCGGGATGGAAACGCAGGTAACTACGGTCGCCTATCTCTGCTCCATCTACGCCATGATGCGCGGCACACAATGGCAGAAGGGCTTGTCTCTGGGATTCGCCATGCTGGCCCGGCCGGATGCAGCGATCTGGGTGGCCATCGCATTCCTCGTTGAAATGATGCGAACGCGAAAGACGGCTAACTGGCGCCGTCTCGTGCCCATGGCTTCTGGTCTCGTTCTGCTTTACGGTCCCTGGATTCTATTCACGTTGCTGTACTATGGCAGTCCCATTCCCAATACGATTATCGCGAAGTCTATGGGATACCCCTCCGTCAGGGCCATGATGCATGGCCTTCCGCCCCTGGCAAAGGCGGTCTTTTTTGAACACCGCGCTTTCATGGTCCTCGGTTCTCTTGGTCCTGGGTATGAAGGCAACGGAACAGGATTGATACCATTTTGGGATCACGGCGTCATCGCGCTCCTGATGGTCCTGTTCTGCGCGGCAGGCCTTGTGGTGGCATTGCGCAAACGGCACGCTCCTGCCTTGCTGCTCTATTCCTTTGTGATTGCCTACACGCTTTATCTCATTTTTTGCCCCAGTTGGGTCGCTGGCTGGTACACCGCCCCCGTGGTGGCAGTCGCGGTTCTTGGCAGCATGTATGGTCTATGGACGCTGACAGCTCCTATCGCAAGGGAACGTTCCCGCGAACGCATCCTCGCATGGGTCGGAGGAGCTTATATCGTGTCGATTGTCTCCGTCCTGCCTTTCACCATGCGCTCCGACAAATATATTCAGCAGTACGTCGAAGACGGGGGAAGAAAACAGATTGGCCTCTACTTTGTCAGCGTATCGTTGCCGACAGACACCATCGGCACCGAATCCCTTGGTTATATCGGCTACTACTCTCGGCGCGTCATTTATGACTATCCCGGACTCTGCAGCCGGCCAGTTATCCGCTACCTGCGTTCTCATCCCAATCCACAAGATCACAACCTGACCTCCATGATGAATGCTCTGCGCCCGACCTATCTTGTGTTGAGGCCCGGCGAGTATGAGAACCCTGATGGGCAGAGTCGACTTCCCTGGATCGAACAGGACTATGAGCTCGTCCGGGTCTTTAAGGTGCCGGAGGAAGATCGCAAGAAGATCCTGCATCATGAGGCAAGTTCTGACTTCGAGTTTGATGTATTTCGCAAGAAAGGTGCACCTGGCCGTGCGACTGCGCCGTCTTAGGCTCGCGCGATTCGCCCCCGCAGAGTCAGTTTGGCAAAGTAATCGTTAAATCGACCTCTCCATGGCGCACCTGCTACGGAGAATTACTCACAGAGGATGCTGCGCTCGCATGGCTCAAACCGATCGGACCTACCCTCGCTGGTTTTCCCCGGCTCTCCTTATTCTCATGGTGCTGGCGATTCTGGTCCGTCTCTTTTATTGGCACTACACGCACAGAACGTGGGAGGACGCGCTGATCACCGTTCTCCACTCCGAGAACTTTGTGCGCGGCCTCGGCCTCACCCACCTCCAGCCGGCTGGCGAACCTCCGCTGCACGGCTTCACCAGCCCCTTGAGCGTTCTTATTCCGCTCGTCGGCGATCTCGTCCACGTCGGCTGGGGTCTGCCCTTTCTCAAGCTCGTCTCCGCGTTTGCAGGAGCCGTCGCTGTCTGGCTTGGCGCCCGTATCTCTCAGGCGCTCGGACTCCCGCCCGCCCTGGCGCTCACGGCCGCCGCCTTCCTCGCCTTCGAGCACCATCAGATCCTTTGGGGCATGGCCGGCATGGAGACCCAGGTCGTCACCGTCGCCTATCTCTGCTCCCTCTACGCCATGATGCGCGGCACGCAATGGCAAAAGGGCCTGTCGTTTGGCTTCGTAATGCTGGCTCGCCCGGACGCCGCCATCTGGGTCGCGATCGCCTTCGCCGTCGAGCTTTGGCGCGCGAAGAAGAATGGCTCGTGGCGGCCTCTTCTGCCGGTCATCTATGGCCTTCTTATCGTCTACGGCCCTTGGATCCTCTTCACCTTCCTCTACTATGGCAGTCCCGTTCCCCACACCATCATCGCGAAGGCTCTCGGTGACCAGGGCAGCGGTTTCCATATCCGCGGCCCGCATAAACTTGTCCGGCTCGAGCATCAGATCTATCTCGTTCTCGGCACACTCGGGCCGGCATACGCAGGCAATGGAACGGGCGTTCTTCCTCTATGGGACCATCGCATCACCTATGGCGTGATGACCATTCTGGGAATCATTGGTTTGTTTATCGCCCTCCGCAAGCGTCATGCCGAAGCGTTGCTGCTCTACGCGTTCGCGGTCACCTACACCGCCTATCTCGTCTTCGCGGCGCCCTTTATCTTCGGTTGGTACACCGCACCCGTAGTAGCCGCAGCCGTGATCGGCTGCATTTATGGTCTCTGGCGCCTGCTGGAATGGCTTACCGCCGAACCGGCGCGGCACCGGCTGGCCGCGGCGATTGGGATCATCTATATCGCACTCATCGTCTCCATCCTGCCCTGGACCATGCGCTCCGACAAAGCCATCCAGCAATACGTCGAGGATGGAGGCAGAAAACAGTTAGGTCTTTATATCGCGCAGGTCTCCTCTCCGGCTGACACCGTCGGCAGCGAGTCCCTCGGCTACGTCGGCTACTACTCTCGCCGCGTCATCTATGACTATCCCGGCCTCTGCAGCCGCGAGGTCGTTGAGTATCTTCGCACCCATCCGCACGGGCGCAATCTCATCTCCATGATGCAGACCCTCCGTCCTACCTATCTTGTGCTTCGCCCGCGAGAGTACCGCAACGCCGACGGAACCGTTCGCTATCCATGGATCACGCAGGACTACGAGCTTGTCCGCGTCTTCAGAGTCCCCGATCAAGCGCGATCAAAGATTCTGCATCCGGAGAAGAACGTCGACTTCGAGTTCGATCTCTTCCGCGCCAAGGGACCGTCCGCCCGCGCCTTTTAGCCGCCTTGCGCCGAAAGATCCGACCCCATCGTCAGAACGGACCATGGTCACAGCCGTCTCGCTTACCCCGTAGACCACAGTGGTCTCTTCCGGAGCCCCTTCCTTTTCGTGCATCCAGCGAAACTCCCCGGCGTACTATGTCGTCATCTCTAATGCCTCACGACACATTCAGGACCTCGGACCGATGCGCGCACGCTCTGCCTCTCTCGCCACTCTGTTCGCCCTTGCGCTGACGGCGCTCGTTCCCGCTGCCGCTCTCGCCCAGCAGCCGGCCTCGCCGCCTGACTCCGCTCCATCCTCACCCGCTCTGCAGGCACCACAGAGCCCCGCGCCTATCCAGCGCCAGTCGCCCGAAGCCACAGCGCCGCCCGCTCCCAGCACCACTGCTCCGCCCACCGCAGCCAACACCATCACGCGCAACGTTCGCCTCGTCGTCCTCGATCTGGTCGTCCTCGACAAGAAGGGCAACGTCGTCAACAATCTCACCCGCGACGACTTCCACGTCGAAGAGGATGGCGTCGAGCAGACCATCCGCAACTTCGATCCGCCCGGCAAGTACACGCCCGCGCCAGACATCACCATCGACTCCACCGCCGACCTCGACCGCCTCGCCCCGCGCGCGCCCGTCAACATCATCTTGCTCGACGAGTTCAACACCCGCTTCGAGGACATGGCCTTCGCGCGCTACTCACTCAAGAAGTGGCTCGACAAACAGCCCGCCAAGCTCGACACCCCGACCATGCTCGTCTCCGTCAGCCTCGAAAAGTTCGAGGTCTTGCATGACTACACGCAGAACAAGGGCGAGATCCTCTCCGCGCTCGACCATCACTTCGTTGCCTTCCCCTGGCAGGTGCACCAGTTCGCCTGGGTCTCCGAGCGCTACGCCACCGCCTTCTTCACCCTCCGCCGCGTCGCCGAGGCCACCACCGGCCACCCCGGCCACAAGACCATGATCTGGATCGGCCGCGGCCTTCCCAACATCGACCGTTCCCGCTTCGACATCGACGACGAGGAGCGCATCAATACCGCCGTGCAGCAGACCGTCAATGAGCTTCGCGACGCCCGCGTCACGCTCTACACCATCGACCCCGCCGGCCTGCTCGTCAATCCCGGCGTCTACGGCCGCGATGCCGCGCTCTTCGATCCCTTCGGCGGCGAGCCCAACTTCCAGGCCCTCGCCACCGCCACCGGCGGCCGCAATCTCTATGGCCGCAACGATGTCGACGCCGAGATCGGCACCTCCATTCGCGATGGCGCCAGCTTCTACACCCTTACCTACCGCCCCACCGACGCCGTCCGCGACATCCGCCACTTCCGCAAGATCGACGTGACCGTCGTCGGCCGCCCCGACTTCAAGGTCGTCACCCGCCAGGGTTACTTTGATTCACGCGCGCCCGCCCGCCTGCGTTCCGACGGCGAGGTCACCAAACGCCTCGCCTCCGAGCTCGTCGGCGCCGGTACCAGCAACATGGCCTATGACGCCATTCCGCTCACGCTCAACGCCACCCCCACGCCCGGCAGGTACATCATCCATCTCGAAGGCCGCGGCCTCTACTGGACGCCCGCCACCGACACCAGCCCGCGCACCGCGAAGCTCATTCTCTTCGTCACCCTCTTCGACAAGAAGGGCAAGCTGCTGAAGTCGGACGGCCGCAGCCTCGTCGTCTCGGCGCCCACAACCGTGCCGCCCACCGGCCGCCTCAACCGCGCCATCAATCTCGACTATCAACTTCCTCCCAGCTCCAAGGCCGTGCGCGCTCGCTTCGTCATCCGTGTCGACGCCACCGGCCGCATGGGCACCGCCGACGCCGACCTCACCAGGCCCCTTCCGCCTCCGCCTGCCCCCACCATAGACGCTGTGCCCACCCCGCCATCTCCGTAGACCTCGCGTAGACTCACCTCATGCCGAAGTCCGGCCCCGCGCCTGCGATCTCCAAGCTTCTCTCCGGCGACATCCACCTCGGCGACAACCTCCCCATCCTCCAGCAGCTTCCCTCGGCCTCCGTCGATCTCATCTACATCGATCCGCCCTTCAACACCGGTGCAACGCAAAAGCGCACCCGCATCACCGCCCGCCGTAGCATGAATGGCACCCGCGGCGGCTTCGGCGGCGCGATGTACGAGATCGAGACCCACGCCTCGCCGCACTACCCCGACACCTTCGACGACTACCTCGCCTTCCTTCGTCCGCGACTCCTCGAAGCGCATCGTCTTCTCAATCCCACCGGCTCGCTCTTCCTTCATCTCGACCCCCGCGAGTCCCACTATGCCAAAGTTCTGCTCGACGAGATCTTCGGACGCACCTCATTTCGCAACGAGATCATCTGGGCCTACGACTACGGCGGCAAACCCCGCGATCGCTGGCCCGCCAAGCACGACAACCTCCTCTGGTACTCGCGCTCACCCCAGCGCTACACCTTTCACTTCGACCAGATCGATCGCGTCCCCTACATGGCGCCCTCGCTCGTCGGCCCTGAAAAGGCCGCGCGCGGCAAGATTCCCACCGACGTCTGGTGGATCACCGTCGTCCCCACCAACTCGCGAGAAAAGACCGGCTACCCCACCCAAAAGCCGCTCAAGCTCCTCGAGCGCATCGTGCGCGTCCACTCCAGCCCCGGCGATCTCGTGCTCGACTTCTTCGCCGGCAGCGGCACGACCGGCGCAGCAGCGGCCAAATTAGGCCGCCGCTTCCTGCTCATCGACTCCAGTCCCGAGGCCGTCGCGCTCATGCGCAAGCGTCTCGCCTACGCCTCGCCCACCCTCCACGGCGCCTAGCCCGCTACCTCACCCCACCCAGCAACTTCACCAATCTCCGGAATCCCTCCTGCCGCGCCGCGCTGTTCGCCGCATTCGCATCCGGAGCCTCACCCGCGCGCATAAATCCATGCCCCGCGCCGTCATACACTACTGGCTCATACGCCTTGCCCGCGGCCTTCATCACGTCCTTGGTCGCGGGAACCGTCGCTGTAATCCGCGCATCATTGCCCCCATAGAAGCCATACACCGGCGCCGCAATGTTCTTCATCAACTCTGCCGGCGGCGGAGGCCCATAGAACACAAACGCCGCGCTCAAATCTCTGCGATGGGTCGCAAACAAAAAGCTCTTGCCGCCGCCCCAGCAAAACCCCGCCACAAACAGCTTCCCATTCGCCGCCGGCAGCTTCTTCCCATAGTCGGCAGCCGCGTCCAGGTCGGCCATCACCTGCGCATCGGGCAGGGAAGACACCGCTTTCACTACCGCACCCTGGTCCGGAAACGCCGCCGTCCCTCCCGGTTTCGCCGCCACATACGCCTCGCCGTTCGCCGCTGCGCCAGCTGGCCCAAACCCGCTCAGCAGGTCCGGCTCGACCACAATGTATCCCGCGCCCGCAACCTCATCCGCCATCTCACGCGCCCAGTCGCTCAGCCCAAAGATCTCGTGGATCATCACCACCACCGGAGCCTTTTCCTTCACCTCCGGATACACCACCCAAGCCTGCAGCTTGCGTCCGCCGGCTTCGTTAATTGTCACGAACTCGCCATGCCGTGGACTCTTCGCCAGATTCGCCTTCGCCCAATCCTGTCCTCCGGCCGCAATCGCGCACAACAGCAACGCGGCCACGCTCGCCATCGCGCCAACAAAAAAAACTCGTCTCATGCGAGCGAGTCTACGGCGCAGTCCCATCCCGCGCCAAGCCAAATCAACCATTTCCGTGTGGCCAAACAAAAACGACGGCGCGCCGAAGCACGCCGTCGCCTCCTCGTTTGTCCAGCCTTATTGGGCCTTCCCCGCAAAGCTCTGCGCCAGATCGCCAACAATCGGGATCTTGAACCACTGCCCCTGGCTCGCCTTGATCAGCGCGATCAGCCAGAAGATAAACAGCACCAGCCGTATCAGCATATGGATCATCGTCCACAGACCGAACACTACAAAGTGCATGCCGACGATCGCGAACATCGCGAAGATAATCGACACCACAACCCACACCACCGTCAGCGCAATGCACTGCCACGCATGAAAGCGCACAAAACGGTCGCGGCTATACGGCTCCATCACCAGAAACAGCACCGCCGGGATGAACGTGAGGTACGAAATCGCAGCCGCGGCATTGCTGCTCAACCCCTGCCCAGCCGCAGGCGGAGGCGGTCCCGGGGGATATCCCGGCGGCGGTCCGCCCGCTCCCGTATATCCCGGCGGGGGCGGCGGCTGTGGCGGCGGCTGTGGCGGAGGTGGATACCCACCTCCCGGCGCGCTCGCATACGCTCCGGGCTCACTCGGCGTCCCATACACCTGCTGATATCCCTGCTGTCCCGCCGGCGGCGCATACGGCTGCGGCGGAGGCGCGACCGGTCCTCCCGCGCTGCCTGCGCCATACGGGTTTGTCGGCGGCAGCGGCTCCAGCGACCCACTCGCCGGCGGCGTCGCCTGCCCAAACGAGCTCGCCGGCGGCTGCGCTGCTGCTGGCGGACTCGGGGGCGTATAGGACGACGGAGGGACCGTGCTCCACTCACTCGCGCCGCCCAGACTCGACTCCCCTCCCGCCGCCGGCGGCTCAGATCCCGGTTCTCTTGGATCGTCCATTATTTATCTCCTCACCTCTTCAGGATTCACCGCACCGCCGCCGCACGCCGCGCCACAGGCTGCGCAAAAAAATACACACGCACAGCGCGGTGCAGGAGCAACGTCAAAACATTACTCCCTCACCGCGCTCTGCGCCAGAGATCTTTCTCTCTCGCCGCCTTCGCCTACGGCCTGTAGCCTGACTGCTTCGACGCAAACTCGCTGATCACCGGCAGCTTGAAGGCGCTGCCCTGCGACGCCTTCACAATCGAAAGAATCCAGCAGACCAGCAGCGCCAAAAAGCCCAGCGCGCCGATAATCCAGCCGAGAATCGGAACCACAAACACAATGCCCAGGCAGAACCAGACAATCGCCAGGCCAATGCACTGGAACGCGTGGAACTTCACAAACGGCTTCGTGTTGTAGGGCGCCATCACCAGAAAGATGATCGCGGGAATAATCGTTACGTACGCCAGTGCGCCCGCCGCCGTGTCGCTCAATCCCTCGGCAGGAGCGACTGCGCTCGGGGGCGGTGCCGCCGCTTGCGCGTAGCCGTTTGGCGGGTTGTAGCTCGGCGGCGTCTGTGACCACGCCGCGCCTCCAGCAGGTGCTGCCGGCGGAACCTCGTGGATCGGTTGTTCGTCCATGCTGCCTCCTCGTTCGGCGCAAACGCAGCGGGCGGCCTGAACCACGGGCCGCCTGCCTGCTACGCCGATCTCATGTGCAGTCCTTCTACCACAGACAGCACCTGCCCGACGAGACAATTTCCTGTCGTTTTGCGACCGTCAGCGACTCGGCTTTTTATTCCTTTTTTTACTCTCATCCGTTCCACGCCGCCTATCGGTCCATCAGCGATCGCGCGATCCCTCCGATCACCGCGCCCGCGCCCACATCGCGCACCTCCTCGCCTTTCGTCGGCAGATACGGCTCCAGCGCATGCGCCAGGTTCGCCAGCGGCAACGTCTGCAGCCACACCCGTCCCGGCCCCGTCAGCGCGGCCAGAAAGATTCCGTCCCCGCCGAAGAACATATTCCGTATCCCCGAGATCCGCGTGATGTTGAACCCCACGCCTGCCTGGAACGCCCCCACATGCCCCGGATGCACACGCAGCGTCTCGCCTGCCTGCAGGTCCTTCACCACCACCTCGCCGCCCAGCTCCAGCCACGCCGTTCCATAGCCGTTGATCTTCTGCAGCAGAAATCCATCTCCGCCAAAGATCCCCGCGCCTAGCGACTGCTGAAAGCCCACGCCCAGTTGAATCTGCGGCGTCGCGCACAAAAGCCCATGTCGATGGATCAAAAACTCGGTCCCCGGCCCCACTTCGATCGGCAGAATATGCCCCGGAATCTTGGTCGCAAACGCGACCTCACCCTGATTGCCCTGCGCCGTGTACTCGGTCATGAACAGGCTTCCGCCGCCCACCACGCGCTTGATCGCGCCAAAGAACCCGCCCCCGCCCATCATCTGCGTATGCGTGGTCATCGCGATCGTCTGCGTCATCCAGCTCAGCTCGCCCGCCTCTGAGATCACGCTCTCGCCCGGCTGCAACATCACCTCCAGCACCGGCATGGTTGTTCCCACAATTCGACTCTGCATATTCCTCGTATCCTTTCGTGTCACGCACTCGCGCTCGCGCGCAGCAACGCATCCCTTGGGGTCGTCACCTATGCTACGCCCGCCGTCCCTGCGAAGTTCCCGTTCCTCCACTCTGCGATACTCTTACCGCAAGCCCTCATGCCCGCGCCCACCCTCAGCATCGTCGTGCCCTGCTACAACGAGCAGGAGACCATCCGCGCCTGCCACGACCGTCTTACCCAGGTCCTCCGCGCGCTCAACGAGCCCTACGAGATCGTCTACGTCGACGACGGCTCGCGCGACAGCACCGCTCAAATCCTCCATCAGATCCACACCGAAGACCCGCACGCCGTCCTCGTCCAGCTCTCGCGCAACTTCGGCCATCAGCCCGCCGTCACCGCCGGCCTCACCGCCGCGCTGGGTCAGGCCGTCGTCATCATCGACGCCGATCTTCAGGACCCGCCCGAGCTCATCCCCGAGATAGTCGCCCTCTGGCGCTCCGGCTACAAAGTCGTCTACGGCATCCGTCAGTCGCGCGCCGGCGAAACCCCCTTCAAGCTCTGGACCGCCCGCGCCTTCTACCGCATCATCAACTCACTCTCCGACGTAGAAATCCCCGTCGACACCGGCGACTTTCGCCTCATCGATCGCACCGTCGTCGACATCTTCCTCGCCATGCCCGAGCGCCATCGCCTCCTCCGCGGCATGTGGAGCTGGATCGGCTTCCCCCAGGTCGGCCTGCCCTATCAACGTTCCGCGCGCTTCGCAGGCCAGACCAAATATCCGCTGCGCAAGATGCTCGGCCTCGCACTCGACGGCATCGTCAGCTTTTCCGTCGTCCCGCTGCGCTTCGTCACCGTGCTCGGCTTTCTCTCCGCCGGCGTAGCTTTCATCGGCATCGTTTACACCCTCATCATCCGGCTTCTCACTCACTCCTGGGTGCGGGGCTGGGCCATCAGCTTCGTCGGCATGCTCTTCATGGCCGGCGTCCAGATGCTCTGTCTCGGCATCCTCGGCGAATACATCGGCCGCATCTACACCGAATCCAAGCAGCGCCCCCTCTTCGTCCAGCACCAGATCCGCCGCCGCCCCTCCGACAGCTGAGAATCCCTCCTCATCCCCCCGCGTCTGTCATCCTGAGTGAAGCGCAGCGAAACGAAGGATCCCCGTATCTGCGATCTCCGCTCGGCCCGCCCGTGTACGCTCATAACCAGCGATGACCGCCCCTGAGCCAACGCACCGCCGCCTCACGCCCGAGCTCCTTGCCACCCTTCTCATCGTCCTCGCCTACATCCTCTGGCTGCTCTCGATGCCCGCATGGCCCTCGCAGGACGGCCCCGTGCATCTCTACTACACCCACGTCTTCGGCGCGCTGCTCTCGCACCACCCCACGCCCTACGCGCACTTCTACACCATCAAGCACCTGCTCCCGCCCTACGCGCTCTACTACTACGCTCTCCTCGCGCTCTCGCACGTCACCTCACTTCTCCTCGCCGATCGCCTCATCCTCTGCATCTACGTCATCTCCTTCGTCTTCGGCTTCCGCTATCTCGCGCGCGCTCTCGGTCCCAGCGCGGATCTAACAACCCTCCTCGCGACGCTGTTGCTCCTCAACTGGTCGCTCGGCATGGGCTTCGTCAACTTCTGTCTCTCGCTCTCCATCGTCTTCTGGGCGCTCGGCCTCTGGCTGCGCTTCGCCGGCCGCCCCGCGCTCCCGCAGCGCATCGTCTTCGTCCTGCTGGCGATCCTCGCCATGTTCACCCACCCCGTTCCGCTGCTCGCGCTTCTCGGCCTCGCCGCGCTCGCGCTCATCCTCCGCTTCCTTCGCGACCGCCGCGCCACGCACACGCTTCCGCCATTCTTCCTTCGCGATCTCCTCACGCTTATCGCCGCCGCCCTCACGCTCGGCTACGTCAAGCTCTTCACCAACAGCCATCCCCTTGCCCAAACTGCGGTCACTGCATCTTCCGCCTCGCGCTCCTTCCTCTCGCAGCTCGCGCACAACATCGTCGACTACGCCGCCGAAAAAGGTCTCGCCTTTCTCTCCGGTCCCGGCGTCGAGCTCCGCCTCTACCGCATCGTCCTTCTCATCGCCATCGTCCTTCCCCTCGCACTCGCCGCCCGCCAGCGCCTCCGCAATCGCCGCCAGCATCTCTGGACCGCCTCCGACACCACGCTCGTCCTCGGCATCCTCGCCATCCTCGTGCTCCCCTTCATCCCACACGATCTCAACGGCTCGCACTTCTTCGCCGACCGCCTGCTCCTGCTCGTCTGGCTGCTGCCCATCTTCGCCGCCACCGGCTATACCATCCGCAGCCCGCGCGCCCGCGCCAGTCTTCTGCTCTTCGTGCTTCTCGCGCAGCTTCTCATTCTCTCCGCCGCCAACGCCAAACTCCGCCCCGTCGCCGAATCCATCGCGCGGCTCGACAACGCTCCGCAACCCATCGCCTCCACACCCGGCACACTCGGTCTCCTTCTCGAAGATCCGCGTCCCTCCGCTCCGCCGCCCGGCCTCGCCTTCAACCCCTTCCTCTGGGCCGCCGCCAACGCCTTCCGCCACGACAACACCATCCTCGCGAACACCCCCTGGCTCGACCTCGCCATCATTCCGCTCGGCGCCGCGCCCGCACTCCCCGCCGCCAACCTTCCGCCCGCCGCACTCGAGTTTCCCGCCATTCTCCGCTCCGACCTCGAAGCCGATCCCGCTCAGCGCGCGCAGCTGCTCCACTCCGTCAGCTTCCTCGCCATCGACCAGTCCTTCCGCCGCTCCGCCACGGGTCTCGATCCGCTCCTCACCCTCGATCACCCCGCATCGCTCCGCTGGAGCTGCCGCAACGCCGCAACGCCTTGGCTCCGCATCTGCAACAAACAAACGCCCTGAGCCAGCACATCGTTACCGTCTTCACACATCCCTAGTACACTTTCAGCAGACATGTACAAGCGTGTGCTTCTCAAGATCTCCGGCGAGGCCCTGGCCGCTGGCCGCGGCTTTGGCGTCGACGCCGTCTTCATTCACGAGATCGCCCATGAGATCGCCGAGGCCGCCCGCACCGGCTGCGAGATCGCCATCGTCGTCGGCGGCGGCAACTTCTTCCGCGGCGTCTCCGAGCAGGCCATCCACATGGACCGCGTCGCCGCCGATCACATGGGCATGCTCTCCACCGTCATCAACGCCATCGCCCTGCAGGACGCCATCGAAAAGACCGGCCTCCACGCCCGCGTCATGAGCGCGCTCGAGATGCACGAGGTCGCCGAGCCCTACATCCGCCGCCGCGCCATCCGCCACCTCGAAAAGGGCCGCGTCGTCATCTTCGCTGGCGGCACCGGCAACCCTTACTTCTCCACCGACACCGCCGCCGCCCTCCGCGCCATGGAAATCGGCGCCGACGTCCTGCTCAAAGCCACCAGCGTCGAAGGCATCTACACCGCCGACCCCAAGAAGGTCGCCGACGCCACCAAGTTCGAAACCATCACCTACATGGAGATCATCAAGCTCGGTCTCCGCGTCATGGACACCACCGCCGTTTCGCTCTGCAAGGACAACAATCTGCCCATGATCATCTTCTCCATGCGCGAATCCGGAAACATCCTCCGCGTGGTCCAGGGCGAAAAGCTCGGCTCCCTCGTCACCGCCTGATCGCTCCTCGCGCCGCGGACATCTGGCCTCGACACCAGTCTTGCAAGCCCCCACCCTTGAAATTGTCATCCTGACCCTGAGTGAAGCGAAGGGGAGGGATCTGCTTTCGGTGTGGATTACCTCCTTTGGACCGGATCGATTGACCGGACCATTGTTTTCTCTTGACATTGTTCTAATAGCACTATATCTATTAGCACTATGGCACGCCGCGTCAGCTCCGGAGCGCAAGCCCTGCTCGGTCTCCTCACCCTCGGTCCCATGTCCGGCTATGACCTCGGCCAGCTCGTCCGCGACTCCGTCGGCCACATCTGGTCGGAGAGCTACGGCCAGATCTACCCCAACCTCAAGCGCCTCGAAGCCAAAGGTCTCGTCAGCCGCACGACCGAGAAAAATCCCGGCAAGCCCGAACGTAACATCTACTCCATCACCGCCGGCGGCCGCGACCATCTCGTCGCCTGGCTCAAAACCGACCCCCAGCCCGAAATCCCCCGCAACGAGATGTTGCTGAAGCTCTTCTTCGGCGCGCAGGTCCCGCCGTCCGTGCTCATTCCTTACGTCGAGCGCATGGTCGAAACCCATCAGGCCTTGCTCACCAAATTCAAGTTCACCGAGCGCGAGATCGCGAAACAAAAGCAATATCCTGACACGCCCTACTGGACGATGACTGCGCGCTTCGGCCAGCTCGAGATCGAAGCGCACCTCGTCTGGGCGCGGGAAACCCTCGCAAAATTCCGCAAGCTCGACAAATCCTCACAGCCACAACGCCAGAAGGAGAAGACCCATGGCCGGTCCACACGTCGCTCTCGCTGACTCCGCCGGTCTGCCACCAGGCGAGACCCACCCTCGCATCGCCTCGCGCGCGCATCTCGTCGGCTTCATCCTCATCATGATCGGCATGGCTGTGCTCGGCTTCCTCTCGCAGCATGCCGCACCGTCCGGCAGCGCCGCCCCACCGAACCAGCTCGCCGGCCACAGCAAAGCCATTCACATCTATCTCGTCGCCATTGCCATGGATTGGGCGCTCTTCTACTACTGCTGGGCCGGCGCACACAACGCGGGCAACAAACTCACCGTGCTCTCTGGCGATCGCTGGCACTCATGGCGCAGCGTCTTCATCGATCTCGCCATCGGTATCCCCTTCTGGTTTCTCTGGGAAGGCACCGCCCGCGCTGTTCACTGGCTGCTCGGCGCCAGCGCCGCTAAGACCGTCGACAGCCTGCTCCCGCAAAGCCCCACCGAAATTCTGCTCTGGGTATTCGTCTGCCTCACCGCGGGCTTCTGTGAAGAGATCGCCTTCCGCGGCTATCTGCAGAAGCAGCTCCAATCGTTTGGCTGGGGCATCGCGTTCGCCGTCATCGCCCAGGGCGTCATCTTCGGAATCGCCCACGCGTATCAGGGCTGGCACGCCGTCATCGTCATCATCATGCTGGGCATTCTCTACGGCGCACTCGCCGCGTGGCGTCGCAACCTCCGCATCAATATCGCCACACACGCCTTCACCGACTTCTGGGAAGGCTGGCTCAAGTTCGTCATCTTCAAATAGCGGCCCGCAGCTCAAGCCGCGCCACGCGGAGGGCGATCGCCCAACCTTACGCCGCCATCGCCAGCCGCTCGCGTTCTTCCTTCTGCGTCGCCCGCCGTCGCCGCCACCACGCGCCGATCGCCTGCTGGCATGGATGCTCCACCCACCGCCTGACCGCCATCGCCGCCAGCACAATAAACACATAGCTGATCCACGGGTCCGCCCACGCCACGTGCAGCCGCTCCGGCCAGTGGTGTTCATGGATCAGCTGAAACAGGTTGAAGTGCATCAGGTACAGGCAGTACGTCGCGCTTCCAATCGCCACCAGCGGCTTGAACGAAAACACCTTCGCCAGCGGACTCGGCCCCGCCAGTCCCAGGATGATCGCCCCAAACACCGGCGTCAGCAGCCCGCCATGCACCAGGATGTACGGCATCTGCGTCGTCAGGTGATAGCAGCAGAACCACGCCGCGGCAAACCCGCACAGTCCCACGATCATCCGCCCGCGCATCTGCAGCTTCGCCGCCTCATACAGCCGCCCAATCGTGATCCCGCACAAAAACGTGCATAGGTAGGGCAGGGGAGTGTACTTCAGAAAATCAAGATACACGCCCGTGCTGTAGCGGTCCGGCATATGCGCCAGATGGTCCGGGTTCGTCAGCAGATAGATCGTATGCGGCACCAGCCCGAGCAGCCAGAATCCCAGCCCCAGCGCAATCAGCTTGCCCACACTCTTCGGCCAGCGCAGCCGGATCAGCCACGGAAACAGCAGATACAGCGCCACCTCGCATGAGAGCGTCCAGCTCACCGTATTCCAGAACGTCGCAATCCGCGGAAAGAACCCCTGCACCAGCAGCGGCGTCGCCATCACGCCCAGCACGAACTGCCCATGCGACCGCGCATGCCACTCCAGCGCCAGCATCGGAATCGACACCAGCATCGTCAGCAGATACACCGGATACAGCCGGCTCGCGCGCGCCATCCAAAAGTCCACCGCATTCACGCCGCCCGGCCGCTGCGCATAGTTGTACGAAAGAATGAACCCCGAGATCACAAAGAAAAAACTCACAAACACGTAGCCGATATTGATGATCGGATACAGCGTGAAGCGCGGATGCGCCGCCCACGTCAATCCGCTCGGCGTGAAGTGGAACAGCATGATCGTCAGCGCCAGCAGTGAGCGTATGCCCGTCAGCGCCGGCAGCGCCGGCCGCCGCATCGCAGTCTGCACCGCCACAGGCTGCAGCCGTCCCGCGGGCTCTCCGATCGAAGTAGGCGCATGTTCCTTCATCAGCCGCAAACCGTTGGATGCGAGCTGCCCGCTCTCCTGCAAATCGACCGCCGCATTGGACCGCATCGCTCTGCGCATCGATCCCACCCTACGCCTCGACCTCAGCCCGCACCACGCGCTCCGCGCTCTGCAGTCCGCGGTTCGCATAGCTTGCCTTCACAAACGCATGAAACAACGGATGCGGCTCCAGCGGCTTCGACTTGAACTCCGGATGAAACTGGCAGCCCAGAAAGAACGGATGCCCCGGAATCTCCACAATCTCCACATACGTCGCATCCGGAGTCGTCCCCGTCAGCCGCAGCCCTCCGCCCGTCAGCACCGCCTCATACTCGCGGTTGAACTCATACCGATGCCGGTGCCGCTCGCTGATCTCCGTCACCCCATACGCCTTCGCCGCAATTGAACCAGGCTGCAGCACACAATCCCACGCGCCCAGCCGCATCGTCCCGCCCATCTCCTCCACGCCAATCAGCTCGCGTAGCTTGTAGATAATCCGATGCGGCGTCGCCGGATCGAACTCGCCGCTGTTCGCCTTCGCCAGCCCGCACACATTCCGCGCATACTCAATGCACGCCGTCTGCATGCCTAAACAAATCCCGAAGTACGGCACATTTCTCTCGCGCGCATACCGTATCGCGTTCAACATTCCCTCGATGCCGCGTTTGCCAAACCCGCCCGGCACCAGAATCCCATCGAAGCCTTCCAGCTGCGATTCCCAGCTCTGTGACTCATCGCCCTCCGCCTCCAGCCCCTCGGCCTCAATCCACGTCACGCGCAGCTTCAAATTCTCGGCGAGCGCCCCATGCACCAGCGCCTCCTTCAAGCTCTTATAGCTGTCCTCATACTCCACATATTTCCCCACAATCCCGATCGACACCTCATCCTTCGGGTGGTACGCGCGATGCACCAACTCCTTCCACCGCGTCACGTCCGCATCCTTCGCCTCAATCCGCAGATACTTCAGCGCCAGCGCATCCACGCCCTCGATCGCGAAGTTCAGCGGCACCTCATAGATCGACGGCACATCCCGCGCCACGACGACCGCCGCCTCCTCCACATTGCAGAACGCCGCAATCTTCGATCGCATCTCCCGTGGCACCGCCCGGTCCGCGCGACACAGCAGAATATCCGGCTGAATCCCGATCGACAGCATCTCCTTCACCGAGTGCTGCGTAGGCTTCGTCTTCAGCTCCTGCGCCGCCGCAATCCACGGGATCAGCGTCACATGCACAAAGCACGTGTTGTCGCGCCCCATCTCCTGCCGCATCTGCCGGATCGCCTCCAGAAACGGCAGCGACTCAATATCGCCCACCGTTCCGCCGATCTCCACAATCGCGACATCGCAGTCCGCGCCAATCTTCCGTGCGGCGGCTTTGATCTCGTTCGTCACATGCGGAATCACCTGCACCGTCTTGCCCAGATAATCGCCGCGCCGTTCCTTGGTGATGATCTGCTCGTAGATCCGTCCCGTCGTCAGGTTGTTATCGCGGCTCAGCTTCGCATGCGTAAACCGCTCATAGTGCCCCAGGTCGAGGTCCGTCTCCGCGCCATCGTCGGTCACGAACACCTCGCCATGCTGAAACGGGCTCATCGTTCCCGGATCGACGTTCAGGTACGGGTCAAACTTCATCAGGTTCACCCGCAGCCCGCGCGCCTCCAGCAGGCAGCCGATCGAGGCCGCCGCCAGCCCCTTGCCGAGCGAAGACACGACACCACCGGTCACAAAGATGTACTTTGCTGACATAGCCGCGACCTCTTTAATTGTGAGAAATGGTTGTGCTTGGTGTGCACGATCAAGTATACCGCGAACTGGCAAAGCACCCTTATCGGCGTTATAGTCAATCCATGGCGGCTCTCGCACAGTCCGTTACACGAGAGGCTTTGGTTAACGAGGCGGTCAAATCCATTCCTCTTCCCAAAGGCGTGAAGCTAAGCCAAATCTTCTTCGATAGCGATCATGCGGGGGATCTGGCGCTGCGGGTTATCTTTTCGGTTTCTCGCAAAAATCCCCTTACCGCGGCAAGGCTGCGGACTCTGGCAAAGCTTGATGAGAAAGTTGCGGATGCAGTTCGGCCGTTGCAACTAGGAGCATTGAGCTACGTCCGATTTACGGATGCCGCCTAGCAATGAGCCTCGCGCACGATCTGCTGCTTCAGGCGCATCTGCTTGCTAGCCTCGATCCAAGACGCCCCAAACAGGCAAACTTGCGTCGCGCTGTTTCGGCTGCTTATTACGCGCTTTTTCATCTCTTGCTTGAAGAGAGCTCGCAAGCATTAGCGGGCGTTCGAGTGACCGGGTTAGCGCCTCGAGTCAGTCGGGCATTTACGCATGTGGATATGCGGAAAGCATGTTTGGCCTTCATCGCACAGCCTCCACAAGCCCCGCTGGACGGGCTTCTTGTCCACCCCATCTCGCATAATCTTCGACTTATCGCAGAACGATTCATCAAGCTGCAAGAACTTCGTCATTCCGCCGATTACGATACAACCACTTCTTTCAGCAAGGTAGAGACCCTTGCACTGATTGGCAGCACACAAATAGCATTCGCGGCTTGGCGCAGCATTCGCACCACAGATGAGGCCAGTATCTTCTTGGCAGCGCTTGCGTTTGGAGCGCGATGGTCGAAATAGAACTGAGGGATGCGTTCTTCCGCCGTCTCCTCACCCCACTTCGCGCTCGCCTTGTGGCTCTCGAGCGCCGCAGCTTTCTCCGTCTGCGCTCGCTCGCCGAACGCCGCGAGGCCGCCCGCGCCACGCGCCGCGGCCAATCCCCCACTCCCGATCATCTCCTCACCGGCGAACGCGGCGAAGACCTCGCCTTCTTTCATCTCCGCTCGCTCGGCTACACCCTCGTCGCGCGCCGCTGGGTCTCCGCCCGCGTCCGCGGCGACCTCGACCTCGTCGCCTGGGACGGCGACACCCTCGTCGTCTTCGAGATCAAGACCCGCACCGCCCGCGACCTCTTTCCCGCCGCCGCCGAAGTCGACGCCGCCAAGCAGCGCCAGCTTCGCCGCCTCGCCGCCGCATACCTCGCCCAGCTCCCCGCCCGCCACCGCGCCAATGTCCCCGTCCGCTTCGACATCCTCTCCGTCTACATCGTCGCCGACCACCCCGAGTTCGAGCACACACCCAACGCCTTCCCCTACCGTGCCGTCTCACGCTCCTGACCTTTCGCCGAGACTCAGCCCACTGCCACTGCTCCTCCTTACTGTCTACCCTCTACTGTCTTCTCACCCGCATCCATCCACTCCCCCGGCTCCGGTGTCTATAGTTAAGTCGAACCTCAAGGAGCCCACCGCCGATGAGCCTGATGGATGCACCCGCCTATGATGCGAGCAGCGACCGCCGCAACCGCAACATCATCCTCACCGTCGGCGTCATCATCCTCGTCTTCATTGTTCTCTTCTTCGTCGGCCGCATCGCCGGCCACGGCTACCTCTTCACCGATCTCCCCGCCGAGCACCGCGTCAGCAACTTCTTCAACGCGCTCGAAGCCAGGGACTACGCCAAGGCCTACGGCATCTACAACAACGACCCCCACTGGCAGCAGCACCCGCAAAAGTACTCCGACTATCCGCTGGCGCGCTTCACTGACGACTGGACCGCGCACTCGCCCATCAACGCGCCCATCACCTCGCATCACGTCGACGTCTCCAGCCCCGACGGCAGCGGCTTCTTCGGCACCGGCATCATCGTCGCCGTGCGCGTCAACGGCAACCACAAGGTCTTTATGTACGTAAACCGCGCCGACGGCACCATGACCTGGCCCGCCCCCCACATCCTCGTCTACTAATCTCCTGTCCCAACGCCACTCCTACTGAATGTCATCCTGACCCTGAGTGAAACGAAGGGGAAGGACCCCCGCATTTCGCATGCGACGAACCCTTCTCTACAAGTTGTCATCCTGAGCGGAGCGAAGGACCTGCTTCTCGCGAACCATCGCAACATGCCCCATTCACAACGGCGGGCGCTCCACTCATCGCGCCGCTTCATCGCGCGATGAGCGGGAAAGCGAAATCACGCCCCACGCCAACCCCATCATCACCACCGCCGCCGCCAGCGGCACGCCCAGCCCCGCCGCCAGCGAATGCACCTCGCCCGACACCGCGCCCGTCATCAGCGGCAGCGCCGCCGCCCCACACCCCGCCAGCACAAAGATCCCCCGCGTCTCCCGCCGCCGCAGCACCATCGCCAGCAGCAGCGGATACACCGGCCCCGCGCCAAACCCCACCGCCAGCGCCGCCACCACCGCGCTCACGCCGCTGGGTCCAAACACGGGAGATGCCACCAGCCCCGCCAGCCCCGCCACCATCAACACCGTGCTCATCACCAGCACAGCGCGTTCGCCCATCCGCTCCATCCATCGCACCGAATGCACCACGCGGCTGCTCAATAGCCCCGCCCAGAACGCCGTCGCTGCCCCAATCGTCGTTCCCGCCGTCTCGCTCAGCCGGTGCGCATACGCCGCCAGCCATCCTCCCGTCGCGGCCTCCACACCCGTCGCACAAAACGTCAGCACCAGCAGCGGCAGCGGAATCGCCAGCAACGCCCACCGCCCGCCCCCCAAAAAATCTGTCATCTCGACCGGAGGCGGGACAGCTTCATCGTCCCGCCGCAGTGGAGAGATCTGTAGTTCTGCCGCCGCGCCCGCACTCTCCGCCGCCCAGCTCCACAGCGCCCACGCCGCAAAGAACGCCGCCAGCCCTCCCAACACATGCAGCGGCCGCATCGAAGCTCCGCCAACCCGCAGCGCCCGTCCGCCCAACCCCAGCCACGGCGCCGCGCACGCCCCCGCCGCCCACAGCAGATTCAGCCGCATCATCTCCACCCGCCGCGTCGCCGGGAAGCGCCGGCTCACCAGCAGGCTCGTCGAGGTCATCGCGATCCCCAGCCCCAGCCCGTACACCGCCATCGCACCGAACCCCCACGCGCGGCTCGCCACGCCCAGCCACAACGCGCCCACCGCGGTCAACGCCGCTCCCCGCGCCAGCGACACATTCATCGCCCCGCGCGACACCAGCGCCCCCGCCGTATTCGCCAGAAAGTAGCAGAACAGCAGCAACCCTCCGCGCGCATCGCCCAGATTCCATCGCGGCAACAGCAGCGGCAGCAGCGCGCCCGGCATCGCTGCGCCTACGCCGGTCGCCGCAAACCCTACATACAGGCCGGCCCTCGCTCGAATCCCACTCCGAACTCCAGCCTGAATCTCAGCCGCCATGCCGCTCACCCACTCGAACGCACGCTTCTTTGCGGCGCATTCATCGCTCCACCGATCGCGCAGACTGGTGGGCCCACCAGGACTTGAACCTGGAACCAACGGATTATGAGTCCGCTGCTCTAACCAATTGAGCTATAGGCCCTCTCCGCGATTCTAGACGCAATCCATAAGTTCTTTGCGATGAGCGATAACCTCAAACAAATCGTAATGGCAGTTTCGGTGGCACCTGGTGGCGAATCCGCAGTCCCATCCGCCCATTCATCCATTCGATCCCGGCGTCGTCCCCGTCTCGCCCGGCGACGACGGATCGAGCTCCTCCGCCGCGTGCTCCTCCGCGTCCGTTCGCACATGCCTCACCTTGGTCTCGCCGCGCCCCGCCGTCGCCGGATTATCCCCGCGCGGCCCCGACGGCTGCGCCTTTGCATCCCCGCGATCCCCCTCCATCGTCCCCCGCGCACCTTTCGTCTCGTTCCCAGCCATTGCTCCCTCCTTCCGCGACTTCAACGCCTCTCTCCTTCGATGCACCAACCAAACAAAGCAACGCCGCCACAAAAGCAACGGCGGAAGCCCAAAGCCTCCGCCGTGCCATTTTTTTACTGTCTACTGTTTATCCTCTACTGTCTGCCTCTCTACTTCTCCACCGCCTCCACATCCAGCTCAATCTTCACCTGGTCGCTGATCACCGCATCGCCGCTCTTCAGCATTCCATTCCACGTCAGCCCAAAGTCCTTGCGGTTGACCGTCGTCGTCGCCACAAAGCCGCGGTGCACACTCTTCGCATCCATGCCGACCTCCTCCCCGGCGGGCGGCTCCATAATCAGCACCACCGGCTTGGTCACGCCATGCATCGTCAGGTCGCCCTTCACGTCATAGCCCACGCCCGCATCCTTCTTCACACTCGTGCTCTTGAAGGTCATCGTCGGATACTGTGCCACGTCAAAGAACCGCGCGCTCTTCAAGTCGTTGTCGCGCGCCGCCACGCCCGTGTCCAGCGAGTTCATGTCGATCGTCGCCTCCACGGTCCACACATTCGGATTCCCGGCCTCGAAGTGCACCACGCCCGTCACAGCATGAAAGCTCCCATGCACCGTCCCCACGCCCATGTGCTTCACTGAAAAGTCCGCCTCCGAGTGATTCTTGTCGATCACCCAGTCATGCGCCTGCGCCGCCATCGTCGCCGCGCCCATCGCCAGCATCGCCGCCAGCGCCACACCCGCCCGTCCCATTGTCCTCATCGTGTCCCCTTTTCACTTGAATCACTGTGACGCCAGACGTTATCCCGCCCAGATTCAGGCGTCTCCGCCAATCTACGCCTTTGGTGGATCACTCCGCAGCGCGCACGCCCAAAATCCTCTCCGCTCCGCCATTCCCGCTCCTTTCTGCTCCGCCGCGCAACTCTCCCTGTACTCTCCGGGTCTACTTCCATCGTCCCATTAGCCAAGCACCACAATCCCGCGCGCTGCCGGCATCTCTCCTTCCGAGACCCATCCGCGCGCCGCATCGCCGAAACCCGTTACCATAATCCCGGATGTGAACTCACATCGCTCCCTCCACCGCAAATCGCGCCCAAAGGCCCCCACTCAGAAATCCCAATTCCCGAATCCCGAAATCAAATGATCACCCGCATCCCCAAAGCACTCCTCTCGGCCCTCGTCGTCGTCTCGTTCTCCGTCTCCGCGTCTGCCGTCACGCAGAAGCCGCAGCCACGCATCACCTCGGCCATCGACAGCTCCGCCCGCGCCCCCCTCGCGGGCTCGCAGCCTCCGCGTGTGCGCCGCGCCACCGACCTCGGCGCCATCGACGCCTCCACGCGCTTCCCCTCGATGACCCTCGTCTTCACCCGCTCCGCCGCGCAGCAGACCGCGCTCGACAACCTCATCGCCGCGCAACAAAATCCTGCCTCGCCTCAGTTCCACCAGTGGCTCACCCCCGCCCAGTTCGGCGCCCGCTTCGGCATGGCCGACGTTGATATCGCCAAGGTCGAAGCCTGGCTCCAGTCCCAGGGCTTCAGCGTCGACGCGGTCTCCCCCAGCCGCGATCGCATCACCTTCTCCGGCACCGCATCCTCCGTCGCGCAGGCCTTCGGCGCTCCCATCCACCGCTACCAGCTCGGCGCCAAGACCCACATCGCTCCCTCCGCCGACCTCACCCTCCCCGCCGCGCTCTCCGGCGTCGTCGCCGGCATCACCGGCGTCTCCGACTTCCGCCCCCACGCGCAGGTCATCCGCCACAACGGCGCCGTCCGCCCCAGCCTCACCTCCAGCCAGACCGGCAACTTCTTCCTCACCCCGCTCGACATCGCCACCATCTACGACATCAAGCCCGCCTACAGCAGCGGCTATAACGGCTCCGGCCAGTCCATCGCCGTCGTCGGCCAGTCCGCCGTCGTCACCACCGACGTCACCAACTTCCAGACCGCCCTCGGCCAAGCCGCCAAAGCGCCCACCATCGTTCTCATGCCCGGCAGCGGCGCCTCCACCGTCTATTCGGAGGATGAGTCCGAGTCCGATCTCGATCTCGAATACACCTCCACCATCGCCCCCGGCGCCACCATCTACTTCGTCTACACCGGCGACTCCTCAACCCTCGGCGCCTTTGACGCCCTCGTCTACGCCGTCCAGCAGGACATCGCGCCCATCATCAACATCAGCTACGGCGAGTGCGAACCCGATCTCGGCCAGTCCGGCTATGCCGAATACGAGCCGTCGCTCCAGCAGGCCGCCGCCCAGGGCCAGACCATCGTCTCCGCCGCCGGCGACTCCGGCTCCGCTGACTGCGATGGCGACGGTGGCTCCGGCGCCAGCCAGACTGCCCTCGCCGTCGACTTCCCCTCCTCCAGCCAGTACGTCACCGGCGTCGGCGGCACCGAGTTCCCCATCGCTGACGTCACCGCCGGCGACAACATCTACTTCCAGGCCGCCTCCGGCTCGGATGTCCTCAGCTCCGCCCTCTCCTACATCCCCGAGCAGGTCTGGAACGACGACACTCTGGCCGGTGAACTCTCCTCCGGCGGTGGCGGCGTCAGCATCTTCACCAGCCTGCCCTCTTGGCAGACCGGCGTCCCCGGCATCCCCTCCGGCAGCTTCCGCTTCGTCCCCGACATCGCCCTCGATGCCTCCCCCAACGACGCCCCCTACCTCTACTGCAGCAGCGACATCACCGCCTGGGCATCAGGCCAGCTCGCCAGTTGCACCTCCGGCCTGCGCGACTCCTCCAGCCAGGACTTCACCATCGCCGGCGGCACCAGCTTCGCCGCTCCCATCTTCGCCGGCATGGTCGCGATCCTCAACCAGGCCCGCGGCTATACCGCCCAGGGCGTCGTCAATCCCGAGCTCTACACGCTCGCCTCCAACAGCACCCTCTACGCCTCCGCCTTCCACGACATCACCAGCGGCTCCAACGCCTGCAACCTCGGCATCTTCAACTGCGGCGGCGTCAACAGCACCCAGTTCGCCGCCGCTGTCGGCTATGACGAGGCCAGCGGCCTCGGCTCCGTCGACTTCTACAATCTCCTGACCGCCTGGCCCAATGCCGGAAACACCACGGCAACGGCGCCCCGCTTTACCCTCGCCGCTACCGCGGCCACCGTCACCGCCGGCAACTCCACCACCTCCACCGTCACCGTCACCCCCGCCAACGGCTACACCGGCGCCATCGCCTGGAGCGTCGCTCCGGCCACCATTCCGGACACTTGCTACAGCATCTCCAACGCCACCGTCAGCGGGTCCACACCCGTCACCGCGACCCTCAACATCGCCGCCGGAACCTCCAGCACCTGCGCCTCCGGATTCAGCCCGCTCTTCCAGGCCGGGAGCCAGTCCGGTGGCCACTCCGGCACCTCGGCCGCCGCGCTCGACCGTCCCTCCTCACCCGCGCATCGTTCGATCCCCGCCGCGCCTGTAACCCTCGCGGCCCTCGATCTCGCCTCGCTCGGTCTCCTTGGCCTGCGTCGCAACCGCCGCATCCCCACGCTGCTGGCCGTCGTTCTGCTCACCGGCCTCGGTCTCAGCCTCTCCGGCTGCGGCGGAGGCAACACCACCGCGACCTGCGGGGTCGTCTGTAGCGGAGGAGGCGGGGGCACCACTCCCACCACCAACACCTACACCGTCACGCTCGTCGGCACCGACACCGCCAACAGCGCCATCACCGCCCAGACCACCTTCAACATCACCCTGACGACCACCGCGAACTAGCCTTTTCCGTTCCTGCAAACTCGAGCGTAGCGACGTCCGGCTCGAGGCTAAGTGATTGCAGGCAGAAAAGGAATTGTCATCCTGAGCGGAGTTGGGCGTGTTGTTTGCGCCCAACGCAGTCGAAGGACCCCGATGAAGTCCATCTCACCACCAACGCCTGCCCCTTTTTCACCATAACCCTGGCCTTTCAGCAACCCTGGCCTTTCAGCCATCGGCTAGGTCGATTCGCCCAGCCCCAAGCCCAGCCCCGGCACGCCATCTCGCCGCCGGGGCTGAACTTCTTTTTGATCCCATCACATCCGCCCCGTCTTTCCACAGCCGGCACCCGTTTGCCTTTAATTACGCCACGCCTATTCCACCGGGCAGGAGGCTATGCTTCCTTTGGTGCAGGCGACGCTGTTTTCGCCTCTCCCAGATTCCCGGCACAGAAAATCCGCTTCCCATGCAGCCGCAATCAGCTTTCCACAGCAGTTTCCCGGCATTTACGAAGTTGTTACCTCCCAATGGCCCGTTTGGGGAGTATCTGCGTCAGCACCACAATATGTTGTTGTTTTATACTTGACTCGTACCAGAGCTGGCGGTACGTTCATTTTCACCCCCGGCTTTGGTGAAGCGCCTGACTCCTTGGCCACACCGCTCGACAAGGATGTCAACCCGCTCTCCCGTCCTACCTCAGCGTAGGTCCTCGGAGGCCGGCTCACAGACGCTTCACCCGCGCCGGAGACCCCGGCATCAAAAAATCGCCCCCCCGGAGCCCCCGCGCTCCGGCGATACCAAGCTTCGCGAGAGGTTCCACTCCATGGCCGACATCACCCCCAACGCCACCGCCGCTTCCACCTCCGCCCAGGGCGCCCCGTCTTCGCCAGCAAAGGTGGGTCCGGTCTCTCGCAGCCTTACAAGCGCCCGCGGCCTGACGTTCGATCGCCACTTCACCAAACCCGGCGTCTCGCCCTTCGACGAGCTCACCTGGGAGTTCCGGGATGCGATCATCCAGGACTTCAAAGGCAAGATCATCTTCGAGCAGAAGAACGTCGAGGTCCCCAGCTCCTGGTCCATGACCGCGACCAACATCGTCGCCAGCAAGTACCTCCACGGCCAGGTCGGCACACCCGAGCGGGAGTCCGGCGTCCGCGCCCTCGTCTCCCGCGTCGCCGAATCCATCCGCGACTGGGGCCTCCGCGACGGCTACTTCGCCACCCCCGAAGATGCAGCCATCTTCTTCGCCGAGCTCACGCACCTTCTCCTCAACCAGAAGGCCGCCTTCAACTCGCCCGTCTGGTTCAACGTCGGCTGCGACCGTCTCGAACCCAACTCCGACGCCCAGAACTGGCACTGGGACGCCACCAAAAACGACGTCGTCTTCTCCCGCACCGGCTACACCCGCCCGCAGTGCTCCGCCTGCTTCATCAACTCCGTGCAGGACTCGCTCGACTCCATCCTCACCCTCGCCAAGACCGAGGGCATGCTCTTCAAGTGGGGCTCGGGCGCCGGTTCCAACCTCTCCAAGATCCGCGGCAGCATGGAGACGCTAAGCGGCGGTGGCACCGCCTCCGGTCCGCTCTCGTTCATGCGCGGCTTTGACGCCTTCGCCGGCGTCATCAAGTCCGGCGGCAAGACGCGCCGGGCTGCAAAAATGGTCATCCTCAATGTCGACCACCCCGACATCTCCGACTTCATCGAGTGCAAGGTCGCCGAGGAGCGCAAGGCCTGGACCCTGATGGCCGCCGGTTACGACGGCTCCAGCCCTGACAGCGAAGCCTTCACCTCCATCTTCTTCCAGAACGCCAACAACTCCGTCCGCGTCACCGACGAGTTCATGCACGCCGTCGAGCGCAACGACATCTTCACCACCAGGTCCGTCAAGAACGGCGCGCCGGTCAAGGAGTACCGCGCCCGCGACCTCATGCACCACATCGCCGAAGCCACCTGGCAGTGCGGCGACCCCGGCATGCAGTACGACACCACCATCAACCGCTGGCACACCTCCAAGAACACCGACCGCATCAACGCCTCCAATCCGTGCAGCGAGTACATGTTCCTCGACGACTCCGCCTGCAACCTCGCCAGCTTCAACCTGATGAAGTTCCTCACCCCCGGCGGCCAGTTCGACATCCCCGCCTACCGCCACGCCATCTCCATCGTCACCACCGCCATGGAGATCATCGTGGACGCGGCCGGCTATCCCACCGAACAAATCTCCCGCAACTCCCACGACTACCGCCCGCTCGGCCTCGGCTACGCCAACCTCGGCGCTTTGCTGATGGACTTCGGTCTTCCCTACGACTCCGACGCCGGCCGCGCCTTCGCCGCCACCGTCACCGCCATCCTCTGCGGCGACGCCTACGCCCAGTCCGCGCGCATCGCCGAGTCCTGCCCTCCGCTCGGCCCCGCCACCCCGCTCACCCAGCGCGTCGAAGCCCAGCGCTTCGGCTCCGACGAGCCGATCGGGGGTGCCTGCCCCGGCTTCTACGTCAACCGCGAGCCCTTCCTCGACGTCATCCGCATGCACCGCGCCGAGGTCAACAACATTGGCAAAGACTACGAAACCAAAACCTCCAACCCTCCGTCATCTCGACCGGAGGCCGGAGGCCGGAGCGGAGAGACCCCTGTATTTGTCGTTCCGCAATATGCCGAGCTCAAATCCGCCGCCCAGGCCGCCTGGGACGAAGCTCTCGTCCTCGGCGAGCAGTTCGGCTACCGCAACTCCCAGGTCACCGTGCTCGCGCCCACCGGCACCATCGGCTTCATGATGGACTGCGACACCACCGGCGTCGAGCCCGACCTCGCCCTCGTCAAGTACAAGAAGCTGGTCGGCGGCGGCATGATCAAGATCGTCAACAACACCGTCCCCGGCGCGCTCTTCAAGCTCGGCTACAAGGACGCCGAGGTCCAGGGCATCGTCAACTACATCGACGCCACCGGCACCATCGAAGGCGCGCCCGCCATCAAGCCCGAGCACCTCTCCGTCTTCGATTGCAGCTTCAAGCCCGCCAAGGGCACGCGCTCCATCGCCTGGCTCGGCCACGTCAAGATGATGGCCGCCACCCAGCCCTTCCTCTCCGGAGCCATCTCCAAGACCGTCAACCTGCCCCACGACTGCACCGCCGACGACATCGCCGACGCCTACACCGAAGCCTGGCGCCTCGGCCTCAAGGCCGTCGCCATCTACCGCGACGGCAGCAAGGGTACCCAGCCCCTCAACGTCTCCGTTATCGAGAAGCGAGACACCGCCCCCAGCTCAAACCTGTCCTCTCGACCGGAGGTGGAGCGCAGCTCTGCCGCAGCGGAGAGACCCGCAGTTGGAACCACCACGGAAGCCCCCGACGCCTCCACCGTCGCCGCGCTGCTCGCCGCCAACGCCCAAACCACCTCCGACGCCGCCTCCACCCGCGACGAGCTCCTGGCCACCAACCTCCGTCTCACCGCCGCCCAGCAGCGCCTTACGGAGACCCAGACCGCCAACGCCACGCTCGCCGCGCAGCTCGAAACCCTTCGCCGCTCCATCACCGAGGGCAACGACGCCAGCGCCCGCGGCTCGGACCTCCTGTCCGCCCAGGCCCCGCCCGTCGCGCTCCGCCACCGTCTCCCCGCCGAGCGCGCCTCCCTCACCCACAAGTTCTCCATCGGCGGCCACGAAGGCTACGTCACCGTCGGCCTCTACCCCAACGGCCAGCCCGGCGAGATCTTCATCCGCATGGCCAAAGAGGGCTCCACCATCTCCGGCCTCATGGACTCCTTCGCCACCGCCGCCTCGCTCTGCCTGC
>DATAXW010000002.1:0-118283 GCA_036272895.1 Acidobacteriaceae bacterium | reverse complement strand
GCGCGAATACAGCGTTTGCGGATTTTCCGCGGCTAACGCGCGCGATTGCGCAGCATGACTACCTGCCGCATGTATTCACCATCCGCGGGCGGCGGCTGCTGTTCTCGCATGGCATCTACGCGCTGACGGGATTCACGTTCGTGATTCTGGTTATTTTCGGCGGAATTACGGACCGGCTGATCTCGCTCTATGCCATCGGCGCATTCCTGGCGTTTACACTCTCGCAGGCGGGGATGGTGCAGCACTGGCGCAAGCAGGGGCCGGAACATAAAGGCCGGCTGTGGCATATGTTCGTGAACGGCACAGGCGCGGTGGCGACTGGCATCACGACCGTCATCGTGCTGATTGCGAAATTCACTTCGGGCGCGTGGATCGTCGCGCTTCTGGTGCCGGCGCTGATCCTGCTGATGATCGGCATCAAGCAGCACTACGACCGCGTGAAGGTGGTGGTGCGCTCCGGGCCGCTGAACCTCTCGAACCTGACGCCGCCGCTGGTGGTGCTGCCGATGGCGCGCTGGGACCGCATGACGGAGAAGGCGCTGCGCTTTGCGGTCCTGCTGTCGGAGGAGATCAAGGTGCTGAACGTGGACTGCGACGATGGGGAGGAGTCGTTGTGCACGGTTTGGGACGAGAACGTCATCAAGCCGATCCGCGAGAAAGGGCTGCCCGAACCGGAACTGATTACGCTCCATTCCACTTTCAGGTTAGTGATCTCTCCGTTGATGGACTATATCCTCGAGATGGAGCAGCAGAACCCGGACCGCAAGATCACGGTGCTGCTGCCGGAGCTGGTCGTCAACCACTGGTGGGAGAACCTGCTGCACAATCAGCGGGTGCAACTGCTGAAGCTGTTGCTGCTGCTGAGAGGCAATCAGCGGATTGTGGTGGTGAATATTCCGTGGTATCTGTGAGGGAAAGACAGTAGACGAGTAGACAGTAGACAGTAAAAGGCGAGAGGCAGAGTCAGGGAGTCAGGGAGTCAGGAACGGCTCGCAGGCGGGCGACGGCGGAGGGGATGATCTCGAGGGCGCGGTCGATCTCTTCGGCGGTGGTGAGGCGGGAGAGGGACAGGCGCAGGCTGGCGCGGGCTTCGGCGGGGGTGAGGCCCATGGCGAGGAGGACGTGCGAGGGCTCGGTGACGCCGGACATGCAGGCGGCGCCGAAGCTGGCGGCGATGCCCTGAAGATCGAGGGCGATCAAAAGCGCTTCGGCGTCGATGTTACCGAGAGCTTCGCCATTTTTTCTATCGATGCGGAGGTTGACGGTGTTGGCGATGCGTGGGGCTTCGGCGGCGTTGATCTGTGAGCCGGGAATGGCGGCGAGCAGGCCGCGCTCGAGGCGGTCACGGAGGCCGGCGAGCTCGGCGGGCGATGCAGAGGTTGAGTTTTGTGCGTCCAGCTGCGAGCTGTGAGCTGCGAGCTGCGAGTCGGGGGTTTGTGCGTTCGGCTGTGAGCTGGGAGCTGTGAGCTGCGAGTTTGTGTTGAGCCAGGAAGAGGCGAGCTCGGCGGCGCGGCCGAGGCCGACGATGCCGGGGACGTTTTCGGTTCCGGCGCGGCGCTGGCGCTCATGCGGGCCGCCGTGGAAGAGCGGGGCGAGCTCGACGCCCTTGCGGACGAAGAGCGCGCCGGTGCCCTGCGGGGCGTACATCTTGTGGCCGGAGAGGGAGAGCAGGTCGATGTTTTTAAATTCGCCGCTGAGATCGAGTGGGAGTTTGGCGGCGGCCTGGACGGCGTCGGTGTGGACGAGGATGTTGATGTTGTTTTTTTCGGCGTAGGTTTTGGCGAGGCGGGCGAGCTTGCCGACGGGCTGGATGGCTCCGGTCTCGTTATTGGCGAGCATGACGCTGACAAGCTTGGTGTGGGGGCGGAGGGCGGACGCGAGATCGTCGGGATTGATGACGCCGTTGCGATCGGGCTTTAAGTAGGTGACTTCGATTCCGCGACGCTCGAGGGATTGGGCGGCGAAGAGGACGGCGTGGTGCTCGATCTGGGTCGTGACGAGATGTGCGGGCTCGTCGCGATCAAGAAAGGGAGTGAGGATTCCGGAGAGCGCGAGGTTGTCGGATTCGGTGCCGCCGGAGGTGAAGACGATCTCCTTTGCGGTGCAGTGGAGGAGCGCGGCGACGGCGTTGCGGGCGTGCTCGACGGCGGCGCGGGTGCGCTGGCCGGAGTGATGCGCGGAGCTGGGGTTGCCGTGATGCTCGAGGAAGAAGGGATGCATGGCCTCGAGGACGGCGGGAAGCAGAGGGGTGGTCGCGTTGGCGTCGAGATCGATGCGCATGGGAGAGGGGCGTGCGCGGCCAAGATTCAGCTTCGCGAGCCAGCTTCAGCTTATCGCGTTGCGAGATGTGCGGCTCTGCTAGGCTGGGTGGGCGGTTTCAATTACTGATGATGAGGTGATGTCATGCGTCTTCGTACTTTCGCGGTTGCATTGATTCTGGCGGGCTCGACGATTGTTGCTGCGGCACAGATGGGATCCGATGGCGGAGCGCCGGCGCCGGGGACGATGCTTTCGCCCGTGAAGGCGCAGGATGAGCTGCTGAATCTGTTTGAGCATGAGTTTATGGGCGTGGCGAAGGCGATGCCGGCGGATAAGTATGGCTTTGCGCCTCCGTCGACGAATGGTGCGAAGTATGAGGGTGTCCGAACCTTTGCACAGGAGGTTGCGCACGTGAGCCAGGCGAACTATTACTTCGGCTCTGCGATCCTGGGAGAGAAGATGCCGCCTGACGCAAGAGCCATTGCGAAGCTCACCACAAAAGATGAGCTGCTGAAGGCTGCTGTCGATTCGTTCGCGTACGCGCACAAGGCAATTGCAACGATCACTCCGGAGAACGCCTACACGGCGATTGAGGGCGTCGATGGCCTTCACACGCGGTCAGTGGTTGCGTCCTTCATCGCGGCGCATGGGTTTGACCACTATGGACAGATGGTGGAGTACCTGCGCATGAATGGGGTTGTGCCGCCGGGATCGAAGTAGTTCCATGAGCTGAGGCCCGGGCCTCTGCTGAAGGATGTGAAGCGGGAGAGAGATGCGGATTGGGGTTGACCTTGGGGGGACCAAGATAGAGGCGCTGGCGCTGGAGGATGCGGGCCGGGAGCTGCGGCGAGTGCGTGTGGAGACGCCGCAGCAGGACTATCAAGCAACGGTGGCGGCGGTGAGGCGGCTGGTGCTCGACCTGGAGCGGGCGGCGGGCCGCGAAGGCACGGTGGGCGTGGGGATTCCGGGGACGATTGTTGCGGCGACGGGGCTGGTGAAGAATGCGAACTCGACGTGGCTGAATGGGCAGCCGCTGGAGCGCGACCTGAGCGAGGCGCTGGGGCGCGAGGTGCGCTGCGCGAACGATGCGAACTGTTTTGCGATCAGCGAGGCGACGGACGGCGCGGCGGTGGGCGCGGAGGTTGTGTTCGGCGTGATTCTGGGGACCGGCTGCGGCGGAGGCGTGGTGGTGCGCGGGAGGATTCATGCCGGACCGAATGGACTGGCGGGCGAGTGGGGGCATACGCCGCTGCCGTGGCCGAGCGCGGAGGAGTATCCGGGGCCGGCGTGTTATTGCGGACGGCGTGGGTGCCTGGAGACGTGGATCTCGGGGCCGGCGTTTGAGCGCGATTTTGCGAAGGCGAGCGGGCGCGTGATGCGTGCAGCCGAAGTTGCAGCGGCTGCGGAGCAGGGCGATGCGGAGGCCGAGGCTGCGCTGGCGAGGCTCGAAGAACGGCTGGCGCGCGGGCTGGCGACGGTGGTGAATGTTCTCGACCCGGATGCGATTGTGCTGGGCGGTGGGTTGTCGCGGATCGACCGGCTGTATGCGGGCGGCGTGACGGAGCGGCTGCGTGGCTATGGATTTGGCGGCGGGGGATTTGGAGGCGGGGTGGAGACGCCGCTGCTGCGGAACGTGCACGGGGATTCGAGCGGTGTGCGCGGAGCGGCGTGGCTTTGGCCGGCGGAGCGTGGGGCGCGGGCGTAATCGAAGAAAGGCTAGAGAGTTAGAACGTTGCTGCCCGCGCGTGCATCCGAAGGGGAGCAGCGGCGATGCGAGGATGCGTCTCCGCGCGAGAGGGAGCGATGATTCAGTCGAAGAAGAAGGCAGCGACGCCGCCGTCGCGGAGTCTGGGCGGAGAGCTTCGCAAGCAGTTGAAGAGGTTGCTGGATGGAGGGCAGGCGCATGCGACGTTTGAGGCCGCGGTGAAGGACCTGCCGGCGAAGCTGCGGGGGGTGGCGCCGGAGGGGTTGCCGTACTCGGCGTGGCAGTTGCTGGAGCATATCCGGATCGCGCAGCGCGACATCCTGGAGTTCAGCCGCAATGAGGCCGGGGGCTACAAGCCGCGGAAATGGCCGGAGGGATTCTGGCCGAAGAATCCTGAGCCGCCGAGTGCGAGCGCGTGGCAGGAGTCGGTGCGCAAGGTGCATGAGGACCGCGCGGCGTTCGAGAAGCTGGTGGAGGCGGCGGACGATGCGGAGCTCGCCGAGCCGTTCGCGTGGGGCGATGGGCAGAACCTGCTGCGCGAGGCGCTGCTGATTGCCGATCATGAGGCGTATCACGTCGGCGAGTTGATCCTGGTGCGGAGACTGCTGGGGGCCTGGAAGAGCTGATGGGAAGAGCCGATGGGAAGAGCTGACGCGGGTATTGGCGCGCTCTAAAGGCTGAGGACAGTGGGCCACTCTGAGGGGTGGCGGACGGTGAGGTCGGGTTGTGCAGCCTCGAGGGTGTGTGGGGCGAGGCCGAAGAGACAACCGACGGAGCGCGCGCCCACGCGGCGGGCGGTGAGGATATCGACGTCGGAGTCGCCGATCATGACGACGGATTCGGGCGCGATGGATGAGCCGGCGAGATGCGCGGCTTCGGAGATCAGCGTGAGGAGACCTTCGGGGTCGGGTTTCTTGGAGGCGAAGGAGTTGCCGCCATAGGTCTGAAAGAGAAACGGCTCGAGGGCGAGGGCGCGGCAGATCTCGCGGGAGGGGTTGACGGGCTTGTTGGTGAGGACGGCCATGGGCAGATCGGGATTGCGCGTGCGGATGGTGGTGAGGGCTTCGAGAACGCCGGGGTAGCAGCGGGTGTTGTCGAGCTTGTGCTCGCGGTAGTGGGCGAGGAAGAGATCGAAGGCGCGGTGGAAGAGCGGGGCGCCGGCGGAGGGGTCGCGGGCGTCAGGTTCCAGGGAGTCTGGGTCGCGGGAGTCTGGGTCGCGGGAGTCCAGGTCGCCGGGATCGCCGAGGGCGCGGCGGACGAGCATGGCGGCACCGTCGCCGATGTAGCTGGCGATGAGCGCGTTGGGAAGAGTGGGCTTGTCGACGGCCGTCATGGCCGCGTTGACGGAGTTGCAGAGATCGAGCGAGGAGTCGATGAGCGTGCCGTCGAGATCGAAGACAAGCAGGCGGGGCCGGGACATGATGGAAGTTTAGCCGGCGGTCGGCAGCCGTGTTGATACGGGCAGAATACAGGGGTCTCTCCACTCCCCCTTCGACTCGCTCCACTCGCTCAGGGTCCGGTCGAGATGACAGAGTCTCGGAGGAGAGACGCTGTTCTGGCGCGGTGGGAGAGGACAGCTTCGCGTTGCTAGCGGGACTAGCGTGGCGAGATTTCGATGTCGCCGGAGCCGGTGCGGATTTCGAGCGGAGGGCCGCCGCCGTTGATGGAGGTGGTGACGTGGTGGCGCGAGCTGTCGTCGTTGGTGGAGGAGACGCCCGGCATGTGGACGTGGATGTCGCCGGAGCCGGTGGAGGCTTCGAGGGTGAAGCGGGAGTCGGGGGTGAGATGAAGCTTCACATCGCCGGAGCCGGCGGTGATCATGCTGGAGCCCTGCAGGTGGCCGTCGGCGGTAATGTCGCCGGAGCCGGTGCGGGCGTTGAAGGGGCCACTGAAGCCGTGGACCTGAATGTCGCCGGAGCCGGTCTTGGCCTTGACGTCGCCGGGGGCGTCGTCCTCGAGCTCGAGATCGCCGGAGCCGGATTCGAGATCGGCGGGGCCATGGAGGCCGTGGGCGCGCACGTTGCCGGAGCCGCTGGAGGCAGAGAGGAAGCGGCCGACGTGATTGACTTCGATGTCGCCGGAGCCGCTGTGGAGGTTCAGCGCGACATCGTTGGGGACGCTGATGTCGTAGTCGATGGAGATGTTATTGAAGAGGCTGTGATCGGTGACCTCGCCGACGCGGACGGTGTTGCCGTCCTGGGTGATGGGAGGGTTTTCGACGATGCGCTGCACGCGTCCGCCAACGTCGCCGAAGGCGCTCCAACTGACGTGGACGTGGCCGATGACGTGAATCTGGCTGCCGCCGCCGGGCGTGATGTGGATGTTGCCGGAGCCGGTGGAGACGTAGAGATCCGGCTGGGCGGAGACGTTGAGGGTGCGATCGAAGGTGCTGTCGGCGAGCGCCGCGGTGGTGAAGCCGAGCAGGAGAGCGGAGAGAAGAAGCGGGCGTGCGGTCATGAGGTTCATCGGATGTACTCCAGTAACACGTGGTTGGTTCGCAAAGGCGAAGGCAAAAGCAGGTCCTTCGCTACGCTCAGGATGACAACCAGAAAAGCAAAAGCAAAAGCAAAGACAAAGTCGGCAACAGCAAGGCTATGACGTCTGCTGCAGGATGACGGTGTCGCCGGGCTTGAGGCCCGAGGTGATCTCGATGCGGCTGCCGTTGGAGAGCCCGACCTTGATGGGGACGACGCGGTGGCCGTCCTTGCCGTGCGGGTCGGGAACCCAGATGGTGGCGTTGCGATCCTTGTCGTAGAGTACGGCCTGTTCGGGCACGGTGAGGACGTGCTTGTGCTCTTCGAGGACGATCTCGGCGTTGGCGGTCATGTTGGCCTTCAGCTCACCGCCCGGGTTGTCGATGGAGATCTGCACCTCGAAGGTGGTGACGTTGTCCTTTTCTACTCCCAGAGGAGCGATCTTGGTGACCTTGCCGTAGAAGGTGCGGTCAGGGAAGCTCTGCACCTTGATGCGGGCGGCCTGGCCGAGATAGACCTTGCCGATGTCGGACTCGTCGACCTTGCCTTTGACATAGACCTGATGGGTATCGCCGAGAGTCATCACGAGCGTTGCGGTAGACCCGAGGACGAGGATGGAGCTGACCGCGTCGCCGACCTGGACGTCGCGCGAGAGCACGACGCCGTTGATGGGCGAGGTGACGGTGGTGTAGGAGAGCTGCTCCTCGAGCTGCTTGAGCGAGGCCTGGTTGGAGGCGACCTGCGACTGGGCCTGGCGTTCCTTGGCGGCATCGACGGTGATCTGCGCGACGGCACGGTCGCGGGTGTTGAGCGCGGAGAGGTATTGCTGCTGGGCCTGATCGGCGCTTTGTTTGGAGAGCACGCCGGACCGCTCCATCTCCGCGGCGCGATGCCAGTTGCGCTGCCAGTCGGGAAGATCAGGCGCCTCGGCGGCGACCTTGTCATAGGCGACGGCGGCCTGGGCGGAGCGGAGATTGGCGACGGCGGCGTCGAACTGGGCCTTCTGCGCGGCGACCTCGTCGAGGATCTCCTCCTGATCGAGCTGGGCGAGCACCTGGCCGACGTGGACCGGCTGATTGATGTCGGTGTCGAGTTTGGTGACGATGCCGGAGGCCTTGGATTTGACCTCGACCTGAGTGATGGGCCAGATCTTGCCGGTGGCGACGACGGAGCGGGCGATGTCGCCGACCTCGGCTTTGCCGAGCTGGGAGGGGTCGAGCTTGTCCGGCGTGTTGAGGGCGCGGAGTCCCAGGGCTCCGCCGGCGATGAGGACGAGCACGATGACGCCGAGGATGATCCAAAGCCGCTTGCGGGACCTTCTGGACGAGTTCAACTTCAGCCTCCAGCTGCGTGGAAACGGGTACGTAGCTGAGGTACGTAGTGGCGGCGGCGTTGGTTCCCGATGGAAGGTCGATCAGGCGTACTTGCGGAGAACGCCGAGGACCTTGCCCTGGATGGCGACGTTCTGGGCGGGGGCGTAGATGGGCGCCATCTCGGTGTTGGAGGGCTGCAGGCGGATGAGCGCGCCTTCGCGGTAGAAGCGCTTGAGGGTGGCGTCGGCACCGTCGATGAGAGCGACGACGATCTCGCCTTCGCGGGCGGTGCGGGTGCGCTCGACCAGGACGTAGTCGCCGGAGACGATGTGCTCGTCGCGCATGGAGTCGCCGCGGACCTCAAGGGCGAAGACCTCGCGGCCGCCGATGATGTCGCTGAGAGAGATGGACTCGGCGGTTTCGATGGCCTCGACGGGCTGGCCGGCGGCGATGCGGCCGAGCAGGGGAAGGCGCTCAAAGTGTTTGCGCTGCGAACGCTGGGGGAGGACATCGATGGAGCGGCTGCGATTGTGGGCGCGCTGCAGCAGACCTTTGTTCTGCAAGTTGGTGACGTGCTTGTGCACGGTGGCCAGGGAGCTGAGGCCGAGGCCGGCGGCCATCTCCTCATAGGACGGGGAGTAGCCGTGCCGGGAGGTGAAGGTGGAGAGAAAGTCGAGAACCTCTTTTTGCCGCCGGGTGATCGCCATGCGGCCATTTTAGCGAAGAAACGGCGAACTGCAAGGGAAATCTGCATGGAATCCGGGCAGTTACGGGAGGGAAGGGGGTGGAAGGTACCGTTACCCATTCCCAAAACGGGACGGTTCATTTCATTTTTCTTCGCTTTTTCCTTGTCCGGATACGCCCCACGGTGCATGGTTAAAAAACACCCCGTCCCGTACGAGGCGGGCGAACAAAAGAAAAAGAAATAACGTAGAAAGATTCGCCTCTCCTCTTCTCCCAGGAACCGTTGAGCAGTATATGAGGACAAGCGATGCGAGTGCTGATTGCAGAGGATGACCGGGCTTTAGGAATGTTTCTGGAAAAGGGTCTGAAGATCGAGGGCCACGAGGTAGAGCTGGTGGGAGACGGCGAGGCGGCGCTGGAGCGGGTGGCGGCATGGGCGCCCGATCTGCTGGTGCTGGACCTGGGGCTGCCGCGGCGAGATGGGACGGAGGTGCTGGCGGAGCTGGCGGCGTCGTTGGCGCGGACGTCGGTGCTGGTGCTGACCGGGCGCGGCGAGGTGGAGGAGCGGGTGCGCTGCCTGGACCTGGGCGCGGACGACTTTCTGACGAAGCCGTTCAGCTTTCATGAGCTGACGGCGCGGTGCCGGGCGATCCTGCGGCGCCGGGAGCGGTTTGAGGATCCGGTGCTGGAGTGGGGCGGCGTGGCGCTCGACCGGTTGCACCGGACGGTGGACTGCCACGGAGCGGCGGTGGAGCTGACGGCAAAGGAGTTTGCGCTGCTCGAATTTCTGCTGCTGCGGCGGGGCGGCTGCTGCACGCGCGCGGAGTTGCTGCGTGAGGTGTGGCACATGGAGCCGGATTCGGGAACGAATGTGCTGGATGTGTATGTGAACTACGTGCGGCGAAAGCTGGCGGCGGCGCGCGGCGACGGAGCGGAGTCGGCGGGGGCGCTGATTGAGACGGTGCGCGGGAGCGGATACCGGATGGCGAGCCTGACCCCGAGAGTGGCTGCGATGCAGGCGGTTGGTGCGGTGGGAGTGTGCGCGATGGCGGTGCAGGCATGAGGGGCGCGGCGGTTCTGGCGGTTGTGGAGAGGGGAGCGGCTGTAGGAGATGCTGCGGGAGATGTAGAGGAGGCGGCGATTGCGGTCTCGGAGCTGCGGCACGAGCTGCATGAGCTCGCGCAGCCGCTGACGCGGTTGCAGTGGCGGCTGGAGATTGGGCAGCGGGTCGGCGATGAGGCGACGCTGCGGCAGACGGTGGAGGGTGGGCTTAGCGATCTGCGCGAGTTGATGGAGCACGTGCGGCGGCTGCGGGCGCAGCTGGCGCATTGCGAGGCGCGGGATGCGCGGGAAGCAATGGAGGTGCGGCGATGAACTCTTCGACTACGCTCAGGGCAGGCGTTTCAGGTGCGCGGAAGGATGTGGTGCTGGCGAGCGCGGATGCGGCGTTGCGGCAGCGGCTGCGGGAAAGCCTGACCGGCCTGCGCTGGCATGTGCACGAGGCGAGCGGAGGCGCGGAGGCGCTGTCGCTGGTGGAGGAGCAGAAGGCCGAGGCGCTGCTGATGGATGACTGGCTGCCGGACCTGGAGGCGACGGAGTTTGCGGGGCAGATTGCAGCGCTCTATCCGCAGCTGGAGGTGCTGAGCATGGAAGCGGGGCCGCTGACGCCGGTGCGGAGCGCGCGGAGGAATGAGCTGCTGCATGCGCTTCGGGAGGTGAAACAGCCGGTGCGCACGGATACGGCTGCGTGGTTGGCCGCGCCGGCGGAGGTGCCTGCGGAGCGCGCGGCGGCGTGGGTGGATCGGAGTGCGGCGTGGGATGGGCGCACGGCGGAGATGGAGCCTGCGGCGCCGGCAGCATGGAGTTCGCGCATGTCGGATACGGCGGTGGCGACGGCTGTGGCTGTGGCGACGGTTCTGACTGCGGAGGATTGTCCGGCGGTGGTGGAGCGGGCTCTGACCGGCAGGCTCAAGGTCACTCCGATTGCGGAGATGGTGGGCGAGAGCGCGCCGATGGTGGAGCTGGCGAGGCTAATCCGGCTGGTGGCTCCGCGGCGATCGACGGTGTTGATTGAGGGAGAGACGGGAACGGGCAAAGAGGTGGTGGCGATGGCGCTGCATCGGCTGAGCCCGCGCGCGAGCCGGCCGATGACGGTGCTGAACTGCGCGGCGATTCCGGAGACGCTGCTGGAGTCGGAGCTGTTTGGACATGCGCGCGGCGCGTTCACCGGCGCGGTGCAGTCGCGCACGGGACGGATTGAGGCGGCCAATGGAGGGACGCTGTTTCTGGATGAGATTGGAGAGATGCCGCTGGCGGTGCAGGCGAAGATGCTGCGGTTTCTGGAGTGCGGTGAGCTGCAGCGCGTCGGCGACAACGATGTGGTGCGCGTGGATGTGCGGGTGATTGCGGCGACGCATCAGGATCTTGAGAGACGCGTAGTGGAGGGGACGTTCCGGCTGGACCTGTTTCACCGGCTGGCGGTCTTTCCGCTGGAGGTTCCGGCGCTGCGGGAGCGGATGAGCGATCTGCCGCTGCTGGCGGAGCATGTGCTCGACCGGATGGGCAAGGAGGGACCGCGGAAGCGGCTGACGGCGGAGGCGCTGGATATGCTGCAAGGGCACGACTGGCCGGGGAATGTGCGCGAGCTGGGACATGTGCTGGAGCGGGCCGTGATTCTGGCGGGGGACGCGGCGGAGATTGTGACGGAGCATGTGCGCTATCGGCGCAAGCCGCGCGGGTGAGAGCTGCGCGAACCCACCAAGGGCTCCACTCTCGATGGCAGCTTATTGAGTCAACGTTGGATCGAAGAGCGCTTTGCTCTGAGTGAGAACGTGCCGGATTAGTGAGAGCGTGCTGGATCGAGGGCTGGCTCTGCGCTGAGGCGCGCTATGCATTGCGGCTCTGGTTACGTTCTGCTGGTTCTGTTCTAAAGCGAGATTTGTTTTCAACGCAGCCCCTGGAGACAGGGGCTTTTCTTTGCCTGCTCTTAGGCGGGGTCTTTGATTTCGCTTAGGTGGTGTGGGCTGTTGTGGCACGCGCGGTGCACTAATGTCTCACGTTGGCGCAGTGATGATGCTGACGCCGCGCCGTTCGCAAGGGGAAGAGAGATGCGAGCGGCCGAGAGGGAGTTGCTATGGTGATCCATTTTGAAGCGACGAGCGCAGGGAGTCCTGGAGTGATAAGCGCAGGGAGTTTTGGAGCGAGGGATGCAGAGGCATGCATGATGTCTCCTGCAGCTGCGCTCGAGGCGTGTGCTGCAGAGGCTGCGGAGGGTTCCGCGAACGAGGACCGCGAGCGGCTGCTGCTGGAGCACCTGACGGTGGTGCGGTTTATTGCGCGACGGATGCATGAGCGGTTGCCGCAGCATGTGGAGCTGGAGGAGCTGGTGTCGGCGGGGACGCTGGGGCTGATCGACGCGTGCAGCAAGTTTGACCCGGCGCGGCATGTGCAGTTCAAGAGCTATGCGCAGTTTCGGATCCGCGGGGCGATTCTGGATTCGCTGCGGATGCTGGACTGGAGCCCGCGAGAGCTGCGGCGCAAGGGCCGCGCGGTGGAGGAGGCGGTGCGCGCGCTGACGCAGCGGCTGGGACGCGCGCCGGCGGAGCAGGAGATCGCCGCGGAGATGGAGTTGACGCTGGAGCAGTTTCAGCAGCTCATCGGAGATTTGAAGGGGCTGGAGATTGGCAGCCTGAACGAGGAGCGCGGCGAAGAGGGCAGCGAAGAGGAGCTGGCCTATGTGCCGGCGGCGGAGGAGGAGAATCCGCTGTTCCTGTGTCTTAAGGGCGAGACGCGGCAGCAGTTGATTGAGGCGATCGAAGAGCTTCCGGAGAAGGAGCGGCTGGTGCTGACGCTGTACTACTACGAGGAGCTGACGATGAAGGAGGTCGGGTTGACGCTGGGGGTGGTGGAGTCGCGGGTATCGCAGATCCACTCCTCGGCGGTGCGGCGGCTGAGGGTTGTTCTGGGCGCGGAGGCCGGGGGCAAGAGCAGGACTGCGGGGGCGAGAGTTGGGAATTCTTCTGCGAAGGCGAGCGGGCAGCCGAGGAGAGCGGCGTAGGGTGGGCCATGTTTTCGGGTCAGGGAAAAGACCAGAAAAGAAAGGATGAGATTGTTCTAAAGTTCTTTGCGAGTCTGTCGATAGAGCCGTAAGGAGATTCTTATGGCTGGGAGTTGCGGTCTGGCTGGCGAACGGAAGCCGGTGGTGAGTGGGCGCAGTTGCGGGTATGGCGAGGTGGGATTGCGGACGCCGGAGGTGCGGTTCGAGCTGGTTTTGGAGCTTCGGAGGGCGCTGGCGGCAGGGCGATATTGGGTTTCGGCGGCGACGCTGGCGGACGCGATGCTGCGCGGGCAGAAGGAGCTGGGTCGCGTCGCGGACAGTTCGGTGTTCGTGGTGCAGTGAAGGTGTGGCGGAGGCGCGGAGGCTGTTGGCGCGTGAGCCGTACAATTCCCCTCATACGTGTGCACGGCTGTGCGGATCGATTGGAGCATCCAAGCGAAGGTGGCTGCAGAATGCGCTGCACAGAAATGGAGGAGAGATGGGCGAGTGGGTGAAGGTGAAGGCGAGCGACGGAAATGAGCTTTCGGCGTATGTGGCGAGGCCGCAGGGTGAGGCGATCGGCGCGCTGGTGGTGGTGCAGGAGATCTTTGGGGTGAACAAGTCGATCCGCGGCGTGGCGGACGAGTATGCGAAGGACGGGTTTGTGGCGATTGCGCCGGCGATCTTCGACCGGATCGAGCGTGGGCTGGAACTGGGATACGGCGAAGAGGACATGAAGAAGGCGTTCGCGATCTATCCGAAGCTGGACCCGAATGCGACGCTGAAGGATGTGGCCGCGGCGTTCAAGTATGCGGAGGGGACGGGCAAGGGCGTGGGGGTGATCGGGTTTTGCTATGGCGGGCTGATCAGTTGGCTGGCGGCGACGCGGGGCAACGACTTTGCGTTTGAGCCGGCGTGCACGGTGGGGTATTACGCGGGCGGGATCGGCAAGGTGGCGGCGGAGGAGCCGGCGTGCCCGGTGATGCTGCACTTCGGCGCGGAGGACGATCACATCGGCAAGGACCAGATCGATGCGGTGCGCAAGGCGCATGGCGAGCACAAGGGCGAGGTGGAGATTTACCTCTACGAGGGCGCGGGGCATGCATTTGCGAATCCGGACCGGCCGAGCTACAGCGCGGATGCGGCGAAGGTGGCGCGGGAGCGCTCGCTGAAGTTTCTGAAGACGCACATTGCGTAGCGGTTCCGAACGAAGGATGGCTTGCATTTTCTCGCCACCCGAGACGGAAAGCAGATCCTCCGCCTTTCACCCCAGCGAGCGAGCTCGCCGGGGACCCCGATGCGGCGAAGGATGACAATTCAAGAGGACAATTCAAGAGGATTTTGGCAGCCAGATAGCGCGCCAGAAAGGCTGGATATGGCCGTCCGGCGTGCTATCTTTAATGGAGACACTGAGAGAAGTGGACTGAGCATAGAAGACTACACACGAGATTAGGAGCAAGAACCTGCCGTGCTGGCATCCGCAAAGAAAACTGACATTATCACCAAGTTCCGCACCCACGACTCCGATACGGGAAGTCCTGAGGTGCAGATTGCCATCCTGAGCGAGCGCATTGGCGAGCTGACGGAGCACTTCAAGATGCACAAGAAGGACCATGGCTCCCGCCGTGGTCTGCTGATGCTGGTGTCGAAGCGCCGCCGCCTTCTGGATTACCTGAAGAAGACGGACTCGGACCGCTACCGCGACGTGATCGGGAAGCTGGGCATCCGCAAGTAGGCTGCGCATCGCGGGCCGGCGTGCGCATTGGGCGCGAGGCCGGCGGAGAGCGAAGACGACGTTGATATTTCCAAGCGACAGGAATCGCGCAGGATCTCTTAAGGGAGATGCCTGCGCTCAAGTGCGTTTCAGCACGCGAGTGCTGCGGTATCCGCGCATGGTGATGCCTGCGTGTACGGATTTTGCCCCGCCGAAGGATGCTTTGGCGGGGCGTTCGTTTTAAGCGGGGCTTTCGTTTTAGAGACGCGAGGGCCGCTGGAGCGAAGAGAGATTTTATTCAAAAGAGACGAGAGAAGAAGAGGGAACGCTTATGAAACAGGATGTGACGATCGAGCTTGCCGGCGGCAAGCACATTAAATTTGAGACGGGCAGGCTGGCCAAGCAGGCCTCCGGCGCGGCCTTTACGACGAGCGGCGACAACGCGGTGCTGGCGACGGCAGTGGCTTCGGGCGAGCCGAAGGAAGGCATCGACTTTTTCCCGCTGACGGTGGAGTATCGCGAGTTTACGTACGCGGGCGGGCGCATTCCCGGCGGGTTCATCAAGCGCGAGGGACGGCCGAGCGAGAAGGAAGTTCTGACCTCGCGGCAGATTGACCGGCCGATCCGTCCGCTGTTTGCGGAGGGTTTTCGCAACGAGACGCAGGTGGTTGCGTTTGTGTACTCGGCGGACAAGGAGAACGATCCGGACGTGCTGGGGATCAACGGCGCGAGCTGTGCGCTGGCGCTGAGCGACATTCCGTTCCATGGGCCGGTGGGCGCGGTGCGCATCGGCATCGTCGACGGCGAGTTTGTGGTGAACCCAACGTACGCCGAGCGGCTGGTGAGCACGCTGAACATCATGGTCGTGGGCACGAAGGACGGCATCACGATGATCGAGTCGGGCGCGAAGGAGATCACCGAAGAACGCGTGGTGGATGCGATCGAGTTCGCGCATGAACAGATCAAGAAGATCTGCGCGGGCATTGAGGACCTGGTGAGCCGCTCGGGCAAGACCAAGCGCGCGGTCGCGGAGCAGGAGTTTGACAAGGCGTATGCGAAGGAGCTGAACGCGAAGGTTGGCGACCGGCTGCGCGATGCGCTGGATACCAAGAAGTATCCGAAGTTTGAGAGCTACGCGAAGGTCAAGGAGATCAAGGACGAGCTGAAGAAGGCGCTGCCGGAGGGCGATGCCGACGCGGCGAAGAAGCTGAGCAAGTACTACGAGCTGCTGCGCGAGAAGATCTTCCGTGACCAGGTGCTGAACGATGGCATCCGTCCCGACCATCGGGCGTTCGATGAGATCCGCAAGATTTCGATTGAGACGGGCGTGCTTCCGCGGGTGCACGGATCGGCGCTGTTTACGCGTGGCGAGACGCAGGCGCTGGTGTCGGCGACCCTGGGCACGACCGACGACGCGCAGCGCATGGAGAGCTACGAGGGTGAGCAGAAGCGGAAGTTCATGCTGCATTACAACTTCCCGCCGTTTTCGGTGGGCGAGGTTGGGCGCATGACGGGCGTGGGCCGCCGCGAGATTGGTCACGGAGCGCTGGCCTGGCGTTCGATTGAGGCAGTCCTGCCGAGCGAGGAGGAGTCGCCATACACGCTGCGCGTGGTGTCGGACATTCTGGAATCGAATGGATCGTCATCGATGGCGACGGTGTGCGGAGCATCGCTCTCGCTGATGCAGGCGGGCATTCCGCTGAAGGGATCGGTTGCGGGCGTGGCGATGGGGTTGGTGAAGGAGGGCGACAAGTACGCCATCCTGACGGACATTGCGGGCGCTGAGGACCACTACGGCGATATGGACTTCAAGGTGGCCGGAACGCGCAAGGGAATTACAGCGCTGCAGATGGACATCAAGATCATGGGGATTACGCCGCAGATCATGCGTGAGGCGCTGGCGCAGGCGCGGGAGGGCCGAATCTTCCTGCTGGACACGATGGATGCGGTGATTGCGGCGCCGAGCGAGGAGAAGTCGAAGTATGCGCCGCGGATTCACACGCTGCAGATTCCGACGGACAAGATTCGCGATCTGATTGGGCCGGGCGGCAAGGTGATTCGCGGGATCATCGAGGCGACGGGCGTGAAGATCGACGTGGACGACACGGGCCGCGTGAATGTGGCGTCGAGCGATGCGGAAGGCCTGGCGAAGGCGATTCAGATGATCAGCGACATCACGGCGGTGCCGGAGGTTGGCAAGACGTATCTCGGCAAGGTGGTGCGGCTGGCGGAGTTCGGCGCGTTTGTCGAGATCTTCCCGGGCACGGATGGCCTGCTGCATGTGTCGGAGATTGCCGAACATCGGGTGAAGGATGTGAAGGACGAGCTGCGCGAGGGCGACCAGGTGCTGGTGAAGGTGCTGGCGATCGAGGGCAACCGCATCAAGCTGAGCCGCAAGGCGGTGCTGCGTGAGCAGCGCGCGAAGCTGGGGCTGCCGGAGGTTCCGGAGGGCAGCAGCAATGGCGGCGGACGTGGCGAGCGTTCGGAGCGTGGTGAGCGTTCGGAGCGTGGCGAGCGGCAGGATCGTGGTGAGCGTTCGGAGCGCGGGCCGCGGCCGGAGCGTGTGGAACGGGCTGAACGATCGGAGCGGGCTGAGAGGCCGGAACAGGCGGAGCGTCCGAAGCATGAGGAGACGATTACGCTCGAGGGCGGCGAGGACTTTGACGAGGACGGCGAGGAGTTCGAGATCGACGACGAGCCGGATGCGGAGGAGGCCGAGGTGACTGTGCCGGCGCTCGAGGGCGCGGCGGCGCCACAGGGCGACGGACGTCCGTCGGGGCAGCAACAGCGGCGGCGGCGTCGTCGCGGTGGACGGCGCGGCGGCAGTGGCGGCGGACAGCCGCAGGGCGGCAACCGGCAGTAGATCGCCGGCGGCGAAAAGAAAGATAGACGAGAATAGAGAGGGGCTGCGCGAAGGCGCGGCCTCTTTCGTGTTTGCGGCAATGACGTCGCCAACGGAGCTGCGAGAGAGCCCGTGAGGCTGGAACCAAATGAGCTGATTAATCAAGCCAAAGTAATGCGCCGGTGAGGGCGGGCGACGGTACACTGGCGGGGATGGCGGCGTCCATGTACATCGTGGTCGAGGGTGACGACCCCGGCTTCAATATCTTTGTGAACGGCCGTGCGCTGGCGCGGTATGAGAGTGCGGTGGAGCGGCTGGCGCTGGAGCTGGGCGTGAGGCCGCTGCTGGAGTTTTTTTCGGCGGATGAGAGCTCGATGGCGCTGCTGATCGAAGAGGGGGCGGGGAATCCGGATCTGCTGAAGAAGCTGCCGCCGCCGCAATGGTACAGGCCGGAGGATGGGCTGCGCACGGTGCAGGCGCTGGTCGAGTCGCTGACGGATGATCCGCAGCAGCTGGGCAGCGAGGGGACCGAGGTGCTGGCGGAGCTGCTGGAGTATGAAGAGGTGCTGCGCAAGACGGCGGAGCATGGGTTGCGGTGGCACCTGGCGGTGAGTTGGCGGTAGCCCGGGGCTAAAGCCCGTTCATCGCGTGGCCGATTTCAGCAGGCTGCTAATCCGTTTAGTGGACGGAGAGGTCGCCGTCGAAGTCTACGGCGAGGGCGGGGCCGGCGACCTGCATGGAGTGGATCTTGAGATCGTCGAGGCTGATGTTGTAGCCGGTGGTCTCGGTGGACTTGGAAAGCAGCTGGCGGAGCAGCGTGGCGGCGTTGACCTTCATCTGCTGCGGAAGCTTGCGGCTGAGGAAGGGCTCGAGAAAGAAGTTGAGCTCGCGCGATTCGGAGAGGTGCTCGATGCGGGCGTCGCGGAAGCCGATGGATTCGCCCTGCGCATCAGGGACGATAGAGACGTCGGCTTCGGTGTTGAGGGTGACGCCGAGGCAGGCGCCGTGGAGGGTGGTGCCGAGCTTGGCGTGCGCCTTGACGTGGACGACGATACGATCGCCGTTGAAGCTGACCTGCGGGTCTTCGGCGTAGGCGTAGCAGGCGGAGGTGGGCTTGCCGCGGAAGTAATAGCGTCCGTTCTGGGTGAACAGCTGTTGATTCAGCGTGCGCTCGAGGGCTTGCGTGGAGACCTTGAGCTCGATGGCGTGGGCGACGGGAGCGAGCGACACGATGGCGGCGAGCGCAGACGCTGAAGCGAGGGCACGGAGGTTCATGCAGACAGCATACCCAGCAGGTCAGCAGGTCAGCAGGTCAGCGAGTCAGCGAGTCAGCGGGGGCGTGGAGCAAGGATGCCTGGCAGGTGGTGGTTAAACGTGAAGGGCTCGCGCGGTGGCGAGCCCTTCGGATCGGACAGGTTGGCGTGGTTAGCGCGGCATGGTGTTGGAGGCCTGGTAGTCCCGCTGAGGACCGAGGCCGAGCTTGATGAGGGCGCGGGAGTCCGGGGTGATCCTGGTCTGCCAGCCGTTATCGCCCTGCAGCCGCTGCATGGCGGCGGCGGTGTGGGCGTCCCAGGTGCCGGAGGGCACGCCAGTGAGGTAGCCGGACTTGATGAGGGCGCTCTGGATCTGGGTGGCGCGGTCGGGATCCATCTGGGGCAGAGCTTCATGCCGGATGCTGGCGCGGCCGTGGCGGAACCTTACTGCCGAGTGCCGAATATTTGCGTGGGCCGAGCCGGTGCGGTGGGTGTGCGTCAGACCGAGACAGGGAACGGTGGCGCAGAGCAGGACAGCGGCGGCGATGGAGGAGAATGTGCGCATCTTCGATAGAACCTCGACGGTTTGAGGAGCGACGGGAGTGGATACTCCTGACGTGTGAATGAGCTTAATGGAAGCGATTTGAGGCAGCAAGGGCACCTTGTGCCAAAATCGGTACATATTTCGTAGCGTGACGAAAGAACTCAAGCGGCAGGCCGCGGCAGTGTCTTTAGTACTCAATGGCCGTACGCGAGGGATAGAGAACCGGCATCTCCGACGCGGGCGAAGCGTCCGGAGGGATCATCTTCCTGGAGCGGACGGGCCTGGAGCGGACGGGTTTGAGGCCCGTCCGCCGCGCAGGACAGGGTGCTGAGGGTTAGGGCAGCGTTCCTCCGACGTAGGTATCGCCGCCGCCGTTCTGGCCCTGCGGATCGCGGACGACGAAGACGACGTCGTCGCCGGATTTGAGCCGGGAGACGATGGCGCGGTAGCTGTCGATATCGGTGACCGGCTGACGGTTGATCTCGACGATGATGTCATTGTTGGGCAGGCCAATCTCGTCGGCGAAGGATCCGGGACGAACGCTGCTGATGGAGACGCCGCCCTTGATGCCGAGATGGCTGAGGGTGTTGGGCGCGGTGGGCTGGACGGTGATGCCGAGCGTGCTTTGACCGACCTCATTTTCCTGGGGGCCGCTAGGCTGCTGACCGCCGTTGAGCAGGCCGGCGTAGAGTTTGGCGCGGTCGGCGATGCCCACCTCCGCAGTCGCCAGCTTGCCGTTGCGGAGGTAGCCGAGGCGCACGGTGGAGCCGGGGTGCTTCTCGGAGACGATGGCGACGAGCTCATCGCCGTTCTTGATGGGACGGCCATCGACGGAGGTGATGACATCCTGGGGGCGGATGCCGGCCTTGTCGGCGGGACCGCCGGGAGTGACGCTGGAGACGATGACGCCGCCGTTGGCGAAGCCGTAGACGCGGCCGACCGCGGAGGACTGCATGGCCTGGAAGGTAAGGCCGATGGAGCCGCGAGTGACCTTGTGCTCGGGGGAGATGAGCTGGTTATAGACGTTGATGAGGGTGTTGGAGGGCATGGCAAAGCCCACGCCCTCGGAGCCGGCGGACTGGGTGTAGATGGCGGTGTTCATGCCGATGACCTGGCCGGCCATGTCGACGAGCGGGCCGCCGGAGTTGCCGGGGTTAATGGCGGCGTCGGTCTGGATGAAGTGCTGGAACTGGCCCTGGTCGATGCCATTGGCGCCGGGGTCGTCGATGGAGCGGTTCTTGGCCGAGACGATGCCGGCGGAGACGGTCTGGGAGAGGCCGAAGGGGCTGCCGATGGCGAGCACCCAGTCGCCGACCTGGGCGCTGTCCGAGTTGCCGAGCTTGACGGTGGGGAGGTCGAGTCCCTTGGCGTCGATCTTGATGACGGCGATGTCGGTGGAGGGGTCAGTGCCGACGACGGTGGCGGGACGGCCCTGATCGGCGTCATCGGTGGGATCGGTGGAGAGCTTGACGTAGATGTGGTCGGCCTTGTCGACGACGTGGTTGTTGGTGATGATGTAGCCGCGCGAGTCGACGATGAAGCCGGAGCCGAGGGCGCGGCGGGTGGCCATGTCAGGCATCTGGCCGCCGCTGTTGCCGCCGAAGAAGCGGTTGAGGAAGTCCTGCATGCTGTTGTCGTCGTTGTTGTCGTTGTCGTTGTTGTTGTCGTCGTTGTCGCCATTGGGCGGCTGCATCTGCAGGGGGCCATTCTGGAACCCGCGGCGGCCGCGGCGCTCCTTGGGCGTGTAGTCGGTGTTGATGTTCACGACTGCGGGGCCGACCTGCTTGGCGATGGTGGAGAAGGCATTGGAGAGGGTCACGGGGTTGGGGATGGTCAGGGGGCGCGCATCGCTGGTGTCGACGTGCTGCTGCTCCTTGCCGCTGACCTTGCCGGTGACGACGGAACCAATAAGAACGCCTGCGGACAGGACGGCGAGCAGCCCAAAGGTAGTCGCGAGATGACCGCTGCGAAGACGCGTCCACAGACTGCGCCCTAAACGTTTCGGTGTATCAATCACTTTCTTTTTCCTCACACAGAGATTTCGCCGGGCAAGCGCAGGCCGCCGGCGAAGATCGCACGCTGACCGCGAAGGCGGACAGTGGCTAGCCACTACCTATTAGACGCTGAATTTGTTCAAACGTCTTTTGCGGCGGGCGCGGCGGCGCGGAGCGCTTCGATGAGATGAAGCAGACGGCGGAGCGTTTGGCGTGGAGTCGATGGAGGATCAGGCGGGCGGGATGGCGACGGGTTGCGGGCGGCGGGTCGGCGGGCGTTGGGGAAGAAGCTCGGCGAGGAGGATGCCGGCGAGGATGAGGGCGGCGCCGAAGAGCTCGCGCGGGCCGAAGCGTTCGTGGAGGAAGAGAAGCGAGGTGAGCGCGGCGAAGACGGGTTCGAGGGTGAGGATGAGCGCGGTGTGAGTGGGCGGCAGATGTTGCTGGGCCCAGCTCTGGATGGTGAAGGCGGCGGCGGTGGCGAGCAGGGCGGTGACGCCGAGAGCGATGAGGACGAGCCGCGTCCCGTGCAGCGTGAGGGGGCCGCCGAGCGGAAGCGTGAGCAGCATGAACAGCGCGGCGAAGGCGATTTGCAGCGTGCCGAGACGGCGGGCGGAGAGGCGTTTGGAGGCGCGATCGAGCGTGAGCAGATGAGCGGCGAAGGCGATGGCGCAGGCGAGGGTGAGCCACTCGCCGGCGTGGAAGCCCTGCAGAATTGCCATGCCGGAGCCGGGTGAGGAGGTGAGCAGGACGAGGCCGGTGAAGGCGACGAGCGCGCCCGCGATGGCTCCGAGGCCAGGGCGCGAGGAGCGCGAGGGAGCGACGCGGGGAAGCATGCTGAGCAGCGGCACGAAGACGACGACGAGGCCGGTGATGAAGGCGGATTTCGAAGGCGTCGTGCGGGCGAGGCCGGCGGTCTGAAGCTGATAGCCGAGACCGAGGAAGAGGCCGGCGAGTGCGGCGAGGCGGAGGTCCTGCCTGCGCAGGCCGCGCAGGGACGAAGCGTACACAGCCAGCAGCACGACGGCGGCGAGCGACATGCGAAGCAGATTGAAGAGGAGCGGAGAGACGTCGTTGAGAGCTGACTTGACCAGCGGGAAGGTGGTTCCCCAGACCAGCGTGACCAGGATGAGCAGGAGATGAGCGGTGAGGCTGTGGCGGCGAGGGTTGCTGCGGGGCATAGGCTAGCGGACGGTTGCGGATGATTGTGGTTCGGGCGACTTGCGGGACTTTCGAGAAGGTTACGAAACTCTATGCTTGCATCGCGCGCATCGCTTACTCACTTTCGGGTTGCCGACCGATCGAGACAGAGGCGAGAGGCGTTTGCAGGGACTGATGAGTGCCAGATGATTGAGTGGCTTCCTGTGCCGTCGTCAGGAGGCGAAGCTGGGCAGGAAAACATGAACATTCGTTCCATGGTCGCTTCCGTCTCTGCTGCTTTCGATCGTGATTCGACCACCATGTCCTTCGATGAGTTGTTTTGCAATGAAGAGTCCGATGCCGGTCCCAATGGTTGCACGAGTCGTAAAGAATGCATCGAACACCCGCGGCAAGGCTTCCGGACTGATCCCTTCACCGTTATCCCGCACGCTGAAGACGACGCCTTGCGGCTCTGTTTCAGAGTCTGTTACGTCCACGCAGATGGTTCCCCCAGCCGAAAGGGCGTGGATGGAGTTGGCGAGAAGATTTGAAACCACCTGCAGCATCTCACCACGGCGAAGCAGGACCTTTCGCGCCGACGTCAACGATTGATGTATTTTGATTCCCGCCGGGTGGCAACGCGGCTCATAGATGACGACAGCGTGCTTGACGATGTCGTTCAAAGACACTGGAGCAGCCGACGCGTTTTCGCGGTAGTAGCCGAGAGTCTGCTTCGCAATGTGCGATACGCGCTGTAATTCGCTTTCGGCAGTAGCGAGATAGGCGCGCCCCTCGTCACCGGATATCGTCGGACCGATTAAGTAGAGCAGATTCATCACGGCTTCGAGCGGATTGTTGATTTCGTGCGCGATGGTTGCTGCCATGCGCCCTGTCGCTGCGAGTTTCTCCGCCTGCAGAAGAGATTGTTCCAGGCGCTTGGCATCGGAGATGTCTCGCAGAATCTTGGAGGCGCCGATGACCGTTCCCTGAGCATCCCTGACCGGCGACAGAGTCAGCGACACGTCGAGCGTGTGTCCACTCTTCGTGATTCGACGAGTTTCAAACTGCTCAATGCGTTGGCCAGAGCTCAGCTTTTCGATGAACGTTTTCTCTTCGGGATGGAGCTCTTCAGGGATGAGCTTCAGGATCGATTGACCGATCATTTCTTGAGCCGTGTAACCGAAGACGCGTGAGGCGGCCCTATTCCAGCTGGTCACGATGCCGTCCAGGTTCTTGCTAATGATCACGTCATCGGACGACTCGACGATTGCGGCAAGTTCGCCCAGTCGTTTCGAGATGTTCTGCTGAGTGTCCCACGCCTGCTTGATCGCCGTGACGTCCGTGATGTCGACGCAGGAACCGATGAAGCCGAGAAAGAGCCCGCCGTCGGCGTAGCGCGGAACGCCGTGGTCCAATATCCAGCGATATTCGCCGTCGGCTCGCTGGAGTCTATATTCCATCTGGAACGGTGTTCGCTTCTCGAAGTTATTGAGGTAGATCTTCAGGCAGCGGTCAAAATCCTCTTTGTGAACTCCCTCAGCCCAGCCGTTGCCCACCTCCTGCTCCAGCGTGCGGCCACGGAAGTCGATCCACGGCCTGTTAAACCAGGTGCAGAGGGCATCAACGCCCGATAGCCAGATCAAGACCGGGGCTGAATCCGCTACTTGGCGGAAGAGGGCCTCACTCGTGCAGAGCCCTTCGTATTCTTCCCGGGTGATCGTTACCGCTTCAGACATATCGCTAAAGGGTACACGTCGGCGCTGATCGCCAAAAAATCAATTCCCGGGAGAGTTTTAGGGGGCGGTGTAGCGGGTGACGCCGCCGACGATGGTGCGGAGGACGCGGGTGTGGAGGAGTTGTTGCGGCGTGGCGGTGGTGGGGTCGTGGTCGAGGACGATGAGGTCGGCGAGGAAGCCGGGCGCGAGGCGGCCTTTGATGTGCTCGCGGAACTCGGCGAAGGCGGAGCCCTGGGTGTAGGCGTAGAGGGCCTGGTTGAGTGTGATTTTTTCTTGGGGCCCGAAGGTTTGGGTGCCGGCGAGATTCATGCGGGTGGTGGCGGCGTAGAGGCCGAGGAAGGGATTGATGGGGACGACGGGATAGTCGGTGCCGAAGGCGAGGGTGACGCCGTGATCGAGGAAGGAGCGCCAGGCGTAGGCGTACTTCGAGCGTTCGGGGCCGAGGCGGGCGGCGGCCCAGGCCATGTCGTCGAGCAGGTGCGCGGGCTGCATGGACGCGATGATGCCGAGATCGTGAAAGCGCTGGAAGGCGCCGGCGGAGACGACCTGGGCGTGCTCGATGCGGAAGCGGAAGTCGCGGGGAGTGATCGTGGGCGTTGACTCGGTGACGATGGCGGCGTCAGGGTTGCGAGGTGGAGCGGGAAAGTCGGCGGGACGGCCGACCTGCTCGGCGGCGGCGAGGGCATCGAGGGCCATGTCGTTGGCGCGGTCGCCGATGGCGTGGAAGTTGATCTGGAAGCCGTCGGCGGCGCGGGCAGCGGCCATCTGGTTGAGCTTGTCCTGCTGGAAGCGCGGGATGCCGTAGTTGTCCGGGTCGTCCGAGTAGGGATCGTTCATGGCGGCGGTGCGCGAGCCGAGCGAGCCATCCATGAAGCCTTTGAGGCTGGTGAGGTGGAGGAGCGGATCGTTGGGGTCGTGGCTGGCGCGGCGGGCTTCGAGGATGGAGGACGGAAGGTTAAAGTCGATCCACTCGGCGATGCGGATGGGGAGTTGGTCTTCGTGCTCGAGTTCTTCGAGGACGAGCCAGTCGTCCCAGTCGGAGAAGTCCTGCAGGGAGGTAACGCCGTGGGCGAGCGCGTCGTGGATGGAGAGCAGAAGCGCTTTGCGGCGCGTGGCGAAGCTGGGCGGCGGGATGTGCTGGAGGATGAGCCGGAGCGCGGAGTCTTCGCGAAGGATGCCGGTGGCGTGGCCGTGGGCGTCGCGGTCGATGTGGCCGCCGGAGGGATCGGGCGTGAGGTCGTCGATGTGCGCGGCGTTGAGCGCGAGCGTGTTGGCGACGGCGATGTGGTAGTCGACACGATAGAGAAGCGTGGGGTGGGAGCCGGTGACGGCGTCGAGATTCTTGCGGGTGGGGAGTGTTTTGCTGGGCCATTTGGTTTGATCCCAGCCGCCGCCGAGAATCCATATTTCATCTTTGGAGTCGTCTTTATCTTCGGGCGCGAGGGTCTTGGCGTAGGCGGCGAGGCGGGACTGCATGTCGGCGAGCGAGGTGACGCCGTTGAGGTCGGCGTCGAGGTGCTGCTTGCCGGCGAGCGCGATGTGGGTGTGGGCGTCGTTGAATCCGGGCATGGCGAAAGCGCCGTGCAGGTCGACGATCTTCGTCTCGGGGCCTTTGAGGGCGAGGATCTGCGCATCGTCGCCGACGGCAGTAATGCGGCCGTCGCGGAGGGCGAGGGCGTGCACGCGCGCGGGCGTGGGGTCGGGGTCGTGCGGAAGAAGGTGCGCGCCGGTGAGGATGTCGCCGTGGACGAAGAGGGTGTCGGGTGGTGGGGTCTGGGCGGAGAGCATGGCGGGAAAGAGAAGTGCGCAGAAGATGCAGGCTGCGGATCGATGTCTCACGAGGTGAGTGTAAGGGAGCAGGTGTCGAGCAGGAGCAGAAGGATGCGGCGGAGGGCGAGATGGCGGTGGGTGGGATCGTGCCACTCGTCGAGGGTGTGGATGCCGCCGGCGGCGCCGCCGGAGCCGATGGCGAGCGCGGGGATGCCGAGCGAGAGCGGGAGGTTGGCGTCGGTTGAACCGACGCGGGGCTCGGTGGTGAGGCCGAGGTGGCGGTCGACGGCGCGGAGGCTGGTGAAGAGGGCGGAGTCGTGCGGGAGGGCGCCGGCGGTGCGGTCGCCGATGCGCCGGGCTGTTACCCGAAGGGCTTCGCGTACCCGAAGAGCTTCGCGAAGACGGAGGGCGTTGCGGGTGTGGGAGCGGCGGGCTTCGGCCTGGACGGATTTGGAAAGGGTCTTGAGGACGGCCTGTTCGAGGTGATCGAGCTCTTCGGTGGAGAGCGAGCGGAGATCGAGATCGGCCTGGGCGGCGGAGGGGATGGAGTTGATGGAGGTTCCGCCGGAGATGAGGCCGCAGTTGAGGGTGGTGCGCGGGTTGGCGGGCAGGGGCAGATGGGCGATGGCGGCGAGAGCTTCGGCGAGCGCGGTGATGGGGCTGGGACGGCCGAAGTCTGCCCAGGAGTGGCCTCCGGGGCCAGTGATCTCGACGCGGAGGCGGCGGCTGCCGAGGGCGCGGTCGACGACGGTGGAAGTACCTGCGCCCTCGAGCGCAATGACGGCGCGGATGCGCGGAGCGTAGGGCGAGACGGTGAAGAGATGCTTCATGCCACGAAGATCGCCTTCGCCCTCCTCGCCGACGTTGGCGGCGAAGAGGATGGTGCAGGCGGGAAGGATGGCGGCGGATTTGAGCGCGGCAGCAAGAGCAAGCAAGGCAGTGAGGCCGGCACCGTTGTCGGCTGCGCCGGGGCAAAGGATGCGTGACTCTTCGTCGCGCGGCGTGCAGGGGGTGCCGGCGGGGAAGACGGTGTCGAGGTGCGCGGAGAGAAGGATGATGGGAGCGTTGTCTGCGGCTGCGGCGGCGGGGAGCTCGGCGAGGGCGTTGCCTTCGGCGTCGAGGTGGACGTTGTTGAGGTCAAGGTCGAGGAAACTGGATGCAAACCATTGAGCGCGGGCGACTTCGGCGAAGGGGGGAGCGGGGATGGCGAGGAACTCGCGCTGCCATTGGCGGAGGCGCGGCTCGTGGAGCTGGAGCCAGCGGAAGGCGGCGTGGATGGAGCGGACGCCGGCGAGTGTGGTGATGCGGCGGTTGGCGGCGGCTGGCGAGGCGGATGTCATGGTTCGGCCTCGGTTGATGGTGGATTGGTGTGGTTGTAGTGGACCTGGGCGAGGAAGAGGCCGCGGGCGGGGGCGGTGGGGCCGGCGGTGGAGCGATCTTTTGCTTCAAGGATGTTCTGGAGATCATTGATTTCTAGGCTGTTGCGTCCTATCTCGACGAGGGTTCCAACGAGGTTGCGAACCATGTGGTGGAGGAAGCCGTTGCCGGTAATGCGGTAGAGGAGGAGATCGCCGGCGCGGTGCCACCGGGAAAAAGTGATCGTTTTTTGTGGATTGAGTGTGGTGCGGTGCTGGATTTTTTGTGGTTCCGCGTGTGGTCCGGGGACGGAGGGATTGCGAAGAGGCATCTCCGGATCGACGGCGGCCATGGAGGTGAAGTCGTGGGTGCCGAGGAGGAGATGGGCGGCCTGCTGCAGGCGGTCGAGCGAGAGCGGCGAGCGGCAGTCCCAGACGAAGGGAGCGAGGAAGGGCGAGCAGATGCGTTGCGGTTCGGGCTGGTCGGGGTGGGCGGTTTGGTCCGTAGCGGGATGGAGGCGGCGCTCCGGATTGCGTTCAAAGATGCGGTACTCGTAGGTTTTGGCGAGGGCGCTGTGGCGGGCGTGGAAGCTGGCAGGGACGGGCTCGGCGGAGAGGATGCGGATGGCGGCGGGAAGGGCGCGGTTGAGGGCGCGCTGGAGGTTGGCGGCGGGGATGGGCGCGGCGAGCGGGAAGGAACAGACCTGGGCGAGGGCGTGGACGCCGGCGTCGGTGCGGCCGGAGCCCTGGGGGAGGACGCGCTCGCCGGTGAGGTTATGGATTGCGTCGGAGAGGGTGCCCTGGATGGTGGCGAGGCCGGAGTGCGCAGGCTGGATTTGCCAGCCGTGGAAGCCGGAGCCGTCGTAGCTGAGGGTGAGCTTCCAGTGGGTGGAGGCGGGCACAAGGCGACGGTAACATTTTGGCGGGGGTGGGAGGACGGGAACCGGGGCTGAAGCCCCTTCAGTTTGTGGTTTGTTTCAGCGGGCTGAAGCCCGCTGCTCATCCGTGGTCCGGCTCGTATCTCGGTGTGTGAGGAGAGAGGGCAAATGGACGATATACTGGAGCGGTTTCTTTGCCTTCTTGCTGCGGGTCTGGAACTTCGGAGACGGGATCGTCGTATCCGAGGTAACCGGAAAAACATTGGCAGTTGAAGGCAAAGGTCTGGAGACGTGAACGTGAGATTGAGGGATTTGCAGGCTGCGGCGTGCGTCGGCCTGATGTTGAGCACCGCAGCGGCGCAGACGCCCGCCCCCCAGGGCACGTCGCAGACAAACCAACCGGCGCCTTTAAGCCAGCCGGCACCGCTCAACCAACAGGCGCCGGCGAACGCGACGCCGCAGGCTGGAACTCCACAGGCTGGAACTCCGCAGACGGGAGCGCCGGTGAATGGGCAGAGCGGGGTGAATCCTGAAGCGCCCGCGGTTCCGCAGGCAGTGGAGAACGATACGACCGGGACGCCGGGGCTGCCGCAGGCACCGCAGCCGAAGCTGACCGAGCCGCTGTATCTGCGGCCGACGGCGAAGGACTACACGCACGGCAAGCCGTTCTTTCCGAATCCGTTTCTGGACTACACGCCGATGTCGTATCCGGCGACGCGGCTGAGCAATACGCCGGACCTGCGCGACCTGCTGCGGGATGGCAAGATCTATCTGAGCCTGAGCGATGCGGTGACGCTGGCGCTGGAGAACAACTACGACATCGCGATTGCGCGGATCAACCTGGACATTGCGGACACGGACATTCTGCGCGCCAAGGCGGGATCGAGCCTGCGCGGCGTGTCGACGGGCATTGTGGCCAATACGCTGGGCGGATCGACTTCGACGATTACGGGCGGCGGCGGGCCGGGAGGAACGACGAACGCGGCGGGCGGCAGCGGCGCGGGCGCATCCGGGCTGGTGCTGAGCACGAACGGCGGAGGACCGCAGCCGGAGATCCTGGATCCGCAGTTTACGGGGAGCCTGGAGTATGAGCAGGCGACCTCGCCGAACCCGTATACGTATATCGGGGTGCCTTCGACGAAGACCAAGACGGTGACGGGCGACTTCACCTATCAGCAGGGGTTTGTGACCGGGACGTTGTTGAATGTGACGTTCGACAACGAGCGGCAGAACACGAACAGCCCGGCCTCGACGTATACGACTTCGCTGACCGCGAACTTTCGCGCGCAGGCGACGCAGCATCTGCTGTACGGCTGCTGCCGCTGGGTGAACGAGCGGTTCATCATCCAGGCGAAGAACGACCGGAGGATTACGGACTCGGCGTTCCGGCAGCAGTTGATCTATACAGTCGGGCAGGTGGAGAGCATCTACTGGGCGCTGGTGAGCGCGTATGAGGACGAGCAGGCGAAGACGCGGGCGCTGCAGCAATCGACGCAACTGGCGGCGGACAACCGCAAGCAGCTGCAGATTGGGACGCTGGCACCGCTGGACGTGGTGAACTCGGATGCGGCGGTGGCGAGCGACAAGCAGGCGCTGGTGACCTCGCAGACGAACCTGGAGTATCAGCAACTGCTGATGAAGCAGGCGATTGTGCGTAATTTGAACGATCCGCAGCTGGCCAACGCGCCGGTGGTGCCGACCGACCGGGTGAGCCTGGAGCGGCTGCCGGAAGAGGACATGTCGACGGAGGATCTGGTGCGGGAGGCGTATGCGAACAATCCGCAGATCGAGCAGTCCGTGATCCAGATGAAGAACAACGTGCTCACGATCAAGGCGGAGAAGAATGGGTTGCTGCCGGAGCTGGATGCGTATGCGTTCTACGGCGGCAGCGGGCTGGGAGGACAGGCGAACCCGAACGCGACCTCGTTTGGCGGCGGAACGGTGACGCCGCCGACCTCGACGGGCTATGGAACGGTGCTGGGAAATACGTTCAACAACAACTCGCCGGATTACGGGGTGGGCGTGAACCTCTCGATCCCGCTGCGCAACCGGGTGGCGCAGGCCGACCAGGTGCGGTCGCAGATGGAGTACCGGCAGTCGCAGATGCGGCTGCAGCAGCTCTATACGCAGATTCGCATTGAGGTGATCAATGCGGTGTATGCGATCACGAATGACCGCGCGGCGGATGTGTCGGCGGAGTCGGCGCGGGGCTATGCGGCGCAGGCGCTGGAGGCGGAGCAGAAGAAGTACAGGCTGGGCGCTTCGACGACGGCGAATGTGCTGCAGATGGAGCGCAACCTGGCGACGGCGGAGGACAATCTGATCTCGGCGACGGCGGCGTATGCGCGCGACCGTGCCTCGCTGGGGCAGATTCTGGCGAACACGCTGGACAAGTACGGGATCAGCCTTCAAGAGGCGGCGACGGGCAACATTACGCAGAGGCCGATGGTTCCGGGGTTGACGGCGCCGACGCGGCCGGCTCCGCCGAAGCCGCTGACGGAGACGCCTCCGCCGCTGCCGCAGTAGAGGCAGACAGTAGAGGGTAGACAGTAGACAGTAGAGAAGGCTGCGGCGAGAGTCGCGGCCTTTTTGTTGTGGTGCGGTAGGCTCGAAGAGATTGGAGTGTGTGCGATGAGTGAGGTGAAGGAGAATGGGCTGGGAAGGGCGGCGTCGGCGTATCTAAGGTCGGCGCGGCATCAGCCGATTGCGTGGCATGAGTGGGGCGAGGAGGCGTTCGAGAAGGCGCAGCGCGAGAACAAGCCGGTGCTGCTGGACATTGGCGCGGTGTGGTGCCACTGGTGCCATGTGATGGACCGCGAGAGCTATGAGAACGCGGAGACGGCGGCGGTGCTGAACGAGCACTTTGTGGCGGTGAAGGTGGACCGCGATGAGCGGCCGGATGTGGATGCGCGGTACCAGGCGGCGGTGGCTGCGGTGAGCGGGCAAGGGGGATGGCCGCTGACGGCGTTTTTGACGCCGGAGGGCAAGCCGTTTTTTGGCGGGACGTACTTTCCGCCCGACGATCGGTATGGGCGGCCGAGCTTTCAACGCGTGCTGCTGACGATGGCGCAGGCGTTCCGGGAGCGGCGCGCGGAGGTGGATGAGTCGGCGGACGGCGTGATGAGCATGCTGGAGCACAATGAGAGTTTTTCGGGACGGAGCGGGGAGTTGGGCGCACCGCTGCTGGAGAAGATTCTCGATTCGGCGATTAAGCAGTTCGACGCGAGGAATGGAGGGTTTGGGTCGCAGCCGAAGTTTCCGCACTCGGCGGCGATCGATCTGTTGATTGATGCTGCGGGAAGGGCGGCGAGTGGAGCTGGGGAGAGCGGGGATTCTGAGACCTCGCGGGCGGAGCAGGCGCGCGAGGTGGCGACGGTCACCTTGAAGAAGATGGCGGCGGGCGGGATTCATGACCAGCTTGCGGGCGGGTTTCATCGCTACTCGGTGGATGAGCAGTGGATTGTGCCGCACTTCGAGAAGATGGCGTATGACAACAGCGAGCTGCTGAAGAACTATGCGCATGCGTATGAGAGCTTCGGCGACCAGGAGTTTGCGCGGGTGGCGCGTGGGATTGTGCGCTGGATGGATGAGTGGTTGAGCGATCGCGAGCGCGGTGGGTTTTATGCGTCGCAGGATGCGGACGATTCGCTGGACGACGATGGCGACTACTTTACGTGGACGAAGGATGAGGCGCGCGGCGCGCTGACGGCCGAGGAGTTTGAGGCGGCGGCGGCGTTCTACAACATCCGGCCAGTGGGGGACATGCATCACAACCCGGCGAAGAATGTGCTGCATGTGCCTCGGCCGATGAGCGAGGTGGCGAAGGCGCTGGGATGGGAGGCGTCGCGCGTGCGCGAGTTCGTGGATGCGGCGACGCGGAAGATGTATGCGGCGCGGTTGCAGCGGCGGACGCCGTATGTCGATAAGACGGTGTACACGGGATGGAATGGGATGTGCGTCTCGGCGTATGTGGCGGCGGGAAGAGCGTTGGGGCTGCCTGAGGTTGTGGCATTTGCGCTGAAGTCGCTGGATCGCGTGCTGCGCGAGGCGTGGAGTGCGGGCGCGGGGCTGGCGCACGTGGTTGCGTACGGCGAGGGTGTCGAGCCGGAGCGGAGGGTTGCGGGGGTGCTCGAGGACTATGCGTTTGTGGCGAATGCGGCGCTGGATGCGTGGGAGGCGAGCGGCGAGATGCGGTACTTTCGCGCGGCGGAGGAGATTGCGGACGCGATGCTGGCGCGGTTTTATGACGCGACGGGATGCGGGTTCTTCGATATGGAGCAGAGCGCGAATGAGGGAGCGATTGGGGCGCTGACGACGCGGCGCAAGCCGTTGCAGGATGCGCCGACACCGGCGGGCAATGCGGTGGCGGTGACAGTGCTGCTGCGGCTGGCGACGCTGACGAATCGCGACGTGTACAAGACGCGCGCGGAGGAGACGCTGGTGACGTTTGCGGGCGTGGTGGAGCACCTGGGAATGTTTGCGGCGAGCTATGGGCTGGCGCTGCGGCGGGCGATTGAGCCGCCGGTGCAGATTGTGGTGGTGGGCGAGGATGAGCGCGCGGAGGCGTTGAGCGCTGCCGCGTTGCGGCCGTTTGCGGTGAACAAGAGCGTGATCCGGCTGCGCCGGGAGCAGCTTGGGGAGCTGCCCGGGGCGCTGGCCGAGACGGTGCCGCAGGTCGGGGTTGAAGGGAGCTTTGCGCTGGTGTGCCGCGGGAATACGTGTCTGCCGCCGGTGACGACGGTGGAAGAGCTGGGGAAGGTTGGCTGATTCGTCGGCATCAGGGTAAGGCGCGGTGCTTCTTCGGGCATGTGCTGCGGATTTGACTGATCGCGTGGGGAATGCAGCCCTAGGATGAGGGTTTGCGGTGGGGTGCGGAATGTCCGCAGCTCGGCGGGAGTGGCGATGAGGGCTTCGATCTTTACTTTGTTTCTGGCGCTGTGCGTTGGGTGTGCCTGGGGCGGGCAGAGCGCGCAGAGGAGTGCGTGGCAGCCTGCGGCGGGGCACATGCAAATTCCGATATGGCCGGGCGTTGCGCCGGATGCGCAGCCGGTGGCGGGAGCGGAGTTTGCGGAGACGACAGGAAAGAACGATCTGGTGGCGGGCAGGCCGTGGATTGCGGTGGAGCGTGTGTCGCAGCCGACGATGACGGTGTATTCGCCGCAGGGATGGAACACGGGAGCGGCGGTGGTGGTGTTTCCGGGTGGAGGGTACGAGGTCCTGGCGATCGACCTGGAGGGAACGGAGGTGTGTGACTGGCTGACGTCGCGGGGGATGACGTGCGTGCTGCTGAAGTATCGCGTGCCGGGCGAGGAGAAGTATGCGAAGACGGCGCCGTATCCGAAGTCGGGGCCGTATCCGGAGTCGCCGATGGCGCTGGAGGATGCGCAGCGGACGATGGGGCTGGTGCGCTTTCATGCGGCGGAGTGGAGGATCGACCCGCACAAGGTGGGGGTGCTGGGGTTTTCAGCGGGCGGGCATCTGGTGGCGGCGATCAGCACGCACTTTGAGCGGCGCTTGTATGCGGCGGCGGATGCGGCGGATAAGGAGAGCTGCCGTCCGGACTTTGCGGTGGCGCTGTATCCGGGGCATCTGGCGCTGGAGGCGGCGGAGTGGGATGCGACGCAGGGCGATAAGAAATTTGTAGTCCCGCATGCGGCGACGGCGGATAAGGAGCTGGGGTTGAATCCGGAGGTTCCGGTGACGAGCCGGACGCCGCCGCCGTTTTTATTGCAGGCCGAAGACGATCACGTGGACAACGTCGACGATTCGCTGGCGTACTACATTGCGCTGAAGAAGGCTGGGGTTCCGGTGGAGATGCACCTGTATGCGCAGGGCGGACATGCGTTCGGGTTGCGGCACACGCAGTATCCGATTACGGATTGGCCGGCGCTGGTGGAGACGTGGATGGGGACGATCGGGATGATTCCGCGGTAGCGCGAACGGCAAAGGCGGGGAGGTGTCCAGCTTTGAGCGGTGAGCTTTGAGCTGTGAGTTAATTTTGAGCTGTGAGTGAATTCAGTGGGCTGGTGGGGCGGTGGGGTCGGGGCGTTCGAGCACGAGCGTGCTGGAGGAGGTGCCGAAGGCGATGTTTTCTTTTTCGAAGGCGAGGAGGATGCGGCGGCGGAGCTCGCGGAGGACGCCGTCGCGCTGGTTGACCTGCACGCGCAGGTTGATGGGGTAGATGACCTCGTGGCCGGTGATCTTGTCGACGCCGAGGACAGTGGGCTCGGCGATGACGACGTCCTTGAAGGCCTCGTCGGTGCGGAGATCGGATGCAAGCTGGTTGAGCACGCGCATGACGCGGTCGGGGTCTTCAGCGGTGGAGACGCTGACCGGGAGGGTGGCGACGGCGAAGTCGCGGGAGAGGTTGGAGACGGTGGTGATCTGGCTGTTGGGCACGATGTAGAGGGTGCCGTCGCCGTCGCGGAGTTTGGTCATGCGCAGGGTGAGGTCTTCGACGGTGCCCTGCAGGCCGGCGATCTTGACGGTGTCGCCGATGGAGTACTGGTCTTCGAGCAGGATGAAGACGCCGGTGAGCATGTCCTTGAAGAGCGACTGCGCGCCGAAGCTGATGCCGAGGCCGATGACGCCGGCGGCGGCGATGAAGGAGCCGAGCGGGACGTTGAGCGCGCCGAGGATCTGGATGAAGACGTAGAAGCCGAGCAGGCCGTAGGCGCTGGCGCGGATGATGCCGGCGACGGTGCGGAGCTGCGCGGCGCGGCGGGTGTTGCCGACCATGGAGTCGGCGCGCTTGCGCAGGCGCTTGACGAAGAAGCGGACGATCTGGAGGGCGATGAAGGCGATGATGAGCGCGCCGATGATCTTGGGGACGCCGTGCTGAAGGAAGGCGAGCAGGTCGAGGTGCCAGCCGTGTTCGAGCGCGACGAAGGAGCGTTCCTCTTTGGGAACGAGGGGAACGACTTGTGAGACGAGGGCGAGAAGGGGCATCATGAAGGCGTCCTGGGGTTCTGGGGATGAGTCTTTCAGCAGGATAACGGGAGCGGAAGCAGGGCGGTCTTTGGAGCCGGCCTGTGGCTGCCCGGGAGGAGGTCTCTATGCGACTAAAGAGAGACGGGCGACTGAACAGAGACGGGCGACCCAATCGCGAGGGCCGGTTGCGGTGGGTGGGGACGCTGGGAGTGGGCGTGATGCTGGTGGCGGCGCTGGGCGCGGGCCCGGCGAACGGAGGACGGGCGCCGGCAGCGCAGCAGGAGCCGATGCCGGGGGTGCCGCAGATGCCTTCGGCGGACCAGCCGAGCGCGGTGCCGGGTTCAGTGCGCGCGCACATGGACGCGCAGCAGCAGAGGATGCTGAATGACGACCGGCACAAGCGCATGGAGGACGATGCGGCGAAGCTGGTGGCGCTTTCGAATGAGCTGAAGACGGAGGTGGACAAGACCGGCAAGGACGAGCTTTCGCTGGACGTGATCCGGAAGGCCGCGGAGATTGAGAAGCTGGCACACGATGTGCAGAGCCGAATGAAGGATTGATGGGGGCGGGCGCGGTTTTGGTGCATCCGGGAAGCGCTGTGGGAATCTAAGAATTTATTGCGGATTCATTAGGTTCCGCTTGCCTGTGGTGCGACAGCGATATAAGGTGCGAGTAAAATCGTCGAGGGCTGGCGTGAGGAGACGAGGGTTGGCCGAGAGGACGATGTCAGCAGGCAAGAGAGTGGCTGAGGGCTCCGCGGCTGAGCGCTCCGCGGAGGCGGTGGTGGCCGCGGGGTTGACTGCATCTCAACTCATTGAGTTTTACAGGCTGATGTATCTCTCGCGGCGCACGGACGACCGCGAGATCATGTTGAAGCGGCAGCAGAAGATCTTCTTTCAGGTATCGTGTGCGGGGCATGAGGCGCTGCTGGTGGCGGCGGGGATGGCGCTGAAGCCGGGATACGATTGGTTCTTTCCGTACTATCGCGACCGGGCGATCTGCCTGGCGCTGGGGCAGACGGTGGAGGATCAGTTGCTGCAGGCGGTGGGCGCGGAGAGCGATCCTTCCAGCGGCGGACGGCAGATGCCATCGCACTGGACGAGCGAGCGGCTGAATCTTGTTTCGCCGAGCTCGTCGGTGGCGACGCAGTGCCTGCAGGCGGTGGGATGCGCGGAGGCGGGGCGCTATTACAGGAACCATCCGGAGGCGCTGAAGCGGCCGGCGGCGGATGCGCGCGGGGTGGACTACAGGGCATTCAAGGATGTGAAGTTTGAGGCCGATGAGGTGGTGTATGTGTCGATCGGGGAGGGATCGACGAGCCAGGGCGAGTTCTGGGAGTCGCTGAATACGGCGTCGAACGAGAAGCTGCCAGTGCTGTATCTGGTCGAGGACAACGGGTATGCGATCTCGACGCCGGTGGAGGTGAATACGCCGGGCGGGAACATCTCCAAGCTGATTGCGAACTTCCCGAACTTTCACATTGCCGAGGTGGATGGGACGGACGCGATGGCGAGCTATGAGGCGATGGTGGAGGCGGTGGCGTACTGCCGCGCGGGCCATGGGCCGGCGGTGGTGCATGGGCATGTGACGCGGCCGTACTCGCACTCACTGAGCGATGATGAGCGGCTGTATCGGTCGAAGGAAGAGATTGAGGCCGATGCGCTGCGCGATCCGATTGCGCGGATGCAGATGTGGCTGCTGCGCGAGGGCGTGCTGGACGAGCAGGGCATCAATGAGCTGGAGCGCAAGGTGGATGAGGAGATTGCGCGGGCGACGGACCGCGCGCTGGCAGCGGTGCTGCCGAAGCCGGAGAGCATTCTGCGGCATGTGTATTCGGAGAGCATCGACCCGCGCGATTCGCAATTCGATACGCAGCCGGCGGCGACGGCGGACGACACGGAACGCACGATGCTGGACCTGATCAACGCGACGATGCACGACGAGATGCGGCGGGATGAGCGGGTGGTGGTGTTCGGCGAGGATGTGGCCGATGCGACGCGCGATGAGGCGCTGAGCGATTTGAAGGCGGGCAAGATCAAGGGCAAGGGCGGCGTCTTCAAGGTGACGGCGGGCTTGCAGAAGGAGTTTGGCAACGACCGGGTGTGGAACTCGCCGCTGGCGGAGGCGAATATTACCGGACGGGCGATAGGGATGGCGGTGCGCGGGCTGAAGCCGGTGGTGGAGATCCAGTTCTTCGACTACATCTGGCCGGCGATGCACCAGATGCGCAATGAGCTGAGCGTGATGCGGTGGCGAGCGAATGGACAATTTAGCTGCCCGCTGGTGATGCGGGTGCCGATCGGCGGATATCTGACGGGCGGGTCGATTTATCATTCGCAGTCGGGTGAGAGCATCTTTACGCATACGCCGGGGGTGCGGGTGGTGATGCCGTCGAATGCGCTGGATGCGAGCGGGCTGCTGCGGACGGCGATCCGGTGCGACGATCCGGTGCTGTTTCTGGAGCACAAGCGGTTGTATCGCGAGACGTTTGGGCGCGGAGCGTATCCGGGGCCGGAGTACATGATTCCGTTTGGCAAGGCGCGGGTGGTGAAGCCGGGCAAGGATTTGACGGTGATCACGTATGGCGCGGTGGTGCCGCGGGCGCTGCAGGCGGCGCAGCGGATGGAGCGCGAGAGACATGTTGATGTTGAGGTGATCGACCTGCGCAGTTTGAGCCCGTACGACTGGGAGGCGATTGCGGAGAGCGTGCGCAAGACCAGCAAGGTGATGGTGGCGCATGAGGACATGCTGAGCTGGGGGTATGGCGCGGAGATTGCCGCGCGGATCGGCGATGAGCTGTTCCATGATCTGGATGCGCCGGTGCGGCGGGTGGCGGGGATGGATACGTTTGTGGCCTATCAGCCGCTGCTGGAGGATGTGATTCTGCCGCAGCCGGAGCGGATCTTCCAGGCGATGAGCGAGCTGGCGGCGTTTTGAGGTAAAAGCGCCGCAACTCCGGAGGGTGGGGTGGGTTTGATAGAGGCATGTTTCGGCTCCTGAAGGCCGTCGTGGCGGGGATGCTGTGCGGGTTGATGGCCGCGCCTTCGGTCTGGGCTTCGGGTGGTGCGGCGAAGGAGCGTAAGGCTGCGCCGGTAGAGCGAATTGCGCCGCTGACCCAGCAGCAGCGCGTGTTGCAGGCGTTGAACCGGTTTACGTTTGGGCCGCGGCCGGGGGATGAGGCGGCGGTGCGGAGGATGGGGCTCGAGCGGTGGTTTGAGCAGCAGTTGCATCCTGAGAGCATTGACGATACGGCGTTTGAGCAGCGAATGAGTGAGTATCCGGCGATGCGGCTGTCGCAAGAGGAGCTGATCGAGCGGTTTCCTTCACCCGGAATGCTGAAGAGGGCGGACCGGCAGGATGCGCCACTGCCGAGCGATCCGGTGGAGCGGGCGATCTATGCGGATGCGGAGCTGGTGTATGCGGCGCGGCTGAAGGATGTGGCGAATGCGAATGCAGAGCCGGCGACGAACGGCGCGGCGATGAATGGTGCGGCGGCGCAGACGATGGAGATGTCGCAGACGGCGGATGCGACGGCGGTGGGTAAGAAGGGAAAACTGAAGCCGAAGGATCTTGCGGCGCCCATGGATGCCGATGAGGTGCAGGCGGTGCTGACGCTGGGGCCGGATGCGCGTGTGGCGAAGATGGTGGCGATGACGCCGGACGAGATGATGGCGTTTCGTGTGGGGCTGAAGCCGAGAGAGAAGCAGCAGTTGGTGGAGGGACTGTCGCCGGAGCAGGTGGAGGTGGTGGGGTCGCTGATCGCGGAGCCGATTCGCGTGGTGGGCGCGGAGGCGCTGGAGACGCGGCTGATGCGCGATGTGTACAGCGAGCGGCAGCTGCAGGCGGTGATGACGGAGTTCTGGCTGAACCACTTCAACGTGTATGTGAAGAAGAACCAGAATGAGCCGTACCTTCTTCCCGGCTTTGAGCGCGATGTGATTCTGCCGAATGCGCTGGGCCGATTTGAAGATCTGTCGGTGGCGGTGGCGAAGAGTCCGGCGATGCTGATGTACCTGGACAACTGGGAGAGTGTGGGGCCGGATTCGCCGGCGGCGACGAGGGCACGGCGCGTGCAGGCGCTACGGGCGAACGGGAAGATTGCAAAGGCGCGGCCGCTGGGCATCAACGAGAACTATGGGCGCGAGCTGATGGAGCTGCACACGCTGGGGGTGAATGGAGGGTACACGCAGCAGGATGTGATCGCGGTGGCGAAGTGCTTTACGGGATGGACGGTCGACCGGCCGTACCAGGGTGGAGAGTTCGTCTTCAACGAGAACCGGCATGAGCCGGGGCCGAAGACGGTGCTGGGACATGTGATTCCGGAGGGTGGAGAGAACGAGGGGCTGGAGGTGTTGCACATTTTGGCGACGAGCCCGGCGACGGCGCACTTTATTTCGGAAGAGTTAGCCGAGCGGTTTGTGAGCGATACGCCGCCGGCGGCGCTGGTGAACCGGATGGCGGCGACATTTCTGAAGACGGATGGCGACATCAAGGCGGTGCTGCGGACGATGTTTCGTTCGCCGGAGTTCTGGTCGCCGCAGGTGTATCGCGCGAAGGTGAAGACGCCGGTGGAGTTTCTGGCCAGCGCGCTGCGGGCGAGCGATGCGCAGGTGACGAATGCGCTGCCGCTGGTGCAGGCGATGGACAGGCTGGGCATGCCGGTGTATGGGATGCAGACGCCGAATGGGTACTCGTGGGAGGCGGAGGATTGGGTGAGCAGCAATGCGCTGATCTCGCGGATGAACTTTGCGCTGGTGCTGAGCAGCAATCGCGTGCCGGGAACGAGGACGGATTGGCCGGCGCTGCTGGGAGAGGAATCTGGAGCCGAGAGCGAGCCGGATGCGGCGACAGAGAAGCGACTGGAGATGTTGCTGCTGGGACAGCCGGCGACGGAGCACACGCGGGCGACGGTGCTGGCGGAGTTTCGGAATCCGACGGCGCAGCAGAGCGCGGAGGAGGGATTTCGCGCGCAGAGTGTGGCGACGGAGGATGATGGGTTTGGTGGCGGGCGGTTATTGCGGACGAAGGCCGGGCGCGAGCGTGCGGTGAATGCGCCGGAGACGCCGCTGGATACGATGGCGGGGTTGTTGCTGGGATCGCCGGAGTTTCAGCGGAGGTAAGGCGAAAGCAGGTTCCTCGCTGCGCTCGGAATGACAGAAAGAAAGGCAAAGGCAAAGGCAAAGGTAAAGGTAAAAGCAAAGGCAAAAGCAAAAGCAGATCCTCCGCCTACGGCGAAGGATGACAATTCAAAGGCAAGAGCAACGGCAAATACGGGGGTCCTTCGCTACGCTCAGGATGACAGCTGCCGGAGTGAGGGTTAAGTAGGGAAGCAGGGAGAGCAGGTCATGTCGAAGACGATGTTTACCGATGCGAGCGACTGGGGATGCGATCTATGCGGGCGGGATGCGGCGCGGCGGAATGGCGTGACGCGGCGTGGATTTTTGCGCGGCGGAGCGCTGGCGCTGGTGGGGACATCTGTGGTGCCGGCGTTTCTGACCCGTGCGGTGTATGCGGAGGTGGACCGTGCGGCGGCGAGCAGGAAGAAGCTGGTGGTGATCTTTCAGCGTGGGGCGTGCGACGGGCTGAACGTGGTGGTGCCGCATGCGGAGCCGAACTACTATGCGATGCGGCCGACGATTGCGATCCAGAAGAGCGAGGTGCTGGATCTGGATGGGTTCTTTGGGCTGCATCCTGCGATGAGTGCGATGAAGCCGCTGTATGACGCGGGGCATCTGGCGATGGTGCATGCGGCGGGGTCGCCGGATCCGTCGCGGTCGCACTTCGATGCGCAGGACTATATGGAGTCGGGGACGCCGGGGGTTAAGTCGACGCCGGATGGATGGCTGAATCGCGCGCTGCAAGTCGAGCTATTGCATGGAGCGGACTCTCCGGGCTTTTCTCCGTTCAGGGCTGTGGCGATGGGCGGCGAGGTTCCGCGGACGCTGGAAGGACGTGTGCCGGCGGTGGCGATGGCGAAGCTGTCGGATTTTTCGGTGGGCGGCCGCGGGCCGCAGGCGGCGCCGGTGGCACAGGCGTTTGAGGCGATGTACGACGAGAGCACGGATGCGCTGCTGCATGGGACGGGCGAGAAGACGTTTGACGCGGTGAGGATGCTGAAGGCGGCCGATCCGGCGAGGTATCAGCCAGCGGCTGGCGTGGTGTATCCGAACACGGCGTTTGGCAACAGCCTGAAGCAGGTGGCGCAGTTGATGAAGGCGAACCTTGGCGTGGAGGCGGCGTTTTCCGATATCGGCGGATGGGACACGCACCAGAACCAGGGTGGAGCGACGGGACAATTGGCGAACCGGCTGAAGGAGTTTTCAGAGACGATTGCGGCGTTCTGGCAGGACATGGGCGACGAGGCAGAGAACGTGACGCTGGTGACGATGTCGGAGTTTGGAAGAACGGCGCGACAGAACGGCAACGCGGGAACGGACCATGGGCACGCGAATGTGATGTTCGTGCTGGGTGGAGCGGTGCGAGGTGGAAAGGTGTATGGCGAGTGGCCGGGCGTGAGTGAGGAGCAGTTGAACGAGGGGCGCGATTTGAAGGTGACGACGGATTTTCGCAGGGTGCTGGGTGAGGCGGCGTACAAGACGCTGGGCGCGCGCAGGCTGGATGTGGTTTTTCCGGGAGCGCGGGTGGACCCGCGGAGCTTCTTGAGAATCATGTAATTGTTTTGTCACGGCGATAGCGCGTGAGGCGATAGAACGGCGCTGGCAGAGGTTGCCTGCGTTGTCGATGTTGTTGCGAATTGTGCATTACGCGCGGCGATGCGAAGGCAGTGTGGGACGTTGCCCGGTGTTAGCAGATGGATTCTCTTCAGGAAACTTCATGCGCGCAGCAAAACCTTTTGTGCAATGCTTCGTCTGAACCTATGTAACATGCGCCGGACCAGCAGTCCCCTCGGCAACCGGCATCCCCAATCCGCAAAACCCTCCCCACCTGTACCGAGGCTGCCTGAACACCGGCGGCCTTCGCGCCTTTAAGCCGGCCCACCTTAGCAACGACAAGGCTGTCGCGAAGATGGGGACCCGAATTCAATGCAGGTAGAGATCGAGGAAGCGGTTGATGTCGGTGAGCAGAGCGGGGCTGTTAGGGTTGGCGAGCTCGACGGTCATCCTGGGGTTGGCGGCGCGCTGGAGTGCGACGGGCGGGCGCGAGGCGGTGGTGTAGGAGATGAGGAGCTTGGGTGTGGCGAGGGTGTGCAGCGGGTCGGCGAGCGGGAAGGTTTGGCTGAAGAGCCAGCGGGTGGGGACGAGGCGCGAGCGTGGATCGGTGCGGGCGCGCTCGGCGAAGTCGCCGTCGGGTGCGTCGAGGATGAGGGCGGGAATGTCGTGGTGAGATGCGGCGAGCTGAACGGCGAGCGAGGCGCCGAGGCCGGAGCCGTAGAGGACGATGTGCGAGGGCGGGATGTGCTTGTCGTTGAGCAGGAAGGAGAGCGCGTGGGCGGCGTCGGCCTGCATGGTGGATTCTTCGGGGCGGCGGCCGGCGCTGGTGCCGAAGCCGCGATAATCGAAGAGCAGGACGTTGAGGTGAGCGTTGTGCAGCGTGAGCGCGCGGGGAAGGGCGTCGCTCATGGAGCCGAAGCCGGAGTGCAGCATGAGGGCGGTGGGACGGGTGGGCGCGGCGTTGTCGGCGGGGATCCACCAGCCGGTGAGCTGCGGTTCGCCGGAGGCGTTGTCGCCGAAGCGGAGCGGGTTGAAGGCGAGGCCGAGTGAGGCCGGCGTGGCGGCGACGGTGCGGGAGGGATGGAGGACGAGCTGCCACTGGCCCTGCCAGAAGAGAAGACAGAGCGTGCCATAGGCGAAGGCGATGGAGAGCGCGATGATGGCGCCGATGGCGTTGAGGATCCAGAGCGGATGGACGAGGAGGGTCTGCTGCTGTGTGTGGCGAGTGTGAGGGGCCGGGCGCGGTGCGGTGTGGCGGGGTGTGCGTGAGGAGGGTTTGGCCATGAGTCTACTGAGTCTGGGGTTCAACCTAAAGCATCTCACGTGCGGACGTGAGATGAGGAGCGCGGAGTGAGCGAGTGGGTGCGGTTGTGTGCGGTGAGCGAGGCTCCGAAGCCGGGCGAGGTGATGGAGGCGGAGGTGAACGGGATGGCGGTGTGCGTGGCGAATGTGGGTGGGCGGCTCGCGGCGCTTGCGAATGTGTGTCCGCACCGCGGCGGGCCGCTGGGGCAGGGATGGCTGGAAGGCGAGGCGGTGGTCTGCCCGTGGCACTGCTGGAGCTTCGACACGAGGACGGGTGAGGCGCTGCCGCCGGAGCAGGGAGGCGTGGGTGTGCTGCCGTTGAAGGTGGAGGGCGACGACGTGTTAATTGACCTGGCATGAGGCAACTATTTTCCGGGCAAACTTTAGGGAGCCATGAGACTCTTACCCACTGTCGGGTGGATTCCGGAGCGCCCGCCGACAGGAGAAGACCAATGAAACGAGTCCTGCTGGGTGTATTTTCGCTGACGATGTTGCTGGGTATGGCGAGTCCTTCCCAGGCGCAGTATCACCATCGTCATCGGCATTGCTGGTGGCATCATCATCACCGGGTGTGCCGGTATCGGTAGTGGTTGAGGCTTAGGCCTGAAGGTTGCGGGAGCCTGGCGAGAGTCGGGCTCCCGTTGTATTTGGAGGCTCAGGGCTGTGGAGCGGAGGGCGTGGCAAGCCTGTTAGGATGGATAGAGTCCACTCCCTAAGGGAGATTCCATGCAGGCAGTTCTCGCGCTCGAAGATGGGCGCATCTTTCGCGGCCGAGCGTTCGGCGCGCCGGTGGAGCGCACAGGCGAGGTCGTTTTCAATACCTCGCTGACCGGATACCAGGAAATTTTTACCGACCCGTCGTATGCGGGCCAGATCGTCGTGCTGACGAATCCGCATATTGGGAACTATGGGACGAGTCCGAGCGATGCGGAGTCGGCGCGGCCGTATATCGAGGGGCTGGTGGTGCGGGAGTTTTCTCCGGTGGCCTCGAACTGGCGGTCTACTGAGGTCGCCGATGAGTATTTAGAGCGCAGTGGCGTCCCTGTTATAGCCGAGATCGATACGCGGGCGGTGGTGCGGCATCTGCGCGCGAACGGATGCTTGCGCGGCGTGATTTCGACGGCTGTCGAGGATACGGACGCGCTGGTGGCGAAGGCGCGGGCGCATCGGCGCATGGACGGGACGGACCTGGCCAGCGTGGTGACGACGCGCGAGCGGTATGAGTGGAGCGCGGAGGAGGCTCGCAATGGCACGGGAGATGCGCTGCTGCCGGGCGAGGATCAGGCTGCGGTCGCGCCGATGCATGTGGTGGCGTATGACTTCGGGATCAAGCAGAACATTCTGCGGATGCTGGCGAGGGAGAACTGCCGGGTGACGGTGGTTCCGGCGACGACGAGCGCGGCGGATGTGCTCAAGATGAATCCGGATGGGGTGTTTTTCTCGAATGGGCCGGGCGATCCGGAGCCGCTGGAGTATGCGGTCGAGAATATTCGCGAGCTCAAGGGCAAGACGCCGATGTTCGGGATTTGTTTAGGACATCAGCTGTTCGGGCTGGCGCTGGGCGGGAAGACCTACAAGCTGAAGTTTGGGCACCACGGCGGGAATCATCCGATCAAGAACCTTGAAACGGGCAAGGTGGAGATTACGGCGCAGAACCACAACTTCAATGTGGATCCCGAGTCGCTGCCGGAGGATGTGGTGGCGACGCATGTGAATCTGAATGACAACACGCTGGCGGGGCTGAAGCACAAGAGCGATCCGATGTTCAGCGTGCAGTATCACCCGGAGGCGAGCCCGGGACCGCATGATTCGCATTACCTGTTTCGCGACTTCAGAAAGATGATGGAGGCGTGGAAGAAGTGACGATGATTGCGACGGCTCATGTGCGGTTTTGAAAGGGCGCGGCTTTAGCCGCGCCACTTGGTAAAACAAGGAACAGGGGCTTCAGCCCCCGAGGGAGAGATGAGACCAACGCGAGAGGTCGCGAGAAACAACGGACAGACGTATTTCGTTACGTCCAATGCCGCGCAACGGCGACCTCTGTTTCAAAATGAACGCTGGGCCGACGTGTTTGTTGACACGATCTACCGATACAGACCAGAGCGGTATCTTCTGCACGGGTTTGTTGTGATGCATGACCACTTTCACCTTTTGATCACGCCGCGTGAAAGTTTGGAGCGAGCGATTCAATGTGTGAAGGGTGGGTTCTCGTTTCGAGCGAAGAAGGAGTTGGGTTGGAATGGAGACGTCTGGGTGGTGGGGTTCGCGGATCATCGCATTCGTGATGAGGAGGACTTCGATGTCCACCAACGATACATCGCGAAGAATCCGATTGAAGCTAGGTTCGTCGAGCGGGCAGAGGACTACGCGTATTGTTCGGCGAATGGGCGGTTTGAGCTGGACGCATTCCCCCCAGGGGCTAAAGCCTCAGAGTGTTGAGCTCGATAGTGGCGCGGCTAAAGCCGCGCCCTTTCAAACCCAAGGCGCGCTAGTTCGTGCCAGGTCTATGCAGGAAGGCGAGTACGAGTAGATGCCGCGCAGAGATGACATAGCGAAGATTCTGGTGATTGGCTCGGGGCCGATTGTGATTGGGCAGTCGGCGGAGTTCGATTACTCGGGGACGCAGGCGTGCAAGGCGCTGAAGGCCGAGGGCTATGAGGTGGTGCTGGTGAATTCGAACCCGGCGTCGATCATGACCGATCCCGAGGTTGCGGACCGCACGTATATCGAGCCGCTGACGCCGGCGTATTTAGAGGAGATTCTGCGCGTCGAGAGCGAGATGATGGATGCGGGCAGTGGTGGTAGAGAAGCGGATCCTCCCGCTACGCGGAAGGATGACAACCAAAAAAATAACGGCAAAGACAACAACAGCGGCTACGGCGGAGGTGTGGGCAAGTTTGCGGTGCTGCCGACGGTGGGTGGGCAGACGGCGCTGAATCTTGCGGTCGATATGGCCGACCAGGGCGTGCTGGACCGGTATGGGATTGAGCTGATTGGCGCGAAGCTGGAGGCGATCAAGAAGGCCGAGGACCGGCTGCTGTTCAAGGATGCGATGAGCCGCATCGGGCTCGACATGCCGAAGTCGAAGCTGGTGAATAACCTGCGCGACGGGCTGGAGTTTGCGAGCGCGCTGGGGTTTCCGGTGGTGATCCGGCCAAGCTTTACGCTGGGCGGGTCGGGCGGCGGCATTGCGTACAACCGCGAAGAGCTGATGGAGATTCTTTCGCGCGGGTTGGATCTCTCGCCGGTGCATGAGTGTTTGCTGGAAGAGAGCGTGCTGGGGTGGAAGGAGTATGAGCTCGAGGTTGTTCGCGACCTGAAAGACAACGTCGTGATCATCTGCTCGATTGAGAACTTCGATCCGATGGGCGTGCACACGGGCGATTCGATTACGGTGGCGCCGGCGCAGACGCTGACCGACCGCGAGTACCAGAGGATGCGCGATGCGGCGATTGCGGTGATTCGCGAGATTGGCGTCGAGACAGGTGGAAGCAATGTGCAGTTTGCGGTGAATCCGCAGAACGGGCGCATGACGGTCATCGAGATGAATCCGCGCGTGTCGCGGTCGAGCGCGCTCGCGAGTAAGGCGACGGGATTTCCGATTGCGAAGATTGCCGCGCGGCTGGCAGTGGGCTACACGCTGGACGAATTGCAGAACGACATCACGAAGGCGACGCCGGCGTGCTTTGAGCCGACGATTGATTATGTCGTCGTGAAGATTCCGAAGTGGCAGTTTGAGAAGTTTCCCGGCGCGGATGAGACGCTGGGGCCGCAGATGAAGTCGGTGGGCGAGGTGATGGCGATTGGGCGCACGTTCAAAGAGGCGCTGATGAAGGCGGTGCGCTCGCTGGAGACGGGAAAGAAGGCGGCGGATTCGATCGACCCGCGGAGGCTGCGGCAGCGGCTGGTGACGCCGTCGCCGGAGCGGCTGGCGTATCTGCGCTACGCGTTTGAAACGGGGATGAGCGTGCGCGAGGCGGCGCGGCTGACGGGGATGGATCCGTGGTTTCTGCACCAGATGAAGATGATTGCGGACGAGCTGCAGCGGCTGGAGTTTGCGGGGATGGAGGCGCTCGAGGCACACGATCTGCAGGCGGCGAAGCGCATGGGGCTGTCGGATGAAAGACTGGCGGCGGTGTTTGGGCGCGACGGACGCGAGGGCGTGGCCGAGGTGCGTGCTCTGCGCGAGCGGCTGGGCGTGCGGCCGGTGTTCAAGCTTGTAGACACGTGCGCGGCGGAGTTCGAGAGCTTCACGCCGTATCTGTACTCCTGCTACGACGAGGAGGATGAGGCGCAGCCGACGGACAGGAAGAAGATCATCATTCTCGGCTCGGGGCCGAACCGGATTGGGCAGGGCATTGAGTTCGATTACTGCTGCTGCCATGCGGCGTTTGCGCTGCGCGAGGACGGCTATGAGACGGTGATGATCAATTGCAATCCGGAGACAGTGTCGACTGATTACGACACGAGCGACCGGTTGTACTTTGAGCCGCTGACGTTCGAGGACGTGATGGCGGTGTATGAGCATGAGGCGTCGGGTGGAGCGGAGATTGGGATGATTGTGCAGTTCGGCGGGCAGACGCCGCTGAACCTGGCGCTGCCGTTGAAGGCGGCGGGTGTGCCGATCATCGGGACGAGCCCGGAGTCGATTGATCTGGCGGAGGATCGTAAGCGGTTCGGGAAGTTGATTGAGGAGTTGGGGATTCCGCAGCCGCCGGGCGCGATGGCGACGAATGTGGAGGAGGCGATTGAGGGCGCGCGGAGGGTGGAGTATCCGGTGCTGGTGCGGCCGAGTTATGTGCTGGGCGGGCGCGCAATGGTGATTGCGTACGACGATGCCGAGGTGGTGCGGTATATGTCGACGGCGATTGAATATTCGCAGGAGCGGCCGGTGCTGATCGACCACTTTCTGGAAGACGCGCAGGAGGTGGACGTCGACGCGCTGTGCGATGGCAGGGATGTGGTGATTGCGGGGATCATGCAGCATATTGAGGAGGCGGGCGTGCACTCGGGCGATTCTTCGTGTGTGTTGCCTGCTGTCGATTTGTCGCCGGAGGTGATGGAGACGCTGCGGGCGTATACGAGAAAGCTGGCGCTGGCGCTGAATGTCATTGGGCTGGTGAATTTGCAGTTCGCGGTGCAGCGCGGCAAGGTGTTTGTGATTGAGGTGAACCCGAGAGCTTCGAGAACAGTCCCGTATGTGTCGAAGGCGACGGGCGTGCAACTGGCGAAGGTGGCTTCGCGATTGATGACGGGAAAGACGCTGAGGGAGCTGCTGCCGGAGGCGGTGGAGAGTGGAGAGGATCTCGGCACCGGCGAGCACTTCTTTGTGAAGTCGCCGGTGTTTCCGTGGGGCAAGTTCCAGGGAGTGGACCCGGTGCTGGGGCCGGAGATGCGGTCAACGGGCGAGGTGATGGGCGTGGCGACGACCTTCGGCGAGGCGTTTGCGAAGGCGCAGATGGCCGCGGGCTTGTATCTGCCGACCAGCGGAACGGTGTTCTTCAGCGTGAGCGATCATGACAAGCGGGCTGTTGCTTCGTTAGCCCGGCGTTTTGTCGATATGGGATTTCGGTTGGTGGCGACGTACGGGACGGCGGCGGTGATTGAGGGCGCGGGGCTGCGCGTGGACCGCGTGTATGCGGTGAAGGAGGGGCGGCCGAATGTGGTCGACCTGATTAAGGGCGAGAGAATTCAGTTGATTGTGAATACGCCGCAGGGACAGGACCGCGTGTTTGATGAGCAGGCGATTCGGCGCGCGGCGGTTGCGGCGCGTGTGCCGACGATTACGACGCTGGCGGCGGCGAGGGCGGCGGCGGATGGGATTGAGGCGCTGCAGAGAGGCGAGTATCACGTGAGCTCGCTGCAGGAGCTGCATGCGTCGCGGCGGGCGGAGGCGGTTTCGGCATAGAGATCGCGCTTCGCGCGATGCCCACCTTAGCGACGATGAGGCCCCACCCCAGCGAGCAAGCTCGCTGGGGACCCCGGCCGTCGCGAAGATGGGGCACCCGGTGTTCGGATATTCTGAGAGACATGCTGCTGGATGGATTGTTTATTCCGCTGACGACTCCGTTTTATGCGGATGGCGCGAGCTATTGGCGCAAGCTGGAGCATAATGTCGCGCGGTACTCGCAGACACCGGCGGCGGGGATGGTGGGGTTGGGGCCGTGGAGCGAGGCGGCGGGGCTGAGCGATGAGGAGCGGCACGAGACGCTGCGGATCGTTGGCGAGACGGCAGCGAAGGAGAAGGTGCTGATTGCTGGCGCGGCGGCGGAGAGCGTGCGCGGAGCGCTGACGCTGGCAGAGCACGCGGCGGAGGCCAGGTTCGATGCGGTGCTGGTGCGCGCGCCGATGGAGTGGCGGCGGCTGGTGCGCGGGAAGTCTGATGGATCACTTGCACAGGTGGAGATGTTCTTTCGCGCGGTCGCCGACCGGGCGGCGCTGCCGGTGGTGTTGTGGAGCGATGCGAGCTTTGGCGGATTGGCACTGCCGGTGGAGATGGTGAGCGAGTTGGCGGCGCATGCGAATGTGATCGGGATGGTGGATGCGGGGCTGACGGCGGAGCGGTTTGGCGAAATTCGCGCGGCGACCAAGGATGTAAAGCACGAGGTGACGGTGACGACGGTGTTTGCGGCGGTGACGCGGCGCATGCTGGAGGTGGAGCGTGAAGGCGAGGCGACGTTTGTGCCGGCGCAGGCGCTGAGCGGCGGTGGGGCTTCCGTGGCGGTGGCGCCTCCGAAGCCGGCGATCAAGACACGGACGAAGACGGTCGGGTTTCAGATGATCGCGGCGGGGCGGGCGAGTGAGATGGCGCCGCTGCTGGAGGCTGGAGTGGCGGGCGCGATGCCGGAGGTTGCGGCGTGCGCTCCGCAGGGATGCCACGAGGTGTGGGCGGCGTTCAAGGATGGCGATCCGGAGCTGGCGCGGCTGAAGGCGGCGCGGCTGAAGGATGCGGATGAGGTTGTTGATGAGTTCGGTGTGGCGGGCGTGAAGTATGCGTGTGATCTGAACGGGTATTTTGGTGGAGCTCCGCGGCTGCCAAGGGTGGGGCTGACGGCGGAGGAGCGTATGCGCGTGGAGACGGCGTTGCGCGAGGTGCGGAATTAATTCTCGCCGGGGCTAAAGCCCTTTTTGTATTAGCGGGTATTCAGCGGGCTGAAGCCCGCTGCTAATCCAGACAACAGAAAGCACTATCAGCGGCGGGAGATGGTGCTGAGTTTGGCGCGGGCCTGGTCGGCTTCGGGCGAGTTGGGGAAGCGCTGGATGAGGGAGCGGAACTCGCGGATGCCGGCCTCGGTTTGGCGGGTGGCGATGAGCGCGTCGCCCTTGTGCAGGTGGGCTGCGGGGATCTTGGAGTTGTCGGGGTAGTGCTCGAGGACGTGATCGTAGTCGTGGATGGCGGCGGAGGGCTTGTTGCTGCGCAGGTCCATCTCGCCGATGTAGAAGTAGCCGTTACCGGAGAGGTTGTCGTCGGGGTAGGCCTTGATGAGCTCTTGAAACTCGCTGGTGGCGAGGGTGTACTTTCCGGCCATGTAGTCGCCGTACGCGGCGCGATACAGGTCGCCGGCGGAGGGGCCGGCGACCGGAGGAGGGACCGGGAGTGCCTGCTGATTCTGGCCGCCGGTGAGCGCGCTGAGCGGGGTTCCGGGCGCGGGCTGCGCGGAAGAGCCGGCGGGCGCTGTCGCGGCAGGCGCGGCGGTAGTGCCGGTGGCCTGAGGGAGGTTGCCGAGCGCGGCGTTGGTGGTTTGCTGTGCGCTTTGAATATCGTTGAGGGCCTTCTGCATGCGATCCATGCGGGCCTTGAGCTCATCGAGGGAGTCGTTGAGGGACTGGACCTGGCCGGAGAGCTGCTGGGCGCTTTGGCCGGCGCTGGTCTCCTGGTTCTGCATGCGGAGCTGCAGGGCGTTGACGGTGACGGTCATCTTGTTGACGGCGTCGGCGGTCTGCTGCACGAGGCTCTTGAGGACACCCATGCTCTCGTCGTTGGACTGCTGGAGGCGAGCGAGCGCGTCCTGCAGCTGCTGCACCTGGGCCTGAAGCTGGATCAGGTCCTTGTTGACGGCGTGGGCGGGCGGCACGGCGGCGCCGAACAGCAGAAGGGCAGCGAGGGTGAGGGGAACGAGGCGTGAGCGGGACATGGTGGCGACTCCTACGAGGCAAGTCTACAAGGCGAAAGGCCGCGCCGTCCGGCCCAAAATGGGCGAGAGAGCGCGGCCTTTGGTGGCTCTAGCGGGCATCTACCGGGCAATTATCTATCGACGGTGAACTGTGCGCGGCGGTTTTGCTGCCAGCAGCTGTCGGTCTCCTCGGTACAGAACTGACGCTCCTTGCCGTAGCTGACGACGCGGATGCGGTCAGCGCTGACGCCCGCGGCGACGAGGGCCTGCTTGGCAGCGTTGGCGCGGTTTTCGCCGAGGGTGATGTTGTACTCGGCGGAGCCACGGTCGTCGCAATAGCCGGCGATGAGCACCTTGATGGCCGGGTTGGCGTTGAGGTAGTGGGCGGCGGCGGCGACAGAGGCCTCGTCAGCGGGACGGACGGTGTAGCTGTCGTAGTCGTAGAAGAGGTCCTTGACCGCGGCATGGAAGGCGGCGTCGGTACCCATGGTGTTGTCCGCGGTGCCGGACATCTCCGGCACGGTGGGAACGCGAACGGTGACGCGGACGTTGGCCTCGGTGGTGCCGCCATCGCCTTTGGCGACCAGGTGGAAGTTGGTCGAGCTGGCCGGCGTCACGGTCTGGGTGCCGTTGATCGCGACGTTGCCGATGCCGTCGATGGAGACGCTGGTGGCATCGGTGGTGCGCCAGTTCAGCACGACGGACTGGCCCTGATCGACGGCCAGGGGATCGGCGGTGAGCGTGGCTGTGGGTGCGGGGACGGCGGTCTCCGGCGGAAGGCTCGAGGGCGGAGGCAGGGTGTTGGCGTGTTTATGGCAGCCGGTTGCTGCAAGCAGTGCAAGAGAGGCGCTGAGCAGGAGCGGGTGGATCCGTTTAAATTTGGGAGATTGTCGAGAGATCATTCTTGTCCTCATCGTTGCTCGCAACCAAAACGGGTCGCGAATTCAGTTTAGGGCCGAAAGCGTCAGCCTGCGCGTGCAGGGTCATCCTTATGATTACCGCCAGCTCCAGTTCGGCATGTCGGCGCCGTAGCCGGTGAGCGCTCGCTTGCCGGTGCCGTCGGCGAGCATGGTCATGATGCGGGTATGGTCGGCGCGACCGTCGGGTGAGTTGGCATAAACCAGATGGCGTCCGTCGGGAGACCAGGCGGGGAAGTCGCAGCGGCCGGAGTCGTGAGTGAGCTGAATCCAGCGCTTGGTGGCGATCTCCATGACGTAGATATCCTGGCCGCCGGGCGCGCCGGGGCCGTACTTGCGGTCCCAGGCGAAGGCGAGGAACTGCCCGTTGGGAGACCAGGAGGGCGAGGAGGCGTAGCCGCCGTCGGTCATGCGCTGCACGCCGGAGCCGTCGGCATCCATGATGTAGATCTGGGGCAGGCCGGTTCGTCCGCTGACCCAGGCGATCTGCGCGCCGGTCTTGGGGTTCCAGGTGGGCGAGACGTCGGGGCCGCGGAAGTCGGTGATGCGGTGCGCGCCGAGACCCTGGGCGTCGGAGACCCAGATTTCGGGGTCGCCGGTGCGCGAGGAGGAGAAGGCGATCTGCTGGCCGTTGGGCGACCAGGCAGGCGAGACGTTGGTGCCGCCGGCGTCGGAGAAGTTTACGACGCGGTTGAGCAGCAGCGAGTACATGCGGATCTGGAAGCCGCTCGAGCGGCCGAGCTCGCTGAAGGCAACGCGCGAGTTGTCGGGCGAGACGCGCGGCGAGATGGCGTATCCGACGTGGGTGATGGCGTGCTGATTAGCGCCGTCGTAGTCCATCTCCCAGATCTCCTTGTTCTGGCCGGAGAGCTTGACGTAGAAGATCTTGGTCTCGGCGATGCCGGTGATGCCGCCACCGAGGCGGGCGATGATCTCGTCGGCGAACTTATGCGCGATCTGGCGCGCGTTGTTCTCGCTGGCGACGTCGCTGTACTGACGGCTGAAGATCTGCGGGTACTGCAGATTCTTCGCGTCATCGAGAAAGCCATTGACGAGGATGCGGCCGTTGACGACCGAGAGATTGCCGAAGGCGACCATCGCGGCGCTGGCAGGAGCGGCCGACCACTGATTGAGATTGATCTCGGACTGGCTGCCGGGCGTGGACTGCGGCGCCATGTCTTTGGAGACAAGATCGAAGACGCCGGCGCTGGAGAGATCAGCGGTGAGCGTAGTGTCGAAGGCTGACTTGTCGGCGAAGGTGGCCTGGTCAGCGTTGGCGGCCTTGAAGCCGGCGACGGCGAGACGGAGCTTGCCCGCGCCGGTTGAGGTCTCGAGATGGAACCAGTCCTGGGCCTGAAGGGTGGGGCAGGTGAAGATGCAGGAGGCGAGCAGGAGGGGGAACAGTGCGAGTTGAAGTATGTGGCGGCTGCTGTGGCGTCCAAATCGGGGGGGCGCGGTTTGCATCGTATTCAGACCTTCTTCTTAGATAGTAGACGTAAGTAGAGCAGGAACGTGTGGATTCTATGGTGCTTTGTAGTCAAAGGTGTATTCCACTGTAATGTGATCTCCGGCGGGCAGGGGGCCAAAGCTGTCGACACGTTCGATGGCGTGGAGGGCGGAGCTGTCGAGCGAGGCTGAGCCGCTACGGGTTTCGATGCGGACGTTGGAGGGCGTGCCGTCGCGGTTGATGTCGAAGAGGAGGGTGACGTGCTTGCCCTGCGAGGTCTGCGGGTCGGCCTCGCCGGTGTACCAGTTCTGCGCGACGGTGTTGCTGACGATCTTCAGGTAGTAGGCGTAGCGGTTGCCGAAGGTGCGGTCCTGGACGGTGGCCATCGCGGTGCCGTTCTTGAGCTGGGTAATGGCCTCGGGGAGCTGGGTGGCGGCGTCCCCGGTGGCCGCCTTCGGCGTTGCGGGCGTGGGCTGCGGGTGCTTGGGCGGCGTTGGCTGGGTGATGGGCGCGACCTTGGTCTTTTCGGGCGTCTTCTCCTTGATGAGGACGTTGGTGGGCTTGGGTGGCGGCTGGGTGGCCTCCTTGGGCGGAGGCTTGGGCGCGGGCGTGACGTTGTCGCTGGCGAGGACGGAGTTCTTGACGGGCGCGACCTTCGCCGGCAGCGGAATGGCCGAGACCATGGAGGCCTGGATGGCGCCGACGGAGGACGCGTTTTCGCCCCAGTGCTGGATGTGCTCCGGCGCGTAGAGGGCGAGGCCGAGGATGACGATGGCCAGCAGGATATGCAGCGCGACGGCGCGGAACATGCCGCTGCCGAAGTGGTCGGGGCCGAAGTCGTCGGTGCTGGCGTGGAAGGGCATGGGGTGAGCGGGTAGGTGACTCCTCGGGGCCTACCGTTGGCCTACTGTGGTTCGATGGGCCGCGTGACGATGCTGATGTTCGTGATGCCGGCCTGCTTGACGGCGTCCATGACGGAGGCGAAGGCGCCGAAGGGAACCTTCTGGTCGGCGCGGACGAAGACGACGCGCTTGGAGGCCGGGCCGGCGTGGCCGGTCTGCTCGAGCAGGCGGGGAAGATCGTGGATGTTGACCGGCTTGTCCTGCAGGTAGACGTTCTGGTTCTTGTCGATGGTGACGACCATGTGCTCTTCGGTGATCTGATTCACGGTGCGGGTCTGCGGGACGGCGACCGTGATGCCGGACTGGAGCACGGGAGCGGTGACCATGAAGATGAGCAGGAGGACGAGCACGACATCGACGAGCGGAGTGATGTTGATGTCGGAGAGAGCGGACTGGGTGCGGCCGTTGGAGGTGAAGGCCATCGATCAGGACCTCCGGCGGGGTTCATCGTAGGCGGAGGGCGGCTGGGGCGGAGAGACGTGGGCGGCGTTCTCGATGGCGTTGAGCAGCTCGCGGCCGAAGTCGTCCATGCGCGCACCGAACTCTCGTAATCTTTGGGTCAGCTGGTTGTAGCCGATGACCGCCGGGATGGCGACGACCAGGCCGGCGGCGGTGGTGATGAGGGCTTCGGAGATTCCGGGCGCGACGGCGCGCAGCGTGGCGGCGCCGGCGGTGCCGAGGCCGTGGAAGGCGTCGATGATGCCCATGACGGTGCCGAAGAGGCCGACGAAGGGAGCGCACTGTGCAGTAGTGGCGAGCCAGGTCATGCGGCGCTCCATGATGGTGAGCGATTCGGAGGCGGCGGTCTGGGCGGCGCGCTCGAGCGCCTGCGGGTTGGGCGGTGTGCCGCGGCCGCCGGCCTGGCGCTGATACTCGTCATGGATCTCATGGAAGACGGCGACCAGCGGGCTGGGCTTGAACTGGTCGGCGATGGCGGCGATTTCACTCAGGCGTCCGGACTTGCGAAAGGCGCGGATGAAGCGGCGGCCCTGCACGTCGGCGTCATTGAAGACGCGCCACTTGGTGATGATGATGGCCCAGGAGACGACGCTGGCGACGGCGAGAATCCCGAGCACGGTGAGTGCGGTGGGCCCGCTGTTGTGGATCATGTCCACGAGCGCGCTGGAATGGGCGCCGGGCAGCAGCCCCGGGGACGGCGTCGTGGCGTCTTGCAGAAGGAAAAAAGCGAGGGGGAGGACGGTCATACGCTGGTTTCAGTGTAACCGGGCGCGGTGGCAGGGGAAGTTGGCGAGGAATGCACGTAGGTTCTGGGTTGTGAGGTGTGGCCTGAGGCTGTTTTGTCGGTTTGCCGACGGAGGTGGCTGCTCGCCTGCAGGCATTCGGGGTAGGGCGGTGGCCCTGCTATGCTCTCGGTGACGAGCCCCTTATGCTGCTGGAACTGCGCGCGGAAAACTATGCGGTGATCGACCACGCAGTGGCGGAGTTTGGCCCGGGGCTGAACCTGCTGACGGGCGAGACGGGCGCGGGGAAGTCGATCCTGATTGATGCGCTGGTGCTGCTGCTGGGAGGCAAGGCGTCGAGCGATGTGGTGCGGTTTGGCGCGGAGAAGGCCGTGGTGAGCTGCGTCTTCGAGTCGACGCCGGGAGCGGAGCAGATTCTCGAAGAGAACGGGATCGACCTGGAGGGAAATGAGATCTTATTGCGGCGCGAGATCGGCGCGAACGGAAAAGCGCGCGTGTTCGTGAACAATCAGCCGGCGACGGTGGCGGTGCTGCGGCAGCTTGCGCCGGAGCTGGCGCTGGTGCATGCGCAGTCGGAGACGCTGGTGGCGTTCGATGCAACGCAGCAGAGATTGTTGCTGGACCGATTTGCGGATTTGAACACCGACGAGGTGAGCGCGGCGTTTGCGCGATGGAGTGGGCTGCGAAACGGGATTGCAGAGCTACGCGCGGCGGAGCAGGACCGGTTGAGATTGCTGGACCTGTGGAGCTTTCAGGCGCGGGAGATTGAGGCGGCGGCAATCGTCGATGCGGAGGAGGATGCGCGGCTGGAGGCGGAGAAGCGCGTGCTCGCGAACGCGGAGAGATTGTTTACGGGCGCGAATGCGGCGCTGGAGATGTTGTATGAGGCGGAGGTGTCGGCGGAGTCGCTGCTGGGAGGCGCGCTCCGGCACGTGGAGGATCTGGCGCGGTTCGACGAGCGGTTTCGGGAGACAGCGAGCGCGTTGAGCGCGGCGAAGGCGAGCGTGGAGGATGCGGCGGCGACGCTGCGGAACTTTGCGGGGGACGTGACCGCATCGCCGGAGAGACTGGAACAGATTGAGGAGCGGCTGGCGGCGCTGGAGCGGCTGAAGCGGAAGTACGGAGCGGGTGCGGGGGCGGGCGCGGGGAATGCGGGACTGGCACCGGTGATCGCGTTCGGCGAAGGGGTCAAGGGCAAGCTGGATGAGCTGGAGAATCGCGAGGCGCGGCTGAAGGAGCTGGAGACGGAGCTGGCACGGGCGGAGACGACGTACGCCCTGGCTGCGAGGAAGGTGAGCGAGCAACGTGTGGCCACGGGGCGCAAGTTGGCCAAGCTAGTAGAGAAGCAGGTGAATGAGTTGGCGATGAGCGCGCGCTTCGCAGTGGATGTGGCCACCCCGGTGACGGCGGAGGAGGCGAGCTCTGCGTGGACGGCGAGCGGATGGGACCGCGTGGAGTCGAAGATTGCGACAAACCCCGGCGAGCCGCTGAAGCCGCTGGACGAGATTGCTTCAGGCGGAGAGATGAGCCGCGTGATGCTGGCGCTGAAGGTCGCGGTGGAAGAGGGAGCGTCGGGTGGAAAAAAGCGCAAAACTGTGCTGCCGCGAACGCTGGTGTTCGATGAGATTGATATTGGCATCGGCGGCCGCGCGGCCGAGGCGGTGGGCCAGAAGTTGAAGGCGCTGGCGCGGGGGCAGCAGGTGCTGTGCATTACACACTTGCCGCAGATTGCGGCGTTCGCGGACCAGCACTTTCTGATTGAGAAGACGGAGCGGCGCGGGCGGACGCAGACCGGCGTGCGGCGGATGGAACGGAGCGAGCGCGTGGAGGAGATTGCGCGCATGCTCTCCGGCGCGGAGGTAACCGAGACCTCGCGGCGACATGCGGAGCAGATGCTGAAGCAGAGCGTGTAGGACGTAGGACCTGCGCACAGGCAACTCAGGCGGGCAGGCGTCTCTCCAACAGCGGAGAGCCCGTGGAGGGTCTATGGCCGAGACGAAAAAGTGCGCGCATTCAAGCTGCAGTTGTACGGTAAGCGATGGAAAGAAGTACTGTTCGCAGGACTGCGAGGACTCTGCGAAGACGCAGTCGCTTGCCTGTCACTGTCCCCACGATAACTGCACGGGACATGTATAGGTTGGTGGGATGACCGAACCTCCAGAGCGTCAATCCGCGAAGGAGGAGTGGAGTGTCGGCAGGGGTTTGCGGCAGCGTTTTGGCGATGTTGAATTGCACCGTCTCTGGTTCAGTGAAGAGGTGTCTCCCGCGCCAAGGGAGGGTATACTGGAAGACGTGACCAGCCCCGCCGCCGAGCCTACGGACGTTAGCGCCATAGCCACTGAAACGCCCACCAAGCGCATCCTGCTTTTGAAGCCGCGCGGCTTCTGCGCGGGCGTGGTGCGGGCGATCGATATCGTCCGGATTGCGCTGGAGACCTTCGGGGCGCCGATTTATGTGCGCAAGGAGATCGTGCATAACAGCTATGTTGTGAACGATTTGGCGCAGAAGGGCGCGATCTTCGTCAATGAGCTGGATGAGGTGCCGGAGGGCGCGCGGGTGATTTATTCGGCGCACGGGGTCTCGCCGGCGGTGCGGGCGCGGGCGAAGGAGCGGGGACTGAAGGTGATTGATGCGACCTGCCCGCTGGTGACCAAGGTTCATGTGGAGGCGATCAAGTTCGCCAAGCAGGGATATTCGCTGATTCTTGTGGGACATCGGGACCACGAAGAGGTGGAGGGAACGCAGGGCGAGGCGCCCGAGGTGACGCAGGTGGTTTCGACCGCAGCGGAGGTTGAGGCGCTGGTGGTGCCGGACCCGAACAAGGTGGCGTACCTGACCCAGACGACGCTCTCGCTGGATGAGGCGGGGACGATGATCCGGGCGCTGAAGAAGCGGTTTCCGAATATCGCCGGCCCGCACGCGCAGGACATCTGCTACGCGACGGAGAACCGCCAGACGGCGGTGAAGAACGTGGCCCACGGCGCGGATGTGGTGCTGGTGGTGGGGTCGCGGAACAGCTCGAACTCGAACCGGCTGGTGGAGGTTTCGCGCAACCTGGGGACGAGCTCGTATCTGATCGATAAGGCAGAGGACATTCAGCCGGAGTGGCTGGAGGGAGTTTCGACCGTGGCGATCACGGCGGGAGCGTCGGCGCCGGAGATTCTGGTGCTGGACGTCATTAAATTTGTGCAGGGCAAAGGATTTGGATCGGTCGAAGAGGTTGAGGTGATGCCGGAGAACGTCCGGTTTGGACTTCCACCGGAGATTGTGCAGGCGATCGCTGCCGCGCCGCCGCAGGCGTCGGCGGCGATGTAAGGGTTGAAGAGTACGCGAGGCGGCGGTCCGGTTGAATCGCTTGAATTCACCTGGATCCGTCAAACGAGCGAGTAGCTGCTGCCCGGAGTTCCGGCTTTCACGGTTTCAACAAGACTGCTCATGAGTGCATCCCCCCGAGAGACGCAAGAATCGGCACAACCGCGATTTGGACGGCTGGACCTCGCGATTGAAGCCGTGCGGGACGGTGTCCGGCGCTCGGCGAACTGGCTGTTCAGCCAGCAGCATGAGGACGGCTACTGGTGCGGCGAGCTCGAGGCCGACACGATGCTCGAGGCCGACTACATCTTTATGCACACGCTGCTGGGCACGGGCGACCGCGGCCGGATGGAGCGCTGCGTCAACGAGATCCTGCGCAACCAGAATGACGACGGCGGATGGAGCCTGTATCCGGGCGGCCCGTCGAATGTGAGCTATGGCGTGAAGTGCTATCTGGCGCTGAAGCTGATGGGATGGAAGGCCGACCACCCGGTGATGGTGAAGGCGCGGGAGAAGGTGCTGGAGCTCGGCGGCGTGGTGGAGTGCAACACCTTCACGAAGATCTACCTGTGCGCGCTGGGACAGTACGACTACGATGCGGTGCCGGCGATTCCGCCGGAGATTGTGCTGTTTCCGAACTGGTTCTACTTCAATATTTATGAGATCAGCTCGTGGTCGCGCGGCATTCTGGTGCCGCTGTCGATCATCTACGCGACCAAGCCTTTCAAGAAGCTGCCGCCGGAGCAGGGGATCGAGGAGCTGTTTGTGGGCGGGCGCGAGAACTCCAACCTGCATCTGCGTTGGGACAAGAAGCACCGGCTCTCGTGGCGCAACTTCTTTTTGTTCTGGGACTGGGTGACGCATGGCTTCGAGCGCGTGCACATCCGGCCGCTGCGCAAGATTGCGCTGAAGAGTGCAGAGCAGTGGATGCTGGCGCGGTTTGAAAAGTCGGATGGGCTGGGAGCGATCTATCCGGCGATGCTGAATGCGATCGTGGCGCTGCGCTGCCTGGGATATTCGCTGGATGATCCGCAGATGATTCGGGCGATGGACGAGTTCGAGAAGCTGGGGATCGACTGCCCGAACGGAGAGCCGGGGTATCCGACGCCGACCTTCCGCATGGCGCCGTGCTTTTCTCCGGTGTGGGATACGGCGCAGGTGCTCTCGACGCTGGGCGAGGCTGGAATCGAGAAAACCGATCCGCGAATGGTGCGGGCAGCGGATTGGCTGCTTTCGAAGGAGGTTCGCCACAAGGGCGACTGGGCGGAGAAGGTGAAGAATGTGGAGCCCGGTGGATGGTACTTCGAGTTCAACAATGAGTTTTACCCGGATGTTGATGATACGGGGGAGGTTCTGCTTGGCCTGAGGGCTGTGCAAAACCCTCGCGAGCGTTACCAGTATGAGGTCGAGCAGAGGGCGATCCACTGGGTGCTGGCGATGCAATGCAAGAGCGGCGGATGGGCGGCCTTCGACAAGGACAATACGAAATCGATCTTCCAGCACATCCCGTTTGCCGACCACAACGCGATGCTGGATCCGCCGACGGTGGATGTGACCGGGCGCATTCTGGAGATGCTCGCGATATACGGGTACACACGGCGGGACAAGCGCGTGGAGAAGGCGGTGCAGTTTATTCTTCGCGAGCAGGAGACCGACGGATCGTGGTTTGGGCGCTGGGGCGTGAACTATCTGTATGGGACGTTCCTTGCGCTGCGCGGCTTGCAGGCGATGGAGTACAGCTACCTGGAGCCGGCGGTGCAGCAGGCGGCGGAGTGGATTCGCATGGTGCAGAATGCGGACGGCGGCTGGGGCGAGACGTGCCTGACCTATGACGATCCGACGCAGAGAGGTGTGGGGCCGTCGACGCCCTCGCAAACGGCGTGGGCTCTGCTGGGATTGCTGGCGGCCAATGACACGCGCTCGGATTCGGTGGCGAAGGGCGTTCGCTGGCTGATCGAGCGGCAGCATGAGGACGGAAGCTGGGATGAGCTCATGCCAGGGAGGAACGGCGAAAGTTATTACACCGGAACCGGGTTCCCGCGCGTCTTCTATCTGGGGTATCACTTGTACAAGCAGTACTTTCCGCTGCTCGCGCTGACGACGTACCAGAAGGCGATGGAGCGCGGACAGCAGCAGCAGGCGGCATAGGCAGCAGAATGATAGACCGCAGATTTTTGGAGCGGCGGAGTTCGACGCTCGGAGGGTTTTGAACGATGGCTGTACCTGTATCGCAGGCATGGACTGTAGCGAGCTACGTGTTGAAGCAGAAGCTGAAGGGGCGCAAGCGGTATCCGCTGGTGCTGATGCTGGAGCCGCTGTTTCGCTGCAACCTGGCGTGCGCGGGGTGCGGCAAGATTCAGTATCCGGCGCACATTCTTAAGTCGGAGCTGACGCCGGAGCAGTGCTTCAAGGCGGTGGACGAATGCGGCGCGCCGATGGTGTCGATTCCGGGCGGCGAGCCGCTGCTGCATCCGCAGATGCCGGAGATTGTGGCGGGGCTGGTGGCGCGCAGGAAGTATGTGTACATGTGCACGAATGCGCTGCTGCTGAAGGAGAAGCTGCATCTCTTTACGCCGTCCAAGTACCTGAGCTTTTCGGTGCATCTGGATGGCGAGAAGGAACATCACGATTTCAGCGTGTGCCGCGAGGGCGGGTGGGACATCGCGATGGAGGGGATTACGGCCGCGGTGGCGGCAGGTTTCCGCGTGACGACGAACACGACGCTGTTCGATGGAGCCGATCCAAACTCGGTGCGGCGGCACTTCGACCAGTTGATGGAGGCGGGTGTCGAGTCGATGATGGTCTCGCCGGGATACACCTACGACAAGGCGCCGGACCAGCAGCACTTCCTCGGCAAGGCGCGGTCGAAGAGACTGTTCCGGATGATCCTGTCGAACCGGAAGAAGAGCTGGGAGTTCAACACGCATCCGTTGTTCTCGGAGTTTCTGATGGGCAAGCAGGAGTTCGACTGCACGCCGTGGGGCATGCCGGCGTACTCGATCTTCGGCTGGCAGAAGCCTTGCTACCTGCTGCAGGATGGCTACGCCGACACCTACCAGGAGCTGCTGGAGGCCACCGAGTGGGCGGAATATGGCGCGAAGAGCGGAAATCCTCGCTGCGCGAATTGCATGGTGCACTCGGGGCATGAGGCGAGTGCGGTGGATTACAACTTCAGCTCGCTGAAGGGATTTTTGGTCACCGCGAAGAAGTACATGTTCCCGTCCGAGTACAAGGATGACGGCGCGCTGAAGATGCTGAATGAGTGGAAGCCCGCCGGGCATGGCCCGCTGGTGCAGATTGTGGATGGGACGACGCCGGTGGTGGTGACAACATCCGTGAATGAGAAGCTGAACGAAAACATGACCAGCATGGCGGGAGACTAGCGGATGTCGACGGCACAGCAGGAGCACGGAAAGATTGAGCAGCTGCAGCATGCGAACGCGGATGAGCTGGAGGTGATGGCCGGGCGCGAGCGCGAGAACTTGGAGGGATGGGTTCCGGAGCTGGCGGGCGAGGCAGAGGTGCGCGAGGCGCTGGAGAAGGCGTTCGACTATCGCGGCGACATTACGGTGACGCGCAAGGACGGCTCGATCGTCGAAGGATATTTGTACGACCGGCGCAGCGGGCAAACACTCGAAGATTCGGTGGTGCGAATGATTCCGGTGCCGAAGTCGGGTGCGGCGACCGAGCGCGTGAATATTCCATATGCGGATGTGGCGGCGCTGAAGTTCAGCGGACGCGATACGGCGGCGGGCAAGAGCTTCGATGCGTGGGTGAAGAAGTACTGGGAGAAGAAGTCCGCCGGCGAGACGAATATCGGGATCGAGGCGGAGAAGCTGGACTAGCATTCTTTGGCCGCAAGAAATGTGAGTCTGCACACCTGGAATGTGCATCAATTTCCTCTAGAGAAGCCAATGAACCGGGCTTCTTGGTGAGGAGCTTATGGATCAGACACTGCCGCTCTCGATGGATCAGCCGTTCTTGCCCCCGATCGAGAAGCCACACGGATTGATGAAGTTTGTCTACGCGGTGACGCGCAGACGGTTTGGCAAAGTGCTGACGCCCGTGAAGGTGATCACGGCAAGGATGCCATTGGCATTTGGTCGGTTCTCGCAGAAGATCGGCGAGCTGGACAAGAAACTTGTGTTGCCGGCCGAGACGGTACTGCTGGTCCGTGAGCGAGTGGCGCGCCTGAATGTGTGCACATTCTGTATCGATATCGGCAGGTCGTTTGCGATTCAGGCGTCGATGAAGCAGGCGAAGTTCGATGCGCTGGAGGATTACAGAACCAGTCCGCTTTTTAGTGACAAGGAGCGCGCGATGTTGGAGTATGTCACGGAGCTGACAAAGAACAAGAAGATGGATCTGCAGACGTTTGCGCGCCTCCGAAGTTTCTATTCGGAGCGGGAGATCTGTGACATTGTGTGGCTGGTTGCGAGTGAACACTTCTACAACATGTCCAACATCGGACTGAATATTCACTCGGACATGTTGTGCGATCTGAGCAGAAGGAAGTAGAGACCGGTTAACCGTCACGGCAGCTTCCGACACCTTTTGCAGCTACAATGAGCGACTGATTGTGGTGCTCCCAAGGGAAGTTCTGGTTGCAAAAGACAGGAAGCGAAACGAATGAGAGTGTTCCTCACCGGTGCGACCGGGTTTCTCGGCTCGCATGTGGCGCGATTGGCGGCGGAGCAGGGTGCGGAGCTTCGGCTGCTGACGCGGAAGACGTCGAAGACTGAAAATCTGCCGAAGAGCGCGGAGCTGGTCGAGGGTGATCTCCGCGAGCCTGCGGGATTTGCTGCGGCACTCCGCGGGTGCGATGCGCTGATTCATGTGGCGGCGGACTACAGGCTGTGGGTTCCGGATCCGGCGGAGATGTACAAGGCCAATGTTGCCGGGACGCGAGAACTGCTGTGGCTGGCGCGTGAGGCCGGCGTGCGGCGGGTGGTGTACACGTCGAGCGTGGCGACGATGGGGTTTCGCAAGGATCGCTCGATCGTCGATGAAGAGACGCCGGTGAGCGAGGCCGACATGATCGGGCACTACAAGCGGTCGAAGTGGATGGCCGAGCAGGCGGCGATTGCGGCGGCACGCGCGGGGCAGGAGGTTGTGATTCTGAATCCGACGACGCCGGTGGGCGCGATGGATGTGAAGCCGACGCCGACGGGAAGGATCCTCGTCGATTTTCTGAACAAAAAATTTCCGGCGTATGTTGAGACGGGGTTGAACCTCGTTGATGTCGAGGAGATTGCGCGGGTGCACCTCGCGGCGCTGGAGCGTGGGCGCTTTGGTGAGCGTTACATTCTCGGCGGCGAAAACCTGACGCTTAAACAAATTCTCGACAAGCTGGCTGCGATGACGGGGCTGCCGTCGCCGGCGATGAAGGTGCCGCATGCGGTGGCGATGGCGTTCGCGTTCTTTGACGAGACGATTACGGGCAAACTGCGCGGCAAGGAGCCGCGAGCGACGGTCGAGGCTGTGCGCATGGGGAAGAAGATGATGTGGGCGAGCTCGGCGAAGGCGGAAGGGGAGCTGGGGTGGCGAGTGTTGCCCGTGGAAGGCGCGCTGCGGAACTCGGTGGAGTGGTTTGTTGAGAATGGGTATGCACCAAAGCCGCCGAAGCTAGCCTGACGCATCCGCATGGAAGCCGGCGCGCTGGAAGGCGACGGCGACCTCGGGGTTGCGGGCGAAGGTCTGCCAGACGAAGCCGCTGCGAAGATTTTCAGCCATGAGGACGCCGATGCCAAGATCGATTCCGAGGCAGTCAGGGTCGTACCAGTTGGCCTGGGGATGGAAGGCGTCGCAGAAGCCGTAGCGGCCCCAGGCCTTGGCGCCATAGCTCTGCTTGAGCGCGCGCTGCACGCGCAGGCAGTCGGCAGGCAGGAAGGCGAGCGAACCGGCGGTAGCGTTGGGGACGACGGAGCCGTCGATGCCTCCGAAGCCCTTCGCGATATCGGCGGCGGTTGGGTTGGGTTTACGCGAGCCAGGGCCGCCCCATGCGGTGTAGCCGTGTTGCGAGTCCGAGGCCGAGATGCCCCAGTAGTCGAGCGAATAGGGCGGACCGAGCGAGAGGCAAAAGGCCTCATGCGCGCGCGTGGCGGTGACGGAGTTCTGGAAGTAGTTGGCGTACTTGTCGCGCTTGTTGCGGAAGTCGAACCAGGCGTGGCTGTACTGGTGGACGAAGAGCGGATCGGCGGCGGAGATGTAGGTGAAGTCGCCGTAGTGCATGACGGGGCGCGACCATGCGTCCCATGAGGCGGCGGGAATGGGATGTGTGGGCGAGCCGAGTGCGAGCAGGTACATCATCATGAGCTCGCAGTAGTGATTCCATCGGCCAGGGAAGAAGCTGCCGTTACGCCAGGCCATCGAAAACATGTCGCCGCCGTTGAGCATCCATGGCCAGTCGACGCGATGGTAGAGATCGGTGGCGAGCCGGTAGATCTCTGCGTCGGCGTGGAAGTATTGGCGCGCGGTGAGGATGCCGCAGAGAAGAAGGGAGGTGTCGATGGGCGAGGTCTCGCTGTCCCGGTACGGTTTGCCGGTTTCGACATCGTTGAAGTGGACGAAGAAGCCATGATTGTCTTCCATTTTGTCGTGATGGAAGCGGAGGGTGCGGCGGACGCGGTCGAGCACGCGCGCGTGAGGAATGTACCCGCGGTGGTCGGCGATGCAGAGCGCCGTAAGACCGAAGCCCGTGGCGGCGATGGAGGCCATGCGGCGGGAGTCGCGTTTGCCGGGCGGATCAAAGGCGCGCGCGCGGTCGAGAACCTCTCCGCTGACGGGGCTGCCTTGCTCGAAGAAAAACATGCAGCCGCGATGCTCGAGCTCGTCAAGGAAGGCGACGTCGGGCGGCGTGAGGGTGTAGCCGGGGACGGTTGTCGGTGTCTCGGCGCGAAGGCGCGAGACAGGCAGCAGCGGCAGCGCTGCGGTGGATCCGAGCAGCTTCAGGGCGTGTCGTCGGTTCATCGCGCTGTGGGTTTGACGAGTGGAGCGGCGGATTTTTCCCCGCCCTATCGGTTGATGAGGATGACGGCCAGACCGTGCGGAGGAACGGTGATCTCGAGTTGGCCGTGGCGGAGATGCATGTGTTCCGGCGCGGCCATGGCGCCCGCGGCGCGGAGACCGGCGATCTGCTGCTGCGTGAGGTCGCCGGGAGGACGGCCCATGGCATTGAAGGCTTTGAGGACGTTGCCGTGATCGTCGTCGACGCGCCAGATCTCGACGGCAGCATTCGCGGGAACGTGCTGGAGGGTAACGGTGAAGGTCTTTGAAGGCGGAAGGGCGGCCGGAGGCATCGTGTAGTGCGGGCCGGTGCCATAGGGCGGAGCGTAGTTCCACAGCGCGAGGGCAAGATGGCCGTCAGAGCTGGTGGTGGCGAGAGCGGAATCGGAATTCAGCGCCAGCCGTGCGGTGCCGAGTTTGTGCAACGCGCGAAAGACGTTGAGCGAGGGCTTCGGGATCTCGTCGGCGGCGATGAGGCCGAAGCCGCCGTAGAAAGGCGAGCGCACGATGCCTTGCTCCTCGAAGACATCGGAGAAGTCCCAGTAGGCCATGTTGCTGATCAGGCCATCGCACTCGCGGATGGTGTTGGCCAGCCACGGTCCGATGAAGTCGGAGTCGGTGACGTTGGGTTCGTTGGAGTAGCTGGCGTTGTACTCGGAGAAGATGAGCGGCAGATGAGGGAAGGGAGAGTGCTCGATCTCCTCATGCACCTTCTTCACTGCGCGGAAGACCATCTGGGCGCGGGGAATCTGCTCCTCCGTGCCGAAGACGTTGTGCGCGGTGTCGTTGGCGTAGACGTGCGTGGAGACGAAGTCGACGGGGACGTTGTCCTGTTTGGCGTGCTCGAGGAAGGGTGTGACCCACGCGGCCTGTGCGGTGGCTGGGCCGCCGACCTGCAGCCGTGGCGAGACGGACTTGAGAGCGCGCGCGGTGTGGTCGTAGAGCTCGAAGTAGGTGGGCTGGTTGGGACGGCCGCCCCAGAAGTCCAGATTGGGTTCGTTCCAGACCTCGAACTTCCAGGTGGCGACTTTGTCGATACCGTAACGCGCGATGAGATGTTGGGCGAAGACGCGAATCATCGCGTCCCAGTCGTCGTAGCTCTTCGGCGGCGAGACGACGGGGCGATACCAGAAGGCCTGGGTCTGGTTGGGGTCGGCGGCCATCTTGCGCGGCATGAAACTGAGCTCGATGAAGGGGCGGACATGGTTGGCGAGCAGGCCGTCGTAGATCTGGTCAACGTAGGAGAAGTTGTAGGCAGACGCATCGTCGGCCTTTTGTGCGGCGAGGCCGGGGTTCCGGGTCATGCGGTCGGGATCGTAGAGGCCGACTTCGTCGTCGAAGATGCCGTGGAAACGGATGGACTGGAAGTCTGTCGCCTGCTTCACGGTGCGAAGGTTATCGCGATAGTCCTCGCGCAGCGAGAGGATGGCGTGGCCGGAGCCGAAGGTCTGCTCCCAGAAGTGAGGAAAGGGCGTGGTGGGCGCGGTGGCGTTGACGACGATTGACTCGTTCGCTCGCGATTGTCCGTCGACTGCACCTTGGAAGAGGCACAGAAGTACAACGAGAGGAAACGCGCCAGAGAGAGACCGCATACTTACTCCAAGGGCTTTACACCACACGGCCCAGAGGACACTGATAGCGCCCTCTGGGCCGCATGACCGCTAGAAGCGGATGCGAGCATCGAGCTCGATGACACGGCCGGCAGATGCACCGCTCGGTCTCTGGAACGTTGCTTGGCCAGGTACGACGGTTGCATAAGCAGGGCAAACTGCGGTAGAGGGCGATCCACTCGGGCAGCTTGTGACTTCGTTGCTGCCGCCGTCGATTTGAGTCGAGGCGGTGCTAAAGTCGAATGGGCTGTAGTTGAGTTTATTGAAGACGTTGAAGGCCTGGGCCTGGAGACGCAGGCCGCCCTGTTCGCCGAGCCATTTCAGCTTGAAGTCCTTTGCGATGCCGGCATCGATCTGTTCATAGCAGGGACCACGGAAGGAGTTGCGGCCGATGCCGGGACGATAGCCGCCCACTACATTTCCGTTGGCATCGGTCTTCTGTCCGGCGGCATTGCGATAGCCCAGACCGAAAACACCACTTACGGTTGTCCCATCACGGAATGCGCTTGCACTGCAGGTGGGAGAGTAGCTGCCGGTGTAGGAGGTTGGCCGCACTGGGCTGATGGTGCCGGTGTTTGCCGCCGAGGGCAGGCCGTTAATTGCGTAGGTGACGGGCGTCCAGGGAAAGCCAGTGTGCGCAGTGAAGATGCCATTGATCTCCCAGCCGTTGATCAGTGCCCGCTCAGCAAGGGAATCGCCATGATAAGGATGGAAGTCATAGGTGCCTGAGGCGACGACGCGATGTTTGACATCGAAGTCTGAGGGCCCCAGCTCGGTGGAGTTGTCCTGCGGATAGGTCTGGTTGCCGCTGGCGTCCGCGCCGTCGCCATTGGTGATCTGGTCCATGTCCTTGGACCAGGTGTAGACGGCGTCCAGGGAGATGCCATTCTTGTAGTGTTTGGTCCCGTGAACATTTAGCGCGTTGTAGTACATGTTGGAATCAGAGTGCGCCATATAGAGCGCGTAGAACGGGGAGTTGACGTTCGAATAGATGAAGTTCTCGTTTACCAGGCGGGTATAGTGGCGACCCGTGCTGCCCTGGTAGCCCACGCTCAACACAAGTTGCCGGCCGAGATCCTGCTGGAACTCGAGAGCGTAGAGATAGCTGTAAGGCGTCTTCAGGTTCGGGTCGGCGCCATACGCTTCGACTGTTGCGCCGCTCGCGGGCAGGCCGCTCGAGTTGATGGCCGTCCGAAGCGCCGGATTAGGCGCATAACTTTTCGGAGATGTGCTGCTTCCCAGCACATAAGTAATGCCCGTGGCGGCCAGAGAATTGGGATCTCCAGGTGTCGTATTCTCCGCACAGCATAATCCGTAGTTGAAGATGCCCGGACCATCTTCAATCGCTGGATCGAAGAGCACGTCATCGAGGCGGTTGTAGGCCATGGCGAAGCCGCCACGGAAGACCGACTTGCCGTGCAGGAAAGCGGGTGAGTAGGCGAAGCCGAACTTGGGACTGTAGTTGTCGAACTGCGAGTTATAGAAGTGGTTGTGCGGAAGCAATGCTGCACCGGAGAGCTCAGATCCGGCGGGTCCAAGCACCGGGTAGTTGATCTCCATGCCTTTGTTGTAGAGGGGCTCGAAGTACTCCCAGCGAAGCCCCATGTTCAACGTGAGCTCCTGGGTGACCTTCCAGTCATGCTGTACGAACCATGCGTAGTAGTGGTCGTGAAGGTAGCGCGCTGAGTTCGCCGGACCGCCGGTGGCAGGGTCGGCGTAGATCTCCTCGTAGATCGGCGCGTCGTTGGCGAAGTTCCACATGCCGGCGATGGAGTATCCGGGACGGGAGCCGCCAAGCTGATTTGTATTGTCCTGCTCGTCGCGAGCTTCGAAGCCGATCTTCAGCGTGTGTGCGCCGAAGGTCTTGGTCACTGTGTCGCGAATTTCGTACTGATTTTCGGCGAAGATAGCCGGCGTTGTGGGTGCGAAGTTGATGCCGTACTGGACATCGTTGCTGGGACTGAAGGCTTCATCCTGAATGTTGATGTAGGGAATGCCGAAGTTCGATCCGCCGTCGATCCCATCCTGAACGCCATTCTCATAGAACCGCGTAAAATTCATGCGGAACTCATTCAGCAGGCTGGGGGCAAACGTATGGATATAGATAAAAGTGGCGGCATTGTTGGATGGATTGAAGAGAACATCCTGATCCGGACGGCTCTGGGCTCCCTGTGTGGCGTCGAAGAGCTTGGTGAGATAGAAGCTAAGAGCGAACTGGTCCTTTGGGGTGGCGAAGTAGTCTACACGTCCGTTGAACTGGCGTACGGTGGAGGCGCCGGGTAGAGCGAGTTGAACGTACTGGACATCCGGGACGCCATCGAGGCCGCCGCCAAACTCCCAGTCGGCATTCGGAACATAGGTCCCCTCAGTTCCGTAGAGTGAGCCGATATCCAGCGCGTTGCCGACCACGGCGCACGGAGTAATCACGTATGGACTGGTGCAGCTTTGGTTCAGGATGGCATGCACACGTGGCGTATTGCCTGCTGAACTGACGATTTGGTCGGCGATGCTGCCAGGGCGTTGTGAGTGAATCAGAGCGTCAAACTGCGGTGTTTCAATGTACTGGCTCTCATAGCTCTGGTTGGTCTCACTCGAGTGCTCGAAGGAGAAGAAGCCGAAGAGCTTGTCTCTCCAGATCGGCCCGCCGAGAGAGGCGGCGACATCGCGGCGCTTGGTCTGCACGCGAACGTCAGGCTGTCCGCTGGGGCCGCCGTACTTGTTGAAGGCGTTGAGGCCGGGCTCGTCATAGAGAAAGTTCGCGCTGCCGTGAAAGTGGTTGGTGCCGGACTTGGTGACAACGTGGATCTGTGCGCCGGAGTTGCGCCCATCCTCAGCTGAAAACGACGTAGAGGTCACGTTAATGGAGCCGATGGCCTCGATGTTTGGAGTCACAACGGTTGCGCCACCGTAGCCGAGGTCGTTCACGCTGACGCCGTCGATCAGATAGTTGTTATCGCTCAGGCGCTGGCCGTCTGCGACGATCTGGACTTCATTCTCGGCCTGCCCGATGCCGAAGTTGGATCCGCCGGGGCCAACAGAGTTGGGCATAAAGACGGCGTTCCCGTTGCCGGCGCGCGCGGCGTCACCGGTGATGCCGGGAGCAGTGCGAATCAGATTGTAGGGATCGCGTCCATATTCAGGGATCTTCTCCAGTTGCTCGTTGTCCAGGACGGTGCTCACGCTGCCGTCAGCAGTCTGCAGGGCAACGACGTCCGACGCATTTACGGTGACGGTTTCGTTGTTCGTGCCGACGGCAAGCTTTACATCGAAGTTGCGCGGTGTGTCCTGCTCGACTGCGATTGCCGTAAAGGTGGAGGGCTTAAAGCCGCTCGCAGTTATGACGAGGTCGTAATGGTCGGGAGCCAGCGAAGGGAACTGATAGACACCTGTTGCGGACGTCGTCTTGGTGACGGCCTGATGGGTACCCTCACTGGTCAGCGTCACGGTTGCATTCGGAATAGCGCCGCCGGTGGTGTCGGTTACGGTGCCGGAGAGGCTGGCATTGAACTGGGCGTGTGCGGATAGGCCGAAGGACAGGAGCAGGGCAGCGAGCAGGGATCCGCAGGCCGTGCGCAGAGAGATATGCATAACGCCTCCAAAGAAAGATACAACGTCGTCCAGCGACAGGCCGGATCCATAGGCGTCTTTAGGCAAACCTTTGCCTATGACGAAAGTGTTGTACTCGCTGCGCGCATCGGCTGTCAAGAAACTTTGCCGAAGAAACTGAAAGATTTTTGTTATGGCACACTTTGGAGGTGACAGCGAGCGAAAAGGGACAGAAAGCAAGGCGGCCGGGTGCGCCGGCGTCGCTGGCGACGCTGTCGGAGCATCTGGGGCTGTCGGTGGCGGCGATCTCGCGAGTGCTGAACCGCGCGCCGGCGGCGAAGTCGATTCCCAAGGCGACGCAGGACCGCATCTTTGCGGCGGCGGCGGCCTTGAACTATCGGCCCAACGTGCTGGCCCGGGGGCTGCGGCGCGGGCGTTCGATGACCGTGGGGGTGCTGGTGCCGGAGGTGTCAGAAGGCTATGCGACGCTGGTGCTGACCGGCATCGAGCAAGGACTGCTGCAGGCGGGCTACTTCTACTTCCTGATCAGCCACCATCATCGGGACGAGCTGATCGATCGCTCGCAGACGATGCTGGTCGACCGCTCGGTGGATGGAATGATCGCCGTGGACACGTCGTTGCGGCAGCATCCGCACCTGCCGACGATTACGGTGTCGTGTCCGGACGAGCATGAGGGCGTGACCAACATCGTGCTGAATCACAAGCGCGCCGCGGAGCTGGCGATCGATCACCTGATGGGGTTGGGGCATCGCGAGGTAGCGGTGATCAAGGGGCAGAGCTTCAGCTCGGATACGGAGTCGCGGTGGCAGGCGATCCGGTATGCGGCGGCGCGTGCGTCGCTGGCGCTGGATCCGAAGCTGACGGCGCAGCTGGAGGGCGATGCTCCCGGGCATGAGACCGGATACTTTGCGACGCAGAGGCTGCTGGCCTCGAGCGCGCGGTTTACAGCGCTGTTTGCGTTCAACGACGTGTCGGCGATTGGAGCGGTGCGGGCGCTGCGTGAGGCGGGACTGCGCGTGCCACAGGATGTGTCGGTGGTGGGGTTTGACGATGTGCAGTCGGCGGCGTTTCAGAATCCAGGCTTGACGACGGTGCGGCAGCCGCTGCGGACCATGGGCATGCTGGCGGCTGAGGCGGTGGTGCGGCGGATAACAGCTCCCGAGGATCATCCGCCGGCGAAGCAGATTGTGGTGGACCCGGAGTTGGTGGTGCGGGAGTCGACGTGTCCGCCGCCGGCGAAGAGGCCGGCGAGGTCTTTGTAGTGCCGCAAGAGAGTGCGCGCGTGGCGATTGTGGCAGCGCTGCCGCGGGAGATTGCCGGGCTGGCACGCGGGATGCGCGCGGATGCGGCGCTCGCGAAGCGCGGGATTCGGCTGTATCGGATACCCGGCGCCGTGGTTGTGGCTGCGGGGATGGGCGCGGTGCGGGCGACGCTGGCGGTTGAGGCGGCCCTGGCTGCGGAGCGTTCGGTGGCGATGCTGGTGTCGGTGGGATTCGCGGGCGCGTGTGCGCCAGGATTGCGAGCTGGTTCCGTGTTGGAGGCGAGCGTGGTTGTGGATACGCGAACGGGCGAGCGCTTTGAGAGTGCAGCGGAGCGCGGCGGCGAGGAGCGCAAGGTCACGCTGGCTACGATTGGCTCGGTCGCGAGTGTGCGGGAGAAGAGACGCCTCTTCGAGACCTATGGTGCGTCCATGGTGGACATGGAGGCGGCGACGATAGCCCGGCTTGCGCGGGCGCGCGGTCTGGGGTTTCGGGCGATCAAAGGCATCTCCGATGCGCATGACTTCGAGCTGGAGACGTTGGCCGCGTTCGCCGGCAAGAAGGGGCAATTCCGGACGGCCGCGTTTGCTGTGCATGCGGCTCTGCGGCCCGCGAGGTGGGCGCGGACGATGAAGCTCGGGCGCGACAGCGCGGCTGCGTTGCGTACGCTGGAACAGACGCTGCGGCGGGTTGTGGATTCGTCTGCGGGGGACGAGTAGAGGCGGGCTTTGCATCGGTTCGCGCAGCAGGTAGTCTTACCTCGTGAGTTTTTCCATGCTTCCTAAGACAATGCAGGCTGTGGTCTACCGCGGCATCGATGATGTGCGCACGGAAACGATTGCGGTTCCGGAGATTGGGCGCGGTGAGGTTCTGGTTCGCATCGATACGTGCGGCATCTGTGGAACCGATCTCAAGAAGATCCATACCGGATCGCATTCGGCGCCGCGCGTCTTCGGCCATGAGATGGCGGGGACGATTGCGGCTGTCGGCGATGGCGTGCGCGGTTTTGGTGTCGGCGATCGCGTGATGGCGTTCCATCACTTTCCCTGCGGCCAGTGCTTCTACTGCCGCAAGCAGACCTTCGCGCAGTGCGAGCGATACAAAAAAGTGGGGACGACGGCGGGGTTGGGGGAGCCGGCGGGGGGTGGGTTTTCGGAGTACATCCGCGTGACGGACTCGATCGTTGGGGATGGAGTGACGCAGGCGGGGCTGGTGCGGATTCCGGACGACATTCCCTTCGAGCAGGCGGTGTGGATTGAGCCCGTAAACACCTGCTACAAGGCGGTGAAGCTGCTCCACCTGAAGCCGGATGAAACGGTGCTGGTGATCGGGCAGGGAAGCATCGGCATTCTGCTGGCGGCGCTAGCCGCGCGCACCGGGGCAAAGGTGCTGACCAGCGACCTGTATCCGGAACGGCATGCGGTGGCGGCGAGGTTTGGCCTCAGTCATCCTCTCGACGCGCGCGCGGATGTGGTGGCGGCGTCGAAAGCGGCGACCGAGGGCCGCGGAGCGGATGTGGCGCTGGTGGCGGTGGCCGCGGATGCGTTGATTGCCACGGCCGTCGCGGCGATCCGCCCGGGAGGCCGGGTGATGTTGTTTGCCAGCACGCAGCACAGCGCGGCGCAGTTCGATCCGGCGACGGTGTGCATGGACGAGAAGACGCTGATGGGGTCGTACTCGTCGTCGCTGACGGTGCAGCAGGAGGGGATCGATCTGGTCTTCGAGGGCTTCCGCTCCGGCGAGCTCGATTTCAGAAAACTGATCTCGCACCGGTTTCCCCTCGAGCAGGCGGCGGAGGCGGTGCGGCTGGCCTCGAACCCGCAGCCGGGGTCGATGAAGGTGGTGCTGACGATAGACAGTAGAGGGTAGACAGTAGACAGTAGAGTGGGCTACCCCCCTCCCCCCTTATTTTGCGCAAAGTCTTCAGAGCAGACGACTTAGGTTCGGACTTCAGATAGTCCGCAGCGGTAAAGTCTTGAAAAGACTGGCCCAAATTTGGTGCGTTACCGCAAAGTCTTCATATTTATCGGGTTAGATCGTGGTTGATCGCCTGCAGCGAGCGATGGCTGCAGGCGGGCGAGTTAAAAAGTCAAGCCCGGCGACGGCCGGGCGCGGGGTCTTCTGCTGCTTCTATTTTACAAGCCGTGTCAAGAGGGGGAGGCCTGCGACGAATGGGGTGGCGGCGGTTTTCGCTCTCTTGAGACAGCATTCCCTCGTTATTAATAGGCTGGCGGAAGGCCGATGCGCTGGACGAGGGCGCGATAGTGCGGGTCGGAGTGGAGTGAGTCGAAGGCAGTGTCGTTCTGGAGGTCGAGGAGGGGTGAAGCGTGCTGGCGGAGACACTCGTCGAGCCAGGCGAGCGCCTGTTGCTTGTCTCCGAGCTGGGAGTAGAGCGAGGCGAATTGGTAGGGCGAGACGTATTGTTTTCGAGCCTGGGATTTGTACTCATCGATGTAGTAATGAAGCACGGCCTTGCGTCCTCCGCGCGCGAAGGCCCGGTGGGCGGACTCGAGATCGGACGGGTTGTTCCAGAGAAGCAGGGCCTTTTCGAGCGCCTGTTCGGATTCCTTGTCCATGTGCTTGCCGCGGTAGGCTTCGCTGATGGTCCACCAGAGGGTGGGATCGGGGTGGCCTTCGAGGCGCTGCCTGGCATCGGCGATGGCTGCGTCGAAGTTGCGGGTCATGAGATAGGCGTAGGCCATAGCCCAGGGATTGGCAAAGGGATCGAGCTCCATGGCCTTGCGCTCTGCCTCGATCCCCTCCTGATAGCGATTTAGTTGAATGAGGAGCTTACTGCGAATGTGGAAGGCCTGGGCGTATTTCGGGTCGAGTTCAAGGGCGCGATTGGTTTCCGTGACGGCCGCTCCGAGATTCCAGTCGTTTAGCCAATAGACGGCAGCACCGAAAACGACGTGCGTCTCGGGCGAGGAGGGGTCGAGTTCGATAGACTTGCGGGCGGCGGCGACGGAGAGAGGCACGGCCTGACGGGGATCGAGGTAAAGATCGACGGCGCCGGCCCCGTAGTAAGACGAGAGGCCGGCCCAGGCGAGGGCGTAGTCGGGCTGGAGCTGAGTGGCTTTGAGGAAGTACTGGCCGGAGTCCCGCGCATGACCAGAGAACCAGAGGAAGTGGCCGCGGAGATAGGCATCGTGGGCGGCGGGGCTGATGTACCTTTGTGGAGCTGGAGGATTGGCCACGCTGCGAGTCTGGGTGGCGATGGTGAGAGCGACATCCTGGGGAAGGGCGACGGTGTCGCCGGCGTTGCGGTCGTAGCTATTGGCCCAGAGGTGGGTGTCGGTGGGGGCGTAGATGAGCTGGACGGTCATGTGGAGGTTGTCGCCGGAGCGGGCGAGCGAGCCTTCGACGATGCCGTCGACGTGGAGATTGCGGGCGATCTCGGACAGCGGGCGGTGCGCGTCTTTGTACTGCATGACGGAGGTGCGGGAGACGATGCGGAGGGTGGAGTCGCGCGCCAGCTGGGTGGTGAGCTCGTCGGTCATGCCGTCGGCGAGGTAATTCTGGCCGGGATCGCCGGAGAGGTTGTCGAGGGGGAGGACGGCGAGCGAGGTGATGGTCGACCGGATGGTGTGGCCGCGGACGCTCCGGGCCCCGAAGGTTGCGACACCAATCAGGATGATGACAACGGCTGCGACGGAGATCGTGAGCCAGAGGGTGCGCTGCGGTTTGGCGGCGGCGAACGGGGTGCCGCCTGCTGGGGGCGGGACGGAAGACGCAGACGGCTTTGCACCCGATGTGGTGGCCGTGACGCCGACGAAGCGATAGCCTTTGCCGGTGACGGTCTGGAGGAAGCGTGGATCTTCGGGGTCGTCACCGAGGGCCTGACGGATTTTGCGAACGGCGGTGTTGATGCCGTGTTCGGTGTCGACGAAGACCTCGGTATCCCAGAGACGGCTGGCGATCTCGGCGCGGGTGAGGAGGCGGCCATCGCTGGCGGCGAACACCAGGAGCAGCTCGAGCGGCTTGCGCTCAAGCCGCACGGCACGGCCTTTGCGGCGCAGCTCAAAGCGCTCGCGGTCCAACTCGAAGTCACCGAACTGGAAGATTGAGCCGGTCATGCGACCGCACCTCGTGCGGCGCAAGTATACAGCCGGCGCGTACAGCTCCAATACAACAGACGAGGAATCAGGAGGATGCGTCTTCACCCGAACTTCATCCGAAGTTCACCTGCGCGGACTTGCGGTGAAGCGGGAACGGCGTTCTGCTCGTGTTTCGGCGCGACGCGGGCACAGGGAGCGCATGAAGGCCAACGCGGAGTCCTGCAGCTTCCGAGAGTCTGCCTGCGATTCCATTTGGCCTCGCCTGGCGTAGAGGAAGGCAGAGTTGTGCAGCAGTGTGGGTCGGTTCGGAGGGAGAGGCGATGGGTGGTCTGATTTGGCAAAAGGCGCTTGTGCTGGGGCTGTTTGTGGCCGCGGCGTGGGGATGTGCTGTGGCGGATACGTACTCGTTTTACGGCTCGTTCGGCTATCCGGATGAGGCCGATGAGTCTCTTGTGACTCTCACGTCCACTGGCTCGATCACGGTGCAGACCTACGGCTTTGGCGGGGGGACCGACTTCGCCGGCATCACCTTCCCGGCGGGTGGGTTCGATCCTTTCGTCGGCCTCTTTGTCAGCGGCGGCGATGAACCCTACATCGACGGCACCTCGGACATCCTGACCAACTACTCGCCGGGCTGTCCGCCGGCCGGCACCGTCACCCTCGGCAGCATTCCCGGGCAGTGCGGGGACGTCAACATGACGTTCAGCGATCTCGCTCCGGGCACGTACCTCGTTTTGCTCACCGACGCCGAATACATACCTGCGGCCGTCTTTGAGACCGGTGGCTCGCTGGGCGATGGGTTCATCGACCTGACGGGCGGCGTGTTTCAGACGTGCTACGACGTGGACAACTGCAACACGGATACCGGCAACTGGGCGCTGGACGTGACGATCGGCAGCTCGGCGCCGCCGGTGCCGGAGCCTTCGTCAGGAGAGTTGCTTGCTGTGGGCGTGGCGCTGGCGGGTGTGTGGCGGGCTCGCGGGAGCGCGAAGATTTTCAAGCGGAAAAGAGGAGGCGCAGCGTGATTCATCTATCGAAGTCTGTTCTTGCTGTGAGCGGAGCGGTGCTGGCGGCGGGGTTGATTGCGTTTACGAATCCGAAGACGGTGCATGCGGTGGCGGCGGCACTGGTCGAGGTGACGAATACGGCGGCGAACCCGGTGGTGACGCAGAGCACTGCCCAACAAGCAACGCAGCTGGTTCAGCTCAGCTGCAACATGAACTTCGTGACCGAGACAGGCGGCAGCGGTTCGTGCAATCTCCTTTCGCCGACCATGGGCTTGTCAGGGACAGCGTACATCGTTCCCAGCAATCAATCTCTGGTTGTCACCGCCGTCGACATCGTGCCTGACAACTATCGGGACTACTGCGGGGGTGGAGTCTATGGCGAGAGCCTTCAGATCGCCGGCTCCGGCATTGTCCCCTATGCGCAACTCTGGACTGTGAGCTTCAGCGGAACGACGGCTCTCGGCGCAACTGCGCACTTCACTTATCCATCCGGAATGGCGTTCGCTCCCAACTCGACGTTGACTGCGGAGGAGTCCAGCGGATGCCCAGCGAACTTCGAGCTGACCGGCTATCTGACAAACAGCTAGTCCCGAGCTGGCTGTCTGGTGGCGCTGAATCCGTGATGCGGGTGCCGGTCAGGGCTCGCGGCGTAACAGGTAGAGGCCGGCGAGGAAGAGCGTGGCGCCGGCGCCGCCGAGCAGATAGATGGCGTGGCGATAGGAGGACTGCACGGCAGGCGGCGTGGCCTGCGTGGAGTCCAGGCACTGAGCGCAACCCTGCGCGTGGGCGGCACGGGGCGCAAGTGCCAGGATCAGAACTGCGAAGAGAGCAAACCGCGTAAGGAATCCACACAAAATGCGGGGGTCCTTCGACTCGCTGCGCTCGCGCAGGATGACAACACTTGTGGAGTTGCCAAGATCGCCCATTGTGGAGGGCAGATTCACTGGCAGAACTCCAGCAGGACGAAGAGGAAGATCCAGAGCAGGCCCATGGCGTGCCAGTACCAGACGGTGGCGTCGACGAAGACCTGGCGCGAGGCGAGCTGGCGCGAGCGGGCGAGGATGATCAGCGCGGCGACCAGGGCGCCGATCCCGAGGAAGAGATGGATGGCGTGGGCGATGGTGATGAGATAGAAGAAGTGGCTGCTGGCGTTGGAGTTGAAGAAGACGTGCTGCGCGGAGAGCTGGTCCCAGGCGATCCACTGGCCGGCCAGGAAGAGGCCGCCGAGCGCCAGCGTGGAGGCGAGCCAGACCGCGGCGCGGCGGGAGATGGGGCGGCCGAGGCCGATCCACTCGTCCATCAGGTCCTGCTCGCGGAACATGCTGCGGCGGGCGTTCTCGGCGGCGACGGAGCTGACGAGGAGGACGGCGGTGTTGAGCCAGAGGATGGTGGGGATGCTGGTCGGGAGCCAGTCATTGATGTAGCGGCTGTAGGCGTCGAAGTGGCCGCTGGTCTTGGCGACGAAGAAGACGCTGACGAGCGCGACGAAGAACATCAGGTCGCCGCCGAGCGCGAAGAACAGGCCGATGCGCGCGCGGGAGAGGCGCTCGCGCGGACCGCGGCGGCCGGGCGGGCGGTCGCTCCAATTGTCGCCGTCGCCGTTGCCGCCGGTGCGCTTGTCGGTGGGCGGACGGCGGCCGGAGCCGTGGTCGCCTTCGCCGATGTGATCGGGCGCGCCCGGACGTCGCGGCTTTCGAATTCCCGGAGGTGTGAGAATCGTCGGCATAGATTTTTTGGATGCCGAAAGCGTCAGGCAATACTAGATTACTCCGGTTGAGATGCAGGTGACGGCGGCGGCGGTTCCCACTGCGGAAGGAAGGAGGCTCCATCCTCGCTGTAATGGCAGGGACCGCGGAAGGTTGCGGGTAGGGGAAGGTCGTTCGTTTCTTGTGTGGTCAGGCCGGCAGACTGAGTTGGGGGTTGGTCGAAGATGTGCGGCGCCCACTCCATGGTGGTGGCTCGCCATAGGTTAGGCTCGGCGCGGCGCGGCGAGCGCAGCGTGAGGATCAGGTTGGCGAAGAAGAGCAGTTGCGTGGCGCCAAGCAGGATGGCGCCGGCGGTGATGTGGTACTGGATGGCGATGGTGGCTCCGAGCAGAGCCTGCGCGGGCGCGGTGAGGCCGGTGAGCTGCGCGTAGTGGCGGGGTTCGCCGGCGAGTCCGCTGAAGTACATGGGAAGAAATGTAGTGTAGGCAAGGACGAAGGTGAGCCAGAAGTGCCACTTGCCGAGGCGCTCGGAGAGCATACGGCCGCCGGCCAGCAGGGGGAACCAGTAGTACGTCGCACAGTAGACGCCGAAGATGCCGGCCATCGCCATGATGAGATGAAAGTGGCCGACGACGAAGAAGGTGTTGTGCAGGTACTCGTCGAGGATGGGCTGCGCGAGGATGGGGCCGGTGAGGCCGCCGGCGACGAAGAGCGAGACGAAGCCGAGCGCGAAGAGCATCGGCGTGGTGAGCGAGGGGCGCGAGCGCCAGACGGTGGCGAGCCAGCTGAGGACCTTGGCGGTCGCGGGTATGGCGATGGCCATGGACGCGGCGGCGAAGGCGGTTCCGGCGAAGGGATTGAGGCCGGCGACGAACATGTGGTGGCCCCAGACGAGCAGACCGAGCAGGCCGATGAGCAGCGTGGTGGCGATCATCAGGCGATAGGCGAAGACGCGGCGATGCGCGAAGTTGCCGATGACCATGGAGGTGAGGCCCATGCCGGGAAGGATGGCGATGTAGACCTCGGGATGGCCGAAGAACCAGAAGAGATGGAGCCAGAGCAGCGGTGAGCCGGAGCCGCGGTGCGGAAGGAGTGTGGAGTTGATGAAGTCGCCGCGCGGAATGAAGAAGCTGGAGCCGAGGTGGCGGTCGCAGAAGAGCAGAAGAATGGCGGCGAGCAGAACGGAGAATGCCATGACGCCGAGCAGCGCGGCGGTGAACCATCCCCAGATGGTGAGCGGAAGGCGCTGCCAGGTCATGCCCTCGCAGCGCAGTTTGACGATGGTCGTCAGCATGTTGACCGCGCTGATGGTGCCGCCGATGCAGAAGAGTGCGATGCTGGCCAGCCAGAGATCCTGGCCGAGGCCTTCACCCGGGCCGGCGAGCGCGCTGGCGGAGAGCGGTGGATAGGCGGTCCATCCGGTGATGGGCGAGCCGCCGGGGACGAAGAAGGCGGCCAGCAGAACAGCGAGACCGGCAGCGGTGATCCATAGACCAAGAGCGTTCATGCGCGGGAAGGCCACGCGGCGCGCGCCGATCTGCGCCGGCAGGATGAGGTTGCCGAAGCCCGCTTGCGGCGCGACGGTGAGGACGAAGAAGAGCATCAGCGTGCCGTGCATAGTGACCAGCGCGAGATAGTCCTCGGGAAGAATCGGGCCGTGCAGCGGAAGCTGCCACGCAGGCCAGGAAAGATGCACGCGCATCAGCCACGAAAGCAGCGTGCCGAGGATGACCGCGATGGTGGAGACGAGGAGATAGCCGAAGCCGATGTTGCGATGGTGCGTGGAGAAGATGGCGCGCGCGATTTTTCCAATTCGCACCCACCTTAGCGCGATAAGACCGCGCGAAGATGGGGCACCCAGATTTTGTGAGGGCGCGGTCATCGCTGTACCTGGGATTCCTGCTTGCGGAGCCAGGCGTCGAACTGCGCGGCGGGAAGAACGTGCAGCAGCGCCTGCATGCGGTAGTGGCCGAGGCCGCAGACCTGGGTGCAGAGGATGGCGTAGTCGCCGGGGGTCTGCGGGGTGAAGTGAATGTGCTGCGTCTGGCCGGGGACGGCGTTCTGCTTGAGGCGCATCTCCGGGATGGCGAAGCCGTGGATGACGTCGACGGCGCGCAGGGCGAGGTCAACCTCGCGGCCGGCGGGGAGGACGAGCTGGCCGCGCACGATGTCATCTTTGCCGTTGGGGTCGGCGGGATCGATGCCGACGGGATTGCCTTCGGCGGGAGAGACGAGTGTGTTGCGCACACGGCCGAAGGTCTCATCGGCGCCGGGGTAGCGGAAGTACCAGGCGAACTGCATGCCGGTGACCTCGACCTGCAGCGCGTCGGGCGCCGCGCCGGTGTAGCGTTGCGCGGCCCAGAGCGTGTGCGCGCGGACGCTGAGGAAGATGAAGAGCGCGGTGAAGGCGGCGAGCGGAAGATATTCGAGCGTGAGCTGATGAATAGGGCGATGGACGCGGCGTTTGAAGGCCAGCGCGCCGAAGAGGAGGAGATTCAAGAGCGCGAAGAGCGCGAGCGCGATCCAGAGATTGAGCAGCAGCTGCGCATCCAGCGCGTGGCCGTGCAGGGCCGCGTCCACAGGGAGATGCCAGAAGCGGAGGCCCACCCCCGCGAGCAAGGAGTGCTCGCCGGGGACCCCGTGGAGCGCCGCCGGGATCGCCTGCGTGGAGGGCATGAGGCGATTGTAGTTTGTTGGACGCAGCTAGAGTTCGCTCCGGCTCTCAGTTATGAGCCTTCGCGAACGATATCGAGGAAGAGTTGATGAACGCGGCGGTCGTCGGAGAGCTCCGGATGGAAGGTCGCGGCGAGGATGCGGCCCTGGCGGACGAGGACGGGATCGTTGTTGCGATGAGCGAGGGCTTCGACCTCCGCGCCGAGATGGGTGATGCGTGGGGAGCGGATGAAGACCATCTCCATGGGGCCGCCGGGCAGCGTGGTCTCGGCGTTAAGGATGACGGAATCGTTCTGGCGGCCGTAGGCGTTGCGCTCGACAGCGATATCCAGCACGCCGAAGCTGCGCTGCGGAGGGTTGGTGACCTCCTTCGCGAGCAGGATGCAACCGGCGCAGGTGCCGAAGACGGGCTTGGTATGCACGAAGCTGTCGAGTGCATCGTAGAAGCCGGCGCGCTCCAGATGCTTGAGGAAGGTGGTCGATTCGCCGCCGGGGATGACGAGCGCGTCTATTTTCCGATTGTCTTCAGGCGCGTCGAGGTCTTCGGGCTTGCGGACGAGGCAGGTGGTCGCGCCGAGTTCGGCGAGACGCTTGGCGTGGACGTCGAAGGCGCCCTGGAGCGCGAGGACGCCGATATGCGGTGAGTTGGCCACTGCTTTAAGGGTAGCAGCGAAGCCGGGGGCCGCGGGCTATGGGCGCGTTCGCCGCCCTGTTCTCTGTGCTGCTGCTGGGATGCAGCATCGTGCGTTGAGAGTCATTTTGAAATCATTCTAGGGTTGCGCATTTCCTCGGGACTGCCTTCCAATATTTGGGAGGACGTATCAAGGAGATATTTTCGTGCCTCAGAAACAACCCAGAAACGCGCACAGGCCCTGGACCAACGATCTCGTGAAAGCGCTGAACGAATATGCTCAGCGTGGATGGACACCTGAGCAGATCGCACGACGAATGGGGAGATCGATCGAAGCCATCCAGCATCAAGCCAACGCTCAAGGCGTCTATTTCAGCGAGACAGAGTCTGAATAGCCCTACCAGCCGCGGGTTTGCATGCGGTCCTGCTCTCCAATGGCGGCGGCGGCGAGACCCTTCATCGTGCCGGTGACCTGCTCGCTGGCTTCGGCGACGATCTTCGCGTCGTTGTAATGCGTCGTCGCGAGGACGATGGCCTTGGCGCGGGAGACGGCCTCGGCGCGCTCCTCCTCCGACTTGGCGATAGCGGCTTCAAAGTCCTTGTGGTTGGGGAAGGCGTTGCGGTCCTTCCGGGTTTCAACGTCGAGCGGCGTGGCGCGCTCCTTCATGAAGATGCCGGAGCCGACGAAGACCGCTTCCGCGCCGAGCTGCATCATCAGAGCGGCGTCGGCTGGAGTCGCAATCCCGCCCGCGGAGAAGTTGGGCACGGGCAGCTTGCCGGTTTTTGCGACCATGCGCACGAGTTCATAAGGCGCGCCGTGAACCTTGGCGGCGTTGTAGAGCTCGGAGTCGTCGAGCACGGTGAGCTCGCGCATCTCGCGGACGATCTGGCGCATGTGCTGCACGGCGTGGACGACGTCGCCGGTGCCCGCCTCGCCTTTGGTGCGGATCATGGCCGCGCCTTCGGCGATGCGGCGCAGGGCTTCTCCTAAATTTCTGGCCCCGCAGACGAAGGGCGTGGTGAAGGCGTGCTTGTCGATGTGGTGGGTCTCGTCGGCGGGCGTAAGGACCTCGGACTCGTCAATGAAGTCGACGCCGAGCGTCTGGAGCACCTGCGCTTCCGCAAAGTGGCCGATGCGCGCCTTGGCCATGACGGGGATGGAGACGGCGGCGATGATCTCCTTGATGAGCTTCGGGTTGGCCATGCGGGCGACGCCGCCTTCGGCGCGGATCATCGCGGGAACGCGCTCGAGCGCCATGACGGCGGTGGCGCCGGCCTCTTCGGCGATGCGCGCCTGGGCCACGTTCATCACGTCCATGATGACGCCGCCCTTCAGCATCTCGGCGAGGCCGGTCTTGAGGCGCAGGGTGGTTTCGGTTTCGTTCTTGTGGCCGTTGTTGGTGGACATGCGAGGCCTCCGCTGGCGTGGAGGGAGTAGAAAGACGCCAAGAAGTAGTTTAGAGCATTTCTCCCGACACCGCGGCCCTGGACGCATGTGCGCATGCCGTTTTCATTTCAGAAAACGGCTCGCACGGTGCCGGCTTTGCACTACAGCTTCAGGAGAAATGCGCCAGCAGGAGAGATGCTCCGGCAGCAGCGGCGCGCGATTACTGCTGCGGCGGTGCGCCGGGAATGGCGATGTCGAGCGGCGTGACCGGGCCGAGGTCTTTGAGCGGAGGCTCGATCTCCGACTGATTGCCGACGACGACGATGGCCAGCTTTTCCGGCTGCACGTACTTCTGCGCGACGCGGCTGACGTCGGCTGAGGTGACGCGCTCAATGCCGGCGCGATAACGCTCCAGGAAGTCCGAGGGGTAGCCGTAGACGGCGAGGACGACCTGCTCGCCGAGCACCTTCTCCGGCGAGTCGTAGTTGAAGATGAAGCTGTTCAGCAGATCGTCTTTGGCGCGGCGCAGCTCGGCTTCGGTGGGCGGTTCGGTACGCAGCAGGCGCACCTCATCGAGCGTGGCCTTGGTGGCGGCGTCGGTCGAGGAGCTCTTGGTGCCGAGGCCGACGGCGAAGAGGCCGGGATGATCGTAGGCCGCGCCGAACTCTCCGCCGACGTCATAGGCGAGGCCCAGCTTGGTGCGGACCTGCTGCACGACGCGCGAGCCGAAGCCGCCGGAGAAGACCTCATTCATCACGCTGAGCGCGTAGAAGTCAGGGTTGCGCTCCTCGGTGCCGAGGCCGACCATGTAGACGTTCGACTGATCGACGTCAGCTTTGTTCGCGAAGTAGATGCCGGGCTTCGGTTCAGTGAAGTCGATCTTCGGCGCGGGCATCTCCGTGCCGCGCGGGATGGGCTCGAAGGCGGCGCGGAGTTTGGCCTCCATGTCCTGCGTGTTGAAGTCGCCGATGACGCCGACGATGAGGTTCGCGCCGCAGACCGTCCGCTGGTGCCAGGCCTGCAGATCATCGAGCGTGACGGCGGAGACGGTGGCGAGCTCGGGGATGCGGCCGTAGGGGTTGGTGGCACCGTAGGCGATCTCGACGGCTTCGCGCTGGGCAATGCCGGAGGCGTCGTCGTTGCGGCGCAGAATGCTGGTGAGCTCGCTGCGCTTGGCCAGATCGAGCTTGGACTGCTGGAAGTTGGGGTGCAGCAGCAGGTCGAGCGAGGTCGCGAAGACGCTGTCGAAGTCTTTGGCGAAGCTGTTCCAACTGATGTAGGTCGAGGCCTGGCCGCCGCCGGTTTCGATGCTGGCGGCTTTGGCGGCGAGCTGATCGTCGAGCGCGTCGCCGCTGACCGTGGCGGTACCGCTGGTGCGCCAGGCGTGGCCGTAGAGCGAGACGAGCCCAATCTTGTCGGCGGGTTCATCCCGGCTGCCGCCGCGGATGCGCACGAAGCCGGTGATGAACGGAAGCTCGTGGTCCTCTTCGAGGAAGATCTGCACGCCGTTGGCCAGGGTGATGTGCGTGGGCTCGGCGGGCTTGAATGCGGGCAGCGTCGGAATCGCGATCTGCTTCCACGGCTGCGTGCCGGGACGGTTCTGCAGGGGCTGTGGTGTCTGGGCCTGCGCGCAAAGAGGCGCGATTGCAAAGAGCGAGAGCGCAAGCGTGCAGACGAATTTGGCAGAGAAGGAGCCAGGGAACGAGAAGGTGCGGGGGTTCATTGCGCACCTCCTTTGCCGGCCGGGGCTTTGCTTTGCGGAGCCTGTGTGGCAGGAGCCGATGCAGGCGGTGTTGCGGTCTTGGGTGCGACAGGCGGCACGGGTTTGGGATTCGACGGCGGCACGCTGGGCGCAGGCAGCGGTGTGGCGGCGGGGGAGGTGGGTGGGGGCGGCGCGGGCTTCGGGTTCGCCGGCGGCGCCGGCGGCTGCGGCGGAGCGAACTCGATGCGCGCGGTAGTGCGGTTCGAGTCGACGAAGGTCTGCTGCGCGACGCGGCGGATGTCGGCCTTGCTGACGGCATCGATCTCCTGGAGCTCGCGGAACATCTCGCGCCAGTCGCCGAAGCGCGTCTGATAGTCGGCAAGCTGCTGGGCGAGGCTGTCGTTGTCGCCGAGCGAGCGCAGAAGATCGGCGCGCGCGCGGACCTTGAAGCGCTCCAGCTCCGCGTCGCTGACGTCGGTGGTCTTCAGCAGGCCAAGCTGCTTGTGGATCGCGGGCGCCATCTCCTCGGCGGTGTGGCCCTGCATGGGTACGGCATAGAAGGCGAACAGGCCCGGATACTTCACGCCCGGAAAGCCGCTGAAGCCTTCGGCGAAGAGCGCGATGCGCTGGTCGCGCACCAGCGAGCGATAGAGCCGCGAGGTGCGACCGTTGGAGAAGATGTCGGTGATGGCGTCGTAGACCGCGTCGTCGGGCGAACGGTAGTCCGGCCGGTGGTAGCCCTCGAGGTAGATGGGCTGGGTGGGCTCATGCATGACGATGTCGCGTTCGGCGGTCTGCCGGGGCTCAAGGGTCGTCATGGCTTCAGGGCGCGGACCGGCAGGAATGGCGCCGAAGTAGCGCTCCAGCATCGGCAGCGCGGTCCTGGTGTCGAAGTCGCCGACGACGGCGACGACGATATTCGACGGCACATAATACTTCTTGTGGAAGGCCTCGGCCTCGGTCGCGGAGACCTGGGTGATGTCGGAGGGCCAGCCGACGCCGGGCACGCCGTAATGGTGGGCCATGTAGGCGGCGGCGAGAAACTCTTCGACCAGACGGCCCTGCGGTGAGGAGTCGATGCGCATGCGGCGCTCCTCGTTGACGACGTCGCGCTCCTTGTAGAACTCGCGCGCGACCGGCCATCCGATGCGGCTGGACTCGAGGTAGGCCCAGAGCTGGAGACGATTCGCCGGCATCGACCAGAAGTAGTTGGTGGAGTCCTCGCTGGTGTCGGCGTTGAGATTGACGGCGCCGTTCGATTCAGCGATCTCGGAGAACTGGTTGGGGACAACGTACTTTTCGGCGGCGGCGGTGGCGGCGTCAAAAGATTTCTTCAGCGCCGCGAGCTTGGCGGGATCCTGCCCGACGCGCTTGCGATACTCCGCGTCGTAGGCGGCATAGGCGGTCTCCACCTTGGCGAGCGCCATCTTTTCGGCGGCGTAATCCCTGGTGCCGATCTCGGTCGAGCCCTTGAAGGCGATGTGCTCGAACATGTGGGCGAGGCCGCTCTCACCCTGCGGATCGTTGGCCGAGCCGGCGTTGACCTCGGTGTAGAAGCTGAAGACCGGAGCCTCGTGGCGCTCGCTGAGCACCAGCGTCAGGCCGTTGGGAAGCACCTTGACCGTGGTGCGCGCCTCGAGCCCCTTCTCGAAGGGGTCGTTTTGCGCGCGGGCGTGAAGCGGAAGCGCGCACACCGCGAGGCCGAGCGCGAACACAAGCCAGCGGCTCAGCGGCGGGCGGTTCTTGAGAGGGAGGGTGCTGTGAAGAGGCAATAGAAGTTGATGGGAGCGAGGTTCAAAGACAGGCACGCGGTGAGAACCCTCCATGGGCATGATAGTCGCATTGAGTCTCTTGAGCCGGCTAATGCATCAATTGGGCGTAATCGCCGGTGAGGAAGCCTGGACCTCGCGCGGTCCCGCCTCGTGCGCGCGCTGCATGAGCCAGTCCTGCGCGCTGAGGCCGGGGCCGCGGCGGCTGGGACGCGTGTAGGAGCCATTGGGCTGCATCAGGCGGGCTTTGACGTTGTCGCGCAGATAGGCTTCGAGGATCTCGTCGCGCAGCCGCCGCGCGGAGGCCTCATCAACGACCGGGAAGACGACCTCGCAGCGCTCGTAGAGATTGCGCGGCATCCAGTCGGCCGAGCCGGAGAAGACCTCAGGCTCGCCGCCGTTGGCGAACCAGAAGATGCGGGTGTGCTCCAGGAAGCGCCCGACGATGGAGCGCACACGGATGCGGTCGCTGAGGCCGGCGATGCCCGGGCGCAGCGTGCACATGCCGCGCACGATCAGGTCGATCTCGACGCCGGCCTGCGAGGCTGCGTAGAGCGCGTCGATGGTCTTGGGATCGACCAGCGCGTTCATCTTGGCGATGAGGCGCGCGGGCCTGCCGGCGCGCGCGTGCTCGGCCTCGCGGTGGATCAGCGCGAGCGTGTCGGCGGCCAGCGTGATGGGCGCGACCTCGAGCGGGCGGAAGGTCTCGGCGTCGGTCTCCCACTCGGCGGTGAGGTAGCGGAAGACGCGCAGCACGGCGGAGGTCAGCTCCGGCCGGCAGGTGAGCAGGCTGACGTCGGTATAGAAGCGCGCCGTGGTGGGATTGTAGTTGCCGGTGCCGAGGTGCGCGTAGCTGCGCAGCTGGCCGTCAGGGTCGTGGCGGACCAGCAGCGCCAGCTTGCAGTGCGTCTTGGAGCCGTAGATGCCGTGCGAGACCTGCACGCCGGAGTCTTCGAGCTCGCGCGCCCAGCGAATGTTGGAGGCCTCGTCGAAGCGCGCCATCAGCTCAACGACAACCATGACGTCCTTGCTCTGCGCCGCCTCCTTGAGCGCGCCGAAGATGGGCGAGTCCGCGCTGGTGCGATAGAGCGTCTGCTTGATGGAGACGACGCTGGGATCGGTGGCCGAGGACTCGATGAAGCTCTCGACGGCGCTGTAGCTGTCGAAGGGGTGATGGAGCAGGATGTCGCGTTTGCGAATCTCGTCGAAGATGTCGCGCGCGTCCTTGCTGAGCCGGAGACGGCGGCCGTGGAACTCTGGGAACTTGAGGTCGGGCAGGTTGAGCGCGGTGTAGAGGTCCATGAGGCGCGAAAGATTGACGGGCGCCTCGGTGGGGAAGATCTGCCACGGGTCGAGCTCGAAGTTGGTGCTCAGGCGCTCGACGATCTCCTCGGCGGCGTCGGCTGCGATCTCAAGCCGGACGACGTCGCCCTTGCGGCGGTTGTGCAGCTCCTCGCGCACGCTTTCGAGCACGGAGCGGCTCTCTTCCTCTTCCAGATAGAGGTTGCTGTTGCGGGTGACGCGGAAGGCCGCCAGCCCAAGCACGCGGTAGCCGCGGAACATGCGATCGGCGTGCGCCTCGATCAGCTCGTCCAGAAGAAGGAAGTCGCGGCGGCCATTGCGCTGCGGAAGCGCCAGCAGCGTGGGCAGCGAGCGGGGAATGGTGACCACGCCCAGCGTCGACGGGACCTTGCTGCGCCCGCGGCGCTTGAGCCGGAGCAGAAGCGCCAGGCAGATCGCCTTGTTGAGCACGCGCGGGAACGGGTGCGAGGGATCGATGGTGACCGGCGTCAGCAGCGGATCGACCTGCTGCTCGAAGAATCGCGTCGCGAACTCGCGGTCGGGCCGCGTGAGCTGCTTCCAGCGGACGAGCCGGATGCCGGTCGCATCGAGCGCCGGGGCCAGCCGCTCGGTCCAGGAGGACGTCTGCTCGCGCTGGAAGGCGTGCAGGTGCTTGCGCAGCCGTTCGAGCAGCGCGGTCGGGGTCAGGCCGCTCTCGTCGGCGACCTGCGGCAGGTCAAGGTTTTCTTCAATCTGCTGCAGGACGCCCGCGACGCGAATCTCGAAGAATTCGTCCAGGTTGCTGGCGGTGATGGCGAGGAACTTGACGCGCTCCAGCAGCGGGTTGCCGGCGTCGTCGGCCTCTTCCACCACACGCTGGTTGAACTCCAGCCAGCTCTCGTCGCGGTTGAGGAAGCGGTCTTCGGCGGCGGGGGGTAGTGCGGACGTCTGCGAAACAGCGCGGCGGTGACTGGGCCGCCTATGTGCCGGCGCGGACCGCCGACGCTTGAGTGCTGTGTCTCCTGCCGCCATGGGTGCTTGCGAGGCTCGCGCGGTAAGCGCTTCTCGTCTCTAAATTCCTATTTTTCAATAGATTGCGGCAAAAAGCAAAGGGCTGCGCGAAGCAACCCTTTGCTTTCATAGAGATAGGCGAGCCTATTCGTGGCGGTGCATCTCCCAGCCGAGGTAGCGGCTGGCGGCCTCGTAGACCGAGCCGGCGGTGTGCGAGAAGTTGGCCGCGACGTGGTGCTCGAAGCCGTTCTCGCAGATGTAGTGCAGCAGCTTCTGCATGTTGGGAATCTCGACCACGCCGGCGCCGCCGAAGGTGGTCAGCGGGTCGTCGGTGAAGCGGCCCTGGCCGCAGTAGCCGCGGATGCGGCCTTCGAGATCGACGGTGGAGAAGCGCGCGAAGCTCATGTCGCCGGCCTTGACCGTGCCGTCCAGCGTGCCGTGCGTGTTCTCCTTGCCGACGGTGCCCGCGATGATGAGCTGGTAGTCCATCTTCACGCCCGGCTTGAAGAAGTGTTTGGGCAGGTTGGAGCAGTGGAAGCAGACCGCCTTGTTGGGGTCCTCGCCGTAGTTGTTGTTCCAGTCCAGCAGCGCGGAGGGCGTCTCGCTGGCCAGCGCCAGCGCGTACATCGAGAGCGTGCCCATGGTGTCGACCTCGCAGGCCGAAGGCAGAAGCTTTTCGCTCATCATCGACATGATGGTGCAGGGAACCACGCCGAAGAACTCCTCCATCGAGGTCCAGCACTGCACGGAGGAGACGGTGAGCTCGTGCGACGACATCCAGCGGTCGATGACCACGCCGAGTTTGGACATCTTGAGCAGCGCGTCTTCGGGTGTGCTGTTGGTGGGGATGTAGCTCTTGATGGCGGCGAGTTTTTGCTGCACGGCATCATCTGAGTCGGGTAGTTTTGAGATGCCGCCGAAGACCTCGGAGAGATCTAAAGTGTCCACCGTTATCCCTGACCGTTCGAGCAGCTTCTCGGAGTAGCGGACGGTGTTGAAGGCCGCGGGGCGCGCGCCAATCGCGCCGAGGCGAAGGTTGCGGAAGCCACGCACGATGCGGCAGACGGCGGAGAACCAGGCGAGGTCGCGCTTGAACTCGGCCGAGTCGGGCGCCTCGGTGTGCAGCGTGGTGATGGAGTAGGGAATGCCGTACTGGCGAAGGTTGTTGCAGATCGACATCTTGCCGCAGAAGCTGTCGCGGCGGAAGGCGATGCCCATCTTGGCGGTCGAGTCGGGTGTGGCCTGGATCAGCACCGGGACGCGCAGGTCGGCGAGGCGCAGCGTGTCGGCCAGGCCGCGCTCTTCGCCGAAGTTCGGCAGGGTGATGATGATGCCGTCGATCTCGGCGGCGTGCTGTTTGAAGAGCGCGGCGCAGCGCTTGGCGTCCTCGTAGGTTTCAACCGCTCCGTGGGCGCTCTCTTCCGGCGTCAGCACGATCGGCTTGATGCCCGCGGCCTCCAGCGCGGCAATCATCTCCAGGCGTCCGCTGGTGGCTAAATGGCTCGGAAAAAAGCCGCGGTTGCCCACCACAACGCCCATTGTCATCTGTCGTCCCATACTGCCTTTTTACTCCTCGCCCTGTGCGGGCTTTCGTGGGGATAGCGGTCGCACCGTCCGGTCACGCGAAATCACGTTCAAACCTTTTCTCTATCACTGCGGCGCGGACGGTAACGGATCGTGTAAAAGGCGCCGAAGAGCAGCAGCAGCAACCCCCACCAGAAGGTCGGATGGTACTGGTGGAGCACGGTCGCGGGCTCGTGTCCGCTGATCCACTCCCACGCACCGTAGGGGAACAGGGCCAGGCCGTACGCCAACGTCATGACGCCCACGAAGAACCAGATGGAAAGCAACTCGCCGCGTCCCGTGCCCTGTGCCATGTCGATCCTCCTTCGCCTGCGATGCCGGTAGCGTGTTTACCAGAAGATGATGTTAAGTACGACGAAGACCGCCGCCACGACGCAGGCCCAGAAGACGGGCTTCTGCCAGATCGTTGTGGCGCCGTCGTCCGGAATGACGGTGGCGCCGTAGACCAGGCCGTCCAGTTCGGAGTCCGGCCGCGGCGTAGTGAACATGCTGACGATCACCGTCACGAGGACGCAGATCAGCCAGCTCCACAGCGCGCGGAACATGTCGTTCGCCATCGGCTGCGCATCGCGCGAGAGGGCGATGTACGCCAGCGCGTTGGCCTTATGCGCTTCGCTGCCGAAGTTGGTGTAGAGCCACATGCCGATCGAGGACGCCGTGCCCGCCAGCAGGCCGAGGAAGCCGCCCCAGTTAGTGGCGCGCTTCCACAGCATGCCGAGGATCACCGTGCCGAAGAGCGGAGCGATGAAGAAGCTGAACAGCGCCTGCACGTAGTCCATGATGGAGGCCGCGTGCATTACGAGATACGCCGTGCCGATTGAGACGACCATGCCGACCACGGTCGACCAGCGCCCCATCAGCACGTAGTGCTTGTCGCTGGCGCGCTTGTTCATGTACGCGCCGTAGAGGTCGTAGGTCCACACCGTCGAGAACGCCGAGACATTGCCCGCCATGCCGGACATGAATCCGGCCACCAGCGCGGTGATGCCCAGGCCCAGCAGACCCGGACCGCAGTATCGGATCAGCATCAGCGGCAGCACCTCGTTGTAGCTGTAGGGATGCGCCGCGTTCACCTGGTTTTCGCCGACCAGGTGGATGAGTTGGTGGGTGTGCGGGTCGCGCAGCACGCCCAGCGCCAGCAGGCCGGGAACGATGACGATCAGCGGAACGGCCATCTTGAAGGCCGCGCCGATCACCGGCGCCATCTTGGCCGCGCGCAGGTTGTGCGCGCTGAGCACACGCTGGACCACAAGAAAATCCGTCGTCCAATATCCGAAGGAGATGATCGCGCCCAGGCCGAAGACGATGCCGACCCAGTTGATGCCCATCGGATTGCTCTTGAAGTGGCCCAGCGTGGACCACAGGTGGACGTAGCCGATCGAATGGGTGTTGACGACGATCTGGGCCTTCAGCTTCGTCCATCCGCCGGCTTCAATCAGGCCGAGGATGGGGATGAGCGCCGCGCCGAACCAGATCAGGACGAACTGCAGCACCTCATTAATGATGGCCGAGCGCAGGCCGCCCAGCATGACGTAGAGCGCGACCGTCGCGGCGCCCACCCAGATGGAGAAGTTGATGTCCCAGCCCAGGATGACCTTCATCACCAGCGCCATGGCGTACATGTTCACGCCCGACATCAGGATGGTCATGAAGGCGAAGGAGATTGCCGCCAGCCCCCGCGCGCCTTCGCCGAAGCGCAGCTGCAGGTAGCCCGGCACCGAATGCGTCTTGGAGATGTAATAGAACGGCATCATCACGATGCCGAGAAAGAGCATCGCCGGGATGGCGCCGATCCAGTACCAGTGCGTGGCCAGAATGCCGTACTGATAGGCCGAGCCCGCCCACCCCATCAGCTCCAGCGAGCCGAGGTTGGCGGAGACGAAGCTCAGGCCGGCGATCCAGGCGGTCATCTCGCGCCCGGCGAGGAAAAACTCCTCGCTGGTGTTCGTCGAGCCCTTCACGTAGAAGCCGATGAAGAGGACGACGCCGAAGTACAGCAGAAGAATGACGGCGTCGACGGGGGAAAGATGAGTCAGTTGTCCGTTAGCAAACAGCATTGCGGCCAATGGCTGCATGGATCACCTTGAGCCCCCCGGCAGTCTGTGCCAGGCCGGCGATTTAGTTGTGCCCGCGAAGAATGTCTCGGACGGCGCCAGCGAATCCGCGTTTCGGGGAACGGAGCCCAATATACAGCATGGGGTCAAGATGCGGCTAGATGGTAAAGGTAAGCGTTTACGTCTTCGCGCCCGGCAAATCACCAGCTTGCGGGCCAAGCTTCTTTGTCGATGTGAAGCGCAGGCCGCGCTCCCCTGTTGCCAGACCGCATTTTTGGTTCCGCTTTTGCATCTAACCTGACAGCAATCTTTTCGAGCGAGGAGAACTCAGAATGACGATCCGATCGGTGAGGCGCACGGTTTGGACTGGGGTGCTGGGTGTGGCACTCTGCGGAACGGCTGCGGCCGCGTGGGGGCAGACGGCCGGACAGGACATGAAGAACGCCGGCCACGATACGGCGGATGCCAGCCGGCAGGTGGCCCACAAGACCGCCCAGACGACGCGCACGGCCGCGCACCACACGGCTCATGGAACCAAAGTCGCGACCCGCAAGACGGAGCATGGAACGGAGACCGCAGGCCGCGACACGGCGCATGGAGCCAAAGTCGCAACCCACAAGACCGAATACGGCACACGCGTGGCCGCGGACAAGACCGCGCACGGCGCGAAAGTCGGCGCGCAGGAGACTGCGCACGGAACAAGAGTCGCCGGCCACAAGACCGCTGAGGCCAGCAAGACGGCGGCCCACAAGACGGTGCACGGAACAAAGCAGGCCACCCACGACATCAATGGCAAGCCGATAAGCCCGTCGAATCCGCCCCGGTAGCGATTCGGTGAGGCGGAGCGACGCGCTCTCTAGCTCAGCGCGGCCGCGGGTGCAGGCTCTGGCACGCTGCTGCACGCGAGCACCTCGGAGCAGGCCACGACCAGCGCAATCCAGAACAGGTCCGCGCCCAGCAGATGGAGCACCTGCAGCGAGATGGGCGTGAGCGCGAAGAGATCGGCGAGCCCGAGAGCTACCTGCAGCGCGACAAGGCCGGCGATCCAGCGCGCGGCCGGCCTGCGCAGGTGAAAACACAGAGCAATCGCTGCGAGCACGGCGAGCACCGCCGCGGCCGGATGCATCCATCGCATGTGAATCAGCAGCGGAGCCTTCGCGGCGAAGTCCTGCGCGAAGCCTGCACGCACCGAGGGCGAGGGAAAGAGCGTGTCGGCCAGTGCGGCCACGGAGCCGGTCGCGCCGGTGACGACGGTCAACGCCAGCGCAAGCCACGCCAGCACACGCGCGCGCTGCGATGAAGAGGAAACGATGCCCACGCCCCGCAGCCACCACCAGCTCAGCGTCAGCGCGGCCAGCAGAAGCATCGTGTTCGTAAAGTGGATGCACTGCACCAGCACCCGGGTATCAGAGGCATTGCGGTTGACGTAGCCGCCCAGCACCAGCAGAGCGCCCAGCAGAGCCTCGGTGAGGAGCAGCACTCCCGTCCAGACGACCGCTGTGCGCGCGCGATGCCCGCGAGGACGCGCGAAAAATGTCCAGCCGATGAGTACCGCAACCAGCGCCGTGCAGATGCCGCTCATGGAACGGTGGGTGAACTCGATGATCGTAGCGATGCGCGGATGGTGTGGAACGAAGTCGCCATTGCAGAGCGGCCAGTTGTCGCCGCAGCCTGCGCCGGAGCCGGTGGCGCGCACCACCGCTCCCCACAGCACCACCAGGATCATAAAAGCGAGCACAAGGGCCGCGTAGGTGGAGAGTCCGCGGCCCTGGCGAATCGCGCGCATACAGCGATTGTAGTTGCTGTCGTATTCACGGCGAAGCAGCCGAGAAACGCGAACCGCGCCTTACCGCCCGCGAACGCCGGTGGCCGTCGGCGAGCGCCCTGTGAAATATTGTCGAGCGGAAGCCGGCCTCGGCCGTCTGTCCCAGTAGAAGGGAACTATGGCGTTGGTCGAGGGCTGCAGCTTGGCGTTGTCTTCCATCCAGAGTGTGCGGCCGGAGATCGACCTCGCCGCGCTCGCTGAGAGCTACGCCGCGCTGCTCTTTCGCGTAGCGCACTCGGTGCTGCGCAGCCGCAGCGAGGCCGAAGATGTCGTTCAGGATGTCTTCGTGCGCGTGCTGGAACGCCGCCGCGAGCTGGCCACCGTCCGCGATCTGCGCACGTGGCTGGTTCGCATCGCCTGGAACCTGGCCATCGATCGCACTCGCCGCATCCGTCCGGAGCAGATGGATGCCGAGTTTGCAGCGGGGCTTGCCACGCGCGGCGTTTCCGCGGACAAGGTGCTCGAAGAGGCGCGGCGGCTTGCGACGGTGCTGCGCGAGATGGAGCGGCTGCCCAAGGCAGAGCGGCATGTGCTTCTGCTCTCGGCGGTCGACGAGATGGGGACGGCGGAGATCGCCCAGGTGCTGGGAAAGAGCGAGTCGGCCGTGCGGGCCCTGCTGTTTCGTGCGCGTGAGCGTTTGCGCGAAAGGCTCGAGCGAAGCGAGGACAAGAGAGCGCGCAGCGAGCGCAAGAAAGCACAGAGCGGAGGAGAGCGATGAAGAACGCTGACGAAGCCATCGACAAGGTGCTGGCTGGCCTGCGGAATGCCGAGCCCGCGCCGGGAATCGAGCACCGCGCTCTCGAAGCAGCGCGCAACCGCCAGATGGCGCGCCCGCCGCGGCGGATGACACTGATGCCGGCCCTGTGCGGCGTCGCATTGGCCGCACTGATCGTTGCCGCGCTGGCCGTGCGGATGAGCCATCGGCGCGTGCCCCAATCGCTGACCAACCGTGCTCCGCTGAACGCCGTGCATCCCGCAGCGCCGCAGCCGCTGCTCAGCAGCGCGCGAGTGCCTGCGCTCCGGCCGGAGGCGCAGCGGATGCAACGCGCGGAGTCAAGGCCGAGATCGACTTCGGCGCGTCTGGTGGCTGGCGACGATCCGGACGCTCTCGCCCTGCGCGAGATGCGTGCTCCCAGCCATCCGGCGCCGCCCATGCCGCTCACCGCGCAGGAGAAGGTGCTGCGCGAGATCGCGCGCGCCCCCGATCCGCAGCAGGTCGTCCTGCTCGATCCGGTGCTTCGGGAGAGGCAGGAGGCCGCGGCGAACGCGGACTTTCAAAGGTTTTTGAACAGCCAACAAAAAGGAGAGGTCACGAATGAGATGGAATCGCAGTGAGCGTGGAGACAATCAACAAGGAAGAAGGATGCGGATGGCAAACGGAATATTGGCGGTTGCGCTGGCGGTTGGGTTGCTTGCGCCGGGCGCCCGCGCGCAGAACTCTGCCAACGCTGGAGCCGCCCAGACCGCGCCCAAGAGCTATCGCCTCGTCTGGACGATCACCGACGTCGATAACGGCAAGACCGTAGGGACGCAGCACTACTCCATGATGGTCTTCACCGGCCTCCAGACGTCGATGAAGATGGGCAGCAAGATTCCCGTGGCCACCGGAACCTACAACGGCTCCAGCAAAGACGGAATGGAGACGCAGTTTCAATACCTCGATGTCGGGCTGAACATCAACGCGTCGGTCTTTGACGTGTCACCTGGCATGGCGTCCAGCCGCCTCAGGCTCACTTCGAAGATCGAGCAATCGAGCGCTGCAGTGGAGGATGAGCGGACCATCGCCGGCGTGCGCGAGCCGGTTGTTCGCCAGGCGGTGCTCGAAGGCTCGTCACTGATCACCCCGGGCAAGCCGCTTCTTCTGGGATCGCTGGATGTTCCGGGAAGCACCCACCATCTCGACGTCGAGGTCGAACTGGAGGACGTGCGGTAAGAGTCCACGCAGCGGGGGCCGCCCTGAGGTTCGGGGCGGCTCACCTCACTTCAGCAGCACCGGCTCCCGCTCCAGCCTCACCCCGAACTTCGCCTCCACCGCTGCGGCGATCCGTGCCTGCAACCGTTCCACGTCGGCGCAGGTCGCCGCTCCGCGATTGATCAGCGCCAGGGTATGCCGTGACGAGATGCCCGCCGCGCCGTCAACAAATCCCTTCTGAAATCCCGCCCGCTCGATCAGCCACGCCGCCGAGAGCTTGGTCCGGTCTTCCCCGGCCGGCCAGTGGGGCACGGCCTCCGCGGCCACCCCGGCCGCATCTGCAACTTCTGGCAACCTTTGCGCCGCTACCACAGGGTTCTTGAAGAACGATCCGGCGCTGCGGCAGTCCGGATCGCCCTCCACGATCAGCATCCCTTTGGCGTGACGTATCTCTCGTACTGACGAAGCAACCTCTTTTAAATCAATAGTTTCATTTCGATTCGCAAAGCGACGCTTCAAGTCCGCGTAGGTAATCTTAGGTTCCCCATCGGGATGTAACTGATAGCGCACCCGGGTAACGATATAGCGTTCCGGCTCGTCGGAATTGAACACGCTCTTGCGATAGCGGAAGCGGCAGGCCTCGCGATCGAGATCGACGAAGCGGTGCGTCTGATGGTCGAAGGCGCGCACGGAGACGATCGTCTCGGCGACCTCCTGTCCGTAGGCTCCGACGTTCTGCACCGGCGTCCCGCCCACGCTGCCGGGAATCCCGGCCAGGCACTCCACGCCAGCCAGCCCGTCCCTCACCACGCGGTCGACAAACTCATCCCACACCTCACCGGCGCCGACATCAAGACACCCCTGGCCGCATGCTTCGCCGCAGGCCTCCACTCCGCGAATCCCAATTTGCAGCACCAACCCGTCGAAGCCTGCATCGCTGACCAGCAGATTGCTTCCGCCGCCGAGCACAAACAGCGGCAGCCTGTGCTGCTCAGCCCACGCCACCGCCTCGGCCACATCCTCTTCGCTCTCCGCCACCGCAAAATACCGCGCCGGGCCGCCAATCCCGAAGGTCGTGTACGGGGCGAGCGAGACCTTTTCACGAATCGTCACGGCTTCGAGAGTACATCAGAGCTCTTGACGCGCCCGGTACAATGAATCCAGGGAGAGTCGCCTCTCGCCGGCCGCCTTCGAGCCCAGGATGTGCGCCGTTGAACCGAACCTAACTCCTCTCGATTGAAGAATTTGCGCAAAAAAGAGGGGGGAGGGGGTGGATGTGCATCGTCGATGCAAATCGGATCCGCAGCCGCACCGTACAATCGATGGGGAGAGGTTCTTCGAGAGTCCCGCCAGGATTACAAGATTAATTACAAGATTAAAGGAGCAACAGAATGTACCCAGAGCTGATGGTGATTCCGATGCGCGAGGAGCTGACCCGCGCCGGCATTCAAGAGGCGCGCACCGCCGAGGACGTCGACGCCGCGGTCAAGCAGCCCGGAACGACCATGGTCGTGGTCAACTCCATCTGCGGATGCGCCGCCGGCAAGATGCGCCCGGGCGTTCGCCTCGCCCTGCAGCACAGCACAAAGCCCGATCAGGCGGTTACCGTCTTCGCCGGCCAGGACCGCGAGGCCACCGAGCGTGCCCGCAGCTACTTCCAGGGCCATCCGCCGACCTCGCCCGCCATCGCCCTCCTCCGCGACGGCCAGTTGGTCTACCTGCTGCAGCGCTCGGCCATCGAGACCTCCACCGCCCAGGCCATCGCCCAGGAGCTCGCCCGCGCCTTCGACACCTACTGCACCCCCACCCCCGCCTAAGCAGAAATTAATCAAGTTCACAAATCAGTTCATGCGACAGGGCGAGCTTTGGCTCGTCCTGTCGTATTTCACAACATTTCTCTCAAGTATTGTTTTCTCGCGCCGATAGAGCCAGCGTATGACTCCTCTGACGCGTGTGCTTCCGTTCTCGTCCGTTCCTTCTGCAGCCGGCCGCCCTCCCTTTGCGGAGTCGCGAGACAATGCCCAGTGCCTGCTGGGACCAAGCCCGGTGATGTCGCGCCTCTGGTCCAAGATCCGGCTGCTCGCGCCGCACTTCCGCGTGGCGCTGCTCACCGGCGAGCCCGGAACCGGAGCGGCGGCTGTGGCGCAGGCGCTGCACGATCTCTCCTCCTTCGCCGACACGCCGCTGCTCACCCTGCGCGCGCCCGAAGCCGACCGCCAGCTTCGCAACCCCGCCACCCTGTTTGCCGGCGCGCTGCGCGGCGCCCTTTATCTTGCGGACATCGACCGCCTTTCTTCGCAGGGGCAGCAGGCGCTGCTGCGCATTCTTCGTCTGCGCCGGCATCGGCGCATCGCCGTGATCGCCTCCTCGACGCGCGATCTGCGCTCGCTGGTGAGTGCAGGATCGTTCAGTGCGGAGCTCGCTGCGCAGATCGGCGGGCTTCATCTGCTCCTTCCGTCGCTTCGCGAACGTCCTGAAGACATCCCTTTGCTTGCCAATCAGCTTCTGCAGACCGAGGCTACGCGTTTGGCGCTCGACACGCCCGTTCTCGACGTAACCTTTCTCAACCATGCGGCCGAGCTTACCTGGCCCGGAAACCTCGACCAGCTTCGTGCGGTGCTCACCTGGCTACTCCAGAACTGCCAGCAACCCGCGCTCAGCGCCATGGAGCTTGAGACCGCGCTGGCGGAGGTGCACATCGAACCCCCGGCGGCGGAGGCGCCCGTCCGCATGGTCTCGCTCGATCATGTGGTGCAAGAGCACGTGCGCGCGGTGCTGCTCGGCTGTAACGGGAACAAGCTCCGTGCGGCAGAGGTGCTGGGCATCAGCCGGTCCACGCTCTATCGCATGCTGGATGCTGCAACTGCGAGTTCATCGAATCCTCTCGCACTGGCCGGCTGAGGATGTATTTCGCATCCAGTCGGGGCACGCTGCTCTGATAGCCTTGGCGCATGAGCTCTCAGGTGCGGAAGACGCATACAGCCAAGAACGCCCAGACGGAGGAAGCGCAGAGCGGGGCGCTCCGCATCGCCGTGCTCGGCGCGGGCAAGATGGGCGGCATTCTGGTAGAGGCCTTTCTTCGCAGCGGCCTGTTCACGGCCGACCGTATTGCGGCCACGGTCGCGCACGATCTCCGCGCACAGGCGCTCAGCGAGAAGCTGGGATTCCGGATCACAACGGACAATCGCCGCGCTGTCAAAGATGCCGACATCGTCCTGCTCGCCGTCAAGCCGACGCAAGTCGTCGAACTCGTCCGCGAGATTACTCCGACGCTTAAGCGAAGCGCGCTGCTGATCTCGATCGCGGCCTCAGTGAAGACGTCGGCCATCGAGGATGCTGCCGGAGCCTCGCGTGCCGTCATTCGCGCGATGCCGAATACCCCGGCGATGTTGGCTGCGGGTATCACGGCGCTCTGCCGCGGACGTTTCGCGACCGACGATCAGCTGGCGCTCGCGCAGAAGATCTTCACAACCGTCGGCCGGACGGTGGTGGTTGATGAGCGCCACATGGACGCTGTCACAGGACTTTCCGGCTCCGGTCCGGCGTTTCTCTACATCATTCTTGAAGCTCTGGCCGAAGCGGGTGTGAATGTGGGGTTGCCGCGCGAAACGGCGACGCAGCTTGCCGCGCAGACGGCCTATGGCGCCGCACGCATGGTGCTCGAAACCGGTTCACATCCTGCGCTGCTTAAGGACGAGGTCACGACTCCCGCAGGCTGCACGGTGGATGGCATCCTTGAACTTGAAGAGGGCGGCCTGCGGGTGACGCTGATCAAGGCGGTCAAACGCGCGACGGAACGCGCCCGGGAGCTGGCGGGAAGTTAACTCACAGTCCGCGTGGTCTTGCATTCGAGCGTCGCGGCAGGCTGCTGGCGCTGGTGAGCGTTACGGATGGCGCCGACGGATTGTTCGAGGCCGATGGCGATGAGGATGCCGAGGCAGATGGCGCCCATGTGGATGAAGAAGTCCTTCCATGTGTGTGTGGCTTCGTGCGGGGCGTGGATGTCGATCATGGTCACCTCAGGGTTGAAGAGAGCGCGGCAGTCCGGCGAGTGCGGCATCCTGGTCTTTCTTCGTGATCGCTCTTAGATCGGGATGGTTGTCGCCGAAGGCCTTAGCCTGGTCCATCTGGAAGAAGGGGATCATCTTCCACCAGTCGAGGGCGGGACCGTAGTCTTTCATGCTGCCGATGACGGAGAGCTGGTCGCCGTAGACGGTTCGAAGGACTGCGCAGAGACCTGGCAGGCGAGTTCGCTCTGGATCTCAGTGGGAGTGAGGGATGAGACGTCGGCGGTGTGGGTGAGATAGGCGGCGCAGAGAGTGAGGTGGTCCTGGAGGGCGTGGAACATGGTGGACTCGCGCTCGAGCTCGGTGTATTCGGCGGCGTAGGCTCGGACCTCGGCGGGCGGCAGCAGAGAGATGACTTCGGTGTGTTCGACGGTGATCCACGCGGACTCAACCGGCTCCTGGATGGTGATGGCGCCGAAGACCATAATGCCGGGGAGCTTGTCCTCAGGGGTTGCGGGGTGGGCGAGGAGGAAGCGCAGGATGCGCTGGTCGTTGTGCTGGTTGGCGGTGCGCAGGAGGTGCGAGTTTACGTTGTCGTGATAGCGGCGGATGTTCTCCTCGTGCTCTGCGGCGAGAGCGGCGCGGGCTTCGCGGATCTCATGCTTGTGGCGGAGGAACTCGACGGCCTGCTCGAGGCCGATGGCGATGACGAGACCGACGACGATGGTGGCGATGTGGATGAGGAAGTCGGTCCAGGTGTGGGTGGCTTCGTGCGGGGCGTGGACGTCGATCATGCGGCTCCGGGTGGAATCAGGGAAGGTTATTGAACTGGCGCTCGGCGACGTTGATCTTCTTGAGGTCGCGCTCGCCGCCGGCGACGGCGAGGGTTCCGCCGTGAAGTTGCCGCAACCAGAGGCGGGAGTCGCGTGTGGAACGATAGGACTCGAGCAGGAGGAGGAGATAGGCGTGCTTCTGTTCCGGGGTCAGGGATTCGATATTGAGGTCGTGACTGCCGATTCCGGCAATGCTCCAGGTGAAGGTATCGAGCTTGTTATTATCCGCGACGAATTGCTCATAGGTGACGTAGACAACGTGCATCATCCCATCGAGTTCGGTGAAGACCTTAATGTCTTCGGGGGGCAGAACGGCTAAGGTCCCGGCGGACTTCGCCGCCTCCCACGCGGGATCGATGGGGAGGTCGCCAACGAGGCCTGTTTCGGCCACGGAAGAAGGCAGCTGCTGACCCTGCAGGGAGGCAGCGACCTGGTCAGCGCGCGCGCGGAGGAACTGTAGCCGGGCGGTCATTGCAGCCTCGTCGCGCTGGGTGTCGTAGAGGGTGCGCTCGGCGTCGGAGTGGAGCTGCTGCTGGAGCTCCTGACGCTGATGGCGGCGATGGATAAGCTCGACGGTTTGTTCGAGGCCGATGGCGAGGAGCAGGCCGAGGCAGATGGCGCTCATGTGGATGAGGAAGTCTTTCCAGGTGTGGGTGGACTCGTGGGGCGCGTGAATGTCGATCATGGGTCAGCGTGGACCTGGAGATGGGGTGTGCATCAGAGCCCGGGGAAGATGAGGACAAGAGTACACGGAGTGAAACAGAACTCTAGCGGAGGACGTTGAGAATGCGGGCGCGCTCAGCAGCGAGGACCTCAGCGGCGGCCCCTTGTGCGAGGATGCGGCCTTCTTGGAGGCGGACGACCTCTGCACGAAGTTGGAGGGCCTCCTCGACGTCGTGGGTGACGGAGAGGACGGGGATGTGGTGGGTGGCGGTGAAGGTGAGCATGGCGGGGAGGAGATCGTCGCGGAGGGCGCGGTCGAGGCCGGTGAAGGGCTCGTCGAGGAGCATAAGTTGTTGATTTGGGACGGCAAAGGCGCGGGCGAGGTTGACGCGTTGGCGCTCGCCGCCGGAGAGATTTCTGGGGTAGCGGTGGGCGAGGGCGGTCAGATGAAAAAGGCTGAGTATGTTGTGGATATCTTGTTCGGAAGCTGTGGAATGGGTGTGGCTTGGGCGTGAAAAAGCGATGTTCTGAGAGACCGTAAGATGCGGAAAAAGCGAGGGTTGCTGGGGCGCATAGGCGATCTGGCGGTCGCGAGGGGCGAGCGAGGTGAGATCTTGGGGGTTTTGCTGTGGATTCTGGCGCAGGAGGCGGGTGGAGGGGAGCAGACCGGCGAGGGCGCGGAGGATGGAGGTCTTTCCGCTGCCGGAGGGCCCGTAAATGACTGTCCAGGGGGCGGTTAGGTCGAGATCGACGGAGAGCGCGAGGGCTCCGACCTGGGCGTGAAGCTGGAGGGAGTGGTGGCAAAAGTGGCTTAAAACGCTGGTTCCGTTGTGGTCCGGTGGTGGATTTTTGCTGGATCGATGTGTGGTGCTGGGATCGGGTTTAGACAAGGCCGGTCTCCCGGGGGAAGCTGCGCCAGTAGGTGACGAGGAGGGCGAGGAAGGAGATGGCGATGAGCAGGAGGGCGGTACGGTCGGCGGCGCGGTAGTTGAGCTCCTGGACCTGATCGAAGATGGAGATGGAAAGGGTGCGGGTGAGGCCGGGGATGTCGCCGCCGATCATGAGCACGACGCCGAACTCGCCGACGGTGTGGGCGAAGGTGAGAACGGCGGCGGTGAGGAAGCCATTGCGGGAGAGCGGGAGCACGACGCGGCGGAAGATGGTGAAGGGGGAAGCGCCGAGGGTGGCGGCGACCTCGGTGAGGTTGGGGTCGACGTGGGAGAAGGCGAGCACGAGCGGCTGCACGGCGAAGGGAAGGCTGTAGAGGATGGAGCCGACGACGAGCCCGGTGAAGGTGAAGGCGAGGGGGTGGCCGAGGAGATGGATGAGCAGCCGGCCGGGGGCTTTGACGGGGCCGAGCCAGACGAGGAGATAGAAGCCGAGAACGGTGGGCGGAAGAACGAGCGGAAGAGCGACGGCGGCCTGGGCGATCTTGCGGGGCAGGGTGTTGCGGGCGGAGATCCAGATGGCGAGCGGGGTGCCGAGGATGAGAAGACACAGCGTCGTGACGGCGGCGAGGCGGAGGGTGAGGCCGAGCGCGGCGAGGTCCATGAGAAAGACAGTAGAGGGTAGACAGTAGACAGTAAAGGAGGGGGACTCGTGAGCCGATTCAGCGTCCTGCAAAACCCACGTCTCCGAATCGAGACCCATTCGACTACGCGCAGGGCGAGCTGGGGCAGCCGCCAGATCGTGTGACGGCGGCGAGGCGGAGGGTGAGGCCGAGCGCGGCGAGGTCCATGGGTGGAAGTGTAAAGGGAAGTCAGTGAGTTAGGGAGTCAGCCTGGGTGCAGGAAGCGGGACGAGGCTGTTACGAAACTCATAACGTCAACCGTCTGGGAACATTCGAAGGGATCACTTCCGCGAAGCCGACTTCTCAGTACTAATCCTGCTTCAATGAGGGCATTGGCGATTTGCCACTAGTGAAGTGGAAAATGCTGGTTCGACTTCCGAATTGCCGATTGCCAAGATTTTTTGCGCGCGGCCGTAGGCCCGAGCTCCCATGAAAAATGGCGTTGCCCCGTTCGGCTCACAGAGTCTTTTGTCTGAGCTTTCAACGCCCAGAATGGACTTGCCGCTTCGCCCTTCGTAGAATCGAGGGCGTTGCTGCCTGGCTACCTATTACGCGCCGATTCGGGGCGAAAACAGTGAGGACAGAGTCGCAATAATGAAACGGATCCAACAAGCATCGCCACGTCACAAGGCCAGAATTGCGGGTGTGTTTTACCTGCTCACCATATTGGCGGGAATATTCGCCCAGGGCTTCGTGAGCATGCGTCTGGTTGTTTCCAACGACGCCGCCACCACCGCGACGAACATACTGGCGCACGAGGGCCTGTTTCGATTGGGTTTCACGGTTTACATGATCGAAATGACCTGCCAGATCATTTTCATAGTTCTCTTTTATGAACTGCTTAAGCCGGTCAGCAAGAGCATCTCCCTGGTTGCGGCCGTTCTCGGCCTCGCCGGTTGCACGATCAAGACGTTCAGCCGCGTGTTTTATCTCGGCCCGCTGTTCATCTTGCACGGCGCTCCCTACTTGAGCATATTCAGCAAGGAGCAGTTGCAGGCGCTGGCCCTTGTCTTACTTAACGTGAATGACCACGGCGTGGATATGGCCATGGCATTTTTCGGATTCCACTCTCTCTTAGCGGGCTATCTCATTTTCAGGTCCACCTTCTTGCCTCGGTTCCTCGGCCTGTGGGGGGTAATTGCGGGAGCGGGTTGGCTGACCTTTCTATACCCGCCGCTCGGACATCGTCTCTTCCTATACCTCGCAGCCTTTGGCCTGCTTGGGGCAATTGCGCTGATTCTGTGGCTCCTGGTGTTCGGCGTGAACGAACAGCGATGGAAGGAACAGGACGCTGCTGCTGCTGTCTTTGTTTGAGAGCAGCATTGTAGCCACCCCGACCTCGCCTCGCTGCCGTTCGCAGACCGATTCACGAGGGTCAGGCGACGGGAGATAATTGAATGCGATCAGAGCGGCGAGTCTGACTTGAGCATCAGTCCTGATAAACGCGTTTATCGCTATTTGGCCCAGGGATCGCGGGCGGGATTGTGCCTGGGGCGTTCCACCTCAGCGAGCAAGCTCGCTGGGGACCCGGGCCTTTCGCGATGACACTGCACCCGGCGAAACTCCTGTCTCAGAATCGAGACGTGGGGCACCCATGTTCGTGGTGATCCGGAAAGCAGGTTCTTCGCTGCGCTCAGAATGACAACTAGAAAAGCAAATGCAACAGCAACGGCAAATACAGGGGTTCTTCGCTGCGCTCAGAATGACAACCGGAAAGGCAAGGGCAAAAGCAACGCAACGGGAGAGACAAAAGCGACAACAACAGCAAACGCAGATTCCCTTCGGGAATGACAAGTAGAAAAGCGATTGTGTTGGACTGTCTATTTTGTAGGGTCGAGGCCGAAGGTAGGGAGGGTGGATTGGACGGTGGGGCTGGTGAGCCAGTCGAGGAACTGGCGGGCAAGTTGTCGCTGGTGGCTGGACTTCAGAACGACGGCTGATCGCGGTGGAGTTGAAGTCAGAGGCTCAGGCGAGTCCGATACCCGGTCGTAATCCTCACGAGGTTACGGGTAGTGCTTTTGCGCGCTGCGAAAGATTGCACCAATGGATTACCAAGGGTGGTTGAGGGATTTCCGTGCCGTGTTAGCCTCCAGCCGTTCGTCAGGAAAAGAGAACGATTTCGAAAGTGAGGAAACAATGAAAGCTCTAGTTTTGGCACTGGCTGTACTGATTTCGCCCGCTGCTTTCGCGAGCACGGTTGACTTCGCCAGCAGCACATCCACCACCAACAACACTGGCGGGCAGGCAACCATCCTCGCCTCCAACTCAGTTTGGGCGACGGCGCTGCCGGGGTCTTCCTGGATCACGACCGCCGATAACGTTACGCCGCCGAACGGAACCACGGTGACCTACACGGTGGATCTGGATATCGCCGGCCCCTTCAACCTGGCGACGCTGAATCTGGGCGTGTATGCCGACGATACCGCGACCGTGATGCTGAATGGCACGACGCTGTTCGCCGGAGATATGACCCTTGGGATGCATTGCGCGTCGGGAATTATCGGTTGTGTCGATGGAACGGAAGGCGTGCTGTCGAACTATGACGTGACGGCTGACGTGCATGACGGGGTCAATACGCTGACGTTCGAGGACTACCAGCTCGGCGCGAGCACCTTTGGTGTGGACTTCGCCGGCTCGCTGGTCACTTCGGACCCGGCGTCGACACCGGAGCCCAGTTCCCTGATGCTGCTTGGCAGCGGATTGATTGGACTGGCGGGTCTGCGCAGGAGATTCGCACGGTAGAAGAAAGCCGGACTCGCGGCGGAGGAATCAGATTCCTCCGCCGCGCCCGGAATGACAACTAGAAAAGCAAAGGCAAGAGCGACAGCAACAGCAAGAGCGACAGCAACGGCAAGAGCAACAGCAAAGACAAGAGCAACAGCAAATACGGGGGTCCTTCCCCTTCGCGATGCTCAGGGCCAGGATGACGAGTGTGTTTTGCCGTCTACTTTGCGGGGTCGAGGCCGAAGCGGGGGAGTTGGGATTGGACGGCGGGGCTGGTGAGCCAGTCAAGGAACTGGCGGCCGAGCTGTTGCTGGTGGCTGGATTTCAGGATGACGGCGGCCTGGCGGACGGGTGGATAGACGTCGGGCAGGCGGACGAAGGTGCCGAGCCGGCGGAAGTGCGGGCTCGAGGCGATGGTGAGCGAGATGAGGCCGAGTTGGGCGTTGCCGGATTCGGCGAACTCGGCGGTCTGGGCGATGTTTTCGGCGACGGCGAATTTGGGTTGGAGCTGATTATAGAGGCCGAGATGCTGGAGCGCCTGCTGTGCGGCGAGACCGTAGGGCGCGTGCGTGGCGTTGGCGATGGCGATGTGGGTGACGCGGGGATTTTTGAGGGAATCGAGCGAGAGCGGCTGCGCGGGTGAGTCTTTGCGCGCCCAGAGGACGACGACGCCACGAGCGTAGGCGGTGGGAGTCTGCGGATGCTGGGGGTCGGCGCCGAGAGCGAGGCCGGCGGAGATGAGTTGCTGCGGGTGCGCGGTGTCGGCGGAGAGAAAGACGTCCTGGGGCGCGCCGTTGGCGAGCTGCTGGGCGAGTGTGGCCGATGAGCCGAAGGCGGTGACGAGGTGCACGCCGGTGGCGCGCTGGTATTCGGCGGCGAGCGTGGGCATGACGGGCTCGAGGTCGGCGGCGCAGGCAACTTGCAGTTGTTTGTGCTGGGCGTGGAGAGGAGCGGGTGCGGCGAGGATCAGTGAAAACGCGAGGGTAAGGATTCGGCGAGGGAGTTCGAGCACGCAATTTCCTCCGGGGCTAAAGCCCGACGTTGGATGGGATTGATTCAGCGGCCTAAAGGCCGCTGCTAATCCGGTGTGGCCTAAGACCGTTGCGGTGCATGTGGTCTAAACGGCGCTGCTCATCGCGAGCATGTAGCTACGGTAGTCTAGAGAGACACATGAGCTTATCGGCACACAGGCTGAGATGCACGGGATGCGGCGCGCGCATCGGGGGAGAGGCGGCGCAGAGCAACTTTCGCTGCGTGGAGTGCGGCGACCTGTTCGAGGTGGAGTATGCCTGGAGTGAGGGCGCGGCTGCGAGCAAGGGTCCCGTATACCGGCCGAATCCGGGGGCGCTGAAGCACCTTTGGCAGGAGCGGAAGACCTCGACGATGGCGGTGGACCAGAGCGGCGTGTGGCGGTTTCGTGAGCTGCTGCCGATTGTGGCGGACGACCGCGTGGTGACGCTGCGAGAGGGAAATACGCCGCTGTATGAGATGCCGCGGGCGGCGGCGCATCTGGGGATGAACTGGCTGCTGGCCAAGCATCAGGGGATGAATCCGACGGGGAGCTTTAAGGATACGGGGATGACGGCGGCGCTGAGTGTGGCGGTGTCGCGCGGGTTTGAGTGGGTGGCGTGCGCGTCGACGGGGAATACGAGCGCGGCGATGGCGGCGTATGCGGCGAGGGCGGGGCTCAAGAGCCTGGTGCTGATTCCGGAGGGAAAGATTGCGTGGGGAAAGCTGTCGCAGTCGATGGATTATGGATCGACGACGGTGCAGCTGCGGACGGACTTTGATGGATGTGTGAAGGTGCTGGGCGAGGTGGTGAAGCGCGCGCCGGTGTATCTGTTGAACTCGGTGAATCCGTATCGGTCGGAGGGGCAGAAGACGCCGGCGTTCGAGATTCTGGAGCAGATGGACTGGCATGTGCCGCAGCATGTGATTGTTCCCGGAGGCAATCTGGCAAACGGCGCGGCGCTGGGCAAGGGGTTCGCGGAGATGAAGCATCTGGGGTTCATTCCGCGCGTGCCGAAGATCAGCGTGGTGCAGGCGGAGGGGGCGAATCCGCTGTACCGGTATGTGCAGGGTGGGGGAATGGGCGCGTTTGAGCCGGTAGTGGCGGAGACGCGGGCGAGCGCGATCCGGATTGGGAACCCGGCGAGCTGGAAGAAGACGGTGAAGATGCTGGCCGCAACGGGTGGATGGGTGGAGCAGGTGAATGAGCGCGAGATTGCGCTGGCCAAGGCGGAGATTGGTGCGGAGGGGATTGGGTGCGAGCCGGCGAGCGCGGTGACGCTGGCGGGGTTGAAGAAGCTGGTGGCGGATGGGCGCGTGGGCGTGGAAGAAACCGTCGTGCTTCTGCTGACGGGGCACACGCTGAAGGACCCGGAGTATACGATCCAGTTTCATCGTGGCGAGCTGCTGACGGCGGAGGAGATGAAGGGCACGACGGAGGCGGAGCGCGCGGGGTTTGCAGCGCTGCGACGGGAGCCGCTGGTGCTGGACCCGGATGTGGATGCGGTGCTGCGGGCGCTGGAGAAGGAAGCAGCGGTAGCGTCGTAAGTGGAGATTTGCGGCTCGTGAGACGAAATACAGGGGTCTCTCCGCTGCGTCATCGCTACGCGATGACTTCGGTCGAGATGACAGAGTGTTGTGGATGCGAGATAGAGCGATGCGTGGAGTGAGGGTGAGGCTGCCGGCGACCTCGGCGAACCTGGGGCCGGGGTTTGATGCGGCGGGGCTGGCGCTGACGATGCACCTGACGGTCGAGGCGCATGTGGCTCCGGTGTGGCAGGTGGAGGCGACGGGGCGCGATGCGGAGGTGTGTGGGCGGGTCGAGCGGAATCTGCTGATCGAGACGTATAAGGATGTGCTGGCGGAGGCGGGTGTGGACGCGCCGGCGCTGCGGCTGGTGGTGCGGAATGAGATTCCGCTGGGGATGGGCTGCGGATCGAGCGCGGCGGCGCTGTGTGCGGGGGTGGCGCTGGCGGAGCATTTTGGGGAGCTGGGGTGGAGCGCGGAGCGGATGATTGAGGAGGCGAGCCGGCGCGAGGGGCATCCGGATAATGTGGCGGCGTGCTGGTGGGGAGGGTTTACGGCCTCGGCTGAGGTGAACGGGAGAGTTGAGGCGGCGACGTTTGCGGGCAATCCTGCGTGGCAGATGCTGCTGGTGATGCAGACGGAGAGCCTGGCGACGACGGAGGCGCGGGCGCTGTTGCCGGAGAGTTACGCGCGGGCGGATGCGGTCTTCAATGTGCAGCGGGTGGCGCTGCTGACGGCGGCGTTCGCGCAGGGGCGGCTGGATCTGTTGCGCACGGCGATGGAAGACAGGCTGCATCAGCCGTATCGGGCGGCGGCCTGCCCGCTGCTGGCGAAGTTGCTGCCGCTGATGAAGGAGCCGGAGATTGCGGGCGTGGCGCTGAGCGGAGCGGGGCCTTCGGTGCTGGTGGTGCTGGCGGAGCAGACGACGCTGCTGGAGGCGGAGACACGGATTGCGGGGATGGTGGGCGAGGGGGTGGAGGTGGTTCCGGTGCGGATTGCGGAGGGCGTGGAGAAGACGGTGCTTTAGCGTGGTTGGCGGGCTCTGCATCGCGGGGGAATCGCGAGCATCTATTATTGTGAAGACTTTTTGAGGACGCCGGGTGGTGTCCGCCCAGGAGCGGAGGGAGAACAGGTATGGCTGGACAGTTTGTGAGCGAGGTAACGGACGCGGAGTTCGAGAAGAAGGTGTTGCAGTCGGATACGCCGGTGCTGGTGGACTTCTGGGCGGCGTGGTGCGGACCGTGCAGGGCGCTGGCTCCAGTGGTGGATGCGGTGGCCGAGGAGTACAGCGGCAAGTTGAAGGTGATGAAGATGGACGTCGACCGCAATAATATGACGCCGGGGCGCTATGGGATTCGCGGGATTCCGGCGCTGCTGATCTTCAAGGGCGGCAAGGTGTCCGAGCAGATCGTCGGGTATGTGCCGAAGGAGGCGATCGACCAGACGCTGAAGCGGGTGCTGGTGTAAGGCACGGTTGAGAGATTGAGGTTGCATGAGGCCTGCGAGCGATGCTCGCGGGCTTTGTTGCGTTTGCGCAGGAGATGTGGCGGTGGGTTGCGTTGGTGGGCTAGGCTAGTGACACATGCTTGAGTGGCTGCTGGTTCACGGGAGTCTGATCGCCTTCTTTATTTTGGCGAACAGCTTTTTTGTGGCTGCGGAGTTTGCGCTGGTCACTGTGCGGGAGACGCGCATTGAGCAGTTGATTGCGGCGGGACGGCCGGCGGCGCGGACGGTGCTGTATCTGAAGCGGCATCTGGATGAGTTTCTTTCGGCAGTGCAGCTGGGGGTGACGTTGGCGGCGCTGGCGCTGGGTGCGCTGGGCGAGCCGGTGGTGGCGCAGGGGCTGATGCGGGAGTTCGATCGGGTGGGCTGGATGCCGGTGGGTGGGGCGGTGGTGTACGCGCACGCGCTGGCGGTGGCGATTGCGTTTGCGGTGATTACGTACTTTGAGGTTTCGCTGGGAGAGCTGGTGCCGAAGGCGCTGGCGCTGCAGCGGGCGGAGCGCGTGGCGCTGGCGGTGGCGGGGCCGATGGACGCGTTTCTACGGATGACGCGGCCGGCGGTGACGGTGATGAATGCGTCCGCAAGGGCGGTGCTGCGGCTGTTTCGCGCGCCGCTGCGGGGCGAGACCGCTGCCCATTCCCCTGAAGAGCTGAAGCTGATGGTGACGGCGACGCGGAGGGTGGGACTGCTGCCGGCGTTTCAGGAGGAGATGATCCATCGGGCCATCGAGCTGCGCGAGGTGGCGGTGAGCGAGATCATGACACCGCGGGGAAAGATCTTTTCGCTGCCGGCGGATATGCCGCTGGAGGCGGCGAGCGCGCGGATCGTGGAGGAGCAGCATACGCGCGTGCCGGTGTATGACCCGGAGCGGGGGCGCGAGCACATCATCGGCATGGTGCACTGGAAGGATGTGGCGCGGCTGATGCACTTTCGCAGCGTGATCCAGGGGACGGCGCAGGGGATGGGGAACACGACGGCGTCGGGGCTGACGCTGCGCCAGATCATGCGCGATGTGCAGGTGGTTCCGGAGACGAAGCCGGCGCTGGAGCTGCTGGAGGAGTTCAAGGCGCGGCGACGGTGGATGGCGATCGTGGTGGATGAGTTTGGATCGACGCTGGGGCTGGTGACGGCGGAGGATCTGCTGGAGCAGGTGGTGGGCGAGCTTGAGGATGAGTTCGATACGGGGCGCACGCTGCCGCTGGCTTCGCCAGAGGGTGGGCTGTTGCTGGATGGGAGTGCGAGTCTGCGGGACCTGACCACGCAGCTGCACTGGAAGCTGCCGCGGGAGACGGGTGTGGAGACGCTGGCGGGACTGCTGCTGGCGCGGTTCGGACATCTGCCGCAGCCGGGAGAGCAGGTGGAGATTGCGGGGCGGCGGTTTACGGTGATCGAGGTGGAGCGGCGGCGGATTGCGAAGGTGCGGGTGGAGGAGTTGACGCCGGCTGCGGAGCAGGAGCAGCGGGCAGCGCAGGCGAATGGGGTGGTGCGTTGAATTCTGCCGGGAGCGCGGAGGGGAGTTCGTCGCAGAGTTCAGCGCAGGAGCGGCGCGTGCGGCGCATTGGATGGATGATGCTGAAGCGCACGGCGACGACGCTGCCGGTGTTGTGGCTGGTGGTGACGGTGGTGTTTCTGCTGATCCACCTGGTGCCGGGCGATCCGATTGTGCAGATGCTGGGCGAGGGAGCGACGGCGGCGGACATTGCATCGCTGCGGCACGCGTATGGGCTGGATGCGCCGCTGAGTCAGCAGTACATGCACTACTGGCGCGGGATTGCGCATGCGAACCTGGGGCAGTCGCTGCGGCTGCATGATTCGGTGATGCATTTAATTCTGCAGCGCTATCCGTATACGCTGGCGTTGACGGCGGCGGCGATGCTGCTGGGTGCGGGGCTGTCGATTCCGGCGGGCGTGTGGTCGGCGCGGCGAAGAGAGCAGTGGCCAGACAGGACGGTGGGGGTGGTGAGTCTGTTCGGTCTGAGCTTTCCGAACTTTGCGCTGGGGCCGATTCTGATTGTCGCGTTCGCGATTGGGCTGGGATGGTTTCCGGTCTCGGGCGCGGGGGGGGGTGCGGGCGGTTTCCTGTGGCACCTGGTATTGCCGGCCATTACTTTGGGGTTGGGCGTGGCGGCGATCCTGACGCGGATGGTGCGGACGTCGATGCTGGAGGAGCTGGGACAGGATTACGTTCGTACCGCGCGGGCGAAGGGGCTGCCGGAGCGGACGGTGGTGTATCGTCATGCGCTGCGAAATGCGCTGAATCCGGTGTTGACGGTACTGGGGTTACAGTTCGGGTCATTACTATCGGGCGCGATCGTAACGGAGACCATCTTCGGCTGGCCGGGGTTGGGAAGATTAACGCTTTCGGCGATTGAGAACCGGGATTATGCTTTGGTGCAAGGCTGCATTCTGGCGGTCGGGCTGACCTATGTTGTGGTGAATTTGCTGACCGATTGGATGTATTGGTTGACCGATCCCCGGATGCGACGATAAGTGCAATGTCTCTTCGGAAGGTCCTCTCCCTGGGTTGCGCCCTGGCTGCGGTATCGTGCGCGGCACAGCAGATTACTGTGCCGACGGCGCCGCCGCCGAGCGCTGTGTCGCAGGGATTTCGCGATGGCCACTTTGGCGTTCGGTTCCAGGTTCCGCCGGGATGGAGCCTGAATCGCAAGGATGGGCTGGTCAGCACGTTTCACAATGATGCGCGGTCGGCCTCGCCGAAGGCGAAGATGCGCGGCGTGGCGAGCCTGGACTTCAATCCCTATCCGTATTCGACGCTGAGCGGGGCGATGCTTTACTTCAGCGTGACGCCGCATACGAGCGATGCGGAGTGCGCGCGGCAGGCGATTCCGCCGGAGTTTGCGAGTGCGGCGGGAGCGCCGGCGCAGATGACGGGGCCGGCGGGCGGCGATCCGCAGCCGGAGGGGGCGCCGGGAGAGGCGCGGGGGACGAGCGAAGGTTCGCAGGGGACGAGCGACGGTTCGCCGGTTGGGGGATCTGCGGCGTTTCCGACCGATGTGCAGGATATCGGCGGCATGCGGTTCACGCACGGGCATGACGAGCACGGCGAGATCTGCGTGGAGGCGCGCGACGAGGTGTATACGGCCTATCGCAAGGGGGCGTGCTACCGGTTCGATTTGGAGATCAATACGTTCTGCGCGATTTCCAGTGGGGCGCGGGAGATTACGGACGGCCAGATTCGCAGTTTGAACCAGCGCATGGCGGATATTCTTTCCACGGTGGAGCTGGACTGGTCGAAGGGCGGAACGCATCCGGTTCCAGCACCGGAGCCGCCGAATGTGGGCGAGCGGCCGGCTCCGAAGACGGGGCCGAGGCCAATGGCGCAGCCGAAGGGAACGCTGGCGGCCTCGCTGTAGGCGGTGAGGCTGGAGCAGCAAATCCCCTGAGGGATGACAAAGAAAAGCAAGAGCAAAGGCAAAGGCGGATTGGCTTTGAGTTTCGAGCTGCGAGTCTCGAGCTGCGAGTTAGAGGCTCTGCGTCATGACGGGATGGCGAGTTCGATGATTTCAGCGTGGACGGATGCGGGTTCGATATAAAGATGCGCGATGGTGGTGGGAAGCGAGAAGCGGCGTGGGCCGGCGCTGCCGGGGTTGAGATAGAGAATTCCGTTGCGCTCGGTGACTGCGGGCTTGTGCGAGTGGCCGGAGATGACGACGCGGATGCCCGCGGCCTGCGGGTTGAGATCGAGATCGGCGAGTGAATGCAGCATGTAGATGAACGCGCCGTTGAGCTCCAGGGCTTCGGTGGTGGGGAGTTGAGCGCAGGGGCCGTGCTGGTCGATGTTGCCGCGGATGGCGGTGACGGGAGCGATCTTTTTGAGGGCGTCGAGGATGGAGATGTCGCCGATGTCGCCGGCGTGGAGGATGTGCGACGCGCCGCGGAGGGCCTCGAGGGCTTGGGGGCGGAGCAGGCCGTGGGTGTCGGAGAGGACGCCGACGAGCATGGTTAGAGACCTTCGCGGATACGGGTGCGGGGGTCGAGATAGTCGCGGAGGCCGTCGCCGACGAGATTGAAGGCGAGGACGCAGAGCGCGACGGCGGCGGCGGGGAAGAAGACGAGATAGGGCGACTCAAAGAGGTGGGAGCGGGCGTCGTTGAGCATGGCTCCCCAGGTGGCGGTGGGTGGTTGCACGCCGAGGCCGAGGAAGCTGAGCGTGGCCTCCGCGAGCACGGCGCCGGCCATGCCGATGGCGGCCTGCACGAGCACCGGCTGAATGATGTTGGGCAGGATGTGGTGGAGCATCAGGCGGAGATCGCTGGCGCCGAGTGAACGAGCGGCCTGGACGAACTCGCGCTGCTTGACGGCGAGGACCTGGCCGCGAACCAGGCGCGCGTAGTTGACCCAGGTGGCGAGCGCAAGCGCGAAGATGAGATTCGGAAGGCTGGGACCCATGAAGGCAACGACGGCGACGGCGAGGAGAATGCCGGGGAGCGCGAGAAAGGCGTTGGTGAGATAGATGTTGATGACGAGATCGGCCCAGCCCTCATAGAAGCCGGCAAGGATGCCGAGGACGAGGCCGACCGAGAGCGCGAGGCCGACGACGGAGACGGCGACCAGGAGCGAGACGCGGGAGCCGTAGAGGGTGCGGGAGAGGACGTCGCGGCCGAGCTCGTCGGTGCCGAACCAGTGGGCATGCGAGGGTGGAAGCAGACGTTGGGTGAGATCGAGCTGTGCGGGGTCCTGCGGCGCGAGCAGCGGGGCGAAGAGGGCGCAGAGGATGAAGAAGACGAGAAGCGCAAGACCAATGGCCGCCATGGGGTGATGCTTGAGCAAGCGGATGGTGCGCGCGGCGGCGCCGGATGGAGGATGTGCGGGTTGGCGCGCGCTTTGCGCCGGCTCCGGCAGGGGAAGGGTGGAGGTCATCTTTTAGAGAGATACCACGGACCGGGCAGAGGCTGGCGCCGAACCGGACGGGATAGAATCGAGGGAAACGCTGAACTGCGGCGCGGAGATTGAATGAATTTGAAGGGCGAGAAGGCGGTGGTTTGCGGTGCGGGCGGGTTCATCGGCGGCCACCTGGTTAAGAGCCTACTTGAAAATGGAATAGAGGTGATCCGCGCCGTCGACGTGAAGCCGTTGCGAGAGTGGTACCAGGTGAGCGACAGGGTGGAGAATCTGTCGCTGGACCTGAAGGACGCGGAGAGCTGCCACAAGGCAGTGAAGGGGGTATCGCTGGTGTATCAGCTGGCCGCTGACATGGGCGGCATGGGGTTCATCGAGAACAACAAGGCGCTGTGCATGTTGAGCGTGCTGACGAATACGCACATGTTGATGGCGGCGAAGGACGCGGGAGTGAAGCGGTTCCTCTATTCGTCCTCGGCGTGTGTGTACAACGGCGAGAAGCAGACGAATCCGGATGTGATTGCGCTGAAGGAGAGCGATGCGTATCCGGCGCTGCCGGAGGACGGCTATGGGTGGGAGAAGCTGTTCAGCGAGCGGATGTGCCGGCACTTTGAGGAGGACTTCGGCCTGGTGGCGCGGGTGGCGCGCTACCACAACGTGTATGGACCGCATGGAACGTGGGACGGCGGACGCGAGAAGGCGCCGGCGGCGGTCTGCCGCAAGGTGATTGAGGCGAAGAAGACAGGGAAGCACGAGATCGAGATCTGGGGCGACGGAAAGCAGACGCGCAGCTTTATGTACATCGACGACTGCGTGAAGGGCACCGAGATGCTGATGGAGAGCGACGTTGACGAGCCGATCAATCTGGGATCGAGCGAGCTGGTGACGATCAATCAGCTGGTGGATATCGTGGAGGACATTGCGGGCGTGAAGCTGGAGCGGAGGTACAACCTGAGCGCGCCGAAGGGCGTGAACGGACGCAACAGCGACAATACGATGATCCTGGAGAGGCTGGGATGGGAGCCTTCGACACGGCTGCGCGACGGGATGGAGACGACCTACCGCTGGATTGAGGGAGAAATGGCGCGCGGAGCGAAGGGCAACTGAGAATGGCGGAGGAGTTCTGCACCATCCTGGGGGTGCGTTTTTATTGCGGCTCCGCAAAGGATGCAGTCGAGCGGATACGGCAGGGCGGGCTGCTGGTGGTGCCGGCGGCGCCGGCGCTGAAGGACATTGCGAGCAATCGTGGATACAGGGAGGCGCTGCTCGGAGCGGATCTTTGTATTCCAGATTCGGCGTTCATGGTGCTGATCTGGAACCGGATTGCGAAGCAGAAGATCCATCGCGTGTCAGGGCTGGCGTATCTGCGCGAGCTGCTGGCGGCGCCGGATGTGCAGCGCGCAGGCAATGTCGTATGGATCATGGCGAATCCGGCCAGCGCGAGGCGAAACCGCGCATGGCTGAAGAGCCAGGGCATCGAGGTTCCGGGCGAGTGCGTTCATCTTGCACCGATCTATGCACCGATCTATGCGCCGATTTATGCGGATGCGGAAGGTGAGATCGAGGACGCGGCGTTGCTGGAGCTTCTGGAGCGCGTGCGGCCGCAGCATGTGATTCTGACGATCGGTGGAGGGACGCAGGAGCGGCTGGGGTACCACCTGAAGCAGAGGCTCTCTTATCCGGCGGCGATTCATTGCGTGGGCGCGGCGATTGCGTTTCTCAGCGGCGATCAGGTGCCGATCCCGGTGTGGGCGGACAGGCTCTACCTGGGATGGCTGCTGCGGTCGATGGCGCAGCCGCGCCGGTTTGTGCCGCGTTACTGGGGCGCGCGCAAGTTGTACCGCTTGATGGTGCGCTATCGGGAGCAGCTCCCCGAGATCCGAGGCTGAAGCTGACCAGCGGGTGAAGACCTACGACCTTTGAGGGGTTGGCGAACGGGGCTCCACGTAGTGGGATGAAGGCGTGGCACCAACTTTCACGAGGATACCGGGTCTTAGTCTGCAATGAGCCGTCTTCGGGTCGTCCCTGGGCTATTGGCGATGGCGTTGGCCACGGCGAGCGCGGTGGCTGCTTCGCCGCGAACGCGCGTTTCGGGTTCAGTGGCGGAGCAGTATCTGTTTGCAGCGGCGAATGCAGCGCGCGCACAACGAGGGCTGCAGCCGTTGAAGTGGGATGAGACGCTGTATCGGGCGGCGCAGCGGCATGCGGGCGAGATGGCGGCGCGGGAGTCGATCTCGCATCAGTATCCGGGTGAGGCCGATCTGGCCGAGCGTGGACATCTGGCGGGCGCGCGGTTCACCGTGATTGCGGAGAACGTGGCCGAGGCGTGGAGTGCGCCGGAGATTCACGAGGCATGGATGGAGTCGCCGGACCATCGCGCGAACTTGCTGGACCCGCGGGTGAACTCGGCGGGGATCAGCGTCGAGCGGCGCGACGGAGAGTTGTATGCGGTAGAGGATTTCGATCGTTCGGTTGAGTCGCTGAGCCTTTCGCAGCAGGAGAGTGCGATTGCAGAGTTGGTTGAGATCGAAGGGCGGCTGCAGTTGCTGCCGAACGTCGCGGACGCACGGCGAACCTGCGCGATGCCGACCGGATTCGCGGGAGACAGGCGACCGTGGTTTGTGATGCGCTTTACGACAGGGAGCCTGGACAGGCTTCCCCAGATTTTGCGCGGCAAGCTCAAGACGGGCAAGTATCATGCAGCAGCGGTGGGCGCTTGCCAGGCGCAGAGTACCGGGCCGTTCAGCGCATACGACATTGCCGTGATGCTGTTTCCGTGAGGACGCCGACAGGCCCGCGCAGTGATGGGCTGCGCTTTGACCGCCCTGTTTTCATTTGCTATAACAGTCTTTAGAGCAGCCGCCCGGCTGCGTTGCGTCGTGCGATCCTGAGTAGCTCAATGGCAGAGCATTCGGCTGTTAACCGAAGGGTTGTAGGTTCGAGTCCTACCTCAGGAGCCATTCATTCAACAACTTAGCTTCCGCCGCGCTCCGCTTGCGCTCCGTTCGCGTTGAAAGCAAGTTGTGCGACTCTGATTCCCGCCGTAGTCATCTCAT
>DATAXW010000001.1:0-115307 GCA_036272895.1 Acidobacteriaceae bacterium | reverse complement strand
CTGTTAACCGAAGGGTTGTAGGTTCGAGTCCTACCTCAGGAGCCATTCATTCAACAACTTAGCTTCCGCCGCGCTCCGCTTGCGCTCCGTTCGCGTTGAAAGCAAGTTGTGCGACTCTGATTCCCGCCGTAGTCATCTCATCCGTTACCACATCGCCATAGATATTCATGGTCGTTCGGATGTCCGAATGACGCATGAGCTTTTGTTGGACCGCCACAGACGTGCCCACGGCATCGAGCCAGGAGCGATAGGTGTGCCGGAAAGTGTGTGTCCCAATCCGCCCGATCTTCGCGGCCGTTGCTGCGCGCTGTAGCTCAACGCATACGCCCGTGTAAGAGTAGGGAAGACGACCCGCGCGAATCGGGCTTGCGAACACCCAATCCTCCGGCTCGCCGAAAGCGGTGGATCCGATGCATTTAATGTCCATGGCACGCGCCTTGGGAGAGATTACGGCGCAGATTTATATCGTCGGCTGCGAACCGGCGGATTTTGGAGAGGAGCTTGAGGGCCGCATGGGGCTCTCCGAGCAGGTTGCCTCGGTTGTGCCTCAAGCCGCCGATACTGTTCTGGATCTGATCGTCAGAGTTCAAGAACGAGACGGACAGGCAACAGGCGCGCTCTGCCCTGTCTCATAAAGCAGTTGAAGGAGGAAGAAGATGAAGATCGCTCTCTGTATCATCGCGGCTGTCGTCGTAGCAGGGACTGCGTACTCGCTAGGTCCTGATCTTGCTCGCTACTTCAAGATGAGGTCGATGTAATCGGATTTCCGGATGCATGAGCTTTCGATTGCCTTGAGCATGATGGAGCAGATCGAGGAAGAGGCCGAGAAGCACGGCGGCGGGACGGTAGAAACCGTTCACGTGCGCATTGGCGTGTTGTCGGGCGTGGATGTGCAGGCGCTGCGTTTTGCCTACGAGCTGGCTTCGGAAGGAACGCCGCTCGCCGGCTCCCACCTGGAGATCGAATCGATAGGCCTGCTCGTCTATTGCCCTCACTGCGGGTCGACCCACACGCCCGATCCGCAACACATTCTTTGCCCGCGATGCATTACCCAGAGCAGGAGATCCTCGAGGGCCGCGAATTGGAAGTAAGAGCACTGGAGCTGAACTCGTGACTGCTTCGCCGCGGATGGTTGAGGTTCGCGCCCGCATTCTCAAAGAGAACGATCTACTTGCGCACGAGCTGCGCGAGCGTTTCCAGCGGGCCGGCGTCTCGGTGATCAGCGTTGTATCCAGTCCGGGAGCCGGGAAGACAGCGTTTCTTGAGAGCCTCATGGCTCGTCTCGCGAAGAGCTGGCGAATTGCCGCCCTGGTCGGCGATCTGGCGACAGAGAACGACGCCGCGCGCCTGCGCCGCTCCTGCTCGCGGGTGAAACAGATCACCACGGGGACGGTCTGTCATTCATGTTAATCGACGATCCCACGTTTCTGCGAGCAACGAAGCGACGCCGTGACGTCTTCTGCTCAGAAGAGGCGCGGCAACGCGAGGGTCGCGGTCTGCAGAAGGATCTCGTCGAAGACATCGGCGTTCAATGGTCGATCAGGGCCGACGTATACAGAGCGAATTCCTCTTTGATTGGCGACCTGCACGAATCCCGCGGCAGGGTAGACGGAGCCCGAAGTGCCCACTACCAGCAGGATGGTCGCGAGATCGAGTTGACGATAGATCTCATCCATGGCGAACGGCACCTCGCCGAACCAGACAATATTAGGGCGGACGGGACGGCTGCAGTCAGCGCACCGCGGCAGGGTGCCTGTAGTTTCGTAGAACTCTTGGTCAGCGAACGGAATGCTGCAACGCACGCAGCGCGACTGGAAGAGGCTGCCGTGCATGTGATGAACGCGCTGGGAGCCGGCGCGCTCATGGAGGTCATCGACATTCTGTGTGCAGAGGAAGAAGTGGTCGCCCATCTTCCTTTCGATCTCGGCGAGAGCTTTGTGGGCGGCGTTGGGCTGCGCCGCCATCGCGTCGCGCCGCCGCATGGAGTAGAACTGCCAGACGCGCTCGGGACTTTGCTGCCATGCTTCGGGAGTTGCGACTTCCTCGAGACGATATCCATTCCAAAGCCCTCCGGAGCCGCGAAAGGTGGCGAGACCGCTTTCGGCGGAGATGCCCGCGCCTGTAAGAACGAAGAGACGATCCTGCGGGTTTAACGGCATGATGAGATTATGCCGCGTTTGCTCGACCGCGCTGGCGTGGTCCGTGCATGTGCTGCCACGGTAGGCTGCGTAGGAATCTAATAGACAGCGCAGAGCGCGGCGGCCGGAGGTGTGATGTCGCGTAACGATCTCGCGAGCCTTGTCGAGGATATGCGGCGGCGCAACCGTGAGGTTGCGGTGGTGGATCATCGCGGCAATCGACACCTGCGGACAACCTTCGGTGCGCTTGCAGAGTTTGCGGGCAGGTTTTCGAAGGAGCTGGTGCGACGGCAGATCGCTCCGGGTGAGCGAGTTGTGCTGTGGGCCGAAAACTCATCGAAATGGACGGGTGCGTTCTTTGGGTGTCTGCTTCGCGGCGTTCTTGTGGTGCCGCTCGATGCTGCCGGATCGGTGGAGTTTGCCGAGCGCGTCATTGCCGACACGAAGCCGCGATGGATCGTGGGCGACGCGAAGCTTCTCGCGAAGCTCACGGCAAATGTAGAGATGACAGCACTGGAGCAGATGCCATCTGCATTGCCGGCTGAGCCCGATTTCACTCGTGAGCCTTCGATTGGTATGGACACACCCTTTCAGATTGTCTTCACGTCCGGCACTACATCGGAGCCGAAGGGAATCGTCCACACGCATCGCAACGTGCTCGCCAGCCTTACGCCCATTGAGACTGAGATGGAGAAGTATCGCCGGTATGAACGTTTCGTGCATCCGCTGCGATTCCTGCACACGCTTCCGTTGAGCCATGTCTTCGGACAGTTCATGGGGGTCTGGATTCCGCCGCTTTTGGGAGCTGAGCTGCACTTCACCTCAAACTTCGAACCCGAGCGCTTGGTGAGTTCGCTCAAGCGCGAGCGGATCCATGTGCTCATCGCGGTGCCGCGGCTGCTGTCGTTGCTGCGGTCGCATCTGCTGAGCAGCGATCCGGCGCTTGCGGGCGACGTGCAGCAGGCGGCGCCGCTCTCCCTCTCGCGCCGGTGGTGGAAGCTGCGGCGTGTTCATCGCCGGCTGGGATGGCGATTCTGGGCGATGATCTGCGGGGGTGCGACGCTGCCCACGGACCTCGAATCGTTCTGGCGTGTGCTTGGACTGGCAGTGATCCAGGGCTACGGGATGACGGAGACCGCTGCACTGGTGACACTGAATCATCCCTTCAAGATCGGACATGGAACGCTGGGCAAACCGCTGCCCGGGCGTGAGGTGCGGCTGGGTAATGAGGGCGAGGTGCTGGTTCGCGGAGAGATGGTGGCCGCGGGCACATGGCAGGCGGGAGCCATGCATCCGCGCAGCGAAGAGTGGCTCGCGACCGGCGATCTTGCATCGCAGGATGCGAGCGGGGAGCTGCGCTTTCTTGGTCGCAAGGGCGATGTCATTGTGACGGCGGCGGGGCTGAATGTCCATCCGGCCGATCTTGAGGCAGCGCTGAGGCAACAGAACGGCGTGAAGGCCGCGGCGGTGGTTGCTTGCGAGGGACCCAATGGGCAGGAGGCGGTTGCAGCCATCGTCTCTGATGGAAATGATGCGGAGTTGAGTGAAGCAGTGCGTCAGGCGAATTCCACTCTGGCGGACTTTCAGCAGATGCGCCGATTTGTGCGGTGGCCGGATGTGACGCTGCCATATACCTCTACCGGCAAGTTGCTGCGCCGGCAGGTGGCAGCGTGGGCATGTGCAGCAATCCGTGGCGGCGGCGCTGCCAAACCGGAGGAGATGGTGTTGCAGATGATCGGCGAGGTGACTGGCGAGCCGCCTGCGCAGGCGGGCGATGAGGCGCGGCTGACAGAGGACCTGTATCTCGACAGCCTCGCGCGGGTGCAACTGCAGTCGATGCTGGAGAGCCGATTAGGTATTGAGCTGAGTGATGATGCAATGGCGCAGGCGCAGACCCTTGGCGAGCTGCGGAAGATGATTGGAGCCAACGCGGCGAACGCCGAATCCACGGCAGCTGTTGCGACGGGACAGAGCGCACCGCCGAAGATGGAAGCACAAACCTCCGCCGCAAAGGCACCAGAGACAGCCGCTAACTTCGCCGCAGCCGTTCCAGCAGCAGTGCACGCACGAGAGCCGAAGCGTGAAACGCCGCTGCCGTATCCGTTCTGGCCAATGCGATGGCCGATGCAATGGCTTCGAGTGTTGTTTCAGGAGTTGATTGCGATGCCGCTCGTGCATCTGCTGGCCGCGCCCCGGATCACGCGCGAGACGGAGCAGTTCCCGGAGGGACCGATGCTGCTCATCGCCAACCATGTCACGGCGTATGACGGGCCGCTGGTTTTGTGCGGGCTGCCGGGCAATTTGCGGAGACGGGTGGCCATCGCGATGTCCGGCGAGCTGCTGCTGGACATGCGACGCGGGCGAGGGCAGGGAAACGCTGTGTTGAATGCACTCGCGCCGATCGGTTATTGGTTGATCACGGCACTGTATAACGTGTTTCCGCTGCCGCGGCTGCGCGGCTTTCGGAGGAGCTTCGAACATGCGGGCGAGGCGCTCGACCGCGGCTATTCGGTGATGGTCTTTCCCGAGGGCCACCGCAGTGAGACAGGCGGGCTGCAGCCGTTCCGGCAGGGGATTGGCCTGCTGGCTCAGGAATCGCAGGTGCCGGTGCTGCCGGTTGCGCTGCACGGCTTGGGCGAGATGCGGAACAGCGGACACTGGATTCGTTCCGGGAAGCTGGCGATTCATGTCGGAACACCGATTTTTCTGGGTTCGGAGGCTTCGGCGAATCAATGGACGGAGACATTGGAGGCGGCGCTGCGACGGATGTTTGCGCAGGAAAGGCCCAACAGCTGAAAATTTACTGTCCGTTCGTAAAGTGAACGCAGGGTGAACGCTAGACTCGGGACAGGCGGCGGTCTGCTATTGCGCGCCGTGGATACGGAGGGTGCGGTGAGCCAGACGATCTTCGTTCTTGAAGATGATCCCGACATCAACCGGCTGGTGCATCACCAGCTGGAGCGTGCGGGATATACGGTGCGTCCGTACTTTGCGGTCGGATCGGTCGTCGACGATGCCGAACGTTCGCGGCCGGCGTTGTTTCTTCTGGACGTGATGGTGCCGGGGGGCGACGGGATGGATCTGTGCAAGCGGCTGCGGCGGCATACGGGGCTGAGCAGCGTGCCGATCATCTTCCTTACGGCGCGGGCTTCGGAGAACGATCGGGTGCGTGGGCTGGAGCTGGGCGCGGACGACTACATCACCAAGCCGTTCGGGATGCGTGAACTGCTGGCGCGCGTGAAGGCCGTGCTGCGGCGCTTTGAGCAGCCGGCAACCGAGACCGCGCTGCCGCTGATTCGCTTTGACGAGATCGAGATCGACCGCGGCGCGATGCAGCTTCGGGTGCGGGGGGAGGCGATCGCGACCACGGCCACGGAGTTTCGGCTGCTGGAGTACCTGGCGCGGCATCCGTCGCGGGTCTTTACCCGCGACCAGTTGCTGGACGCCGTGTGGGGGGATGCGCGGTTTGTGACGCCACGCAGTGTGGATGTGTACATCGGGCGGATCCGCGAAAAGATCGAGGAGGCACCGGATGCGCCACGCTACCTGAAGACGCTGCGCGGGGCCGGGTATCGCTTCGAGATGCCGAAGGTCCGCGAGCCCGAGACTGCGATGAGCGAGACGGTTGCGCGGGAGTAGCGCTGTACCCCCTCCCTTGTCTTTTTTGTGCAAATTCTTCAAAGGAAAGAAGTTAGGGGCGGACTTCATGTGCAAAGTCTTGATTCCAAAGAGGATATTTGTAAATTCTTTTGAATCAATAGGATGTGGGCGACATGGAGGGTGAGGCGTCTGTCTCTCCCCCTTCTTCCCTCATTTCTTTTCCTCTCCTTTAATTGTATGGATCGGAGCAGGATTTCAGGCCACGATTTGGGCCGCGTCGTTGCTGGGAATTCGCGGTGGAGGGCTTGACAGGGATCTTGGGGAAGAGCAGGTTCCTCATCCTGCTTGGGATGACAGAAAATCCAAGAGCCACTTCAGGACGCAAGGGCCAAAAACAAGGCAAAAACAAAAGCAGGTTCCTCGCTACGCTCGGAATGACAACCAGAAAGGCAAAGGCAAAGGCAAAGGCAAGAGCAAGAGCAAGAGCAAGAGCAAAAGCAAAAGCAGATCCTCCGCCTGCGGCGAAGGATGACAACCAGAAAAGGCAAAGGGCGGTCGCGCGTCTTAACGCGCGATACCCCACCCTTTGACGATAAGACTGTCAAAGGATCGGCCACCTGGCTGTCAGTGGCGAGCTAAGGAGTGACGGCAATGGTGGTGGGGGTGATGTTCCAGCCGCGGAGGGTGAGGACGGGATGGGCGTGGGCGGGGGTGGAGGGGTAGGCGATGTCGAGGGTGCGCTGCTCGCCGGGAAGAAGCGAGACGTAGTTGTCGGTGTAGTAGGCGGGCAGGATGCGGGGACCGTTGGCGCCGTCGAGCAGGGTGAGCTTGGCGGCGAGCGCGACGGTCTGCGACGGGTTGGTGAGGGTGACGGCGATGTGGTGGTCAGCGCTGTTCGCATCTTCGCCTTCGGGCGAAGCGGGGCTCTGCGATGACTCGCTGGCGGAGGCTTGCAGGGTAACGGCGGACAGGTTGTCGAGTTTGCGGTAGTCGAAGTCGTGCGCGGCCAGCCAGTAGAAGTTCTCGGAGAGCTGCTTGCCGGTGGAGTCCGCCAGCTGCAGCTTTACAAAGACGACAGGGTTGGCGAGGAGCGTGTCTTCCAGCGCGAGGCGAAAGGCGTCGTTGACGGAGTTTGCCGCGGCATCGACGGTTGCGGTGCGGTCGAAGAGCAGCTTGCTGTCAAGCGAGAAGACGCGCGCGTGCACGCTGAGATGCGGGAGCACGGAGGTGGTGTTGTTGACGATGGCGATCTCGTAGTCGGGCAGATTGAGCTGGATGTGGATGGGCTCGGAGGCCTCCTTGACGCCGTAGTACGAGGCCTGGGTGTCGTAGTCGTGGGAGAAGATCTGCCACTCGGTGGAGGGCCAGGCGGGCTGCGTCATCCAGAGCATGCGGCCGCTATTGGGGTTCCAGAGGCGTGCATTGAAGCCTTCAAAGACGGCGCGGTGGCCGACGTAGTTAAGCATCTGCGCCTTGCGATCGAAGTCCGGCAGCGAGGAGGGCGGACCAAACTCCTCATCCATCGCCTGCATGAACGGGGCGGTGTCGCCGTTTCCGCCCTGGTGCCAGTCGTGATAGGCCCAGTCGTCAGAGATAGGCCATTGGTCGGCCTTGGGAAGGAAGCTCTCAAAGGATTCCAGAGTTGGGGGCGAGGGAAGGCCGATCTCGACCGCGAATCCGAGGGCGAGATGGGTGAAGTATTCGGAGGGCTCCTGATATTTGTAGGGGCCGCTGTCGTGCAGGTTCACGCGGTTGGAGCTGGCGGAGTAGAAGCGCGTTCCGTCGTATTTTGCGATGAGGTCGATGAGGCCCCGGTTGACGGCGGGCGAAGGGACGCCTTCGTTGCGCCCGCACCAGACGGCGATGGAGGGATGGTTGCGGAAGCGGAGGATGGTGTCCCTGGCGTTGCGCAGGAAGAGCGCGGCGTCGTCGGGTTCGAGGTTGTAATCCTGGGTGGAGTCCCAGAAGTCGTTCCAGACGAGCAGGCCGTACTCGTCGGCGAGATCGTAGAAGACCTCTTCGGTGTTCTGACCCATCCAGTTGCGGATGATGTTCATGTGGGCGTCGCGCTGGAGGCGGAAGAAGGGCTCGAGATGGGCGCGCGAGACGCGCTTCATCATGTCCTCCATGCCGGAGGCGCCGCCGCGGACGGCGATGCGGACACCGTTGACCTTGATGACCAGCGCGGGCGCGGTATCGAGATCGGCGGGGGCGGTGAGATCACGCACGGCGGGTGATTTTTCTCCCGCGGGCGTGAGGCTCGCGACCCAGCCGAGCGGTGTCTCGCGAATGCCCTGGTGGGTTTCGTCGACGAGCGGTTGGCCGGTCAGCGCGGCCTGGGCGGGATCGACCTCGACGCGGCGCAGGTGTCCGGTGGAGTCGAAGAGCGAGAGCTCGTAGGTGATCTCGCGGATGCCGAAGCGGAGATGGATCTCGTCAGAGAGCGCGTGTCCGGGGTGGAAGCTGACGGTGAGGTGATAGAGATTGGGCGCGCCATAGCCGTTGGGCCACCAGAGCCGCGGGTGCGCGAGATTCAGCTGCGGGAACTCCGTGGGTGTGAGCGTGATGGTGGTGCTGCCCGGAGGAAGATCGACCGGACGGGTGAGGGTGACGCCTTCGAAGGCGATATCGAGTGTGCCGTGCACGGGCGCCGAAGATGCGTTGGCGAGCGGAACTTTAATGGTGATGGCGGCGCGGCTGGTGTCCGGCAAGGGGAGCGTCGTGATGACCTGAGGGTTGCCGATGGAGACGGGGCCTTCGGTGGTGAGCGTGACGTCCTGCCAGATGCCCATGTCGCGGTCGCGGATGCCGGGAATCCAGTCCCAGCCTTCGGTGGCGGCGAAGGTGGGGCCGTCGATGGCCTGCAGGCCGCCGTTCTCGCCGGGGCCGGCGGCGAGCGACTGCTCCTGCGGGATGCCGGGGTGCGGCGGCGGAGAGATGAGCACGGCGAGCGTGTTTTCGCCGGCGGTGAGCAGGCCGCCGACGTCGAAGATGCCGCGATCGAAGGCGCCGGTGATCTCGCCGAGCGGTTTGCCATTGAGCCAGATCTGCGCGTGATAGTTGATGCCCGCGAAGGTCAGCGTGGGATGGCCGCGCAGTGTGGAGGACGGCGCGGTGAAGTGGGTGCGGAACCAGAAGCTCTGATGCGCGAGCGATTCCGGGATGGCCATGTTGTTGAGGCCGAAGTCGGGGTCGGGATAGACGCCGCGGGCGACGAGTGTGGTGAGGACGGTGCCGGGAACGACGGCGGTGTACCAGTGCGAGGTGTCGAAGTTGTGCGCGGAGATCTGCGCGCCCTCGGCGTTGACAGTCGAGGCTTCGGCCATGCGCCAGTCCGCGCGCAGGGTGATCGTGCGGCGGTCGGTGGAGAGGATGTTTTGGGTGTGAGGGTCGGGTTGCGCGACGGGCTGCTGCGGAGGAGCGGCGCTGCGCGGCAGGGTTGCGGGATCCTGCGGAGCGCGGTAGCCGATCCACTGACGCGCCTGGACGGCCCAGTCCTTCGAGGCGTCTTCGAAGGGAAGATCGTCGAGGTTTGATGGAGCGTGGGCGAGCCCCTGCTGCTGCTGGGTGGTGAAGCCGCGCGAGAGGCTGACCAGCGCGAGCAGGCCGCCGAAGTGGTGGAAGCCGCTCTCCGGCGTGACGAAGGGAGCGAGTTGCAGCTCGGGAGTAGAGGGGCCGATGGGAAGCGCGGCGTCGGCGACGTCGACGCCATCGACGAGCAGATGCGTCTCGGCGCCTTCGACGAAGACGGCGAGCGAGTGCCAGGTGTTGGGCGCGAGTGCGGCGGGCGCGAGGAGGAAGTGCTGCTCGCCGGCCCAGAAGAACGGTCTGCCGTCGCGCAGGCCGAGAAAGCGCGGGAAGGCTTCGAGCGGATCGCCGACGCCGGCGAGGAGGGTGGCCGCCTTTGCGTCGGGGGTCTTCATCCAGAGGGTGAGCGACCAGCCGGAGCCGTCGATGGCGAGCGGATCGTGCGCGGACATCGGCTTGGTGAGGCCAATGCCGTCGGCGAGAGCATGCACGCTGTAAGGACCGTAGGAAGGAGGCGGCGTGGCCGATTGGGCTGCGGCGGAGGTGCTGCAGACTGCCAATGCGACGCACAGCAGCGCGGCGAAGCGTGTAGCAGCGGGAACGCAGGGGATCGACCGGCGAGGAGCGGGGGAAAGGATCATCGGGCCTTGTTGCGGGCCGTTAGCGGCCACGGTTGAATCGCAGAGAGGTTTCCAGTTTCGCCGGGAGTGCAGCGAAGGGGAAGCTGGCTGTGTTTGGGGTTCGGGTGCAGGGTCGTCAGCAAGTCGTTGATCACGGTAACACGTTGTGTGGGTTTCGGAGCCTCCTAAGGCGGCGAGAGGAATGCGGGATGGGCAGCGATGTTGAATCGCCGGACCTCGAAGGCGGTGTTTGCGCGCGGACGCCGCTGAAGTTTCTGGCCGGAGCGTGTTGGAGCGGGTGCGAAGCGGACTAAGTTGCCGTCTCAAATAAAATTCCTTGACAGCGTTCCAGGAGTTCTATATGAATGCTATGCCTCAATGATAACGATATCGCGTGCGGTCTGCGTGACAACCGGAGCGGTGCATCCGCCGGCCGTTGGCGTGCTGCGCGATAAAGGCGAGCGGCGACGGAATGTTGGAGGAAAGATGGCGGAAGGATTTTGCCAGGGGAGCAGCGGCGCCAGCGTTTGCACACCCTGCCTTATGCAGTTGAAACACCTCCGGCCCCGTGGTGGCGCGGGGCTGCCGAATGTTCGCAGTTCCACCCGGATCAGTTTCGAAAGACCAAGGGTTTCGTAATGGCAAGGCTCGCTCCGAGAGGTGCTGATGGTGAGCAGGGCGCGAAGGACGTAAACGGAAGGTAGCCAAGGGGAGGTTGTTACGATGACGTTATTTCCAAAGACCAGGCCGGTAGCCGCATTTCTGGGGCTTCTCTTGACTGGGATACTGCTCTGGCAAACGCCCGTCCTTGCGCAGGAGACCACCGGTACCGTACTTGGCGTGGTCAAGGACAATACAGGGGCTCTGGTCCCGGGGGCGAGTGTTGTCCTGGTCAACCTTGACAACAAGACCCAGCGCAAGACGGTCAGCGGCGGCTCGGGCTCGTTCAGCATCTCCTCGGTGACGCCTGACCTGCACTACCGGTTAGCGGTGACGATGAGCGGCTTCAAGACCTGGCAGTCGCAGAGCTTCCCGATCCAGCCGGGCGACCGCGTGCAGTACAGCGACATCAAGTTACAGATTGGCGAGGCGACCACGCAGGTGACGGTGGAAGGCGAGGCCAGCCAGGCCGTCAAGCCGCTCGATACCCCTGAGCGCAGCGACATCATCACCGCCCGGGACCTGGAGACGCTGGCGGTCGAAGGCCGCGACGCGACCGAGCTGATCGAGATGCTGCCCGGCTTCACGATGATCAGCCCGGGCGTGAACAACGAGTCCTCGGCCGCGACCAACGTGGTGGGCGTCAACAACAGTACGACCGGAAGCTTCTCGGCCAACGGCGCCGGACCGACGGGGCTGGAGACGATCCTCGACGGCGTTTCGCTGACCAATATCGAGAGCGAGGAAGGCACCACCCAGAACATCAACGTAGACATGGTTCAGGACGTGAAGGTGGACGCTTCCACCTTCAGCGCGGCCATGGCCAAGGGCCCGGCGGTGATGACGGCGACGACCAAGGCCGGCGGCAGCAGCTATCACGGCGAACTGTACCTGTACGGGCGCGATACGGTCCTGAACGCCAACGACTGGTACTACAACTACCTGCGCCTGACGCGTCCGGCGGGACGCTATTTTTACCCCGGCGCGCAGATCGGCGGCCCGCTGTGGATTCCGGGCACGCGTTTCACGCGCCACAACGACAAGCTGTTCTTCTTCGCCGGGTTCGAGTACTACAACCAGCTCTATTCGCCTGAGGCCCTGGGCTCGTGGGTGCCGACGATGGCCGAGCGCAACGGCGACTTCAGTGTGGCCAACCTGAATGCGCAGCTTTGCGGAGGGCGTCCGGACGGCCTGGTGAACCCGAACTCGATTCAGCCGATGTGCTGGGCGGAAAACTTCCTGCCGAACAGCACATCGGTCTACAACGGCCAGGTGCAGAGCTACGTGGACCCGAACGGCGCGGCCCTGCTGAACTGGCTGCCGCTGCCCAACGCCGATCCGTTTCAGAACTTCTCGGGTTACAACTACGTGCAGCCAGTGACCCAGTCGCAGAACGGAACGATGTTCCACGCGCGCGTCGATTACACGATCGGCAACAACGACCAGATCTACGCGGCGTATGGCCGGCAGTCGCAGATCACGCAGAACCCAGTCAACCTCGGCTATATCCCGAACTACGCCGCGGAGTATCCGGGCGGCGTCACCACGGGCGACATCTCGAACGTCGCCTCCATCACCTGGACGCATGTGTTCAGCCCGACGGTGACGAATACGCTGAACGTCGCGGCATCGTTCATTACCGATCCGGCCAACATGGGCAACCCGGATGCGGTAGATCGGTTTAAAATCAACGGCTACAACTGCAACAACCAGGCAGCGCGCGCGTCCGGCAGCTGCGGCGCTCAAGGCGGCGGCAGCGATACCAGCGGCAACGGCAACTTCAACTACATCGGCGAATACAAGAACAGCGGCGATTATTCGGTGCCCGCGCTGAGCGATTATTCCGAGCTGGGCTATCCGAACATGCTGATGCCGGGCGGTTTTTACAGCAACTCTCAGTACCTGAGGATGACCGTGCCGGACATCCAGGAGACGGTGAGCTGGAACAAGGGACCGCACTTTTTCCAGTTCGGCTTCTATTGGGAGAAGGGCATCATCAACGGCTCGGCATTTTCCAACCCCTATCCGCAGGGCGAGTACACGTTCAACCCCGGCAACAGCTTCTATGAATACGAGAACGCCCTGTTCCACTTTGCAAATAACACTGCCTGCCAAAACCCGCAGACGACCGGAACGAACCGGGCTTCCGGCGCGTCGTGGCTGGGCGCCTGTCTCAATCCCAACGCGATGATGTACATGGGGACGCCGGACAGCTTCACCCAGGCCAACTTCACTCCCGACGTGGACATGAATTACTCGACGGTCGCCGGATTTGCCAACGACCAGTGGAAGCTGCACCGCCTGACGCTGACGCTGGGTGTGCGCCTGGAGCATCTGGGGCCGTGGACCGATCGTCACGGCAACGGCATCGCGACGTTCTCGCCGGCGCTCTATAACCAGGAGTGCACGGGCCGCGCCTGCGCCGGCACGCAGTTCCCGGGCGTGACCTGGCACGGTCTCGATTCTTCCATCTCCAATGCGGCGAACAACCCGGCAACGGTGTACGCGTCTCCGCGCCTGGGTCTGGCATGGGACGTGTTCGGCAGGGGCAAGACGGTGATCCGCGGCGGCTGGGGCATCTACCGCCAGGAAGAGGACTTCGCTCCCTATGCGGCAGCGGCGGCTACGGCGCAGGGCTTCAAGGAGACCTATATCCAGCAGACGATGACCCTGGCGGAGGTGGACGACCAGTCGCCGATCATCCCGCCGGACTTCAACGTCTATGTGATTTCGCCCAAGGACACACAGCGGCCGATCTATTACGAGTACAACGGGGCGTTGTCGCAACGTCTCAACTGGGACCGCATCGGGCTCAAGGACTCGCTGCTCGAGATCGCCTATGTCGGCAGCAACTCTCAGGACATGAGCTCGTTCAACCCGTACAACGGCAACGCCGGCTACAACGAAGCCTCCGACGTGAATGTGATTCCGGCCGGATTCATGTTCAACCCCAATTTCGATGCCGGGGCGGCGGCCAACTCGCCGCTGGGCGAGGTCGCCGGGACATCGATCGGCACCTACGATACGGCCGGACAGGACTTTTATCGGCCTTATCCGTTCTACGAACACATCTATCAGCTCAACCACCACTTCTACGGCGACTACAACAGCGTGCAGTTGAGCTACAACAAATCGTCCGGGCACATCCAGTTCGGGGCGAACTACACGTTTCAGAAGACATTGGCAACCGGAGCGTCGTACACCAACCAGCTTGTAGACCCGATCAACCTGCGCAACGACTACAACCCCCCTCCCTCGGACCGCAGCCAGGTCTTCAACGTGCATTATCTGTTCGACTTCGGCCATGCTTACCACGGCGACCGCCGGTGGCTGGGGGAAGCGGCCAACGGCTGGCAGATTTCCGGCTTCTCGACAGTGCAAAGCGGGCCGGACCTGGCGTCGGAAGAACAGGGAAACTTCTACTTCGGCTCCGGCCAGCTCGAGCCGACGGCACTCCCCACGGGCCAGCAGAACCAGTCGGGGGATGTCCCCACTCCGTGCGAGACGATCTACGGGATTCCAGCCCCTGGATACTGCACAACACAACTGCAGGCCTCCGTCTGGCTAGGTTCGCCGGATTATCTGCTGACGCCCAACGTCGTCTGTAATCCGCAAGGCGGCAAGCAAAAGCACCAGTACATCAATCCGGCATGTTTTGCCGTTCCGCTGCCGGGCGGACCGTCGGGCCTCTCGCAGAACCCCAGCGGGCAGGGAATGCTGCGCCTGCCCTATATCCATGGGCCGTACTACCAGGACCACAATATTTCTCTATTAAAGGACTTCGGGATGGGCGGCGAAAGGCGGCTTCAACTCCGGATCGAGGCGTTCAATCCGTTCAACCACCCGCTGGTTTCGTTCAACAACAATGACAACACCAACTTGAACCTCGGCAACCTGTACAACGCGACTGCCGGTCAGCCGCTGTCGACCAGCGTGCTGCGCCAGACCGGGTTCGGTGTGGCCAATATCAAGTACGGCTATCGCCTGCTGGAACTGGGCGGCAAGTATTACTTCTGAACGAGCGCCGCTGCCGGCGCCGGTAAGACGGCGCAGGCGCGGAGCAGACAGGCAAGTGGAGAGCAAGATGGGATCGTCGCCGATGCGGCATGAGGGACGCGAGCAGGCAGCATCGCTCGCGCGGGCTTTGAAGGAGTTTATGGAGGGTCTTATGGCCATCGAGTCTGCAGTAAATGTTCGCCGGTTGGCGCGCGCCGGTATGTCGGTCGTCTTCGCGATTTCCTCCCTGGCCGGCGTATCAAGGGCACAAACGACGTATCCCGCGCCGCCGCCGGTGGCGACAGGCTCGATCGTGCCGCTCCAGCACCCGCTCATCAGCACGAATGGCCAGATTTATACGATCCGGGTCGCGCCGACCGGTGACGTGGTGTTTCTGGATGTCGCGGAGAGCGCGATCTTCCAGATGAAGGCCGGGACCAATCAGTTCAGCCAGATCCTGAGTGGATCGCCGCTCGGACCAGCCACGGGATACCAGAACGAAGGCATGGCGATGGACGCCAAGGGCACGATCTACGTCGGGGCGCGCTATCCGCCTTACGAAAACACAGCCATGCTGCGCATTCCTTACGACTCAACCACCGGGACCTGGGACAACGTCACCGCTACGAATGACGACTGGGGCACCAACATCAACTTCGCCGGCGCCCAGATTTCCTCCACGGAGTTGACCTTTATCGACAGTCCGCAAAAAGATGGCAGCGGCACGGTGCTGATCGGCACGCAGGGGGGGAACGCCATCGTGGCGGTGCCGGTCAATGCCGATGGAACGGTCCCGCTGGACAGCGCGGGCAATCCGCAGTCGCAGATCGTCGTGACCGGCCTGGGGGCTCCAGCGATGCGCCTTGCGACCGACCAGAACAGCAACATCTACTTTATTGAAGATCCGATCAACGGCGAGGCCAGCCGCGTCAACGGTGTATTTTTTATTGCGGCCAGCTCCTGGGTTAACCAGCCGTGCGGGCATGCAACCGATTCGAACAATTCGGCGGGCTGCGTTGTGGGCAACAGCCAAGGGTCGGCGGAGACAAACCCGGTGATTCAGCGGATCGACCCCGCTTCCAACACGGGAAAGTATAGCGGCCTCACCATAGACGCCAATGGAAATGTGATCCTTACCGACGAGGTCGACGGCCATGGCGGTCTGACGAGTGGCGTGTTCCTGATCCCCAACGAGAGCGGAAGTGCGGCCAGCGTGAACTCCGCATCGGATTTCAACTGGGCCCACCTGCGCTACCTGTCGCCGGTCTCGAGCAACGCATCGCCGACCCTCGATCCGCGCGGTTTCCTGTGGATGCCGACCGGCGGAACCGGATGGTCGCCCAACGGCGAAAACGCGGTTCCCGGCACGGACAACGTTGTCCTGTGGCAGTTTGGCGGCGCCAATATGGGGCCGTCGCCGGTGGGGACAACGAGCCCGACCAATACCGTTTACTACAGCTTCACGACGGCGGTGACCCCGAGCTCGATCGGCTTTGTGGGCGACGATGCGAGCGACTTCAACCTGGTGACCACCGACCCGGACCCGGCCCCGAACGCCAACCCGCCGGCAGTCCCCTGCGCCGCCGGAACGGCGTATACACCCATTACCTCCTGCCCGGTGTGGACGGCGAGCACACCTTCGATGCCTGGACTCGAAGGCAGCGAGCTGGCCATGCTCGACGCCAGCGGCAATGTGATCGGCGGATCGACGAGCTATGTTTCCACCATCGGCCAGGGACCGGCCGTTTCGCTGCTGGTACCCTCGGCGCAGACGGCCATCGCCTCGGGCCTGGTGACGCCGGAGCAGGTAGCGACCGACTCGCTGGGCAACACGTATGTGGCCGACTCCGGACAGCACAAGGTGCTTGAGTTCGCGGCCGGGGCGACGGCGGCCTCGGCAGGAACAGCGGTCGGCACCGGACTGAGCGCGCCGACGGGTGTGGCCGTGGATCCGGCCGGCGATGTCTATATCGCCGACTCGGGCAAGGTGATCGAGATTCCGATGGGCGCGAGCGGCACACTGAATGCGGCCGGGCAGACGGTCATCAGCAGCTCGTATGACGGCACCAATGCCTACGGCAACAAGGTCCAGCTGGCCAGCGATGCCGATGGCGATGTTTTTGTCGCCGACGCGGTCCATGGCGTGGTGGAGAAGATCCCGAACCCGCAGTTCATCTTCAATGGGCCGGCGCCTCTGCAGGTCGGATCGGGCTTCAAAGACCCAACCGCGGTGGCGGTGGATAACTCCGGCGATGTCTTTGTCGCCGACGGATCGACACTCTACGAGGTGACTGAACCCTTCGCCGGCCAGGTTTCGATCACCAAGAACCTGGCGGCTCCGGTGACCGGGCTGGCGGTCGATCCTTCGGGCTCGATTGACGTGGCGCAGAACGGAGGGGTGGAACGGATCCCGCTGGAAAACGGCGTCTATAACGCGAACAACAATACGGCCCTGGCGGCGGACACCATCGTGGCGCCGCAGGGCATTGCTCTCGATCCTCTCGGCGACCTCTATGTTTCCGATACGACAGGCGGAGCGGCGAATCTGTTCCAGTTGAGCCTCAACGCCTATGCAGACTTCGGACAGGTGGGGCCGTATGTGCCGACCAGCCCCATGGACATTGACGTGTTCAACATCGGCAACCAGCCGTTGTCGCTGACCGCAGCGCCAACCATCACCAGTACGGACGACGCGGATGGCATTATCGAGTTCTCTCTGACGCCGGCGTCCCAGTTCGGCTGCGATACGACCGGCGCCACTTCGGTGGCTCCGGGCGCGGACTGCATCCTCGACGTCACGCTGGCGGCAAGCAACATTGGAGCGCGCACCGCGACGATGACGATCCCGACCAACGCCGACAATGCACCCACCACTGGAGTGATCGCCAACCTCATCGGTACGGGTTCGGGCGACCTGTGCTACACGACGACAACGTTCTCGCTGAATCCATCGAGCGGCATCAGCTATCCGGGCACCACCACGGCGAGTGTCGCGGTGACGCTAAATCAGACTCCGCCAGCCGGGCAGAGCAATCCTCCGGGCTGCACGGACACGCCGACAGGCTCGGCCAAGCTGACGTTCACTCCGCAGGGCGGGGGACAGACCTACTCGTTCACCGGCAGCCTGACGCCGGGAACCGACTCCAGCACGGCGACCATCCCGGCGATCAATTTGCCGGGCGGGACCTACAACGTGACGGTGACGTACGAGGGCAGCACGGAGTTCTTCGGCGGCATCTCCCCGGCCGGCGGCGGCACTCCGGTCACCTTGACCGTGGCTGCGATCACGCCGACGGTGACGCTGACGGAGCCAAGCGGAATCACGCCCATCGCCGGCACGTACTATGTGCCGCTGGGATCTGATACCACGCTCGAGGCTGCGGTCATCTCCTCGACCGGGACGCCCAGTGGAACCGTCAACTTCATCAACACGGCCACGGGCAAGCCTGCCGACAGCACCCAGGCGAACCTGCCGCTGAACGCCGACGGCCAGACGACGTTCAATACCGATAACCTTGCGGCCGGAACCTACGCGAACCTTGCGCTCGGAACGTACACGATCGTGGCGAAGTCCAACAGCACGGGCACCGACCCGAACTTCACTTCGGCAACCTCGAACTCGATCACGTTCCAGGTGGTCGGATCGAGCGCTCTGATCACGGCCAGTCCGGCGTCCATGACGACGACGGCGGGAACACCGGCGACGAGCACGCTGACCATCCAGGGGCTGGCCAGTTACGCAGGCGACGACCTGCAGTTGTCCTGCGTCAACAGCTCTCTGCCGCAGGACGCCGAATGCACCTTTACCGTGCCGATCGTCAACCTGAAGTCGAGCCCCATTACGCAATCGGTGCTTTCTGTCAGCACGGACGTTCCGGTCAACGTGGGACAGACGACCGGGGGCGGCACGAAAGGTGCGCCGATCTTCTTTGCCGGCGCATTCGGGCTTGGGCTGCTGGGATTAGCGCTGCGGCAACGGCGCAAGTTCCGGTCGGCTCTCGGGACCATGTGCCTTCTGCTGGTGTTCTGCGGCGCGGTGACCGGCTTTATCGGCTGCACGAACTCCGGCTACACGAAAACTCCACCGGCGCCGAAGGTCACGACGCCTGCAGGCACCTATAACGTGCAGGTGATCGGCACCGATCCGAATCTAGGCGTCGTCACCCTGCCGTTTTCGATCAGTCTGACCGTGAACGCGGCCAAGTGAACTTAACCGTGTTTCCGGAGGCCCGGCAAGGGCTTCCGGAAGCAGAAGAATGATGAGCAATAACGGGAGCGATGGATGATGCGCTCGCCGGATGTAAGAGTCCTCCAGGGAGAAATGCCATGTTGACCACGCCCACCACGTCGCTGCGCCGGATGCTCGCCTCCACGCTGACGGTCTTTGTTGCCTGTGCCGCGTTCGTCCAGGGAGCCAGTGCGCAGAGTTCCGCGCCGGCGGTGATCGGCAGCTTTGCCGCGACCCAGACGCCGCCCAGCAGCTTCGGCAGCGTGATCCAGACCAACATCGACAATTACGGCAACTGGATCATTCCGGACAGTGGAAACAACGGCCTTTACGAAGTGCCGGCGGGGGGCGGGCCCATCATTACCCTGGCTCCGTCAGGCACCTCCGGTGACGGCGCGACCAGCGCCAGCGACGGTCCCATCATCGGCGCCACCTTCGATTCCTACAACAACATGTACCTGTCCGGCGCCTGGAGCAACTGCGCGCTGATGTTTCCGTGGGACGCGGCGAAGCAGACCTGGGACGGGCTGTCGACCTTGTCGCTCACCAACAGCGCCGCCAGCCTGTGCGGAACGGCGCCTTACGGCTTCGCGAAATACAGCGTGTATGTGGACAACTACGGCAGCGGGAGCACGGCCGGATCGATTAACTACTTCCAGCCATATCCTCTGGCGATGCTGCCGGGCAATGTTCTCGTAGTGAGCAATCAGACCGGTCCCATGCCTATTTTTACGGTCCAGATCGACTATCCGGGAAATGATCCGACCAGTTCCAACTGCACCTCGCTGGGCAATTGTTCCCCGACGGCGGCGCCCGGGACCTCGACCGTCATCATTGAGCAGATGACAGCCAAGGCGTATACGCTGGCCGGCGACAAGTTCGGCAACATCTACTTCACCGAGGCCTCCGGCGGCCTGGTGGGCGCCTACATGGTCCCGGCCGGGGTCGCGAATCTTACGTCGGATACCGATCCGAGCATCGTCCGCGTCGATCCGAACCTAACCGGTGTTACCGGTGTCGCGACGGACGCGAATGGGAACGTCTACATCAGCAATAACGACACCACAGGCAATACGTCCGGCGTTTACGTCGTCCCGGCCAACAGTGCGACCGGCACGCCGAATATCAGCGCAGCGTATCTGCTGACGCCCATTCCGGCCGTCGCCAGCGTGAGCGTGGATCTGACGCGCGGGCTGCTCTATGTGCCTACGACGAACAACGGGCTGGCCACGGTTTCCTTCGCTGCGGCCGAGCTTGGGGCGACAGCGACGGGCGCTCCGGCCGCCACATCGCAGCCGGTCTACCTTGCATTCAACCAGGCTGAAACACCGGGACCTTTCACCCTTCAGGAGGCCGGTACGGCCACGCCGGACTTCATGGTGGGGACGGGCGGAACGTGCGTCGCGGGAACGGCGCAGGCGGCCATGACCGGGTGCACCGTCAATGTCACGCTCGATCCGCAGAACGCAGGCAATGTCAGCGCCAGCCTGCTGACGCAGGACAGCTCGGGTAACCTGCTCGATCTGTTCGATCTGCACGGCACCGGAACCGGTGCGGCGGTCAACGTGTTTCCGGGTGGGGAGACCCCGAGCGACGCCGGGCTGAAGACGCCCGCGCAGGTTGCGGTGGACGCAGCCGGCAACACCTATGTTGCCGATTCCGGCCTCAATGAAGTGCTGATGTTCGCCAAGGGCTCGGCGACGGGCACGGTGATCGGCACGGGGCTGACGCAGCCGACCGGGGTTGCGGTGGATGGAGCCGGCGATGTGTTCATCGCCGACAGCGGCAGCGGAACGGTGGTCGAGATTCCGGTGGGGACTGCGGGGCTGAATGCGGCCGGACAGATCACGCTGAAGAGCGGTCTCGGCATGACCGGGTTGAATCTGGCTACGGATGGCGCGGGGCATCTCTATATTGCAGACCCGCAAAACAAGCAGGTGGTGAAACTGACGAACCCGGGCGCAGGTGTGGCGGCCGCGGCCCAGACGGAGACCGACCTGAATACCGCCAGCGGTTACAACTTCCTTGCGCCTGCGGCGGTGGCAACGGATTCCAGCGAAGACCTGTATGTCGCCGATGGCAGCAACCTGGTCGAGGTCACGCCGTCGGGAACGCAGTCGACGCCGCTGACCAGCCTGAGCGCCGCGACCGGCCTGGTCGTCGATCCTTCAGGTTCGGTCTATATTGCCGAACCGGGCGGCGTGGTTCGTGTTCCCAGTGTCGGCGGCACGCTGACGGCATCCGCTCAGCAGACGATAGCGCTGGATGTGACCAACCCGACCTCGGTGGCGCTCGATCCGCAAGAGGACCTTTACATTGCCGATGCGACGAATGGCGATGTGGACATGGTAAGCGCCAGCGCCAGCACCGATTTCGGCACGCAGGCGACACCGACTTCGGTGATGCCGCCGGTGACCTATACGGTGCTCAACTCCGGCAATAGCGGGTTGACGGTGAGCGGCTTCAGCAGCACGCCGGACTACAGTGTCACCTCGGAAGACTGCTCGGGCGGCAGCACGCCGCTTGACCCGAACGCGTCCTGCTCCGCAACGGTGACGTTCAACCCGGGACCGGGCGATTCGGGTACGCTGCTGGGCTTCGTTCAGGTGCAGGGCAATGAGGCCAACCAGCCGGTGGGAGTCGAGGCGACGGGGGTTGGCGCGGCCCTGGCAGGATCGACGACGACGATGGCGGTGAGCAGTCCGACGGTGGACAACGCACCCGTCCTGGTTACGGTGACGCCGACGACGGCTGGAACGACGCCGGCGCCGACCGGCAGTGTCACGCTGACCATCAGCGGCGGCGGTTTGGCCAGTCCGATGGTGGTGAACGGCACGCTGAGCGCTGGAACGGGGGGAACCGGAACGGCAACGCTGACGCCGCCGCAACTGCCGGCCGGCAGCTATATGTTCGCGGTGAGCTACCAGGGCGACCGCGTCTACAGCGGATCAGACACGAGCGCCGCGGTCACGCTTGCACCCAGCCCGATCCTGCTCGGTCAGCCCACGCTGGAGCAGTCGGAGACGCAGGACGGAACATACATCGCCGAGCCGGGCGCGACGCTCAATTCGGACGGCAGTTGCTGCGCCACCTACGGCAGCGCCTATGTGAACGGCGTTCTCTATGTGCTCTCCAGCGGGCAAGGTGCGCTCGAGTCGTATGACGGCACGCCGGCGAACATCTATTACAAGTACCCCATGACGGTGACGACGACGAGCGGGGCGCCGCTGCTCGGCAATCCCGTGTACCAGGGATCTGTCCAGACTGCGACCAACTACGGGACCGTCACTTTCACGATCACCGGACCCACCAGCTTCGATACCACCGCTGCTCAAACGGGCTGCGCCGCGGTTGCGGTGAATGCCGACGGGACGGCGAACTTCCAAACGACCTGCCTTCCCATCGACACCAGCAATAACTCGATCCCGGATATCGAGACCAGCTACACGGTCAGTCCGTCGTATTCGCCGGCTTACCTGTCGCCGGGTTCGGATAATCCGAATTACAGCGCCGTGGCGGGAACATCGTTTACGGTGGCCGCACTGGCCCACCCGATGGTTGTGATCACGGCCGATCCGAGCTCTCTGAGCGTCGCCAAGGGCTCGTCGGCGTCAACAACGCTGACGCTGACCTCGCTACTCGGCTACGGATACACCGGCGCCAACGGGAACCAGGTCAACTATGCGCTTCCAGTCGACCTGCAATGCGATGGGCTGCCGGCCTATGCGACCTGCAGCTTCAGCTATCCGGCGGCACCGGCGGCAAGCCAATGGGATCCGAATCCCGATCCAGACGCGGTCTACGTGACGCCCATCGGGACGCCGACGCCGGATGGAGAGAGCGTTGGACCGGGGCAGGTCGTCATGACCATCACGACCAACATTCCGACCGGCGAAGGCGCGAGCCTGATGCATCGTTCCGGCGGAACGGAGTGGGCGGCCATGTTCGGGTTGGGCCTGCTGGGCCTGGCGTTCGGCAAGCGGCGCTCGCTGCGAGGGCGGCTGATGGTGATGCTGTTGGTGCTGCTGACCAGCGGCATCGTGGCCGGAAGCACAGGCTGCAGCACCACCCAGCTCGGCGGCAGTCAACAGGTGACGCCGGCCGGGACCTTCCAGGTGCTGGTCACGGCCCGGCAGACCGGCAGCGCGTACATCGTTGCCGATACATCGTCTCCATGGGTCTACGGCAGCGGCGACCAGGTTTCGTTGCCGTTCACGGTAAACGTGACCGTCCAGTAGCTTCGCTCGGCGGCCCTCTGCGAGACGCGGCGGGCCGCCGGCCGAACCACCAGGGTGCAGGTCGGGACGCGGAAAAGGACAAAGCGGAAAGGCAAGTGATGACGGCGACCACGAAGGCAACGGCAGCAACGAAGCGATCGGCAGCGGCAGGGAATAAGTGATCCTGCAGAACGCAGTACCGCAGCACGGAAGAGAACCCATCAGGAGTAGCGAAATGCGAGCCATTTGGACGAGCCTCAGGAATCAAACGCGGTCACGCGCAACGGTATCGGCTGCCCTGCTGTTTGGCATGGTGATGTGTCTGTCAGGTGCGGTGCGGGCGCAGACTCCATCCGCGCCGGCGGCAGTGATGAGCCAGGTGTTGGGGCCGTCCACGATTGGGAGCGGCAGCGCTTTGGCCGGCAGCAATGTGGCCGGAACCAGCATGGGGCTCAATTCGTTCGGCGATCTGTTCTACAGCGACACCTACGGCAACCATATCTATGAGTTTCCGGCGTCGGGCTGGATGCAAAGCCCGGTGCCGGCGCCGATCGTTCTGGCGAGTGTCAGCGGCCTCAACCCCGGCGGCGTGGCGGTGGATAAGAGCAACAACCTGTATATCAACTTCGCTTACAACAGCTACGTCATGAAGGTGCCGTACATTCCCGGCACAGGCGGCGCGGACGGCACCTATGCGACGATCTCCGCGCCCGACGGCAGCACGCCCGCTTGCACCGGAAGCGATACGGCGGAGTGCCTGGAGAGCAACGCGAATCCCAGCGGCTCCGATAGCGTGGCGATGGTGTTCGATGCGCAAGGCGACTTGTTCATTACCACAAGAAATACAGGCACGACCCCGAATGCGATTTACGAATGCCCGGCGAGCTCCTGTCTTGATGCAGGCACCAACGCGGCGACGATGGTGTATCAGGAGCCGACCACCGGCGATGCTACAACGCAGTTATCGCTTGGCGACGTCGCAGTCGATGCGGCCGGCAATGTTTTCTTCACGGATTCGGTCGTCACGAACACCGGAAACAATACCAGCACCAGCTCGAACCTGAAGGAGATCACTTACACCTCGGGCAGCGGCTACGCCAGCACGCCGACGACGATCTACGCTTACACCCCGGCGAGCCCGGGAGGGTACGATTCGGAGACCACCGGCGTCGCTGCGGGTCCGAATAACATCATTTACCTGTTCCAGCTGGGCGGCGGTATTCTCGCCTTTCCGGACAGCAGCGGAGCGGTGACGGAAGGCTACGTTGTCTCCACCCAGACGGCCAAGGCCGGCGCGGTCGACGCGCAGGGCAACCTCTATACAGAGTTCAACAATGGCAGCGAAGTGATGGCCCAGGTGCTGCTCAATCCGGTGACCGCGCCCGCGACGTCAGACGGCAATTCAACCACGGCCAACTTCACGACTCTTCTCAACGACGGCAGCGCGTGCAGTTCCAGTCCCACAGTCACCTACTCGTTCGCCGGCTCCAGCGCGGCTGCGTTTGCGGCCGCGACGAACACCGGCGTCACTTGCGGATCGACAGCGATCAGTGGAGGCGTGGGCGGGACCGGCGTCACGATTGCCAGCGGAAGCTCGCTGGGCGGAACGCTGACTTTCACGCCGACCATCGGCGGCATCAGCTCCGCGGCGATGACGGCGACCGACGATTCCGGCAACAGTGGGACAGCGAACGTCGCCGGCAGCGCGACCGGGACGCTGGCGACGCCGTCCTTCTCGCCCGCGCCTGGCGCTTATGGCAGCGTGCAGACGGTGATCATCAGCTCAGCCAGCGGCGGCGCATCGATTTATTACACGACCGACGGCACGACGCCTTCGAGCAGCTCCACGCTCTATACGGCTCCCCTGACGGTTGGAACTTCGGAGACGCTGAGCGCGATTGCCATTGAGGCGGGCGATACCACCAGCGGGATCGCCACAGGGGACTACACGATCAACGTGGCGCCCACCGGGCCGCCGGATTTCTCGGTGCCGGCCGGAACCTACAGCAGCCCGCAGACGGTGTCCATCACTTCCAGCACGCCGGGGGCGGTGATCTATTACACGCTCGACGGCTCGACGCCGACCACCAGCTCGGCCGTTTACAGCGGACCGATCACCGTTTCGAGCACGGAGACGATCACTGCGTTCGCACAGGCGCCGGGGGCGATTGCCAGTGACGATGTCCAGGCGGCGTACACCATCAACCTGCCGGCCTCGGCATTCCAGAATGTCGTGATCAGCCAGAATACGGCGCTGGCGAAATTGCCTTCAGGCGGTGCGCTTTCAGGCGGGGAACCGGCGGGCGATACGATGGCCGTCGATTCCAACGGCGATGTCATCATGGGCAATACCTACGGCAACCAGGTGCTGTTGTTCCCGGTATCGGGTGCGGCGCCGACAGTGCTGGGCACGGCCAGCAATACGGCCGGCGTGGCATTGGATGCTCATCAAAACCTGTTTATCGCATTCACGTACGGTCCCATCGTAAAGATTCCGTATACCGGGAACGAGACCTGGGCGGCAATCGGCGCGGCCCAGCCGAGCAACGGACCGCCCTATCCCGTGGGCACGCCGAACTGCACCGGCAACGACGCGGGTGAGTGCATTGTGGCCAGCGCCAGCCAGGGCGGAAATACGTCGGTATTGTTCGACGCGGCCGGCGACATGTTCTATGGGACGTCCTCTTCCAATGGGACGAACCCAAATGCGATCTTCATGGTGCCGGCGGCAAGCCTGTACAGCGGCACGCAGGCTGGGACGCTGCTCTTCCAGGAGCCGACCAGCTCTTCGGGAACAACAACCGGTCAGTTGGAGTTCGGCGGTATGGCGCTCGACGCGAGCGGAGACGTGTTCTTCACCGACTCGGCCATCGATACCGGCGTGAGCGAGGAAAGTTTCAGCTCCAACCTTAATGAGTTGCCGGTTTCGTCAACGGGCTCGACGGGATATGCGAGCACGCCGACGCCGATCTATAGCTACACGGTCTCTTCGCCGGGGCAGTATGACGCCGAGATCGACGGCGTGGCCGTAGGCGCGAATGGGACGGTCTATGCGCTGGTGCAGAACACCATCGGCGTGTTGGCCTTCCCGGACAACAACGGGAGTTACAGCAGCTCGACGGCGTATCTGGTTTCACCTGTAAGCGGTAAGCTGCTCGCGATGGACCAGAACGGCAATTTCTTCGTCGAGGGATACTCGAACGCACTCAGCAGCGATGCGATGAACTATGTCGCGCTGAACAACATCACCGCGACGGCGGGACCGACGGGCAACACGACGACGGCGACGAATCTTGTGACGGTGTTGAACGACGGAGACTGCAGCTCCGGACCGGCGGTGACGTTCACAACCACGGGCACAAATGCCGGAGCGTTCTCGGCGGCCACCAGCGGGAGCTGTTCAGCGGCCGGTTTGAGCAGCGCGCAGTTCGCGACGACGTTGAGCTTCACGCCCACCGCGGCGGGGATCAACACGGCTACATTGACGGCGACGGACACGGCCGGCAACAGCGGAGGCGCGACGGTGGTCGGCAACGCGACCGGAACACTACCCGCGCCGACCTTCTCACCCGCGGCCGGGACCTATACGACGATCCAGACGGTGGCGATCAGCGATGCCGCCGACGGCGCGCAGATCTACTACACGACGGATGGCTCGACACCGAACACGACAGCCGGCGGAAGCACGATGTTGTACACCGGCCCGATCAGTGTCATCCAGACGGAGACGATCAACGCGATCGCCGTTGAGGCCGGTGATACGACCAGCTCGCAGGCCTCTGCGGCCTACACGCTGACCATTCCGGCGACAGCGACGCCGGCGGCATCGGTTCCTTCAGGAACCTATGGGACTCCGCAGGAGATCGCGCTTTCCGACAGCAGCCCGGATGCGGAGATCCATTACACGACCGACGGCTCGCAGGCAACGTCGTCGTCGCCGCTCTATACGACGCCAATTCCGGTGACCGGCGACGAGACGATCAATGCGATTGCGACCTCGCCGGGCGCCGCGGATAGCGCTATGGCCACGTTCACCTACACGATCAGCCTGGCGCCGTCGGCCTACCAGGCTGTGGTCATGAATCAGCAGACGCAGCTTGGATCGCTGCCCTCCGGCGGTGGAGCGCAGTCGGGCCAGGAGCCCGAGGGCGATACGATCGCGATCAACTCATTCGGGGACGTGCTTCTTGGCGACACCTATGGAGGCAAGCTGTCCCTGTTCACTCCGCAGGGCACGATGACGACGCTTGGATCGTTGTCGAATGTGCAGGGAACGGCGGTCGACAGCCAGAACAACCTCTATGTTGGCTGGGCTTACTCGGGCTCTAACATCGTGAAGCTGCCCTATATCAGCGGATCCTATGTGCTGTTGACGGCGCCGACCGGCTCGACACCCGCCTGCACGGGCAACGACACGGCCGAGTGCACGATTGGGACGCTGAATACGGGCGGAGCCTCTGTTGTCTCGATGCTGTTCGATCCGCAGGGCGACCTGATCTATGCGACCGCGAACTCTGTGGGCGGAGGGGGTACCAATAACACGATCTTTAAGATGCCGGCGGCGGCCCTGTACTCCGGCGGCACGACACCGACGGTGCTCTACAGCGAGCCCACGGCGGCTGCGCCGGATACAACCGGGCAGTTGAGCATCGGCGGCCTGGCTCTGGACGCGGCCGGAGATATCTTCTTCACGGATTCGGCGATTGGGAAAGCGAATAATCAGGAGAGCTTCAGCTCGAACGTCAATGAGCTCCCGCTTTCCACCAGCTCCTCGACGGGCTATGCCAGTGCGCCGACGGTGATCTACACCCATACCCCGACCACACCGGGTAACTATGACGATGAGATCGACGGTGTTGCAGTCGCACCCAACGGAACGGTCTATTTCATTATTCAGAACCAGGTCGGTATTGAGGCAATTCCCCAGAGCGGCGGAGTCTACGACAGCTCGCAAATCTATCTGGCGTCATCGCGCAGCGGCAAACTGATGAGCGGTGATGCGTTTGGCAATCTGTACGCAGTCGATGAAAGCGGCAATGTGTATGCCATCACTGTCGACAACATCACCGTCCCCGGCACGCAGGTGGCTACACCTGCCAGCCAGGCGATGAATGTGTTCACCGTTACCAATGACACGGCGTGCGGCGGCAGCCCTGCAGTCACCTTTGCAATCAGCGGAACGAATGCCGACGCCTTCACGGCGGCGACGACCGGAAGCTGCAGCTCGGTCGGAACCAGCAGCGGCCAGTTCGCAACGACGGTCACCTTCAATCCGAGCAGCGCGGGCGGGAACGCGGCCACGCTGACGGCGACCGACAGCAACGGCGGCACGGGCGCGGCGGAGGTTTCGGCCGTCGCCGCGCCGGCGACGCAGGCCGTTGCGCCCAGCTTCACACCGCCGGCCGGTGATTACACCTCCGCACAGACGGTGACCCTGACGACCACGACGCCGAACGCTTCGATCTACTACACGACGGACGGCACAACGCCTGCGACAACGGCGGGCGGGAGCACGATGTTGTACAGCGGACCGATCACGGTATCGACCTCGGAGACCATTGAAGCGATCGCGACTGCGCAGAACGTAGCTTCCAGCGCGGTGGCAACGGCCGTCTATACGCTGCCGGCAGCGACGCCTACGTTCTCGCCGGGTGCGGGCACGTATACATCGGCGCAGACGGTGACCATCGCTTCGACGACACCGAACGCGCAGATCTTCTATACGCTGGACGGCTCCAACCCAGCGGCAACGGCAGGCGGCAGCACGATGGCGTATACCGGACCGATCACGGTAGGAACGTCTGAGACCGTCAACGCGATCGCAACGGCCACGGGCTTCTCTCAGAGCTCGACGGCTTCGGCAGTCTACGCGATCAACCTGCCGCCGGCGGCGGCGCCAACATTCTCGGTGAGCGCAGGAACGTATACGACAGTGCAGTCAGTGAGCCTCGCCGATACGACGCCAGGGGCATCCATCTATTACACGGTGGACGGCACAACGCCAGCAACAACGGCAGGCGGAAGCACGATGTTGTACAGCAGTCCTATCACAGTCGGCGTTTCGGAGACGGTGAACGCGACCGCCGTGGCAAGCGGCTACTCCACCAGCCCGTTGGGAACGGCGATTTACGTTATCAACTTGCCGTCTCCTTCGTTCACAACTACGTCGAAGGACACGACCATCAATGTTCCGGCCTCAGGAAGCGGAACGGCGACCGTGACGATCACCACAAACGCAACCTTCAACGCTCAGATTGCCGTCACCTGCTCGGGTTATCTGCCGCTTGGAGACACCTGCTCGATCTCCCCGGCGACATTAACGCCGGGACCGAGCGCAACGGTCACCAGCACGGTTAGCATTTCGAGCGCGACTACAACCGGGTCGGTCCTGCGGGGCGGCTCCGGACCCTTGCTTGCCGGCACGATGCTGGCGGGGGCGCTGGCGCTGTTCGGCTTACGGAAGCGGCGGCGGTTGCAGATGATGCTCATGCTGGTGCTAAGCGTTGGCGGCTTCAGCCTGTTGAACGGCTGTGGAACAACGCCGAAGGCAACCGCGCCGACGTCGTCGCAGATCATCGTAACGGCAACGGCAGTGGTGAATCAGACGAAGGTCATCTCGACCATTCCATTTATTGTGACCACGCAGCAGTGATCTGCACTTGTCCGCAAACAACAAAGGCGCTCTCTGGATGGAAAATTCAGGGAGCGCTTTCACGTTGGCTGGCACGGCGTCTGGCGCATGGGCGGGAAGCTACAGAAGCGCGCTGAAGGCAACGCCGAACGTGGCGGCGCCTCCGCGCTGCACAGCCTGCAGCGGTCAGCCGCGCGGCGAGCTACGGCATCTTCAGGCCGAGAGCCTGCACAACGACCGGATCGGGCACGATGCGATCGCCTTCATGGGTCACGAGGCCGAAGTTGCCGCGCCAGTCCCACATGCCCCAACCGATGCCGTTTGCCTCAAGCCCGCTGCGCACGGCTTCGATGTAACGCGCTCGCGAATCGGGCGGGGCGGTGTCGCGGTAGGCACCGAACTCATTGCAGATGATGGGCACATGATGTTCGCGGCCCCAGGTTGCGGCAAAGCCAAGCCGCTCCTTGATCGACGCCTTGTCCCAGCCGTTCTGGCCGTAGAGAAAGAGCTGATATCTGGCGTTGTCGCCGGGTATGGTCTTCAGGATCGCGGCGATCTGGTCCGGTGTCGCGGGGAAGGGAATGTTCTTGTAAGAGAGCCACTCGGGAGAGCCCCACGTCGCTCCCTGATGAGTGAACTGATAGGGCTCATAGAAGTGAAAGTTATAGATCACATCCGTGTCGCTAATCGGCTCCGTGGTGATCAGATCGCCGAGGCTGCCCCAATGCGCGCCATTGGCGATGATCGTGTGCTGCGTATCGATCTGGCGAATTGCTGCAACGACAGCGCTCTGCACGCCGATCCAGCGGAAGGAGTCCTGCATCTCCGACTCGTTCATCAGCTCAAAGAAGAAGCGGTCCGGATCGCGGTTCGCGAAGTGCTTCGCGAGCGCCTGCCAGAGAAAGATAAACTCGTCGACGCCGTGCTCACTGGCAAGCTGCTGTTTGTAGTCGTCGCGGGGAAAGACGCACAGGTCGACCGCGAGACCCGCGTTCATGGCCTCGTCAATCGCTGCGTCGATGCGCTTCCAGAGTGCATCCATGCCGCCGGGCGTGAAGTACGCATGCGTCATCAATGCCGGATCGAGCGGAAACCGCACGTAGCGGATGCCCATCTCGTGCATCATCTTGAAGTCGGCCGGCGTCATCCAGGTCGAGGTGTGCTCCTCCGAGTAGTCGCCCCAGCCGCCGAACCATCCAGACGCACTGACGCCATCCGTCAGCGTAGCGGCGCGACGAAAGGCCAGCGCACGGCCTTCGTCCGGTGTCAGCGCATGGGGCGTCTGCGCGCGGACGGCAGGCTGCAGAAGTGCGCTGAAGGCGACGAGGAACGTGCTGGCGATATGAACAGGCTTCATGGGTGGTTCCCTCCAAAGGGCTGTGCAGAAGTAAATCGTTAAGGCTTGACGGTGATCATCACGACGCCATGTGGCGGCACGGTTGCCGAGTACGATCCGCGCCTGCGTCCAACGTCTTCGTGCTTCCACAGGTCGCGTACGCCCGCTTCAAGCGAATCCGGATAGCCGAGGTCCGTCCAGCGAACAGTGATTTCGTGCGGCGTGGTGTCGCGATTCAGCAGAATCACCGCGCGATTGCCGCCCTGGATCGGCCGCGCCCAGACCTCGAGGTCGCCGTCCTTGCGAACGCGCGTTCCTTCGTGTCCAAGCGGGTCCTGATCGATGGCGATGACCTCGCGGTTAGTGAGAATGGTCTTGGTTGCTTCGCTCATCGCGCCGAGGTCGTTGCCCGCCATCAGCGGCGCGGCGAGCATTGCCCACAGGCTGAAGTGCGAGCGGTACTCCTCGTCGGTCATGCCGCCGTTGCCCACCTCCAGCATGTCCGGATCGTTCCAGTGCCCGGGTCCGGCGAAGCTGGCCAGGTTCACCTGCATGTCGACGATGTCCATCATGCCGTTGCGGTGCTTCACCTTGCCTTGCCACATATCGCTGATGTCGCCGGTCGTCCGCCACAGGTTGCCGATGCCCGTTGCCCACAGCCACGGCTTAGCCGTTCCCCACTCGCAGAGGCTGAAGACGATCGGCCGCCCGCTGGCAAGCAGCGCCTCATGCATGGTTCTGTAGGAGGCCTCGGCGTTCTGCGTGCCGGTGTGGCACCAATCGTACTTCAGATAGTCGACGCCCCACGCCGCATACTGCCGCGCATCCTGAAATTCATGGCCGCGGCTCCCGGGCCGTCCCGCGCAGGTGTTTGTCCCAGCATCGGAGTAGATGCCGAACTTCAGCCCGCGCGCATGCACGTAATCCGCCAGCGCCTTGATGCCGGAAGGGAAGCGCTTTGGATCCGGCTGAATGTTGCCTGCGGCATCGCGCTCGCCCTGCCAGCAGTCGTCGATCACGATGTATTGGTAGCCTGCGTCGCGCATGCCGCTCGCCACCATCTCATCGGCGGCGCGGCGAATCAGCGCCTCGTTGACGTTGCAGCCGAAGTGGTTCCACGAGTTCCATCCCATCGGCGGCGTAGCCGCGAGGGTGGCACGCTGCTCGCTGGCGGCGGCCTGAGCGTGCATGGCAGCAGGTGCCGTCGTCAGCATAGATACGAGCACGAGAAGCGAGCCGAGGCCTTCCACGATGCGTGCCATACAAAAGCATTTCCTCCTTCGGAACCGGCGGGAACGGAGCGTGACAATCGCGATAACGGTACCATATGCTGTCTCCGGCTTCGAGAATGTTGAATCGGCGTCGCCAGACGCGAGCCATCTTGTGACAGAACGGGAGCCCAATGGCCCTTTCCGGAATCTCTCAGAACGAAGGCTTCGTCAGCGAAGCGCCGGCGACCACCAACGTACGCGCGATGACCATCGTCACCGCGCTGTTCTTCATGTGGGGTTTCATCACCTGCCTGAACGACATCCTGATCCCACATCTGAAATCGATCTTCGAGCTGAACTACTTCCGCGTGATGCTGGTGCAGTTTGCGTTCTTCTCGTCGTACGCCATCTTTGCGTGGCCGTCGGGCAAAGTGGTGGAGTGGGTGGGGTACAAGCGGTCACTGGTCATCGGCCTGGTGGTGATGGCGGTGGGCGCGCTCATGTTCCTTCCCGCGTCGGCCATACCGTCGTTCGGGATCTTCCTTACGGCACTGGTCTGCATCGCGGCGGGCATGACGCTGCTGCAGGTCTCGGCGAACCCCTATGTCGCGAACCTGGGGCCGCCCCAGACCGCCTCCAGCCGCCTCAATCTTGCGCAGGCGTTTAATTCACTGGGCACTACGGTCGCGCCATTCTTCGGCGGCGCGCTCATCCTTACCGCGGCCACGCTCACCCCGGTGCAGCTGCACTCGCTCTCGGCCGCGCTGCAACAGCAGTACCGCATGCAGCAGGCCTCGTCGGTGCGGATACCGTATGTCGGTCTTGCCATCGCACTGGTCGCGCTGGCCGTTGCGCTCGCGTTGCTGCACCTTCCCGACCTTCACTTCACCCAGGAGATGCGTCCCGGCGCGTCATCGGGTGCAGCCACACGCGACAGCATCTGGCGCCATCCGCAACTGCTCTTTGCGGCGATTGGCATCTTCGTCTATGTCGGCGCGGAGGTCTCGATCGGCTCCTTCCTCATCAACTATATGGAGCTGCCGAACATCGGGCATCTCGCGGAGAAGACCGCCGCCTCGTTCGTCGCGGTGTACTGGGGCGGAGCCATGATTGGACGGTTTATCGGCTCGGCCATGTTGACGAGAATACGCACCGGCACTCTGCTCGCAATCGCCGCGGCGATCGCGGGCTGCCTTGTCGTGACTTCGATCCTGACGCACGGTTACGTCGCGATGTTTACCGTTCTGGCGGTCGGCCTCTTCAACTCCATCATGTTTCCCAGCATCTTCACGCTGGGCATCGACGGGCTGGGTGCGCTCACCAGCAGAGGATCAAGCCTGCTGGTGGCGGCGATCTTCGGCGGAGCCGCTCTGCCGCTGCTGCAGGGAAGGCTTGCGGATGCCATCGGCGTGCAGCACGCGCTGATGATTCCGGTGATCTGCTACGTGTACATTCTCATCTTCGGCGCGATGACGAAAGACGCCAGGCCGGCGCAGACGCCGGAGATTGCGCCCGTCTAGTCAGGATTGCAGCCGCAGGAGCGCCGCACGATCAGTTCGACCGGAAGCAGAACCTTCTGCGGAGTGGACTTGGGTTTGTCGCTCAGCTTCACGAAGAGCATCTCCGCCGCCTCCTGCCCGAGCCGATGCACTGGCTGACGCACGACGGTAAGAGCAGGCCGCAGGATATCGGCGAGCTCGAAGTCATCGAAGCCAACAAACGCGAGCTGGTCCGGTATGTGAACACCTAACATCGCGAGCGAATGAAGCGCATGCCGCGAGGAGAGGCCGTTGGCCGCAAAGACCGCCGTGGGCCCATTGGGCTCGCGTACCCGCTTCAGATACTCGAAGGTCGCCTTCTCGTTGCCGCCCTCAAAGAAGCACTCGGCTTCGAGACTCGCGTCCTGCATCGCCTTCTCGTAACCGGCGAGCCGCGTCTGCATGGTGAAGAGCTGCCGGCTGAGCCCGATGAAGCAGATGCGTTTGTGTCCGTGGCCGATCAGATGATTGACCGCGGCAAACGCTCCCTCCTGGTTCTCCACCAGCACGCTGTCGATGCGCGACCTGGCGATGGGACGGTCGGCGACCACAATCGGCGTACGCCCGAACTCCTCGCTGTCCAGCTGGGAGCGCCCGTGGCACGCCGGAATCACGATGAGGCCGTCGACCTGCCTGCGCAGTAACTCGCGCGCCTCTTCAAGCTCGGTCTCGACGCTCTCGTCCGACGTGGTAAGAAGAACGGAGTACGAGTGCTGCTTCGCAACCGCGTTGATCGCGTGCGCGTAACTGGCGAAGAACGGATCATACAGATCAGGCACAATCACGCCAATCGAGTACGAACGGAAGCCGCGCAGCGCGCGGGCCAGGTGATTGGGACGGTATTGCAACTCTTCGAGTGCGCGATAGACGCGTTCCTTGGTTTCGTCGCGAACCCGCGCCGTTCCATTCAACACCCGCGAGACCGTCATCATCCCGACGCCGGCATGATCCGCAACATCGCGCATGCGAACCGCGCGCGAGCCATTTGAATCGGAGCTATTTTTTGTGGGCCGTCGAGGGCTCATAGATTGGGTGATGAAACAGTTCGCTCCACAAACGTTTAAATAGGGGTTGTGCAGCCTTTTCAACTGCTACCAGCATAGCGGGGGACAGCAAGGTTTATGCATGAACTTCGCACTTTTTTCATTCCGGCTCAGGCCATTGAAAGGTAGACGCGGGAAGATCGAGATCGTTATAGAGGTTCGCATCTGTATCGCTGGCCCATGCATAGCGCACGCGCAATGGGGCGGCGAAACCGCCGCTGTGCACCAGCACGGTATCCCCTTCAATCACCGCATCCGCCGGTTGGAAAGCTCCGTTCGGGCCGGCGATCTCGAAGCCGCGCACAGCGCCGCCGCTGGTGTGCAGCCCCTCTCCGTGTTCGAACCAGATGCGCAGGCCGCCCTCGACCTGCATAACGGAGCGCACCAGCGGTCCGGCATACGGAACATGCTCGCCGTAGACCATGGCTCGCGCCGCCAGCGCCAGCCGCGCGGCAACCGTCTGTTTGTCCGGCGGGTGAACGTTGTCGCGCTCGCCCACATCGAGGCTGACCGCCATCGCGGTGTTCGCAACCGAAAGCGTCTGCCGCTGCGCATCGCGAATCATTCCCCAATCCTCGTAAGGTGAATAAAAACTCGAGATCTGTACATAGAGAAACGGCAGGTCGCCTTCATTCCAGCGCGCCCTCCAGTCGCGAATCATGGCAGGGAAGAGCCGGTGATAGAGCTGCGGAGTCAACTGTGAGCCGCTGTCCGTCTCGCCCTGGTACCACAGAAAGCCCGCGATGGTGTACGGCGTCGCCGGCGCAACCATGCCGTTGTACAAAAACGCCGGTTCCCACGAGCTCTCGTACGGGTGCCAGGGATGCTGCGGCGCAGGCTTTCCCTGAGCCTTCGCCTCCGTAGCATCGCGCTGCTCCTCCGCCTCAATGGCCGTGAGATCGGCCTGCTCCGCCGCAAAGCGCGCGCGCGCGGCAAACACCGGCATAAAGCCGCTGTCGGCAGCAAGTGCATCCAGGCTGAGCCAGGAGCCGATCGGCGTTCCTCCCCAAGTCGAATCGATCAGCCCAATGGGAATATGCTCGCGCGACTGAATCTCGCGGCCAAAGAAGTAGGCGATCGCCGAGAAGTTCGTGGCCGTTGCGGGCGTGCACTCCGTCCACGTCGCGGGCTCATCGTCCAGCGGATAGTCGCTCGCCCTGGTTGGAAAGAGAAGCAGCCGAATGCGGGGCTGGTTAGCGCCGGCAATCTCCTGCTCCGCATTTTTGATCACCGCGCTGCCAGGGAAACCCTTCAGCGGGATCTCCATGTTCGATTGGCCGGAGGCAAACCAGACATCGCCGACCAGAATGTCCTGGAGCGTGACCTGGGTGCTTCCGTGGATCGAAAGCGTGTCCGGGCCGCCGGCGGGCTCAGGGCTCAGGTAGACCGACCACACTCCAAGATCGTCGGCCCTGGTCGTCACGTGCTGCTTGCGAAAGCTCACCTCGACCGCAGTGCCCGGATCATCCCATCCCCAGATGTGGATCGGCCGGTTGCGTTGCAGCACCGCGTGATCGCTGAGCATGTGCGGCAGACGAGTCACTGCGGCGGCATTCGGGGCAACCGCGGCGATGCAGAGCAGCACCGCCAAGCCGCCAAAGATGGCGCGGCGAGGCAGGCCGCGGAGGAGATCAGTGATAGGAGGGGTTTTTGTCATAACTGGAAGGACTCCGTGGAAGAGCAGAAAGGATTGCCGCTCCTATCAATCCTGCGTCCGGTCCGAGCTCCGCGCAGGTGACAAACGGCCGGTTCATCTCGCGCCGCTCGACTTGCGAAGGTTCCGACAGCCGGTAGACATAACTTTGTTCGCGCAGTACACGGAACATCTCCGCAGCAAAAAGGTTCCAGGCCGCCGCGACCCCGCCGCCCAACACATAGAGGGGAAGATCCAGCGTATTCACCAGACCCGCGAGACCGCGGCCGAGCGCGCATCCCACCTCGCGATAGATTGCCATCGCGTCGGCATCTCCGTCCTGGGCGAGCGCCGCAATGTCGCGCGCCGCCGCAGATGGATTTTTTGCAAACAGGCGCTTCAATCCCGTCGCGCCGTCCGAAGCTGCCCTGCGCGCGGCGCGCTCGATGGCCGTCGCCGACGCGTACAGCTCCAGACATCCACGGCCGCCGCAGGAGCAGACCGGGCCGTCATAGCAGACGCTGACATGCCCGACCTCGCCGCCCATGCCCACCATGCCCTGCCAGACTCTTCCCTCGAGAATGAGGCCACTGCCGACGCCCGTGCCCAGCGCGAGCATCGCCATCGAATGGACCTTCTGCGCGCGTCCTGCGCCCATCTTCCACTCGGCCAGCGCCGCCGCGTTCGCATCGCAATCCAGATGCACCTCAAGCCCGGTTGCCTCTTCGAGCGCCGCGCGCAGCGGAAACCGCTGCCAGCCGGGGAAGTTCGGCAGCTCGCCGAGCGTTCCTGTCACTAAATTGATCGGCCCCGGGCTGCCCAGCCCCACGCGGCCGGCGCGCCCTCCCGTCTCGTCAAGCAACGACGCGATGGCCTCGGCCATCTCCAGCACGACCGCCTCCGGCCCCGCGCTGACACGGGTTGCAGACACCCGGCTCGCAATCAGCTGAAGCTCCTGATCGAAGGCCCCCACCCGCAGGTTCGTTCCGCCAAGATCGATGCCCAGATGCAGGAGAGACCGGTCCGCATGATTTAAGAGAGCGGCGTCCAAAGGTGTCACGGCGACTCAGTTCCTCCGCCCTGCCGGGAGATCCTTCATAAACGCGGTCGAGAGCAGGCCCGGCTGCCTGCTAAAGCCGAGATTGGTGGTCAAATCCGCCATTCCCGCGGTTGAGTTCAGCCTGCGAAGAAAGAGTGGAAGAAATGTCATGATAACGGTACCATGACGCCGCCATTCGGGGCAGAATCTTTGCGAAATCGCCTCACCCGTTTGGGTTAAGCCGTGTTTCCCATTTGGAAACGGCCGCCTCGTCCGAGGCCGGCAGTGTGAGATGGCCGACCTTCCGTCCGGGCCTCGCGGCCTTTCCGTAATCGTGCCGTGCAAGCCGAGGAAAGGCCCGCGTTTCGCCCTCCGGCGGCATGGATCCGATGCAGTTCAGCATCACCGTTGGCTGGCTGGCCGTGCTGCCCAGCGGCATTCCCAGCATCGCCCGCAGACAGTTCTCAAACTGCGAGGTTGCCGATCCCTCGATGGTCCAGTGGCCGGAGTTGTGCACCCGCGGCGCCATCTCATTGGCCAGCAGATGCCCGTCGCGAACGAAGAACTCCACCGCCAGCACGCCGACGTAGTCCAACCGGTCGAGCAGGTGCCTGAGATAGCTCTCCGCTTGCGGTTGCAGCTCCGGCCACGCCGGCGCTCGCGAGACACGCAAAATCCCTTCGCGGTGCACGTTCTCCGTCAGGGGATAAAAGACTGTCTCCCCGCTGCGGCCACGTGCCGCAATCAGCGAGACCTCCGCCTCGAACGGAACGACGCCTTCGAGAATGCACGGAACTCCACCGAGCGCAGACCACGCATAGGCTGCATCCGTCGCGGCCTGCAGGCGCACCTGGCCCTTGCCGTCGTAGCCCATGCGCCGCGTCTTGAGGATCGCGGGTGCGCCGATGCGCTCGATCGCTCTCTCTAAATCGTCAAGGCTGTCGACCGGAGCAAACGGCGCCACCTCCAGGCCGCACTCAACAAAGAAGCGCTTCTCCAGCAGGCGGTCCTGCGCGATCCCGATCGCGTGTGCGTTCGGATAAAGATTCAGCCCACGCAGAACGCGGGCGTCGATGTTTTCACTCTCGACCGTTACAGCGTCCACCTGTGCAGCGAAGGCCGCCACCGCTGTCGCATCGTGGAGATCGACGGGGACCACCGGAACGACGCGCTCGGCGCAATCGCCATGCCGTCCGGCGCAAATGACATCGACGTTGAGCGCCGCGCCTGCCTCGGCAAGCATCAACGCGAGCTGCCCCGCTCCCAGAATGCCGGCGCGTGGTCGCTGAGTGCTCATGCGCGTGGATCAGAGCTCCCCAGGACAGCATCTGTCTGCGCGCGGCGAAACGCGTCCAACGCCCGCGCCAGCCGCGCATCCTGGAGTGCAAGAATCGCCGCGGCAAACAATCCTGCGTTTTTTGCGCCTGCGGCTCCAATCGCAAAGGTTGCCACCGGAACACCGCCCGGCATCTGCACAATCGAGAGCAGGGAATCGATGCCTTGGAGCGCATGCGTCTGCACGGGAACGCCCAGCACCGGAAGGCGTGTCTTCGCTGCAACCATCCCGGGCAGGTGGGCCGCGCCACCGGCTCCCGCAATCAACACGCGCAGTCCACGCCCCTCCGCCGTCGCCGCATACTCCATCATGCGGTCAGGCGTGCGGTGCGCGGAGACGACCTCCGCCTCATACGGCACGCCCAGCTCGTCGAGCACCTTCGCCGCATGCTCCAGCGTCGGCCAGTCCGAGCGCGAACCCATGATGATGCCGACCTGCGCCGCTCCCTTTGCCATCATCCTCTCCAGCCTCGCAGGACCTCGACAAACGCGATCTGCTCCAGCGCCTGCACGCGGTCCTTCAACGTGTCCACGGTATCATTCGCCAGCACCGGACAGCGCTTCTGCAGCACAATTGGTCCTTCATCCACCTCTTCGGTCACCTGGTGGATCGTACATCCCGTCTCCCGGACGCCGCTGGTCAGCACGGCCTCGTGCACCTTGCGATTCATCAGCCCGGCGAAGGCAGGCAGCAGCGAAGGATGCACATTCAACAGCCGCCCACGCCACGCCTCGACGAAGGCAGCCGAGAGGATGCGCATGTAGCCAACGAGCAATACCACCTCAGCACCGGCTTCGCGCAGGGCCTCCGTGACTCGTTCGTCATACGCCTCCCGCGTCAGTCCTGCCGGGTCAAGAAACTCCGCCGGAGCCTTGTACAGCCGCGCCCGGTCGAGAATGGGCGCGCTGGCCCGATCCGAAATCACAAGACAGATCTCCGCATCGAGCGTGCCGGCGGCGATCGCATCCAGCACGCCCTGCAGCGCTGTCCCGCGCGTTGAACCCAGCACACCCACACGCAAACTCATCGCGACCTCAACGCAGCCATATGCGTAATCCGCTGCTCGATCGCCGCAGCCGTTCCGATGTCCGAGCGATGAAAGAACCGCCCCGTGACCCCGCGAACCGCTGCCTCGCAAAGCTGCTCTGCCTTCGTGAGACTCGCCGCGCGCGCCACTACCCCGACGGTGCGTGCGCCCATGGCGATCATCTTCTCCTGCTGCGCGTCCACGGAGCCCAGGTACATCGTGACCGAGGCCGGGACGCTCGGCGGCAGCGAGACAACATCGCCCCGGCGCGGATGCTCCGGATAGCCCTCGGGCACGAGGTACTTGCATACCGTGGCCTCGCGTGCGAACGCCACATTTATCTCGTCGAGCCTGCCTTCAACGATCGCCCGGCAGATCGCCACAAGATCCGTCTCCAGCAGCGTCAGCAGATTCAGCGCCTCCGGATCGCCAAAGCGCGCGTTGTATTCGATCAGCCGCACACCATCGCGCGTGGCCATAAAGCCGCCATAGAGAATGCCCTTATACGGCGCGCCGCAGTCGCGGGCCAGCGCCGCAATCACCCGTTCATTCATCCTGCGCGCGGCGGTGATGTCGCCTTCGCGGAGGAAGGGAAGCGATCCGTCCGCGTCGGTATACGTTCCCATTCCGCCGGTATTCGGTCCGCTGTCGCCGTTATAGGCGCGCTTGTGGTCCTGCACCGCGGGCATGTGCTTGAGCGTCGCACCGTCGGAGAAGCTGAGCAGCGAAAACTCCTCTCCCTCCAGCTTCTCCTCGATCACAAACGAATGCCCAGCCGCGGCAAGCTCGCGGCAGTACGCCAGACTTTCCTCGCGCGAATGCAGATGATCGCCGAAGACCTTTACGCCTTTGCCGCCCGCAAGCCCGTCATCCTTAATGACGTGCCGGTCTCCGAGCTGCGAGAGCATCGCCTCCACACCCTCGAGGGAGTCGAACCGCGCGAAGACCGGATTGCCGGCAATGCCGTGCCGCCGCAGCAGCTCACGCGCAAAGCCCTTGCTCGACTCGATCGACGCCAACCGCGCCGTCGGCCCAACCGCCGGAATACCGGCGGCCCACAGAGCATCCGCGACACCCGCCGCCAGCGGAGCCTCGGGGCCAATGATCGCGAGCGTCGGCCGATGCTGGTTCGCAAACGCCACGATTGCGGAGGGGTTTGTGAGATCGCCGGTGGTGTATGCGCGGGTCATGGTCGCAATGCCGGGATTGCGCGTGCTGCCAAAGCACAGCAGCGCGGGCCTCTGCGGCGAACACGCAAACCCTTTCGCCAGCGCATGCTCGCGCGCGCCCGAGCCGACAATGAGGATCGTCTCGCTCATCCGTTCAATGCCTGCATCACGCTGGATTCCAGCGCACGAAGGTCCGGCGCAAACGCCGCGCCGGTGATGCGCTCATAGAGCTGAATGTAGCGCGACGCGAGCTCTGCAATCAGTTCGTCCGGCGGTTTCGGCAAGACTGCATCTTTGTATGGGTCGCAGCGCTCGCGAAACCACAGCCGGAAGAACTCCTTGTCGATCATCTCGGGCTCCTGCCGCGCCGCAACACGCTCCTCGTAGCTGTGCGCCAGCCAATAGCGGCTCGAGTCCGGCGTGTGCACCTCATCCACCAGCAGAATCTCGCCCTCCGGCGTTACGCCAAACTCATACTTTGTATCCACCAGAATCAGCCCACGCTCTGCCGCGATCCTCTGCCCAAACGCGAAAAGCTCCAGTCCCTTCGCGGACGTAAACTCCCACTCCTGCTTCGTGAGCCATCCCTCTGCGACGATCTCCTCGGGCGTAATCGGCCTGTCGTGCTTCGCCTCCTTTGTCGTCGGCGTGATCAGGGCTCTCGGCAGCCGCTCATTCTTGCGCATTTCATCCGGCAGCGCGCATCCGCCGAAGCTTCGCTCGCCCGCGGCGTACTTCGTCCAGATCGCCGTGTCGGTTGATCCTGTGAGGTAGCCGCGAACCACAAACTCAATCGGCAAAACGCGGCACTTGCGTGCAAGCAGAGCATTCGCATGCGGACTTGCCAGCACGTGATTGCCAACGATCTGTCTGGTCGCATCGAACCAGTGCAGTGACGTGCGATTGAGCACCTGCCCCTTAAAGGGAATCGCTCCCAGCATCCGATCGAAGCCGCTCTGCCGGTCGGTCGTGATCAGCAGCAGCCGCGCATCGCCGAGATCGTAGGTGTCGCGAACCTTGCCCGGATACTTTTCTGGCAGCGGAAGATTCGTCTCCGTAAGGCAGTGTGGTATCGCCGCCAGCAAGGCCTGTCGATCGAGCATCGCCGTTACGCCCCCACCAGTCGTATGTCGTGCGGGCCAGCTTCTACGCGCCCAAGCCCCCACACACGCAGTGCAGGAGTCGCGCGAATCGCCTCGGCGAGCTGCGGCTGAAGTCCCGCCGGCCCGATCAGCACCAGCCCCACGCCCATATTGAAGGTACGAAACATCTCCGCGTCGTCCACATTGCCCAGCCGTTGCATCAGCGCAAAGATCGGCTGCGGTGTCCAGCTCTTGCGATCCACGACCGCGCCAAGGCCTTCGGGCAGAATGCGCGGCACATTTTCAAGCAAACCGCCTCCGGTGATGTGCGCCATCCCCTTGATCGGAGCTCCGCTGGCGAGAATCGCGAGTACCGGAGCAACATAGTTCACATGAGGCGCGAGCAGGACATCCGCGAGGCTCCGTCCCTCGAGCGCCTCAGGCTGCGCATCGATCGTGTATCCACCCACCTCAAACAGCAGCTTGCGCGCCAGCGACCATCCATTTGTATGCAGGCCGCTCGAGTTGACCGCATAGAGCACATCACCCGCCTGAATGCCCGCACCGGTCAACAGACGATCACGCTCAACGACTCCGGTGACAAAGCCGACGACGTCGAGATCGCCCGGCGCATACACCGAAGGCATCTCCGCGGTCTCGCCGCCGACGAGCGCGATTCCCGCCTCCGCGCATGCAGCGCTCATACCACGCACAAGCGACTCCACAATCGCAGGATCGAGCTTGTGTAGCCCGAGATAGTCGAGAAAGGTCAGCGGCGTCGCCCCCATCACGACAATGTCGCCTGCGACCGCCGCTACAAGATCGCGCCCCAGATCTTCATAACGTCCGGCCATCGCCGCCACGATCGTCTTCGTGCCCACGCCGTCGGTGCTCTGCACCATCACCGGATCGCGCATTCCCGCAATCGCCTCCCGCAGGCTGAAGAGCGAACCGAATGAGCCGAGGCCGGTGAGCACCGCTCCGGAATGCGTGCGCGCGACATGCGTCTTGATGCGGCGAACAGCCTCGTTGCCGGCCTCGATATCGACGCCGGCGGAGCGGTAGTCCAGCTTGGGTGCGCCTGCACTCATATGTTCTCAGCCTATCCGACCCAGCGGCGCGCGTTGTCAAAGATGCGCTGCCACGGGCTCTCTTGAAGATGACGCGTCCACGTGTGTTGCACGCCGAGAAAGATGCGCTCCGGATGCGGCATCACAATCATCGCGCGTCCGTCGTCGCTGGTGAGCGCGGCGATGCCCCCGGGCGATCCGCTTGGATTCAGCGGATAGTGTTCCGTCACGCGGCCGTATGTGTCGACGTAGCGCAGCGCGATGCTGTCGCCCGGAGCAAGATGCGTCGCGTGGCCCTCGCCATGCGCCACCACGATCGGCATCCGCGCTCCTGCCATTCCCCCAAAAAAGATCGAGGACGTCCGCTGCACCTCCACCATCGAGAGTCGAGCCTCAAACCGCGCCGAAAGATTACGCACGAAGCGCGGCCAGTGCGCGGCCCCGGGAATGATCGGGCTGAGCTGCGCCATCATCTGACAGCCGTTGCAGACGCCAAGCGAGAACGTCTCCGGCCGCGCGAAGAACTCCGCAAACTGGGCCATGAGGGCGTCATTGAACAGGATGGTCTTCGCCCAGCCGCTACCCGCCCCCAGCACATCTCCGTAGGAGAATCCTCCGCACGCTGCCAGTCCGGTAAATCCACTCAACCCGCTCCTTCGGCTCAGCAGATCGCTCATCGTTACATCGACCGCCTCGAAGCCGGCGCGGTCGAACGCTGCCGCCATCTCGTTCTGCCCGTTCACGCCTTGTTCGCGCAGAATGGCAACGCGAGGCCGAGCCGCGTGGAAATACAGTGCACTGACGCGCTCCGCGAGATCGAACGGCACATCGACGAAGAGGCCCGGACGCTCCGCATCGCCAAGCAACGCAAACTCCTGCTCCGCGCACGCAGGATTATCGCGCAGGCTTTGGATGTGAAAGCTCGTCTCGGACCACATCCTGTGCAGCGCGGTGCGGCTGTTGCGATAGATGACCTGGTCCTTCGAACGGAAGATCAGCTCATCGCTTACCGTGACGCTGCCGATGGCGCGTGCCGCAAGTCCTGCCGATATCAGGCGCTGCAGCACCTCATCGGCGAGATCGCTGCTGACCTGAACTACCGCGCCAAGCTCCTCTGAAAAGAGGGTGCCGAGCAAGTCGCTCCGATCAGAGGCTTCCAGGTGAATGTCCAGGCCGGCATGACCGGCGAACGCCATCTCCGCCAGCGTAACGAACAGGCCGCCGTCGCTGCGATCGTGATAGGCGAGCAGCTTGCCCTGGTGATTGAGCTCCTGCACGACCGCGAAGAATGCTCTGAGCCGCGCAGGCTCGGGCGTATCGGGGCAATCATCGCCCGTCTGCCGATAGACCTGTGCCAGCGACGATCCACCCAGCCTATCTTTTCCTTCGCCAAGATCGATTAACAGCAGGGCCGTGTCGCCCTGCTTCAGCTCCGGCGTAAGCGTGCGCTGCACCTCGCTCACCGGAGCGAAGCCCGAGACGATCACTGACAACGGTGAAATGACAGCCCGCTGCTCGCCTTCATCGCGCCATTGCGTCTTCATCGACATCGAATCCTTGCCCACCGGAATCGTCAGCCCCAGAGCAGGGCACAACTCCATGCCGACCGCATGCACGGCTTCGAAGAGCTTCTGGTCCTCATCGCCTTCACCCGCGGCCGCCATCCAGTTGGCCGAGAGTTTGATGTCGGAGAGATTATCGATCGCCGCGCCTGCGAGGTTCGTAATGACCTCGCCGACCGCCATGCGCGCAGACGCGGCTGCGTCGATCACGGCGAGCGGCGTGCGCTCGCCCACGGCCATCGCCTCGCCTGCGGTGCTGTCAAACGCTCGCAGCGTCACCGCGCAGTCCGCAACCGGAACCTGCCACGGCCCCACCATCTGGTCCTGGACAACCAGTCCGCCGACACTGCGATCGCCAATCGTTATCAGAAAAGACTTCGACGCAATTGCCGGAATTCGAAGCAGCCGTTCAACCGCCTCGTCGATGCTGACATGGGCGAGATCAAGCCGCTTCGACGAAATCTCTGTCCGCTCGATCGACCGCTGCATCTTGGGCGGCTTGCCGAAGAGCAGATGTTGAGGCAGATCAATCGCCTTGGTGGGAGCATCCGGGCCTGCGCTGTTCAGAAGAACGAGCTGCAACTCCGCCGTCGCACGGCCCACCACGGCGACCGGGCAACGCTCACGCTCACAAATCTCCTCAAACGCCGCTACATTCTCCGGGGCAATCGCGAGCACATACCGCTCCTGCGCCTCGTTGCACCACACCTCAAGCGGACTCAAGCCGGCCTCGGCCTGCGGGATCGCGGCCAGATCGAAAACGCCGCCGCAGCCTCCGTCCTTCACCAGCTCGGGAAACGCATTGGAAAGGCCGCCCGCGCCGACGTCGTGGATCGAAGCAATCGGATTCGCCTCGCCAAGCTGCCAGCAGCGGTCGACCACCTCTTGCGCGCGCCGCTCCATCTCCGCGTTGTCGCGCTGCACGGAGGCAAAATCGAGATCGCTCTTTCCTTCGCCACCCGCCTGGCTGGAGGCCGCGCCTCCACCGAGTCCGATCAACATCGCCGGACCGCCCAATACAATCAGCGCATCGTCGGGCCGAATCCCGCGCTTCTCAATATGCTCGGCGCGAATATTGCCTAGGCCACCTGCAAGCATAATCGGCTTGTGATAGCCAAAGATCCGAGCTTTATCGGCTTGCTCGGGGCCCTCGCACTCCTGTTCGTAGGTGCGAAAGTAGCCGCAGAGGTTCGGCCGGCCAAACTCGTTGTTATAAGCCGCAGCGCCCAACGGGCCATCGATCATAATGTCGAGCGGAGATGCGATGTGCGCTGGCCGCGAGGGCGCTCGCTCCCACGGCTGCGGCGCCTCCGGCAGATGAAGGTTCGAGACCGTAAATCCGCACAGGCCGGCCTTCGGCTTCGCTCCGCGCCCGGTCGCTCCTTCATCGCGAATCTCGCCGCCCGCTCCCGTCGCCGCACCGGGCCATGGAGAGATCGCCGTCGGATGATTATGTGTCTCCACCTTCATCAGAATGTCGATCTCTTCCGGGTGATAGCCGTAGACCTGTGTCTTGGGGTCAGGGAAGAAGCGGCCGCCTCTGCCGCCGCGTATCACCGCCGCGTTGTCGCGATACGCAGACAGAACATTCTCGTGCGAGACCGCGTAGGTATTGCGAATCATCTGGAAGAGCGAAAGCAGCTGTTGCGAACCGTCGACGACCCATGACGCATTGAAGATCTTGTGCCGGCAGTGTTCGCTGTTGGCCTGCGCGAACATGTAAAGCTCAACGTCGGTCGGGTTGCGCCCCAGCTGCTGAAACTCGTGTACGAGATAGTCGATCTCATCCGGCGCAAGCGACAGGCCGAGCTCGCTGTCCGCGATCCGAATCGCCTCTGCTCCGCGTCCCAGCACGTCGATCTCGCCCAGCACGCGCGCCGCATGCTCTGAAAACAAGCTCTGCAGCTCCTCCTCGCTTTCGAAGAACACGCTCTCGGTCATGCGGTCATAGAGCGCCGGAGCCAGTCTGCGCAGATCGCGCACGCCTCGAACGTGCACCACGCGCACGCGCTCAATGCGCTGCACATTCTCAAAGCCGGTGTTCTTCAGGATCTCCGTGGCCTTGCTCGACCACGGCGACTGGGTGCCCACGCGCGGTGCGATCCAAACCTTAGGCTCGGGCACGGTCGCTGCCTGTAGATCGAGCAGCTCACTGAGACGCGCGCGGTCAACCGAGCCCCCGACCAGCACCAGATAAAGAAAGGAAACCTCGACGCCGCGAACCGCCGGATCCAGTGCACGCAGCTTCGCGGCCAGCCGGTCCGCCTCAAAGGAGGTCAGCGCTGGCGGTCCCGCCAGCGTCAGGAGCCGAAGCCCACTCTCAGAGATGGGCCGAGAGGTTTCGGGTGATGTGGCTAGCGACATCTTCCGTCCGTTTGGCGGCGTCGTTGCGTTGCTTTTCCAGTTTTTCCAGGTACGTCGCGCTGACGTCTCCGGTTACATAGGTCCCGTCAAAGATCGAAGCCTCAAAGTGCGTAAGACAGGGCGCAACCTCCGTAATCGAGCTCTTCAGGTCCTCGAGGCTCTGGAAGAGCACGCCGTCCGCACCGATATCCTCTGCCAGCTGCGCATTGCTTTTGCCGCTGGCAATCAGCTCTGAGCGCGCCGGCATGTCGATGCCGTAGACGTTGGGATAGATCACCGGCGGCGCGGCCGAGCAGACATACACCCTCTTCGCGCCCAGCTCGCGGCACATCGCCACAATCTCCCGAATCGTCGTTCCGCGCACGATCGAGTCGTCCACCAGCAGCACACTCTTTCCGGCGAACTCCTGCGGAATCGGATTCAGCTTGCGGCGAATCGAATGCTTGCGCATCGCCTGTCCCGGCATGATGAACGTTCGTCCCACGTAGCGATTGCGAACGAACCCCTCACGGTAGGGAAGATTGAGCCGGTTGGCAATCTCAAGCGCAGCGGTTCGACTTGTTGAAGGAATCGGAATCACCACATCGAGCGGAATGTCCTTCCACTCCCGCCGAATCTTCTCGGCGAGCTTCACACCCATATTGATACGACACTGATAGACTGACGCCCCGTCGAGCACCGAGTCCGGCCTGGCCAGATAGACATACTCGAACAGGCACGGCGACTTCCCGTGCGCCAGCTCGCTGGTGTGCGTGTGCAGATCTCCGTTGATGTCGATGAAGATCGCCTCGCCCGGCTCCAGGTCGCGCTCCAGCTTAAAGCCGTTGACCTGAAACGCCACACTCTCGGAGGCGATCATGTACTCCTTTGACTGTCCCCAGACCAGGTCCCTGCCGCGCGATCCATACACCAGCGGACGAATGCCGTGCAGATCGCGGAAGCCCAGCATGCCGACGCCGGCAATCATCGCGACCACGCTGTAGCCCCCGTGGCAGCGGCGATGCACCTCTTCCACGGCCGCGAAGACATCCTCCGGCGTAGGCTTCGCGGCAGCTCTGCGGGAGAGCGCATGCGCGAAGACATTCAGCATCACCTCGGAGTCCGAGGTCGTGTTCAGATGGCGAAGGTCCTTCTGGAAGACGCCTTCGACGATGTCCGCCACATTGGTCAGATTGCCGTTGTGCGCAAAGACGATCCCATAGGGCGAGTTCACATAGAACGGCTGCGCCTCGGCGACCGAACCACAGCCTGCGGTCGGATAGCGCACATGCCCAATGCCCGCGTTCCCGAGCAGGCGCGCCATGCTCGTCGCATCAAAGACGTCCGTGATCAGGCCGTTGCCCTTATGGAGATAAAACCGGTCCTCAAAGAAAGTGGCGATGCCGGCCGCATCCTGCCCCCGGTGCTGCAGCATGGAAAGTGAATCGTAGATGATCTGACCGACCGGTTGGTGTCCGAAGACACCGACTATGCCGCACATTTTCGCTCGCTTCCAGCCTTCGCCATGTTCCCGATATCTCCATGATAAAGCCTCTTCCGCGATTGGTGGAGCGCGGCTTCGACAGCCGTATCTGTGGAGCGAATGACGGGCTTCGCTTACTAAGAAAAACGCGTCTTCAGGCGGCCGCCTCGGTCGAGCGAAGAAATCGTTTTTCGCAAGTCGCTGATAACAGAAAGGTGTGCGTTAACTGCGCGGCTACTCGGATTTCCACACGGGCTAACCAAATGCGCTCGGGCCGGTCTATGCCACAAAGCGCAACGGACGATGAAGCTCAGCAGGGCCGGTGGACCCCCTGAGCATGGCGCAACAGAAGCACTTGTCCCGGCTGGACCGTTCCAGGATCAGCTCCAACTCAGGTGCGACCCAACTTGTGCGTCCTCGCACGAGCAGGGAATTGCTGTGCCTGAAAACCCACCGTCGGTGCGTGTCCAGAAGGGAAGAAGTGTCTGCGGATGGTGTTGGTTGTTCCTGAAGTCGGTGAGGTCTGTCGCAACGCCGGTCATTCTGCACGAAAGTCGATAGCAGGGAGTAACGGCAAAGTAGCACCTCCTTCTCCCCTTCATGGGGCCATCACTCTGAAGCCATTGGGTGATGAAAGTCTCGCTTTCCGCTGGTGTACTGGCCCTGATCCGCGATGCGGTAACGAATCCCTCACTCTCCGCGCTGCGGGCAAGCCTTCTTCGATTCAGGGGTCCCGGTGAAAGCACTCTTCAAGACATTTGCGTTGGGCGCTGGCATCGTCTTGTCGTGCATGGGCTGCGGATCCGGAGTGACCGTTGTTGCGTTGGTAAGCCCGACCATCAGCGGGGTCTCTCCTCAGGTGGTGACGGCGGGGACACCGAGTGTGACGCTCACGATCAGGGGAGCGAACTTTACCTCCGAATCGGCCCTCACCTTCAATGGAACGATGGTTCCCACCAGCGTAGTCAGCTCGGACACCCTGGCCGCGCAAGTGGGTGGCTCCGCCCTGGCGCAGCCCACCGTGGCCCAGCTTCAGGTCCAGAACGCGGATGGTGTGAAGTCGAATGCCGTCCCGCTGACCGTGACAGGCAGCGATCCGCCCGAGCTTCCTGCGCCGCTGACGATCACCACCTCCGCTCTTCCGAACGGCCAGGTGGGCGCCGCGTACGCGGCAACGCTCGCCGCCAGCGGAGGAGCTCCCAGCTACACCTGGTCGATCAGCACCGGAAGCCTTCCCGCCGGTCTAACCCTCTCCGCAGGCGGCGTCATCTCCGGAACTGCGACCGCCAGCGGGACCTTCCACTTCACCGTGCAGGTCGCCGACAGCAGTTCACCAGCCCAGACCGCGACCGCCAGCTTCTCCATCACGGAATCACCGGCCACATCGCCTGCGCCCTTGACCATCACCTCGACGACGCTCCCCGGGGCTCAGGTGGGCGCCAGTTACAGCGCCACGCTGGGCGCGAGCGGAGGAACGCCCGCCTATACCTGGTCGATCTCCTCCGGCAGCCTGCCCGCCGGCCTGGCGCTGTCGTCCGCCGGCGTGATCTCGGGTACGCCAACCTCGAGCGGCACAGCAAACTTTACCGTGCAGGTCGCAGACAGCGGATCTCCCGCACAGACGCAGACCGCCAGCCTCTCCATCACAGTTACTGCGACGAGACTGGCCATCACCACAACCTCGCTCGCTGCCGGAGAAGACGGGACAGCATACTCCGCCACACTGGCTGCGAGCGGCGGCACGCCGGGGTATGTATGGTCCCTCAGCTCCGGAGCCTTGCCTGCGGGGCTGGCGTTGTCCCGCGCGGGCATTATCTCCGGTATGCCGACGGGCACCGGCAACTCGAGCTTCACCGTGACGGTGACGGATAGTGGCTCACCGGTGCAGATCGCTTCCTGGACGGCTTCGATCAACGTCACCGCTGCGCCGCCGCCGCCTCCAACTCCCGGCACAACATGGTATGTCCGCCCGGATGGCGGAACCCGCTACACCACCAATGTCCCCACCGGTCAGTGCGATGGCAAGGGCGATGCTCCCTATCCGGGCAGCGGCGTGAATCAGCACTGCGCCTTCAATGATGTCCGCTTCCTTTACATGGACGGGACGTATGCGGACGGAACGCACTTCCCGGCCTGGGGCTGGGTCATCGCAGGCGGCGACACCGTCATCTTCCGCGGCTCCATCGGCACGGGGGTCAGCTACCGCATCGGCATCAACGGCGGAGGCAGCTGGGTGGGCGGCATTTGGGGAAATCCATTCGGCTCCGGCATTCCTGTGCCTCCCAGCGGAACGGCGAGCCAGCCCACCCGCATCCTCGGCGAAAACTGGCAGAACTGCTCGGCCCAGTCAGCGAGAACCCAGCTGCACGGCGGCTGGGGAACGTTCAACGTCCTCAATCTGAGCGGAACGTCGTATGTGGATGTCGAATGCCTGGATATCACTGATTTCACGAATTGCAACCGGAACGAGTTGGCACGGGTTCCATGTGAGGTCGGCGGGCAGGTCGTTGCTGACTTCGCGCAGACGGGCATTGAGTTCTCCAACACCACCACGCATCTGACCTTGAATAACATCCGCGCGCACGGTCTTGCGGTGGAGGGCTTTTGGGGCCCGACGGGCGATGGCACGGTAATGAAGAACATCGACCTGATCGGAAACGCGAGCGCCGGCTGGAATGCGGACCCGGCAACGTCGCCGGATACGACGGGCATCGGGTCCCTGCTGGTCCAGAACTTCAATATCAGTTGGAACGGATGCACGGAAGAGTATCCGATGGTCGATCCGCTGCCCTACGACGACTGTCAGGACGACTCCTCCGGAGGCTATGGAGACGGCTTCGGAACCGCGACCGTAAACAGCGGGCCCGGCGGATGGCAGGTTCATTTCGATCAGGGCGTGGTCAGCTACAACACCCAGGACGGCCTGGATGCCCTGCACATCAGAGGCGCCGGTTCCACCATGACCGTTACCCGCACCCTGGCGTACGGCAATCAGGGCCAGCAGATCAAAGTCGGGGGAGCGACCGCGACCATCCAGAACAGTCTGATCGTGGGCAACTGCGAGGCCATGAGGACGGAGGCTATTCCGGGCACTCCGGCTGGTTTCGGCTCGTTGCTCGCAGATCCCTGCCGGGCCGGAAATGTCGCCGTTGTGGTTGAGACCACGCCAGGCGATCCGGCGGTCTTCCAGTTCAATACACTCTATTCCAAGGGCTCGATCGGTCTCGAAGTAGAGTATGCGACCGCCGATCAGGGCAACGGAAACACGCTGCTCTATAACGACAACATCTTCGTCGGCTTCAACAATCCGACCACCCACGAGAATCCGTCGCCGATCTACAGCACTACCGGCTTTACGACTTTCCTCACCAACCCCGGAGCAAGCTGGACCAATAATGTAACCTTCGGGGAAAAGGCCGGGCTGCCCTGCCCGCGCGCCGGAGAAACGGATGCGATCTGCGGGGATCCGGGCCTGATCGACGAGACATATCATGCCTTCGGCTATGGGGATATGACGCCCGCCTCGACCGGAAACGCCGTACAGGGAGCAGGTGTTGCCGTTCCGGAAGTGACAACCGACTATACTGGCAGCCCGAGAGGAAATCCTCCTTCCATCGGAGCCTATGAATAGCCGGAGCCTATGAATAGCCGCATCTACCGAAGACTCCTTCCAGCGATCCTTCTCCAACTCGTTTGCCTTCCACTCTTCGCCACCACCTGGTATGTCCGGCCCGATGGAGGCACGCGCAGCCAGTGCGATGGAAAGACCGATGCCGCCCATGCGAACCGCACTGGCCATCGCTGCGCCTTCAACGACGTCCGCTCTCTCTACATGGACGGCAGCTATGCGACCGGCACGAAGTTTCCGGCCTGGGGATGGGTGATCTCCGGGGGCGATACGGTCATCCTCCGCGGCTCCATTGCGACCGGCGTCAGCTATCGTATCGGCATCAATGACTCCAAAACCAGAAACTGGGTCGGCGGCATCTGGGGCAATCAATTTGGCTCTGGCATGCCCGCGCCTCCCAGCGGGACAGCCGGCCATCCCACCCGTATCCTTGGTGAGAACTGGCAGAACTGCTCGGCCCAATCGGCCCGTACTCAGCTGCGTGGCGGTTGGGGAGTCTCCAATATCATCGACCTCAGCGGCACCTCCTACGTCGACGTGGAATGTCTCGACCTGACTGATTTCACCCCCTGCACCCGCAACGAAAGCGCTGCTGTTCCCTGTGAGGTGCACGGAGTGGTCGTCGCCGATTTCGCCGCGGATGGCATCAGGTTTTCCAACAAAACCACTCACCTGACGCTGAACAATATTCGGGCCCATGGACTCGCGGTGCAGGGCTTCTTCGGCCCTACCGGCGACGGCACCGTCATGAAGAACATCGTGCTGGTGGGCAACGGCTCCTCCGGATGGAACGCCGACCGCGGCGACAGGACAACGGGCACGGGCTCGCTGCTCGTCCAGAACTTCGATATCAGCTGGAACGGCTGCGCCGAAGAGTATCCGATCAAAGATCCGCTGCCGTATGAAGACTGCCGCGACGACTCCTCGGGCGGCTATGGCGACGGCTTTGGAACGGCGACCGTTCCAAGCCCCGCGCCCGGCTGGCAGGTCCACTTCGACCAGGGCGTCGTCAGTTACAACACGCAGGACGGTCTGGATGCCCTGCACATCAAGGGTCCCGGCTCCAGCATGACCGTGACGCGCACGCTCGCCTTCGGCAATGAAGGAAATCAAATTAAAGTAGGCGGATCGAAGGCTACGGTCATCAACAACGTGATCGTAGGGAACTGCGAGGCGATGCGCAGGCAGACCATTCCAGGAACGCCCGCGGGCTTCGGCTCCGTACTGAGAGACCCCTGCCGCGCAGGCAATGTTGCCGTCGTATTGGAGACAACCCCAGGCGATCCCGCGACGTATCAATTTAATACCGTGTACTCCAGCGGCTCCATTGGTCTCGAGATCGAGTACGCAACCGGCGATCACGGGAGCGGCAACATGCTCGATTACGACAACAACATCTTTGTCGGCTTCAAGAATCCCGGCGGCGAGTATCCCTCGGCCGTCTACTCCACAAGCGACGCGGTGTCCTTTCTGACGAGCCCCGGCGCCAGCTGGTCGAACAATGTGACCTTTGAACGAGGCGGTGATCGCGCTTGCCCCCATCGGGGAGAGCGCCGGGCGATCTGCGGTGATCCCGGGCTGGTTGATGAGACCTACCATGCCTACGGCTACGGGAACATGAGTCCGAAGGCGGGAAGCCGTGTTCGCGGCGCGGGCACTCCCATCGCCGGCGTCACCATCGACTTCGCCGGCAAGCCGAGAGGGAACCCACCCACTATCGGCGCCCTCGAGTAGCCGTTCGAAAAAGAATAGATCCGGCAGCTCTTAAATTTTCCTTGCTGAACGGAAGCAAGGCTACCGCCTTCAACGAGTTCCCCAGAGCCTTCCATGGCCGTCTTTTCTTAGCGTAGGTCTGCGCGCACTCCACGTAGGCCCGCGATAAGGCAAGCTGCCGCCGGCCGAGGCCGCAACCCTGCGATCCGTAATACCTGTGAATAAACCGCAACTGGGCCTCAAGCATTCGCTCGGGATCGGTCGTCATCGAGTCCGGAGAAACCCTGTAGTAGGCCAGTGCCTTGGGAATAAAACCAGCGTCATAGCGCTGCACAATTCGAAACCAGAGATCGCGGTCCTCCGTGACGCGCATCGACTCATCGAATGCTCCTGCCTCCGTAATACATTGTCTGCGGACAGTAACGGTTACACACGGTATATGGATGTCTCGGCAATAGATCTGGGGGCCAATCCGTGTTGCCATATTCTTCTTTGAACCGGTAAATGTCTGTCCAGGCTGCCCTGCGGCGTCAATCAAAGTAATTCCGCCGTAAGTAAGGCCAATCTCAGGTCTGCGACGCAGTAACTCAAGAGAATCGGAAAGGCGGCACGGGAGCCACACGTCGTCTGCATCGAGGAACGCAAGAAACTCGGCGGTCGCTGCCTTGATCGCCGTATTACGCGCCGCGGATATTCCCTGATTCTCCTGCTTGATGTAACGGATCTTCGCACCCAGACGATCGAGATAGGGAGCGATCACCTCCGGAGTATGATCCGTGCTTCCATCATCGACAACCAGAATCCGCCAATCGTCAAAACTCTGCGCGAGTACGCTATCAAGAGCAAAGGGAAGGTATTTCGCTCCGTTGTAGGACGGAATAATAACGTCGACGGTCGCCATTCAGATCATTGTCCCACACAGAGAAAACGGCTCTCACTCCGCACGCCGATAGGATCGCAATCGCGAAAGTCAGCTACTCTACCTGTCGCGATGGTCCGCCCCTCTCTGCCTCACGATGATGGTATTGACCTCTGTTCGTGCAGCTGCTCTACTGAGCGGACACTCAGGATTCAGAGGGGACGATGCCGGAGCATAAACATGTCTCTGTCGCCATGTGCACCTACAACGGCGAGAGGTATCTGAAGGAGCAGCTGGAGAGCATTGCCAATCAAACACGATTGCCGTCAGAGATCGTGATCTGTGACGATCGCTCTACGGATGCCACCCTCCGGATCGTCGAGACCTTTGCAAAGACAGCGCCCCTTCGCGTTGTCGTCCATGTGAATGATGTGAACGTCGGTGGCTCTTCAAGAGGGATTACCCGGAACTTTGAGCGTACGATTCAGCGTTGCAGCGGCGATCTCATCGCGTGCTGCGATCAGGATGACGTGTGGATGCCGCACAAGGTTGACGTGCTTGCCCGGATGTTTGAGCAAGACCCGCAGCTCGGCTGCGCCTTCTCCGATGCCGAACTGATCACCGCCGACGGCCTTCCCAAAGGAATGCGTCTTTCGCAGGCCATCGGTCTGACCGCCAGGGATCGGAAGCGACTTAAGCAAGGGCAGGCTCTCGCGGTTCCGTTGGCCATGAATAAGATCTATGGATCGTCTCTCATGTTTAGCAGCCGCTTGGTCGAAAAAATAGTGCCTGTACCTCCGCACTGGTGGTTCGACGCCTGGGTTGGTACCGTGGCCGCCTCCTACGCAAAGCTCCTCTTCACGCCGGAGCCTCTCTTCTACTACAGGATTCATGCGAACCAGGATCACGGCGCCTCGGCTGCTGCAACGTCCGAGCGCATGAGGCAGTGGAAGCGTTCGCCGAAGGAGTTCTGGGAAGACTGCGAGCCGCAACTGACCGAGCTCTACGCCAGACTGGAGAAAGAGAACACGCCGCAGATGGAGCCCCATCTCGCCTATCTGCGCGGCAGGATGACTCTCTTGCGCGAGCGTACGGAGCTGCCGCCCGGCCGCATTCGCCGGTCGATCCAGGTCCTGCGCCGTGCTCCCGGCTACGTCCGTTACTTCAACGGATGGCGAAGCATCGTCAAAGACCTTACCGCATAACCGCTTCAACGCCTAGCGGCTCACCAGGCGCTCATAGACCCGCATCGTCTCACCCGCGATCGCCGTCCACGACCGCGCGCCAAAATCTCGCACGCGCACCGCCGCGGCGAGCTGCTCCCGCAGCTCAGAATCGCGCAGCACGCTGATCAGCGCAGTGGCAAGCTGATCACGATCGCCCGGAGAAACCAGCAGCGCATCCCGCCCATCTTCAAGCAGCTCGCGGAAGGCAGGCAGATCGCTTGCAACAATCGCCTTCCCAAGAGCCATGCCGGTCGCCAGCGCTCCGCTCGTAGTAATCGCCCGATACGGGTACACCACCACATCGGCCGCGCGATACATGGCGACCAGCTTCTGCGTGGAGGCAAACTGAAAGTCCAGCGTCACCCGGCGCAGTGCGCGCTCCTGCACACGCGCGCGAATCTCCTCCAGCAGTCGAGGAGCGCCCGTTCCCATCACCACAAGCGTCGCGTCGCTCACCTCCGCCTCGACCGTCTGCCACGCGTCCAGAAGCAGGTCGATTCCCTTGTAGGGAAAGATGATGCCCTGCCACAGAACGATCTTCTGGCCGGCCTGCAAAGCTGGAAGCAGCGCAGCTTCCGCAACGTCCGGCTGCAGATCAAAAAAGAACGGACCGTGAGGGATCACGCTGATCCTCTCCTCGGCGATGCCGAACTCATGCTCTAGTCGCGACTTCACGTGATCGGAGTGACAGATGAGCGCGTTCATCCTGGGATACAACTTCGCAAAAACACTCCTGTACCGCTCCGCCGTATCGTGCGGAAGCAGATCATGGACTGTGAGCACAATCTTCACACCACGCCGCTGCATGAGACAGACGAACCACCAATCAAGCGGCGCCGGCGATCGCAGCATCGGCAGATACTGTACGTGCACAATGTCTGGTGGACGAATCGCAAGTCGTAGACTCAGCGCAGCAAGATTGAACGCCCCCTCGGCCAGCTTCAAACCTTGTCGCAGCCTCTTCGGAAGCGAAAACCTCCCCACGGCATCCAGCAGGCCCGGGTCATTCTTCAGTCCACGGCTGGAAAAACATTCCCGATCGAGGTAGTAGGTGATCGATCCTATCTGCACCCGAGCTCCCTCCGCCATCAGCGCCCGCGAAAGATACGCTGTGTAATACGGCACGGTCGCCCACAGGTCCATCATGAAGACCTTGATGGGCCGCTTCTGGCGTTCCGCCGCTCTCTGTTCTTTGGCTCGCATTCGCTTCCGCCGTTACACGGTTCGTGCTTCGCTCCTCGCCGCCAGCACATCTCGATACAGGTCCAGATACTGCGCAGCCATATGCCCGGAGGAGTACTCCGCGGCAACCAATCTCTGCGCAGAGGCGCCAAGCGATCTCCGCAGATTCGGATCCTCAATCATTCCTTCCATCGCTGCAGCCATTCCATCAGGATCGTCACTCCTCACCAACAGGCCGGTCTCACCGTCGCGAATCACCTTGGGCACATCGCCCACCGCGGTTGCGATCACCGGCAGCCCGCTCGCCATCCCCTCGAGAACCGCAATCGGCAATCCTTCTTTTCGCGAAGCTACTGCCAGCACGTCCACCGAGGCGTAGAAGCGCGGCATATCATCCATTCGTCCCAACAGGAACACCTTTTCCGCGATCCCGAGTTCCTTCGCAAGCCTCTCGAGCGAACTCCGCTCCGGCCCATCTCCTGCGACAACAAACTCCATCTCCGGTCTCTTGCGAATCACCTTCGCAGCCGCTCGCAGGAAGACGTCGATCCCCTTTTCCCGCGAGAGCCGTCCGACCAATCCGATCTTCAGCGTCGAATCCTGCGCGTACCGCTGTGCTCGGCTCTGTTGCGCGTCAGCAAACCGGCGCAGCGGAATTCCATTGCCTATCAGCCGGATCCGCTCGCCGCGCACGCCCGCGCCCACCAGCCTCTTTCGCACCTCATCCGACACAGCAACCACTCCGTCAAATCTCCGCAGCACCCAGCGGTCGAGCCTTCCATACAACCGCACCGCGCGATCGTCATCCAGCCAGTTGTGACAGGTGGAGATGAGGGGAACGGACCCTCCGCGCAACGCAACGCAGGTATACGCGTCGGCCTTGTATCCATGCGCATGGACAACATCCGCGCCGGTCTGCCTCACCAGCTCGCGAATCGCCGCCGGCACATGGCGATCGATCTGCCCGCGGCAGGGAAGCACATGCGACTCGACGCCGGCCTTTCGCGCCGCCTCATGCAGTTCAAGATGCGGCTGCACGGAGTTGGCGAACACGCCCACCACGCCTCTGTGTTCCCGCCCTTCGTTCAGCGCGCTGCAAAGGTTCAGGATGACCGCCTCCGCCCCATACATGCCGCCGCTGCTGATGAGGTGAAGTACCGTCATTCGCTCGGCGCCCCATGGGTGCCACTGTCCGGCTCCTCCCGATTCCCCACCGACCAGAGTCGTGCGTACAGCGCATCGCCGAGAATCGTCTTCGCCGCAGTCTTCACCCGCTCGCGCCGCTCCATCTTCACCAGCAGCCCACTCTCCGGGCGAAGCACCTGCTCCAGCCACGCTGCGCTCATCGTGCCCCGCACGTTCAACCGCCCGATCGATGTCTCCCCAGAGACCGCCTCCGGCTGCGCCATCGGCAGCGACGTAAACACCTCCGTGTAGCCCGCCTTCCAGCATGCATCCAGCACCAGCCGATTGCTTCGCCCTCCGGGCAGCGACATCGACGTCACCGCCGCGCCCAGCTCATCCTCCAGCTTTCGTCGCGCACCCGAAAGTTCGCGATCCAGATCGCTCAGCGCACAGTGGGTCAGCAGCGTGTGCGTCCATCCGTGCGCGCCAATCGTTTGCCCGCTCGCATGCAACGCGCGCAGCTCATCCCACCCCATGTATCCCGCCCGCTGCCCCATCCAGCCGACGGTCACGAAGAAGTGCGCGGTCAACCCATGACGCTCAAGCACCGGCAGCGCAAACTCGTAGTTCGACCGGTGCCCGTCATCAAACGTGATCTCCGGCCGCAGAGTATCGCTCTCCGCTGCCCGCAGTCGCGCAAAAAGCTCGCAATGCTGCTCAAACCGCCCACACGAGACCACATACGAGTAAGGACTCGGGACTTGTCGAAGCTCGTGATAGAGAAAGTAGAGACGCTTCATTTCAGTCGATCGTTCTTGCGGCCGCATCGCTCCGCATCAACAGCTACTCCGAACCCTTGGCCTGGGCGGCTTCGACAAGCTCGAACAGTTGGCGCGTCGGCGTATAGAACCATGCAATCCTGCGCCCTCCAAAGGCCACCGCAGGCGCGGGCGGACTCACCATCATGCATCCCTTGCTCTTCGCATGCTTCAGCGCGCCGTCCAGATCCGTCGTCTCAAAGCACAGGTGATACGCCGCACCCGAGCCCTTGGCCAAGATCGATCGAATCGGCGCATCCTCTGTCAGCGGTGCGATCAGTTCGATCTCCGCCGCGTCCTCTCCGCTCTGCTTCAGAAAGTTCACCGTCACCTTCTGGATCGGATCATCGAACGGGCCGGCGACTACCTTGTAGCCAAGCAGCGTCTCCAGCATCTCCGCCGCCGCATCCAGCTCTGGGACCGCCACGCCCACATGCTTCAGCTTGAACCCGAACTCCTCGCCCGGATCAACGCCATTCCTATGAACACCATCGGTCACAGCGACACTCCCTTGGACTCCAGCGCGTCCTGAATCTTTCGAACGCTCGTCAGCTCGGGAATCTGCCGCGGATCGAACTGCACGCCGTATTCGCCCTCGACTGCCAGCATCAATTGAAGGTGCCGGAACGAATCCCACGCCTCTACCGCCTCGGTATTCAGCTCCGGCGTCACCTCCTCCGGCGAGATCTCCAGCGTGTCGGCCAGAATGTCACGAAGTGACGTGGGTACCTTCTGCAAACTCATACTCTTCCGTTCCTTCCAAAGTTAACCACGCAGGACTCTCCACAGCTCCTGCGCGCAGATCGAACTCATAGCATACCGGCTCGTCCTTCGACGAGTTCTCGGCACCCGAGCGAACGAAGCCGTGCTCCGCAAAAAAGTTGGCGCACAATCCGTTCTTGCGTGTAGGCGCATATTCGCCCACCACTCGCCGCGATCCCATTCTTCGCGCGCGCTGCATAATCTCTGCGAGCAACGCACTCTCGATACCCCGGCCGATCACGCGGCAGGACAGCAGCAGGGAATCGATGAAACACGTGTCGCCCTTCGTCTCCGCGAGCGCCAGTCCAACCACGCCCGCGTCTCCAAATCGGTCCCGCACCCGCACGGCAATTGCCTGGCCGCCATCCGCGGAGGCAAACCTCTCCACCTCCGCCGCGGACTGTCGCCGCGTGGTCAGGTTGAACTGGTTCGTCTTGGCCAGCAACTGAACCGCACGCGCCAACGGAGCCTCGGCCACCGGAAGGAAGGTGCAGACAATGCCCAGCGACGCCAGAAACTCCTCGCGAGTCGCCGCACTGGTCGCGAGCTCGGCTCTCTGCGCCTGTGCGCGATACTCCTGCGTGCGGTTCACATCGTCCTCAGTCACCACCACCGCGTCGAAGAACGGCTCCTCCGCCAGCATCTCCAGCAGCCGCCACGGCTCATCCAGCGGCGCGCCAATCACCGCAACCTCGGGCAGTGCACGCCGGATCGCCTCGCACTCCACGGGGTTGTCATCGACAAAGACAAACGAATCGAGGCCCAGCGACAGCTCCGCAGCCAGCTCTCGCAAAGACTCCGCCTTGTCTCTCCAACTGATCTTCTTCGCGACAAAGTCGCTGAGGCTCAGAGCCAGATCGGCTGCGCGCATCTCAAATGCCTCTATGACGTCTGACTCGTTGTTCTTTGAAACGGCAGCCAGCAAAATTCCACGCGAAGCCAACTGCTTCAGATACCGCTGATACTCCAGATAGCAGTTGCCCGGAAACGCACCTCCGGTTGCGATACCCTCCGGCCCTTCCTCGCCCAGCACGCCGCCCCACAGCGTGTTATCGAGATCCGTGCACAACACCTTGCGCGGCGCGCGAAACAGCGCCGAGGACGACCGCGCCATCCCACGCGCATAGACGCTAAACGCATCCGCTGCAATACTCAGACGCGACGAAAGAAACATCCGCACATCCCGCCATTGCCTGCGTCCATATCGCGCCGCCAGTCGGTCCACATCGAAGAACACACAGTCGGCAATCGATCGGCACAATGCGGCCACCCGCTCATTCAGCCGTTCCACTGCGCGGGGAAGGCTGTCGCGCACATTGGCATCGCCCACATCTCCCAGCGAGCTCGAGTCCGGCACGACAAACCCCTGCACCACCATCCGCGCCGAGCTTCGCGCACGCAAGCCGCGCAGCATCTGTCCCATCCGCTCCGCCGCCGCCTCAATCTCCTGCTCAACAGCCTCGCCGCCGCCATTCGCGCACAGCTCCGGCAGCGCTCCCGCTACGTCTTCCAGTTCAAGCACCACCAACACCAGCTCAGGGGCGAAGCGCGTCAGGGCTCCCTGCGCGTTCAGCATGTCGTCAACGTAAGAGCCGTATCCGCCCATCTCCACGTCGAGCAACAGCCCCGTCAGCGCCGCTTCGACCCTCAGAAACGGCAACAACGGCTCGAGCGTCACCGAGCGCACAATAAATGTCTTCACCCGGCGCACGTTCTTCTGCGCAACAAGAGTATCCGAAATCTTCTCCAGCGCCGAGGCGCAGAACATCGCATCCGGAGCCGCCTTCGCAGACCCGCGGATCAGCTGCTTCATCTCCGCAAGAAGCACCGCGGGCTGCTGCTCCGCCGCCGCAGCTTTGATGCGCCCCCGCAGCTCCTGCCTTTCTGCCTCACTCAACATCCATCGTCTCCACTGTCTCCGCCGCCGGCTGCGCTGTCGTCGCGGGCTCCGCCGTCTTCACTTGCGGACGCATCACAATCCTTCCCGGCACGCCCATCACCGTCGCTCCCGCGGGCACATTCGTCATCACCAGCGTATTGGCTGCGATCTTCGCCCCATCGCCGACCCTGATCTTCCCCAGCAGCACCGCGCCCGTGCCGATATACACCTCGTCGCCCAACACCGGAATACCGCTCCGGCCCATCGCCGAGGCGCCAATGGTGATCCGGTGCGCCAAATCGCAGTTCCTGCCGAGCACCGCCCCCTGGTTAATATGGACTCCGCCGATGTGCCCGATGTACAGACCGCCCCCGATCGTCGCCTGCGCGTCGATATCCATCTCCATGAACACCAGGCAGAACTTCAGGAGGAAAAACGAAATAACCTTCAGCGGGATCCGGACAATCGCCGTCGGTCGTCTCATGTGCAGCCAATTGCCCAGCCGATAACTTCCAATCGACCAAACGGTTGGTTCCAGCCACAGCTCTTTCCCCCGGTATCCTTTCTGCCGGTACCGCGCCAGATCTTCCGAAAACTTGCCCATCTCTCTCTTTGAAACCTGCAGGGTGTCGTGGTGGTTATGATATCAACCGCTGACCAGACCAACATTCCCGGTTTCTGCTATTTACCCCTCCACCTTATCGGCTCTGACTCCACAAGGGAATTGCGACACCCGGCGGGCATTATGTGGCTTTATTCTGCCTCCATGACACCACTGGAGCATTCCCGCCGCGCCTCCGAACGCCCATACTTCTTTTGGGGGATCATGCATCCGTCCGGGCCTCTCATGACCCGTCTTCGAGGAGCGCTGTGAAGGAACTCTTCTGGGCGTCGCTGCTGCTCATTCTCTACACCTACGCCGGCTATGCCCTCTGGCTTCGCCTGCTCGCCTCGCTGCGCTCCCGCCCGGTCCTCGTATCCCCCATGACGCCCTCCGTCTCCATCATCATGGCCGCGCATAACGAAGAGGCAAATCTTCCCCCAAAGCTCGAGACCCTCCGCCGCCTCGACTATCCCGCGAACAGGCTCGAGATCATCGTCGCCTCCGATGGCTCGACCGACCGCACTGCCGAGATCCTGCTCGCCAACGCTCCCTACATCGTTCCCATCCTTCTGCCTGAGGCAAAAGGGAAGGCCATCGCGCTCAACGCCGCTGTCCAGGCCGCGCACGGCGAGGTTCTCGTCTTCTTTGACACCCGCCAGGCCGTCGACCGCAACGTTCTCCACGAGCTCTGCTCCTGCTTTGCCGATCCGCGCGTCGGCGCCGTCAGCGGAGAGCTGCTCCTCGAAGACGCCCAAGGCCGCCCCGCCGGCGACGCCCTCGGGCTCTACTGGAAGATCGAAAAGGTCGTCCGCCGGCTCGAATCCCTCACCGGCTCTGTCGTCGGCGTCACCGGGGCCATCTGTGCCCTTCGCCGCGAGCTCTACGTCCCGCTTCCCGAAGGAACTCTCCTCGACGACGTGCTCCTGCCCATGAACGTCGCGCGCGCCGGCAGCCGAGTCGTCTTTCAGCCCACCGCCATCGCTCGCGACACGATCTTTCACCGGCCCGGCAAAGAGTTCGCTCGCAAAGTCCGCACCCTCACCGGCAACTACCAGCTCCTGCAGCTCGCTCCCTGGCTGCTGACACCCAGGAATCCGCTGCTCTTTCGCTTCGTCAGCCACAAGCTTCTGCGGCTGGTTGTCCCGTTTCTCTTGATCCTTTTACTCATCAGTTCCGCGCTTGCTGCAGGTCTCTTCTACAAGGCGATCTTCGCCGCGCAACTGGTATTCTATGGGCTGGCGGCGTTGGGATCGCTAAGCCCGTCGGCGCGGCGTTTTCGCGCCATCGCGGTCGCGGAGACCTTTGCCATGCTCAACATGGCCGCTGCGCTCGCCTTCTATAACTTCGCTGCCGGCCGGAAGAAGGTCTGGGTCTAGCCCAATTGGCTCGGATTCGCCGGAGGTCACGTGCTCGGAACAGGGTTAGGACACTACATCCCGCTGATTGCCTACCTTGGCTTCTGGGTGATGATCATCGCCTCGCTAATGGGAAAGCCCCTCCAGGGCCTGTACTACGCCATGCCCTTCATCCCCTATCGTTCCATGCGGGACAAGTTCGTCCTCGCCGGCTATCCCTTGGCCGCCAACGTGCTCACGCTGCTGGTGATCGCCATCATTATCGGCGCTCTGCTGCACGGCAAACGTCTGCCCAAGTCAAAGCTCTATCTCATCTGGCTCATCTTCGCGGTCTATCTCTACTTCTCCCTGTGGCTCGGCTCTGCCATGGGCACGGCCCCTCTGCCGCTGTGGCTCAACGATCCGAACTTCGTCACCTGGAAAGACTACCTGATGCTGCCGCTGTTCTTCGTCGCAGCCGGACTGGTCATTGAGGACCGAAAGACGATCCGGCGCATCGTCCTTCTGGTCGGTGTTTCGCTCGCGCTCGTCGACCGGGCATCCATCCTCGACACCCTTTCCAGAAGCTGGACCTCCTTTGACGAGAGCAAGCGCGATGCCGGCCCATTAGTCTATGGCTCCAATCAACTCGCGGCATTTCTCGCCCAGTTCGGAATGTTCTTCTGGGGCTTTGGAAAGATCATGAAGCGCAAGAAGGTCAAGCTGCTCTGTTATGCCCTGGTTGCAGCCACCATCTTTGCCACCATGTACACCTTCTCCCGGGCCTCCTATCTTGCCCTCCTCTTCAGCATTGCTGTCCTGGCGATTCTCAAAGACCGCAAACTCCTGCTGCTTCTGCCGCTCTTCCTTTTGACCTGGAAGACGATCGTTCCGGTCGCCGTCACCGAACGGGTCGAGATGACCAAGAACGCGAACGGCCAGCTCGATCAATCCGCCGAGGACCGCGTCCTGCTCTGGGAGAACGCCAAGAAGTCCTTCTATCGAAGTCCGCTCCTGGGCAACGGCTTTGCGACCTTCGAGTTCGGCGATCACGTCGGCGATCTCAAGGACACGCACAACTGGTACGTCAAAGTCCTGGTGGAAACCGGAATCGTCGGGGGCGTCATCGCTCTGGTCATGCTCTTCCAGATGTTCTCCAGCTCCTTCCGTCTCTACCGGAGCGGAAACGATCCGCTCTACACCGCTCTCGGCCTCGGCTGCTTTCTCGCCATGTGTTCCTGCGTCGTCGCCAACTGCTTCGGCGATCGTTGGACCTATCTGGAGATCAACGGCCTGCTCTGGGTGCTGATGGCCGCCGTTGCTCGCGCCCAGCAGCTCGCGCTTGCCGAGCCCGCGCTTGCGGCACAGCCCGTCGAGGAGCCGCTCCCGCTCGCCGTCATGGAGTACCGGTAGGTGAACCAGGGCAACTCCGCCGCTGGCGCGCGTCGCTCCCCTCCGCGTGTTGAGCTTCTGCGCGCCGGCCCCACGGACGCACCTCCGCCCAGCCCATCGCGTCCGCACATCCTCCTCGCCGTCGATCAGCTCCCCCGCACCCTCGGCGGCGGCGAGCGCGTCGTCCTGCGCCTCGCGCATCTCCTCCCGGCCTATGGCTATCGTGTCTCCATCCTCACTCTCGCCGCGGATCCCGAGAGTGCCGCGCTGGCCGAGCCCGTCCCCTGCCCCATCTATCTTCTTCCACTCCATCGCACCTTCGGGCCGGAGGCCCTCCGCGCCGCCATCGAGCTCCGCCGCTTCCTGCGCCGCGAAGACGTTCATCTCGTCCAGACCTTCTTCGAAAGCTCCGATCTGTTCATCGGCCCCATCGCAAAACTCCTCGGCCACACCAAGCTCATCTGGAGCCGCCGCGACATGGGCATCCTCCGCGGACCCAAGCACCATCTCGCCTACCGCCTGCTGCGTAATCTCCCCAACCGCGTCTTTGCCGTCTCCGAGGAGGTGCGACGCTACACCATCGATGTCGATCGCATCGCCCCCGACCGCGTCGAGACGCTCTACAACGGCCTCGACCTCTCCTCCTGGCTGGGCATACACGCCGAGCGCTCCTCGCGCGGCCCCTCCATCGTCACCGTCGGCAACATCCGGCGCGTGAAAGGACACGACGTCTTCCTCCGCGCCGCCGCCATCCTCGCACCCGAGTTTCCCACCGCCCACTTCAGCATCGCCGGCCAGGTGCTCGAGCCCGACTTCTACGCGGAGCTCCAGGCGCTCGTCAGCCAACTGCATCTCGAAGACCGCTTCACCTTCGCCGGCAACGTCACCGATCTCCCCTCATTTCTTCGCACCGCCGATCTCTTCGTCCTGCCCTCGCGCAGTGAAGGCTTCTCCAACGCCATCGTCGAAGCCATGGCCGCGGCGCTGCCCGTCGTTGCCACCCGTGTCGGAGGAAATGCCGAAGCCGTGCTCGATGGCGCCACCGGAAGAATCGTTCCGCCGGAGAACGTCGATGCTCTCGCCTCTGCCCTGCGTGAGATCCTCAGCGCCCCCGACCTCGCAAAGACCATGGGCCGCGCCGGCCGCCAGCGCGTCGCTGACCGCTTCACCACCGAAGCGATGATGAAGCAGCTCGTCGCCGTCTATCAAAACCTGCTCGCAACGCCCTGAGCACGCCCCGAGCGCAGATCCAAGCCGTCAACCGCCGCGCCCTTAGCAGCGAAAGACCTTCGGCGACACAATTCCCTTGGTCGCATTCCGCGAATCCACTACCAGCTGCGACCGCTTCACAATGTCCTTGTAGTCATAGTCGGAGTGATCGGTCACAATCAGCACGCAATCGTACTGCTCCAGCTTATCGAGCGGCGTGCACGTCATATTCAGCTTGTAATGGCGTCCCTGGCCCACGGTAGGGAAGTACGGATCGTTGTAATCCACCGTCGCTCCCTCCTTGCGCAGCAGCTCGATAATCGTCAGCGATGGCGACTCGCGCAGATCGTCGATGTCCTTCTTGTACGCCATGCCCAGCATCAGGACCTTTGATCCATTCAGCGGCTTGCGCTGCTGGTTCAGCGCCTTCGCCACGCTCTGCACCACAAACTCGGGCATCGCCTCGTTCACCTCGCCCGCCAGCTCGATAAAGCGCGTGTTGAAGTCGTACTCCTTCGCCTTCCAGCTCAGATAAAACGGATCGATCGGAATGCAGTGCCCGCCCAGCCCCGGTCCCGGATAGAACGGATGAAATCCAAACGGCTTCGTCGAAGCCGCGTCGATCACCTCCCAGATGTCCATCCCCATCCGCAGCGCCAGCACCTTCAGCTCATTCACCAGCGCAATGTTCACGCAGCGGTAGATGTTCTCCAGCAGCTTCGTCATCTCCGCCGCGCGCGTCGACGACACCCGCACCGCCCGCGTAAAGATGCCCTCATACAACGTCGCCGCCAGTTCGGTTGCCGTCTCCTCGTGTCCGCCCACCACCTTCGGAATATCGCGGCGCGCGACGGACGTGTTGCCCGGGTCCTCGCGCTCCGGAGAAAACGCCACATAAAAGACGCGGTCGCCGTCCTTCGTCTCCGGTCCCTTCACCTTCAGCCCGGCCTTGTTCTCCTTCTCCAGGATCGGGATCATCAGATCTTCGGTTGTCCCCGGATACGTCGTGCTCTCCAGCACTACCAGCTGGCCCTCGCGCAGCCACGGAGCGACAGCGCGCGCGGTGTTCTCAATAAAGCTCAGATCCGGCTCGCGATGCCCGGTCAGCGGCGTTGGCACGCACAGGATGATCGCGTCCTGTTCGGTGAGCCGCGAGAAGTCGCTGGTCGCGCGAAAGCCCTTCACCCGCGCGTCCTGTATCTCCGTCTCCGGGATGCGGAAGATATACGACCGCCCCGCCTCCAGATCGGCCACCTTCTTCTGGTCGATGTCGAACCCCGTGACCACAAAACCCGCCTCGGCAAACAGAAGCGACAACGGCAGGCCCACATATCCGAGTCCGATGACTCCGATGCTCGCTGTGTGTGTCTTCAGGCGTTCAAGGCGAAGGCTGACTGCATCGGCGCTGGGAGCGTCGTTCTTATTCGGCATAGTCCCTCAATCATTTCATCTGCTGCGTTCTAAGTTTAGACTGTCAACACCTGCCTCGCACCACCAGATGCTCCCGGGAGTTTTCCCCCAAAAGCATCATTGATACCCCGTGCGGGGCGGCGGATGATCGAGCATAGGCCCAACGATCTGCGCCGGGCAGGGAACCGCGCGCACTCTCGGGGCTTTTATTCCATCGGTCGACCGAGGAGTGGAATGGCACAGTTTCTCATCACCGGCATCGCAGGCTTCATCGGCTCCACGCTCGCGCATACGCTCGTCGAGCAGGGCCAGGACGTCCGCGGCATCGACAATCTCTCCACCGGCGACCTCGACAACCTCGCCGACATCCGCGACTCCATCGACTTCCAGCAGATCGATCTCCGTGATCAGAGCGCCCTGCGCGACGTCTGCCGCGGTGTGGAGTTCGTTCTGCATCAGGGTGCGCTGGCCTCTGTCCCGCGTTCGGTCAAAGACCCGCTCACCTCGCACGAATCCAACATCAACGGCACGCTCAACCTCCTGCTCGCCGCGCGCGACGCCGGCGTTCGCCGCATCGTCTACGCCGCCTCGTCCTCTGCCTACGGCGACCAGCCGACGCAGCCCAAGCACGAAGGCATGCTTCCCATGCCGCTCTCGCCCTACGCCGTCCAGAAGCTCACCTGCGAGTACTACATCCAGTCCTTCCATCGCGCCTACGGGCTGGAAGGCGTCTGCCTCCGCTACTTCAACATCTTCGGCCCCCGTCAGGCGGCCGACTCGCCCTACTCCGGCGTCATCGCTCAGTTCATCTTCAAGATGATGGCCGGCGAAACCCCCACCATCTACGGCGACGGCCTCACCAGCCGCGACTTCACCTTCGTTGACAACGCCGTCAGCGCCAATCTCCTCGCCTGCCAGGCGTCCAGCCAGATCGCCACCGGCCGCGTCTTCAACATAGGGACAGGGAAGAGCCGCACCCTCAACGAGGTCTACTCCGGCATCGCCGACGCCCTCGGTTTCAAGCGCCCCCCGCTCTACGGGCCGGTCCGCGCCGGCGACGTCAAACACTCCCTCGCCAGCATCGAACGTGCCCAGGCCGAGCTCGGCTACGCTCCCAGGGTCGACTTCCGCGAGGGCCTCGAAAAGACCGTCGCCTGGTACGTCGAGCAGAGCAAACGACAGCCCGTTAACGCCTAAGCTGAGGTTCCTACTCCGCAGTTCTCAGTGCTCCGTCGCGCCCCCGCCACCGTCGCGTTGCGGCGCTCAGCGCTACGTAGCCTTCCCGTTTCCCCGCCCGTTCCCGTTCCCGTTCTTCGGCCCATCCAGCAGCGAAAGGCTCTTCGTCTTCGGCCGCAGCCCCAGCACCTCGAACCCCATCACCTTGCTCTTCAGCACGTAGATCAGCAGGTTGTTCCCAAACGTATCCGCGGGCGCCATCAGAAATCCCGCGCCCAGCACGAAATCCTGGGTGTTATTGATCAGCCCCTCGATCGTCTCGCCGTCATCGAACCGCACCCGCACCCACAGGCACTCCGTCGCCGGCAGATGATCGTGAAAGCGGAGATCGCGCCGGTTCTCCTCGCCCACAAAGTCGCGGACGAAAAACACGGCCTTCACATTGTCCAGCGACACGTCTTCCACCACGCCCGAGTCCAGCCGCGTAACCCGAATGCTCTCGCGACCCTGGTCCTCGGCTGAAAAGCTCCCCGCCGACGTGGTCCACTGCGCCTTCTCGGCGTAGCCCTTCAGGGCTCCATCGCTGCGTTGGACAACGACTCTGTAATACGACTCTGGATCGTGCATGGGTCCCCGGTCCCGTCAAGCCCGCTTGGGTGCAAGTTCATACTGCTTGATCTTGTACAGCAGGGCCTTGTAGCTGATCTGCAGCTCGCTCGCCGCGGCCTTCCGGTTCCACCCCTTGCTTTCCAGCATCTGCGCAATCGCACTCGCCTCCGCCTCACCCTTGAGGCTGCGCACGATCTGCTTCAGGCCGGCTCCATCCACCATCTCCAGATTGCCGTTCGACTCACTGCGGAAGGCCGCATACGGGCTCATCTCGGCCAGAATCGGCCGCTCGTCGCCCAGGATCAGATAGCGGTTGATGACGTTCTCCATCTCGCGCAGGTTTCCCGGCCACGCATAACGGCTGAACGCCTCCAGCAGCCCCGCCGACAGTGGCAGTGGCTTGCGGTCATAGCGCTTCGCCACCTTGCGCATAAAGTAGTTCGCCAGCAGCGGAATCTCTTCTCGCCGCTCGCACAGCGGAGGAATCGACAGCGAAAATCCGTTCAGCCGGTAGTAAAGGTCTTCGCGGAAACTCTTGGCCGCAATCGCGGCCTTCATGTTGATGTTGGTCGCCGCGATTACGCGCACATCCACGCGCATCATCGACCGGCTGCCCAGCCGCGAGAATGTGCCGTCCTGCAACACCTGCAGCAGCTTCGCCTGCAGCACACCCGGCATCTCCCCAATCTCGTCCAGAAAGATCGTTCCTCCGGTGCAGATCTCGAACTTGCCCGGCTTGGTCTTCACCGCGCCCGTAAACGCGCCCTGTTCATAGCCGAACAGCTCGCTCTCCAGCAGGTCCGCCGGCATCGCCGCGCAGTTCACCTTCAGGAACATCCGGTGCGCGCGGTTGGACATCTTGTGCGTGTACAGCGCCAGGATCTCCTTGCCCGTCCCGCTCTCGCCCAGGATCAGCACCGGAATATCCGACCGCGCCACCAGCACCGCCTGCGCCTGCAGCTCGCACATCCGCTTGCTGGAGCGCACAAACGAGTGCGTCTCATCCAGCGGAATCTCCTGCGGCTCGGCCGGGATCGTCCGCTGCGCCGCGGCCAGCTGCTCCTCGATCGCGGCCTCCAGGTTGCCGTCCAGGAATGGCTTCAGCACAATGCCCCGTGCCCCCACCCGCGTCACCACCTCCAGGTCCTTCACCTCGGCCGTGCACGAGAGCATCACAATCGGCACGTCCGGCAGCGTTGACCGGATATGCGACAGCACCGCCAGCGACTTCTCCATGCTCTCCCACTCCAGCAGGATCAGCGCCGGCGGAGGCGCATTATTCAGCTGCTCCAGCAGCGGCTCTTCCTCCATGAACAGGCTGAGCGCGTACTCGGCGTCCAGCGTCCGCCGCAGGTAATCCAGCACATCCGGATTCGAATCCAGCACGTACAGCCGCGGCGACTCTTCCGGCATGACGTCGCTGCGCTCATAGACGTCTGGGGCAAAGGAGGCAGACATGGGTTACTCCAGCGATTCAGGCTGCCGAACCGCAGCCCTGCCCGCACATCCCGCGGGCACGGGTCGTTCACAGCACCCAAAGGAGGGGGATCGCATTTCGTCTGCGAGGCCCTTTGAGACGGCTCCAGTGTAGTCGTAGATGCTGAGGAAAGGAAGAACTTTGCACTCTTGTAGGCAAAAAAAGTCACACTTTTGCCGTATCCTGCGCACTTAATCCATCGTTGAACGAAGGGTTAACAGCAAAACACCCCAAAAGCTCTGTCGTTCGACGAGTATTGCCCTTAATCCACAAAGGCTGGGTGGATTGGAGAAGAACGTGCAAGCGAGGACTCCGACGCCTTCTGTATCGGCCCGGATATCAGCTTCAGACTGGACTTCGCCATGGACTCCGCCGAATTTCTCGATCTGCCGCCCCTCGAACTCGCCTTCGGGTCGACGCCGGCCATGCGGGCGATCCGGCAGAAGCTCGAGAGCATCGCCGAAACCGACGTTCCTGTGCTCCTGCAGGGCGAAAGCGGCACCGGCAAAGAGGTCTGCGCCCGCTACCTGCATCTCTTCTCCCGCCGCACCCGGGGCCCGCTGGTCAAGGTCAGCTGCCCCGCCATCCCCGAGAGCCTCATCGAGACCGAGCTCTTCGGTTACGAGAAAGGCGCCTTCACCGGCGCCCACGCCACCAAGCGCGGCCGCGTCGAGGAGGCCCATCTCGGCACCCTCTTCCTGGACGAAGTCGGCAGCCTCGACCTCGCCGCCCAGTCCAAGCTCCTTCAGGTCCTCCAGGACGGCAGCTTCGTCCGCGTCGGCGGTCACGTGACCCGCACCATCGAAACCCGGCTGGTCTCCTGCGCCAACCGCGACCTCCGCGCCCAGGTCGATGAGGGCAGCTTCCGGCTCGACCTGCTCTACCGCATCAACGGCGTCACCATCAATCTCCCCGCGCTGCGCCACCGCCGTGAGGAGATCGAGCCGCTGGTCAACTACTTCATGGACCTCAACGCGCGCACCTTCCGGCTCTCGCCGCGGTCGATCTCCCGCTCCACCCTCCATCTGATGGAGCGCTACACCTGGCCCGGCAACGTCCGCCAGCTCGCCAACCTCGTGCGCAGCTACGTGCTCATCGGCGATGAGGACCTGCTCGCGGCCGAGATCATGCCTCAACTGGCCAGCGGGAATCGCCTCGCGGCCGAGATCGACATCAGCCAGCCCATCTCGCTCAAGCGCATCACCAAGAAGGCCACGCTCGATCTCGAGCGCCAGATCATCCTCAAGGTCCTCCGCACCAACGGATGGAACCGCCAGAAGACCGCCAAATGGCTGCAGATGAGCTACCGCTCGCTGCTCTACAAACTCAACGAAGTGGATGCCTCCAGCCTCGCGCCGGAGCCGTCCGCCGCCATTACCGAGGAGCTCGCGCCTAACCCGCCCAGCCCCTCCAACCTGGGACCCGGCCGCCAGCTGTAACTGGCCTCCGGATATCCTTTAGCTGTCCAACCCTCAACCCGAATCAAAGCTCCTGGGTCCACTTTTTGAAGCTGTTTCGCCGGGATGCATCACGAAAGGGCCATCATGAAACCTATCCTCCGTGTGCCGCTGGTCATTCTCATGACCCTGGTGGCAGTAAGCCTGGGGGTAGTTGGCGTCCATGCCACCACGCAGTGCGTCCGCTTCATCCAGCAGCGCGTACGCCACCATAAGGTGAGCGCTGCAACCCTGGCCAAATGGCAGGAGTGGAACAAGGCGCACCCCAACTGGCATCCCAAACCCACACCCAAAGAGACCTGGAAGAAGCTCGAGTTCGCCTGCGAGGTTCCGCTCGAACAGAAGGCGCCCTCCGAGCTCCTTCCTCCGCTGGAGCTGAACCCGCTCGAGCTTCCTCTCGAGCTCACCGCTCCGCCGTCGATTCCGGCGACCAACATCGCGACCTACACGCCGCCGCCGCAGATCTTCCCCGAGCAGCCGACGCAGAACTTCGTCACGCCGCCCATCTACGCGCCCGAGTACCCCGGCCTCTACACGCTTCCGCCCCATGAGGTCGGTCCCGGCTGCCCGGTAAAGCCCGCCTGCGACTCGCCGCCGGGCTGCCCCAAACCGCCCGACTGCTCCGTAACTCCCCCACCCCCGACCAACACCCCCGAGCCCTCCACCTGGGCCCTGATGGGTACCGCCCTGCTCTCCCTCTACGGCCTCTACTGGAAGCGCAAACGGGCCGCCGCGGTACAGAGGGCCTAAGCTACCCTGTCGGACGAAGAGCCTGTCGTCCTGAGCCCTGAGCGACGCGAAGCGGAGTCGAGGGGCGAAGGATCCCCGCATTTCGCTTGGAGCATCACTGCTCTGCTGTGTGCCACATCATCGCCTCACCCAAACCTCGGTAGGCTGCAACCCTCCCACGAATCGGAAGGGCACGTCTTCAGACGTGCCGCACATCGATCAGTTAAGCAACGGGCTTCAGCCCGAGGTATGCTTGGCCTTTCTGCACCCGCCCTGATAAAACGCATCCCTCCCCCGTGACCTGTCGGCTTTCTCGCTCTTGACAGCCGCAGTACAATAGAAGCATCAGCCCGGCCCATACCCGGGCCTTTCTATTTCCGCTCTTTGAGTGTTCTAACCGCCGATGCCTGAAGACTTTGCGGCCAACCGGCGCAAATTTCCGGACGTTTCACTCAGTTTTCACCCCAAGTCCGAACCTAAGTCTTGCGGTTTGAAGACTTTGCGCAAAAAGTGCCGGGTGGGGGAGGTAAGCCAGCAAACCGCGAGGCCTACTGCGCTCCGCGCCGCCGGACGATCGTCTTGATCGTCTCAAACATGATCAGCAGGTCCAGTCCCAGGGACTTGTGCTTCAGGTAATAGAGGTCGAAGGAGAGCTTCTCGCGGCTCTCGGCCAGCGTCGCACCGTAGCCATAGCGCACCTGGGCCCATCCCGTCAGCCCCGGCCGCACCATGTGCCGCAGGTTGTAAAACGGAATCTCCTCCGCCAGCCAGGAGATGAACTCCGGCCGCTCCGGCCTTGGGCCTACGAAGCTCATCTCGCCCAGCAGCACGTTCCATAGCTGCGGCACCTCGTCGATCCGGGTCTTGCGCAAAAACGCACCCACCCGCGTCACCCGAGGGTCGTCCTTGGTCGCCCACCGCGCGCCTTTGGCCTCGGCATCGGTAAACATGGTGCGGAACTTGTGCACGTTGAACACATGCCCCTCCAACCCCACCCGGGTCTGCGAAAAAAACACCGGCCCCTTGGACGAGAGCTTCACCGCCAGCACCACGAACGGAAAGAAGGGAAGAAACAGCAGCAGGATCGTAAGCGCCGCAATGGTCGATGCCACACGCTGCGTCACCTGCAGCGATCGCTTCATGTTGAAGCCCTCGCAGAACAGCAGATTGCTCGGCCGCAGCCCTTCAAGCTGCATCTTGCCCGTAAGCCGCTCCAGCAGGCTGCCCACCTCTTCGATCTCCACGCCGCGCATCCGCATCGCCAGCAGCGCATCCACCGGAAGCTCGCCCCTGCGCTCCTCGAGCGCGATCACCACGCGGTCCACCGGCGGCTTCATCAACGCCACCTGATCGATCGTCGCCGCCGAGGCTCCATGGCCGGCGATCGGGTGCAGCAGGGGACTGTCCGACCCAATCACCTCCATCCCCGCCTCCTTGCGGTTCCGGATCGACTCCACCAGGTTCGCCGCGATCACCCCCGTGCCCAGGACGAACACCCGCTCCCGAAACATCGATTTTCCGCTGATCCACTCAAACGCGTGCCGCCACACGGTAAGCAGAATCACCACCAGCCCCAGCCCCAGCAGGAACACATACCGCGCGATGTCCACCTGCGGAAACACGAACACCACCAGCGACAGCAGCAGTGACAGGCAGCCGATCACCAGCAGCAGCCGGAAGTAGATCTCCCACGGCGCCGACAGTTGCTGCGGCTCATACAGGTCGAAGTAGTACGCGCAGAGGATTGTCAGGACGGTCAGGGCGCCGATCTTTACCACCCCATGCCGGTCGGCCAGCACATCCATCGTCGACGGCCCCAGCAGAAGCACAGAGGCAAGCACAAACGACCCGTAAACGATCAGCGCCTCGCAGAGAATGAGGATGATCGTCCGCGTTGGATAGTAGACATTGAAAAATCTGATCATGGAAGCCCGTGATCTAATTTAAGCAGTGTTGCTCTCGTATGTGTAGTAGTTATTAAGAGCCGGTGGATTCTTCACTGCATTCAGCACAAACCCGATGATGTTTGAGGCCTTCAGCTCGTGCTTCGCGCGCTGGGCGACCGGGAAGCTGGTGAAGTTCGAACGGGCAACCAGCAGCACAGCATCGCACGCGCGCCCCATACTCACAGCATCCGAGACCGGAAGAACCGGCGACGAATCGACGATGATCCAGTCGAAGTGCGGCGCCGCACGCTGCAGCAGCTCCTCGAACCGGGGGCTGCCGGCCAGATCGGCCGCCTTGTCTCCGCCATTTCCTGCCGGGATCATCACCAGGTTGTTCAGTATGGGAGCGATTGCCTGGCTCGGTCTGCTCGAGGCGTCAGGCCGCTGCATCACAGCCGCCAGCTCAGCCGTGCCTGCAAGATAGTCCGCCAGACCCGCCGTCGCCTCGAAGCCGAAGTACTCCTGCAGAGACGACCGCCGCATATCGCCGTCCACAAGCAGCACCTTGTTGTTCTTGTGCAGCGCCAGGCTCACTGCGAGATTTGCGGCAATGAAGCTCTTGCCCTCCTGCGGTATGCCGCTGCTTACCAGCAGAGACTTGAGCCGGTTCATCGCGCGAAACTCCTGCACCCGGGAGCGCAGGCTGCGGAACTGCTCCACCGCCGGTCCACGGTGTTCAAGCGCTGGCAGCCGATCGATCGAGAGCTGCCATGGCCGCTCCTCGATCTCACGCGGGAACGCTGTCTGCAGTGCACGCTGCTCCTGCGCCGGCGGTTCAGCCAGGGCAGTGGAAGTGGCCGCTGCAATCGCGGAAACGGGAGCAGGAGGAGCCGCGAAGCGGCCCGAGACAGCGGCATGCACATTCTCTGCGATGCGCGGCTGTGTCTCCTCAGCGTTCTCTCCGCGCTCCAGTTGCCGCTCAGCCTCGGCTCGTTGTAGTGCTTCGTAGATGCGACTCATCGGACTTGCCTTTCTGCCGTTCCACCAAAGACTCGGATGGGGCTTGCGGCCTCGCCAGGGGACATGCGGGCCCGTGCTTCCTGAATCTGTTCACTCGGGGGAATCAGGAACGATTGCATCTCCAGCTCCAGATCCGCGGCAACCGAATCGATCATTGCAGCAGAGACCTCCTGCGCCTGTTCGACGTAACCAAGAATCAAAGCGTGCTCGCAGATCAGGTTGATCAGCCGCGGAATCCCACGGCTATGCTGATGGATCAGCCGTGCAGCCTCCGGAGTAAACAGCGGGCGCGATGCGCCGGCGATCCGCAGCCGCTCGACGATATACTCACCCGTCTGGTCGATATTCAGCGGCTGCGTCCTGCACCACAGAAAGATGCGCTGACGAAGCTGGCGAACGCTCGGGTGCCGCAGCTTCTCCTCAAGCTCCGGCTGACCGGAGAGCACGATCTGAAGCAGCTTCTCCGACGACGACTCCAGGTTCGTCAGAAGCCGAATCTCCTCCAGCAGCTCCCACGACAGGTTCTGCGCCTCGTCGACCACAACCACGCAGGTCTCATTCATGCGGAAGCGCTCGATCAGCCAGCGATTCAGCTGCAGCAGCATGCCGGACTTTGTGCGCGACGCCGGCGTCAGGCCGAAATCGGAGAGCACAAACTCCAGAAAATCGAGCGGCTCCAGCAGTGGATTGAATACGAACGACGTGTAGACGCGCTCCTGGCTGAGCGAACCCAGCGCTCGCCTAAGGATCGTGGTCTTGCCTGTACCCACCTCGCCCGTGAGCACGGTGAAGCCCTTGCGGGCGAAGATTCCATACTCCAGCCCTGCGAGCACCTCGCGGGTGTGCGGCATCATGTACAGAAACCGGGGATCCGGACTGGTGCCGAACGGACTGCTCTGGAGACCGAAGAACTTTCTATACATGGTTAGCCACCCACATTCACAAGCGGCTCGTCTGCCGCCTTAGGCCGGCGCTGATACCACTTGCGATGCGGCGGTTCCAGCGTTGTGTTGAGAGCAATGATGCCCAGCGTCGGCAGCTTCGTGAACGCCCACACATCGCGTTCGGTCCGCAGCGACTTGTCGCGATACTCAAAGAAAGCCACTAGCAGGATCCCAATCACCAGCCCCGCTGCCAGACCGCCGGCGGCAAAGACCCCAGGCTTCGGGAAGGTGGGGTCATCCGGAAGATTTGCGTCATCCATGACTCGGAACTGCTCTCCCTCCTGCTGTCGTTCGAGATCGGTGGCCATCTGCGACTGGTTCATCTTAGCCAGAAGGCTGTCATAGAACTGCTGTGCCGTTTGATAGTCACGCGTCAGCTCTTTGTACTGGGCCGCCACCAGCGGACTGGCCTGTATACGGCCCTGATAAATCGCGATCTGGTGCTGAATGCCGCCCTGCTCCCGCCGCTTCTGCTGGAGAGAATCGTCCAGCGCGCCGATCTGCAGCCGAAGCTGCTGGACGGCTGGAGGCACGGTGCGAACAGGAGTCCCCGTCGGCCCGACTGTCGTCGTCGAATTCTTCGCAATCTCACTCTTCAGGTCCTGAATCTCTCGCTTCACCGCGATGACGTCAGGGTAGTCCGGAGTGTAGTGTGCGTTGAGCTCTGTCTCTTGCGTCTGCAGCTGCTGCAGTTCCTTGGCCTGATCCGGCGTTGCCTGCGCCGCTGCATGCTGCGCGGGATGGCCCGGCGTCGAGGTATCCACAAGCTCGCCTCCGACCTGTGAAAGCAGCGCCTCCCGATACGATCTCTCCTGCTCCAACCGGCCGAGGGACTGCGTGGCCGCATCCAGCTGCGTGCTGAGCGTGGTGAGCATGTTCATGTTGCCGGCCTGATCGTCCGGAAGCGCGCCGATATTCTGGCGCTGGAAGGCGGCCAGCTTCGCGTCCTGGGCATCCAGGCTGCTCTTGGCGTCGTTCAGCTGTTCCTTGAGAAACTCCGTCGTGCCTTCCGCGGATTGCTCCCGTGCCCGCAGGTTCTCCGTCAGGAACAGCGACGTGATCTCGCGGCACACCGCCTGGGCCGTGTGCGGATCGCGCGCCTCAAAGGAGATAAAGAAGCCGGGCAGACCGCCGGCGCCGGCGATCTCGGAATGAATGGTCTTGATCGTAATCGCCTTCCGCGTGGCGTCGATACGATCGTCCATAGACGATTTGGGGTCGCCAAGGTTGAACCGCTCAATGATCGGCTGCAGCCGCGAACGGCTCAGGATCTGTTCCTGCATGGAGGCGAGGCGGCTATCGATGTCCTCGGCCACTACCGGCTTCACATAGGTGTCCGGCACCTTCTGCTGTTCGATCAGCACCAGTGTCTGCGATGTATAAACCGGCGTCATCCGATAGCTGACCGCAAGCGCGACGAGCGGCAGAATGACCAAGGGAATCATGATCATCCACCAGCGCCGTTTCAGGATGGTGAGATAGTCTTCCAGCGTAAATGTTCGATGACTGAGCATAAGCAATACCTACCGAGGGCGATGAAGAGGGGGCGGTGAAAAGGTGATGCCGAACCCGACTGTGTCACTGACCCCGGAGAACGCATTGACTGCCCCCAGGGGGTCGTAAAGAGACTGATCGATGACCGTATCGCTGACGTAACAGGACAGGGACTCGGTGAGCCGCCGGGACATCTGCATCCCGCCATAGATACTCTGCGCGCGGGTTTGAAGATTGCCGATCGTGAACAGAGCGACGCTCCTCGCATAGGAACCGTCGACTCCCACCGACCAGTCCCGGCCCACCGGACGTGTGGCGCCGATGGTCACCCGGTCCGAGAAGGCTCCGGCCAAAACCCCGCCGCCTCCATTGGTACCCCGGCTGTAGTTGAGATAGGCGCCGAACTGCCGTCCGGCATAGTTCACACTCCCGCTTGCGCTCAGGTTCAGCCGCGAAGGAAATGTGCCGAACCCCTCGCCGTGGGTCTTCTCCGGCCCCAGACCGACGCTCGTGCTTATGAGACGTGACCAGTTGCGGTTGTACGTCACGGTAACGCCGTCGGATTCGATGACCGCGCCCGCGTAACCGGGGTAGTTCTCCCGCGAATAGTATGCATCCGCGCCAATCGAGCTCAGGGCATTGATGCGATACGTCGGTCCAAACGTGGCGGAATACTGGTTTGTATCCAACCCGGAGTTCGAAGAGCCCGGGAATCGAAAGATTCCCCAGCGGGCTGAACCCTCAAGCTCGGTGCTGCTTCCAACCTGCCACGTCGCGCTCCCGTCCAGGCCGTTGGAGATTCGCCGCCCATAGTCGCTCAGAATGTCCTGAGGCGGTCCAATGCCCGTCTGTACCGGAGGGATTCCAACGTCGCCCACCCCGGCGATGCCGGACAGTCCCGTCGTCGGAGACTCCGGCAGATAGCTGAATGCGTCCGAGATCACGTAGACCCAGGCCTTGGTCCGCATCACCTGCGAAAAGGAGAGGTCCTGATAGGTCTCATTCTCTCCCTGACCAGGAATGTCGGAATGAATGAAGCCGCCCGAATACACCAGGCTGAACGGGCTCCTCTCGCTCTTCGAGAGATAGGCCAGATTGCCGCCTCCTGAGGTGCTCGCATAAACACCCCGGGACTCATAGCCCGTCCTGACGAACTCAGAGGCGGTCAAAGAATAGCTGAGCGTCCCCAGGCTGGTCGGGAGGTTGAACCCAAAGTTCGCTGTCGGCATCGTGTTGGACACCTGGGCAGAGGTCGACGTCTGTGCCGCAGCCATAAAGCCGGCCGTCGGCCAGATCAGAGCAAGAGCCAGAGCCTCTTTTGCGAGCTTCCTCATGGAACCACGACCGTATCCCCGGGAAGCAGCGCGATGTCCTGCTTTCCTTCCCCGCGCATTGCTTTCTTGTAGTTGTAGAAGATCTTCTGCTGCTTACCCTGCGGGCCACGCAGAATGTAGATGTGCTTCTGCTTGGCGTAAGGAGTCAGACCGCCCGCCTCTGCAATCGCCTGAAGTGGGCTCATGCCCGGCGTAAGCGGAACCGGTCCGACGTGGCCGACCTCGCCTACGATGTAAACCCTCTGGCTGTTAACCGCCTGTACCAGTACAGTTACAAGCGGATCCTGAACATACTTCTTGAGCTGTGTGGTCAGGTTCGCGCTCAGCTGCATAGGTGTCAGTCCGGCCGCCTTTACATCGCCCAGGAGCACCATCGAGATCATCCCATCGGGCCGTACCGGGAAGCTCCCCGATAAGGTCGGCTCCTTCCATACCGTGACCTGCAGAACATCTTCCGGGCCAATTACATAGGTAGAGGTATCCACCGTCTGATTTGTATTCACCGGGGCTTGGGGTGGAGCTGGGGCGGAAGACGGGGGTGCCGGGGCCGGCGTGAGGATAGGCTTCGCCGCCTGTCCATAGGAGGCGACCCCTCCAAAACCCATGGCGAGAATGAACCCTATGGCCAGGGATCGGGCCAAACTGCATCGTACTGCCGCACTCTTCGGATAGGATACCGTCACAAAACACTTCCTCAACCAAGGCTGTAAGCACAACGATTGCCAAACGGCAGCAAAAGAGCTCCTGAAGCTCCGACAATTGCGGCACGGTTCGGAACATGCGGTCTGGCCTAGTGTCCAGAGCTTCCTGCGTCCAGTCCGGCCCATAGCCCCCATGAAGGTTCTATTATTACGCGAGCGCAAAGACCCAAAAGTGGGAAAAACTTTGCCACTCTTGTGCAAGAAGATTCTCATTTGTTTTTGCGTGACGTGAAGTAGCCTAAGGGAAGTACACGGTTCTGTGCGGCATTAAAATTGCTTGCACTTCCTTGAGGACCTCAAAAGCATGTTGGTCACCCAACCAGCTGTACATCCCGCTCCCGCTGCGCCCGAACGAGGGCCACGCGCGATGCCCCCGCTACGTTCCGCGTGGAAGCGCTGGCTTCCCCTGATTCTTCTTGCTGCCCTGATCGTAGCTATCTACTACGGAGTCGTCGCAAAGCTCGTCTACGACTGGTACAGCAATCCAGACTTCTCGCACGGCTTTCTCGTGCCTCTGTTTTCCGCATTCCTGATCTGGAAGAAGCGTGATGCGCTGCGTCAGATCCCCGTTAAGCCGAGCTGGGCCGGCGTCCTGTTGGTGGTCGCCTCCATCTTCACTCTATTTCTCGGGGTCTATGGCGCCGAACTCTTCCTCTCTCGTCTCTCCCTGATCATGCTGTTCGGCGGCCTCATCTGGACCCTTGCCGGCCGAGCCTTTCTCCGCGAGCTCCGCTTTCCGCTGCTCGTTCTCCTCTTGGCCGTTCCTTTGCCGGCCGTGATCTACAACCAGATCACCTTCCCTCTGCAGATCCTGGCCTCGAAGTTCGCCAGCGCCGCGCTGCCGCTCTTCGGCGTTCCCGTACTCCGCGACGGCAACATCATTCAGCTTCCTTCAATGCAGCTTGAAGTAGCCGAGGCCTGCAGCGGCATTCGTTCCCTGATGAGTCTTCTCACCGCGGCCATCTTCTACGGATACTTCCTCGAGCCCAGCCCCAAGCGTCGCCTCATCCTCGCGCTGGCCAGCATTCCCATCGCGGTCTTCGCCAACGGCGTTCGGATCGTCGGCACCGGCCTCGCCGTCCAGTATTGGGATCCCAACAAGGCGCTCGGCTTCTTTCATGAGTTCTCCGGCTGGCTGATCTTCGTGGTCTGTCTCATCTGTCTCTACTTTCTCCACTCCGCCATGCAGATGCAGCAGCGGCTCAGCAAGCAGCGGCATGCCAGGAGATCCGCATGAAGTCCTTACGCTTTTGGGTAGTCGTTCTCCTGCTCTTCGGCTGTTTCGTCACCCTGCATCTGCGCGGTGACGTCGACCGCGTGCCCCCGACGCCTCCGCTCACCCTGATGCCCGAGACGATCGGCTCCTGGACAGGCCAGGACATCCCGCTCGATCAGGCGACCCTCGACGTTCTCGGCGACGGCCGCTTTCTCAATCGCGTCTACACGCGGACAGGTCCCGCCGCCGCCGCGGCCACCGTGCCCGTCTCTCTCTTCATCGGGTACTTCCCGACGCAGCGCACCGGCCAGTCCATTCACTCGCCGCAGAACTGCCTGCCCGGCTCCGGCTGGTCCTTCCTCTCCTCGCAGGTCATCCACGTCACCGGCGAGGACGGAAAGGTCATGCAGGTCGGCGAGTATCTGATCGGCAACGCCGACGGCAGGCAGGTTGTGCTCTATTGGTACCTCGCTCACGGCCGCAGCGTGGCCAACGACTATGTGGCCAAGGCCTACATGATGCTCGATGCTCTCCGCTCCAACCGCACCGATGGCGCTCTCATTCGCGTCGTCACGCCGGTGCTGCCCACGGAGACCATCGCTCAGGCACAGCAGCGCGCGATTCATTTCACCGCGAAGATGACGCCGCTTCTGCCCAGGTTTATCCCCAACTAGCGACTGATTGCCGCTCTCTCTCAGGAGAGATTGGATTCCCATGGAAAGGTGCAATGCGGGTACGCGAACACAGAACGGTCTGCCGGGAGAGCCGGCGCCGCACGTAACCCGGGAAGGAACTGTAATGACAAACTGGAACGCGAAAAAGATCAGCCGTCTCTCCGCCGTAGCTTCGGTCCTCATCCTGGCAATGATGGTGCAGGGATGCACCCGCGACCCGAACGTGCGCAAGGCGAAGTATCTCGCCAGCGGCAAGAAGTACGCGCAGCAGGGCAAAGAGAAGGAAGCCATCATCCAGTTCTCCAACGCCGTCAAGATTGATCCTCACTATGCCGCTGCGCGTTTCGAGCTGGCCAAGGCGTATCTCAAGACAGGATCGATGCTGGCCGGTTATACCGAACTGCGCCATACCGTCGATCTCGATCCGAACAACGTCGAGGCGCGGCTCGATCTCGGCCAGATCTTTCTCGCCAGCCACCAGCCGGAAAAGGCGCAGGAGCAGGCCAAGGCCATCCTCGCCATCAACCCCAAGGACGCCGACGCCTACGGCCTGCTCGCCGGAGTGGCGATGTCGGCCGGCGATCACGACACCGCCCTCACCGACATTCAGCAGGCCCTGGCGCTGGACCCCAATCGCGCCGGCTTTCACGCCGAGCTCGGCCTCATTCAGGCCTCCAATCCAGCCACCGCCGAGGCCGGCGAAGATCAGCTGAAGAAGGCCGTAGAGCTCGATCCAAAGAATTCCTCCGCTCATCTCCTGCTTGCGGCCGTGCTGGCCAAGAAGGGTGACACCGCAGGAGCCATCCAGCAGGCCCAGGCAGCGACGCAGGCCGACCCCAAGAACATCCGCGCCTGGGTGACGCTCTCCGGGATCTACTACCGGCAGGGCAACAAGCAGCAGGCAGAGGCCGCCCTCGCGCAGGCCACCGACAAGCTGCACGACACCGAGCCCGGTGCAAATCTGCTCTTGACCTATTACATGCAGACCGGACAGGTCGACCGCGCATCCTCCGTCTATGCCGGCCTCGTCAACAAGTACCCGAAGAGTCTTCCCATCAAGATGGCCTACGCCCGTATCCTGCTGGCGCAGGGAAACTTCGCCAAGGTGCAGGACATCGCCAACCAGCTCGACAAGAGCAACGGCGACAATCCTCAGGTGCAGGCGCTCAGCGGAATGTTGCTGTTGCGCTCCGGTAAGGTGAATGATGCCTATACGCTGCTGACGAAGGCGGTCAAGAACTCGCCGGATAACGCCGGATTGAAATTCTGGCTGGGCGAGACCGACAAGGCCAAGGGGGACTTGGCCGGCGCCGAGCAGAACCTCCGCGATTCGCTTCGTCTCGCGCCCGACAACGTCGAGGCCCAGAAGGCCCTGGCCACCGTCGCCCTGGAGAATAAAGACTATCCAACGCTCGCCGATCTCTCGCAGAAGCTGCTGGCCAAACATCCTGACGATGCGGACGGATATGTCTGGCGAGGTCTGACCGAGGCCCACCAGAATCAGATGGATCAGGCCGGAGCCGACTTCGAGACCGCCCTGCAGAAAGACCCGAAGAACGTCACGGCTCTTGTGGAGCTTGGCCAGCTGCGCTTCAACCAGAAGCGTTACCCCGAGGGCGCTACGCTCCTGCAGCAGGCTCTTGATGCCAATCCCAATTCGTTGTCCGCGCTTCAACTCCTCGTCGAGTACGACCTGTTTCAGCATCAGCCGCAGAAGGCGATCAATCTTGTCGAGCAGCAGATCGGCCGCTCTCCCCGCAACAGCCTTCTCTACGATCAGCTGGCCACCCTGCAGCTCATGCAAAGGGATGTTCCCGGCGCTCTGGACTCCTCACAGAAGGCCATGCAGATCAATCCCGGCGACGGTGCCGCCATTATGGCCTACACCCGCGCGATGGTGGCGCAGGGCAACGTGGCTCCGGCGATGGCCAAGTGGAAGGGATGGAGCAGTGCTCACCCCAACGATCCTCGCGGAGACGTCATCGTCGGCACCCTCGCGGAGGCCCAGGGCAACGTCGGCGCTGCCACCGATGCCTACAAGAAGGCGCTCGCCATCCAGCCGGATCAGCCGGTGGCGGCCAACAACCTCGCCTACCTGATGCTGCAGAGCGGCCAGGACACGGACGTCGCGCTCTCGCTCGCCGAGACGGCGCGCCGCGCCATGCCGCACTCGCCCAACACAGCCGATACCCTCGCCTGGGCCTACTACAAGAAGGGCATCTACGGATCGGCGCGGGATGTTCTCGAGGACGCCGAAAAGACAGACTCCAACGATGCGTCGATCGAGTATCACCTGGGCATGATCTATTCGAAGCTGGGGCAGAAGGACAACGCCATCCTCCATCTGAAGAAGGCGGTAAGCCTCGCTCCCTCCTCTCAGTCCGGGGCCGATGCCAATAAAGCGCTCGGCAGCTTGTAGCAGAGCATCGTCGCCCGAGCGAAGACGCCGGAATACGCCCCGCGCGGTCCTTCGTCCACCGGAATCGCGTGAATAAGCCGCAGCCGTCAGGCCATCGAAAATGGCGCGACGGTCCGCGGCCCTCCGCTCATGGAAGGCGCCGGGCAACAGCGACGGTCGGGCCGCTGAGACGCTGGAGGAGCAGCCGCCTTCAGGCTACCGAAACATGGGATTAGCAGCGGCCTTCCATCCACCGAAACATAGGGATTAACAGCGGCCTTCAGGCCGCTGAAAGCAACTCGGAGGGCAGGGGCTTCAGCCCCGGCGGGATCACGATTTGTCCTCCGCATGGAGCAGCGGCGCCCCTCTGGCACGGAAGATCGCCGGAACGGGCAAACCCGATGGGATCATCACTGCCTTCCCGCCAAAACCGATCGGATGATCCGAGCGTTCAGGCCACGGCAGGCCGGAGTAGCAGCACCTCTCAGGCCGCTGAAGAGGTCCGCAACGACAAACGGGGCTTCAGCCCTAATCAGATCCCCTGAAGCCGGAAGATCTGCGGCCAAAAAGAACGGGAGCCCGCGAGGGCTCCCTGAGTCTTGTTAAGGTTGAGAACTTACGACAACCGGGCGAGAAAGCGGCGGCGAGCGATCGCCGCGGCGCCCAGAAGGCTGGTCCCTAACAGAGCCAGACTGCTCGGCTCAGGAACCGGTCCAAGCGATCCAGCGGAGACCGAGAAGGTCGTACCGCCCGGCGAGTAGTCAACGGTCTGGGTGCTGAAGTAGAAGGTGCCGGGTGCCGATCCCAACCCCGCGGCAGCGCCCTCTCCGTTGAACGTGCCGTGGCCTGTGATGATCAGGTAGGTGTTCCCGCTGCCAAGGTCGACGTACGTGGCGGTATACTCCGACACGTCGTAGGTATACAGTGGGTTACTCGATCCGTCGTCGATGGTGAAGGCCAGCGCCGCAGGGTTTACGACGTTTGTGCCCTGGGTGTAGTCGATCGGGTTGGTGAAGATCACAGCATCGCCGTCGTTCAGATAGGTGGCGAAGCTGCCCGTAATCCCAGTTTTCCCCGTATCACCGGCTGCGCCCACCACCGAATTCGTGAAGTTGACGCTCGAGCTGGTGTAGGTGTCATTTCCCGACATGGCGAAGGTCCCGTTGATGGTATCCGCCTTCGCCAAAGTTGCGGATGCTGCAATTGCAGCCCCGAGAGCAAGAATTTTGAATGTTGTCTTCATAGTCCCTTTAATCCTCCTGAACCTCCACCTCCGCGGAGGTGCCCTGATTTTGCTGCCGCCTTGAGCTGCAAGACCCTCCCCTTGAAGCGGTGGCCAGCGAACCAGTGCTGCCGGGCCCCAATCGTCTGCGTGCTCGCAGTCCCTAGTTGCACATTGCGTGCCGAACTGACTATCCCTGAAATCAAGCGGTTACCTGAGCCACCGAAGAGCAATGTGCAAGGAATTGCACAGTCGCAGTCGTAGAAGTTTCTCTCGGATCTGGGGGCCTCGCAGCTACGCCTTTTGTAGCGCCCGCAACACCATGTCGCCATGCCATCCGAGCCTGTTTCTGCGCGGAAGTCGAGAGGCGATACGCCCGTCAGGCGATCAAAACACTAGTGAATCAGAGGAAGCCCTTCGCCCACCCGGCGGTGACGGAGCTCATCTTGGTCGGAGATCCCCAGGCAATGGCTCAACTGAAGACGCTGCAGCCTCTCCGCGATCGCCGTCGCCACGAACAGATTGAGTGACAGCTCCTCGCTCGCGGCCATCTCCTCGGCCCGGCTCCGCAACGACGCGGGAAGCCTCAGAATAATATCCTCGAGACCATCTCCGCTCCGCGCCATCTGCCAAGTATGGGAGCTCCGACGGGCCGACCCAATCGCACGATCGTGTTAGCACGTGGTGCACGGAACCGCAACGGAACCACAAAAAACCACCCGGAAACCACAGCGAAACGTGGTCTATCTCGCCATCCATCCGCCGTCGACGACCAGTACAGTGCCCGTAACATAATTACTTGCAGCAGATGCGAGGAAAACCGCCGCTCCCGCCAGATCCTGGGGTTCACCCCACCGTCCGACCGGTATCCTCTCCAGAATCTGCCGGTTACGAGTCTCATCCGCCTGCAGCGCCTCGGTATTCGACGTCGCAAAATATCCAGGAGCGATGGCATTGACGTGGATTTTGTGTGGTGCCCACTCGTTCGCGAGCGCTTTGGTCAACTGCGCGACGCCTCCCTTGGAAGCCGCGTAGGCCGGCACACGGATACCACCCTGAAAGCTGAGGAGCGACGCAATGTTGATGATCTTACCGCCGTAACCTCGCGCCAAGATGTCCCGCGCAACGAGCTGTGAGAGCTGGAAGACGCTGGTGAGGTTGACTTGCAGAACCCGTTGCCAGTCGTCGAGCTTGAAGTCCTCGGCGGCATCTCGGTGGATTGTGCCCGCGTTGTTAACAAGGATGTCGATGGCGTGGTCGAAATGTTCTTTGACGTCGCGGAAGAGCTGACCGGGGCCGGCGGGGGTGGAGAGATCTGCCTGGAATGCGGCAGACTCTCTGCCTATGCGTGCGGCGGTTTCGGTCGCGGGGCGGCGGTTGCCGTGGACCGCGACTCGGGCACCGGCCTGTGCCAGTGCGAGGGCGATGGCCGCGCCGAGGCCGCTGGCAGCGCCCGTCACGAGGGCAGTGCGGCCGTCCAGACGGAACTGGTCGAGGATGTTGGGAGAGGGTTCAGGGGACGTCGGCATGCGATCCCATTGTAGCGAGGAGGCTGCGATGCGTCGGTGCGAGTTCGGTCAGGGTGACTTCATGGGGGAGAGGCCGGTGGACTCGCGGATGACCAGCTCGGGTTCGATGTGGATGCTATCGGGCTGCGGGTCGTGGGCCATCTTCTTGAGGAGGGTGGTGGCGGCCAGAGCGCCGAGAGTGTGGAGGGGCTGGCGGATGGTGGTGAGGCTGGGCACATGGTAGCTGGCGGAGAGGATGTCGTCGAAGCCGACGACGGAGACGTCGGCGGGGACGCGCAGGCCGCCGTCGTGGAGGGCGCGGATGCAGCCGATGGCGGAGATGTCGTTGAAGCATACGACGGCGGTGAAGTCGCGGCGGCGGGCGAGGAGCCGCTGGACGCCGGGGTAGCCGAGCTCGGGGGACTGCATGTCCTTGCTGAGGCGGATGGTGAGGTCGGGGTCGACACGGAGGCCGAGGGTGCGGGCGACCTGCAGGGTGGCCTTCCAGCGCGCGTGGGAGTCGGAGCTGAACTCCTGGCCCTGCATGAAGGCGATGTGGCGGTGGCCGAGGCGGTAGAGATGGCCGAGGGTGAGTTCGGCGGCGCGGTGGCTGTCGAGGAGGATGTTGGTGACGCCGGGGAGTGCGGTGTGGCTGGCGATGGCGACGGTGGGTGAAGGCGGGGCCTCTTCGAGGTGGGTGTCGATGGCGAGGATGCCTTCGACGCCGCGGGAGAAGAGCAGCTGCGGGTATTCGGCGACGAGGTCCTTGCGGTGGCGATGGTGGGCGGTGAAGAAGAAGTAGCCCTCCTTCATGAAGACGTCGCCGGCGCCTTCGAGGACCTGGGAGTGGTAGCCTTCGCCGAAGACCGGGAGCAGGATGCCGATGGTGCAGGTATTGGTTCCGCGGAGGGAACGGGCGATGAGGTTGGGGCGATAGCCGAACTTTTTTGCGGCGGCTTTGACGCGGTCGCGGGTGACCTGGGGGATGGACCGGTTGGGGGCGTTGTTGAGGACGAAGGAGACGGTGGCGGGGGAGAGGTCGAGGTGCTCGGCGAGCATCTTGAGGCTGACGCGCGGCGGAGCGGCGGAGCTTGGTTTCTGCTTTGCCATTGGGCCTGTGCGGTAGTCTAGAGCATTTCTCCTGATACGCGGTTTCCGTCTTCACTACGCCTTCAGGAGAATGCTCCCCCCTCCCCCTTATTTTGCGCAAAGTCTTCGGATGAAAAGAGTTAGGTCCGGACTTCGGGCGCAGCGAAGGGGCTGGTAAGTGCAAAGGCCCGGCGCGCGCCGGGCCTTTGTCTCTTTGTTTAATTGTACAGGGTGAGTCAAGGGGCTGAGGTGTGGCGCTCTTCGTCCGCCGCCGCCTCTTCCCGGAACACCGGCTACACGCCCTAGAACAGGAGCTTGAGCCCAAGTTGAATCTGACGGCTCGTCGAAGCCGCCGTGATCACTCCTGCTGTGGGACTCTGAACCACAGCCGCTGTCTGGTTAGCAGTCGTCCCCTGGGTAGGGCCTGAAGAGAAGACGACCGGGTTAGGAGTCTGGAGGTTTGTGTGGTTGAGGATATTGAAGAATTCAGCCCGGAACTGAAGGCGAGCACGTTCCGTGAATTGAGTCGTTTTAAGCAGGGACAGGTCCCAATCGGTGTAGCCGGGGCCAGTCAAGGTATCGCGTCCGACGTTGCCGAGGGTGCCGTAGGCCGGAGCAGAGAAGGCGCCGGAATCGAAGAAGCGCGCCACGCGCTGCGCGGTGCCGCCGGAGGAATAGAGCGGGCCGTGGAAGTTCGGGTTAATGTCGGGCCGTACGGGATTGCGGGTGTCTCCTGAGCCGGTCGGGTTGTAGCCGAGCTGTGGCGAGAAGGGAAATCCGCTTTCGAGATTGGCGATGGACGCGAGGGTCCAGCCGGAGATGAGGCGATTGACAGCGGATGAGGTGTTGCTGAGGAACCGTTGCCGGCGACCCAGCGGAAGATCGTAGGTCGCGTTGATGGCAGCGATGTGGCGGACGTCGGTGGCGGCGCGGCCGTAGTCGAGCGCTGAATTTGCGGGATAGGAGACGAAGGCGGGGGTATTAGCCGATACGCTGGTGTTCCACGCAGAGCCGTTGTCGAGATTTTTGGCGAAGGTGTAGTTGGCGCGCAGTTGCAGACCGTTGGCGAGCGAGCGGCGAAGGTCAAGCTCCAGCGCGTTGTAGTTGCTGTAGCCCTGGGAGACCCAGGATGTGGTGTTGGCGACGGCGGGGTTGGCTTTGGTGGTGGATGGATAGTAGATGGTTCCGTCTGGGACGCCGGCGGGGCAGGTGAGGGAAGCGGAGCACACAATGGAGTTGGGCTGGTTGAGATCTTCGGAGAGGATCTGATGATATCCGTGCGATCCGACGTAGCCGATGGTGAGAGAGGTGGCGGGAGCGATCTGCTGCTCGACGCTGAGGGTCCAGGCGAGGACGGTTGGCGTGGCGATGTCGGGCTGCACGTTGGATGGGGACACCAGGCCCGCAGCGCCGTGGGTGGGGTCGGTGATGGGAACGTTGGCGTAGGACAGCGTGGTGTTGTAGGGAGCGGATTGATCGAAGCGATAGTCGAGGTTATCGAGCAGGGAGTGATGGAGACCGAAGGAAGCTTTCACCGCAGTCTTGCCTGCCTCACGGACGTTCCATGCGAGGCCGAAGCGGGGCTCGGGAAGAAACTTTGCGCGATTGTCGGTGAGACCGGAGCTTCCCGTGGTGGGGTTGGTGTTGATGACGGGCAGTTCTCCGCTGACGGCGGACGGTGTAAAGCCGTAGACGGCGGCACGGCCCTGAGCTTCATTCCAGCCGGTCGTCGATTCGGAGCGAAGGCCGGCGCGGATCTCGAGGGCGGGCGTCGGTTTCCAGGTGTCTTCGACGTAGGCGGCGGCGAAGAGCGAGCGCCATGCGAGCTCGGTAGGAGAGGGCACAACGGTGAAGGTTTTGATGGTGCCGGTGAGGAAGGTTGCGAGCGACGCGAACGATGCCTGGCCGTACTGATTCTGAGCGAGGTTGTCGTTCGACTGCAGCCGCTGGAGCCAGATGCCGGCTTCGATCTGGTGCTTTCCGAGGGTGTAAAAGATGTGATCGTCGACTGTATAGAGATTGCGCGTCGTGGCGTTATTGGAACCGACGTTGGCTCCGGCTCCTGTGATCTGTGAGCTGCCGTTGGACGCAGTCGAGCCGGCGATGACGACGGCGCCGGTGGGCAGGCCGGAGATGAAGCTCGGTGTCACCGCCTGCACCGCAGTGGGCACGCTGCCGAGGAAGAGGAAGCTCGCGCGCGAGAAACCTACACGGAAGGTATTGAGCAGACGAGGTGAGAAGACGTGCTGCTCCTGGGCGCTGAGCACCTGCTCTCTCAGGCTTTCGTCGATCAGAGAGAGTGGATCCTGGGTGGGCGTGTGGGCTGTCGAATCGTCGATGGTGTAGACGGCGAAGAGAAGATCGTTGGGTGTGAGATTGGCGTCGAAGCGAGTGGTTCCGAAGTCCTCGCGAATGTGCTGCGCCGGCGAGGAAAAGGCTTCTGCGATCCCGTTGCCAATCTCAGGCCCGTTTGCCACCGGCCAGAGATTGAGAAACGGCTTCACGTTCGGGGCTGCAGAGGCGCGCGAGGCAGCGTCGGGCACGAGAGTCACATCGGTAATGCCCAGATTCTGCCGATAGCCCTCGTAGTTAGCGAAGAGGAAGAGCTTGTCCCGGCGGAGCGGACCTCCGAGCGAAGCGCCGAAGTTGTTTCGCTGGAATTTGGGGATGCGCGCCTGATCGAAGTAGTTGCGGGCGTCGAAGAAGGAGTTGCGCAGGAACTCGTAGACGGAGCCATGCAGAGTGTTGGCGCCGGAGGCGGTGACAATGGAGATCTGAGCGCCCTGGCGTTTCCCATAGTTTGCGCCATAGGTGTCGGAGAGCACGTTGAACTCACGAACGGCATCGACACCGAGGAGCTGCCCGGAGGCGCCGCCCGGCGTGACATTGATGAGCGAGGCTCCGGTATATTCCACGCCATTCAGAAGGTAGAGATTGTCCTGCGGGCGACGGCCCGAGACGACGAACATGCTGCCGACAGAGGAGTTTGACGTGCCCACCGAACCCGAACGCTGCGCCGTGTAGTTGAGCACGCCGGGATTGAGCGTGATGAGCTGGTCGAAGGAGCGGCCGTTCAAGGGAAGCTCTTTGACCTGCCGCTGGTTGACGAGTCCGGAGGTCTGCTGGGTGGTGGCATTGACGGCCGCGGGTTCATCGGTAACGGTGACCTGCTGAGTCACTCCTCCGGGCGCAAGGGAGAGGTCGACCGCGACGGCCTGCCCGACGGTGACGGTGATCCCGGTGCGAAGCTGCGGAGAGAAGCCGTCGTGGGTTGCGGTGAGAGTGTAGGTTCCGACGGGAATCGACGGAGCGGCGTAGGCGCCGGTGGAATCGGTGACGAGATGCCGCTCGTTGCCTGTTTCCTGATTGTGGAGAATGACGCGGGCGTTTGGGAGGGAGGCACCGGTTGCATCGGTCACGATGCCGCCGATGGTTCCGCCCACGACCTGGGCGGAGAGAGTGATAGCAGCGACTAGAAGTGCGGCAAGAATAACGAGACGTCGAAACATGGGGATCTCCGCGGTACGCAGCTCGGGCGTACACATGCAGGGGATAGGCCGGCGAAGTAGCGGCTATCGGTCGAACAGCATGAGAAGAGGGAGATGTTTTAGAGGCGACAACAAGCAAGGGGCGTGGATCCCCGAAGGGGCTCGACACGCGGAAGACGGTGATGCAGCTCAATCGATCTTGAGATCATGTCATCCAATGGATGTAAACGCTGACGCGTTATACGGCGCGATAGATAGGGGGAGTCAGAGGAGGAGCCGGGCAGCTCCGCCAAGGCGCGAACCTGTCGATCAACAAAGTCGACGAGAAAGATTCCGTGTACGAAGCGCCATGTTGGAAATGTATCATGCGACAACTTGTCGAATAAAGTGTGGGGTCGCGTTCGATAGCAGCTTAAGCAAAGATTGTCGCGGATTTAAATTGAGCTCTCTCTATTCCACATTCATGTTCGGATGAGTTGTGTTTATTGCCAGCCGCCGCCGAGGGCGCTGTAGAGCTGGACGAGGGCGAGGGCTTCGTCTTGTTGCGCGGTGACGAGCGCGAGCTGCGCGGTGAAGAGGTTGGTGTTGGTGGTGAGGACTTCGAGGTAGCTGGTCGCTCCGCCCTTGTAGCGGATGTTGGCGAGGCGGGCGGCGTCCTGCGCGGCGGCGACGAGCTTGGCTTGTTCGATGCGGGTGTCGCGGGTCTTCTGGACGGCGATGAGCGCGTTGGAGACGTCGCGGAAGGCGCCGAGGATGGTCTTCTGATAGTTGAGAACCATCTCGTCTTTTTGCGCTTTGGAGAGCTGGAGCTGGCCGCGGAGCTTGCCGCCTTCAAAGAGCGGCTGGGTGATGGTTCCGGTGCCGAGAACCGCACTGAAGAGATTGGCGAAGTTTTCACCGCCGGCTCCGGCTTCGCCGCTGAAGGAGAGATTCGGGAAGAACTGCGCGCGGGCGACGCCGATGTTGGCGTTGGCGGCGCGGAGCTGGGCTTCGGCCTGCTGGATGTCGGGGCGGCGCTCGAGAAGCTGGGAGGGGATGCCGGTGGGGAGGTCGGTGGGTGGAGGATTGAGTGCGGTGGGGTCGGTGTGCGCGACGGTGCCGGGGGTTTCGCCGAGGAGAAGACGCATGGCGTTCTCGTTCTGCTGGATCTGTTGCTCGATCTGCGGGATCTGCGCGGTCGCGGTGTAGAGAAGTTGTTCGGCCTGGCGAAGGTCGGAGAGCGGAGCGGCGCCGCCGCGCTCGAGACGGCGGGTGAGATCGACGGAGCCCTGGCGGGCTTTGACGGTGTCCTGCGCGATGGCGAGCTCGCGGTCGAGGGCGCGGAGCTGGAAGTATGTAGTCGCGACCTGCTGGACGAGGGTGAGGCGGACGGCCTTCTGCGCCCACTGCTGTGCGAGGAGTTGGGCGCGGGCGGCTTCGGTCTGGCGGCGGTAGAGGCCCCAGAAGTCGGGCGTCCAGGAGCCGGAGAGGCCGAACTCGACCGGTGGGGTGGTCTGAAAGGAGGAGGGAAGGTTCGTTCCGCTTCCAGCGAGAGAGGCGTTGAGTTGCGGGAACTCCTGCGCGCGGGTGATGCGGACCTGGGCCTGCTGCTCGAGGACGTGCTGGGCGGCGATGCGGAGGTCGTAGTTGTTGGCGAGCGCGGTGCGGATGAGCTGCTGGAGCTCGGGCTGGTGGAAGATGGCGGACCACTGCTGATCGGCGATAGAGGACTGCGGAGTGCTGGAGACGGAGGCGTTGTCGGCGCCGCGGAAGGCGGGCGGCGCGGGGACCTGCGGGCGTTTGTAGTTGGGGCCGACGGTGCAGCCGGTGGTGAGGAGTGCGAAAACAGTGGCGACTGCCGCAAGAGACGAAATACAGAGGTCTCTCCGCTCCGGCGCTCGGCGCCTCCGGCCGAGATGACAGAGATTATTCATGGAGGGAAGGGAGAGCATTAGTGCCGGCCTCCTTCGCTGTGCGCTTCGGGCGCGGGGCCGGCGGCGGCTCCCAGTTCGCGCGGGTCGAGGTCGTGTTTGGAGTCCATCGTGGTGCCTTTGCCGCCGTGACGGTAGCGGTGCGAGATGTACTCGACGACCGAGAAGCTGACGGGGATGAGCAGGATGCCGAAGACGGTGGCGAGCAGCATGCCGCCGATGACGACGGTGCCAAGGATCTGCCGCGAGACCGCGCCGGAGCCGGAGGCGATCCACAGCGGGAGGCAGCCGAAGATGAAGGCGAAGGCCGTCATGATGATGGGACGGAAGCGGAGACGAGCGGCGGCGAGGGCGGCATCGGAGATGCTCTGGCCCTGTTTGTAGTTGTTGACCGCGAACTCGACGATGAGGATGGCGTTCTTCGCGGAGAGGCCGATGAGCATGATGAGGCCGATGGTGGCGAAGATGTCGTTTTCGAGCGAGCGCATGGAGATGGCGAGATACGCGCCGAGGATGGCGACGGGCGTGGAGAGCAGAACGCTGAAGGGAAGCGACCAGCTCTCGTAGAGCGCGGCGAGGATGAGGAAGGTGATGAGGATGGAGAGGCCGAAGACGACCCAGGGCGGGATGCCCTGCTCGGCCTGCTGCTCCTGGAAGCTCATGCCGGAGTAGGCGTAGCCCATGCCGGAGGGCATGGTCTGGCTGAAGACCTGTTCGAGCGCGGCGCGGACCTGACCCGAGCTGTAGCCGGGAGCGCCGGTGATGTTGAGCTGCGCGGAGGGGAACTCGTTGTAGCGCAGGAGGAACTCGGGGCCGGTGATCTGCTTGACGTGGACCAGCGAGCCGAGCGGAACCTGACTGCCGTTGGCGCTGCGCACGTAGAACTCATCGATATTTTTGATGCTGGTACGCGAGGTGCCTTCGGCTTCGACGTAGGTCTGCCACTGGCGGCCGAAGCGGTTGAAGTAGTTGACCAGATAGCCGCCCATGAAGGTCTGCATGGTGGTGTAGATGTCGTCGAGTGAGACCTGCTGCTGCAGCGCTTTTTCACGATCGACGTCGGCGTAGAGCTGCGGGACGGCGGGAAGATAGGACGGGATAGCGGCCGCGATCTCTTTGCGTTTGGAGATGGCGCCGAGATAGGCGTAGAGGTTGCGGGTGAGGAAGGCTGGGTCGTCGTTGCCGGAGCGATCCTGCACGACCATGGTCACGCCGCCGGAGGTGCCGATGCCGGGAATGGCGGGCGGCGGAAAGCTGAAGGCCATGCCCTGGCTGACGCCGGCGAGCTTGCGCTGCACGCTGGACTGAATGGAGGTGAGCTGCTCCTGATGCGAGCTGCGCTGATCCCAGGGCTTGAGGGTGACGAAGAAGAAGGCGGTGTTGGTGCTCTGGGTGAGGGTGAGAAGGCTGAAGCCGTTGACGGCGACGACGCTCTGGATGCCGGGGGTCTGGAGCAGCGCGTGCGTGACCTGCTGCGCGGCGTCGTCGGTGCGCTGCAGGCTGGAGGCGTCGGGCAGCTGCAGGGCGACGAACATATAGCCCTGATCTTCCTGAGGGATGAAGCCGGTGGGCAGCTTCGAGCCCATGAAGACGTCGAGCAGAGCGACGATGACGAGCGCGAGCATCGCGAAGCCGGACTTGTGGATGAGGACCCTGGAGGTGGAGACGTAGCTGTCGGTGGTGCGGTTGAAGAATTTATTGAACCAGGCGAAGAAGCGGGCGAGCGGGCCGCGGCGGCGGTTGGGATCGCGCGGCTTGAGCAGAAGCGCGGCGAGCGCGGGGCTGAGCGTGAGCGCGTTGAAGGCGGAGATGAGGACGGAGATCGCGATGGTGATGGCGAACTGCTGATAGAGGCGGCCGGTAATGCCAGGAATGGCGGCGGTGGGAATGAAGACGGCCGCGAGGATGACGGCGACGGCGACGACGGGGCCGCCGACCTGCTTCATGGCGGTGATGGTGGCGTCGCGCGGGCTGAGGCCCTGGTCGATGAGGTGCTCGACGGCTTCGACGACGATGATGGCGTCATCGACGACGAGGCCGATGGCGAGCACGAGACCGAAGAGCGAGAGGGTATTGATGGTGAAGCCGAGCGCGGGAAAGATGATGAAGGTGCCGATGAGCGAGACGGGCACGGCCATCAGCGGGATGATGGTGGCGCGCCATCCCTGCAGGAAGATGTAGACGACGAGGATGACGAGCGCGAGGGCGATGAGCAGGGTCTCGACGATCTCGTGAATGCCGGCGGTGACGGCCTTGGTGGTATCGAGGGGGATGTTGTAGCTCATGCCCGCGGGCATTTGTTTGGCGAGCTCGTTCATGCGCTGGCGAACGCGCTGGGCGACCTCGACGGCGTTGGATCCGGGCAGCTGATAGATGGCCATGACACCGGAGGGCGCGCCGTTGTAGCGGGCGGTGAGGTTGTAGATCTGGGTGCCGAGCTCGATGCGCGCGACGTCGCTGAGGTGGAGGACGGAGCCGTCGGGGTTGGAGCGCAGGATGATGTTGCCGAACTGCTCGGGCGTGATGAGGCGGCCCTGCGTGCGAACGGTGTAGGTGAACTGCTGGCCCTGCGGAACTGGTTCGCCACCGATCTGACCGGCGGGATAGACGTTGTTCTGCGCCTGCAAAGCGTTGATGACATCGGTGGCGGTGACGCCGAGCTGCGCCATCTTGTCGGGCTGGACCCAGATGCGCATGGCGTATTGGCCGCCGAAGATCTGGACGCGGCTGACGCCGGGAACGCGGGTAATCTCATCCTGCAGGTTGATGATGGCGTAGTTGGTGAGGAATTGAGCGTCGTATTTTCCGCCGGGCGAGTTGAGGCTGACGAACAGCAGCGGAGAGTGAAGAGATTTAAGGACGGTGACACCGGCGGTGTTGACCAGCGGAGGAAGCTGCGATTGCGCCTGGGAGACGCGAAGCTGGGAGAGGACCTGATCGGTATCGGGGTTGGTCTTGACGTCGAAGTCGACGTAGAGCGTGGCCTGGCCGTTGTTGGCGCTGACCGAGTACATGTAGAGCATGTTGTCGACGCCGTTCATCTGCTGCTCGAGGGGCGTGGCGACGGACTGCTGCAGGGTTTTGGCGTCGGCACCGGGGTAGGTGGCCTGCACGTTGATCTCGGGCGGGATGATGTCCGGGTACTGCGAGATGGGCAGGCTCAGCATCGAGACGATGCCGAGGATCACGGTCAGGATGGCGATGACGATGGCGACGATGGGGCGCCGGATGAAGAATCCTGACATCCGTTACCTCCCGGCCGCCGTGGGTGCTGTGGAAGGAGAGGGATTGGGGGCGGGATGCGGACTGACGGGAGCGCCGTCACGAAGCTTCTGCAGATTGTCGATCGCGATCTGCTGGCCGGGCTGGAGGCCGCTGGTGATGACCCAGTCGTTCTGGTATTGCGGGCCGAGGGTGACGTTGGCGACGTGGATGTGATTGTCGGCGCCGACGACGTAGACCTGCTCGATGCCCTGGAGCTCCTGCACGGCCGACTGCGGGACGAGCAGCGCGTTGTGGAGGACCTGAGTCTGCGCTTTGACGCGGGCGAACTGGCCGGGGCGAAGGACGTTGCCGGGGTTGGGGAACTCGGCGGCGATGCGGATGGCGCCGGTCTGCTGGTTCATCTGGCGGTCGACGAAGATGATGCGGCCGGTGTGGGGGAAGATAGTGCCGTCGGCGAGGGTGAGGCTGAGGGCAAGGTTGCCGGAGTTGTGGAGGAGGTCGCCGCCGGCCTGTTCGGCGCGGTGGGTGAGCTCGAGATACTCGTCGTCGCTGATGGAGAAGTAGACCTTGATGGGGTCGAGCTGCGAGACGGAGGTGAGCACGGACTGCGGGCTGACGAGGTTGCCGACCTGGATGGTGGCCTGGCCGGCGATGCCGGAGATGAGCGAGCGGACCTTGGTGAAGCCGAGATTGAGCTTGGCGGTGGCGATGTTGGCCTGCGCGGTGGCGACGGCGGCCTGTGCGGCGCGAACGGAGGCGCCGGTCTGCGCGGCCTGCTGCTTGTCGTTGTCGAGCTGGCTCTGCGCGATGGCGTGCTCGGCGGCCAGAGGCGTGTCGCGGTTCACGTTAATCTGAGCGAGGCCGAGCTGCGCCTGGGCCTGGCCGACCTGTCCCTGGGCCTGGCCGAGCTGTCCTTCAGCCTGCTGAAGCGCGGCCTCGAAGGGGCGTGGATCGATCTCGAAGAGGACCTGATCCTTGCTGACGACGGAACCTTCGCGGTAGTCCTGACGGATGAGATAGCCGCTGACCTGGGGCTGAATCTGCGCGTTGACGTAGCCGTCGAGGGTGCCGACCCACTCGCCGGTGAGGGGGACGTCGGCTTGCTGGACAGTGACAACGCCGACGGGCAGAGGACCCATGGCGCCGCGCGGCGGAGCGGAGGGCTTGCTGCTGCAGCCGCAGAGAAGCACAGGCAACAAAATTGCGGCGGCACCGGCGGCCATGCTGAAAGATGTTGCAGATCGACGGTGCGTCCGCCTCTTCGTTCCCGCCATGCAGATATCTCCTGTTAACTCTGAACCCATGCAGAGACGTATCTGGATGTGATTCCGCCGACATGGCACACGATGCAAAAATGCTGTGCGCGACGGAAGCCAGAGTGGCTGATGGCGGGCGGCGTCCGGCGGCCCACTGAATCTTCTTATTTTGACAGCAGAGAGTGCAGGCTGAGAAGGCCGGCGATGCTGAGGAGCAGGGCAGCGGGCATGGCGAAGATCCCGACCTTGAGGAAATCCCGGAAACGGACGTTGAGGCCTTCGCGGCGGAGCGCGAGCAGCCAGAGGATGGTGGCGAGCGATCCGCTGACGGCGAGGTTGGGGCCGAGATCGACGGCGATGAGGACCGTGTTGGCGAGCAGGCCGTGGGCGTGGGTGATGGAGAGGGTATTGGCGGCGAGCAGGCCCATGGGCAGGTTATTGATGAGGTTGTTGCCGACGCCGACGGTAAAGGCAGTGAGAAAGGCTCCTGAGGATGGGCCGAGGCGCTGGACGTAGAGAAAGGCGGAGTGGGTGAGCGAGAGTGCGCCGGCGCTCTCGACGGAGTCGACCATGATGAAGAGCGCGGCGACGAGGGCGAGCGTGGCCCAACTGATCTCTTTAGCGAGCCTGAGCGGATTGACTCGGCTGTGGAGGACGGAGACAGCGGTGATGGCGAGCGCCGCGAGGAGGGTGGGGAGACCGAGATCTTTGCCGAAGGCCGAGGCGATGAGAAGAACGGCGACGACGAGGCCGATGCCGATGAGAACGAGCTTGCCGTCGGACGAGAGTTCGGCGGGCTGGAGATCGGTTGCGATCGATGCGTGGAGCTGGCGACGGAAGTAGAAGCGGAGCACGGCAAAGGTAGTGGCGATGGAGAGGACGGATGGAACGAGAAAGGCGATCAGCCACTGAGGGAGCGGGGGAAGTGACGAGTGGAAGACGACGAGGTTGGCGGGGTTGGAGATGGGAAGGACGAAGGAGGCGGCGTTGGCGACCATGGCGCAGGCGAAGAGGAAGGGGAGCGGATCGATGCGGGCGCGGCGAACGGAGGCGAGAACGGCGGGCGTGAGGACAACGGCTGTGGCGTCGTTGGACATGCAGACGGTGACGCAGATGCCAGCGAGATAGAGCAGAAAGAAGAGGCGGCGGCCGGAGGAACGAGCGTGGCGGACGGCGATGGAGGAGATCCAGTCGAAGATGCCGGTCTCGCGCGCGAGCTCGGAGAGCAGCATCATGCCGGCGAGGAAGAGATAGACGTCAGTCCCTTTGGCCGCGGCGTGGGCGGCGAGATGGAGCGGGATGAGTCGAAGGGCGAGAAGCAGAAGGACGCCGCCGCCGACCCAGTAGACCTCCGCGATGCCGCGGGGACGGAGGAGCATCAGGAGGATGCTGGCGGCGACGATGCAGATGAGAAGAACGTGCGCCGCGAGCTGTGGCATTCAGGAGAGCTCCACGTTTTTTGCTTCTTCGACGTTTTCGTTTCTTCGCTTTAGATGCGAGTGAGTTTGACTACGCCAGGGCAGCTGCGTTTCAGGATAGCGAATAAAGTAATTGGCCTTTTTGCTTTTCGCTGCCTGTTGACAGCAGAATAAGCGCAGAGTCTCCAGAAGTTGTGGCGAGGAGGAGATGGATGGCGGCTGGTTCCGGGCGAGATGAGAAGAGGGAAGTAAGCAGCGAGGAGATGGCCGAGGAGAAGAGGGCGTCGCGCGTTAGCCGGCGGTCGTTTCTTTCGGGCATGGGGGCGGCGGGCGTGGTGGCGACGGCGCAGCCACTGCTGGCCGCGGTCGTGGAGGCTGGGCCACCGGCGGTGGGGCAGTCTGATGAAGGCGAGGCGGCGTCAGCCACGGTGCCGATTGTGTTGCGGGTGAATGGGGTGGAGCGGAGGCTGCGCGTGGAGCCGCGAGTGGCGCTGCTGGATTGCCTGCGCGAGAACCTCACTATACCCGGGACCAAGAAGGGATGCGACCACGGGCAGTGCGGAGCATGCACGGTGCATGTGAACGGGCGGCGGGTGCTTTCATGCATGAGCTTTGCGGTGATGCATCAGCGGGATGAGATTACGACGATCGAAGGGCTGGGGACGCCGGAGAAGATGCATCCGATGCAGGCGGCCTTTGTGGAGCAGGATGCGTTTCAGTGCGGGTACTGCACGTCGGGGCAGATTATGTCGGCGACGGCGTTGCTGAAGGAGGGGTGCGGGCCGACGGATGAGGACGTGAAGCACGGAATGTACGGGAATATCTGCCGGTGCGGAGCGTACCCGAATATTGTGGCGGCGGTGCAGCAGGTTCGGCGGCAGGCGTAAGAGCTGGAGACGCGAGTATGGAGCAGTTTAGTTTCGTAAGTGCGACGGACGATGCGCAGGCTACCGCGGCGGCGGCGAAGAGTGCGACAGCGCAGATGGGCGCGACGGTAAGGTTTGTGGCCGGTGGGACGAACCTCGTCGACCTGATGAAGCTGGATGTGGAACGACCGCGGCAGGTGGTGGACATCAATGGGCTGCGGATGGACAGGATTGAGGCGCTGCCGGAGGGCGGATTGCGGCTGGGAGCGCTGACGCGCAACTCCGATGTGGCCAACCATGCGGTGGTGCAGCGGGACTATGCGGTGCTGTCGCAGGCGATTCTTTCGGGAGCCTCACCGCAGATTCGCAATATGGCGACGACGGCTGGGAATCTGCTGCAACGGACGCGATGTGTGTACTTCCGCGACCTGGCGCACCGGTGCAATAAGCGCGAGCCGGGAAGCGGGTGCGATGCGATTGGAGGCTACAACCGCATGATGGCGATTCTGGGGACGAGCGAGCATTGCATTGCGTCGAACCCGTCGGACCAGAACGTGGCGTTGATGGCGCTGGAGGCGATGGTGCACATTCAAGGAGTGCGCGGCGAGCGCAGCGTTGCGATTGGAGAGTTTTACCGGCTGCCGGGCGAGACACCGAATATTGAGACGGTGCTGGAGCCGGGAGATCTGATTACGAGTGTGAGATTGCCTGCGCCGGTGGAGGGGACGAGGTCGCTGTATCTGAAGCTGCGAGACCGCGCGGCCTATGAGTTTGCGCTGGCTTCTGCGGCGGTGGTGCTGGGCGTGAGTGGCGGGACGGTGCGGCATGCGAGGGTAGCGCTGGGCGGGGTGGGGACGATCCCGTGGCGCGCGCGCGAGGCGGAGGCGGAGCTGGAGGGCAAGCCGGCGGACCGGATTCATTTTGTGCGGGCGGCGGAGGCGGCGCTGAAAAATGCGCGGCCACAGTCGGAGAACGGCTTCAAGGTGGAGTTGGCAAAGCGCTGCCTGGTGCATGCGTTGACGACAGTGAGTGCGTGAGGGAGCAGGCGATGCAGGATGCGAATGTGAAGCCGAATGCGGGACAGGCGCAGTTCTCGCCGGTGATTGGAGCGGCGGTGCCGCGCGTGGATGGGCCGCGGAAGACGACGGGCACGGCGATGTATGCCACGGACTATAACCTGCCGGGTCTGGTGTATGCGGTTCCGGTGACGAGCACGATTGCGCACGGCAAGATTCGATCGCTGGATGCGTCCCGGGCAGAGGCGATGCCGGGCGTGCTGCTGGTGCTGCATCAGGGGAATATCGGTCCGCTGTTTCGGATTGCGCCGAGAAGTTCGGTGATCAGCGAAGAGAGGCCACCGTTTGAGGATGATGTGATCTCGTACTGGGGGCAGTACGTCGCGCTGGTGGTGGCGAAGACATTTGAGCAGGCGCAGGCCGGCGCGGCGGCGGTGCGGGTGACGTATGACGAGGAGAAGCCGAACGTCGCGACGAAGCTTGATGACGCGAATGTGAAGTCGAAGGTGGAGAGCAAGCGCGGCGATACGGACAAGGGGTTCGCGGGAGCGCCGGTGCAGGTGGATGAGACGTACGGCACGCCGGCGGAGACGCACAATCCGATGGAGATGCACGGAACGGTGGCGCGGTGGGACGGCAAGCGCTTCCTGCTGTATGAGTGCACGCAGGGCGTGGTGAATCATCTGGAGACGATGGCGCAGGTGCTGGGCGTGCCGAGAGAGAATGTCGAGGTCATCTCCCGGTTTATCGGGTCCGGGTTTGGCGGCAAGCTGTTTCCGTGGCCGCATTCGGCGCTGGCGGCGGCGGCATCGCGGAAGCTGGGACGGCCGGTGAAGCTGACGCTTTCGCGGAAGATGATGTTTTACGATGTGGGGCACCGGCCGCGGACGCAGCAGCAGATCCGGCTGGGAGCGACGCCGGACGGGAGGCTGGTTTCGCTGGAGCAGCGCTATCGCAACATCACCTCGCTGCTGGATGATTACCGGGAGAACTGCGGAGAGGCGACGCCGTTTTTGTACAGTACGCCGAACCTGACGGTGAGCTCGGCGCTGGTGCGGAGGACGCTGGGAACGCCGGCGCCGATGCGCGGGCCGGGAGCGGTGCCGGGGTTGTATGCGCTGGAGTCGGCGATGGATGAGCTGGCGATCAAGCTGAAGATGGATCCGGTGGAGCTGCGACTGAAGAATGACACGCTGACGGATGAGAGCAATGGGAAGCCTTTTTCGTCGCGGCACTTAAAGGAGTGCTTGCAGGTGGGGGCGGAGCGGTTTGGGTGGCAAAAGCGAACGCCGAAGGTGGGTTCGATGCGGCAAGGCGGCGCCGTGCTGGGGTGGGGCGTGGCCGCGGCGTCGTGGGGTGCGTGGCGGGGATCGTGCCAGGCGACGGTGATTCTTCGCGACGATGGGACGGCACGAGTGAGCTCGGCGGCGCAGGATATTGGGACGGGCACGTACACGGTGATGGCGCAGGTGGCGAGCGACAAGACGGGATTACCTATCGACAAGATCGAGGTCGTATTGGGCGACTCGTCACTGGTTCCGGGGGCGACCTCGGGCGGCTCGACGCTGACGGCGACGGTGATGCCGGCGGTGGCGGCGGCTGCGAATGAGGCGGTGCGATCGGTGCTGACAATTGCGGCGCGGTCGAAGGGAAGCGCGTTTTATCAGCGCAGGCCGGAGGAGCTTGCGATGACGAACGGACGCGTGCATGTGAAGGAGCAGACGCCGGAGAGCGGCGTGGAGTTTGCGGAGATTCTGCGGCAGGCGAAGGTTGGCTATGCGAGCGGCGTGGGGCGAAGCGGGGGGTTGGGATCCGATACGAAGGCACGGGATTATTCGACACATTCATTTGGAGCACAGTTTGCGGAGGTGGAGTGGCAGCCGGAGATTGCGCGGCTGCGCGTGAATCGCATGGTGACGGTGATCGACGGTGGGCGCATCATCAATTTAAAGACGGGGACGAACCAGATTGCGGGCGCGGTGGTGATGGGGGTGGGCATGGCGCTGCTGGAGCATACGATCTATGATCCGCGCAACGGCCATCCGGTGAACGACAACTATGCGGACTATCTTGTGGCCACGAGCGCGGACGCGCCGCAGATCGATGTGCACTTTCTGGAGATTCCGGACCCGATGATGGGAGAGTACGGCGCGCGGGGAATTGGGGAGATCGGCCTGGCGGGTGTGGCGCCGGCGATTACGGCCGCGGTGTATCACGCGACGGGCGTGCGTGTGCGCGAGCTGCCGGTGCGCATCGAGGACCTGCTGGTCTCGAGCGTGGTGTAGACGATGGCGAGGGGGCGGAAGTCCCCGTCGCGCGTACTGCGAGCCGAAAGAGCGGAGATGCACGTGAATTCGTGAGGATGTAAGCTGGATTCCGCTTGAGTTCATAACAGAAAGGGTTTCCAGAATGCATTTCGATCCTACTCGTCGCTCCGCGCTGAAGTTGTCGGGGATTGCTCTTGCGTCAGCGGCTGCCTTTGCTCCGGGTGAGCTGGGCGCGCAAACGCGCGAGAACTCAGGTGGGCACAGTCTTGTGTTCGATGTGCGGATGTATGGAGCGACGGGTGACGGGAAGATGGTCGACAGCCCGGCAATCAACCGTGCGATTGAGGCTGCTGCCGCGGTGGGCGGCGGTGTGGTGGTCTTTCCGGCAGGAAACTATCTGTCATTTTCGATCCGGTTGAAGAGTCATGTGCAGCTTCGGCTGGAGGCGGGAGCGACGATTGTTGCGGCGGACTCTCCGCTGCCGGGAGAGACGACGGGCTACAACGGCGGAACGTACGATGCCGCGGAGCCGAAGACGGCGTGGGATGCGTATCAGGACTATGGGCACAATCACTGGCATAACTCGCTGATCTGGGGCGAGGGGCTGGAGAATGTGTCGATTGTGGGGCCAGGGTTGATCTGGGGGCGCGGGCTTTCGAATGGGCGCGGCCATGTGACGTTGGGCTATCGGTTTGTGGCGGAGCAGGCGGGGGTGGGGAACAAGTCGATCGCCTTGAAGAACTGCCGCAATGTAGTGCTGCGCGATTTTGCGATTTTGAAGGGGGGGCACTTTGGGTTGCTGCTGACGGGCGTGGACAATCTAACGATCGACAATCTGACGATCGATACGGACCGCGACGGGATGGACATTGATTGCTGCCGCAATGTGCGGGTGACGAACTGTGTGGTGAATTCGCCGTGGGATGACGGGATCGTCCCGAAGTCGAGTTATGCGCTGGGATATGCGCGGTCGACGGACAACATGACGATCAGCAGCTGTTATGTGACCGGGACGTATGAGCTGGGGACGATTCTCGACGGAAGCTTTAAAAAGTTTGGCGAGGTGACCGATCCTGACATTCATCCGTTTTATACGGGAAGAATCAAGTGTGGGACGGAGTCGAATGGCGGTTTTCGCAATATCGCGATTTCGAACTGTGTGTTTGAGGGATGCCAGGGGCTGGCGCTGGAGACGGTGGATGGAGCGTTGCTGGAGGACATTGCGATTTCGAATATTACGATGCGGGACATCAAGACGTGTCCGCTGTTTTTGCGGCTGGGAGCGCGGCTGCGCGGACCTGCGGGGACGAAGGTCGGCACCCTGCGGCGCGTGCTGGTCAACAATGTGGTGAGTTACAACACGGCGTCGAAGATCAGCTCGATTGTGAGCGGGATTCCGGGCTACAGGATTGAGGATGTGCGGTTTTCCGATATCTTTGTGCAGCATGTGGGCGGAGCGCCGGCGGAGAGCGTGAATATTAATCCGCCGGAGGATGAGACGAAGTATCCGGAGCCGACGATGTTTGGGCCGATGCCGGCGCAGGGGTTCTTCTTCCGGCATGTGGAGCGGCTGGAGGTAAGCCATACAGAGGTGCAGCCGGTGACGCCGGATCCCAGGCCAACGTTCTATCTGACGGACGTGGAGCGGGCGGACTTTATTGCAGTGACGGCGCCGAAGGGACAACCAGCGTTTTCGCTGCACGATGTGACGGACTTCCGCGTGGCGATCAGCAGGGCGGCGGCGGATATGGCGCTGGAGAAGGTGGATAACCGGACACTGTAAGCTGGTGGCGGTTTGTGACAGTGCGTGGGGATGAGATAGTGGCGCGTGCGACGGTTGCAGGTATTTCGCTAAGCAGGAAGTTGAGTCCGAGGGTTTCTATGACGTTTCGCTCCGTGTGCGCAGGTGTGTTGCTTCTTTCGAGTTCCCTGGTGGTGGTTCAGGCGCAGGCTCCGCTGCCGCAGGCGCCGAGGAAGCCGGCGCTGCTGCTGGGGGCGGCGTGGTATCCGGAGCAGTGGCCGGAGTCGCGGTGGGATGCGGACCTATCGCTGATGGAGGCGGCGCACGTTCACTTTGTGCGCGTGGGAGAGTTTGCGTGGAGCACGCTGGAGCCGAAGGAGGGCGACTTCGAGCTCGACTGGCTGTATCGCGCGGTGCGGGCGGCAGAGCGGCACCATATTGCGGTGGTGATGGGGACGCCATCGGCTGCGCCTCCGGCGTGGCTGACACAGAAGTATCCGGAGACGCTGCGTATTAAGGAGGATGGGCGCAGGGATGAGCATGGGAACCGGCAGCAGTTCGACTGGAGCGATCCGAAGTATCGCGAGCTGACGCGGCTGATGGCGGAGAAGCTGGCGGAGCGGTTTGGGCATGATCCCAATGTGATTGGCTGGCAGATTGGCAACGAGTTTGCGGCCGAGAGCTATGGGCCGAGCACGCAGAGGCAGTTTCAGGACTGGCTGCGGGCGAAGTACAAGACGCTCGACAACCTGAACCGGCGATGGACGACGGCGTATTGGAGCGAGACGTACCAGGACTGGAGCCAGATTCCGATTGAGGAACGGTATGGAAATCCGGGGCTGCTACTGAACTGGAAGGAGTTCGTCTCGGATACGTGGCGGAGCTATCAGAAGAACCAGCTTGAGGTGATTCGCGCGCATGCCGATCCGCGGCAGTTCATCACGACAAACATGATGGGGTGGTTCGACGCATATGACCAGTACACCGTGGCGCAGGATCTGGATCTGGCGGCGTGGGACGACTATGTGGGCACGGGGCAGCTCGATCCGGTGAAGAACGGAGCGACGCACGATTTGACACGCGGATTCCTGCGCAAGAACTTCTGGGTGATGGAGACGCAGCCGGGGTTTGTGAACTGGTCGCCGGACAATAATGCGCTGAACAAGGGCGAGGTGCGGGCGATGGCGTGGAATGCGATCGGCCATGGATCGGAGGCGGTGGAGTACTGGCAGTGGCGCAGCGCGCTGAATGGGCAGGAGCAGTACCACGGGACGCTGGTGGGGCCGGATGGGGAGCCGGTTCCGCTGTACAGCGAGGTGAAGCAGATTGGCGAGGACTTCGACAAAGCGGCGGCGACGCTGGAGGGAACGACGGTGCAGTCGGAGGTGGCGATCCTGAACAACTATCCGAGCCGGTGGGCGATCGACTGGCAGCGGCATAACAAGGCATACGATCCGGTGGAGTCGCTGCTGAGCTTCTATCGGCCGCTGCATCAGCTGGCGCGGTCGGTGGACATTGTGGCGGACACTGCGCCGCTGAGCCGATATAAGTTGGTGGTGGCGCCGTCGCTGAATGTGCTGACGCCGGAGGCGGCGAAGAATTTGGAGGCGTATGTGCGGGGTGGGGGGCACCTGGTGCTGGGGCCGCGCGCGGGGATGAAGGATGAGGACAACAGCCTGTGGACCGAGCGGCAGCCGGGGCCGCTGGTGAGCCTGCTGGGCGCGAAGGTGGAGCAGTTCTATGCGCTGGATACGACGGTTCCGGTGAGCGGCGTGTGGGGTGCGGGCAAGGACACGATCTGGGCGGAGCAGATGGGGTCGCTTGAGCCGGGGACGGATGTGCTGATGCGCTACGGCAAGAGCAATGGATGGCTGGACGATCAGCCGGCGGTGGTGACGCGGAAGGTCGGCAGCGGAAGCATTACGTATGTCGGCGCATGGCTCGATGCGGCGACGATGGACCGCGCGGCGAGCTGGATGCTCTCGGAGAGCGGGGTTGCGCCGGTGTTGCAGGAGATTCCCGAGGGCGTGGATGTGGCGCTGCGCGTGGGCGATGGAAAGCGCGTGCTGATTTTGACGAACTATAACGCGGAGGCGGAGACGGTGAAGCTGCCGAGCTCGATGGAGGATGTGCTGAACGGCGGGGCGGTTTCGAGTGTCAGCCTGCCGCAGTATGGAGTGGCGGTGTTGCAGACTTCGCGATGAGCGGGGTACCCCCTCCCCCGCCTATTTTGCGCAAAGTCTTCGGACGATTGGAGTTAGGTCCGGACTTCGGGTGGGTTATCTCCGGTTCGTGCTTTCAGTTGTCAGCTCTGAGCTCTGAGCTGTGAGTTAAAGACGAAAACCCGGCGGTGGCCGGGCTGAGGTGTTGCTCTGTCTTTATTATAGCGGGCGTGTCAAGACTCAGGTGCGGATTTTGGCCGTCGGAGCGAGGTTGAGGAGGGCGGACGGAAGGCCCTGGGTGGTGACGCCGGCGGTCGCGTTGCTGTGGAGGCGGAGGGTGATCCAGGCGCGGCCGTTGGCGAGCTGGACGACGCGGGAGCCGCCGACGGTGCCGAGGTTGTCGAGGAGATGGGCGTCGCCGGCGATGGAGAAGCGGACGACGTTGCGGGCGTCGAGGCAGGGAAGGCCGGCTTCATCGACGAGCAGGGCTTCGAGGGTGATGAGATTGTCTTTGCGGGAGAGCTCGGTGAGCTGGAGGCGGGCGGGTTTGCCCCAGGGACGGGTCTCGTAGCGGAAGCTGATCTCGTCGGTGACGGTTTTGCTTCCTTTTGGGCCGCTGCGGTGGCCGACGGCGCGGAGGTGAACATCGCCGGCGGGGAGTGGGGTGGTCCAGCGCAGGCCGGCGGCGGGAAAGTCCTGCGAGTTGCGGCGTTTTGAGCCGAGCGATTTGTTGTTGAGGAAGAGCTCGACCTGATCGCAGTTGGAGTAGACCTTGAGGAGTTTTTGCTCGCCGGGCTTGCCCCAGCGGATGGGCCAGGTGTGGCCGTAGATGTGGAGCATGGGGGCATGCTCCGGACCATCGGCCCAGAAGGACTGGAAGACGAAGTAGGACTCCTTTAATGTGAGGTCGCGCTGCGCTACGCCTTTTTGATTAATGCGCGGGAGGGGATTTTCTACGCGGAGCGGTGTGGTGAAGTCTTTGAAGATCCATTGCGCGGCGCCGGTGAGCCAGGGCTGCGCTTCCTGCACTTTGAGGTGCCAGTCGAAGAGGTTGCAGGCGTAGGTTTCGCTCCAGTCGCCATCGACGGAGACGCGGGGGATGCCGCCGGTGGGAAGGTAGTCGAGGCCGCGCTCGTCGGCGCCGGTACCGGTGGCGATCTCGGATTCGACTTTGTCGGGGGTTTCGCTGTGGCGGCGGGCGTGGCTGTCGGCGCCCCACTCGATGTGGATGAAGCGCGGGACGCGGGCGGATTGTTTTTTGAGCTCGGACTCGTACTCGGTGTAGAGGCCGCGGTACCAGCCGGCCCAGATGGAGGGCGAGTAGACGTCGGGGATGTCGCGCGCGAAGTCGCAGCGGCGGAAGCTGGTGAGGCGGGTGGGGTCGAGGGAGTGGGCGAGGTCGCGCAGCTCGGTCATGTAGGCGCGGATGGCGGTTTGATTGACGGAGGGGTATTCGGTGGGCCAGTCGTCTTCGTTGCCGAGGCCCCAGAGGATGATGCTGGGGTGGTTGCGATGCTGGTCGATCATGGCGGTGAGTTTGTCGCGGCCCATCTGCTGCCAGGCGGCGTCGCCAATGCCGCCGCGGCACCAGGGAACTTCTTCCCAGACGCAGAGGCCGAGCTCATCGCAGAGCTCAAGAACGAGGCGCGACTGCTGGTAGTGCGCGAGGCGGATGAAGTTGGCGCCCATCGCTTTGATGAGCTGCATCTCCTTGCGGACGACGTCGTCGGGAACGGCGGCGGCGCAGCCGGCGTGGTCTTCGTGGCGATGCGTGCCGCGCAGGAGAAGGCGCTCGCCGTTAAGCTTGAAGGGGCCGTGCTCGACGAACTCGGTGTGGCGGAGGCCGAAGCGTTCGGTGGTGGAGGAGGTTCCGGCGTCGCTCGAGAGCGTGACGGTGCAGGTGTAGAGATGCGGGTGCGCGGGCGACCAGAGCAGTGGGTTGGGGAGATCGACGGTGTTGAGTTCGGTTTCTTGTTGCGAGACGTTCAGAGTGTGCTGCGATTGGTGGATGATTTTGTTGTTGGGATCGGTGATGGAGATTGCGGCGGTGCAGGATGCATTGGCGTGGGCGGGAGCGTAGAGGCGAGCGGAGACGATGGCTTTGGGCTGCGAGGTGTTGGTGTCCTGCGCGGTGATGTGTACGGCTTCAAGGGCGACGGCGGGGACGTAGACGAGCTCGACGTGGCGGTAGAGGCCGCCGTAGAGCGAGAAGTCCGAGAGGTCGGAGGGCATGGTGTCCATGCGGCGGGAGTTGTCGCAGAGGACGGCGAGGGGCGTGCCGCGTTTGTCGGGCTTGGTTGCGGCGAGGGCGTCTGTAATGGCGTCTGTTATGTCGAAGACGAACTCGTCGTAGCCGCCTTTGTGTTCGCCGATTTTTGTTTCGCCGAGGAAGACGGTGGTGACCTGGCCCGCGCCCCAGAAGTGGAGCAGGGTGCGGCCGGAGGGGAAGGGATTGCTGGGTTGAATCCAGGTGCGGTACCAACCCTGACCGCGGTAGTAGGAAACGTCGGGGTCGCAGGCGTCGTAGGCGTTGAAGCAGTGGGGCATGGCGACGGGAGTGAAGACGGCGAGCTCCTGGCTGTGCCAGACCTCCCATGGGCTGCCGAGTGGGCCGCGGAAGAACTCCCATCCGTCGGTGAGGCGCTGCGGCTGGAGCGGCGCGTCTGTGGGAGCGAGGGTGCTGAGGGCGCGGGCGAGCGAGGGCGAGAGAAGACGCGAGGCGGCGGTGACGGCGGTTGCTGCGAGGAAATGTCTTCGGGTGAGCTCAGACAAGGGGAGTTCTCCTGCGGCGGGTTAAGTTCAGACATCATACTAAATCCAGCCGGGGCTAAAGCCCCTGTTTTTGGGAGCTCAGATTCAGCGGGCTAAAGCCCGCTGCTAATCCGGGGGCTGAAGCCCCTGTGGGGCACCCAGCACCCGGCGCGCCCCACTACGCTCAGGATGACAAGGGCGATTGGGGGCGAGGAACAACCTCTCGCGGGGGTATATACTCGAATGGCGACAGGGTTGGTCGTATATCCGGCAGGTGAGGCAGACAGATGGCACTGAGCGATCTACGAGTGGGGCAGTCCGGAACGCTCGAGGCTGTGGAGCTGCCGGAGCGGGTGAGCGATCATCTGGCCCACCTGGGGTTTCTGCCGGGCGCGAGCGTCGAGGTGTTGCGGCGGGCGCCGGCGGGGGACCCGACGGTGTACCGGATTGACGGCGTAGAGGTGGCGCTGCGCAGCGAGACGGCGCGGCACATTACGGTCGAGCTGGCCGGGGCACAGGCTGAGAGCGGGCGATGAGTGACTGCTGCGGACCGTCGTCTACCGCGGTGCTGGAGCCGCCGGTAGAGTCTGTCGCGGGCGCGCCGGGTGGGCCGGCCGGGCCGGGCGGGACACGTAAGGGACGGATTCGGACGATTGCGCTGATTGGGCCGCCGAACTGTGGGAAGTCGACGCTGTTTAACCGGCTGACGGGGATGCGGCAGAAGGTGGCCAACTACCCGGGCGTGACGGTGGAGCACCACTCGGGAAGCATGAAGAGCTTTGGGCGGGCGGACCTGACGCTGATCGATCTGCCGGGGATCTATAGCCTGGCGACGTACTCGGAGGACGCGCGGGTTGCGGTGGATGTGCTGAAGGGCAATATGCCGGGCGTGCCGGCGCCGGATGCGGTGCTGCTGGTGCTGGATTGCATGCACATGAACCGGCAGTTGATGCTGGCGGCTCCGATTTTGAGTTTGGGTTTGCCGACGCTGGTGCTGCTGAATATGGCGGACCTGCTGGAGGATCGCGGCGGGAAGATTGATGCGCTGGCGCTGGCGCATGAGCTGGGACATCCGGTGGCGCTGATCAGCGCGTCGCGCGGGACGGGGATGGAGCTGATCCGGAGCTTTCTGGATCAGTTTGGGCAGTTTGAGATGACGCGGCCGGGATCGGCGCAGATGCCGATTCTGCAGAGCCCGGCTTCGTGCAGGAGGTGGGCGACGCAGGTGAGCTCGCGCAGCCGGTTTGAGGCGCCGGCATCTCCGCTGTGGACGCGAAGGCTGGATGCGGTGCTGCTGGATCGGGTGTGGGGGCCGATCATCTTTGTGGTGGTGGTGATTGCGGTGTTTCAGGTGGTGTTCAGCGTGGGGCAGCCGCTGAGCGATGGGCTCGGCGATGTGTTGACGCGTGCGGGCGGAGCGGTGGCGAGCCTGCTGCCGAACAACTGGCTGCGCGCGCTGCTGCGCGATGGATTGTGGAACGGCGTGCAGTCGGTGCTGGTGTTCCTGCCGCAGATTTTGCTGCTGTTTTTGTTTATCGGGATACTGGAGGACTCGGGATACCTGGCGCGGGCGGCGCTGATTGCGGACCGCGTGATGCGCGCGATCGGGCTGAATGGGAAGGCGTTTATTCCGCTGCTCTCGGCGTATGCGTGCGCGGTGCCGGCGATTATGGCGACGCGGACGATTGAGAACAAGCGCGAGCGGCTGGCGACGATTATGGTGGCGCCGTTTATGACCTGCTCGGCGCGGCTGCCGATTTATACGCTGGTGATTGCGGCGTTTATTCCGAACAAGAGCATTCTCGGGCACCTGATCGGGCTGCGCGCGTCGGTGATGCTGGGGCTGTATGTGCTGGGCTTTCTGGCGGCGATGGTGACGGCAAGGCTGATGAACTCGCGGGTGATGAAGGCGTCGCCGGCACCGTTTGTGCTGGAGCTGCCGCAGTACCGGTGGCCGACGCCGCGGTCGCTCGCGCTGCGGCTGTATGACCGCGGGATGCTGTTTGTGAAGAAGGCAGGGACGATCATCCTGGCGTGCACGTTTGTGGTGTGGGTGTTGAGTGTGCTGCCGGCGCATGGTGGCAACTTCTCTGCGCTGACGACGAGTGTGATTGGGCGGCTGGGACATCTGATTGAGCCGGCGATTCATCCGCTGGGGTTTGACTGGAAGATTGGGATTGGACTGCTGAGCTCGATTGTGGCGCGCGAGGTGATCGTGGGAACGCTGGGGACGCTGTACGGCGTCGATCCGGCGACGCACTCGGCGAGTTTGCAGGCGGCGCTGCATCACGACATGACGATGGGCGGAGCGATTGCGCTGGTGGTGTTCTTCGCGTTCGCGATGCAGTGCACATCGACGATTGCGGTGGTGCGTCGCGAGACGAATGGATGGAAGTGGCCGGCGATCCAGTTTGCGTACATGAGCTGCGTGGCGTACGTGGGCGCGCTGATTACGAATCAGGTTTTTCTGCATCTCTTCCGGTAGCGCGGTTGATGGATGGAGTCGAAGTGCAACGTGAGTCTTGAGGGCTTCAAGCGGGAGTATTCTGAAGGGAGAGTCTATCGGGCCATGGGTTGAGAGCGCGATCTGCTGCACAGATTGCGAGGGATGGAGGGAACCTTGTTCCACGTTGATGAGCTAAAAGAGTTTCCTTTGATGTCGTGTCTGCCGGAGGCGGAGCTGCAGCGCATTGCGCAGAGGGCAGCGGATGTGCGGCTGCACAAGGGCGAGTGGTTGATTCGTGAGGGAGAGCAGCCTTCGTTTTTTGTGATGATCGAGGGGGCGGTGGAGGTGTTGAAGGACATCAGCGGGCGGGACCAGGTGGTGAAGCTCTACAGCCGGGGGGAGTTCTTCGGAGAGGTTCCGCTGATTCTGGGATCGACCGCGTTTGTCTCCTGCCGTGCGAAAGAGCCGTCGCGGCTGCTGCGGCTGGACAAGCTGCAGTTCAAGGAGATGATCGACAGCTCGCCGGAGTGCAGCGGATTGATTCTGAAGACCATGACCGACCGGCTGAACTACATCCAGGACAAGATGATGGAGATCCCGGTGTCGCGGGTGCTGGTGGTGGGCTCGCAGTATGACACGGACTGCCGCGACATTCGATCGTTTCTTTCGGTGAACCGGATCCCGTATGAGTGGGTGGACAGGGAGCGGGAGCCGGAGAGGGTGCCGGTGTGCATGTCGCGCGAGCTGGATGGGCCGGCGGTGATCATCGACCGCGAGTTCTGCGTGGGGCAGCCGCCGACGGTGCGCAAGGTGGCGGCGGCGCTGGGCTTTCGCACGGAGCCGAAGAGCGATGGCTACGATGTGGTGGTGGTGGGCGCCGGGCCGGCGGGGCTGGCGGCGGCGGTGTATGGATCGAGCGAAGGGCTGAAGGTGCTGCTGATCGAGCGGGCGACGGTGGGCGGGCAGGCGGGAACTTCGTCGCGGATTGAGAACTACCTCGGCTTTCCCGCGGGCATTCCCGGCGATGAGTTGAGCGAGCGGGCGCTGAAGCAGGCGATCCAGTTCGGGGCGGAGATTGTGCTGACGCGCGAGGTGCAAAACGTCGAGCCGATCGAAGGCGGATGGTGCGTGGAGCTGGATGGGAGACAGCGGGTGAGCACGCGCGCGGTGATTCTGGCAACGGGCGTGGATTGGCGGCGGCTGGAGGCGGAGAACATCGACCGGTTGATGGGTCGCGGCGTGCTGTACGGCGCGGGACGGACGGAGTCGAGCACGGTGGTGGGCAAGGACATCTTCATCGTCGGCGGCGGCAACTCGGCGGGGCAGGCGGCGATGTACTTTGCGAGTTATGCGAAGAGCGTGACGATGCTGGTGCGCGGCGAGGGGCTGAAGCTGACGATGTCGCAGTATCTGATCGAGCAGATCAAGAGAAAGCCTAACGTCACGATTGAGCCGTATACGACGGTGGTCTCAGTGGGCGGCGAGAGCTCGCTGGAGACGATCTGCACGAAGACGCGGGAGGAGGCGGCGCGGACGCGGGCCGCAGACGCGCTGTTTGTGATGATCGGCGCGGATGCGAACACGGCGTGGCTGCCGGAGGAGCTGCGCCGCGATGAGAAGGGCTATGTGTGCACGGGGCGCGATCTGCCGTACTGGAAGGAGCATGAACGGAAGCCGTTTCCGCTGGAGACGAATATGCCGGGGATGTTCTGCGTGGGCGACGTGCGGGCCTCGTCGATCAAGCGCGTGTCGAGCAGCGTGGGAGAGGGAAGTATGGCGATTGCGTTTGTGCATCAGTATCTGGGGTTGAGGGAGCGGCATGCCGAGGAGCCTTTGGTAGCTGCGGTGGCTTGAGGAGTTTTCGGCGACGGCTTGGATTGTAGGGAGGGTGGAGTCGGCTAATTTTTCGGCTTCTCGTTCTTCTTCTTCTTCTTCGTCGTCGTTCCAGGGGAGCTGTTCGAGGAGGCGTTGGGCGGAGCCTTTGGGTTCGGTGGAGTGGAGTTCGGCGGGTGGGGCGAGTGGGCCGAGGATGGGGTCGTGGACGATCTCGGAGATGGTTTCTTCGGGGGCTGACTCCTCTTTGGGGTTGGATTTGGGGAGGTTGAGGCTGGCGATCTGGAGGCCGTAGAGGAGCAGGCCGGCGCGGCGGGGATCGATGTCGTTGGCGGCGATTCTTTGGAGGATTTGGCCGATCGC